>NZ_JACHTC010000010.1 GCF_014145635.1 Myroides sp. WP-1
GAAACGTAGGATACGAAAACGGGAACTTCTTCTATATTGATGCGGCTGGAAAACACGAGATTGCAATTGAAGATCTAAACACAACCAACCAAACATTTGCCTTAGTAAATGACGAGTTAGTTGTAACTGATTCAGACGGAAACGCAGTAAAAGTAGCAGTAGCTGAGATTGCCGACAACGAAACATTCGTTACGAACTTAGCCGATAACAGTACGTTTGTAACTAAGTTAGGAGACAATACGGAATTTAAAAATATGATCACTTCGAATTCTGTAGTAGCTGATTTACAATTGATAACAAATACAGAGATAGATCCAGAAACTGTAAAGGGGCGTTTTTACTTTAATAATGGTAAAAATGAAACAAATGTTAATTTCTCGGAAACTTTAACCGCAATGGAAAAGGGAACAGATGCAGAAGGAAAAAGCGAGTACTATTTCATAGATGAAACAGGAGGTCGAGATCAAGTTGTGATACAAGTTACTCAAGACGTTATTGGTGATTTTGATAAAATTATCCAAGATGCTCAGGTAAAGAAATCGCTAACGGATTTAATTAAAGTATCAGAAGGAAATATTACGGTTAAAAAAGATGGAAATGACAATTTGATCATTAAGACAGCTGATGGAGAGTTTAATCTAAGTGACGAAATCAAAAATAAAGAAACTAACACGCTATTGACTTCACTTGGCGCTGGTGTTTATTTATATGAGAATGAAGATGTAATTAAGAATAATACAGGCACTGGAGTTACGATTAATGTTGTAGCAGATGTACAACAAAATTTCGAAGAGATTATCAAAGATTCAGAAGTAAAAACAGTTTTGGATCAATATATTGCCAACGGGTTCGATGGAAATGTAACCTATAAAAACGGAGATTTTTATGTAACACATGAGCAAGATAATACCTTTGTAACAGAGAAAATAGAATTTAAATCGCTAGTAGAGGCAAATAGTGAATCTTTGACAACAGATGGAGTTATTGGAGTAACAACAACTGGAGAAGTTGGAACAGAAGCAGAAAAAGCAGTATTAAAAGCGGTGAAATTGTCGTTAAATAACGGAACAGTAACAACAGAGCACATCAAAGATGGAACATTGTTAGCTACCGATTTAGCTGATGCAGGTAAAAATCAAGTGTTAGTTACTGGAGCAGATCAAAAACCAGTATGGAAAGAGCAGAGTAAAGTAGCACCACAGTTCTTTTATATGCCGGCAGTTATCTTTGATACAACGGTTTCTGGAACAGCTACTCGCGACTTGTATCAAGATTATGTAAATCAATTTACAGGAGGAACAGGAGCTTATGCTATTTCACATGGGCCAGCTGGTACCACACCAATGCAATATGGAGGTGGAGTTGTTGGAAGTGCAGGTGCACCAGCAAAAATGACGGTGTTTGAAAGTAGTGAATTGTATTATTATGTAACATACTATGACGAAGCTGTATTCAAAGATCTTTCAATTAGCGCAGATGGTAAATTGACCTATACAGTTACAACAACTGCAGAACCAAGTTCATTCATGAATATTGTTTTTGTGATCAAATAACACAAATAAAGCCTTAGTTGAATCGTTTTGATTAAGGCTTTATTAACTATGTGCAATGCAAAAAAAGAAACGAATGAGAAGCAAAAAATATAAAATAGTAAATTCAATACAAAAAGTAATTTTAGCTGTATTTGTCCTTTTATTGGGAATAGGAAATGCATGGGCTGAAGGATCTAAAGATTTATATCCTGTAGGTGCCAAAGGCGGTAGAGCTTATTTGCGAGCAAGTACAGAAGAAACTTTTGCCTTTCCGTATTCAGGTTTAGGAGTGCATTACGTATACGCTGAAGAAGGAGAACAAATTACCTTGGCCTCAGATGCACAAATGGGAACGGATAAAAAATGGATTACATTGTTTGCTCCCAATGGAGAACAAGTTAACCTAACGTTTAATTATAACGAGGGGAAAATTCCTTCCAGAACTGCAGAATTAGCCGGACCACGTTTGCCAGAACAAAAAGCAGGAGAGAGTAGATATATCCCTATTTATTATACCGTGCCAAAAGGAGGTAGTGGTGTATATCGTGTAGAATTTTTAGGTTCGTATGGAAAACCATCAGGAGCTATTTCAACTCCCAGATATTCAGAGGCTACAGCATGGCCTTTAGCTTTGAGTACTAATTATTTAATAGCATGGGATGTTTCTGTAGCAAAAAAAATAAACAACACTTGGAATTGGGTAACAGGACGTACGTTTACTACCGTAATGTCAATGAATAACCCTTCAATTGAAAGAAACTTATTTATGCCCAATAGTGGATTTCATGGTGTGTTTAAAATCTTGACGAAAGACGGTTATATCTATAATGTAGATAACAATGGAAATCAAGGAATTTCATTCACCTTTATGGTTAACAACCAAGGATTTTATAATGTAGGAGACCCAACCACGCCTTCTTATTCGAGTATTCCTATTCAAACAACAGAAGATACACATACAAGATATCATGATCCTAGAATAGCGGATACAGAAAATGCTATTACTCAGAAGATATTTTACAATATTCCAGATAGCAGTATGCCAGAAGAAGCCGTAGCTGCAATGGACGGAGGGAAAACGTGGTTAAGAACCCCAGAAAAGCAATTACATGTAAAAGATATTCGCGTAGAAAGCGCAGAAGGAAGCATTGAAAATCAAGGCGGAAATGGGGCTTACATTGTATTTAACAATGAATCAGGAGGTGAATACACGCTGACCATACAACCCAAACAAGGAAGTCATTTTACATCCCGAATATTAAAAGGATTTTGTGCTTCTGGAGAAAATAAAATTTATTGGGATGGTAGAGACGGAGATGGACAAATTATAGTAGAAGGAAGTGTTGATTTACGTCTCGCAATTGAGCTACACGGAGCAGAAGTGCATTTCCCTTATATTGATATGGAATTAAATGAATATGGAATTATCATTGAATTACTATCTCTAGATAGGAGATCCGTACGATCAGATAAAGTGTATTGGGATGATACAAGTATAGGTGATGGAGGAGGAAATGCAGGATCTAAGTCACAACCAAGAAATGCGAGTCACCTAGTCCTACCAGAAGGAATCTCCAGTCGAGTAAATGGACATACTTGGGGAATCGGAACAAATGCAACGGTAGGTACTTTTGGTGATAATCACGGTATGGATACTTGGACTTTTATTAAAGGAGATGCTGTTACTGCAGATTTTGATGTTAAAATAAAAGTAGCTGATTTGGAAGTAGTATCTGTACAGGCAGATAAAGAAGTTGTTCCTATAAATGACGTGATTTCGTATACCGTAAAAGTTAAGAATAACGGACCTCATGAAGTCGAAAAAGCAGTGTTTGCTTTTCAAATTCCACAAGGATTTTCCCCTGTTGGATATGATTTTATCGTTTCTACCTGTGGAGAAGAAAGAGTACCACTAACTTTTGATGAAGCAACACGAAAGTATACCAGTCAATTGGATTTAAAAAACCAATGTGAAGTAGTTTATACCATAAGAATTAAAGCCGTAAATCCAACGGTTGGCCCAGTTGCCGTAGAAGCAACAATTCTTCGTCCAGTGGATGTTGTGGACCCTGACGCTTCTAATCAAGATGAAAATGTACCGCCAACAGATCCGCATTATGAATGTGAAAATAACGGACTCGATGTACCATGTAATAATATTAAAGAAAATACTGACGTACTCTATACTGAAGTTTCATTTAAATTGCTAAAAGACGGACGTTTTAACGATTTGAATAACGATGGATTTGCGCAAGCAGGTGAAACCATTACTTATACACTACAAGTGGTAAATACTGGAAAAACACCAATTGAAGAAATTCAAGTAATCGATCCTTTGTTTGGTGGGATAATTACTGAAATTCCTACGAAAAACGGAAATTCAGATGCTATACTAGAGGCTGAAGAAATATGGACGTATACGGTAACCTATACCTTAACCAAGCAAGATATCGCGAATAAAGGAGTTTACAATCAAGCAACAGTGAAAGGAAAGGATATCTTTAATAAAGAGGTACTAGAAGAAACATCTAGTCCGACGGTACCCTTAAAACCCAATGATCCAGGATATGATGCCAATAGACCCAATCATACATATGTAGTATTGCCTACAAAATCATTACTTATTACAAACCCAATGGTTCGTCAACGAATGAAATAACCAGCAATAAGTTTCATTCAATGCTGTATTAAATCATGCATAAAAGAATTAAAAAGAGGATTAGCGTCAATGCTAATCCTCTTTTTTTTGTCTAAAAAAAAGTAAAAAAAGGAGAGAGATAATTCTCAATAAGAGAGTTTGTAAAAAAATATATACAAAATTGTGATTTTTCTCAAACTATAATTATTTGATTTTCAATGAATTGTTATTTGTTGTTTTGTTTAAATCTAATATTGAGACTTTTTGGTACGGTAGTTGATAAGTTACATATATCAAGTTTTGTTTAAGAAATCAAAGAAGTAAACTAAGTACAATGCTTAGAGAGGAAAACTGAAAATGAGAGCAACAACAAGCAAAATTTAGAGGTACTAAAAGAATAAAAGAAAAAAGTTTTTACCCTTAGATAAAAAGTATGAAAAAAAGTAACAAAGTTATCGCATTAATAATTGGTTTTTGTAGCGTGATCAATTATGCGCAAAATACTGCCTCGATCACTAATGAAGGAGTTTTATCCGTTTCTACAGGAGATTTAATCTCTTTTGAAGGGGCATTTAAGAATACAGAAGGAGGAAATGTAAATAATGACGGTACGGCAATTTATTACAACAGCTTCATCAACGATGGAGCTTATGGAATGACAAGCAATAAAACAACATCAACAACTTTGTTTACTGATGGTGTAAATACGACTCAAGCAAAGCAAATTGGAGGAAATCAAATGGCTTCTTTTCACCACGTAATCTTTAATAGTTCTGTAAGTAAAGTAGCATTTGATTTGAAAAACAATATTGATGTTTCAGGTGTTGTAGACTTTCAAAATGGAATAGTTCTCGTAGACTCAACATACAATCCGATTACTAAAGTTTCAAATGGAATGTTTACGTTTAAAAAAGGAGCAACGATTGAAAGTGTAGGAGATACTTCTCACGTTCAAGGGGCGATTGAAAAAATCGGAAATGAAGCTTTTACGTACCCTAGTGGAGATAGAGGAAAATACCGTTATGCTCGTATTTCTGCACCTAAAGGAACAGGGGATGTTTTTGTTGGGCAATATGTATACAACGATTCAGGTTTTTTTGAAACACGTTCAAATACAGCAGGAGTGGTAAAAAAAATCAACAATAAAGAATACTGGACAATTGAGAAAGGAAGCGAACAGCAAAGTGATGTGTTGATTACTTTAAGTTGGGATGAAGACACAACAGCATCAGACGTTTTAAATAATCCCGAAGAAGATTTACATATTGTGCGTTGGGATCCCAAACAACAGCTATGGGTAGATGAAGGAGGAGTAGTTGATATGTCAACCAAAGAAGTAACGACAGTTGCTACAGTGCAGGGATACGGTTTCTTTACCCTTGGCACGGTTAAAAAAGATTGGATTACAGAAGGTAATGTTGTGATTTATAACCTGGTTTCTGCAAATGGAGATGGTAAAAACGACTACTTTATCATTGAAAATATTCAAAATTATCCTAACAACAAAGTAGAGATTTTCAACCGTTGGGGAACACGTGTATATGAAACTGTCGGTTATGATCCTCACGGAAATGGTAGTGAGAATGTATTCAAAGGTTATTCAGAAGGTAAAACAACGCTCAATAAAGGAAGTAAGCTTCCAAGTGGAACCTACTACTATGTGGTTACTTATGAATACAAAGATGAAAACGGAAGCCGAATGATTAAAAAAGCAGCAAACTTACACCTTGAAACTAACTAAAAAATACGACACGATGCAAAAATTAAATACAATAAGAGCACTACTATATACAGGAATCATTTTGTTAGGTCTGCAACAAGTCTTTGCCCAACAAGATCCACAGTATACACAATACATGTATAACCCAGCAACGATTAATCCCGCTTACGCAGGAAGCGTGAGTAAAATGAATATTTTTGGTCTATATCGAACACAATGGGTTGGATTGGAAGGAGCTCCTAAAACCGCACATCTATCCGTAACTACTCCTTTAACAGATACAGGATTAGGATTGGGCGTTCACTTGATGAATGATCGACTTGGAGTAACAGATCAAAATAGCTTAGCACTTGATTTGGCTTATACAGTTGACCTCGACTACCAATATAAACTTGCTTTTGGATTAAAAGCAGCGGGTTCTTTATTGAATGTAGACTATAATAGACTTCATATTTATGACGGTACAGACCCTATTGCTGAATCAAATATAAAAAACAAATTTTCTGGAAATATTGGCGCAGGGGTTTATCTCTATTCAGAAAAAGCCTATGTAGGATTATCTGTACCTATGATTTTAACGAGTAAAGTGTACAATGATAATGATTATAAAGTGATGACAGAAAAACCACATTTTTATCTAATGGGAGGCTATGTGTTTGATCTTAATTACCAAGTACAATTTAAACCAGCGGCCCTAGTAAAAGCTACTGCTGGAGCTCCTCTTCAAGTAGATCTAACAGCAAACTTCTTGTTTAACGATAAATTTACTGTAGGAGCAGCTTATCGTTGGGATGCCTCTTTTAGTGGATTAGCAGGATTTCAAGTATCAGATAAATTGTTTATCGGGTATACTTATGAAGCAGGTACTAGTAACCTTGCAAAATACCATTCAGGTTCTCATGAAATATTCATGAAGTTTGAATTGTCTAATAAGCAAAGAAAAAAAGTCGCCCCCCGATTTTTTTAAAAATAGTTCATAATTTTTTTTATTGTTAGCTCTGCTTGTAATCAAGCAGAACATAAGAGAGGAGTGATTTTACTGAATCACTCCTTTTTGTATAAAAAGCCTATTAAGCAAAATGTCTTTCGGCTATTTAGTTAGATTCTAATACAATAAAGCGTTCAGTCAATACAAGCAAATTAAAATTGTATTGTTGAGCAATATACTCAAACGTTTGGCGCGTATAGATAAAAACATGAGTTTCATCCTTGCGATAATACCACGAGTCAAAAGGTTTTTGATTTTCATACAGATGAGTCATAATCAATAGCAATCCCCCAGGTTTTAGCAAGCTTTTAAGATGGATTATTTCCTGATGAGGATGGTGAAAATGTTCAAAAACCTCACAACTGAAAATATAATCATATTGCTCATTGACGTAAGATTGATCGGGATAGAAGTATGGATCATATAGATTAACCGAATAACCTCGATCAACCAACTGTTTTGTAATAACAGGACCTTTCCCACAACCAAAATCTAAACCTAATGTATCTGCAGAGAAACGCTCAAGTATAGCATTGGTAATGGGTGAAGTAAATTTTTGATACCCTAGATCATTGACGTCGTTATTGTGAAATTCATAGTGACGTTTTTCTTGTTCCGATGAAAAATAAGAAGCAACATCTTTCACATAAGCAAAACAAGTTCCGCATTGATAGTACAAAGGATCAATTTTATTCGTAATCGGTTGTTGGCATAAAGGACAATTCATTCGTTTTCTTTTTTGTGATATTATTATCTTTCAACTCACAACTCACTCAATACATATAAATTTAAACACTCTTCTTTAGGATGTATAAGTTGTACAAATTGAAAACCCAAGCGGGTTAGTAACTTGATAGAGCTTTTATTTTCGGCTAAGGTAGTCGCATAAAGCTTAGCGTGCAATTGATTTTTTTTCAATTCTGCTATAACATGATGCGCTGCTTCATAGGCATAACCCTTATTGGTAAATTGGGGTAAAAAAGCAAAACCGATATCGTGGGCATCTAAATACTCCCGTTTAATCAACGAAAGAACTCCAATAGAAGTTTGACTTTCCTTTAAATGAACGGTCCAATATGTGTATTGAGGATTGTCAATAATATGCTGAATGTATGCTTGAGCATCTAAAGCGCTGTAAATATTTCGATTACCTATAAATTTGAGCCAACCAGGGCTATTGACAAGTGCTATGAAAAAAGCATTATCACAGTGATTTAGTGGAGTGAGAAATAAGCGTTGTGTTTCCATGCGACTCTTTTTTGTGTGGTATCTTTTACTTGATGACGGAGAATTTGGATGATAAAGTGTTATTTTATTATATCATTAGAATAAAAATAGTTTTTTTTGAAGAAAGAATGGTTTCTTTGTAGCAAAATAAAGATAAACAAAGTCAACCAATACCAAGTTTAAAAATAAAATAAAACAACTATATCGGGTCGTTTTTTTATGAAATAGAAACGGCTAATACTAGTAATGTTTAAAATATGTTGTAATTTGCAATCAGCTACAAAACAATAAAAAAAAATGAGAAAGAATACAAATCTACTAGCCGTGTTATTGTGTTTGATTTCTTTTAATTTGAAAGCTCAAATTTTGGAGATCTACAGCAACAACAGTACCCAAGAATATTTAGGATGTTTAAATTGTCCTTCTGAAAATAAAAACTCAGTTTGGAATTCCCATGGAATTTATGGCAACGAATATAACAAAAAATCAATTTGGAATAAATACGGTATCTACGGGGATGATACGAGTAATTATTCCCCTTGGAATCAACATGCTGAAAAACCGCCAATCATTAAAAAAGGAGGAGAGTTTCACGGTTATTTTACTTTAAATGAAATTATGGGACAACGTGTCGAAATTAAATTAACGCGTATGTTATACGATTACTATATTGATTTAAAAGAAGATCCAACTAAATGGACTGAAATCGAAGAACAATTAAAAAAGAAATAAAACAAAGAGGGATTGAAAGTAATTTTAATCCCTCTTTTGTTTTTTGTAAGATTTGCGATTTTAACACTGAAAACCGAGATTGATTAGCTAAAGTGTAACGAATAAGTACAACGGTAAAAAGGTCAATCAATTTTAGTCCTGCTTTACAATAAGGTGCTTACAGAATAGGCTCCGTTTTTTGAGGGGATTTAGAAAATAGAATAAAGGAGATCCATTGTATTTTAGAATTATTTACATAAAAAGCAGTAAATTGCAGGTAAATTAAAACAGATACTATGATGTCAGAAAAAATAACTTCAGAACAAGCGATTGCATTAGAAAATCAATACGGAGCACATAATTACCACCCCCTTCCAGTTGTCTTAACAAAAGGTGAAGGTGTATACGTTTGGGACGTTGAAGGGAAGAAATATTATGACTTTTTATCTGCATATTCAGCAGTTAACCAAGGACATTGTCACCCGAGAATTGTTGAAGCGATGACTAAACAAGCGAATACATTAATGCTGACTTCTCGTGCTTTTTACAATGATCAGTTAGGGGTTTACGAAAAGAAAATTACTTCTTTAATGGGGTATGATAAAGTATTGCCGATGAACTCTGGAGCGGAAGCTGTAGAAACCGCATTAAAAGTTTGTCGCAAATGGGCGTATGAGAAAAAGGGAATCGCTGAAAATCAAGCTAAAATTATTGTTTGTGAAAATAACTTCCACGGAAGAACTACAACGATTATTTCTTTTTCAAATGATGAAGAAGCAAGAAAAAATTACGGTCCATATACAGAAGGATTTATCCGTGTAGCTTATGATAATATTGATGCACTTCGCGCAATTTTAGAAAAAGACAGTGCCAGTATTGCTGGATTTTTAGTGGAACCAATCCAAGGTGAAGCAGGTGTATACGTACCAACAACAGGTTATTTAGCAGAAGCAAAATTACTGTGTGAACAACACAATGTTTTATTTATTGCTGATGAAGTACAAACAGGGATTGCCAGAACAGGTAAAATGTTAGCTATCCAACATGAAAATGTAAAAGCAGATATTCTTGTATTAGGAAAAGCCTTGTCGGGTGGTGCTTATCCAATTTCTGCCGTGTTAGCAGATGATGAAATTATGAATGTAATCAAACCCGGACAACACGGATCTACTTTTGGAGGTAATCCAATGGCTGCTGCAATCGCAATCGCCGCTTTAGATGTTGTTTTAGACGAAAAATTAGCAGATAACGCTGAGCGTTTAGGACTATTGTTTAGAAGTGAATTGACAAAGTACATCGAAACAAGTAACATCTGTTCGTTAGTACGCGGAAAAGGATTGTTGAATGCCATCCTGATTAACGATACAGAAGATAGCGAGACAGCTTGGAATATTTGTCTAAAGTTAAGAGACAATGGTTTATTAGCTAAACCTACACATGGCAATATTATTCGTTTCGCACCGCCTTTAGTGATGAATGAAGAACAATTATTGGATTGTGTGTCTATTATCGTAAAAACATTAAAAGAATTTGAGAGATAATTTATAATAGTGCATTTTTTGTTTCTTTTTTTGTTATAATTTAAAATAAAAGTAGTAACTTATGAAAGCTTTATTAGTAGTTGATTTACAATATGATTTTTTACCTAATGGAGCCTTAGCCGTTCAAGATGGAGATTTAATTATTCCTCGTATTAACGCTATACAAGATCAGTTTGATCTCATTGTAGCAACGCAAGATTGGCATCCTTTGGATCACCAAAGTTTTGCTTCTCAACACCCTGATCAACACGTGTATGATGTTGTTGATCTGCAAGGACAACCACAAATACTATGGCCAAACCATTGTGTGCAAGGAACTCCAGGTGCTGAATTTAGCAAAGCATGGAACAGCACTAAAGTTGCAGCCATCTTTAGAAAGGGAATGAATAAACAAATCGATTCTTATAGCGGTTTTTACGATAACAATAAAATCAATTCAACAGGACTTTTAGGTTACCTCAATGATAAAAAAGTAACCGAAGTTTACATCTGTGGATTAGCAGCCGAATTTTGTGTGTTTTATACCGCAATGGACGCAAAAAAAGCAGGGTTTAAAACCTATTTTTTAGATTTTGCAACTAAACCCATAGCTATAGAGGGAATTGAAAAAGCAAAAGAAAAAATGATAGAACACGGTATTGTGATTGTTGCTAAAAGTGAAGAATTAATTAAGTAAATGAGAAAATACAACGCAACGAATTTTTTTAAACATACATACTGTGAGTGGACAGAAGTGCCGTTAGATAATATAGCGAATCTTTCACCTCATTTTAAAAGTGAAAAAGGCAGTAGTTATTTTTTTACAGCAGATGGTATTTTTAGATATGCTAATCATTGGGGAAGAGTTGCAAATTGTCGATGGAAATTGATCTCTGATAAAAAGACCAGTCAAGGGTATTTCCTCGGATATGCCGATTGGTCAAGCTTTTATCCCAATGATGAAAGAGAAAAAAACTATGTTATAAGTGTTAATTTTTTACAAAAAGAAGTGACCTTTACGCATTATGCCTGTCTTAGTGAAAGCAAGGCGTTCCGTAGAAACGCAAATGATACGGCCAAACGCATTGTCGAAATTAAAAAAATTCTTCTTTCGGATGAATGGTTTAAATACATGAATCATCCTGAGCAAGAAGAAGTTAGAAAATATTTAATTACGGGTCTTGTTAACACCAATAAAAGCTTAATCGAATTGAAACGAAGCTTTTTGTCAAGTTAACAACATGGGCCTATAATGAGAATATGTATAATTAAAAAGCAAAAACAATGAAAAAGATCACCATGATTACAGCGTTATTGTTAGCTGGTATGACAGTAGCACAAGCACAAGAAAAAGGTAAATTAGTAGAAGTTCCAAAATTATCTGAAAAGGTAGGAGCTACGCCGATCAAAAAAGGAAACTGGATTGTTGGAGGAGCTTTAGGATCTACGGGGTATAGTTTTGAAGACGAAAGCTTCAATATCAATATCTCTCCAAGAGCCGGATATTTCATTTCTGATGGTATTGCGGTTGGACTTGAGTTAGGTACAGGATTTACTACGCATAAAAAACCATTGAAGAACGAGTGGAACTATAAAGTAATGCCTTTTGTTCGCTATTACTTCCCAGAAGGAGCTAGTGAAACAGGACGTTTCTTCGGACAAGGTGGTGCAGGTATTTCTGGAACTGACGGATCTTCAAGTGAAACTTCTTTTGCTTTTGCAATCAATGCAGGGTACTCTCACTTCGTAAGCCGTAACGTTGCTTTAGAGGCTATTGTAGGATACAACTACAGTAAATCTAACCAAGCTAATGCTACTGCTCAAAATGGATTAGGTATCGCATTTGGTTTCCAAATTTTCTTAGGAAAATAGTCTAGTAAGATTTTTTGTTTAAAAATAAAAAGGGTATCTCAGCAATGGGATACCTTTATTTGTTTACAGCTAACAGTTAACAGTTTAGATTTTGCTAAAAGAGATAAACTTTTCTTTAAACGAAAATCAACCAACAACCAACAACCAACGACCAACAACCAACAACCAACAACGAACAAATCACATCCACTAATCCGTACATTCCATTAACAACAAGTCACCACTTTCATACGTGATACTCACAATCCCATCTTCAACAACACTATTGCTCGATCCGGTTCGAATTCCAAGTATTAAATCTTCCTGATTTAAAGGATACTTTAAGTTTGTTGTGGTGATACCATTCGCCTGACCAACGGGAATTAACGATAAAATGGTGTCTTTGGTATACCATTTCTTATAAGTTGATGGCAATCTAAATATTTTAGAATAATCGTCGAGGATAACAATTTTCATCGTATCCCTATATTTAATTAACGTAGTGATATTCGTAAAAGTATGATCCGCTCTTTTACCCGTTGCCCAAAGAACATTAGCTGCTTTGATTCCTTTTTCAAGTAAAAAATTAAGCGCTTTTTCTAAGTCTGTCGTTTCTTGATCCGTACTATGTACGATTTCCAAAGGATATTGTTGCTCTAAATAGGGGGTAGGATCAAAATTTCGGTCAAAGTCTCCAATCAGTACATCAACCTTTATATTTAATGCGATAACTCGTTCAATAGCCTCATCTAAGACAACAATAAAGGGTGACCATTCTAATAATTGATCTAGTAAATCTTGACTACATGCCGCGCCATTGGCAATAATTAAAGCGGGTTCTTGATCATCTCGAACGATGTGATGTGATGACATAAATTAGTTCTTGCGTTTGTTAGAACAAAGTAAAACAATAAATCCTACTAAAAGTCTTTTTTTAGAGTGAAAAAATAGATAAAACACAAAATAGCGCTATCTTTGAAGCTATTCTAAGAAGTAAAAAAATGGATTTAACACAAGAACTGTGGTGGGAGCAATATCAACAAGATGACAATGCCGTTATCTTAGATGTTCGCACCGATGAAGAAGTGGAAGAACGAGCTATCCCTAATGCAATTAACATCGATATCTATTTAGGACAAGGTTTTTTAGATGCTGTGGAGCAATTGGATAAAACAAAAAACTATTACGTTTACTGCAAAGCAGGAGGTAGAAGTAACCAAGCTTGTTTATTAATGAATCAGCTAGGTTTCGAAAATACGTTTAATTTAGTAGGAGGAATTACTACTTGGGAAGGACCAACGGTATAAAAAGTCAACACATGTTGACTTTTTTATTATCCTACTCACACCATTGTAGATTCTTTAAATCCCTTATTGTCGCTTTATGACTCGTATTCATTTTATCGTAAATCCTATTTCAGGTAAAGGAAAACACAATATTACCGAAACGCATATCAAAACTTTTTTCCCCAGTGAAGAATATGAAGTTTTTGTTCATTTAACACAGCGAAAAAAGCACGCAATTGAATTGACACAACAGGCTTTAGCACAAGGAGCAACTATTATTGTGGCTTGTGGCGGAGATGGTACAATTCACGAAGTTGCAACTGAATTAGTAGGGAAAGAAGTAATTTTTGGCGTCGTTCCTGTAGGATCAGGTAACGGCTTAGCTTCTAATTTGGCAATTCCAAAAGACATTGACAAAGCCCTTCAGTTAATACGCAAGCAAAATATCATGGCTATGGATGTTGGTATGCTAAACGGATCGTATTTCTTTAGTAATATGGGGTTCGGTATTGATGCGACAATTATTGAACAGTACGAAAAATCAGGAAAACGAAAATTAGGTGCTTACATTCGCGCAGCATTGAATTCGGCTCAACAGTATAAAGCCAAACAAATGCGCGTCACTTATAATGGACAAACTAAAGTAGTAAATCCGTTGTTGTTGTTTATTTCAAACTCCAACGAAATGGGGTACAATATGAGTTTGACACCTAAAGCAAGTTTAACTGATGGATTGTTGGATTATTTGATGGTGCCAAAGATTGGAATCTTAAAACAATTAACCTTTGGGCTGTATGTTGTTCTGAAAAAAACAGAAAAATTTAGACGAACGGATTACATACAAACTTCTAAAATTGAAGTTGAGATTAGTAATAGCCCCAAAAATGGAGTTCAAATTGACGGAGAGTATTGTGAATTTGATACCAATCACTTTGTTATTGAAGTCGCACCAAAGAGTTTAAAAGTAATTTGTTAGTATAAAATCGTTTTTTTGTAATAAAAACAACACAAAATCGTGTAAAGAGTTATTTTAGAAAAGCGTACATTTGTACATCATATATAAACATCAAAAAAGTTAAAAATAATATGAATTCATTTGACGTAGTTGTAATTGGTTCAGGGCCTGGTGGATATGTAGCTGCAATCCGTTGCGCCCAATTAGGTTTTAAAACTGCAATTGTAGAGAAATATGCTACATTAGGAGGAACTTGCTTAAACGTAGGTTGTATTCCTTCAAAAGCATTATTAGCTTCTTCTCACTTAGTGGAAGAAATGAAACACTTTGCAGAGCATGGTATTGAAGTAGCTGGAGACGTAAAAGTGGATTTAGCTAAAATGATCGAACGCAAACAAGCAGTGGTTGACCAAACATGTTCAGGAGTGAAATTCTTAATGGATAAGAATAAAATTACTGTTTTTGAAGGAGTGGGATCATTTGAAAATGCAACTACAATTAATGTTACAAAAAATGATGGTTCAGTAGAACAATTTGAAGCAAAACACACGATTATTGCTACAGGTTCTAAACCGTCTACATTGCCTTTCATTCAATTGGATAAAGAGCGTATCATTACATCAACAGAGGCGTTAAAACTTCCAGAAGTACCAAAACACTTAATTATCATTGGTGGGGGAGTAATTGGATTGGAATTAGGTCAGGTTTACATGAGATTAGGAGCGCAAGTTTCTGTTGTAGAATTTGCTGATCGTATTCTTCCTACAATGGACGGAGCTGTTTCTAAAGAATTGACGAAAGTTTTAAAGAAACAAGGAATGAAATTCTATACTTCACACAAAGTACAAGGTGTTGTACGTGAAGGTGATGTAGTAAAAGTTTCTGCTGAAGATAAAAAAGGAGAAATCATTACTTTAGAAGGAGACTATACTTTAGTAGCAGTGGGTCGTCGTCCTTATACAGACGGATTAAATGCAGAAAAAGCTGGAGTAAAAGTAACAGAAAGAGGACAAATCGAAGTAAACGATCACCTACAAACAACTGCTGCTAATATTTACGCTATCGGGGACGTAGTTCGCGGAGCTATGTTAGCACATAAAGCAGAAGAAGAAGGAGTGATGGTAGCTGAATACTTAGCAGGTCAAAGACCACACATCAACTACAACTTAATTCCAGGTGTTGTTTATACTTGGCCAGAAGTAGCTGCTGTTGGTAAAACTGAAGAGCAATTAAAAGCAGAAGGTGTAGCTTACAAAGTAGGTAGCTTCCCATTCAGAGCTTTAGGACGTTCTCGTGCAAGTGGTGACTTAGATGGATTAGTGAAAATTATCGCTGACCAAAATACAGATGAGGTTTTAGGTATCCATATGGTTGGTGCTCGTGCGGCAGATTTAATCGCTGAAGCGGTAACAGCTATGGAGTTTAGAGCATCTGCTGAAGATATCTCTAGAATGTCTCATGCTCACCCGACGTTTGCAGAAGCAATCAAAGAAGCTGCTTTAGCTGCAACTGATAATCGCGCATTACACGTATAATATTTTAAGAAATATATATGTTAAAAAAAGAGCCTAAATGTCTATTTAGGCTCTTTTTTATTTATTGTGAAACAAAAAACAATATATTTGTTTCTTAAATACTTAAAACCAAAAGCGAAATGAAAAAAATATTAGCTGTGTTATTCGGCGCTATTGCAATAGCTGCATGTTCTAGTAGTGATGATAACTCCTCTTCTGTTGATCCTATTTTTTCTCAACCTTATACAGAACTAGCCAATCTAGATGAGTTAGTTTCTGGAAAATGGGCCTATGTAGGAAATAAAATAGGCGATAGAAAAGTTGGTTTGGTTGAGGAAACGAATGAATGTAAGAAAAAAGATTATTTAGTGGTACACCGTACAGGTACCTCTATGGCTATCGATTCTTTATCTTATAACAACTACGGGATGAGAGTTAATAACAATGAAAGAGTATGTACAAGTGTTTTCGAATTTCCTAGAATTTCTAGAAACTTGAAATTAACTTCTTCAGGTAACTTATATGCATTGATTACAGACGACGTGATGGAACCTGTATTAGTTCCGGATGGGGATAAAGTAGATAAAGATGGAAAACCAATTATGAAACCAATTTTCGTAAGAAAAAGAAAATCTCCTGCTCATCATGATGGGAATTTAGAAATTGGTTTCCAAGCGGGATATTTGCGTGTAGAAGATTACTTATCGGATTACAGCAGATTGAAAAACGAAAAAGTTTATTTATACTTCAAAAAAATGTAATTTTTGATACCTTATAAAGACAAGCTTCTATTTTTTAATAGAAGCTTTTTTTATTCCAAGGAATTTCGTCAATTGTTTTATAACTTTGTGTTTTAACTTAGAGAGAAGATTATGGATATAAAGACATTGGTTCATCACAACCTCGATGAATTATTGTATTTAGCAGATAAGAAGGGAATCTTAAATACAGATTTAGTCGTGAAAACAGGTGCATTTGTTGGCGCAGCTGTACTCAGAGGACGCTATGCCGATAAAAAAGAAGTCACAACAGAGGAAATTAACGGTGTTTTTGGCATTATTGGCGATTTCTGTAAGTTGAGTTTTGGACGTAGTTATACAAAGGTGCACTTTAAAAAAATGACAACCTTGGCATTAGAATTAATGCAAGAGCCAACTTTTGACGCAGATGTAGAGGTTTTTATTCAAGAATTACAGTCGTAAATGTAAAAAACGAAACATAGTATAAAGGATAACAGGATGACTGTTGTCCTTTTTTTTTCGCATCAAGTTTGGAGAGATAGCAGTATTACAGCAAAAAAAGTTAAATTAACAACATACAAGCAAAGCAACTTGAATTAATAGACCTTGTGCTGTTAATAGATTTGCTATATCCTCTGTAAAGAAATATCTTGTACCTTTCCAAAACACACACATAATACTAATATTTTATACTTGTATAATGATTCATATGAATAGATTATATCCCCTTAGTTTAGGTCTTTTCTTGTTAGCATCAACGTTGGGGTACGGACAAAAGAAACCCCTTGATCACAGTGTTTATGATCGATGGGAGAGTATTGGACAAAAGAAGTTTTCCAATGATGGTAAAGCAATCGTCTATCAGATTGTACAACAAGAAGGAGATAAACAACTTGTAGTTGATTTGTTGAAAAAGGATGTAAAACAAACTTTTTCCCGAGGAGAAAATCCAATCCTTACAGCTGATTCTAACTATTTGGTGTATACCATTAAACCTTTTTATACTGACATAAAAGCGGTAAAAAACAAAAAGAAGAAAGAGGATGAATTGGCAAAAGATTCGTTGGGGATTTTTAATTTACTCACTCAAACAAATGTAAAGATACCTCAAGTAAAATCTTTTAAATTGGCTGAAAAAGGAGGAAATACCCTTGCATACTTGCTGGAGAAGGAAAAAGATACTACTCAAACAAAAAAAGCAAAAACGCCTAAAAAAAGTACTAAAAGTGAACCTTTAACGCTTGTAGTTCGCAACTTAGAAACAGCTTCTGAAGAGCGCATCGAAAACGTAACATCCTACTTTATGGATGAAAAAGGAAATTACCTTGTTTATGTAACAGAAAATCCGAATCCAAAGAAAAAGGAAACTGATAAAGAGGCAAGTAAAGAAGAAAACAAAGAAGAAAACAAAGAAGAAGAGGTACAACAAGAGAATACGGCTAAAACGGTTGACACAACGTATGGCGTATTTGCTTTGCAGCTAAAAACACGCAAAACAACACCGTTGTTTATAGGAGAAGGAAGCTTTTCTCAATTTAGTTTTGATAAGGAAGGAAAACAAGTTACATTCATTTATTCTGGAGATGAAGAAAAAGCGTTGGTTAAAAATTATACGCTTTACCATGCTGTTTTACCAAATGCAGCCACAGCTCTAATTGAAAATACAAAAAAAGGTATGCCTATTGATTGGGTGGTTTCTGAAAATTATACACCTCAGTTTAGTAAAAATGGCAAGCGTTTGTACTTTGGAGTCGCGCCAAAACCTATACCTAAGGATACCACCTTACTTGCAGATGATCATGCCATTGTTGATATCTGGCATTATAAAGAAGATTATTTACAGCCTCAACAATTGGTGAACTTAGAAAAAGAATTGAAAAAATCGTATCTAGCAACCATTGATTTGGCAAAAACCAATCAAATGATTGCATTAGCGGACGAAACAACCAATTATACAACCTTAGTTGATGAAGGAAATGCTTTTCTCGTATTTCAAATGTCAGATTATGGAAGACGCGTAGAAAAACAATGGGATATTTCGGGTGTGAGTTCTTATTATGTTGTGGATGTACGTACGGGAAAACGCAAAGAAATTATCAAAGATCTTCCAGGAAGAGCGGCTATTGCACCAAAGGGAACAGCTGTTGTTTATTACAATAGCGAGGAAGAAAACTGGTATGTATATGACATTAAAACTGCAACAGTGAAACAACTAAACAAAGGAATAGCTGTTTCTTTTGCAGAGGAAGAATTTGATATGCCTGATTTTCCATCTTCTTACGGAATTAAAGGTTGGACAGATAATGATGAATCGGTTCTTATTGGAGATCGCTATGATATCTGGGAGTTTTATTTAAAAGGAAATAAAGCACCTCGTATGATCACCAATGGATATGGACGCAAAAATAATCTTGCTTTTGATTTAGTTCAATTAGATGACGAAAAAAAGTCATTCAATAGAAATGAAACCATCATAGCTACTGTATTTGATACCAAAACTAAAGAAGCTGGATATTTCTATGTAAGTATCAAAAATGCAACAGATCCTACAAAAATTTTACTAGATAATTACAGCGGATATCCGTCTTTGAGTAAAGCGAAAGATGCGGCTGTATATGCATTTACTAAAGGTAATTTTACGCAATCAAATGATTTATATGTGGGAGAAACCTTAGATCAAACGAAGCGTCTGACACAATTAAATCCACAACAAGAAGAATACAATTGGGGAACCAATGAATTAGTACATTGGACAACGCCAAACGGATATGAAGCAACAGGTGTTTTGTTTAAACCAGAAGATTTTGATGCAACTAAAAAATATCCTATGCTCGTGTATTTTTATGAAAAGCTATCGGACAATTTAAACCGTTATGAAGCACCCGCACCAACGCCTTCTCGTTTAAATATTCCCTATTTTGTAAGCAACGGTTATTTGGTATTTACTCCCGATATTAGTTATACGGATGGTTTTCCAGGTAAAGCAGCAGAAGAGTATATCAACTCAGGTGTCGACTTCTTAAAGCAAAATGATTGGGTAGATGGAAACAAAATTGGAATTCAAGGACAAAGTTGGGGAGGATATCAAGTAACGTACTTAGTTACGGTTACAGATCGATATGCCGCAGCTTGGGCAGGTGCTCCTGTTGCCAATATGACGTCTGCTTATGGAGGAATTCGCTGGGGAACAGGAATGAGTCGTCAATTTCAATATGAAAAAACACAAAGTAGAATAGGTAAAACACTTTGGGAAGGATATGAATTGTATATCGAAAATTCACCCTTGTTTAAAGTGCCAGCGATAACAACTCCTTTGGTAATTATGCATAACGACAACGACGGCGCTGTGCCATGGTATCAAGGAATTGAAATGTTTATGGCCATGCGCAGATTGGATAAACCTGTTTGGATGCTTAACTATAACGGTGATGAACACAATTTGATGAAACGTCAAAATAGAAAAGATATTCAAATACGTCAACAACAGTTTTTTGATTATTACCTTAAAGATGCGCAAGCACCTGTGTGGATGGTTAAGGGAGTTCCCGCCGTTTTAAAAGGAAAAAACTGGGGATTTGAATTGACAAATGAAACAGTAAATTAAGAAAGTAAATCAAATAAAGGCCTAGAGATATAAAATCCTCTAGGCTTTTTTCTTTATTAAATCTTTTGAAAAGATAAAATTAGTATAGAAAAGATGATTGTATATCTATTCTTAGCTGTACTTTTGAGGTGAAAATACAACCTGATTGATGAGGTGGTACGATTTAAAAATGCAATGAAAAAAAATATTTTATTCCTACTGATTATGCTATGCATATCTTGTGGAGATACTTCATCTAACCAAAATCCTAAGCTCTCTTTTTATTATTGGAAGACCACATTTACTTTAGATGATGTTGAAAGGGAAACCCTAAAAAACTTAGAGGTTAGTAAGCTTTATGTGCGATATTTTGACATTGGTTTAAAAAATGGTATGGCTGTTCCTATCACTCCCATTGTCTTTAAAGATGCAGTGCCTCTACTTGAAGTTGTTCCTGTTATTTATATCAAAAATGAAGTGGTGCGCAACGAGAAACTCGATGTGAAAATATTAGCCAATCAACTAGTTGATTTTGTATTGCAAATAAACGAACGAAACAATATTGACAGTCAGGAAATTCAACTAGATTGTGACTGGACCCTCGATAGTAAGGATCGTTTTTTTGCATTAATTGATCAATTGCGAAAAGAAACGGAAATGAAAATATCAGCAACGATTCGCTTGCATCAGGTGAAATTCGCTTCAAAAACAGGAATACCCCAAGTCGATCGTGGCGTATTAATGTATTATAATATGGGACGAATTGCTTCAGATTCTTTGAATTCTATATATGATCGACAAATAGCACAAAAGTATATGGGTGGACTAAAAGAGTATCCCCTTCATTTGGACTATGCCTTGCCTATTTACGCTTGGGTTGTGCACAGTAGAAATGATCAAGTAGTGCGGTTAATAAGTCGTTTGCGTGTAGAAGATCTAAAACAACAACAAGATCTAAAACAAATTACCCCTAATCAATTTGTCGTTCAGCAAGAAATAACGCGCTTTGGGTTTGTTTTCCAAAAAGGAGATGTACTAAAAGTAGAAAGTATCAAGGCTGATCAATTGAAAGAAATGACAACAGATCTGTTTCGAGCCAGTGGGAAATGTCCCAATGAAATAATTTTATACGATTTAAATTCAAAAAATATCAATTACTATGATCAAGAAGTCTTTAAAGAAATGGTACGTTGTAGGTAGTTTATCTGTTCTTTTAAGTTCAGGTATATATACTTATGGTTGTGCAGATGGATGGTGGAGCTATTCTAGCATTTCTAATTTTACGCCTGAGGCTTTTGCTGATGCGTCTTATGAACCTCTATTTTTTGCCCCATATGATCGTTTTTACAATGGAGGATATATGGATAATGCCTCTATGTTTAATGATGATATCGTTGAAGAATGGACGACCTATCTTCAAGGAAAACTAGATCGCGAAGAAATTAAAAAATACCTTTTGTCTAGTCAAGAATATGCTGGAGAAATTGATCAACTTTACGCTAATCTAAAAGGCAAAAAGACAACATCTTGGAATTTAAAAGACGAGCGCATTCGCAATTTCGTTACGTTCTTGTACCAAGCCAAAGAAATTGAAAGCTATTCCAACGACAGTTATAGTTATTGGGATTATGAGTCTTATGTAGCTAATTTAATGGAAGAGAACCAAGCGGATAAAGTAGAAAAAATATACAAAAACCTAAAGAGTAAAGATCTGTTCTTTACCAATAGAATGTGGTTTCAAGTACTAAAAGCAAAATTCTATTCTACTAATCGAGCGAGTGTGATCGCTTTTTTTGAACAAACAGCAGCAAAACAACCTAAAAACAATTTGTACTATAGAGGATTGAGTTATGTCGCTGGAGCCTATTATCAAGCGGGAGATTATGATAAATCCAATGCATTATATGCTGAGGTTTTTAACGCAAATGCAACCTTGCGTCAAGTAGCGCTTTACAACTACAAGCCAAGAGAAACAGAACGTGTAAAACAATTGGTTTCTTCTATTTCTTCTACTGAAGTGCAAGCCGCTGTTTGGGCTATGCAAGGATATTATACCAATTCTATGGACGCACTTAAAGAAGTAGTTGCTATAGATAGTAAGAGTCCACATGCTAATTATCTACTAACACGTTGGGTAAACGAGCAAGAGTCGTCTGTTTTGAAATATAGAGAAGAATCATTTAAGAGTAGTAAAGAATATTTTTCTAGTTTAAAGAAAGCGATTGATCAATCGGGATTGGATTGGGTGAATCAAATGGCAGCTCAACCACAGAAAGTAGACAATCCTTCGTTGTGGTTATTGGCTAGCGGTTATCTCTCTATTTTTCAAGGTGATTACAAAGCAGCAGAAGCAGCATTTGCCAAAGCTCAAAAAGAAGCAAAAGGCAATGTGTTGATTCATAATCAAATTCGATTATTCGGACTGATTAACCAAGTATCTCAAATAAGTAAAATGGATGCGAAAGCAGAACAAGTGATTTTGAACGATATGCAATGGATCTATACAGAGATCATACCGCATAGCAACTATGAAGATCCGTTTCGATATGAGTATGCTGTACACTGGATTCGTCAATATTTGGCTGCAGTTTACAAAGAACAAGGAAATAGTGTGATGAGTGAAATTATGTTTTCTAATTTGGACTTTTATGGCAAAGTAGACAACACAGTTAAGATGGAGAAATTCTTGTTGACGCAAAAGAAAACAACCTTTGAGCAGTTGATGGTTGATAAGTATGAATACAATTTGAGTGATATCTATGAAAGAAGAGCGATTAATTTGTTCTATCAAGATAAAGTAGATCAAGCTATTGTAGAAATGAAAAAAGCAGAACCTGTAACGACATCATATGCTTATAACGATGAACCTTATGTAAAAACGTATCAAAATACAATTTTGTTAGGCAATCCTTTTAACGGAAAAATTCAAGATTGTAATGATTGTGATCACGTCGCTAAACAAGCTGTAAAATATACTAAACTTAGCTTTTTAGAGAAAGTAAAAGAAATGCAAGACAAGATAAATAAAGGAGAAGATGTGTATAACAATGCGTTACTTGTCGGGAATGCTTTTTACAATGCAACCTATTACGGAAATGCACGTGTGTTTTACTACAATGCGTTGGTTAATGAGTATGGAAATTTCATTTCACCTGCTGAAAGAAAGTACTTGCTAAACATGAGTATGGCTAAAAAGTATTATGCCATCGCTAAAAAAGCGGCAACAACGAAAGAACAAAAAGCGAAAATGGCGTATATGGAAGCTAAGACAGAGCGAAATGAGTTTTACGCTAATCAGTATCAAAACAAAGAGTACTATTGGGGTGCAGGATGGGATGATCCGATGTTTAAAAAATGGAAGGGATTCCAAGAATTAGCAACCCAATACAGTGATACGAAATACTATCAAGAAGTGATTAACGAATGTGGTTATTTCAGAACTTATATAGCAAAAAATCACATGTAATAATAGAAAAACCAGCTGACATCAGCTGGTTTTTTTGTTTTTTGTATCAATTGATAAATTGCAGTAAGCCTAATTACACGTGATATTCATCGATGTAAGTCTAAAATTTCTCAAAAATGCCTCTGGGGCATCTTCTAATTTTTCTAATTGATGCTTAGATAATACGAAGTTACTAATAACCCAATTTTTTGTATCATATAGCATAATTAAAAGCTCCTCTTGCAATTGTTGAGTGGGAAGCTGAGCCATACTTTGTTGTTTTTGCTCAATTCCTTGTTGATTGAAAAATAATTTTTTCATTTCGGCTACTTTTTAAGAACGACAATCAATTTTGTAAGGGGCTTTGATAGAATTAAATAATTAAGTGTTGTTTTGTTAGTGTAAAATTACTAAAAATATTTTTATTTTTAACTTAAAATAGTTAAAATATATTGTTTGTTTTATTTTATTTGAAATTGAATGTAATTTTTTAATTAAAAAGATGTTTTAATCCTTGATGGTTACTAGACTAATTAGAAGTTTTACTTCTATTTAAAAATAAAAAATAAAGCTGTTTTTTGATCGGGAAAACCTTCTTTTTTTACCGCTAGAAAGAAATAAGTGGCTTTAAATTAACAAAATAAATGATCAGTAAAGGCGAGCAACAGCTAAACAGCTACTCTTTTTTTTAAAATGAATTGAATTTTTAGGTGAAAAACAAGGGGTTTAAATTTTAAAAAAAATGGAATTTTACAGATTTAAATTTTTTGTTTTTTTCTTTATGATAAGAGCTCAAAATAAGAATATTTGTGAAAAATTAGTTATTTGCCCCCTAAATACGAGAGGTTTTTGCTATTTTTGAATAAAACTAAAAGACATTGAAGAAACTACTTGTTAAAATAGGTAAAATAGTGGGTTGGATTGTGTTTTCAATCCTTGTTTTACTGATACTTTTAATAGTATTAGTGCAAATACCTGCTATTCAAAATGCCTTAAAAGACAAGGCTATATCTTTTGTTGAAGGAAAGATAGGAACTCCTGTTAAACTAGATAAAATTGCCATTTCCTTTCCAAAAGAAATTGTCGTTAAAGGTCTTTATCTCGAATCTCAAGAAAAAGATACACTAGTTTATGTTAAACATTTAGGAGTAGATATTGGACTTTTTGGCTTATTAAATAATAAACTCAGTGTCAATTCAGTTGATTTAGATGGGCTAACAGCTCATGTTAAAAGAGATACGTTACAGCGCTT
This sequence comes from Myroides sp. WP-1, assembly GCF_014145635.1. Classification (GTDB taxonomy): domain Bacteria; phylum Bacteroidota; class Bacteroidia; order Flavobacteriales; family Flavobacteriaceae; genus Flavobacterium. The sequence continues at coordinate 24,963 of NZ_JACHTC010000010.1, forward strand.
TAATTTTGATTATATTATTGAAGCATTTGCTACGGAAGAAGAAAAAGAAGATACTCCTTCTTCAATAGTTATCTCTGTAGGGCAACTTAACTTAAGTACTGTTGCCTTAAAATTTGACGATGCTTATGACGGCCATCATGTTGATTTTAAATTAAATCAATTCCTTACGCGTTTTAGAGATTTTGATCTCGAACAAATGCGATTCGCTTTACCTATGATAGCGACTGATGGAATTAATTTAACCTATCACAAAGAAAAACCGCAAGGTGAACATCTTGCTCCTGTAGAAGAAGTGTTGGAACCTTCCGATGAACCCGTGAAACCAATAGATTTAACGATAGGGGTAGTAGAACTAACACAAGCCAATATCAATTATCAAAGCGAAGAAGACTATATCCAAGCGCTTTTGTCATTGGACAAATTTAGCGTAACGCTAAACAAACTCAATCTGGAAAAACAACAACTAGATGTTGAAGAAATCTTACTAAACAAAACGAAGGCAGAAGTTCGCTTTTTACCAAGGCCTCAAATTGCGGTTAACGCGAGTAAACCCGCTTTAGGTCAACCAGATTCTGTCCCTGTAGCAGAGCAAACAACTTTAGGGTGGAATTTAGCCGTGCGCAATTTTGATATCAACGATTTGAATGTGAAGTATGATGATGATAATCAAAAGAAGCTACCGGAAGGATTGGATGTTAATCACATAGCAATTGATGAACTCAATTTTAGTTTAAAAGATTTTCAATATACTGATGCTGGCTTGAATGGAAATTTAAAGCATTTCTCATTCAAAGAGCAAAGTGGCTTTGCTCTTACTAATGTAAAAGCCTATTTTCAATATGGTCAACAAGCTTCTTTTGTAAAAAATTTAAGTATTGAAACACCCAATACGCAATTTAATACAACTGCTGTTTTTAACTATAATAGTTTAGCTAAATTGACGGATGAACTCGGACAGCTTTCAACAGATGTAGTAATTTCGAATTCTCATTTGGGATTAAAAGATGCTTATCTCTTACTACCTGATGTTTTTAAAGCCAATGGATTAACCTCTATCAGTCAACAGAAAATAGACGTTGAACTCGTTGCTAAAGGTTTGGTTAGTGATTTAAACATTGAAAAAGTCTATGTCAATATGTTAGGGTCTACTTTTTTAAATGCAGAAGGTAAGATTAGAAATTTACCGGAAGTAGAAAAAGCCTATGTTGATATCGCTATTAAAGATTTTCAAACTACAGCAAAAGATATTCGAATTTTAGCTCCTGCTTCTGTATTGCCTCAAAATATCGAAATTCCCGCTTTAATTCGCTTTAATGGAAAGGCAAAAGGAACACAACAAGACATTGCCAGTACTTTTAGCTTAAAAACAAGTTTAGGTACTATTGATTTTGATGGGGCGTTCAACCAACGCGTTAAAAACAAAGAAAAGTATTGGGCTAATCTTACAGTTGATCAATTAAATGTAGGTCGATTAATTAAAAATGATTCAATAGGAAGCATTAGTTTACAGGCTAAGATTGACGGTTTGAGTTTTGAACCAACAAAAGCACAAGCCAATGCTTGGATCAAATTGGCAAAAGCAGAATATAATGGTTATACATATAAGGATATTCAACTCGATGGACATCTGGCCAACGGAAAATATGCCGTAGAAACTCAAAATACAGATCCCAATTTAGATTTTGACTTGACCGCTTCGGGTACTTGGACGGATCAAGCGTTGAGTCTTCAGTTACTTGCTGATTTAAAACAGATTGACCTTCATCAGCTGCGTTTAAATCCAGAACCTTCAACCGTGAAAGGTCGAATTGAGGTAGCAATGGCTAATATTTTGCCGGATAGTTTGGTCGGAACAGCAACAATTCAGGATTTAAACTTTACCGCAGCTAGTCGTTCGTTTAAGTTACAACCCATTCAATTCGTCGCTCAAGCAAAAGAAGCGTACCGCAAGATGAGTTTGACTTCTCAAGTGGTTGATTTTGACATGGAAGGTGATTATCTGTTAACGCAATTAAGCGATGCCTTAACACAAACGATTCAGACATATTACCATGCACAAACAGAACCGGAAACCTCAAGCCTTGACCAAAAGAAGAAAGAGGAAGATAAACCTGTAAAACAACAGTATTTTACGTATCAATTGCGTATAAAAAATGATCCGATCTTTCAAAAAATAGCACCCGATCTCAAGGAAATTCAACCTATTGTTTTCGGAGGAACTTATCGACAAAAGGATAACTATCTTACTCTACAAGGAGAAATACCCGCTTTAGTGTATGGTGATATTACTGTTGATGCAATTACAGTAGATGTAAAACCTAAAGGAGAAGCATTAGACTATAAATTAGCCATCCAGAGTATTTCAAATGCATCTTTTAGACTTAGAAATATGGTTCTAGATGGTTATGCGAAGAATAATACCGTGGATGTCAATTTTAAATTATTGGATAAGCAAGATAAAATCTGCTATTTGATCGGAGCTGAGATTCTCGCTGATTCTAAACAACAACAAGTTCATATCAAAGAAAACGGATTTGTATTAGATTATATTCCTTGGACGATTCATCCTGAAAATAGAATTGTGCTGGGTGAAAAGGGAATTTTTGCCAAAGACTTTGAACTAAAGTATCAACAGAATCTAATTCGGTTAGCTTCTGATGAAGAGAAAATGGACAGCCCATTGACCGTGAATTTTGAGAATTTTAGTATTGAAACCATTACTAAAATGATTCAAAAAGATAAACTGCTAGCAGCAGGTACAATTAATGGCGAAATTCGACTGAAAGATTTGTCTTCTGATTTTAGGTTCATCTCGGATATCGATATTAGTAATCTTGCAGTTTATGAAATAGGATTGGGTAATCTGCATATTGGGGTAGCAAATCAGTCACTTAGTAAGTATGCAGCTAATATTGTCTTAGAAGGGAAAGAAAATAAGATTCGATTGTTTGGAACCACAGATGTCGATCAGCAGAGTTTAGACCTCAAACTAGCCTTAGATAAGTTTCAATTAGAGGCCCTAGAATATTTCAGTATGGGGAATCTAAGTGAGGCTCAAGGATATCTTTCTGGACAATTAAATATCGGAGGCAACTATGACAAACCAACCATTCTAGGGGCGTTGGATTTTAATAACATTGGTTTTCATGTGAATCCGATTAATGCTGATTTTAAAGATATTAATGAGAAAATCTCCTTTACTACTAAAGGAATTGAGTTAGACGCATTTAGTGTGACGGATTCTGAAGGAAACTTATTGGTTATCGACGGACAAATCTTAACGCAAACCTACACCGATTTTAAATTCAATCTAGATATTAAAGCTGTTGACTTTAAAGCCATCAGCTCTACTGTGAAGGATAATGATATGTATTACGGGACCTTGATTTTTGATTCCAATATTAAAATAAGAGGGGACTTAAACACACCGAAAGTAACAGGGCAATTGAGTATTGGAAAGAAAACGGATTTCACTATGGTCATGCCACAAGAAGACCCTTCGATTGCTGATCGAGAAGGAATCGTTGAATTTATTGATGAAGAAAGTTTGCGACAAGCCGAACTGTTAAAATATCAAAGCGATTTTAATCAGTCTAAACTGAAAGGAATGGATGTTTCAGTGTCTATTATCGTAGACAAAGAAGCTGCATTTACCATGATCATGGATAAGAGCAGTGGAGATAAAATTACGCTTAAAGGTGAGGGAGATATCGTTGGTGGAATTGATCCATCTGGAAAAGTTTCCTTAACTGGACGCTATGAGTTTTCAGAAGGATCTTATGATTTATCCTTTAATTTTATCAAGCGAAAATTTCTAGTAGAAAAGGGAAGTTCAATCACCTTTGCGGGAGATCCTACAGATGCAATTCTCAATTTAACGGCTATTTTTGAGACAAAAACAGCACCTATTGACTTGTTGCAGAATCAACTAGCTGCTTTGTCGCCAACGCAGCAAAATATGTACAAACAGCAATTGCCTTTTCAAGCTTTGTTAAAGATGAAAGGCGAATTGCTTAAGCCTGAAATTTCATTTGACATTCGCTTAAAAGACGGAGTAACTAGTGCCTCTGGTGATGTGATTTCTAATACAAAATCGCGATTAGAACAAATCCGAGCCAATGAATCGGAATTGAATAAGCAAGTATTTGCACTTCTCTTATTAAATCACTTTATCGGAGATAATCCATTTGAAAGTAGTATGGGAGGGTTAAGTGCAGGTACTATGGCACGTCAAAGTGTGAACCGATTATTGTCAGATCAATTGAATAATCTAGCTAGTAACTTAATTCAAGGAGTAGAGTTGAATTTTAACTTAGAATCAACAGAAGATTTTTCTTCAGGATCGAGAGAAAATAGAACAGATTTGAACATTGCAGTTTCAAAACGCTTGTTTTCAGATCGTTTGAAAGTAACAGTTGGAAGTAGTTTTGAGGTCGAAGGAAATCAAAGACAAAACGAACAAGCAACTAATATCGCAGGAGATATAGAATTAGAATATGCCCTGTCAAAAGACGGTCGTTATCTATTGCGTGTCTATCGAAAAAATCAGTATGAAGTAGCCCTACAAGGACAAGTAGTTGAAACAGGAGTAGGTTTTATTATTACGATGAGTTATGAGCATTTTAAAGAGCTATTTGAGCGTTCAAAAGATAAAAGACAATTGAAAAAACAAATAAGAGATGAGGCTAAAAAGGAAGAATAACGTTCTATTATTTACTTTAACTGGAATTGCAGGATTCTTTGTAGGCTCATGTAGTTCCACTAAGTACATAGAAGATGGAGAAGCTCTTTACACGAAAGGAGTGGTTGACATTGAAGGAAATGAAGTGAGTAAAGCACAGAAAAAACAGCTTGAAGAATCACTTACCACTCTTTTGCGTCCTGAACCGAATGCTTCTTTTGCTGGGTTTCGACCAAAGTTGTTTTTTTATAATTTAGGAGGAGATCCTTCTAAAACGAATAAAGTAAGACGATGGTTTCGCAACTCACTCGGTGAACCTCCTGTGCTGTTTAATCAAGTGGATATGGAACACAACCAAGCCATTTTGGTTAATCGCATGGAGAATGAAGGATATTTTAATGTTCAGGTTGCCTATGATACCCTAAAAATAAGTGACAAGAAAAAAGGAGCTTTGTATTCAATTCGACCAGGTTCACAGTTTACAATTAATCAAGTGACGTTCTTGAATGATTCTACTCCTTTGCAACAAGAAATATACGAAGCGGGTAAACGTTGGACACGCCTCAAAAAAGATAAACCTTATAATCTTGAACAAATTAAAGAAGAACGCGTTCGCTTTGATAATTATGTGAAGAATAAAGGGTATTTCTATTTTAGTCCTGATAACTTATTAGTTCAAGTAGATAGTACAGTAGGAAATCACCAAGTGAATCTGTTTGTCAAAGTAAAAGACGATACCCCTGTGTTGGCAACGAAAGCCTATACAATTAACAAGGTGTATGTTTTCTCTGACTATTCACTTGCTGAAACGAATATCAAACGCGATATAGAAACAGCTCAACCACATAAGGGAATTGAAGTCATTGATCCGAAAAAGAAGTTTAAACCGAGTATTTACGACCGTACTATTTATTTAGAAGAAGGAGAAATTTACAACAGAAATGACCACAATCTCTCGTTGAATCGCTTGGTGAATTTAGGTGTTTTTAAATACGTAAAAAACCAATTTGAATTGGTCGATTCGGTGAATAACAAATTGGATGTGTATTATTTTTTAACGCCAGATGATCCCAAATCGATACGCGTAGAGCTGTTGGGTAAAACGAATTCAGCGAGCTATAATGGAGCAGAGTTAAATGTCAATTGGAGTCATAAAAATATTTTCAAAGGGGCCGAATTATTTTCTGTATCAGCTTATGGAGGAGCAGACTTTCAAATGTCTTCTAAAAACAAGGGATACAATGTTTATAAAGCGGGATTAGAAGCAAGTTTGACATGGCCGCGTTTGATTGCTCCAGGTAATTTTCATTCCTCTAGTGGCTATATTCCCCGTACTAGAGCAACTTTAGGAGGAGAATATTTAGAGAGAAGTCAATTGTATTCCTTGATATCTGTTAAGGGATCATGGGGTTATTTATGGAAGGAAAATGCCAGAAAAGAACATCAATTTAACGCATTAGAAGTGAATTATGTGTCGCCTCAAAATGTCACAGATCTCTATAAAGAAACAGCAGCTGGTAACCCTTCAATGGAACGTGTAATTGAAAAGCAATTGATTTTTGGTCCTACCTATACTTACACGTATACCAATACGATGAATCAATTTAGAAGAAATACATTCTACTATCGAGGCGGTTTAGATTTTTCGGGAAATATCACAGGACTACTTATGGGAGCTAAAGTGGATGACGACAAAGAAAAAACAATTTTAGGAGTTCCTTTTAGTCAGTATTTCAAAACAGAACACGATTTTAGACATTATTTAAAGTTGAGTAAAACAGCTCAGTTTGTCAGTCGTATTCACGCGGGTATTGGATATGCCTATGGCAATTCAAAAAACCTTCCTTATACGAAACAGTTTTATGTAGGAGGATCAAACAGTATACGCGCATTTAGAGCGAGAACATTAGGACCAGGTAGTTTTAATCCCAACACATTTGACGCAAAGTTTATTCCTGATCAATCTGGAGATTTATTGTTTGAATTTAATTTTGAGTACCGCAAGAAGTTGGTGAGTATCATTCATGGAGCTCTGTTTATTGATGGTGGAAATATCTGGAATTTAAATGAAGTGTCCGACAGGCCAGGAGGTAAAATATCAAGCGACTTTTATAAGGAAATTGCTCTTGGGGCAGGAGCAGGGCTTCGATTTGATGTGACTTTCTTAGTGGTGCGTTTTGATTTTGCCTTTCCGTTACGTGTGCCTTATAATGAGCCAGGAGAACGTTGGGTAGTTAAGGATATTAACTTTGGAAGTGGAAAATGGAGAAAAGATAACCTGATGTTTAATTTGGCAATTGGGTATCCATTCTAATATTTGGGGAATATCTACCCACTTTGTGTTGTGGTTTGTGCTGTGGTTTCAAGTAAAATATAAAACGATCTTAATTCTAATTGATTGACAAATAGTGTATTAATTCTTTTTTACGGAGAAATGTTTTTTTGGCATGCTTTTTTCTATATACTATAGCGTAAGGTGTTATACAAAAAAACAAATAAGTTGAGCAGTCAACTTTAATTGCTAGAAAAAGAAAATTAAGTGTTTGTTTTAAAAAATTTTATTACCAAACGAGGTAATAGGTTAGATCGTTAGTAAGGTGAAGAAGAGAAATCTTCAGGTAAACAGGGAGCTTAGGCTCCCTTTTACTGTTATAGGAGGTTAAAGTTTTGTGACTTGCTAGTTTCTCAAAAATAATTATATTAAATTTGTCTTTAGCCCAAAAATAATAGACGGATAGAATATGAGTCATAAAGTTCTTGTTATAGACGATGATGTACCATTTTGCGAAATGTTGAAAGCCTTTTTAACCAAAAAAGGTTTTGTTGTTATGAATGCTTTTAATTCTCAAGATGCTAAAAAAGCAATCGACGATACGTGTTATGATATTGTATTAACAGATGTCAGACTTCCTGATAGTGATGGAATAGAATTGTTAAAATACATCAAGGCGAGATGCATCTCCTCTCAAGTCATCCTAATGACTGGATATACCGAAATCAAAACAGCAGTTAATGCAATGAAATTAGGTGCTTTTGATTATGTGGCTAAACCTATCAATCCAGATGAAATTGTTTTAACGATTAAACAAGCATTGGATAAAAAAAATAAAACAGAAGATAAAGCCAGAACTGAGTTTGATTCTTCTACTACAACTGCAACAGCTACCGAAGGAGAAATTGAAGAATACGTAAAAGGAGAAAGTAAAGTTTCACTACAACTTCAAGAGTATATTGAATTAGTTGCGCCAACCAATATGTCAGTATTAATTATCGGAGATAGTGGTACAGGAAAAGAAAATATAGCCCATTCTATACATTTATTGAGTAAGCGAAGTAAGAAGCCTTATATCGCGGTAGATTGTGGTGCAATCCCTAAAGATTTGGCTTCTAGTGAGTTTTTTGGGCATATTAAAGGCTCTTTTACAGGTGCAGTTACAGATAAAATAGGACATTTTGAAGCAGCGAATGGCGGTACAATCTTTTTAGATGAGGTTGGAAACTTATCCTACGAAGTACAAATACAACTGTTACGCGCACTACAAGAAAGAAAAGTAAAACCTGTAGGTAGTAGCAATGAAATAGACGTTGATATCCGTGTTATTGCTGCAACAAATGAAGATCTCCCTAAAGCGGTAAGAGAAGGTGAATTTAGAGAAGATTTATACCATAGATTGAACGAATTTGGTATTGTCGCTCCTCGTTTAACTGATAGAGGAAGTGATGTGCTATCTTTTGCCAAACACTTTTTAAAACATTCCAATCAAGAATTAGAGAAAAATGTAAGAGGATTTTCTAGTGAGGTTGAACGCATTTTCTTAACCTATGATTGGCCTGGGAATTTACGTGAAATGAAGAATATTATCAAGCGCTCTGTACTCCTAACAAAAGGAGACTTCATTGAAAAAGAAGTGTTGCCAGATGAAATATTTGCCCCAAAATCTGTCTCTGTTGATGGTCCTAATGAAGAAGAAAGAGACCTGAAATTATTTTCTTCTAAAAATGAAGAGCAAGCCATCCGAACAGCCTTGGAAAAAGTGAAATTTAATAAAACAAAAGCCGCACAATTGTTGGGAATTGATAGAAAGACACTTTATAATAAAATGAAATTATATAGTATCGATTTGTAATTGGTGAACAGTTAACAGAAAAATACTCAGATACAAGAAAAACTAATCTTTTGTAGATTGGTTTTTTTTTTGCTCTCATCGTTTCACTAACTCATCGTTTCACCAACTCATCGCCTCACCAACTCATCGCCTCACCAACTCATCGCCTCACCAACTCATCGCCTCACCAACTCATCGCCTCACCAACTCATCGCCTCACCAACTCACCACCTCAACAAACACTACTAACTATTTTACCTTGTTACTTCTTCAATCAGATAGAAAATAGATTTAAAGGGGTGTTCACTATGTGCTGTTAGTCCAATTTCGCAGGTTCGACTTGTAGAGAATCCCTCCGTACACGAAGGAGGTATCTGTTGTTTGAGGTTTTGCGTTCCATGTTGATTGAGTTCAGGAAACGTAAAACCGCGATCTCCTGCAAATCCACAGCAATTGCTATCTAAGATATTGACTTGCTTTGCACAACGGTTTGCAACTTGCAGCAACTTTTCTTCTAAACCTAATTTCTTTACCGAACAAACAGGGAAAATTGTTACTTCTTCTCGAGGACGCGTTACTGTTAATTGTGGCAGAGCTACATCTAGTATGAAATCAATAGGATCATAACATGTAAAAGCACGGTGATCATGGTGCTTGTTAAAGGTATAGAAACAAGGACTCATATCGAATAAAACGGGGTATTTACCCTGATCCGAAGCAGTTAACAATGCGGTTTCAAGTGCTGTAGATTTTTGCGTTCCTTCTTCCTCAAAGCCCTTACTGCTGAAGGGCATGCCACAACATAAATTGTCAACACCTGAGGGATAGATTACTTCATAACCTGCGCGTTCAAGTAGCAAAACAATTAAATCCTTTAAATCTAGTTCACTTTTGTCATAATCTTTCGATTTTCCCATAGTTCTATTAATACAAGAAGGAAAATAGACCACTTTTTGCTTCGCTGTTGAGGGAGAAGCAGTAGGGGTAATATTCTTTTTCGTTCCCGTAGGCATTGCTATATTCCATTGAGGAAGGCGATTGTTACTTATTTTTCGCATTTTAGTAGACAAGCGCAACATCGTGCGATCACCGAGTACATTTTGAAATAAACGCACAAATTTGAGGCTGTAACGACCAATGTGTGTTAGACGATCTAAATGTTCAACAAAATAGAGAGCATCTTGGTGGTTTTTAGCAGTTAATTGATTACTCCTTACTGCTTTTACATAAATACCAGTGTCTATTTTGACAGGACAAGCAAGTGCACATAAACCATCTGTAGCACAAGTATCATCTACAAAATATTGTGCTTCTTTTTTTAGCTGAGCTAAAAGAACAGGGTTGTCGTTGGTTTGTTCCAAGCGAGCGATCTCGCGACCAATAACAATACGCTGACGTGGAGATAAGGTCAATCCTTCTGATACGCAGTGTGATTCGCAAAAACCACATTCAATGCACTTATCTACAACAGGATGAGTTGCAGGTGTGGCCTTTAGATTTTCTAAGTGAATACGTGGATTTGTATTGATCATCACTCCAGGGTTGATGACTTCATTAGGATCGAAAATTTGCTTGATACGCAACATAAGTGCATAAGCTTGTTCTCCCCATTCTTTTTCAACAAATGGAGCCATGTTTCTACCTGTTCCGTGTTCTGCTTTTAGAGATCCATCAAATTGATAAACAACTAAGTTGACTAGCTCATCCATCAGGTCTGCATAACGTTGAATGGACGTTGTTGTACTAAAGTCTTGCGAAAAGACAAGGTGTAAATTTCCTTCTAAAGCATGTCCAAACAACACGGCATCATCGTAGTGGTATTTGGCAAATAGTTGTTGTAGCGCCAAACTAGCTTCTGCTAATTTGTCTAGAGGAAAGGCAACATCTTCAATAATACACGTCGTTCCTGTTTCTCTCAAAGCTCCAGTTGTCGGTAATAAGCCATTACGCGCTTTCCAATTGAAGGCATATTCTTTCGGATCAGAGGTAAAGACAAAAGTACCAAGTGTAGGAATGGGACTAACAGCTTGTTGTACATCGAGCTGTTTGGATTCCAGTTCTTCTTGTGTACTGGCTTGTACTTCTACAAGCAACAAACAAGCGGATGCAGGAAGTGTTTTAAAATAAGAAGGAGCTTGCGGCTCATTTTCGATCGAGCGTATGCTATTTCGATCCAACAATTCAACAGCCGAAACAGGACTGTTTTTTAAATAAGGCACTGCTTGACAAGCTGTAGAAATAGATTCAAAAGCCATCAAAGTACACGCCTTTTTTTTGTGATTAACAACGGTGTTGTACGTGATCGTCGAAATAAAGGCCAATGTCCCTTCAGAACCTATCATCAAGTGTTTGAGGATGTCAAAAGGCTCATGAAAATCTATAAAAGCATTTAAGCTATATCCTGTGGTGTTTTTAATCTTGTATTTGCGTTTAATTCGCTCGTATAGTGTTGAATCACTTTGTATTTCATCGTGAATTGCCTGTATTTCATCGATGATTTCAGGGTGTTTGATTGCAAACTGTTGTCGACTTATGGCATCTGCAGTATCTAGTACCGTTCCGTCATAAAAAACAAGGCGAATATCCGCCAACGTGTTGTATGAGTTCTGTGCTGTACCACAACACATTCCACTAGCGTTGTTAGCTGCAATTCCGCCGATCATAGCCGCGTTAATTGATCCGGGATCCGGACCGATTTTACGTCCATATGGAGCTAGGAGAATGTTTGCACGTCCACCAATTATTCCCGGCTGAAATGTGGCTTGTAATCCGTTGTTTACAATAGTGTAATTCTTCCAATGATGTGTCGCAACCAGTAGAATTGAATCCGTAATAGCTTGTCCCGATAAACTCGTTCCCGCAGCGCGATAAGTAATTGGAAGTTTGTTCTGATGTGCTAGCCTAATCGTGTGAATTGCTTCTTCTTCATTGTGTACTTCTACAACTACTTGAGGATTTAAACGGTAAAAACTCGCATCTGTTCCGTAGGCAATTGTTTGAATAGGATTGGTGATAATTTGTTGATCAGGAAGGAATTGACCTAATTCATGAACAAAAGAAGCATAACGATCTACTAGCATAACAGCATTTTTTGTTTTATAGCAGAAAGTTACGATAAATAATGGAAAGAGGAAATCGAAACGCAGTGAAAATCGAAACGTAGTGTAGATTCATCGAACACCAAAACAAATATAAACTCGGTGAGATATATTCATCGAATACCAAAATAAAATATAAACCTAATGAGATAAAGAGGAAAGAGGAAAGAGGAAAGAGGAAAGAGGAAAGAGGAAAGAGGAAAGAGGAAATCGAAACGCAGTGAAAATCGAAACGTAGTGAAAATCGAAACGCAGTGTAGATTCATCGAACACCAAAACAAATATAAACTCGGTGAGATATATTCATCGAATACCAAAATAAAATATAAACCTAATGAGATAAAGAGGAAAGAGGAAATCGAAACGCAGTGAAAATCGAAACGTAGTGAAAATCGAAACGTAGTGAAAATCGAAACGCAGTGTAGATTCATTGAACACCAAAACAAATATAAACTCGGTGAGATAAAGAAGAGAGAGGAAAGAAGAGAGAGGAAAGAAGAGAGAGGAAAGAAGAGAGAGGTGAACGTCTGAACATCCCTAAATATGGTTGACTTTTTTCAAGAACGAAAGTTTACAAAAACGCAAAAACGCATTAATGAAAAATATCTTTTTACAGCAAAAATCTACCCTTCTCTCCTTTCTCCTTTCTTCTTTCTTCTCTCTATTTATAAATAAATTCCATGTGTACTTCCATTTTTTTTGCTATGCGTTCCGCTTGTAGAGCGCGAAGTTCTACGCGTTTTATTTTGCCACTTATTGTTTTGGGAAGTTCAGTTACAAATTCAATTTTACGGGGCATTTTGTAAGGGGCGAGGTGTTCACGGGAGAACTGAAACAATTCATTTGCAAGTGCTTCATTTCCTTGTTGGATATCTTTGAGGATGATGAATGCCTTAACCTCAAACCCTTTGATATCATGTGGGCTAGCTACCACAGCAGATTCAATCACCATTGGGTGCTCTAGTAATACGCTTTCCACTTCAAAAGGACCAATGCGGTAATCAGATGCTTTAATTACATCGTCATCGCGACCAATGAACCAGATGTAACCTTCTTCATCTTTGTAAGCTTTATCTCCTGTAAAATAAACTCCATTTTTAAATACCTGTTGTTGACGTTCTTTGTCAAACATATACTCTTTAAATATACCATTGATTTTGCCAGTATCAGTTTTGACACAGATATTCCCTTCTTCATTGTTGGGTAATTCACGTCCTTCTTCATCGGCAATCACAATATCGTAGAGAAAGGTTGGTTTTCCCATAGAACCATATTTTAATTTTGCATTGGGATAATTTGCCACCATACAGGTGCTTTCTGTTTGACCGAAACCGTCTCGAATATATAAACCCGTAGCTTCATACCATTCCTCAATAATTTCTGGGTTGAGCGGTTCGCCTGCTGCTACACATTGTCTCAAACTAAAGCGATAAGAAGCTAGATCTTCTTGAATAAAAAAGCGCAAAACAGTAGGAGGAGCACAGAGGGTTGTGACTTTGTGTTTCTCCATTAAAGTTAGTGTAGTTTTTGCTTGGAAACGCGCCTTGGTGTGATAAGCAAAAATAGTAGCTCCTACGCTCCAAGGAGCAAATAAACTGCTCCAAGCAAACTTAGCCCATCCCGGTTGAGAGATATTGTAATGAATATCGTCTTTTTTTAATCCAATCCACGCTGCAGTTGTTAAGTTGCCAATAGGGTAGCTTAATTGAGTGTGGCAAACGATTTTAGGCATTCCTGTAGTACCAGAGGTAAAGAATAGGAAGAGATTGTCATCGGGTTTGGTATCAGCAGCTTCTGCTTCTGTAGGTTGTTCATCTAAAACAGTTAAAGGATACCACCCTTCGCGCTCACCATCAATGATAATTTTGATGGGAATGGTCAGGTTTGCCGCTTTTTCTGCTGCATCAATTTTTTCGACGTTGTCTGCATCAGCAAGAATTACTTTTGGTCCAATTTTTTCGAAGCGGTACTTCAAGTCATTAACCCCTAAAATACTCGCTGCAGGAGATAAACGATATCCCCCTTTAATTGTTGCCAAATGCGTCACCCAGTTGATGCGCTGTAGCATCATTTGGGTTAAAATGACATCTTGTTGCTGTATTCCTTTTTTGCGTAAAAAATTTAAAAGTTGATTGTAGCGATTATATAAAGTTTTGAACGTATAGTGTTCTGTTTTTTCACCATCAGTCCAAAGCAAAGCTGTTTTGTCTGGTGTTTCTTTGACGTGTATGTCTTCAAATATTTCCGTTACCCAATTAAAGTGCGTGGGCTTTTCTACTTTTAATTCGCCTAAAGCACTAAAATTTTCTTCAGCAATTAAGCGTCCAATAGTTTTAAATAGAGTTTTCATGTAATTTATTATTTTTTGTGGTAGTATAAGATAAACAAAAGCTTTTAGAGTACACAATAAAAAAGACAGATCTGAGGTGTTGTACTAACGATTATGTCGTTTTATACGCTGTTTTTAAAAAGAATAAAGCTTATTTTAACCTTGTTTGTCCTTATTTTTCAATTAAAAAGTGTGTGTTTTACAAGAAAGAAACACAAAATGCCTTTTTTTATTGCTAATTTTTGCTTTTTGTATTTTAATAATAAATCAGGCAATAAATTGTTATTATTGGTTAAAAATAAATATAATTAATATGTTTTTTGACCAAATGACAGGTTTAGTATGAAATTTCTTTTGGTGTTTTTGATGAATTGTAGGTTAATTAATTGTTATTCTTTATTTTTTTGAAATAAAAAAAGATATTGTTGTAATATAATCAGTTTTTATTCGTTTTCTTTGGTATAAACCAAGAAACCCAATTTCTAAAATGAAAACATACTCCTTAAATGAAATTAATGAAGTCCTGAACGGTGTAGTTATAGGCACAACGGTAAAGAAGATTCATGCGGCAGAGCAGTTAGAAAAAGCACAAGATGGGCAAATATCTTTTATTGGAAATAAAAAATATGAGCGTATGTGGGCTAATTCTAAAGCTAGCATTGCAATTGTTAACCGCGATATTTCAATTGTACCTGGTGACGATCGAGCGTTTATTAAAGTAGACAATGTAGATATTGCAATGTCTCAATTGCTTGCTTTTTTTGCACCTAAACTACCTGTAGTCAAAGAGGGAATTCACGCTAAAGCTTGTATTGAAGAAACGGCTCAAGTAGGGGAAGGAACGCAAATTGGTGCTGGATGCTACATAGGAGAACACGTTGTTATTGGAAAGAATGTTGTTTTATATCCCAATGTAACAGTTATGGATCACAGTGTGATTGGCGATAATACAATTATTTGGTCTGGAGCTGTCGTTCGCGAACGTACTCAAATCGGAAATCACTGTATTATTCATCCTAATGCTGTACTTGGTGCAGATGGATTTGGTTTCTGTCCATCAGAAAAAGGATTAGTGAAAATTCCACAAATCGGTCATGTTATCATTGGAAATCACGTTGAAATAGGAGCGAATTCATGTGTTGATCGCGGGAAATTTAGTGCTACTATTATTGGTGATGGTTGTAAAATAGATAATCTAGTTCAAATAGGACATAATTCGGTTTTAGGGAAGTGTTGTATTATGGCTGGAAATAGTGGTTTAGCAGGATCTGTAACCTTAGGAAACTTTGTTGTTATTGGTGGTAGTGCTTCGATTAAAGATCACGTTACTTTAGGAGATGGTGTAGTAGTAGGAGCGGGGTCTGGTGTAACAGGAGATGTAGAAGCAGGGAAAACGGTATTAGGTTATCCTGCATTAGAAGCTAAAACAACGTTGAAGCAATGGGCTTTTTTAAAGCAATTGGTTAAGAGTTATAATAGCAAAGGATCATAAGTA
The DNA here is from genome assembly GCF_014145635.1 of Myroides sp. WP-1. Taxonomy (GTDB): domain Bacteria; phylum Bacteroidota; class Bacteroidia; order Flavobacteriales; family Flavobacteriaceae; genus Flavobacterium. The sequence goes on from NZ_JACHTC010000010.1 coordinate 40,672, forward strand.
AAGTGTTATTGGTTTATAGGTGGCAATTTACACCGGATTAAAACCCAATATAGATATAAAAAAAGCCTTGTATTTACAAGGCTTTTTTTTTAGTTTTCTATTGCTTTTTGTTTGTTCTCTTGAATCATTTTGAGTTCTTCTGACTCAATTTTATTTCCTTCTAAGTCGTATTTTACGTCATTTTCAGGAATAGTAAAAGCTTTTTTATTCGATTTGTATAGAGGAATAAAGTAGCTCACGGTATAATTAAAACCAACGCCGATTGCGCCACTGTACTTTCGATTGTATCCAGGAATATACAGATTTTCAAAATCGTCTGGTTGCTTTTGCGAGATCAATCCTGTCAATCGAAGACTAAATCCCATAAAAACATTATCGAATACTCTAGTTTTTATACCAGCTACAAATTCGACCCAATGCGCTGATAAACCGCTGTATTTTTTGTTTACAGGAATGGCTGGATTGTCAAAATAACCATTAGTGCTATAGGGTTTGTACCAATCTAATGTTTGAGAAAAGGATGAAAAGCCATAGCGTCCTCCCACATAAATCATATCTTCTCGATCCAACCAGTTTTCGTGTAGGTTGTAATCAACCCCTATGCGAAGGTAAGTTCCATCTGTGGTAAATCCGTATGTACTCTCTGTTTTGTTTAATTTATCTCGACCTAATTCTGCAACAGCAAACATCTTTTTATTAAGTCTATAATCGCCAACAACTTCAAAACCATTGTATGTCTTATCGTACATAGAACGCGTAATTCGAAACAAATCAGCACCTAGACGCAAGCCATATCGCTGTGGGTATTTAGGAGGAGCTTGAACAGCCATATGAGTGTTCTTCTCTGTTTTTTTTTCTAATTCTTTGTTTTTTTCTTGTGCAGTAATAACAACAGAAAACAACAGAATTATACCACTAGTAAAATACTTTAAAATGAGCTTGCTTTTCATTTTCTTTGTTTTCTAAATTGTTATCTATCTCGTTTGTTTCCGTTATATAAAGCTTAATCCAATTGCCTTTTGTTGTATTTGCTTTTCCATTTAAAAGAGGAGAACTACCATCCTGAAGAAGAGAAAAGGTAGAAACATAGCCACATGCTTTGTTTAAATAATGTGTGTTCACACGATATTTTAAGGTGAGTGTGTCTCGTAAAATAATAGTTTCCTTGCCTTTGGTCTCCTTAATCTGCAAGATCCAATCGGTTTGTTGTTGATCCAAACGAAGCGGAAGTAACAGTGTATTCCCTGAATTGCGAATGGTGTCTTGAATTCCTACAGCATATGCTTCTACCATCCCATTTTGAGGAACTTCTTGATCCTCATAATTAAAGAATTGGATTTTATAGTTGGGAGTTGTCGGTTCATCTTTACCGCAAATATCATCTTTTTCACAAGCAACAAAGGCTAGAGTTGCCAGCGCTAAAAAAGAGGTGATAAGCATTATTTTTTTCATATAGAAATAAGTCTAACTAATAGTAACAGCATCAAAAATACTAAAAACAAACCAAACGGTTTATATTCTTAGGAATGCTTTTGCAAATAAGTAAAAATAAAAAGATTTCATCTAAAAGGTCAAAAAGAAACCTTTTGACCTTTTAGATGAAATATGCTGCAATTACACCAAGTAATATTGCAATTAGTTTATTGATGTTAAATTTATGGTCTTCATTACTCTCAAAAATAATCGTAGAGGAAATGTGAAACAAGATCCCCACGACTACAGCTGATATTTCGGCATAATATGCACTTAATAAAGGAATATTACTTGATACGAGTGTTCCTAAAGGAGTCATGATAGAAAAAAGCATCATAAAAATGAATACCATTTTCTTATTCATTTGGGCATTAATAAAGAAGGCCGTCAGAATAATGGCAATAGGCAAATGGTGGATGCCAATCCCTAGAGCTAGTTCACTGTGTTGACTAATGGGCATTCCTTCAAAAAAGGCGTGAATACACAAGCTGATAAACAACAACCAAGGGATACGATCTAGTTTTTCATGACTGTGTACATGACCATGTTCAGCTCCTTTAGAGAAATACTCTAAAATAATTTGAAATACAATACCAGCCATAATGAAAAAACCTATTCGTCCCGCACCACTGTGATCGTGATTATGGTCGTGTACATGTTCTCCCCCAGCTGTTACAAGATCGCCAACTGCAGCCTGATACACATCAGGTAGTAAGTGCGTTACCGTTAAAGTGAGCAAAAAGGATCCACTAAACGCCATCAAAAGCTTGAGGTGTTTTTTGTTTTTCGGTTGAATAAGTAGCGCAATTAAATATCCAATAATTACGGCTAGTAAAGGTACGATATACGCCATCGGCTTATTTAAAGATCATGATTAATCGATCAGATTCGTTCGGATAAAATTTTCTTAATTTGTAATCGCCAAATACATCAAGTAAGTAAATGTCGTTTTCATTCATCATCGTTTCAAAATCTTCCAAAGTAAAGGCTTTTACTTTTTCTGTATATGCGTGATCTTCTCCATCAGCATGAAAACGAATATCTTTAATGATATAACCGTTTTCTATTTTTCGTTCGATATGAAACTCAACACCTTCAACTGTTTTTACTTCAGTTTCTACTAAATTAGCGCTTACTTTATTTACATTCATAAAGTCAATCACCGCAAGACCATAGTCAGATAAACTATTGTGCATGGCTTTTAGCGCTTTGATGTTATCTTCTGGATGACTAAAATAGCCAAAACTCGTGAATAAGTTAAAGATCGCATCGTATTTTTTTTCTAAAGGTTCACGCATATCGTGTACCTCAAAGTGCAGTTTTTCATTTTCAAAAGCCTTAGCTGCTTCAATGCTATTTGCAGATAAGTCTGCGCCCACTACATCATAGCCTAAGCTGTTGAGGTAAATGGCGTGACGTCCTTTGCCACAAGCTAAATCTAGCACTTGAGAATCTTCTGCTAAATTTAAATAGTGTGTAAGGTTATCGATAAAAAGTTGTGCTTCATCATAATCTCTATCCTTATATAAAATGTGATAGTAAGGGGTATCAAACCACGATGCGTACCAAGCTTTCTTCTGTTCAGACATAGTTTTAAATTAATTCTTTTATTAGCTTGCAAATTTACTTTATTTTTGCACATTTGGATAACGAATGCAATTATTCCTTATAGCAATATAAAAAAATGGAAAATTTTAAAATGGTTGCTAAGACTTTATTCGGTTTGGAAGAGGTTTTGGCAAAAGAACTACAGCTTTTAGGAGCAACGAAAGTGAAGGAAGGAACTCGTATGGTGAGTTTTGAAGGTGATAAAGGTTTTTTATATAAAGCGAATTTAGCTTTGCGTACTGCATTGAAAATCTTAGTTCCAATTAAGCAATTTGCTGTGTACAACGAAAGCAACCTGTATAAGGGAATACAAAGTATTGATTGGAGTAAATATTTAGGAGCACATCAATCTTTTGTGATTGATTCTACTGTGTTTTCCGATCAGTTTAACAACAGCTTATTTGTCTCTTTAAAAGCGAAAGATGCTATTGTCGATCAGTTTAGAGATAAATTTGGCAAACGTCCAAATATTGATAAAGATTTTCCAGATTTACGCATTAACGTTCATATTCAACGTGATATGTGTACAGTTTCATTAGATTCATCAGGAGCTTCTTTACATCAAAGAGGATATAAAACAGCAACGAATATTGCCCCGATTAACGAGGTATTAGCCGCAGGTATGCTATTATTATCAGGGTGGGACGGAAGAAGTCACTTTATGGATCCCATGTGCGGATCAGGTACACTTTTAATAGAAGCAGCAATGATTGCTTGTAATATACCTGCAAATATTAATAGAAAAGAGTTTGCCTTTGAACGTTGGAATGATTGGGATGCAGATTTGTTTGAAGTGATTCAAGGTTCATTATTAAAACGCGTTCGCGAATTTCACTACACCATTCAAGGATATGACAAAGCACCTTCTGCTGTGATGAAAGCGAAGGATAACGTGCGCAATGCGAACTTAGAAGAATATATTAAAGTAGAAAATCTCAATTTTTTTGATACATCAAAAGAAGTAGAGGGTCCTTTACACATGGTATTTAACCCTCCCTATGGCGAGCGTTTAGATATTGATTTAGAGCGTTTCTACCGCGAAATTGGAGATACCTTAAAACAAGGATACCCAGGAACAGATGCTTGGTTTATTACCGCAAATATTGATGCATTAAAATACGTAGGTTTACGTCCTTCGAGAAAAATTAAACTTTTTAATGGTAAATTAGAGGCTCGTTTAGCAAAATATGAGCTATACGAAGGAAGTAAAAAAGGAAAATATATGAATCAAAATTAAAAGACTATGAGTGCAGGAACTAAAACATTACTGTTTCAATTTGTAAGCTTTGCTGTATTGTTTCTTTTAGTGCGAACAGGTTTGATGTATTTTACCGATTTATCGGGCATCTGGTTACCTCTTGTCAGTGCTATTGTTGCGACAGTTTTCGCTCCACAATTTAAAGTTTTTAAAACAGATGAAGGAGATAAAATCTGTGTAAAATGGATTTTTCTAAAAGGCGTAAAAGTCTTGAACTAATAAAAAAAGGAAGCGAATAGCTTCCTTTTTTTATTAGAATCTCACCACCTCACCATCTATCTCACCGAGTTTATATTTGTTTTGGTGTTCGATGAATCTACACTACGTTTCGATTTTCACTGCGTTCCGATTTCACCATCTATCTCACCGAGTTTATATTTGTTTTGGTGTTCGATGAATATATCTCACTTATTTTATATTTGTTTTGGTGTTCGATGAATATATCTCACTTATTTTATATTTGTTTTGGTGTTCGATGAATCTACACTACGTTTCGATTTTCACTACGTTTCGATTTTCACTACGTTTCGATTTTCACTGCGTTCCGATTTCACCACCTCACCACAAACAATACCCCCCCTGTTAAAACCCTTCTTAACATAAGTAAAGTATTAGCTCGTTAGTCTTTTTTACTTTTGTGCTAAGAAAATAAGAAAAAATGATACGATTATTTGTAGCTACAGACAGTAAAGAAGTAGTAGAGCTTTGGTATGAAGCTTCTGTTCTTGCACATGATTTTATTGCACCAGAGTATTGGCAAGAAAAAAAGGAAGATATGGCGCAAATTTATATTCCTAATAGTGAAACTTATGTGTATGAAAAAGAAAAACATATACTGGGTTTTGTATCTTTGATAGGGAATTATATCGCAGCAATATTTGTTGCCCCAAATCAACAAGGAAAGGGAATCGGAAAAGAGTTGATGCAGTTTGTCAAGCAAAAAAAATCAACGTTAGAATTGGGAGTTTATGCAAAAAACACCAATTCGATTGCCTTTTACAAGAAACAAGGTTTTGTTGTAGTCGAAGAAAAGTTAGATGAACCAACAGGGGAGCGAGAAGTTGTGATGGAATATAAATAGAATGTTGACTTTTAATAGAACCGATTTACCATTAGAGGAAGTATTAAGCGAAAGTAGTGTTGCATTAATTGAGCAAACACTTACTCCGATTGTATGGCCAAAAGGACATCGGCTATTAGAAGACAGAGCGGGTATTAAGTATGCCTATCTTATAAAAAAGGGAATTGTTCGCGTTTTTGTTACAAGAGAAGACAAAGAAATTACCTTTGAGTTTGCGCGTGAAAAAGATATTTTAAGTGCTTCATTGGGTTATTTTTACCAATCGATCAGTTATGAGCGTTTTGAATTGTTAGAAGATACTATTCTTTATCAAATCGATTTAGAAGCGATGAAGAAACTTTTTCAAGAATCTTTGGAGATATGTAATTGGGCAAGGCAAATCACAGAACTTAACGCTATCAAAACACAAAAACAACTCATTGATGTTTTGGTATTAACACCCGAAGATCGATACCTGCATTTAATGGAACACGATAAAGCATTATTTCAACGCGTTCCATTGAAGCAAATTGCTTCTTTTATCGGTATATCGCCGATTTCATTGAGCAGAATTAGAGCGAGAATAAAATAGAAAAGCGGTTTTACACCGCTTTTTTTATATTATCTGACTGAATTCGATTAGTGTTTCTTGGATTTGTGCCATTCCTACAGAGGCTTTTTCTGCAATGACTTCTATTTTTCTGTGAAAGTGTTTTGTAGAAGCAGGATGAAGGTCAATATAATAAACCAAAGCTTCGGGTTTTGCAAAATCTAACAAAGATGCTGCGGGATATACCTGTAAGGATGTGCCAATAATTAGCACAATATCCGCTTCTTCTACATAGGGTATAGCGCGTTCTAGTTCGGGTACCATCTCGCCAAACCAAACAATGTGAGGACGTAAACTATGGCCGTGCTCATTGCGATCTAAATCTGTTAAATCTGTTGTCCATGGATAGACTAGCTGTTCATTTACTTCACTGCGTACTTTTAATAACTCGCCGTGTAAGTGAAGAACATCTTTACTTCCAGCGCGTTCATGTAAATCATCTACATTTTGTGTGATGACCGTTGTTTTAAAATGCTGTTGTAAATCCGCTATTGCAAAATGTGCTGCATTGGGCTCACAAGTCAGCAATTGACGTCGTCTATCGTTGTAAAACTTTAAAACTACATGTTTGTTTTTGGCCCAACCAAGGGGCGAAGCCACTTCCATAATATCGTGTCCTTCCCATAGACCATCAGCATCTCGAAAGGTTTTTATACCACTCTCTGCACTCATTCCCGCTCCTGAAAGTACAACCAAACGTTTTTCCATAATATTGTTACCTTTGCATTTTTGAATAAAACTAAAGATATAATGAATATTTCAAACAAGCTATTTCAAGATAAAGAATACTTAGCTTATTTAGAAACTTTTTTAACTGAGAATCGAGTAGAGCGATTTAAAGAAGTTTTAGCAAACCGAACAGAACACATTACAGTTGTGGCAGAAGATGTATATCAATTGCATAATACAAGTGCCGTTATGCGTAGTTGTGAAGTATTTGGTGTACAAGGGTTACATGTAATTGAGCAAAAGTTTGGTAAGCGCATTGATAAGCAAATTGCCCTTGGAGCAGAAAAATGGGTGGATATTCACCGTTATAATTCCGTACAAGGATGTATCGATGCAATTAAAGCTAAAGGATATAAAATTGTCGCAACAACCCCACACGGAACAGCTCAGAGTTTAGATAAATTTGATTTATCCGAACCTGTTGCTATTTTCTTCGGTACAGAGAAATCGGGGTTATCACCTGAAATTATTGAACAAGCAGATGATTTTATCACTATTCCAATGGTTGGATTCACAGAAAGTTTGAACATTTCAGTTTCTGCAGCAATCATCATTCAAAGTTTGACAACTCGATTAAGAGAATCGGCTGTTCAATGGCAATTATCAGAAGCAGCATTGTTGGCAAAACGCATCGATTGGGCAAGAAAATCAATCAAAGATATTGATTTTGTTACCGAGCGATTTTTGAATGGGTAATGATTTATAGTTGACGGTTGACAGTTTACAGTTTGAGTCGAAAAAACGTATAAAACTATATACAAAAAGGGTTCAGTTTAAAAAACTGAACCCTTTTTGTATATAGTTCTTCTCAACGACTCATCATCTCATCATCTCATCATCTCAACGACTCAAAAACTCACCACCTCATCATCTCAACGACTCACCATCTCAACGACTCATCATCTCACCACCTCACTATTTCGATTTTTTTCGAATTCTCATATTGATAAACTCAACAACTAGTGAAAAAGCGATGGCAAAGTAGAGATAGCCTTTAGGTACAGCACCAACATCTTGTCCGGCTAATTTAGCGTCAGATAAGTGCATACTTTCTGTTGTTAGCATAAAACCGATAAGAATTAAGAAGGATAATGCCAAGATTTGAATAGAAGGATTGTTGTTAACGAAAGTTCCCACAGGCACAGCAAAAATCATCATGACAGCAACAGAAACAATTACTGCAGCAATCATGATATATAAGGCTCCTGCAATTCCATTGGTCATACCTACCGCTGTTAGAATACTATCAACAGAGAAAATTAAGTCGATCAACAGAATTTGAACAAGGATATTTCCAAAAGATTTTGTGGCAATTTGCTTGGCATTTGGTGTTGCACTAACATCTTCGGCAACCTGTACATGAGCAACTTTTTCATGTATTTCTTTGGTAGATTTGTAGATCAAAAAGATCCCTCCTGCCAATAGAATTAGTGCCTGTCCATTAAAATTAGCACTAAACCATCCCCAATCTACGGAAAAGAGAGTGGCTTTCATTTTGATTAACCACGTGATGGCAAATAGTAAGCCTATTCGCATGAACATGGCTAAAAACAAACCAATTCGAGTGGCTTTTTTTCTTTTTTCTTCAGGGAGCTTGCCCGTTACGATTGAAATGAAAATGACATTGTCAATTCCCAAAACAATTTCTAAGAAGGTTAGGGTAATAAACGCAACAATTGCGTCAGCAGTTAAAAAAACTTCCATATAGAGATAGGATTATAGTTCTCCAATTTTTTTGAGATTTCCGCGTTCTTTTCGCGCATCACCAACTAATCCATACTCAAAAACGCAACTATCACCATCTGTAGTGATAATTTTAATACCTACTGCTTTTTTCTCCGCCATGTTTTTTGGGTGCTTTTTTTGCAAAACAAATTCGCAATCGTTGATCCATCGGATGCTTGAAGTGTCTATTTTGCCTTCAAATTCTTCTATTTCATACTCGGCTGTGCGGGTAAATGTAGATTTTTTTTCAACACCGTCGATTTCAGTGACAAATTCAAATTTCCCTGTGCGGAAGTTAGCGCAATTGCGTTCTTGTTGATAACAAGAGGCAAATAAAGCCAAGCAGGGCAAAAGATAGCATAGTTTAGTTTTCATAGAATGATTATTTCCCAAATAATGATTTCATAATTGTATTAATACCCTTGTAGAGTAAAAACATGGATGACAAACAAATGATGCATCCCAATCCAAAGACAGGAATAAAAAACGGATTACTTTGGTTTTTTAACGAGCTGTGGATGACAATTGGACCAAGAAACAATAAAGGTAGTGTAATAGCAAGATATTTAACTCCTTTTTGTAATACTCTTCGATTTGTGCCTTGAGGTTCCATAATGTTTATAATTTAGCATGATCAAGTGCCGAACGGACACTTTTATATTGATTTAATAGTTGTGTAGCTTCATCTTCACTTATCTGTAGTTCTTGTTGTAACATAGCAATACCGCGTTGAACAAGTTTTGCATTGGTCATTTTCATATCTACCATGCGATTGCCTTTGACACGTCCCAATTGAATCATGGTAGTCGTAGAGATCATGTTAAGCACTAGTTTTTGTGCCGTACCAGCTTTCATACGAGAGCTACCTGTTACAAATTCTGGACCTACAACAACTTCAATTGGAAATTGCGCAACTTGACGCAATGGACTATTGGGATTGCATGTAATGCAAGCGGTTGGAATGTGTTGAGATTGACAAGATTCTAACGCGTGAATAACATAAGGTGTTGTGCCTGAAGCAGCAATGCCAATAACAAAATCGTTAGCGTTAATTTGATGAGCTTGTAGATCTAACCAGCCTTGATTTGCATTGTCTTCTGCATTTTCAACAGCATGGCGAATGGCATAGTCTCCACCTGCAATTAATCCGATAACTAAATCAGGAGAAACTCCATAAGTAGGAGGACATTCTGAAGCATCCAAAATACCCAATCGACCAGAAGTGCCTGCGCCAATATAAAACAAACGCCCCCCTTTTTTAAGTTGCGTTACAATAGCTTGAACGGCAACTTCAATTTGAGGAATTGCTTTTTCAACAGCCAACGGAACACTTTGATCTTCTTTGTTGATATTAGTCAATACTTCGTGCACTGACATATCTTCTAAGTGATTGTAAGCAGAAGGTTGTTCCGTAATTTTAATAAAATCCACGTCAATTGCTTTTAGGTTGATACAAAAATACTCAAAAATAGTTTAGATTCAATGCGATAGAAAGGGAATTCTATGTCTCATTTTACTCCAAGTAACGCAACAATAGATTGAAAAAAAAACGCCAGTAAGAAAGCTTGTTTTTCTTACTGACGTTTGACGTAAATCATTGAAAATTAAAGACAAATATTTTTAAATTTAATTAATAATACTCCCTTTTAAAAAGAGATCATCAGGGTGTGATGAAAAGAGACCTATTATTTTTTGTAAACTAATTTTTCTTCCAAGTTAAAAGCTTGGATAGAAGTAGCAGAATCTGTTTCTACAATAGAAGAAAACTGCCCATCAACGATAGAGAATGAACCGATATGTACATGTCTACTAAGTGTGTTTCCACTTCCAGAATCATCATCGTTAAATTTACCAATCATGTGATCCGATAAGCGAATACTTGTTCCTCCGTATGTCACATTGACAATGTATTTACTACCAGTAGAACCACTTGCCTCACACTTGCTGTAAAGGTCAACATAAATAGCATAAACGCCATCCGCTAAGTGGTTGAAGTAAATGTTCTCATTTTTAATTCCATCAATGCTACAACCAGGATTGGAGTCAATGTCTAGTTCAGCAATAAGGGTGCTATTTTCAGCAAATAGGGTTTTACTTCCATAATAGATGCGCCCTTGGTCTTGTTTAACAAGGTGTAAATCCACGTCGTCTTCTTTATCCCAAGAAAGTGAAATTTGCAATTCACCTGTTCCTGCAGGAATCAATTGAAATTCTCTATAGTAGATTACTGTTCGAGTACCATCAGTAATATATCCTACAATTTCTAATCCAAAAACTTCTAAATTTAAGTTTTGAGATAAGTCTAAAATAACCTCATAGCGATATAATCTATCTCTTGTTTGGAGTTCATTTGTTGTTTGTAGCTCGTAAAAACCATCATGTCCTTTTAAGCCAATTAAAACTGATTTTAACTCTTCAGTACAAGTTAGCGTCATAATCGCTTTTCCACCATTAATCACAAAATTGTTGACACTAATTTCTGCAATGGAATTTTTTTCTCCCCCTTGAATGTTTCCTGCATTAAATGTTGCTCCGTCAATGCTAAAGTAGTCATCTTTAAGTGTATTGGGAACTTCTACTTTTTCTGGTTCACTTGTGCCACTGTCATCACTACTACATGAAACAGAGCCTAGAAGAAAAAATCCAGCTAGGGCAAATAATAAAACTTTCTTTTTCATAGCTTTTTATTGTTATTAAATATGTATTCTTTTTCTATTTCTTTTTCATGACAAACATAGATAGAAATTTATATATAAAATAAAATAAATTATTACTTTTTAGTATAGTAAGTTTTATTAAAGTATGTATTTAGTGATAATAATGTAATATTAAAGTGGAATGTGGTGTAAAATGAAAACTATTATCTATTTTTTGTAAGAGATTGTTTTATAAAAAGTTAAAAACAATTCGTTCCTTATTTTATTGGAAATGAATGTGTTTTTTTTAAAATGCGTGAATAGTACAAGTTTTTAGCTTTGAATGAGACACTTTTATAGTGTAAAAGGGGAATAAAATACGGAGTTAAGGATAAAAAAAGGTGTTTACAATAGAAACACCCTTTTTGAATTATATATTTTTTACACTTGATACACAAATGCATTGATATTCATACCCGCACCGACAGAAGCAAAAAGTAAATAATCTCCTTTTTCGAAACTGTGGTTTTCCAATTGCTTTCTGACAATCATGTCATAAAGAGTTGGAAGAGTTGCGACGCTGCTATTTCCTAATTTTTGTATGTTCATCGGCATAATGTGTTCTGGCATTGTACGCTCATAGAGTTCATAAAAGCGTTTGACAATAGCTTCATCCATTTTTTCGTTGGCTTGATGAATGATGATTTTTTTGATTTGGTCTATTTGTATACCACTTTCATCTAAACATGCTTTCATGGCTTGTGGTACTTCCGTTAAGGCGAATTCGTATATTTTTCGACCTAACATCTTAATGTAGCGCGTATCTTGTTGAGGTTCCTTTTTATACGATTCCCCAAAGTGAATATAATAGGCTTCATCAGCTGTAAAACTACAGCTTTTCGTAGCAATAATTCCCCCTGGTTCATCCGTTACCTCTAGTATAGTTGCACCTGCACCATCAGCGTAAATCATCGAATCTCTATCGTGTAAGTCAATTACACGAGATAAGGTTTCTGCTCCAATAACCAAGCAGTACTTAGCAATACCCAACGACATAAAAGCATAGGCTTGAATGACACCTTGTAACCATCCCGGACATCCAAACAAAACATCATAAGCAACGCAATTTGGATTTTTTATTTTGAGGTTATGCTTTACCCTTGAGGCTAAACTAGGAACAATATCCGATTGGTCGGTACCGTATTTGATGTCGCCAAAATTATGAGCAAAGATAATATAATCGAGTTTTTCAATATCGATTTGTGCGTTGTCAATGGCGCGTTGTGCAGCAATCGTACCGATATCAGTGGTTGTTAGGTCCGAAGTAATATAACGTCTTTCTTGAATACCCGTAATTTGCTCGAGTTTTTTTGCTACCCTTTCGTTAGAATCCTTTAATGATTCTCCATTTTCATCGCGAAAATCAAATTGATGAAAATCGTTGTTTGTTATAACTTCAGTTGGGATATAACTACCTGAACCCTTTATTTTAATAGCCATAATTTAACTTTTTTTAAGTAATTAAGAATTGTATTGTAATTACTTTGATCTTAGATGAGTTAATTTGTAAAGTTTCTATTTACTAAGGTACATAAACCCCTTGTTTTGTATACTTAAATAAAAGTGAAATTATGCTGAATGTAGCTTAAATTTAGTTAAGTCTCGATAGATATTCTATATAATATTGGATTTATGAAAGTAATAGGTGTAATTTCTTAGAATAGATGATTTAATATAGGAGGAAAAGTTTTTTTTATTCTTTAATTTAGTAAAAATTAAAAGTTAGTATGACCATGATAACAAAAGAAAAAGTAGTTTACATTACTGGGGGAACTAAAGGTATCGGTAGAGGAATAGCAGCAGCGTTAATTGCAGAAGGGTATCGAGTAGCGATTTCAGGACGTTCTTTAGAGGATGTAACGGAAGTGGCCAGAAGCCTGGGGTCTGATGATCAGGTATTAGCATTGGCTTCTAATGTGACAGTATATGAAGATGAGGTACAAGCGGTAGCAAAGATTGTCGAAAAGTTTGGACGCTTGGATGTTGTTATTGCTAATGCTGGAGTAGGAATTTTTGCTTCTATTGAGGAGCTGTCTATTGAAGATTGGAATATGATGATTGACACCAACCTAACGGGAGTTTTTCATACATTAAAGGCGAGTGTAGCTCAGCTAAAACAAAACAAAGGATACTATATCAGTGTGGCGAGTTTAGCGGGTATTAACTTTTTCGCTACAGGAAGTGGATATAATGCTAGTAAGTTTGGCGTGGTAGGGTTTACGCAAGCCGCTATGCTGGATTTAAGAGCACATGATGTAAAAGTAACTACAATTTTACCAGGTTCTGTGACGAGTCATTTTAATAATCACGTGCCAAATGCACAAGATGCTTGGAAAATTCAACCTGAAGATATTGGAGAATTGGTAGTGGATCTGTTGAACATGAATCCACGTGCATTACCAAGTAAAATTGAAATTAGGCCATTAAAAACGAGTTAACCCTTAATAAAAAAATATGCAAGATTTAGGAAAATTTATTTTACGCCTGGGTGTAGGCGGATTAATGATCTTTCACGGAATTCATAAAATCATCCACGGACACGATATGATTATTGATCAATTAGCAGCTAAGGGGTTTCCTACTTGGTTGTGGTTGGGTGTTCCTGTTGGAGAAATTATAGCACCTATATTATTAATTGTTGGGGCTTTTACTCGTCTATCTGGCGTTCTTATTGCCTTTACAATGGTCATGTCCATGGTGTTAGTGAAAGGAGGCGGGTCATTCGCTCTTAGCACTACAACGGGTGGGCTTGGTGCGGAGTTGAATTTGCTGTATTTAGCAGGAGCTTTGGCAATTGCTATGATCGGACCAGGTTCTTTCCGTTTGTACAAGGGAAGAAAAGGATGGTTTATTTAATTTGTTGATGATCAACTGTACATAAAATCCCTGTTAATTAAAAAAAAACTTTTTAATTAACAGGGATTTTGTATGTTTAGGATATCAATCAAAACATATAAAACTTGTTTACACTAAAAAATAAACTGCATACTGCATTCTTGTGCACTGCGATATCTTGGACCTGTATAGCTCAAGAAGGATCTGCAAATTATAATTTTGAAACATTTGAAGAAGGTCAACCGGTAGGGTGGTCTGTTGATGGTGAAAGCGTGTTTATTCCCTTCCAAGATTTTGAAAATTTTAAAGAAGGAAAATCTGCGTTTCGATTAGAAATGCCCGAAACGGACAAGGCTAACCCCATGTTTGTCATAACTAAAATATTACCCGCTTACAAAGGGAAAAAATTAGTGCTTTCTGGCTATATCAAAACAGAGGGAGATGATTTTCAAATGACTCCTATTATTCGCGTCGATCCCACTATTGATTTTGTCAGTTTACCCGAAAATGTGAAAGGAACAACCGATTGGAAAAAATATGAACTGACGGTAGAGTTGAAACCTGAACAAACGCAACAAATTGTTGTAGGAACTTACATGTTAGGGAAAGGTACCATTTGGCTAGATGATTTTAAGGTAACCATCGATGGAAAAGACATTGCTACTGCTGAAATTTTTAAATTTCCTGCAGCGGAAGATAACGCTTTTGACAAAGGATCTCAAGTAGTTTTTCCTTCGTTGGATGCTACTCAAATTGACAACTTAGCATTACTAGGACGAGTATGGGGCTTTTTGAAGTACCATCACCCTGCAATTGCACAGGGCAAGTACAATTGGGATTATGAATTATTCCGTTTCCTACCTCAATATGTTAAAGTCACTTCATCGAAACAACGCGATGCTTTATTGTTGCAATGGATTGAGCAATTAGGTATGGTAAAACTATGTGATACTTGCACAGAAACATCGAAAGAAGCAGTATTAAAACCAAATTTAAATTGGATGGATACGTATAAACTTTCGGATGAATTAAAACATAAGATCGCTTATATTTATGCCAATCGCGTGCAAGGAGAACAGTACTATGTTTCGAGTGGACATTATCAATATGCTGTTTTTGCCAATGAATTGAGTTATGAACAAATGGAAATTCCTGACGCAGGTTTTCGTTTGGTATCTTTGTATCGCTTATGGAATATCATGCAGTATTATATGCCTTATCGCGATATTACAGATCGCAATTGGGAAGAGGTATTAGCGGCCCATATTCAGTCGTTTATTAATGCAGAAGATCGTTTGGCTTATGAATTAGCAACGGTACAACTTATTGCAGACATCAATGATACTCACGCGGATCTTTGGCAAGGCGGGGATGCTTTAGCTCAACATAGAGGAGAACATTATGCGCCTTTTCGCGTAGAATTTATAGAAAATCAATTGGTTGTAACGGATATTTATAATCCAGAGCTACTAAAGGATATTCAAATTGAAAGAGGGGATAGAGTAACGCATATTAACCAGAGAAGTATTAACCAAATTTTAGATAGTATTTCTCCTTTTCATCCTGCGTCAAATCGCAGTGCGCAATTGAGAGATATTAGTTTGTTTAATATTTTGAGAACGAATGAAAATCAAGTTCAACTTGTGTATTTGGATAAAAACAACAAGGAGAAAAAGGCGGTAATTCCAATGTTCCCAAAGAGTGAGTTAAAATCATATGGATGGTTTAAGTCGTTGGATGGAGAACCGAGTTATCGTTTCTTAAACGAGGAAATAGGCTATGTAACTTTAGGAAATATTCAAGATAGTGATGCTCAAAAAATAAAAGAAACCTTTCGCAATACCAAGGGAATTGTCATTGATATTCGCAATTACCCTACAGCCTTTATGCCTTTTGCTTTAGGAAGTTATTTTGTAGATCAACCAACTCCTTTCGTAAAATTTACCTCCGTGAATTACAACAATCCTGGCGAATTTTTATTTATGGATCCGATTGTTATTGAACCCGATGGGAAGCCTTATCAAGGGAAAGTAGTGGTTTTGGTGGATGAACGTACTCAAAGTTCAGCGGAGTATACGGCTATGGCTTTTCGTGCAGGGCGCAATGTAACGGTGATTGGCAGTCAAACCGCTGGAGCGGATGGAAATGTCTCTCAGGTTGTTTTACCGGGAGGTTTGGGAACTTTTATTTCGGGGTTAGGTGTGTATTATCCCAATGGTGAACCAACGCAAAGAATAGGTATTATACCGGATATTGAAGTAAAAAGAACAATAAAAGGAGTACGTGAACAACGAGATGAATTGTTGGAAAAGGCAATTGAATTAATCAAGAAATAGAAGAATGGTTGGTGTAAAGTGTTTTTAGTGATAATTTTACGTCACCACAAAGGTCACCTTATAACTTTACAAAAAACAAAAATGAAACAAGAATTAAATTATATCGAAATAAACCGAAATTCGTGGAATAATCGGACAGAAACCCATGTGAAATCAGACTTCTACGATGTAGAAGGATTTATAAAAGGAAAGAGCTCTTTAAATGAGATTGAACTGCATTTGTTAGGTGATATCAAAGGTAAAAAAATACTGCATTTGCAATGTCATTTCGGACAAGACACCATCTCATTGAGCAGGTTAGGAGCAGAGGTAACAGGAGTAGATTTATCTGATGAAGCTATTAAACAGGCACGACTTTTAGCGGAGCAAACAGGGGCAACGACTCAATTTGTTTGTTGTGATATCTATGATCTGCCTAATCATTTAGATGATAAATTTGATATTGTCTATACGAGTTACGGGGTAATTGGATGGCTACCCGATATGGATAAATGGGCTAAGGTAATCAAGGCTTTTTTGAAACCAACTGGTCGTTTAGTATTTGTAGAATTTCATCCTGTAGTATGGATGTTTGACGATGATTTTACTAAAGTAGCGTACAATTATTTTAACGCAGAAGCGATTGTAGAAACAGAAAGTGGAACTTATGCTGATAAAGAAGCGGAAATTACTCAATCATACGTTTGTTGGAATCACAGTATGAGTGAAGTAGTAACCAGCTTGTTGCAAAATGACCTGACGATTCAGCGTTTGGAAGAATACGATTATTCTCCTTATGCGTGTTTTAATCATACGGTTGAATTTGAACCGAATAAGCACCGTATTAAACATTTGGATAACAAAATACCAATGGTATATGCGATTGTGGCTAAGATGAATGGTTAACGATTGATGTTTGATGGTTTTCCCTTGAGGTATAGAAATAAAAAATCCGCCAATTGGCGGATTTTTTTATTCTCTATAAATCTTATCGTATAAGTCTTTGTAAATTTCCAAGATAACTCTTCGTTTTAATTTTAAAGTAGGGGTTAGTTGCCCATTGTCAATACTCCACACATCAGGTGTCAACTCAAATTTTTTCACTTGTTCCCATTTGCCAAATTTGCGATTTACGTATTCTACTTCTTTCTCGATACGCTGGCGTACTTGTTCATTTTTGATTAGCTCTTCATTGGTGTTGCCTAAAGCAATATTTTTGCGCTTGGCCCATTCTCTTACAAATTCAAAGTTAGGCTGAATTAAGGCAGCAGGCATTTTTTCTCCTTCACCAATTACCATAATTTGCTCAATAAAACGCGATTGTTTTAGCGTGTTTTCAATGATTTGAGGAGCAACATATTTTCCACCAGATGTTTTGAACATCTCTTTTTTACGATCGGTAATCTTTAAGAAGCCTTCTTCGTCAATCGTTCCAATATCACCAGTATGGAAATAACCCTCTTTTAGCTCTTCTTTAGTGCGTTCTTCATCTTTGTAGTAGCCCAACATAACGTTAGGTCCTTTACATAGAATTTCACCGTCTTCTGCAATTTTAACTACAACATTACTCAATGGTTTACCAACCGTACCAATTTTCATGGATTTGTTGCGTTCATCGTTTACTGCAATTACAGGTGAAGTTTCAGTTAATCCGTATCCTTCCATTACGGGAATTCCCGCCGCATTAAACACTCGCGATAGACGAGGTTGTAGCGCAGCACTTCCTGAAACGATGATCTTCATTTCACCACCTAATGCTTCTTGCCATTTCTTAAACACCAATTTGCGAGCGATACCCAATTGGAAGTTGTAGAAAAAACCTCTGTTGTAAGGTTGATACTTAAAACCTAATTCTAATGCCCAAAAGAAAATGCTCTTTTTTAGTCCGGTTAAAGCAGAACCTGTAGCAAAAATCTTGTCGTACACTTTCTCTAAAAGACGAGGTACAACAGTCATGACATTGGGTTTTACTTCTTTCATATTTTCTCCCATCTTATCAATGGATTCGGCATAGTAAATACGTACGCCGCTGTATTGATAGAGATAGATTAACATACGCTCAAAAACGTGGCATAA
The DNA here is from genome assembly GCF_014145635.1 of Myroides sp. WP-1. Lineage (GTDB taxonomy): Bacteria > Bacteroidota > Bacteroidia > Flavobacteriales > Flavobacteriaceae > Flavobacterium. The sequence continues at coordinate 59,057 of NZ_JACHTC010000010.1, forward strand.
GGGTAAGAAACTCAGTGCTTTGAAATGTTGTTCTCTTGTGAAAGGAACACGTTCACTACTCCCCAATACATTGGATAGAATATTGTTGTGTGAAAGCATAACTCCTTTGGGTTTGCCTGTTGTTCCTGATGTATAGATCAAAGTAGCTAAATCATCTGGCGTTACAGCTGCTTTGCGTTGTTCTACCTGTTCCTGATTAGACTCATCTGCACCTAATTCAAACAATTCATCTAAGTTTTTACATCCTGTAATCACATCAAAAGAATAAACTGCTTTGATCAAAGGTAATTGATCAATAACGGACATTAACTTATCGTAGATCTCTTGGTCAGATACCACGCAATAACTTGCTTCAGAATGACTCAAGATGAACTGATAGTCTTCAGGTGAAATAGTAGGGTAAATCGGAATATTTTGTGCGCCAATCTGTAAAATACCAATATCCAATAAATTCCATTTGGTTTGGTTATTACTAGAAATTACAGCGATTTTTTCATTGGGTTGTACTCCTAATTTCAAAAGCGCACGCGATATAGCGTTTGCTTTTTTTAGGTAGTCTGCGGATGACGTCTTTTCCCAAACACCGTTAACTTTGGTTACCAGCGCATCTTCCAATGGAAAATGTTCATGTTGGAAATAAGGTATATCAAAAAGTCTTGTTGGATTCATCATCTTCATTATTTATTAGTTACTGCAAAATACGAAAAAAAAGGGTAATTTATGACAAGTTACAGTAAAGTTGTTAACTTTTAAAAAAACAGAAGTTATTCTGCTGAAGTAAGGGTGTGTTAGCTCTGTTATTCATAGCAAAAGTGATGTTTATTTGCTTAAAACAAGATGTTGAAAACAAAAAACGTCACTTTTTTATGAAACTAGTAAAAAAATAAAATTATCCTTTTTTAAATAAAACGGTAGGGTTTAAAACGAGCTTTTTTTGCTGCATTTCCTCTCGTTTGTCTCGAATAACTTTACTTATTTTTAGAATTTTTTCTGATAAATGTGCCAACCAAGTCAACTGTTGAATAACCATAGCAGATTCTTCCATTAAGTTTTTGATTTGCATATCATCTGTATACGATTTTTTCAATTCGTATTCTCTAACGTTTTGCAAATAGCTCATACTTACACGATAGCTCTCTTGATCTTCCGCTGTGATTAGATCTTCTTCACTAGGCGTATTATTGAGTAAATTGTGTGTTAGCTGTAAATTTTTGTCAATATAATCCATCACCAAATTAAATGATTCAGAAGCTTTAGTTGTATGACGCGATTGTACATATACTCCAATAGATGCTGCAGTAGATAAGAAGGTGTGATTTAATACTGCTAATTCGTAAATTTCAGAACGCAAACGCTGTTTGGATTTTGGTTCTTGAATCATGCGCTGAAAGGAAGCCATTAAGTTTCCGATTTCGATAAAAGCGTATTTACGCGCTAATTTATATGATAAGGTTGGATCGTTCTTTTGGTTGTAAATCTCTTTAATCTCTTTGACATATTTTTGATTGGCCTGAATGGATTTCGACAAGTGTACGTTGACATTTAAAAACTCCCAAGAAGGCCATAGAATATAGTTTGCTCCAAGGGCTAACAAGGCTCCAATTAAGGTATCAATGACGCGATAAATCAATAAGTCCATGAAGTTAGGCGTAAGGATTGCGTAAATTAGAACCACATACATGGTGATAAAAGTAACCCCAATTTTGTAATCTGTATGGGAAAACCAATAGCCTAAAACCATCATTAGAATAGTTAAGTAAGCAATGAGAGTGTGGTTATCTTGAAGGATAAACAATAAACCAAAGGCAATTAACCCCCCTAGTACCGTACCGATTACACGTTCAAAAGAACGCGTTTTAGTTAAACCATATCCAGGTCTCATAATCACGACAATCGTTAGTAAGATCCAATATCCATTGAGTAAATTGAAGAAATTACTAATAATCAATCCGATTAAAATGGTGAGAGTTAAACGCGTAGCATGTCTAAATATAGTCGACGTAAAGTTTAAGTTGACGATTAATGTCTCCCAACGATAGTGTACAGGAGTTAAGAACTTCTCTAACTCTTTGAAGCGATCTTCTACATTATCACTAAATGTTTTTTCCGTTAAGATGCGCTCTAAAATATGAATCTTATCGATTTGGCTTTGTGCGTAGTGTAATACATTCGAAAAGGAAAGTACAGCTTCTACTTTATTGGGTGATTTACTGTTGTCAATAAAGGCGGTCAATTTATCTTGTAGCGCGAGAAGCTTTCGATCAAAGTCGTATTTAGGTTTGTAGTTTAATCCCATGTTGAGGGAGTCACCAATGTCTTTAATGGCAGCAGATAAATCTTCGGCTAAGGCTTGATAATCGCGAATAATTGTCGGGTCGTCTTCGTCGAGTAAAGCGTGTAATTCTTTGTGATCGAATGAAGTAGAGACAGCAATTTCCAAGATTTCTACTAAAGTTGAAAAGGCTACAAGTAGACGTCTGTTGTTTGAGGAGTTTCCTGTATTGGCTTTGTTAAGGACTAAAAACTCACGGAGATTTTCGTGTACTTCATTGAGTTTAATTTGAATATTGAGTTGTTCTTCAACAATTTTATCTGCATTAGTACCTTTGGTCCATAATTGAGCGCGATACTTTAGATATTCTGCTGTTAAGTCCATACATTCAGAGGTTTGTAACACCCCATAACGTCTTGGTCTAACAAAGTAAAAGACGAGTGATACAACGAGATAGAGCAAACCACCTAACAAAAGTAATAAACCGTGTATCCACAAATCCTTACCTGTATAGCTATGAGCTAATCCCAAACTCGCTGCTAATAATCCACTAAATGAAAGCATGTTAGCACGATGCCCGTATACAGAGATCATCCCTAAACTAAAGAGGATGAAGATGAAAACGGGATAGAAATACCAATGTCCTTGTGTCAAGGATAGAAGTAAGGTTACAAAGGGAACCATTAAGGCACCGACTAAGATACCGTTGATTTTGTCCTTGAGGTTACTCGGAATATCGACAGGCGCAGTAAGTAAAGCACCAACAGCCATAGCAAAAGCCCAGTCAAATTGCTGGGTGGGCATAAAAATTAAAAAGGGAATTACGGCCGAAATGGTGATTTTTAACGAATCTGCTAAATGTGTATTGTCGGTATATTTTCTTGCTTTTTGAAGCATATATTTAGTGGCTTAGGTTTAGTTTTCTTTTTTTAATCTGCAATTTTTTGTTTTAAGCGGTATACTATCTGTAAAATAGCTTCTTACAAGTCAATTTGATGTACATTCTTTTTTTTACTAGTATTATTTTCTATAAAGTTACTCAAAAAGCTTTATTGTAGATGGTTTACAGCTTTGAATTTAATAATAATTTAAAACTAAAGCAACTTATGTGAGCAAAGGCATCAAAAGAGACAAAATGAGAGGGGCTAGTATGGCTGTTAAAATGCCATTAAAAATCATACCCACACTCGCAAAAGCCCCGTATTTATTGCTGATTTCCATTGCTTTCATGGTTCCCATAGCATGAGAAGAAGTACCCAATGCAATACCTTGTGACATCGGGTTGCTGATACGCGTTATTTTTAAGACCTGAAAACCAATCATGCTACCAAAAATTCCTGCAATCATTACAGCAGCGGCTGTAATGGAGGGAATACCATGTACTGTTTTTGAGATTTCAAGGGCAATGGGAGTACTCACTGATTTTGGAACTAAAGAGTAAATGATCTCTTGTTCTGCACCTGTCCAATGCGCCAACAACACAACAGAGATAATCCCCGTCATACAACCCGCTAATTGACTGATGACTATCGGAAATAATTGTTTCTTAATAACAGGCCAATTAAGGTACAACGGAATTGCCAATGCTACAATTGAAGGTTTGAGGAAAAAATCAATATACTGTCCTGCTTGACTGAAACTCGCATAAGGAATATCGAGCACCACTAAGTAGGTAATGAGAATGGCGGTTGACAAAATAATAGGATTGAAAACAAGCCATTTGTACTTTTCAGTTAATGAAAGACCGAGTGCATAGAACGCTACGACTAAAAAGAGTAGAAAGGTTGGATTGGATAAAAAACTCATTTTTTTCTTTTTCTTAAAAGTTGATGTGTGAATCCCGTGATACATACAACGAGAACTGTACTGAGTAGAGTGGCTACGATGAGAGGAACAAAGGAGGCCTGAAGGAGATCAAAATAATTGAGCATGGCTACACAAGGTGGAACAAAAAAGATTCCCATGTTGCGCATGAGAAAACCCGAGATATCTTGAATGGCATCTACTTTTACGGTTTGGGTTTGCAAGAGTGTCCACAGGGTGATAAGACCGATAATACTTGAAGGAAGCTTGATGTCTGTGAGGTAAATGATTAATTCACCAAAGGCAAGGCAGCCAAAGATGACTGCAACTTGTTTGACTACGTTCATTTTGGATGTGATTTTTGTGCAAAATTACTAAAAGGGATTCGGAGCAAAGTGACAAATACCTGATAATTTCGCAGTTATCCTCGTTAAAATTTATTGAAAAAAAGAAGAATGTCTTCAATGATTTGAGGGGTATTTCTGTAAATTAAAACGTGTAGAATGAAATTATTGTTGTTTATGGTGTTGATGTATAGTGAGTTGTGTATAGATGTTATATTATTGTTTCGATTTAGGGTAATTCTTAATACTTAGTTAAAGTAAAAACGGGGATTCTTGTTTTTTACGTAATACGCATACAAGGCGAAAACACAATATTTGTCTCAACTAAATTAAAAGAAAACCATGAGACAGCAATTACTATTTTGGAATACCGTATTCCTATTTTGTGTAACGCTAACGTATGCGCAACAAAAGCGAAACGTTACAGGGGTAGTACAAGATGAAACGGGACTAGAATTACCAGGCGCGTCTGTTGTGATTAAAGGAACAACAGTGGGTACAACAACTGATTTAAATGGAAAATTCTCCTTAACTGTAGAAGAGAAAGATTGGATAGTTGTTTCATTTATTGGATATAGAAACAGTGAGAAAGCAGTTCAAAAAACAACCGACTTTACTTTTGTTTTAGTTCCTGAACAAGCGTCTTTAGATGAGGTAGTGATTACGGCATTAGGTATTTCCAAAGCAGAGAAAAAAATTGGATATGCAACACAAAATATAGATGTAAAAAAAGTACAAGAAGTAGCTACTCCTAATATGGGAAGCTTGTTGAGCGGTCAGGTAGCAGGATTGCAAGTGTCTAACCCTCCAGGGATGCTCCAATCGCCCAAGTTTTCTTTGAGAGGTAAAGATCCGTTGATTGTAATTGATGGAATTCCCGTTACGACAGATTTTTACGACGTTTCTCCAGAGGATATTGCCAATATTAACGTGTTAAAAGGTACAAGTGCTTCGGTATTATACGGTTCATTAGGACGTAATGGAGCAATTATGATTACGACTAAAAATGCTCAGAAAGAGGGCGTTTCTGTTGAGGTTTCTCAAAACACCATGATTAGCGCAGGGTACACTTTATTTCCGAAAACACAAAATGAATATGGAAGTGGATCAAACGGTAAATATGAATTTTGGGATGGAAAAGATGGAGGAATTAGCGATGGGGATATGATTTGGGGACCTAAATTTGAACCTGGAGTAAAAATAGCACAATGGAATAGCCCTATTCGCGATAAAGAAACAGGAAGCGTGATTCCTTGGTACGGAAACGTAGAGGGAACGCAATACGATGATAAATCGCGTTATGAGAGAGTACCTATTGCTTGGGAGTACCACGATAACTTAAAAGAATTTTTAGAAACCGGAATTATCTCTCGAACAAATTTTGCTGTTACGAGTAAATCAGAAAAAGGATCGTATCGCTTAGGTGGAGACTTTTCTTATAACAAAGATCGCGTGCCAAATACAAGTATGTATAGAGGAAGTTTGAATTTTAAATCAACCACGCATCTTACTGATAAATTGACGCTAAACTCAAAGCTAGCTTATAGTCGCGTGCATGCACCCAATGTCCCAAATTACGACTATAATCCAAGTGGACACATGTATACTATCTTGATTTGGATGGGTGATGACGTGAATGGACGTGATTTAAAGAACAATTTATGGACGCCAGGAATGGAAGGATATAAACAAGCAAGTTACAATTATGCTTGGTATAATAATCCTTGGTTTGGTTCGGAATATTTTAAACGCATTTGGAATAAAGATGTTACAAACGCACAATTGAGCTTGAGTTATCAAGCAACAGAAGATTTGATGTTACAAGGGAGAGCATCGATGATTTCTACTAACAACAATACAGAATTGCAAAGTCCGAAGTCATATTTTAACTACAGTACCTCAAGAGAAGGTGGATATAGTTTAGAGCAAAATGAACGTTTGGATATTGATTATGATTTCTTGGCGATGTACAACAAGAGCATTTCTGACAATTTTGATATTAATGTGAACGCAGGAGCTGCTTCTCGTTACTATCGCATTGCGAATTCATTTGCAGCGGCTGATGGATTAACTGTTCCAGGGGTACATAACCTTGGAAATTCAAAAGGTCCTGTAACTGCAACAAACTATTTAGAAAAAAAGGCTGTAAATAGTGTGTATGGTACCATAGAATTTGATTTGTATAATGCTTTCTTTTTGAGCTTTGCTGGGCGTAATGACTGGTCTTCAGCACTGGCGAAAAGTCAGCGTTCTTATTTCTATCCTTCGGCTTCCCTCAGTGTGGTTGTCTCCAACTTAGTGGATCTGCCAGAACAAATCGATTACCTAAAAATGTATACTTCTTGGGCTAACGTATCCAGCGATTTGACTCCTTATCAGTTGCAGTCAACTTATTCGCCAGTGACTCCTGCTTTTAATGGAAATCAAATGGTAGAATATCCCAATGCAATTTTAAACCCTTATTTATTACCTGAGAAATCAAAAACGTATGAGGTTGGTTTGTCAAGTGCTTTTTATAAGAAACGCTTAAATTTAGATGTAACCTATTATCGCGTATTAGATTCAAACTTTATCATCGACTATCCCGTTTCAGAAGCTTCTGGATTTAACAATATGAAAGTTAACGGAAATGAATATACAACAAATGGTTGGGAGGTTTCATTGTCGGGAGCGGTAGTGAAAAACGATAATTTTCAATGGAATTCAGCTATTAACTGGAGTACTAGAACAAGACGCATAACAAAAATTCACGAAGGTGCTGAGAAGTTTGGTGACTTGCGTCTGAATGATCGCGTGGACGCTTACTATGGAACGGAATGGATGAAATCGCCAGATGGACAAGTAATTCTAGATGAAAAAACAGGGATGCCTACAGCTAATAAACAAGCAACGTATTTAGGTCATAAAGATCCGAAATGGACTTTGGGATGGAATAATAGTTTCAAATACAAAAACTGGGGATTGAATATCGGTATTGATGGTATTTGGGGCGGTGTAATGCGCTCTGAAGTAGTAGAAAAAATGTGGTGGGGAGGAAAGCATCCTGAATCGGTGCAATATAGAGACGAAGAGTACAAAACAGGAAATGCGGTATTTGTACCGAATGGGGTGAATCTTGTTTCGGGTGAATTAGTAACGGATGTTCAAGGTAATGTGATTTCGGATACCCGCGTTTTCAAAACGCATACAGGAGCAGTGAACTGGCAGAGTTGGGCACAAAACTATCCATATCGCGCAAGAGTAACTGAAAAAGAAAGTAAATTATTTGCTAACGTATTCGATCGTACGTATTTCAAATTGAGAACATTAAGCTTGTCTTATGATTTCACACCAATGGTAAAGTCAGAGCGTATTAGTCAATTGTCCGCTTCTTTAACAGGGTACAACCTCTTCATGTGGAAAAAATCAAAAGGACTATACTCGGATCCGGATTACGATACAGCAAATAAAAACGATATCCAAGACCCTTCAACACGTTGGATCGGATTAGCCGTACAAGTTAAATTTTAATACCAAGAACTAAAGTCATGAGAAAATATCTTAGAACCCTATATGCAATTACCTTGGCGATCACAGTAGTAGGATGCCATGATCTCGATAAATTAAATGAAGATCCCAATAAAATTAAGGAAACTGATCCTTATTTATTGTTGACCAAAGTTGAAAAAACCGCTTTTTCACTTCAAAATATTGATAAAGAGTATGCAGCCCGTATGATTATACAAACAGATGGAGAAAGTACGTATCAGTATCTCAAATGGGGCAGTAAGGGATTTGATCGCTATAAAGATTTGTTGCAAACGCAAAAAATGATGGATGAGGCAGTGCGCACAGGAAAAGAAGAGTATTTGGCTGTTGGACACTTTTTAAAAGCTCATTTTTTTTATGAATTGACACTGACCTTTGGTGATATTCCTTTTTCAGAAGCTCTAAAAGGAGAAGACAAAATCCCATTTCCAAAGTATGACGAACAAGAAATGGTATTTGTTGGTATTTTGGAAGAGCTAGATAAAGCATCAGAAGTATTGAAAAAAGAAGTATCCCTTCAAGGAGATATTGTGTATAATGGCAATTTGAGTCGTTGGGAAAAATTAATTGAATCGTATAAACTAAAAGTTTTACTTACGTTGTCAAAAAAACAAAAAGTAGGAACTATCGATATTGCTCAACGCTTTAATTCAATTTATCAAAAAGGAATTTTACTACAAGATAATGCGGATAATGGACAAATTACATTCTTTGACCAAGCAGGGAGTCGTTATCCTCAGTTCAATTCGAGTTCGTATGGTTCGAGTATGTATATGTCTTCCACATTTATTAACCTATTGAAAGAACGAAAAGACCCAAGGTTATTTGTCTTTGCACAGCGCACTGCATCTGCATTAGAACAAGGGCTGGCTGAAGATGATTTTGCAGGTTATAACGGTGGAGATCCTACTGTGCCATATGCAGAGAACGAAAAATTAGTTCAAAGTAAAAATATCTCCAAGGTAAGAAATCGATACTACCAAGATCCGACAACAGAAACCAATGTGATTTTGAGTTATGCAGAGCTTCAATTTATTTTAGCTGAAGCAGCAGCTAGAGGATGGATTGCAGGAAGTGCAGAAGAGTTTTATCTCAAGGGAATTAAGGGAAATTTTGATTACTACGCACAATATGCCAAAGGGTTAGGGCATTATTTTACAGCAGAACAATATGATCAATACATCCAACAAGAAGAAGTTCGCTATAAAGGACAGGACCTGATGGTACAGTTAAATCAAATCCTAACGCAAAAGTACTTGATTATGTTTCACCAAGCTGGAATGAGTATTTACTTTGATTATTTGAGAACAGGGTTCCCCGCATTGAAACTACAACAAGGGATTACTGCTCCAACGAGATGGCAATATCCGAGTTCTGAATACAACCGAAATCAAGCGAATTTACAAAAAGCATTAGATCGTCAGTTTAGCGGTTCAGACAATATTAGAGGCGTTAGTTGGTGGTTAAAATAAGAGATATGAGTACAACAAGAAGAGATTTTATCAAAACGTCATCCCTTTTTATGGGGGGGATGACTGTTTTAAATGCAATGCCATCCTCTATACAACGTGCATTGAGTATTGAAGCTGATCCAGGAACCACTTTCCTCGATGCAGAGCATATTGTGTTTTTAATGCAAGAAAACCGATCTTTTGACCATTGTTACGGCACACTAAGTGGAGTACGCGGATTTAATGATCCCCGTGTAATTCGCCAACCGAATCAAGCGCCAGTTTGGTTTCAAACAGATCGTGATCAGACTGTTTATGGTCCATTTCGATTGGATATTGAAAATACCAAAATAACGTGGATGGGCAGCTTACCTCACAGTTGGAAAGATATGGTAGAGGCGAGAAATGACGGGAAGATGGATCAATGGTTAATCGCTAAGAAACCCGGCAATAAAGAGTATGCGCATATGCCCTTAACGATGGGGTATTTTACACGTGAGGATATTCCTTTTTACTACGCTTTTGCCGATGCTTTTACGGTATGTGATCAGCATTTTTGTTCATCCTTAACAGGAACAAGTGCCAATCGATCGTATTTTTGGGCAGGTGCTATCCGCGAAAATCCACGTGATCCCAATTCTATTGCGCATGTCAATAACGGACAAATCAACTACAAGGATGTAAGTTGGAAAACATATCCTGAACGATTGGAGGAAAATAATATTTCTTGGCGCGTCTATCAAAATGAATTGAGTTTGCCTGTTGGTTTTACGGATATGGAAGAATCATGGTTGGCCAATTTTACGGATAACAACTTAGAGTTTTACAAACAGTATAATGTGCGTTTTCACAAAGCGCATATTCAATTCAAAGCATTGGAACTGAAGCGCCTTAATCAAAAAATAGAGGAAGAAACACTAACGGGAGAAGCTTTGCAAAAAGCACAGGCTGAACGCCTACTTTTAGAGGAGTATTTGGTGCAATACGGTGCCGAATCTTTTGCAAAACTCTCTGATTTTGAGCAGCAAATTCACCATAAAGCTTTTGCTACCAATACAGCTGACCCAGACTATCACCAATTAGAAGAAATTGAATATCAGGAAAATGGAGAAACAAAGAAAGTAGAAGTTCCCAAAGGGGATATTCTTTATCAATTTAGAAAAGATGTCTCAGAAGATAAACTACCCATGGTTAGTTGGTTAGTGGCTCCTTGTAATTTCTCCGATCACCCTGGTGCGCCTTGGTTTGGGGCTTGGTATGTTTCTGAGGTCTTGGATATTTTGACTAAAAACCCAGAGGTGTGGAAAAAGACTATTTTTATCTTGACTTATGATGAAAATGATGGGTATTTTGATCATGTTGCTCCTTTTGTACCTCCGTTGAGTACAGATGAAAAACAAGGCAAAATTTCTAGTAAAATTGACACTCAAGACGAATGGGTTACCCTAGCTCAAGATAAAGCAAGAGATAGTAAAAGTGCTTTGTCAAGCCCGATCGGATTGGGATATCGAGTGCCTATGGTTGTAGCTTCTCCTTGGACTAGAGGGGGATGGGTGAACTCGGAAGTATGTGACTTGACTTCAACTTTACAGTTCTTAGAATACTTTATTGAGAAGAAAACAGGGAAAAAGGTCATCGAAGAAAATATCTCCCTATGGAGAAGAGGAACGTGTAGTAATATGACTTCCGTTTTTCAACCAGCAAATGAGCTGAAAAAAGTAGACCTCGATTTTGTAGATCGCAATAAATACGTAGCGCGTATCCTCAATGCAAGAGATAAAAATTTACCGCATGGTTTTGTGTCCTATACCCAACAAGAACTGCAACAACATCCTGTTTGGAATGAACTACAACGCTTTCCAAAACAAGAAAGTGGAACCAAAAAAGCTTGTGGATTACCCTATAATATCAATGTTAATGCATCACTTGATAATCAAGGCGTACATATGCAGATGAATATTCAGTCTAATAAACTAAAAAACAAGGACTATTTAGCCCCTATTCAAGTGTATGCACATCAAAACATTCAGGGACTAACAGGGAAGAATTGGAATTTTAGTGTGGATGAAAAAGAAACTTTACACTATGAATGGGCAAGTGAACACTTAGATCAAGGAATCTATAATTTTAGTGTACATAGCTTTAATGGATTTTATCGCAATTTTAGAGGAAATGTAAATGATCCTCAAGTAGGTATTGATTTTACGGTTAAGGACGATCAGACTGTAACTATAGTTTTAAAAAATAAATCCAATCAAGCTCAATACTTTTACGTACAGGATGTGGTTTATAGCAAAGCGAATCAAAAGATTAAAGTACAACCTCAAACGACACATACGCTAACACTTGAGTATGCAAAGTACAAAGGATGGTATGATGTCGTTATTTCTTTAGCAGATTATACTCAATTTTTGTATCAGTATGCAGGTCATATTGAAAATGGTACAAGTAGTATTACAGATCCTTATATGGCTAGTTTTTCGAAGTGGAGCTAGTTTAAAGGGTTGACAGTTGACGGTTGACAGAAGATTATAAGTAAAGAAAGCCAATCCTTTGTAGGGATTGGTTTTTTTGTTTGTCGATTGTTGTTTGTTGACGGTAAATTTTACCGAAACAAGAAGATAGCCCCTATAAACGAAGAAACTTTACAACAAACGACAAGCATCGCACACCAAACACCAAACAACTTTGTTTATCTTTGTAGAGTATCGTGTATAAACAAGAGACTACCACGTGGATAAAAGAGCATTTAAAGACAAAGTATATACAGAATTAGCTAAAGTAGCTAAAGCAATGGCAAATCCTGTGCGATTAGAGATTATTGATCTCTTGGGGCAAGGTCCTTTTACCGTTGAGCAAATTGCTGGCTCTATAAGTCAATCTATGGCCAATACATCTCAGCATCTTCAAAATTTGAAGAACGCCAAGTTAGTTCAAGTTACAAAACAGGGAAATTTTGTTTTATATGCTTTAGCTAGTAGTAGCGTATATCAAACGTGGCTTTCTCTGCGAACTTTAGGTATAGAGTTTAATGCTGAGGTAGGAAAAGTAGTCGATGACTTTCGACAAGAACAACACGAAGCTTTACCAACAATTCACGCCGAACAGTTAACAACTATGTTAGCAGAAGAGGAGATTGTATTATTGGATGTGAGACCAGAACAGGAGTTTGAGCGAGGGCATATTCAACATGCCATATCCATGCCGATTCACCAATTGAAAGACGCTTTAAAAAAATTCGCTAAGAAAAAGACTATTGTAGTATATTGTCGAGGTCCATTCTGTGTTTATGCGGACGAAGCGGTTGCCTTGTTACACAACAATGGGTTTAAAGTCCTTCGCTTAGAAGAAGGTTATCCAGAATGGGAAATAAAAGGATTGCCAACAGGAAAGTAAATAGTTGTAAAATAAAAGTAAATGAGCAAATCAATCATCTGATTTGCTCATTTTTTTTGTAACTAATTGATTTATTAATGTTTTTATTTTTAAACACAACTATTCAATTGAATTATTGAATAGTTGTGTTTTTTGTATATCTTTGTTTCAAGCAATAAACAAGTAATAACAATGAAAGAAGAAATAACAAGTGAAGTGTTGCGAGGATGGCTAGCTACACATAAAAGTGTTCTTATTTTGGACATTAGACCTTTGCACCAAAGAGAAGTAGACTATATCGAAGGAAGTCTACATTTGGATGTTTACGACAAGTTGGTAGCAGGTGATCCAACTGTTTTTAACGAGGTAAATTTTGACCCTACAGTTCTACTTGTTACTGTTTGTGCAGGAGGGAAGTTAAGTTTAACTGCGGCAGCATTATTGCGTACGAAGGGATTTAATGCGATGTCTTTACAGGGAGGAATGAATGCTTGGAGCGAAGAACAGCAATAAAGAGAATAAAAAAATACGTAAGAGTATCATGGAAAATATAAAATTGGGATTGCGAGAAAACTGGAAGCAGTTTACTCTTTTGGTGTTGGTGAATATGATGGTGGGGGGGATGGTAGGTTTAGAACGCACGGTTGTTCCATTAGTGGGAACTGAAGAGTTTCACATTCAATCAGATGTAGTCGTTTTTTCTTTTATTATTGCTTTTGGGGTAGTAAAGGCATTTACTAATCTCATTTCGGGTGTACTAGCAGATCGATATACGCGTAAAAAGGTATTAGTTTTAGGCTGGTTGATTGGTTTACCCGTCCCTTTTTTATTGGCTTTTGGTTCTTCATGGAATTGGATTTTGTTTGCTAATATTTTATTGGGAATTAGTCAAGGATTAGCTTGGTCGATGACCGTAAACATGAAAATTGATCTGGTAGGGAGTAAGAGTCGCGGTTTGGCCATGGGATTAAATGAAGCTGCGGGTTATGGTGCCGTAGGGTTAACGGCTCTAGCAACGGGGTATATCGCGTCTCATTATGGCTTGCGTCCCGCTCCTTTTTACTTGGGAATTGCTTATACTATTATCGGTTTATTGCTCTCCGTATTTATTGTTAGAGATACCCGTCAATTTGCTCGATTAGAAGCAAAACAACAGGAATCAATGACACAGAATAAAATTGTTAAACCCAATCTTTGGTGGGTATTCAAAGAAACAACGTTTAAAAATAAGAATTTGTTTTCCATCTCTCAAGCCGGACTGATTAACAACCTCAATGATGGGATGTCTTGGGGGGTATTTCCGCTATTGTTTATGTCTATGGGAGTTGGGTTGGAAGGTGTAGGATGGATTAAAGCAATTTATCCCGTTGTTTGGGGATTAGGACAGATTGTAACAGGTCCTCTAACGGATCGATGGGGGAGAAAACCCTTAATCGTTTGGGGCATGTTTGTACAAGTACTGGGGCATGTTGTTATCGGATTGAATTACTTTGATCCTTTAAGCGCAGGTTTACTTGGTTCAATCTTATTGGGTGTCGGAACAGCCATGGTTTATCCCGCCCTTCTTGCCGCAGTAAGTGATGTAGCTCATCCGAATTGGCGTGCATCTTCTTTAGGGGTATACCGTTTTTGGAGAGATATGGGATATGCTATCGGGGCGTTGATGGCAGGTATTGTAGGTTCTTATTTCGGATTGATGTGGGCGGTGCATATTGCAGGAATCTTGACACTTATTTCTGGAATTGTCGTGTGGATCCGCATGAAAGAAAGAAAAATTTGAGGTAGTTAGGCGTGATGGGGTACTAAAGGAAAGAGGAAAGAGGAAAGAGGAAAGAGGAAATCGAAACGCAGTGTAGATTCATCGAACACCAAAACAAATATAAACTAGGTGAGATATATTCATCGAACACAAAAACCAATATAGAATAGGTGAGATAAAGAGGAAAGAGGAAAGAGGAAATCGAAACGCAGTGAAAATCGAAACGTAGTGTAGATTCATCGAACACCAAAACAAATATAAACTAGGTGAGATATATTCATCGAACACAAAAACCAATATAGAATAGATGAGATAAAGAGGAAAGAAGAAAGAGGAAATCGAAACGCAGTGAAAATCGAAACGCAGTGTAGATTCATCGAATACCAAAACAAATATAAACTAGGTGAGATATATTCATCGAACACAAAAACCAATATAGAATAGGTGAGATAAAGAGGAAAGAGGAAATCGAAACGCAGTGAAAATCGAAACGCAGTGTAGATTCATCGAACACCAAAACAAATATAAACTCGGTGAGATATATTCATCGAACACAAAAACCAATATAGAATAGGTGAGATAAAGAGGAAAGAGGAAATCGAAACGCAGTGAAAATCGAAACGTAGTGTAGATTCATCGAACACCAAAACAAATATAAACTCGGTGAGATATATTCATCGAACACAAAAACCAATATAGAATAGGTGAGATAAAGAGGAAAGAGGAAAGAGGAAAGAGGAAAGAGGAAAGAGGAAAGAGGAAAGAGGAAAGAGGAAAGAGGAAAGAGGAAAGAGGAAAGAGGAAAGAGGATGTCTGTGCTCACCACCTCACCACCTCACCACCTCACCCTATAAACATTTAAATCCCTATCTTTGATAGATAAAAGCCACTGTTATGCGTTACCAAGAGATTCTTCCCATTCCAGCTTTACAGGCGTATATTCGCTACTTTTGGGTATTGGAAAGCGGAGAAGAACAGGTGGGTAGTAAACAGTTTAAAATCCTACCAGATGGGATTCCCGCTCTAATTTACCAGGATACACCCCATTTATTTCGTGATGAGCAACAGCAAAATACTCCTCAACTCTATGTATATGGAGCCTTTACTACTTATACGAATCAACTGGTAGATGGACCTTTTCGAATCATTGGAGCTTATCTCGAACCCACGGCTCTAAAAGCAATATTTAAGTTAGATGCTTCAGAACTAGCCAATCAGAATATAGCATTGGATGACTTGGTTTCTACTTCGCTACTTGATCAATTGCAACAGGCGTCAACAACAGAAGAGAAGATAGGATTACTTTCAGATTTTGTTTTCCAGCAAGTTCAATCCTTGCGTTATGATAATCAAAAAGCGAAGTTTGCCTCTACTTTATTGCAAAGCGGACAATCTTTGGTAGAGGTTCAAACGCAAATGAATATATCTGAACGAACGTTAGAACGCTTAATCATGCAGCATGTAGGGATGTCGCCTAAACTTTTCTCTCGTATTATGCGTTTTCAAACGAGTTTAGAATTGCTTAAAAATACGCGTTTTGATTCCTTAACCAATCTATCCTATCAGCAGAATTACTTCGATCAATCTCATTTTATTCGAGAATTTAAAACCTTTACAGGCAATAATCCTACTCAGTTCTTGAAATATTCAGAGGAGAAATTATCTAATTTTCCAGAGTGGAAACAAGAAGAGAAAAAGTAATTTTAATACTGTCGGTTTTATCCAATTCTAGGAATATGAGGCATTGTAGATTTGCATAATCATTTTAAAACACAAGAAAATGCAAAACAAAATCGTTCGAATGAATCCCACTTCGGTGCCTCATCCCGTAGGGAAATATTCACATGTAACTATCATTCCAAAAGAAGCTAGTTTGTATACCTTTTCAGGTCAAATAGGCATAGACGCTGTAGGTGTAATTCCAGCTGACTTTAACGAACAAGTCAATCTAACTTTTGACAATATCCAAGGTTTATTAGCAAGTCAAGGGCTAACAGCAGATGACGTGATTAAAGTAAACATTTGGTCAACAAAAGAAATTGATTGGGATCATTTTGATCGCGTATGGGAAGGGGTCTTTGGTAAACAATATCCCTCAATGACGATTGCCTATATTTCCGCTTTGGGATTACCTGAAATTGCCATTGAAATTGAAATCTGGGCTGCGAGGTAATAGTAAAGAGCTTTAAAATTAATTTAAAGCTCTTTTTTTATGCTATTTTGCTTTAGATAACGCCATTTTTGCAGCTAAAAAGAGCAACACACTTCCCATAAACCACTTTTGTATTTTGACCCATAAAGGTTGTTTTTGAAAGAAGGTTGCTAGTTTGGCAGCAAATAATACAATGGAAAAATTGACTATAAAACTCAAGCTTAGTTGCGTAATACCCAAGGTTAAACTTTGCGTAAAAATAGCACCGTAAGCCGGTTTGATGAATTGAGGGAAGAGCGATAGGTAAAACACAGCTACTTTAGGGTTCAATACATTCGTCAAAAAACCAATGCTAAATAATTTAGAAGGGGAATCTTTTTTCAAACTTTCTTCCACTTCAAATAGTCCTTTGCTATTGGGCTTTAATGCTTGAAAGGCGAGGTAAACCAAGTACAAGGCCCCTGTCCATTTTAATACAGCATAAGCATAGGGAACGGTAAACAATAGTGCTGTTAATCCAAAGGATACTAGTATAATATGAAATAAAAAACCGCAAATTACTCCAAGTAAAGAAAGTAATCCCGCTCTTTGTCCTTGAGAAAGTGTTCTAGAAATAAGATACACCATGTTTGGGCCAGGAGTAATGGCTAAGATTAAAGCAGCTAAGGCAAATAAAAGTAGTTCGTGTAAAGGAATCATACGTTTGTTTTTGAATGAGTGAAAAAATAAAGTTTTTTTGTTTACTTTTAAGTTGTGAGTACTCTTCTTTTTTCTGTGGAAAGTTATTTTATTCTTTCGAAATACACCAAATTTTAATCAAAAAAAAAGAGTATAATTACACGTTGTACAAGTAGATGCTACCCCAATTAAAAACAGCTTTTTAAAGTTTTAGTTTTTGAACTATTGGCAGTATCTTTTTTGACTAATTTACAACGATCAGCAGAGGAATAAATTGGAGAAAAAAGACAACAACATGAAAAAAGCAATTGTAATACTCTTATTGGTGTTTAGCGGATTTGTATTAGCAAATAGTACTTGCTTTCATCAACATACAACAAGTGTAAAAGAAGGAGAAGTTATGGAAGAAAGAAAAAACAAGGATACTAAGGTCATCTATTTTGCAGGTGGATGTTTTTGGGGAACGGAACACTTTTTTCAACAGGTGAGAGGTGTAGTGGGTACAGAAGTAGGGTATGCCAATGGCAATACGGAAAAACCAACCTATAAACAGGTTACTACTGGAACGACGGGCTTTGCAGAAGCTGTAAAGGTGACCTATGATCCCAAAGAGGTTGATTTTGAGTTGTTACTTGATTTATTCCTTCAGACGATTGATCCAACCACGTTAAATCGCCAAGGAAATGATGTTGGAACACAATATCGTTCGGGGATTTACTATGAAGATCAAGCAGATAAATTTCTTATTACTCAGAAAATTAATGAATTAGCTAAACAGTACACCAAAGAAATAGTCGTTGAGGTAGAGCCTTTGCGCAATTTTTACGATGCAGAACACTACCATCAAAATTATTTAGATAAAAATCCAGGAGGCTATTGTCACATTGGTGCAGACTTATTTGAAGTAGCAAGAAAGGCTAATCCTAAAAAGAAAAAGACTTATCAACGCCAAGAGAAAGAAACATTAAAACAAAAACTTAGCGCGATACAATATGAGGTAACGCAAAACAACGGTACAGAACGAGCCTATAGCAATGAGTTATGGAAGGAATTTCGCGAGGGAATCTATGTGGATATTACCACAGGGGAGCCTTTATTTATTTCGACTGATAAATACGATGCAGGCTGTGGGTGGCCAAGTTTTTCTAAACCGATTGACACCAAGTTGATTGAGGAAAAAGAAGACAATACACACGGCATGCAACGAACAGAAGTAAGAAGTACAACAGGGGATGCTCATTTAGGACATGTGTTTAACGACGGACCAGCCGAAACAGGAGGATTGCGTTATTGCATTAATGGAGCGTCTTTGCGTTTTATTCCAAAAGAGGAAATGAAAGCTGAGGGGTACGAACAATATTTGCCCTTGCTTGAAGATAAAAGAAAAGGACGAAAGTAATTTCGTCCTTTTTTGAATATAGATGTAGAACTAACACACGGATTCATTGTTGAAGTGCTTCAACCTCTCGAATAAGTTGTGTGAGTATAATTTTAATAGATGCACCACTATAAGGCCCACGAGACTGACCCGTCCACAAGCTAGAAAATTGAGGGTCTTTTTTTATTTTAGCTGCAATTCTTAATCCAATAGTTAGTTTGTTTTGGAACGGATAAGGGAGAATGTAATCCGAATGATCAAGTTGTTGGGTGAATGTATTGCTTAGTCCCCTTGCATAACGACCTGAGAAGCTCTTCGTTAAGGTCAGGTCCTCTTCTTTTGCCTGTCTCAAAGCTTCTTTTTCAAATTCCGCTAGATTACTTTCTTCAGATCCCATGAGTAAACTACCAAGGGCAAACCCTTGTGCACCCAATGTTTTAGCCGCTAAAATAGTTGAAGCGTTATAGAGTCCACCAGCGTAAATAAGCGGAGTCTGTACGGCGTCTTTTACTTGGGCTAATAAAGATAATCCGCCAATTTTAGGCAGTGTATCCGTTAAGAAAGTACCTTGATGACCACCCGCTTCAATTCCTTGAACACAAATAAGATCGATGCCTTTCTGTTCTAATACTCGAGCTTCTGCAACAGAAGTACACGTTCCGATAAGAACAATACCGTGATTTTTCATCTTGGCAATTGTAGCATCATCAAAAATACCAAAAGTAAAACTGACAATTTTACAACCTTCAGTGATAATTGCCTCTACTTGATCTCGATAATCTGTATATACGACTTGCTCATAATCTGCCAGATTAACTGTTAAACCATGTTGTTTCGCTAAACTTTCGATATATTGTTTTGTACGAGTATACTGTAGTTCTAATTCTTTCGTGCGTTTTGGCAAAGGATTAAGAAAGACATTTACAGCAAAAGGGTGATGCGTTAGTTGCTTGGTTGCTCGAATCAACTCGGTGCATTTTTCAGCAGGTAAATCTCCCAAAGGTAAAGTACCTAAAACACCAATTTCGCCCGCTGCTGCAACCATTTGAGGCGTAGCGACGCCAAACATTGGCGCTTGAATAATGGGGTATTTCGTTTCTAGCCGTGCAGTAATCTTGTTTTTCCAAGTAAAAGTATCCGTAGGCATCTTCATTCGTTTTTTGGTTAATACTCAAAAGTACAAGTTTAAAAAAAAGAATAAGATGATAAATAGCAGTATTTCAAAAAGGTTGAAAAATAAAAAAGCCCAATTGCATGTGCAATTGGGCTTGGTCAATCATTTTTTTAAAAACTATTTTCTACTGTTTTTAGCAGCATCAAATTTTTGTCCTTTACCGTACGATTTTTTCGCAACTTTTGTTTGTTGAGCAGAAGTAGCTCTACTTGCGTTGTTAACGAATTGTAAGTTTCCAGTATAAGAAGCAGTAATTTTGTTTTCTCTGTCGTCGATTGCGTTTACTGTAATCGTGTAAACATCACCATTCTTTTCAACTTTTACTGTTCCAGTGCGCGTAGGAGCGAAACCTGTTGTTACTGATTCTCCTTCGCTGTCTATAGTTTGCTTAAAGAACCAAGTTCCCCAGTCTAATCCTGGTTCAGAACCACCACCTTCACCAGCGTTTCCTGCCATTTCTTCCCCAATTGGGAATTCACCTACAGGAATGTCTGTTGTTGCGTTAACATCTGTGTAAAGTGTTACACGCATCCATTCTCCTGAACCATCAACTCCGAAGTATTGACCTGGATATGGAGTTAAAGTCTCGCTGTATAAATAAAGATTCCAACGGTTGTTTTCTTTTGCAGTAATCGGCGATTTACCTTTGTACTCTAAGAATCCTTGTGTTAGTTCCTGTACTTCTTGATCCGCTCTTAAAGTAGAAATTGTATACTGATCCCCTTGTTTTACTGTTCCCGTATATTTACCTAAATGTCTTTTGCCATTCTCTAGTAAGATATTGAAGCGAATCTCTTGTCCTTGTTTGTGTTCCATCACTTTGATTGAACCATCTAGGATATACAATTCTTCTTCAATTCCAGCTGCTTTGTCATTGTGTTGGAAGCTAGCAAATGAATAATCATCTTCTCCATTTTCAATCGCTTCTTTAGAACCCACTCTAAATGCACCTACTTCATATGCAGTAGAAGCCTTGAATGTTTTGTTAGGAACTTTAGCTTCCCATGCTTTAGGAGCCATTTGATCAAAGAAAGAAAGTGAAATATGGTATCCGTCTCCTTCTAGTTCTCCGTATTTATTCGCTTCGCCTTGAGTGAAATACGTCATGTATTCCGCTACATTTGGATGGTCAAATACATTATCTCCCCAGTACCAACCGTTTTGAACTTCGTAGGTTACATCATAAATAGGTTCGATATCAATAGCTTGTGTGTAGTTAATGTCATATTCAACACCTTGCTCATCTTTTAAAGTCCCTTTAAAAGTATACGTTTGCTCTGCTTTAGATACAGCAAGCGAACCACCCACGATTTTAGCTTGTGTTTCACCTTGTTTTAAAACACTTTTCGTTGTAATAGTGTAAAGTACTGATCCATCAGATACAAGATACGTTTCAGGTCTTAATCCAGCCTCAAGAAGATCCGCATCCGCAATTGCGTTAGAAATAAAATTCAAGTGAAAATCACCCTTGTTTGTTTTTAAAACAATGTTGAAATCTCCTTTGTTATCCACAGTACCAAGGTAAGTCCCTGTCGACTGATCTACCGTAACAGGCGTGGCGTTGTCCGATTTGTTGTCATCACTGCTACATGATGTCATCGCTAGATTTGTAAGCAAAATAAAGCTTACTAAAAACGATAGTTTTTTCATAGTAAATTGAATTAGTCTAAGATGTTTGCAGTAACATCTAATTTATTTTGTTTGTTGAGTTAGAGTTTGCTTTTGAATAATGTAATTAATGCTTGTATTAATTTGAAAAGTATAACCAACTCAGTGTGCAAGGTAGATTTAATTTCTAATAATTTCATAACAACTAAATAAATTAACAAAAAATAATAAGGCTATTTCTCAATATGTGAATATATCTAATGTTATAGTTTATTAATTATGTGGGTAAAAAAATATTTATTAAGTATAATCACTCCATTTATTTAATGAGAGCTGTAAATTTATTAGGAGAAAAATGAAAATCATAAATTTTCACTACTTGGGGAAATAAGTTGGTTTGCGGTTTACAAACACCAAACACCAAACAACGAACACCAAAGAACGAACACCAAACAACGAACACCAAACAAAAAAAAACCATCCCTACAAAGGAATGGTTTGTCTATTATTGATCATTTTTCCGTTAACCGTTAACGGTTAACGATTCAACGCATAGAATTGCACATTTTTCACCATCTATAGCAGCTGAGATAATACCACCGGCATAGCCAGCTCCTTCACCACAAGGGTATAGGCCCTTAATTTGAGGATGTTCTAAAGAACGATCATCACGTGGTATTCTCACAGGAGAAGAGGTTCTACTTTCTGGTGCGTGAAGGATTGCTTCATTGGTAAAGTATCCCTTCATAGATTTGCCAAATTCTTGAAATCCTTCGCGCATAATTTGCGTTAAAAAGTCAGGAAACACTTCTCCTAATTCTAAAGAAGTTGTACCAGGCAAATAAGAAGTTTTAGGAATTGAGGAAGAAACTTTCTTTTGCGAGAAGTCTACCATGCGTTGAGCGGGTACTCGCTGTGTTTCTCCTGCTAGGAGGAAAGCTCTTTGCTCAATAGATTTTTGAAATTCCATTCCAGCTAACGCACCAAATTTTTCAAAGGGTTTAAAATCTTCTAATCGCAGTTCAACAACGATACCAGAGTTTGCTGTTGCTTGATCGCGTTTGGAAGGTGACCAACCGTTTGTAACTACTTCACCCGGTGCCGTAGCACAAGGAGCAATTACTCCTCCAGGACACATACAAAACGAATACATTCCTCTACCATTTACTTGTTTTACAATAGAGTAGGGCGCAGGAGGAAGAAACTCACCTCTATAGTCACACGAGTATTGTATTTGATCAATGAGTGATTGCGGGTGTTCTGCTCGAACACCTAATGCAAAAGGTTTCGCTTCAATGAGTATATTTTTTCGATCGAGTAATTCGTAAATATCACGCGCCGAGTGTCCTGTAGCCAAAATTACTTTATTCGCTTCGATAGTATCGCCATTTTCGAGTACAACTCCACGCATTTCATTGCCCTCTAAAACAAAGTCAACAACGCGTTTTTCAAAAAGTACTTCCCCGCCAAATTCTTCAATTTTATGGCGCATATCCTGCATGATTTTAGGCAATTTATTTGTACCAATATGCGGATGAGCTTCGACTAAGATATCTTGAGAAGCACCAAAGGCAACGAGTAGTTCTAAAATGCGATTGATATCCCCGCGTTTTTTGGAACGAGTATATAGTTTACCGTCAGAATAAGTCCCTGCACCACCTTCTCCAAAGCAGTAGTTAGAATCGGGGTTGACAATGTGCTCGATATTAATAGCCTTTAGATCTCTTCGACGTCCACGTACGTCTTTTCCTCTTTCAATCACGATGGGTTTTACACCGAGTTCGATGAGTTGTAATGCCGCAAAATAACCCGCAGGTCCAGCGCCAACCACAATCACGCGTTTGGCGTCTTTTACGTTTTTGTAGGCAGGAAAATCAATTTGGCGATGCATCACTTCTTCACCTGTAAAAAACACTTGTACTTTTAAATTGATTTTGACGATGCGTTGTCTGGCATCAATCGATCTTTTTAAGATGGTAATGTGTTGAATATCAGAAACTGAAGTTTTGATATGTTGCGCAACATGAGCCGTTAATAAATCCGCTGAAGCCGCAACTTCAGGAAGCACTTGGAGCAATAATTCTTGTGGCATTTTTTTATAAAGCAAATAGAAATTAAAGCGCAAAAATACACTAAAAAATCAAAAAATAATTTTTGAAATAAAATGGAATTAAAAAATGAAGATTCACCTTCTTGACAAACAGTTGTCAGGTAGATGCGTTATCTTTGTCTTGTATAAGTTTAATGCTGCGCTAACAAGCGAAATTTAAAAAGAAAAAGGATGTCTTACTGTGAACATGTTGAATTATTGACCGGCGATCGAAAGATCCTCCATAAAAAATACCACGATCATCACTATGGTTTTCCCATTCACGATGACAATGAGTTGTTTGGTCGTTTAATTATGGAGATTAATCAGGCGGGGTTGAGTTGGGAAACAATACTCAAAAAAGAAGAGGCTTTTCGCAAAGCTTACGACGATTTTGATATTGCCACTGTGGCGGCTTATACAGAAATGGATCGAGAGCGTTTAATGCAAGATGCGGGTATTATTCGCAATCGATTAAAAATCAATGCAGCGATTGAAAATGCTAAAGTTATTTTAGTGTTTCAGCAGGAGTTTGGTTCATTTGAAAATTGGCTCAAACAGCAGCATCCAAAAACAAAAGAAGAGTGGGTGAAATTGTTTAAAAAACACTTTCGCTTTACGGGAGGAGAAATTGTCAATGAGTTTTTGATGAGTATCGGATATTTAAAAGGTGCACATACAGAGGCTTGTCCAATTCATCAAGAAGTGCTGAAAAACAAACCGTTATGGTCTATAGAAGTATAAGTATAATAGCTCTGTTTGAACTTCATTAGATATCGTACACAAAAGGGAGATAGTTAACTATCTCCCTTTTGCTACTTAGACCTCTTCTTTCCAGCGAATAAATAGAGAAGAAGCTTGCCCAAAAGGGCCTGTGGTCTTTTCTTCTTGCTTTTCAAATCCCCACGCAATTAAGTGAGGAATGATTGGATCTTGCGAGGTAACCTCTAACCAAATGGCGTCATACTGCCGAGTAAGTGATACGATCTTAGTCCAAAGTGACTGGCGAACTTCGTTTTGATCATAGGTTGGTAGAAGGTATAACGACGCAAGATTAATTACTTTTTTATCTGCTAGTAGAACAGGTTGATCTACTTGTTTAATCATGACATAACCTGCTGGGATGTCATCATGATAAACAGTCAACATTTGTGTACTTAAATCGTTGAGCTCTAGTATTGTTTCTTTGTGATCCAATTGTTGAGCGAGATAAGTATTGAGGGATTCTTCATCGAGAACTGAGGTATACAATGCTCGAATTTGAGCTTCTCTTAATTGAAAAAGCGTGCGCAATCCTTCTTCTGTTGCTATAGTGAATTTAGATATGATGCTCATGATAAAATTGAGTTTATTCACAAAGATAGTTCAATGGCAGTCATCTTTTTCGATACAGTATAAGTAAAAATGATCGGTACATCAGTTATTTCAATGCTTCACCTAGCTTTTTGAGCAAAGCTAAATCAGTGGCACTTAGGCGTTGTGCAAAAATGGCTCTGAAATTGCGCTTGTAGACATCGCCATACGAAAACGTTTCTCCAGGCGTAAAGCCAAGACCTAGCGCTTGACAGTGGTTGTAAAATACTTCAGGATCTATAGAAGAGGGGATTTGTCCCCACATACTATAACCTCCTTTGGGTGGTTGTTGTGTATAATCGGAAGGAAAATGCGTTTGAAAAATGCGGTAAAATTGCATCGCTTGACGCTCGAGATTTTGTCGGAATTGGCGCAGGTGCTTCTCATAGCTAGGCTGACGAAGTAATTTGATAACCACTTCTTGATTGATTGGCGATACAGATCTTCCCAATGCAAATTTGATGCGTTCCGCTTGTGCAAAATACGGTCCAGCAGCCAACCATCCTAAACGCAATCCAGGGGCAATAGTTTTAGAATAAGAGGAAAAGGTCAAAACCATTCCTTTTTTATCAAATTTTTTAATGTTGATTGGGCGTTCACCTTGAAAGTGCAGATCGCCATAGATATCATTTTCAAGCAGTGGAATTTGGTATTTCACCGCGAGGGTATAGAGTTCTTCTTTTTTTTCATCCGAGAGAAGAACTCCTGTTGGATTGTGAAAATTTGGTGTGAGAACTACAGCTTTAATCGCGTGTTGTTGACACATTTTGTCCAAGTATAGGGTATCAAAACCGAGAAGAGGATGCACGGGAATTTCCAATGCGCGTAAACGCAAACTAGCGATGACTTCAAGAACAGAAAATATACAAGGACTTTCAACCGCAACAATATCGTTGGGGGAGGTAACAGCCGCAAGTGCAATGTACAGCGCTTGTAGAGCACCATCTGTCAATAGCAATTCTCCTTCTTGTATTGCAGTGCCTTGTATCGTGGCGCGCTGTTGAATTAAGGTGCGTAATTCCGACGAACCGGCATTGGGATAGTAATGAAGGAGGGAAGATCCTTTTTCGCGAATAACTTCTTGCATTGTTTTTAATACGAGTTGTTGAGGAATAAAAGTCAACGCAGGTGCAGCAATGTGAAAAGAAGGCTGTTCGGAATGAGCCAATCGGGTAGAGGTCAGGGCTAATTTTGAGCTGAAAACAGCGTCCCTTGGTATTTGAGGTAAGTCTGGAGCAACAGTGGTTGTCATCTGAATGTGCGAAGCAACAACATAACCTGAACGCGGAATACTTTTGACCAACCCTTTAAAAACGAGATAATCATATCCACTTTGAACTGAACTAGTACTCAAATTAAAAGCAGCCTTGATCTGACGAACGGAAGGCAATGCATCGCCTGCTTTCACTCTTCCTTGGCGAATGTCTTCTTCTATTTTAACCGTAAATATTTCGTATCTATACTTTTTCACTACTTGCGGGATTTGCTGTACAGAACAAAGGTATTTGTTTTTGTTGTTTTTTTCAGTACAGAAAAAGGCTTTTCGTCATTTCTCCTTTTTTTGTACCTTTCCATTTGATACGATAATTTCTAAGTTATTTACTATGTTCACCGCTGATCAAACGTTATACAATTTGTTACGGGAGTATTTTACTCCTATTGCTATTCCAGCTAAACACAATCTAATTGAAGAAGGACATTATTCAAAACACTTTTATTTTGTTGAAAAAGGAGCTTTGCGTGGATGGACTTTACACGAAGGAAAGGAAGTAACATTTCAATTTGTATTTGAGGATGGCTTTTTTTGTAGTATAGAGAGTTTTTGGTATGATAAACCGAGTCAATATACCGTAGAAGCTTTAGAAAACACTCATTTACTAGCTCTAGACAAGGCACAGTTAAAAGAATTGATGCAGGCTAATGTTTTGCTTTTAGAAGCTTTTACGGCTTATATGATTGAACGTGTATTAATCTATCAAAAAATGACCATTGATCGCATCAAAGAAAATCCCGAAAAACGCTACAAGCAATTGATGCAACAAGCACCAGAGATAATTCAGCGGATTCCCCAACATTATGTTGCTTCTTATCTGGGGATAACACCTGTTTCACTTAGTAGAATTCGCAACAGACGTTAATTAACAATTGTTATCGTTCCTCCTTTTTCAATCCCCCATCTTTGTAGTATAATTTTAAAGAGTAGAACATGGAAAAGGTAGTAGAGGAAATGTTACATGTAATTATTGAAGGAAAAACGTATAGTGAATGCGATATCCATCATTACTTTAGTCCGCATTACATACAAATTGTCGATTAGACCCATTTGGATTTCGCGGGATTCAAACAGCACATACACAAGCTAAAAGAACTCATCGAATCTGTTGAAATCACCATACTCAATACGGCATGTCGAGGAAATACGGTATTTACAAAACATTTGGTTTCATCCGTGTTTAAGGACGGGACTTGCTATAAACACAAAGTAATGGCTGAGTTTACGATTGAAGCAGGGAAAATTATTCGTTGTGAAGAGCTCACGTTGTTGGTAGAAGGTTTAGAACAAGGAAAGCAGTTGGGAGCGGTTGTGTAAGAACTTTTGTATGATCTTCAGAGGGAGGTCAATCCCGATACAAAAAAAGGTTGGAATACATCCAACCTTTTTTTACTTTGTAGATACCTCTTCTGTTACTTCAGTAGTAGTATCCGTCATTTTTTGTCTAGGAGCTGCGGTATTCGCATTGGTTTCACGCGTAGCTTCTTTAAATTCCCTAATTCCTGTTCCAAGTCCCTTCATTAATTCTGGTATTTTTTTACCGCCGAATAACAATAAAGCTATTGCAACAACAACTATTAATTCAGATGGGGCTACCCCTCCTAATGGTAATGTAGTCATCAACATGGTTGAATATATTAGTGGTTGAGGAAAACAAATGTAAATCAGGATAAAATTGAAGTAATTGTATTTAACATAAATTTATTATTCGATTATGGGAATTATTTAAGCTATGTGCTGAATTAAATTTAAAAAATAAAGCGATATTTATTATAAATAAAGCAGTTTTGATAAAAAAGGCTTACGTGTTGAGGTTGTTCTGATTAAAATAGTAACAATATGGAAATAACGCATAAAAATCAGTTTAAAAGTAAATGCGAACTAACATAGAAGGAAAGAGGATAAAAGGAGAAGAAAAGGATGAGAATCATCCTCAATCACTTGATCCTTTACCAAGAAGCACTTCACCATCTCGAATTGCTTTGAATAGCCATTTGTTTCGAATACAGGTTTGTATTTCAACCTCGATAGCTGCCGATTCAAAGTGATTGGAATCATAATGGGGGAGAATACCGTAATTAAAAAAGCCCAATCCTTCAAATATAGGGGTGCTAATTTGAGCATAAGGCAATTGAGTAGGGTCATCTACGTGCTGAATGTATTTTAGAGAGTCGCTTAAAATACAAGCACCAGCACTATAACCCGCCCATAAAAAATCCTCTCGTTGACGCAATTCCTCAAAAAGTTGATCGAAACCACTTAGTCTCATCGCTTGACGTAAGATAAAGGTATTTCCGCCACAAACCCAAATACCATCAAGGGTAGCTAATTTGTGTTTTAGGGCTTCTGTTTTGCCAAAATATGCTTTTAAATCAAGGTGTTCGTTGACAAAACCCAATTGCTCTAAAAAGTCCATTTCTGCCTGTAAATCGCGTTGTTTTCTATTTTCATCTGCATCAGCCCAGTCTTTGGCATTGGTAATATGACCAATACGTGCACCTGGAGGTAAAAGCTCTTTTAATTGAAGATAATCATCGCCAAACAGATAAGAAGAAAGATAGAAATTCATGAGATTGTCATATTAATACGGCTAAAATAAGAAATAAAAAAAGCTGACGATTAAGTCAGCTTCAATTTATTTTTTAGGGGCTTGGTCGAGAAACATTTGTTTTACTTTTGTAAGACTATATCCTTTACCTTCTTCAAGTTCGCCAGAAGCAATGATATTGGTTACTTTTCCTTCTCCATCAAGTACAAAGAAAAAGGGATATCCAATTCCGCGTGCATCCGGTGTGTATTTGTTGAATACTGCTTTGTTTTTGTTCTTTTGTGAGTAATTTAAGTGGTAATAAACAAAGTTCTGATCCACAAGTTTTTTTAACTCAGGAGTTTGTTGAACAAAATCATTAAATCTCAAGCACCAAATACACCAGTTACCACCAGCCTGTACGAAAACGTATTTGCCTTGTTGTTTGGCTTGGGCAATTAACTCATTTAACTTCGCTTGAGCATCTTCCTCTTCGTTATAGGGTTTACTTAAGGTTTCTTTTTCTTGTTCGATTTGTTTTTTCAAGGCAACTGTGTCTACTTCTGTTTTAGGCTCAGGCGTAGTTACACTATTTTCTGTTGCTGTAGGAAGGGGTTGAGTTGTTGTATCAACATCTTTTTTGCAGCTCATAAAAGTAAGTGCACTAAGGAGTGTTACAGCAAAGAATGTATTTCTTTTCATTGTTGAATCTTCTTTTGTTTTATGGATACAAAGTAATGAAATTAGGAGCATATTTCAGTATGTCTTAGCTTTTTTTTAGTAGATGTGTATCTCGATATTAGTTGTAATAGAGCAATAAGTACGACTGTTTTAACCGTAATATTGCTGCAATGTAAAGGGAGTGTTTAGGAAGTGAAGAAAGAATTATGAAATGGTTAAGAGTTTGATTTGTTGTGAGTTGTGTTCTTTATGGTTTGTATATTTGACTCGTGAAAAAGAAAAACTAAGGCAATGAATAAAAGTTACAATTTACAATAGCAAAGGACTAATTCTATTTTTTTAAGCGATTTTTGAGAAAGCAAAGTTCCAAGCGATAGGTAATTTCTCAATCTAAAGTTTTTTCTATTTATTGATCCCAATTTGTTACTATTTATGGTCAATTGTATGTTGTAATTGTAGCTTTTTTTATTGACTTAAAAAAACAGTTTTAATTGAACTATTTTGTCGGATGATGAAACAAAAATGTAGACATGCAGTAGCGTTGGGCATACAAGATACGATCGAATATGCACAAGTGAGATCGCTGGGAAAAAAACGCCTAGGTATCACCACATTGCAAACCCCTAAAGCTTTTCCGCGCCCACAGGGACATTGTTTAATCGATACTTTGTCTTTTGCAGGGGTGTTGGTGTCGCTAACTCTTGTAGGCGCAATTCTGTGGAATTTTGAGCGTTTTGATTGGACCAGTCGTCAATTGGCTTTTTTCTTTTGCAATATGGTATTGGGATTAACCCCTTTAGTATGGGCTTATCACGTGCTTTATCCATGGTTTGATCGCAAGCGCGTGCAAAAGGGAAAACGACAGACAGTAGGTCGAGTGGTGGCTGTTGATCACGCAGGAAAAATGGTTGAAGATGATGCACAACAGCGCGCTTTAGTTGAAGTATTTCACCAAGACAAGCGCTACTTGTTAGTAGCTAATCAACCCGGACTATCCCTTACCCCAAATACAACCGTTGCGGTAACTTGGAATAGCATTTCTCAATTGTGTTGGGTTCACGATGGGAAATAAGTAAACCAGTCCTAGACAGGTTCACAAATTAAAAACACCTTTTGATTGGAATAGGTCGTGGTGAAGAAGATATACGTTTCACCTCCCTCTTTTATTTTCCATTTTTTACGTAGTTCATCCACCTTTAGAGGAAAATTACGTACGGTTATATTCGCTTTTTGTTGTTGTAAATATTCTTTGGCTGTAGCTTTATTATAAGGTAGATTGTACTTTATTTTAAAGCGTCTGCCTGAGAAGTTAACCAATTCACTACTCGTGTATAGTTGACTGTGTTGATGTAACTTATCTACGTTAAAATGAACACTTATCGCATTAAATTTACCTGTTTTTAACAACGCACTATTGGGTTCATACAAATACGTTTGCGGTTCGGAATAAGTAGCAGCTCTTTCGTCGGACAAGAGCAAAGTAGTAATGTGTTGTTGCGTTTTGGTTAGGTTAACTGCCTGTAAAACTATTTCTCCTTCATATCCTTTTTCAATGATCCACAACAATTCTTTCACTTCATTTTGCAACGCAACAATGTGTATGGCTTTGACAAATTTGAGTTCACTTAGCCCTGCCTGAATATCTAATAGAGGGGCTGTTTTTACTAAAACCGTATGGGTGTGTCTCAATAAAAGATCCAGGTGCTCTACAATATTTGGGGTGCAATCGCGCAAAAAGAATACTTTTTCCTTACTTTGATTTCTACGAGCGGGATCTAAATAAATGTAATCAAATTGCTTTTCACTTGTTGCTAAATAAAGTAAGCTGTCACCTGCAATACAGGTAATATTGGCCTGTTGCAATTGGGTGTAATTGTGTTGTACAATTGCACTGAGTTCGGGTTGTATTTCACAATGTGTAACTTGTTTAATGCGCTGAGCAAAATAGTAACAATCAATTCCAAATCCTCCAGTTAAGTCAATAAGAGAATCCCCTTCCACAAGAGAAGCTTTATATGCCGCACATTCTTCGGATGAGGTTTGTTCGATACTCAACTTTGTGGGAAATACAAGATTAGGTGTTGTGTACCATTTAGACAACTTGCTTTTTGCCTTTTGTTTACTCTCTATTTGTGCGAGTAAATCGGGCATAGACAAGTTCGGGAAAGGGCTTTTTTTAAAGGCCAAATCCGCAATTGTATCGTTGAGGTGTTCGTTGATGTACGCTTGAACTTCGGGTTGTAATAGGAGTTGAATATCCACTTATAATTTTTTGGTGAGTACTTGAATAAATCTGACGTTCGGGAAAAACTCTTTGCCAACAACTTTTAAACAGGTGTACAGCGGAACAGCAGCAATCATTCCAAAAATACCACTAAACATACCACTAGCTAAGATCACCACAAATATTTCTAAAGGATGAGACTTTACACTGTTGGAGAAAATGAGCGGTTGATTGACTACATTGTCAATGAGTTGTACCAGTAAGAAACCAACCATCACGGAGATTGCATTAGGAAGTGTTACTTCAATAAAATCATCGCCTATATAGGTTAACATGGTAAAAACCACAGCTAATATATTGCCAATAAGCGGGCCAATATAGGGAATGATATTGAGAATAGCACACAAAAAGGCAATGGTTGCGGCTCCTTTTACACCAAATATCAAGAGCACGGTGAGACAAAGTACATAAATAATGAATATTTGAATACAAAGCCCTAAGAAGTAACGCGATAATAGGTTGTTGATTTTGTTAATAGAATTCAAAACCTTGTTTTCGTGTTTTTTAGAAAATAATTTTTTGAATTGATATTCTAAGACAACTTGATCTTTTAAGAAGAAAAAAGCAATGAATAGCACGGAAAATAATCCAATACCAATATCGCTCAGCATACTGATAATTGTATTGAGAAGATTAGGTACAAAATCCAGGTTAAACTGTGATTTCAGGTGAGATTCTTCGACAATCTTATCTAAGCTAAGACCTTTTGCATCAAGGTAGAGGTCAATTTTCTGGATTAATCCATTAAAGTCCTCTTGTAGATGTGCCGTATTGAGAACAGATAAGTTCTGTGCTTGTGTAATAAACAAAGGCACAAACATAAAGGAAAAGCCAATGAAAATAGCGATAAACAAAAGCATGGTGATAC
This sequence comes from Myroides sp. WP-1, assembly GCF_014145635.1. Taxonomy (GTDB): domain Bacteria; phylum Bacteroidota; class Bacteroidia; order Flavobacteriales; family Flavobacteriaceae; genus Flavobacterium. Next base: position 91,654 of record NZ_JACHTC010000010.1, read on the forward strand.
TGATGGCAACTATTTTTTTCAATTTGCACTTTCGATATAAGAAATCTACTAAAGGCTTGCCAATTAGCGCTAAGACAAAAGCGAGTGCGATATAAATAAATAAAGTTCGAATTTGGTATAGCAATCCTATACTGAGTGCAATTCCACTTAAAATAAGGACCGCTCGAACGATGCCTTTGGAGATTTCTTTAGCTTTCAACATGCAATAATTTATTCGTTAGCGAATACAAAACTGTGACACGCAACGAGAGCAGCGGTTTCTGTTCGCAGTCTCGTATGTCCTAAAGATACAGGTTTAAAACCTTTTTCTAAAGCTATTTTTATTTCGGCAGGAGAAAAATCTCCCTCAGGACCCACAAGTAAAAGGTAATTTTCTTGGGGTTGAATGCTGTTTTTTAGTAATTCCTTTTCTTTATCATCTTCACAATGTGCAATATACAGGGCGCCTTGGTGGTCTTGTTTTAAAAACTCTTTTAACGTAATGGGCGCATTCAGTTGAGGCAGATACATTTGAAGAGATTGCTTCATGGCTGATTGAATGATTTTTTCAAAACGCTCTGTCTTGACTACTTTGCGTTCAGAATGATCACAAATAATAGGTGTGATTTCGTGAATACCTATTTCAGTTGCTTTTTCTAAAAACCACTCATAACGCTCATTCATTTTGGTAGGAGCAACGGCCAAATGCAAGCGAAAAGGTGTTTGTTCTCTATCGGTATACTGGGTGATTTCAGTTAAACAGCTGCGATCAGAAGCCAGTGAAATCCTAGTTTCAAATAAGGTGCCTTGCCCGTTGGTTACAAAGAGAATATCACCCTCTTTTTTGCGCAGTACGCGGATGATGTGTTTGCTTTCCTCTTTGTCAAAAGTGAACGTTGATTGTGTTTTATCAATAGAAGGCGAATAAAATAACTGCATAGATTTTTGGGATTAAAATTCAATTCTCGCTTGGGAAACAACAGAAGAATCTGCAAAAAGAGATTCGCGATAGCGGTAGTATCCCACAATCCCAATCATGGCTGCATTATCTGTGGTGTATTCAAACTTGGGAATATAGGTTTTCCATTTGTATTTTTTTTCCGCTTCTTGTAAGGTTTGACGGATACCTGAATTAGCAGATACACCACCACCAATAGCGATTTGGGTAATTCCTGTTGTTTCAACAGCTAATTTTAGCTTATCCATTAATATTTTAATAATGGTATGCTGAATAGACGCACAAATATCTGCTTTGTGTTCTGCTATGAAATTAGGATTCTCCTTTACTTGCTTTTGTATAAAGTACAAGAACTGTGTTTTTAAACCGCTGAAACTGAAGTTTAAACCTTCTACTTTCGGCTTGGTAAACGGATAAGCTTTTGGATTGCCTTCTTTTGCGTACTTGTCAATAAGGGGACCTCCTGGATAAGGAAAGCCCAATATTTTGGCTGATTTATCAAAAGCCTCACCTACAGCATCATCCGTAGTTTCTCCCAATACGCGTAAATCAAAAAAACTATTAACTTGTACAATCTGGGTGTGTCCACCTGAAATGGTCAACGCCAAAAAAGGAAAAGTAGGTTGCTCATAATCGTTTTCTTTAATGAAATGACAAAGAATATGAGCGTGCATATGGTTCACCGCAATTAGCGGAATGTCTAAAGCTAAGGCTAATGATTTGGCAAAGGATCCACCAACTAGGAGTGAACCCATTAAGCCTGGTCCTTGTGTAAAGGCAATAGCGTGTAATTGTTCTTTGGTAATTCCCGCTTTTTTTAAGGCAATATCAACCACAGGTACGATATTCTGTTGATGTGCTCTCGAAGCAAGTTCTGGAACAACACCTCCATATTCCTCGTGTATTTCTTGGCGAGCTACTACATTGGACAACACTTGATTGTCAAGCAAAACAGCCGCAGCTGTATCGTCACAAGAACTTTCAATCGCTAATATATAAGTGGGTTTTGTCGACATGAATAATTTAATTTAAAGCTAATTTATATCTTCCTTTTTTGGTCAATCGCTACCAAAATTTAATTAAATTTGTTGCTTGTACCTCAGTCTTAAAAAGAAAAGATTACCAAGGGCAAATTTAAAACATTAATAGTTATCAAAAAATTTAAAAAAATAGTTTTTCGCCTGTTTTTGGCGGTGTTTTGCTTGTTGATTCTAGCCATAGGATCAATGATGTTACCTGTTGTGCAAAGTTTTTTGGCCCAAGTTGCAACAGAGAAAATAAACAAAAAGTTGGGTACAGATTTTTATATCGATCGTTTAGCGATTGATATTTTCGGTATTATTCACCTCAAAGGAGTTGAAGCAAGAGACAATCATCACAATATTCTTATCGGTATTGATCATTTACAGACGCGTTTAGCGGACTTTAATGCACTAAAAGAAGGAAAAGTGTATTTGGGAACAACGCGCATCAATGGACTATATCTCAATATTCACAAATACGAAAACGAAGAACTTACCAATTTGGATCAGTTGATCGAAATCTTTGATGATGGTCAACCAGGAGAGGGAAAGTTTAGACTGAAAGCCTCGCGTATCTTTATTAAAGATTCTCAATTGATTATTTCCGATGATAATACAAAAGGTAAGGTTGCTGTCGATTTTAGAAAACTAAAAGGTCAGGTAGACAATTTCTTGATTAAAGGACCTGAAATATACGGGTTGATTAAAGAAGTTAGTTTTATGGATCACTGGGGCATGAATGTTCAAAAGCTACAGGCAGATTTTTCTCACACGAAAACAACCATAGGACTAAAGGACTTACTGCTTGTAACGGATCAATCTTCTATTGAAGGAGATCTCTTGCTTGCGTTTGAACCTGGTGATATGAAGTATTTTGTCGATAAGGTAAAGTGGGATTTTCAAATCAGAAACGCCAGATTAAATTCATCTGATATCAACGTTTTTGCACATGAATTTGCTTCGAATAAAGAGGTGTACTTCAAAGGGTATATGAAAGGAGTTATGAACGATTTTCAGCTTCAAGGTGCAAATTTAATTGACGAGAACAACTCTCAAATTATCGGAGACTTTGCCTTTCGCAATGTCTTTGACGAGCACAAACCCTTTTGGATGAGTGCCAACTTAGCGCGTTTGCAAACTACGCGTTTTAACCTAACGGCACTCATGCCAGATCTATTAGGTAAATTTTTGCCAGAAGAGTTAAATGAATTAGGATTGGTTAATCTTGTTGGAACCATAGAGCTGACTAAACGAACCCTAGATACGGATATTGAATTGATTACTTCCATCGGAAAAGGAAATGCCAAAATTGCCATTCAACAGTTGGATAATCCAGATCATGCAACTTACAAAGGTAATATTAAGCTAGATCACTTTGATTTAGGTCATTTTATCAATAATAAACAGTTTGGATTAACGTCTTTTGACTTGTATGTTGATGGGCATGGATTCAATCAAAAATCGTTGAATACCTCTGTAAAAGGAGATGTGTTTTCTTTTGTATTTGGCAAGTATAAATATACGCAAATAGCGGTGGATGGATTGATGAAAATGCCGTATTATCACGGTCTTGTGCACAGTGCAGATCCCAATGCAAAACTCGATTTTAATGGAACAATTGACTTGAGTACGCAAGAAAAGAATTACGACTTTGTGGCGCAAGTGGATTATGCTGACTTATACGCACTTGGCTTTGTTAATGATACGTTATCTAAATTTTCTGGAGATTTTGAGTTTAAAGCAAAAGGAAATAATATCGAAGATTTAGAGGGGATTTTCAAAGTGAACAAAGCAGTTTACGACAACAGTAAAGATCACTATGTGTTTGAAGAATTTTCGATTGAATCGACTTTTACACCTGATGGAGAACGTTTTTTAAAGCTTAATTCCAAAGAGGCAATTGAAGGATATATCAAAGGGAAGTTTTTGTTTGGAGAATCTAAACTATTGTTTACTAATGCACTAGGGAGCTTGTATACCAACTATTCACCTTATAAAACAAAAAAAGGTCAATATGTTGATTTTGATATTACCGTACACAACCGCCTTATCGAAGTATTCCTACCCCAATTAACGCTAAATGAAAGAACACATGTCGATGGAGAAATTGACAGTGATGAAAATTTGTTTAAACTTAATTTTGACTCTCCTAGTATTGCCGTAAGTGGAGTGGAATTCTTCAATATCTTGTTGAACGTCAATAATTCCAATCCCATTTACAATACCTATGTTTCTATTGATAGTGTACACACGAATTTTTATGATATTGCTGATTTTAATTTGCTGAACTTAACGCATAACGATACGTTGTTTGTACGTTCAGAATTCAAAGGCGGCAAGCACTTAAAAGATAAATTTGAGTTGAACTTGTATCACACCATCAACGAGGAAAAACTTTCTGTGGTGGGATTCAAAAAATCAGATGTATTTTTTAAAGACTTTCAATGGAGTATCAACGAATTTAACGACAAGGCGAATAAGTTGGTATTCAACAAGAAACTAATGGATTTTACGATTGATTCTCTCGCTATTTCTCACAATAAGCAAATGGTTAATTTAAGTGGAGTTATGCGAGATTCAACCTATAAGCAATTGAATCTATCTTTTGGCAATGTAGATTTGAACAAGATTACGCCTGATATTGAAAATCTGTCTTTTGGCGGAAAAATTGATGGTGATGTTAAGTTCTATCAACAAAAAGAAGTGTATCATCCACAGGCTAATATTGTCATTGACTCTTTGTTAATCAATAAAGTGTATCTAGGGGATATGTTTTTCAAAGTCGACGGAGATAAGAATCTAGAGAAGTTCACGGTTCATTCGAGCATGATTGATGATGAAGAGAAAGAGCGTTTCTACCTCAATGGAGATATTGATGTAATCAATAAACAGACGCACTTTAATTTAGAATCGGGGTTAACTGATTTTCCTCTGCAAACCATTGCGCCTTTCTTGAGTAGTGTGGCCAGTGATATGACGGGAACTGCTTTTGGGAAAATTTCGTTTTTAGGGACACCAAAAACACCAGACGTCAATGGACGCTTGTACTTGAATGATGCCAAATTTAAGTCGAAGTTCACGGGAGTGAGTTATGCTTTCGATCAGGAAACACCGTTGGATATTACGACCAAACAGTTTATTCTGCGCAAAGCAGGCTTAACGGATACCAAGTATAAAACTAGAGGTGTTGTAGATGGAAATGTCTCACATAAGATCTTTAAAGATTGGGTGATGAATTTATCTCTTTCTTCTAACAACCTCTTGGCGCTCGATACGCAATATGAAGAAGGAAGTTTGTACTATGGAACGGCTTATATCAACGGAAAAGCAGATATTGTCGGACCTATTGAAATGTTAGCCATCAATATTAATGCAACCTCTAATAAGGGAACTTCCATAAAGATCCCATTGAAAGAGGCGCAAAGTACGGGTGAAAATAACTTTATTCACTTCTTGTCTCCACAGGAAAAGAAATTGCGCTTAACAGGAGGAGATTACGATCCGTATAAATACCGCAATAGTGGTATTGAATTAGATTTTGAGTTCTACGTAACACCAGAAGCAGAAATCGAGATTATTCTCGACCGCGAATCAGGTCATGCCATGCGCGGAAAAGGAGCAGGATTTATTACGATGGAAATTAATACGCTGGGGAAATTTAATATGTGGGGAGATTTTCAAGCGTATGAGGGAGAATACAACTTTAAATATGGAGGATTAATCGACAAAAAGTTTGTTGTTAAAAAATACGGTACCATTCGATGGGACGGTAACCCAATGAATGCAATTCTCGATTTACAAGCAATTTATCATACAGAGGCGAATCCAAGTGTGATTATAGACAACTCCATTATCAATAGAAAAGTGCCAACGGATGTGGCGATCGTTTTAAACGGAAGTTTGAGTAATCCGGAGGTAGATTTTGACATTAACTTCCCTACTGTAAGTTCGGTAGTTAAATCTGAATTGGATTATAAACTGAGTGATAGAGATACACGTGAACGTCAAGCCATGGCATTGTTGGCAACAGGATCTTTCTTCTCTTCAGACAACTCTTCGTCAGCTTTAGCCGGAAGTTTGTTTGAACGTGCAAGTAGTATTTTCGACGATTTATTTTCTGATGCAGATGATAAATTTAAAGTAGGGCTTAACTACGCTCAAGGAGAACGAAATCCGTATACACAAACAGAAGGTCGTTTAGGAGTAACGTTTACAACTAAGGTAAATGATCGCATTTCGGTTAATGGAAAACTTGGGGTTCCTGTTGGAGGAGTGGAACAGTCTGTAATTGTTGGAGATGTTGAGGTTTTATTGCGCATCAATGAAGAAGGAACACTCAATGCACGTTTCTTTAATAGAGAGAATGACATTAACTATATTGGAGAAGGCATTGGCTATACCCAAGGTATAGGATTGTCTTATGAGGTCGATTTTGATACGTTCAAAGAGTTGCTTTCTAAATTCTTGAATCAAGCGGAAAAACGCGCCAAGAAGAAAGAAGAAAAAGAATCGGCCAACAATAGAGCAGAAGATCTTCCAGACTCTGATTATAGTCAGGAGTTTATTCGCTTTTATGAAACAAGACGCAAAACTGGTACTGCACCTGTTGGGCCAGAGCGATAGGTTTGGTTTGTTGTGAAGATTTTCCTTTAAAAAAACGACCAATCCTATTTAGGATGTTCAACTGATAACATATAATCGATAATTATAAAAAACGCGAGACTTTTTAGTCTCGCGTTTTTTTGTGCCTATAAGTTGTGTTATTTTATTTTTTATGTTAAATGTTTTGAATAATTTGTTATTTTAAGTTTTGCACAAGATCCATCAATGAACGAGATGTGTACGGAGTTTCTGTATTATTTAAAAGATAAATTTTATAAAGAAAAAAATACTGATTGCTCGAAAATACTAGAAGAGCTGATGAGATCAGGGAAGAAACCTTGTGAAATAGTAGAAAAAATAGAACAAGAAAAATGTTTTGATATAGATAAATGCAAGTTTGACTTAACAAAGGTAATAGACAAATTAAAAGAGGATGGGATAGATAAATGTTTGAAGCTAATTGACAATTTGAGGAAACAAGGATATAGCGATTGCTTTATTTTGTTTATCCTAGAACGAACAGATTGTAAAAAAGAAAAAGATAGTTGTCAAGATGCTTTTGATAGTTGGGTAGAATTTTTTAAAGAACACCGTCGTTATGACTGTTTAGAGAAGCTCCTTGAAGATATTGCTAATAGTCCAGGGATGACACTTTGTAAAGCTGTTGCTTATATGGAAGGTAGCAGTGATTGCATGGAGATAGGAGTTCAGGAAGAATGTTATGAAGAGTTTGTTGCGGCTTATGAAGAGTGTATAGAGCAATATGGTGTAGCGTGTAGTTATGTTTTTGCAAAATTCCCTCTAGAAGTAGGAGAGGGCTCAGCAACGGGACAAACAATAAACTATTGTGAATTGATGAAATACATTATTCAGCTACCGCCTCGCCCAATACCTCCTGTTGTATTACCAGAACCACCAACTGGTGAACCAACACCAGAAATTGATCCAGTGGTACCTGTTTACCCAACTATTCCTGATCCTCCATTTGTTTCAGGTAGAATTTGGTGGTACCATAGCGACCATTTATCTCATTAACGATTATATTTGTTTGGGTATTCGATGAACTTTGTTTAGGAAGTTCTTCTTACCTTACAGACATCAATGGAATACCAACGCATTACTATGGTTACCTACCGTTTACCTCATTAATGATTTTATCTGTTCTGGTATTCGGTGCACTTCGTGAGGAGAGCTAATGGTAGAACACAACAACAGTAATTATGATAATGTGTATAAGTTTAATGATTTCGGAGACTAAAGCGAGTAGCTTTAGTTAAACGAACCGCACGTAGTGCAGAATTGGATCCACAAATCGACGAAGGAGATTCACCGAGGCCTAAAAAAATAATAACGAGGAGGTAAACAGGTTACTACTATTACGGTGCGCGTTATTACGATCCGACGATGAGTATATTTTTGAGTGTGGATCCGTTAGCGGAAGATTTTCCAGGTTGGACACCGTACCATTATGTACACAATAACCCTGTTAATTTGATTGATCCTACGGGGATGAGTGCGGAGATTAGAGATGATGATTACAAAGTTGAACCAAATGGGGATTTGAACTTAGTTAAAAAAACAAATGATAATTTTGATACAGTAACTAATACTAATGGAGAATCAATAAAAGTTAATAAAGGTGTAATAAAAGAGGAAAATTTGAATAAAAAGATTGCTACTCAAAACGGAGATGACTATACATATAACATATACAAATTTGACGATAAAAAATCTGCGGTTGAATTTTATGATTTTATGTCTAATCCTAAAACAAATGATGTTGAATATTCTATTAGTGAATTAGAAAATTCCTCAACAAAATATTATACCGTTGGTACATCTAAGGAGTATTCAGCAGAAGTATCGTGGAGTATTTCATTTGGAAATGATTTTCAAAAGGATAAAACAACAAAGCTTAATGCACATACGCATACCCATTTTTTTAAGAGAGGGCCATCAGATGCGGATAAAGTCGCTAAAAATAGGTTTTTTGAAATATATAAAAACCAAAATACTGAATTTAGAATTGATTGTAGGAACTGTACGTATGGTTCAGAAAGAGAAACGTTAACACATTAATTATGAGGAATATTGTTTATTTCATTTTGTTTTTGATTCCAATGATTTCGTATGGACAATTAAAAGAAAAAGAATTAAAATATGTTGTAGACAAAGACTCTATATTTATCCCTTTGATTAACGATTATTTGACAGATAGTTTAAATCAATGTTCTACAGAGTTTGATTACTACTATGTAATTAATTTTTATGACAAAGGGAAATTTATATTGACGAAAAGATATAAAGATGTTAATAATGCTTTTGCATTGTTAGATAGTTACACTATAGTTAATGGAAAGTATATCTTTATTAATGAATATAAAGGAAGTGTTCTCTATGAAACAGGATTTTATAAGAATTTTGTATACTATGATTATGGATATACTTTTATAGGCATTGATCCTGTAATTGGTGCAGCATGGTATGGTGAGTATGGAAAAAAAATGCGTCCAAAAATAGTGTCTAAAATGGAATGTAATGCGAAGTATTGAGTATATATATAAAGAATATTTGATTTAAAAAGCACGTTTATTTCTTTATACAATAAAACACTAACCCCAACCTTCCAATCGGATCGTTGGGGTTTTGTTATTTAGGGGGGGATTGTTTAGTGGAAAAAAAGAAACACCCTACCACCGTTACACTATTAAAAAAGGCATCGACTATTCAACGACAATGGTAGAAGTGTTTCAAAAAGGTAAAGTACAGCCATAGCCTACAAAAAAGCAACAGTGGAGTAGTAAAAAGTGTAGTTGGGTTTTGGGCAATGGTTTATATAAATAGCAAAGAATTACAACGTAGACTGCAATTTAAAGGCGTACAATTGATTTAAAAAGTATTTTGCAGTAAGTTTCCATTGCTATAAAAACAAATGGTTGTAGCAATGTATTTAAAAGTAGTTTATCGTTAGTGGAGTAGTAAAGAGGAACGAAGTGAGTCGAAGGCTACGACAGTGAGGATAAACAATGTAGTTTTACAAAGATTACTTTTTTACATTGAAGACAAAGACTACAATTGAAAAGTACAAAAACAGCCAAATGAAAAAAAAAGATTGTATGTATTTATTTTGACTGCATAGGTAAAATAAAGAGCAAGGATACCATAGCGACCATTTATCTCATTAACGATTATATTTGTTTTGGTATTCGATGAACTTTGTTTAGGAAGTTCTTCTTACCTTACAGACATCAATGGAGTACCAACGCATTACTATGGTTACCTACCGTTTACCTCATTAATGATTTTATCTGTTTTGGTATTCGGTGCACTTGGTGAGGAGAGCTGATGGTAGAACACAACAATAGTAACTATGACAATGTGTATAAGTTTAATGATCTCGGAGACTAAAGCGAGTAGCTTTAGTTGAACGAACCGCACGTAGTGCAGAATTGGATCCACAAATCGACGAAGGAGATTCACCGAGGCCAAAAAAAATAATAACGAGGAGGTAAACGGGTTATTACTATTACGGTGCGCGTTATTACGATCCGACGATGAGTATATTTTTGAGTGTGGATCCACATGCAGATAGATGCCCTAATTATACCCCTTATGTATATACGTTTAATAATCCTATTAATTATATTGACCCTGATGGGAGAGATGGTGTGCGCGTGATTGATAGGGAAAATAGAACTATAACTATAAAGGCAAATTATTATCTACAAACGGAAAATAGAACTACTAGAACAGGAACTGTCAGTGGTTATTCTCAAAAAGATATTACAAGAATTGAAACAAGAACTAATGAATGGTTAAATAAACAAAACTTATCTGTAAGTGAAGGAGAGTATGAAGGTTATAATATTGTGTTTGATTTAAGTTTTAAAGAAGGAGGAAGTGCATCAGAATCAAGAATCACAGCGCATGGAGATATGTATGAAGGGCATAATATAGGTAACAGTATTGAAAGAGGAAACCAAAGGACAGATCCAACTATTTTTAGTATTGAAATGAATGATGATGGTACTTTTTCTCACGCAGGAGGAGCAACTTCAAATAAAACGAATATAATAATGAATACAACTTCTGATAATCGTACAAATCAAATACATGAATTTGGACATACATTAGGATTAGATGATAATGTGAAAACGGGTGAAAAAGGAGGATTGATGGCATATCCTCCTGGAAAAATATCTCAAAAAGAAGCAAATAAATTAGGTAATGGATCATTTTTACCAGCTGTAGAAAAAAATAGAGAATGATGAGAAAAATATGTGTTTTATTTGTACTGTTTTTTATAAGTTGTAATACTTACATCCGAACTGATAATACAAAGGATAGTACTGTTATTTTAGATTTAGAAAGGTATAATGGACCTTATTATGTAACAATTACATTATTTCCTAAGGATTCCCATCGAGTTATCATGGGAGGAGTAGGAGAGAAATTTGATTTATTATTGTTAGATAAAGGAAATTTAAAAAGTTTAGTAGAGTCTTTTTATTATCAAATGTTTTATTTACCACTTTTTTTTGATGATGTTGATTATAAGAATTATGCAAAGTGTTTGGGATATGATATTGTGTGGTATACTAAATATAGTAAAGAACCAATTTATAGTAATGTTATTGAAGAAAATAGAATGATTTTGAACGATGGAACGCATGTTATTTTAAAAAAGTATAAAATTTTCGGAGAATTAGATGTTAAATATGTCAGCGATTTCAAAGATTGTGTTTATTCAAATTCTTTAGAGTTGGATATCAATCAAATAAAAACAATTACTAAAGTAGCAGTATTTTTAGATAAATAAACACTAACCCCAACCTTCCAAATCGGATCGTTGGGGTTTTTTAGTTGACAGTTTACTGTTAACAGTTAACGGAAGATTATTTAATAGAAAGAGAATTAAAAACGGTAAACAGTAAACCGTCCACCGTAAACCAAATAAACACCCCACCACCGTTACACTATTTGGCCACCACGCCACCTGGCTCCATCGCTAAAAATGTCTACCAGACATTTTCTTAACGCTCGGCCCTGACATATCCAACGACAATGGTAGAAGTGTTTCAAAACATAAAGTACAGCCTAAGACTACAAAAAAGCAATGAAAACCCACATAAAAATGCTAAGTAATGAAAAAAATGATTTGTTATTTTTTCATAGGAATTTTTGTTATGCTCATCTTTACCTTTGTAATGGGGATTACTGATGATGCTTTTAAAGTTAAATACTATGAAGGTGTTTGGTATAAGGATATATTAAATACTTTAAAATATTATATATTTTGGGTTCTCCCTTATTGGTGGTTATTTATACTAATTGGCGCAATTATATTAACTATGTTATTTAATAGAATAGGTATATTGATAAGGAAATTCAAATAATAAAACACCACCCCAACCTTCCAATCAGATCGTTGGGGTTTGTTTTTAGTTGATAGTTATCTGTTAACAGTTAACGGAAGATTACTCAATAGAAAGAGAATTAAAACTGTAAACGGTAAGCTGTAAACCGTCCACCGTAAACCAAATAAAACACCCCACCACCGTTACACTAATAAAAAAGCTTCGACTTTAACCAACGACAATGGCAAAAGAATTACCCTTATAAAAACTTAGACTAATGAAAAAGATATGCTTAATAATGGTTGTATTGCTTTATGGTTGTACTCCAAAAAAAGAATTGATGTATAATAGATATTATGAGAGAAATAGCAATAGATTATTGTTATTGAATAAAGATTCAACTTTTGTGCTTCAGGATTATTCTCATTTCGTTAGTAATGGAACCGTTAAGGGAAATTATTTTTTAAATGATAAAGGATATCTATGTATAAGTAATTTTATTGAAAGGCTTAGTTTACCCTATTCAATCATTAATCACCCACAAAAAAAAGATGAATTAAAAATCATAGTAAATATTGATGAAGATGTTTATAGTAATATATGTGTTTTTATCAAGGAAAATCAAAAAGATGTGTTTTTAGGTAGTTTAGATCAAAAAGGGATAAATGAATTTACTTATGAAAAGAAATTAAGCGATAGTATTCGATTACTGTTTAAGTATGAGAAAAAGGGGCTATATTATAATGCTAAATACGAAGATGCTTCCACTACTTCCATACCAATTAGTAAAGGATATAATGAAATAAAGATAAAATTTGATAGTGGATATTTTGATTTTAAAGAACCTAAGGATGTTGATCAAAGATGTTTTAGAATAAGGAAGAATAAATTTTATTAATTTTAAATAAATACCCACTCAACCTTCCAAACGTATCGTTGGGGTTTGTTTTTAGTTAGCAGTTTACTGTTCACGGTTAACGGAAGATTACTCAATATAAAGAGAATGAAAACCATAAACCATAAACGGTTCATCGTGAATCCTATAGTAGAACTAAACGAAAAGAAGAAAAAAACAGTATAAAAAACGAAGTGTACTCCAAAAATCCTCAACTTTACAAGAAACCAAAACAATGAACCATCAAGTCTATATCTCATGCAGTTTCGCTTTGCGAAAAGTCTTAGAACAAGAGTTGCAAACAATAAAAAGCATTTTATTAGCACAGCAATACCAACCTTGGTTATTTGTGGAGCACTATACTTTTTCCATAAAGCAAGAAAGAGAAATGATGCAACAAGCCATGCAGGATATCGAAAATAGTGTTTTTTTATTAGCAGAAACGACAGACAAAGGCATTGGAATAGGAATAGAAGCGGGATATGCAAAAGCCTTAAAGAAACCCGTTGTATATTTGCGTAAACAAAGTGCAGAACATTCCACTACTTTAGCGGGTTTAAGTGATTATCAGATTGTTTATCAAGATACGGCTGATTTAGCAAGACAATTACAACTAGTTGTTCAAGCACTATCTTCTGCGTTAAGCAAATAAATGAAGCATGAAAAAAGAAATTCTAGAGCGAATAAGTCAATTAGGCGGTGATATCAGCCAAGTCAAAGGAAATAATATAGCAGAAGATCTGTTGTCTATAACTTTTAATACAGTATTGTATAAAAGACCTGTAGATACCCCTTGGGCTACAGCAGAACAAACAGAACCCATTGGCGGATTGAGTGAGTTTATAGCTGAACATCAGCTTTTGGTAGAAACCAATAGAGAAGAACTATATCAAAAAATTGTCGCACATTATTATCGAAATACAGAAGAGGGGTATGGGCAAACGTTTTGGCAACCCGTGTTATTTACTCCTTTTACTGTGGGAACAGCTGATTATGAGGAGTGGTATGAAGGCTTTTTTGACGATGATACAGTAGTAGATCTAAGTGAAATTGAAAAAGTAACAGGTACCCGCGACGGTGATTTTGTGCAGCTCTTTTATAGCTACGGATTTCCCGATCAACTATATATTAGCTTAGATGATCCTCAAATAGATAACCCAACGGTTTTTGGTACGGATCACGAAGTGTTTTTTGGAGAAATTACCAATGAAGGATCTTTAGAAGCGTATTTTAAACAATTTATGACCCGTGAAGAGCTGATTGAATTAGTAACAACAGCTTTAGATAAACAGTAAAGAAATGAATATACAACAGCTCTTGAAGAAGCTAACAGCCAAAGAAAAAGCGTTGATAAAAACGGTAGAAGTTAGAGAATTAGATGAGGAAGAGCAAGGACATTTTGTCGCTTTTGTTGATGAAGGGGAACACACCTATGATGTGCATATTCATGTAGAGGAACAGCAGGTGAAACAAATGAGCTGTGACTGTGGTGATACAGCTATGCTGTGTGTGCATCAGGGAGCAGTATTAATGCAAATAACGCAAAAAGGACTCAAAGTAGCGACTACCCAATTGGTGAAAAAAACAAGACCAAAGGCAAAGCAAACGGCGAGTACAGTTTTATTGCAAGAGCAAAGCAAAGAGGTGTTAACCCAATGGTTGGCTGAGGTGTTTAAGAAAAACAAATCCTTAGAACAACAATTTGTTCTAACCTTTTCGAAAGAAAAAAGAGAGTATACGGTTGAATATGTAGAAGATATTATGCAGCAAACGTTTAAAGCTGTTGCAGGAAAACGAAAAACCTTAGAAGGGGTAAAAATTAAGAAGATACTCGATACCTTAGCTATTGCATTTGAACCCGTGAATGATTTTATTACGGTAAATATAGATAAACCCATTGCCTACGGTCTTTTTTCAAAAATTGTATCGGATATACAGGCTTTTGATAAACGCATATCGCATCACAGCAAAAAATTTGGCGATTTTTATCAAAGCTATAGTACTTGGTTTGCTTTGACATTGAACAATACCCAAAATCAGGCGATTTACCGCACGCAAATAAAGCAATTGATGGATCGAGTATTTGCAGAAAGTAGACCCACTATAGCCGTGGATACCGTGTTGTTAAAAGGTATTTACGATTGTGGAACGATAGATCAGCAAAAGAGTTTTGCTGAGGTTTTACGTCCATGCTTGCTTCAGACGTCTTTTACGCGATATGATTTTAAGATGGACTTTGTCAGTTTTGTTCGCGATGTAGCGTTGACACATGATTTTTATGAAGAGGTAGGTTCCTTTTTCGAAATTAAAAGTTGAAAAATAACAGGGATGTAACTTAAGTTACTGTAGCAATGCATAAATCGAAATATCTTCGGCTTAAAATAGAACATAATGTTTCAGTGGTTAAAAAAAATAATAGGTTCTTCTGAGTCAAAACCTGCGTTAACAACATTGATTGAAGAAGGAGCAATATTGATTGATGTGCGTACACAAGCAGAATACTTGAGCGGTAGTGTAAATAAAGCCGTTAATATTCCCTTAGATCAATTAGTTGCTAAAAGTGATCGATATAGAAAAGAAACGCCTTTACTTGTTTTTTGCAGAAGTGGTATGCGAAGCCAGCAAGCCAAAAGAGTATTAGAACAGTTGGGCTTTCAAAAAGTCTATAATGGAGGAGGAGTTCGCACTCTCATTCGCCGGTTAGAAAAATAATAGAAAAAACCAACAGTTTTGCTGTTGGTTTTTTTTATTCTTCATTTTCGTCTGAGAAATATTGATTGTAAATCTTGATACTGTCTATTGGATCGGGCATGCCCATAGGAGCATTATCTCGCTCGTATTTTTCAATTAGAATTTGTAATACCTCTAGTTCATCTACAGTATCTTTATTTTGAGGACTACCTTCTAATAGTTGTACTTTGATCATAGCCATGTGGTAATCTTCTTCCGTACGAATAGGTCTTAATTTCATAATACTACAATTTTTTGCACGTTTAGGGTTGAACGAAGACTTGATTTTCAAGCCTTTTCTATAAAACTACACCTTTTTTTTGATTAAAAGATGCTATTTCATGCTAATTACTGTTAACAGATATAAAAAAAGCCCTCTGTGAAGAGGGCTTTTATATGTTGTTATTTTGTATTATTTGCTTCAATCCATTGACGGGCATTAACAAAAGCTTCCATCCACGGAGAAACTTCGTCTTTGCGTCCTTCTGGGTAATTTGCCCAGTGCCATTGGAATAAAGAACGCTCAATGTGTGGCATCATTACCAAGTGGCGTCCTGTATTGTCACACATCATTGCTGTATTGTAATCCGATCCATTTGGATTTGCTGGATAGCTGTCATACGCGTATTTCGCCACAATATTGTAGTTATTTTCTTCTTCTGGTAAGTTGAATTTACCCTCACCATGTGAAATCCAAACCCCTAGTGTACTACCAGCTAAAGTAGATAACATAATAGAGTTGTTCTCTTGGATTGTAACTGAAGTAAAATTACTCTCGTGTTTTTGAGAATCATTGTGCAACATCTTTCCGTGAACAGCATGTTCCGGATTGATCAACTCCAATTCCATAAACAACTGACAACCATTACAAATACCAACAGATAACGTGTCTTTACGTGCAAAGAAATTCTTCAACGCAGTGTTTGCTTTTTCATTGTACATGAAGGCACCTGCCCATCCTTTTGCCGATCCTAAAACGTCTGAGTTTGAGAAACCTCCAACAGCACCAATGAATTGGATGTCTTCTAATGTTTCTCTACCAGAAATTAAATCGGTCATGTGAACATCTTTTACGTCAAATCCAGCTAAGAACATGGCGTTGGCAACTTCTCTTTCTGAGTTACTTCCCTTTTCGCGGATAATCGCTGCTTTTGGACGTGGTTTAGACGCATCAATAGCTGGTTTTTTTCCGTCAAATTGTGCAGGGAATGCAAATTGTAGCGGTTGCTTTTTATAATTGTTAAAGCGATCGGTCGCTTTGTTGTTTTTTGTTTGTTTCTGATCCAATAAATACGAGGTTTTGTACCATGTATCGCGAATCGCTGGAACACTGTAGCTAAAGTGATCGCTTCCGTTTTGGAAAGATACTGTTTCTTCTGTAAGAACAGTACCAATCTTAGTAGCTTCAACACCTGCAGCGCTTAATGCCTTTTCAAAAGTATCGTCGTTTTGCGCTTGAATCACTAAACCAATGTTTTCATTGAAAAGAACTTTTACCGTGTCTTTTTCATTTAAAGCCGTTAAATCATAACGCGCTCCTAAGTTTACATCAGCAAATGTCATCTCTAAAAGCGTAGTGATTAAACCTCCACTTCCAATATCATGACCTGCAGCAATTTGATTGTTTTCTACCAATGCTTGTACTGCATTAAATGCCTTTTTGAAGTAAGCTGCATCTTGAATTGTAGGAACGTCTTGTCCAACTTTATTTAAAATCTGAGCAAAGGATGAACCACCTAATTTGAAGCTATCTTGTGATAAGCGAATATAGTAGATAGAACCTGCACTTTTCTTTAAAGTAGGTTCAACAATTTTTGTAATATCTGTACAGTTTGCCGCTGCAGAAATGATTACTGTTCCTGGAGCAATTACCTCGTCATTCGGGTATTTTTGCTTCATAGAAAGTGAATCTTTTCCAGTTGGAATGTTGATTCCCAATTCGATAGCGAAATCAGAACATGCTTGTACCGCTTCGTATAAACGAGCATCTTCTCCTGGGTTGTTACATGCCCACATCCAGTTTGCCGATAAGGAAATCCCTTTCATTTGGTCTTTTAATGGCGCCCATACGATATTAGACAAAGCTTCTGCAATTGCATTTCTACTTCCTGCAGTCGGATTAACTAGTGCTACAACAGGAGCGTGTCCTACTGTAGTTGCAATTCCTTCTTTTCCTTTGTAATCTAATGCCATAGCCCCTAAGTTGTTTAAAGGCAATTGCAATGGACCTGTACATTGTTGTTTCGCTACGCGACCTCCAACACAACGGTCTACTTTATTGGTTAACCAATCTTTAGAAGCTACTGCCTCTAGTTGTAATACTTGGTTTAAATAATCGTTTACTTTTTCAACAGAATAATCTAAATCTGCATAAATACGCGCAATCGTTTGATCTGCCATGATTGTTTTTGGAGAACTTCCAAACATTTCTTCGATAGCAAAATCCATCGGTTTTGCACCTGTTTTAGCTGATTCAATCGTAAAACGGTGATCATTAGTAATCTCACCAACCGCATACATCGGTGCACGCTCTCTTTCTGCAATGCGCTCTAAGGTATCCATGTCTTTTTTACCAATAACTAATCCCATTCTCTCTTGTGATTCGTTTCCGATCGTTTCTTTAGCAGAAAGTGTTGGATCTCCAACAGGAAGCTGATCTAAATTGATGTGCCCACCTGTTTCTTCTACTAATTCTGATAAACAGTTTAAGTGTCCACCTGCTCCGTGATCGTGAATCGATACAATAGGGTTGTGGTCTGCCTCAACTAAACCGCGAATCGCATTAGCCGCACGTTTTTGCATCTCAGGATTTGAACGTTGGATGGCATTTAACTCAATACCTGATCCAAAAGCACCCGTGTTTGCAGAAGAAACCGCAGCTCCTCCCATACCAATACGATAGTTTTCACCACCCAAGATCACAACTTGATCTCCTTGTTCTGGCTTGTGCTTTTTCGCTTGATCTAATTTTCCATATCCAATTCCACCCGCTTGCATAATAACCTTGTCAAAACCAAGCTTGCGAGCGTCTTCTTCGTGTTCGAATGTTAAGATCGATCCCGTAATCAACGGTTGTCCGAATTTATTTCCAAAATCAGAAGCTCCATTTGAAGCTTTGATTAAAATATCAATTGGCGTTTGGTATAACCAAGCTCTTTCGTCCATTGCTTTTTCCCAAGGACGATTCTCTTCTAAACGCGAGTAAGAAGTCATGTAAATCGCCGTTCCCGCTAGAGGTAAAGATCCTTGTCCTCCTGCTAAACGGTCGCGAATCTCTCCTCCCGAACCCGTTGCAGCTCCGTTAAATGGCTCTACCGTAGTAGGGAAGTTGTGTGTTTCTGCTTTTAATGAGATAACAGAATCAAATTCTTTCTCCGCGTAAAAGTCTGGTTTATCCGCTGATAAAGGGGCGAATTGTGTTACACGTGGTCCTTTTACAAACGCAACGTTATCTTTATAGGCAGAAACAATGTCATTTGGATTTGTTTCTGATGTTTTCTTGATCAATTTGAATAGAGAAGTCGGTTTTTCTTCTCCGTCTATTACAAATGTTCCGTTGAATATCTTGTGACGACAGTGTTCTGAGTTTACTTGTGAAAAACCAAATACCTCTGAATCTGTTAGTTTTCGTCCTATTTTCTGAGCTAATTCTTCCAAGTAAGTAATTTCTTCCTCGTTAAGTGCAAGACCTTCTTGTTGGTTGTATTTCGCAATATCCTCGATGTAGATGATAGGCTCAGGTTGAATGTGAATCGCGAAGATATCTTGATTCAACGTTTCAAATACTTGAGACAACATCGGGTCGAATTCTTGTTGGTTTGCTTCGAAAAATTCTTCAATACGAACAATTCCACTAATGCCCATATTTTGTGTAATCTCAACTGCATTGGTGCTCCAAGGTGTAATCATCGTTGCACGCGGACCAATAAATTTGTTGTTGATTACTTCTTGATCGAGGTGCGTAGCATTGCCAAAAAGCCAATTTAGTTTTTGAATATCTTCAATAGATAAAGCGTTCTCCACCTGAACAGCGTAGAACTTTTTCGAAGGGTTTTCGAAGAAATAAATCATTGCGATAAGATTATTTTAGTTGTTGTTGTAAGATGCAAAAATATACTAAAAAAAGACAATTAAAAAATTATTCTTTCGTAGTTTCAATATGCTGATAAGCCCCTAAATCGGGTGCATTTGTTCGCGTTTTTCCGCTTAGATCTATTGGAATGTCACGTGCAATTGTGTGATCTCCTTTGTCAATTAAGTGCGCCATTAGGCTCGAATAGTAAAATTGATTTTTTTTCGGATCTTGAAAATCAATGGTTCCCAACGCGGGAGTATCGAGGAGAATGGTATTGGAGTACAACATTTGATTGCTGTAGTCGTAAACGGATGCACTTAAATTTCTCTTACTTGTATCTTTTAATGCGGTAGATTCAAAGCGAATATTGACGGGATAGTCCACAGCAAGAACAAAGCTTTGCGCAATAGCACTGTGCAAAAGACTATTTTGAACAAGAAGACGATCGAAAGGATTTCCGGTGTTGTTTTCGATGCGTAGCGCTGTTTGATCTGGTCGGAATCCTGCATTGCTAAAGGTACAATGTTGAAAGAGATAGTTACCTCCATTGCGCAAAACGACAGTTGCATTTTGCGTATTGGCTGCCACGATATTTTGACCAACAATGGTTGAGTTTACCGCTTCTAATGCAGTATAGGAATGATTGAATAATTGGATGTTACGCAAGGTGAAATGGCTCGCATTTTCAAGGTATAAACCAATTTTTGCATTTTCAATCACAACGTGGTTCAATGTACTTGATCTTGGGTTTTGCATACGGACACCAGACCATTGCCCAGCGGTATAAGCATAAGCTTCTTCTAGGCGATCATGTGATAAAACAATGGGATTCTCTAAGGTTCCTGCCGCTTGTATAGCACTTCCCTTAAGTCCAATAATACCCGAATTTTCATGAAAGTACATTTGGATACCTGCCTCGAGATAGAGGGTCTGGTTTTCAGGAATCATTGCGTAACCATACACCACATAAGGCTTTTGGTTGTCTAACCTTAACGTGTTTTTAGCGTGAACATCTGGATCTCCTAAATAGAAACCTTCAATAATGGTCTGATCCTCTAACTGTACACGGTGTAAAACTTGTTTCTCCACTTTACCAGGGTGCAGAAAATAGGCATCTTTGATTAAAGTAACCAATTCAATGTGTTGGGGCTGGGAATGCCCCTGTATTTGAATTTGATCGCTGTAGATAAAATCTTTATTTAAAGGATCTGCTTTTCCCAAGGTATGAACGAATACATACAAGCTGTCTTTTGCTAATAATTCTACATTGGTAAACCTCTTTCCTGACACTCCTTCAATTAACAAATTGAAATAAGACTGTTCGCCTTTTCCTAAACTTAGTTGTGGAATTTTGATGTTTTTATTACTCGAATTGTAGATTTTTACCAAATAGGAACTCGATGCTGTTTCTGAAAAAACAGGATCTAAGTAAACCGTATCGGCAGAAAAACGCAAGGGATGAGACACGGGGTCAAAGTCCATATCCGTTCGGCAGCTACCCAAACTGAGTAGGATAAAAAATAAAAATAAGATCCGTAGTGTGTTCATAAGATGCGTTTAGATGTAAAAGTAAGAAAAATAACAATAACCGTCTGTTTCTTAACTAGTTTTCGATTTTGTTTCTCAACATCCAAAGTTTTACATAGCGCAAAAAAGTGGCATAGGCATTGAGTGACGAGAGTATTAATCCGGGTATTCCATCTCTAAATCCCTGTTTGATAACATAGTGCTTAAAGAAACGCATTCCCGGTTTGATAATAAAGTGAAACCCTGTTAGTTTTCCCGTTTTTTGGTCGTAATCTTCGGCTTGAAGACTAGCATATCGACTGAGTTTAGCAAGGTGAAAATCAAATCCACGATACGTATTGTGATGCAATCTTGCCGCCAAATAACCAACAGGTCCATCGACGTGTAAACACTCGTGTACGCGATTGGCGTATCGAGATGAATCCTTTTTAAATAAGCGAATAACCTTGTCTTTTTGATACCCTGAATATTTAATTTCACGGTTGAAAAAAAAGTTTTTTCGGTATACCCAATAGGCATCGTATTGATTCAGCGTGTTTTGCTTAAGTAGCATGGTAATTTCATCAGCCAATTCAGGTGTTAGCTTTTCATCTGCATCTAACAGGAGAATCCAGTCACTCGGTACTTGTTCTATAGCCCAATTCTTCTGATCTGAATAGTTGTCAAACTGACGCGATAAAACATGTGCCCCTAACTCTTGGGCAAGATCAACGGTTCTATCTGTACTAAACGAATCGACGATGTATATATCGTCTACAATGTGTTTAGCAGATAAAATGCAGTCTCTAATATTAGACTCTTCGTTCTTTGTAGGAATTAAAAGAGTGATCGTTTTTTTCATAAATAGGAGTAAAGCAATTTAATTTATAAGAATTTTCTACTTCGCAGATTTATGTAATCGAATTAACTTTACATATTTCATGAACGAAAAGAACGACTGAATTATTGCAAAAGCTAAGCCATCAATTCCATTTAACACTCCTTTCTTAAAAAAATAACATCTTATAAAGGCAACTAAACCATTGAGAACAGGCTTAAATGAAGATACTTTTTTTCCCTTTTCAAAGAGTTGATGTGCGGCCCAAGTGGAATATTGATTCTTTTTGTCAATCACTTGTTTGTAATTTTGCCAGCCATAATGTAAGATGTGTACATTAACACTTTTTTCATGGGTTGTTACGATATACTGATGGGTAATATCTGCCGAAGGATGTGCTGTTTTTTTATTGAAAAAACGAACTTTAGAATCGGGATACCAACCAGAGAAATTAATGAGCTTATCTCCTAAAAAGTTTTTTACTCTAAATTTAAATCCATCATAAGGACTATTCTCGTAAGATTTTTGTTTGATGAATGCCAAGGCATCTGTATCAAGGAATTCATCTGCATCTAAATTCATAATCCAATCGTTTTTGCAGTATTGCAAACCGTGTGAACGTTGGGGTCCATCGCCTAAAAAAGCTTGAAGATATACTTGTGCTCCTTTGCTCTTTGCAATTTCGACTGTATTGTCTTTGCTATTGGAGTCAATGATGATCACTTCATCACAGTATTGAAATAAAGCATCAATACATTTCCCAATATTCTTTTCTTCATTAAATGTAATTACGAGTCCACTGATTGCCATGGTATATTGTTTTAAAAGGGTCTTTTAAATCGGTTAAAATCTGTTGTAAAGATGCTAAAAATTATAGATTCTTCTTTACTACTAATTGATTGTTTTTTACACGTGAATTAAATGTTTGGATATAAGCTTTTAAAAATCTTTCCATTTCTTTCACTTTTTCAGGTTCTTTAGTCAATATGTTGTCTTTTAATTCTGGATCCTTTTTCCAGTTGTAAAGGCCTAAACTCTTTGTCCCATCAAAGGCAAGATAATAATCTCCTTCTTCGTAATTGTAAATGGTATTGAGGTAACTAATTGCAAAATCTTGGGTAGATCGATAAGATTTACCGAAAGAAACAACTTGTGTATTGATTTGCAAATAGTCCATTAAACTAGGTAAAATGTCTATTTGTTGAAAGTTGCGTTCATTTTTAGTGACAGGCAAGGAGGGATCTCCAGGTGCAAAAAAGAGAATGGGAATTCTGAATTTTCCAACATTGGTTTTCCATTGTTCTTCCTGAGGTTCTGAAGAGGTGTGATCGGCAACGACAATAAAAATAGTATTGTTGTACCACGATTTGGTCTTTGCTGTTTCGAAAAACTGGCGCAGTGCATAATCTGCATAGGCAATAGACTCGTGTATATCAGCCGTTCCTTTAGGGAACTTTCCTTTGTGTTTTTCAGGAATGGTATAAGGGTTGTGGGAAGAAATGGTAAACAACGTTGTGAAGAATGGCGTTGAGAATTGATCTAGTTTTTTGGCGAAAAACTGCAGGAATTCTTCATCAAAGATTCCCCATGAACCATCAAAAGCTTCTGGCCCTTCGTATTCATTTTTACCGTAATATTCCTTAAAACCTGCGACATTGGCATATTGATCAAAGTTTTGACTGCCATTGAATGCACCGTGAAAGAAAGCGGTGTGGTATCCATTGTCATTGAGTATTTTTGGAAGTGGATAAACGTCGTTCAACGCATAGCTCGAGGTAATAAACGTTCGGTCCATTAAGCTGGGAATGCTGGAAATAGATGAAGGAACCGCATCAATAGAAACCTTTCCGTTGGCAAATCCATGTTCAAAAAAGTAGCTATTCTCAGCTAAAGAATCCATAAAAGGGGTCAACCCTCTATGCATATTTTCTCTACCAAAACTTTCTACAATCAGCAATACTACATTTTTCTTGTTGAGTGAGTCATAGCGAAAGGTTTGTACAGGATCGAAGATGCGAACTAGTTCCTCCTCACTATAGAAGTTATAATCGGGTAGTGTTTCCTTTTTGCCAATAGTCTTTAAAACAGAAAAAGGAGTGTTGAGCACTAAAGCCGTATTTTTTAAACCGCCGTAAGCTGCTGCATCAACTAATCGAATGGGTTTAGGTTGTAACCCACCACGTCCCAACACAAGAAAAACACCTGTTAGGAGTATGGCAACGATAACTTGTGGAAAGTTAAAACGAGAATCGTATATTTTGTAATCAATTTTGCGGTAAATAAGCCAAAAGAAAACAAAAGATCCCAACATGAATAAGGGAATCCACCAGTAATCAACGATAAAGTTTTTCAGCAATCCTGGCAATTCATTTTCCATACCTGATGCGGTAATGAAAGCATATGAACTTCGTCTGCCAATAAATCTAAAGTATTCAAAGTCGACGAAATTTAAACAAAGAATGAATACGTTGACCAAGTAAAAGCTATAGAATAAAAACGTTTGATATCCTTTTTTCGTTTGAAATTTACCTGGCCATAGGTGTAAAAGAACAAAGAGAAGGTTGATAAAACCCAAGGCTGCTAAATCAAAGCGAATTCCTCCTACAAGAACAGAAATGTTCATTGGATCTAACAGATGTCCATTATACCAGTAAAATCCAAATCGAACCAATTGATAAAAGGCGAAAATGAGTAAAAAACGCAAGGTGAAAATTTTTGCGTTTTTGGAAAATAGCTTATTCATAAAATAATCGTGTCTTTTAAAGCTAAATTACCACAGTCCAAGAGGTACTGTGGTAATTCTATGTTGGGGTTGTCGATCAGTTAGACCGCAACATTGTACTCTCGTAAAGCGTCGTTTAAAGAGGTTTTTAAATCTGTTGAGGGTTTGCGTTTTCCGATAATCAAAGCACAAGGTACTTGATAGTCTCCTGCGGGAAATTTTTTAGTATATGAACCTGGAATAACGACAGAGCGCTCTGGAACATATCCTTTGATTTCAACGGGTTGATCGCCTGTGACGTCAATGATTTTTGTAGACGCTGTCAGAACAACATTCGCGCCTAAAACTGCTTCTTTGCCTACGCGAACTCCTTCTACAACAATACAACGTGAACCAATAAAGGCATGATCCTCGATAATAACGGGAGCTGCTTGTAACGGCTCTAAAACGCCACCAATACCTACACCTCCTGATAAATGTACATGTTTGCCTATTTGAGCGCAGGAACCAACCGTTGCCCATGTATCCACCATCGTACCTTCATCGACATATGCACCAATATTAACATAAGAAGGCATTAAAATTACTCCTGATGAAATATAGGCACCATGACGAGCAACCGCATTGGGAACAACGCGAATGCCTTTTGCTGCGTAATTTTTCTTTAAAGGCATCTTGTCGTGATATTCAAATATACCCACCTCAAAGGTTTCCATTTTTTGAATAGGAAAGTATAACACTACGGCTTTCTTTACCCACTCATTGACTTGCCATCCTGTAGCTACAGGCTCTGCAACGCGTAACTTGCCTTGGTCAATAGCCTCGACTACTTCGCGAATAGCGTCTTGTGTATCTTGATTTTGTAGCAAAGAACGATCTGCCCATGCTTGTTCGATAATTTGTTGTAGATGATTCATCTTTAATTTGTTGAAAATTAAAATTACTTTTGAATAAACGGCTTCTTCCGTTGCGGTATATTCCGCTCTATCATCGACCAAAACCGATGAATGAACTTTCTGTTATCTCCACTTTTTTCTCCTTTTACAAGCAAAAACAAAGCGATAATCCTAACTTTTTTAACTAAAAGTAGAAGCAAATATAAGTATAAATGTTCAGAAATTAAGTGTTAAATATTAGGGAATTCCACCCTATAACAAAGGGTATTAACGCAACTGTTTCACAGGGCCTCATTGATTTTTATGTCTATATAGAAGCGAATTCTATTTTTAGCTGTAATTTTGAAAAAATGTTAAAATTAAATCCTTAAAAATGCAGTTAAAAAAAATTGGTTTAATCGGTATTGCTTTACTATTTCTAGGCTATATATTTATCTGGTGTAAGTACGATTTCTTTTATGAAAACTATAATCCAGAAAAAGTTGCACCTCAATTTGAGGCAAAAAAAATGCGAGCTCCTGTTTATGATACGATTGTAATCAACAAGTTTAAAATTGGCTATTTAAGCAATAAGCGATATAATTATGTTGAAGGATACGATTATTTGGGGGGTATTCGAAATCCATATCTCCTATTAATTCCTGAGAATGGAGCTTCTATTGCCAGTCTGTTGCCGTATTTTATGGATGAAGAACTCAATAAGAAGTTTCATATCATTGCAATTGACCGCATTGGTTTTGGCGGAAGTAAAGTCGAAAAAAATGAGGAAGGAAAACCCTTCGGACACTATGATAGCAGAGCTTCTTTTGAAGAAAATGCACTATATACTTTATTAACGATGCCGAAGTATATTGCCAAAAGTGAAGGAAATTACCTAGATGAAGTACGTGTTGTTTTTAGTGGAAAAACAGCCGTTACTGGTTTAGGAACAGCGTATGATATGTCGATGACTTCGGAAAAAATTTTCTTGCTCAATGCAGACTTAGAGGAGCGATTCTTTTGGACTATCGGCTATAGTCGCTTCGTAATAAGCGGTATCGGAAGACTGATCTTCCCCGAAAATTACGTGAGTAAACACCAAGATTTATGTATTGCTGATCAGGCAAAAACTAAGTATATGAAGCATTGGATTGAATCAGTCAAATACCAAGAAGATGAAGAAAACCAGAGGGAATACAGCATGTATAAAGGAGCATCGCAAGGCAAAATGGCAAAATGGCTCTTCTTTGCTGGATTGGGCGCATCGGATAAGAAGAAGGTAGATGCATTTACAGGAGGCGATAATTTTGTGTTTTACGAAGAGGCTGTTCAGCTGAACGATAAGGAACAAGTACTTGAATTATTGCGTAAAGCGGATTTCTATACCTTGGAGTTTAATCAGTTAAGTAAATCGAGGTCTTTAAATACGAACAAAGAGTAGTTCGTCGATGGAGTATCAGATAAAGAAAATAAGGTTGTAAAAAAGACGCATAAAAAAAGGATAAATTTTGAATATTTATCCTTTTTTTTATAACCTATTTTGAGTCGGTTTTTCAAATATAGTATTTCAACCTACTGAGGCAAGCTTATTTTTTCGTCAATTGATCTTTGTAAATCTTTCCGTCTTTGATAATTAAAAGTATATTGTTTTTCGGATCACCAATAACGCTGATATCTTCTAGAGGACTCTTGTCAAACAACAAAATATCGGCATAAGCATCTTCTGCTAATGTTCCTAAATCTGCTGGATACGGGTTTCTTGGTCCACTCATTTTTAAGAGTTGTGCGTTATCGTAAGTAATCATTTTTAGAATTTCAAAATTGGTAAACCATTGTTTGAGGTTGACAACCAATTCATTTTGACGCAATGGGTTTTTAGGAGGAGAAACTAAATCCGTTCCAAAGGCTAGTTTTACTTTGTGTTTTTTAGCCCAAGTATACACGTTTTCTGTTCCTTGTCCAACAAGCACTTTATTCGCTGCTTGCTCTGGATTTGTGTAAGCACTAGCATCGAGATCAAAAGGTTGCATGCTCAACCAAATGTCTTTTTCACCCAGTATTTTTACAGTAGCTTCATCGAGTAAATGACCGTGATCAACGCATTTAACTCCCGCATCTATGGCTTGTTTTACTGCTTTAGGCGTGTAGGCGTGAACAGTAACATACGTACCCCAGTTTTCTGCTGCATCAACTGCTGCTTTGATTTCTTTGGTGGTGTATTGTGTAGCATCTAATGGATCGTAAATGGTAGCAACGCCACCACCGGCCATTACTTTTAGTTGTGAGGCTCCTTTTCTCAATTGCTCTCTTGCGGCAACTGTAACTTCTTGCTCACCATCGGCAATAATACTACCACCTAATACCTGAAATCTAGGCGGAGTGTGATCAATCATACGCGGTTCAGTCCACGGAAAACTAGCGTCTCCATGTCCGCCTGTCTGCGAAATCATCGCTTCACTTGGGTAAATACGAGGACCTTTATTGATACCGTAATCGTTCGCTTGCTTGATTCCCATTACATGACCACCTAAATCTCGTACGGTTGTAAATCCTCTTTGCAAGGTATTTTCTGATTCTTTAGCAGCATTGATGAATAAAAAACTCTCGTCTCCCAACATAATTGCTTGGTTAGAATTTGCTGCTAAAAAGGAATGCCAATGCGAATCAATCATCCCGGGCATAACGAATTTTCCTTGACCGTCAATGACTTGTGCCTGATCAAGATCCGAACCTGAAGCTTTTCCGGCGATGATTTTTACAATTTTGTTCTTCTCAATTACAATAGAACCTACTTTAGTTTTATTGTCCTTGCCATTAAAAATTTCTACATTACTAAGTACGATCTTGTTTTGCGCAAAAGTTGCTGTTGTAAAACAAAAAACGCTAAAAAGTAAACTAATTTTTAAAAATTTTTGTGTCATGTTTATTTTTTAAAGTAAATATACAGCAATTAAATTGTTGCTTTGGGGATATATCGTAAAAAAAGTAATTTTTTATATGTTTGTTGTGATTATTTTCATTTTTCTTCAAAATTGAAAAGTATACTATTATCTAACTTAGCTTTGTAAATAAATGAAATAGAATGAGTAAAAGATATCTAATTTATGGAATTAGCAAGGGATTAGGCAAAGCAATTGCCCAAGTGATCCCCCAAAGGGAAGATGTGGTATTGGGTATATCTCGATCAAAGCCAGAAGAAATGAATGAAAACTGTGTTTGGATACAGGCAGATCTTTCTAAGCCTACACAAGCCGTTGAAGCGGTACAAAAGGTGGTAGGGGCAACTCCGCTCGACTATATCGTTTACAATGTTGGCATTTGGGAGCAAGAAGCATTTTCTTCTACGTATGACTTTGAACAATCGTCCGTGGAAGAGATTGTACAAATTATACAAACAAATGTTACTTCTTGTATTCTTGCCTTACAAGCGTTTATGGAGAATTTAAAGTTGAGTTCAAATGCCAAAATTATTTTGATTGGATCTACTTGGGGATTGGAAAATCACAAAGGAAAAGAAGTTGCCTTTTCTGCATCTAAGTTTGCGCTTAGAGGTGTGGTACATGCTTTGAGAGAAACTTTACGCGAGTATAGTATAGGAATTAGCATTTTAAATTTGGGTTATTTGGCTACTGAATACGACTACTCGGTTGCTGTTGAGGATGTTATAAGAGAAACGGATGGCGAACTGATCCCTTTGGCGGATGTTTTAGCAGCTATTCGATTTATCTTACAAACGAGTAAGGCTACGTGTGTCAAGGAAATCAATATGCCTGCAATGAAAGATTTTAACGTGTAAATTGAGGGGAAAGTAAAGAACAAGTTGTATCTTATTAAGCAATAAAATGAAAGAAAATGTTTAGTAGTCAAACGTATCGTAAAAGAAGAGAAACACTAATCCAAAAGATGGGACGCCAAGGAATATTGTTGTTTCTAGGAAATGGAGAATATCCCATAAATTTTGAGGATAATACGTATCCTTTTCGTCAAGATAGTTCCTTTTTATACTATTTTGGCATTCAACAACCGCATTTGGCGGCTATTATAGATTTAGATGAGAATCGCACGGTTATTTTTGGTGATGAAATGTCTATCGATGCCCTAGTTTGGATGGGAAGACAAGAGACTTTACAATCCAAATGTGAAAAATCAGGAGTTTCAGAAACTCGCTCTTTTGGAGAATTAGCTCATTATCTTGCAATGGCTATGACCACCCAGCGAAAAATACACTATCTACCGCCTTATCAACCGGCGAACAAAATTTTATTGGGCGAACTACTTCAACTTTCGATTGCAGATTTTAAACCTTCTTCGACTTTGATACAAGCGGTTGTTTCTCAAAGAGAAATAAAAGAGGAACAGGAAATTAGCGAAATTGAAAAAGCCTTAACGGTTTCTACTAAGATGCATCTAACGGCTATGCGCATGGCACAACCTGGGGTTAAAGAGTATGAGATTGCCGCTGCTATTCAACAAATTGCCGCTCAAGAAAATTGCGCTTTAGCTTATCCGTCTATTGTAACCGTAAAAGGAGGGATTCTACACAACCATTTTCAAGGAAATACGCTGAAATCGGGACAGTTATTGTTGAATGATTCTGGATGTGAAACAGCAATGGGGTATGCCTCCGATTTGACGCGTACATTTCCTGTTGACCGTACATTTACAACTGAACAACGCGAATTGTATCAGGTGGTTTTAGATGCTTTTGAAGGTGCTAAAAATAAACTAAAAGCAGGAGTGAAGTTTAAAGAAGTTCACTTGCATGCGGCATTAATTCTCTCTCAAGGGTTAATTGATTTCGGATTGATGAAAGGGAATGCTGCGGATGCTGTTGCTGCTCATGCGCATACAATGTTTTTTCAATGCGGACTCGGACATATGATGGGATTAGATGTTCACGATATGGAAGACCTAGGGGAACAATACGTCGGATATACACCCAACGAACCTAAAGAAACACAATTGTTTGGGTTAAAATCACTGCGATTGGGTAAGGCACTTAAATCGGGACATGTGTTAACTGTTGAACCTGGAATCTACTTTATTCCTGAACTCATTGAACGTTGGGAAGCAGAAAAGAAATATGCCGATTTTATTAATTACGAGAAACTAAACCAATACAAAGGGTTTGGTGGAATTCGAATTGAAGATAATTTTCTCATCGAAGAAAAGGGATATCGCCAATTAGGACCTGAATTAATTCGGACGATAGCGGAGATTGAGGCGTTTCGAATGGATTGAGCGAAAAACGTTCAACGGAATGCGATAAATAAAAATAATCAAAAAACAGAAAGCCAGCATTAAAATGCTGGCTCTCTGTTTTTTGATTATTGATTCTCTTTGTTTGATGCTGTCATTTTGATGGAAAACTGCATCAAGGCAGCTAGAATAACGAATATACTAATACTTCCAACAAGTAAAGCGGTTTCTTTTAATTCCAATAAGAAATAAAGTAAAGCATATAACAAGAATAACAAACCAAATATGGCAGAGGTGCTGTTTTTGTCTTTTGATATTTTCCAGGTAAAACTGACAATGAGGAGAATCGTTGCACTAGATGAAATCACATAAGAAAGGGTAAATCCTACATATTCAGCAAAAGAAAGCAATAAAATGTAGTTTAAGAAAATAGCAAACCCAATTAAAGCGTATTGAATCAAGTTGATTTTTAGGTTTTTAATGTTTTCTAAAAAGTAAAATACAATAAAGGTCAATCCAATAAATAATAAAGCATACTTGATGGAGCGATCTACTTTGCTATAGAAGTCATTGAGTTCTAAAAATTCAATTCCGAAGGTATAGTTTTCCAACGTTACGCTGTCAATTTTTGCCGTATTGATTGGCAAAGGTTGATAAATATTCCAAGCACTTGATGTGGCTTCCTGGTTTTGATCAGCTTGGTCTGGAAGGTAATTTCCAACGTATTTCAAATCGTGATAATCACTGCTTAAGTTCACTTTTGTATTTGTAGCATTCGCCAAGAATTTTAAATGCTGAATTCAACTTGCAAATGCAACAGAATTCTGATTAATAATTTGTTTAAATTTTTCGTTTGGCGTGAGGTATCCAAGTCTTTTACGAGGTCGATTATTGAGTTTATTTTCAATCCACTTAATCT
>NZ_JACHTC010000011.1 GCF_014145635.1 Myroides sp. WP-1
AGCGCAATGGTGGTTTGTTCGATTTTATTAAAGTTTGGCCTGATGAACACCGAAAACTAGATCCTTTCAGATATTAAAAAAATAGTACTATGGAATTTCAAACATTATTTACGGAGTCCAAGGGACAACCGATTCATTACAAAGGAAAAGAATTACGTTTAATAGAAAAACTTTTTTTAAATGAGAATGAAATAACAATCGATGTAGAGTTTATTTCAACAAATAGTAAATGGGTACAAGGAATTGTTATTGAAACCAAGGGAGATTTTAAAGTTAATAACCAAATCTTACCATTTAAAATTGTGTTATGGGAAGATACAGCTCCTAAAAAAGTTTCAATTGAAATATTTTCCAAGGATAAAAAAGTAAATGTTTACAATGTCTGGAGAACAACTGATGGAACTGTAGATTATTGGCATAATGGTGCTGCTTTCTATATTGAAAAGATAGAGGATAGTTTTGTTTATTATTGTAATGATGGATGTCCTGATGATGATTTTGATGATCTGATATTTAAAGTAAAAGTTCACCAATAACTCTCAATAGTATAGGTGTATTTTGATGATACACAGTTAATTGTTTTTTGAAGTAGCCCAACTCCTCGTTATCAGTAGTCGATGGTGGTATTCAGGGAGGTCCACGTACTATTCCAGATTAAAAAAAGTCGAAGTAAAAAGATAATTTAAGTGAGTAATTAAACCATAGCAAAAGAGCGTACTTTCGGGCGCTCTTTTTTTTGAAGAAAGAATAAACTTGTAGAGCGAAAAAAGACAAGTTGAATCGAGAAAAGTTTTGTTTCTATTGATGTAAGTACAAGATTTTAAATAATTTATTTATTTTTTTATAATCAAGTGTTTTTTAGGGAAGTAATGACTTATATCATTGCGAATAGTTATATATTTATGCACCCAATTTATTATTTCTTATGAAAAAATTAAATATGTATTTAATGATACTTGCTCCAATATTAGGCTTTGCACAACAGCCTAATAAAAAGATACAAGAGCTTTGGAAAAGTATCGAAAACAAAGAAGCAGAACAGCAGGTACAAAGTATGCTTCCTGAAGTACAGGAAGTCATTGCACTTTCGCGACAATCAAAAGCCTATGCCAGTCTTTTAAAAGGAATGTTTTATGAGGCGAGAATCAATATCACAACCAAAGAAGACAAAGAATACGATATCAATTCCGTTTTACAAACCTTTGAAGGGGAGTTAAAAACAGCTTCTGGAGAGTATAAGGCAATTCTTCAAGCGTATATCGCGCATTTATACCAATTGTACTACGAGGAAAACGCTTATAAAATTAGCGATAGAACAACAATAGAGCAACAGAAAAGCAACGACATTCGCTTTTGGACCAAAGAAGATTTCGAAAGAGAAACCACAGCTTATTGGGAACTTGCATTAGAAACAGCGAAGAAACAAAGTACAGCAACAGTTGGAGGATGGAGTGATATCTTTCAATCCGCTGAACTCTACAATTTAGATTTTTCTAAGTTTGCTGTTTACGATGCTTTGCGCATCGATTATGCGCTGTTCTTAAACAACGGATTTAACTATCGCATTACGGAAGAGCAAAGACAAGAGAAAAAGAGCCAAGCAAAAGCCTTGATGCAGCAAATTATCCAAGAGTTAACTAAAAAAGGACAAGGAGAGTTAGCAGCTTATGTGCAAATCTTTGCACTAAATCAAGTGGATGATCAGAAAGATCTTGCAACGCGCAATAAAGTATATCAAGAACTGCTGAAGCAACACCCAAAATCTGTTTTAGTACACGAAGCAGTTGCTCAGTTTATGTACTATACGTACCGTGATGGGCAAGAAAAAGAAGTAAGCGAAACAGCTGGGGCAACCTTACTGGCGTTTATCGAACAAACAGTGGCGAAGTTTCCTGGAACAGAAACTGCACAGCGTTTGATGCAAATCAAAAAAGTAGTTGAAGCACCTGCATTGGATATCAGTTACAACGCATACGAATTACCAGAAACTAGTTCAATATTGGCGGTAACACACAAAAATTTTAATACCCTACATTTTAAAATTTTAAAATTTGAAGGAGAGGATAAAACCTTCGCCATCAATCAACCAAGTACCTTAGCAGGGTATAAGAAAATTGCGTCAGATTACGAAAAAGTAATGGACTACACAATTGAGTTAAAGCCATTTACGGATTATAAAGCGCATACAACGCATGTAGAATTAAAACCACTTCCACCAGGACGTTATGTCGTTTTGTTGGCCAATCGCGATTTTGATTACTTGACAGAAGAGCAAGACGTGGTAAGTATGGCGTTAATTAATAGTACGTCAAACGCCTTTTTAACCAATGGTAACAAGTTTCGATTATACGATAGAAAAACAGGACAGCCCAAAGCAAATCAAGCCGTATTTTTAGCCAATGGACCTAAAAAAGATCTGAGTAAAGCGTATTGGGAAACAATGGTCAATACAGATGTAAACGGAGAGTTTACTGCTGATTTTATCAAAGAATACGCCAATTTATACTATGGGGTAAAAGGAGAATCGATTTACTATTCAACCTATGCTTATCCTAAAAATAAAGAAACGGAAGAAGGAATAGAAAATGCAAATTGGAACGCCAAAGTGCTAACTGATCGCGCAATCTATCGCCCAGGACAAGTGGTTCACTTTAAGTCGATTGTCTTCCGTCAAAAAGGAAAAACAAGACAGGTAGGCGCCAACCAAATGGTTACCGTTAAATTGATGAACCAACAAACCCAACAAGAAGTGGGGAGCTTGGCTTTGAAAACCAACGAATTTGGATCTGTACAAGGAGAATTCATTTTGCCAACAGCAGGATTGTTGGGGAATATGAATTTTGAAGTGCTTTTAAAAGATGCAAACATCGAAGAATATACGTCAATTTCCGTTGAAGAATACAAACGACCTAAGTTTGAAGTAACCATGGACGCTGTTACTGGGGTATATTACTTCAATGACAAAGTAGAAGCAAAAGGACAGGCTGTTGACTATACAGGAGCTACCGTTTCTCAAAGTAAAGTAAATTATCGCGTAGTGCGTCAATCGGGATTCCGTTATGATGTAAGAGGATATTACGGATGGCCACGTCAGGCACAAGAGGTAACCCTTGCACAAGGAGAAGTAGAAACTGATGCAGATGGAAAATTCACTGTTGAATTTACTGCAGTTCCTGAACGCAAAGACTATAAAGCTGATGATTTACGTGTACATTCTTATGTTGTATATGCAGATGTGGTAGATATCAATGGAGAAACACATAGCAGTACACAAACCATTTATGTAGGGGATAAAAACATCAGCTTACAGTTGCCAATCAGTACAAATGAAATGGTTTCGACCAAAGAACTAGAAGCGATCAAAGTAAAAACCAACAACCTCAATGGAGCGGCATTCGCTGCAAAAGGAGAGTTGAGTATTATAGAGCTAGAAGCACCATACGCAAGACGAATGTTATTGCCCTATGACAACTACACCAAAGAAGATTATGAATTGTATACTTATGAAGAGTTCGTAAGCAAGTTTCCTTATGCAGCCTATGGAGATGAGATTGATCACACCAAATGGAAGCAAGGAAAAGTTGTCTTTACGAAAGCTTTTGATACCGCTAAAGAAAATGAAGTAGCTTTTCCTAATGCGAAAGTATTAGCCTCAGGCTTCTATTTACTCAAGGGGTTTGTATGGGAAAAAGGTGAGAAAACAGAAGTAGAGCAGTATTTCTACTATGACAATACCAAAGAAGAACCCGGTTTAATCTATCAATTGTTATCGATTAAAGCGGATAAAGAAAAGTATAAAACAGGTGAAGTAGCAAAAATTAGACTGCAAAGTGGTGAAAATCAAACAACAGTTGTTGCTTCTATTTTTGTAAATGGACATTTAAAACAAAAGAAAACATTAGAAGTAAACCGCAAGGCAAGTTATTTTGAATATCCAATGACAGGCGAAATGGGCGATGTACGTGTGAGCTTTACTGCGATCAAGCACAACTTCGCTACTCAAAAATCGGCTCAATTGGTCTTAGATTCTAGTCAAGAGGATTTAAAGCTAGAACTTGCAACGTTTAGAGATAAGTTAACTCCAGGACAAGAAGAAACTTGGCGTTTAAAAGTATCAGGAAAAACCAAAGACAAATTTGCTGCAGAGGTCGTAGCAGGTATGTACGACGCTTCTCTAGATCAATTTAGAAGTAATACCTCTTTCCAAACGAGTTTTGATTACTTCTTTAACTATGGACAAGATTCTGATTTCGGAACATATAACCTAAGCAAAAAGAGCTATGCTCAAAATATTTTGAGTAATTCCCTATATCCAAGCCTAGTTTCATATAGTACACCAATTGAGTTGAATCTGTTTGGATTTAGCAGTGGTGCAAGAGGATATTACGGATATTCTAACGTTAAAAGAACGGCGAGTCTTGGAGCACCAGTTATGGCAGCTAAACAAGAAGAGATGATGGATGCGAGTTCAAATCTGGTTTTTGTTGAAACAGCAGGACAAGCTATGTCAGATAATAAGGTTGTTCCTGCACCGCCTCTAAAAGAAGAAAGAAGTTCGGGTGAAGTTCAAATCAGAAAGAACCTACAAGAAACTGCCTTCTTCTATCCGATGTTACAAACAGATGACAAAGGAAATGTGAGTTTCTCTTTTAACACACCAGAAGCGTTAACACAATGGAAATTTATGGCTTTTGCTCATACGAAGAACTTACAGAGTAGTTCGATTGAGCAATTGGTTCGCACTCAAAAGGAATTGATGGTGCAACCAAATATGCCGCGTTTTGTACGTGAAGAAGATCAGATTATCGTTTCTACAAAAATCGTTAACCTAAACGATAAAGCCCTAAGTGGAGAAGTGGAAATTCAGTTCTTTGACGCATTAACTTCTGCGCCAATTACAACTGTTTTGGAGGCGAATAGCTTAGCTAAACAAAGTTTCAATGTAGCCGCAAAAGCCAATACAGAAGCAGCATGGACTATTAACGTTCCGAAAAACACAGTAGCGCTTGGCTATCGTATTATTGCAAAATCAGGAACTTTTAGCGATGGAGAAGAAGCTGCTATGCCTGTATTGTCAAATCGTACGTTAGTAACGGAAACAATGCCGTTATACATCAAGGAAGGACAAAACAAGATCTTTACTTTCGATGCTTTAGAGCAACCAGCTTCTGCAACACGTGAAAATTATAAGTTGACGTTAGAAGTAACAGCAAATCCAATGTGGACTGCCATTTTAGCGTTGCCTTATTTGAAAGAATATCCATACAAAGGAACAGAACAAACCTTTAGTAAAGTATTTGCTAATACAATTGCAACACAATTGTTAAGCAGTAACCCTCGCATTCAATCGGTATTTGATTATTGGTCTAAACAAGGTGCTATTCAATCTAAACTAGAACAAAATGAAGAACTTAAACAAGTATTAGTAGAAGAAACACCATGGGTGCGTCAAGCAGCAGATGAAACAGAACAAATGAAGCGTTTAGCTGTTCTTTTTGATCTAAACAAAATGAAGAACGAGTTAACTTCAGAATTGGAACGCCTGACAAATCAACAAAACACAGACGGAGGATTTCCGTGGTTTAGTGGAGATCAATCCAATGTATATATTACGCAAGCAATTGTAGAAGGATTCGGACAGATGAAACAAGCAGGTACACTCGATGCATCAGCAAGTGAATTAGTGAAAAAAGCTTTGATTTATCTAGATGAACAACATTATGCAACGTATCAGAAAAATAAGAATAACTCAAATTTACCAGCGTTAGATATGCATTATTTATATGTGCGTAGTCTGTTTAAAGATGAGGTGAAAATTCAAGAGAAATACACGAAGATGATTGGTGATTACCGCAAAGAATTAGCCAATCAGAAATCGGGAGATAACTTATATACAACTGCAATGAGAGCAATTGTTTTACAGCGATTTGGAGATGCTAAAGCAGCAAATAATGCAGTGAAGACAATTATGGAAACAGCGGTTCGAAGTGATGAAATGGGCATGTATTGGAAAGAAAACGCTGCAGGATGGTTGTGGTATAATTCGCCAATTGAAACGCAAGTGATGGTAATTGAAGCAGCCCACGAAGTAGATCCAGTAAAATATGCCAATGCCATTGAAGACATGAAAGTGTGGTTGTTGAAAAACAAGCAAACGGTAGCTTGGAGATCGACAAAAGCAACAACACGTGCGGTATATGCCTTGTTGTATTTAGGTAAAAATTGGATGAGTACAGAGCAAGGAGTTGAGGTGAAAGTAGGAGGATATCCTGTTGCTTTTGAAGCATCTGAACAGCGCAATGCAGGA
This sequence comes from Myroides sp. WP-1, assembly GCF_014145635.1. Taxonomy (GTDB): domain Bacteria; phylum Bacteroidota; class Bacteroidia; order Flavobacteriales; family Flavobacteriaceae; genus Flavobacterium. The sequence goes on from NZ_JACHTC010000011.1 coordinate 6,308, forward strand.
TACTATAAAAAAGTGTGGAACGGATCCGATATCCAAGATAAAATGGGTATCGTCGAATTAGACAAGAAATCCGCAGGAGTTGCTTATGGAGCTATGTACTGGCAGTATTTTGAAGACTTGTCTAAAGTATCTAAATCAGGAACGGGCATTGTATTTGACAAACAGTTGATGATTAAAGCCAATACAGATAAAGGACAAGTATTACGCGAAATCACTAACGAAACACCGATCAAAGTTGGAGATGTTGTGACCGTTCGCTTAGAGATTACCGTTGATCGTGATATGGATTACGTACACTTAAAAGATATGCGAGCAAGTGGATTCGAACCAATGAATGTGCATTCAGGTTATAAGAGAAAAGGAGATTTTGGGTATTATGAAGAAACACGTGATGCAGCAACAAACTTCTTCATCACACACCTTCGCAAAGGAACGTATGTATTTGAATACGATGTACGCGCCAATAATGCAGGTTATTTCTCTAATGGAATTACGACCCTTCAAAGTGTATATGCACCAGAAATGAATGCAAACAGCGAAGGCGAAGACGTGAAAATTTTAAGAAAATAACGGTGAATGATCATACATTTATCATTAGAAAAGCCCTTCTCTACTGAGAAGGGCTTTTCTTTTGGAAATCGTCGTGAAGTGGAGATTCTCACGCTCTCAACTAAATGAACTATCTTTGTACTAGCTAAAAAAAAGAAAAAATGAAAAAGATTATTCAGTTTAGTTTACTAGTTCTTAGTGGATTAGTGAGTTCTTGTGATTCGGGTACAGCTTCCTATTGGATGGATAACCCTACAAAGGAAACTATTTCGGTTTACATCGATGAACAGGTGTATGAGATTCCTCCTCAAACGAAAATTGCAATTGATTTAGAATTTGGAAAACACCAAATGAAATACAACGATCAAGTGTTGAATTTTCACAATGGAGGTCGCGTAAACAAGTCGCAGGCCATTATCAATCCAACGCAAAGTAATTATGTATTTTATAAGCGATTGTATATCGATCAAAATGATGCACGATCAACGGATGAGTTTGTCGAATGGGCCATGCGTACACAGAGTGACTCTCTTCGTTTGGTTGTAAATGATACGGTCATGACCTTATTTGTACCTTTTCAGGTATCGAATAAGATATTCATCAGTAAAACAGATTTCGATTGGAAGTACAACATTGACGAACCGATGCCTAATCAAGTAGATTTATCAAGTCCTATTGTGACAAGAAGAAATCGTCAATTGCTCGATGATCCCAATTATCAAGCAGGACGATTTCAAGAAACCGTATACAAAATCTACCGAGAGCAAGATTTTCTTGATTTTGTACACGAGGTTAGCGAGGATAGAATTTCTTTTTTGCTAGACAAAAAACCTTATGCCGCTTTGCCTAAAACGACCATCACCTTGACCAAAGACAAAGAAGTAGAAGACGAAACCTATCGACAAGCAATGGACGATCACCTTAAAGAGTTTGAGAAATGGTTGACAATGAAAGGAAGTAAATCAACAACAGGATTTAAAGAGTTTTTCTTCTCTCAAAAATTAAATGGATTAAGGACAAAGTATTTAGAGCAATATCCAGGAGATTATTCCTTTAATCAAGCTACTAATGAATTAAACGAGCAACTCAATGTATTTATGTTGTATCAATTGAACATTATTGAATAGTTTTTAGCTGGAGAGGAAATCGCCGTGTTCAACTAATAAGTAACTACAACCAACAATCAACATACAAAAAAAGCTGAGCATTTGCTCAGCTTTTTTTTATAACATTTCCATGCCTTCCATATCACCACCAGCAGCGCCTTCAGGACCTCCTGGTTTCATATTTTTTTTATCTATTTTAGGTTGATTAAAGCGATAAGTAAACGAAAGATTAATTTGTCTTCCTCTCCATTGCATTTCACTATGTGAAAGCGATTGAGGTAGTACTAAATCTTGCTCTCTTTTTCTTGAATTGAAGATATCGCTAATATTAAACGTAATGGTTCCTTTGTCTTTTAAGATGTCTTTACTCAAAGCAATATTCCCAGATAAGTTGCCCAATACTTTTCCTTGTGCTGTATTATATGGCGCGCGATACATTCCATTTAATTGCCAGTCAATTTTGTAAGGCAATGTAATTTTAGACGATACACGGGTAAACCAAGCATAAGCATTTTGATCAAAGTTTTGCGTTTCTAATGTACCATCTAAATGCGTAAAGGTATAATCACCTCTTGTCTCTGTACGATAAAAGTTGAAGTTACCATTCAATCTCCACCATTTAAAAGGCGAGTAGTTTAGGGTAATATCCAATCCGTAGCGGTGTTCTGTAGCTAAGTTAATAGGTGAACTAACAGAAATAGGAGTTCCATCTTCTGTTTCCCCTGCAATTCTACGTACAAATTGGAAGGTATCTTCTGTTTTGTTGTAGTATGCAGAAGCATTTAAAGTAAAACCAGTCCAACGTTTCATAAAGCCCAAGTCAATTGCATGAGTTTTCGCCGGATCTAAGTCTGGATTTCCTTGAAAAAAGTTGATATTACTCGTGTAGTTAGAGAATGGGTTTAAGAAAAAACCACGAGGTCTATTTACACGTCTGCTATAGCTAATACTTGTACTTGTACTCTCATTGAGTTCATAGTTTAAGAAAGCACTAGGAAAGAAATCGTTGTATTTTTTCTTGTTGTAGCTTTGAGAAGCTAATTGATTAACATCAATAGAAGAATCTTCCCAACGCAAGCCTACCATAAAACTCAATTGAGAAGTGATACGATTTCCATATTGAGCATAAAGCGCGTGAATTGTTTCTTTGTATTCTAAGCTATTGGATAAACGAGTGTCTGTATTCCAATGACTATTTTGTAAACGTTGAAGGTTAAAATCGGTTGAGTTGTCTTTGAAAGTACCCAAATACCCTGCTTCAAAATTTCCATGTTCCCCTATAGGCAGTGTATAGTCTAATTTGGCTAATCCGCTTTTTTCTTTCTCTTTATTAAAGGTACGCTCAAATGACGTTTGATTTAAAAAATCATTGATGTCGTCTATTGTAGCATTTTCGTTGTCTTTATCTTGAGAGATAGATCCCTCAATAGTTAGTACATGACCTTCCTTGTCAAATTTTTTCTCGAATGTAGTCGTGTAATCTAGGTTATTACGCGTACTCTTTTTTTCTTCGTTGCGGTATCTATTGTATAAGAAAGCGTTCGATGCATCGAAGTAATCGTAGCTTACTCTATTAGGGTTAGACCCAGTATTGCGTCGAGCCGTTACGGTATTGGTCCATGTAATAGAAGGTGTTAGATTCCATTCCAAACCAAAAGTACCATTGTAACCCTGTCTTTCTCTATTGTTGTCTTTATACTCGTAGATACGCTGTGTCGGTTCACCAGTTGCAGGATCAAGATAGCGGTTGTCATTTAAGTTGTATCCTTCAGATTTAGAGTCTCTATATCCCAAAGAAGTAAAGAAATTATATTTTTCACCTCTGACGTTAAACATCGTATTAAGTTCATAGTTACGCGGATCTCCAATAGTTCCTGTAATGCTTCCATTAATTCCCTGAGCTTTGCCTTTGCGTAGGATGATATTGATAATTCCTGCTCCTCCCTCTGCCTCATATCGAGCAGATGGATTGGTAATTACTTCTACACGATCAATTGATTCAGCAGGTAAAATACGCATGGCCTCTTGGATGTTATTGGCTAATCCTGTTGGTTTACCGTCAATTAATACTTTGACGTTTTCATTTCCTCTTAAACTGATAGTTCCTTCACTATCTACCACCACAGATGGAACATTATCCAATACATCTGCTGCAGTACCCCCTTTGACAATCATGTCTTGTCCGACATTGTAGATTTTTTTGTCAAGTTTGATATCAACTGTTGAACGTTCCGCAATAACCGTCACTTCCTCTAGCATTTGAGTGTCGTCTTGCACTTTGTGAGTACCAATATTTGTGTTGCCATTTACGGCAATATGCTTTAGTTCTAAGGTTTTAAATCCTAGAAAATCAATTTTTATATAGTAATTACCATCTGGAACATCAAAAGAGAAGTTTCCTTTTGCGTCTGTCATTGCTCCAGAAACAATAGAAGAGTTACTCTCGTTTTGGGCGTAAATACTAGCGTATTCTAAAGGCGTGTTTGTGGATGCCTCTATTACCGTGCCCGTGACGGTACTTTGAGAGCGGTTCTGAGCTGCTGTTGTTAGTGCCGTTAAAAATACGAACAACAGCAGGAGAACTGATGAAGGCGTTTGTTTTTTCATTATAGTCTGTTAGTTTACTTTCATAAATTAGACTATAATTTAAACCAATGGTTTAATAGTTGTTTTGTTAAAAAAACGTTAATTAAAGGATTTGGTATATTTTCTCTGTGGGTCTTGCTACAATAGCTTTAGATCCATTAACCACCACAGGGCGTTCAATAATTTGTGGATAAGAGACCATCGCTTGAATTATATCCTCATCAGAAAGTGTTTTGTTCGCAAAATTCTCCTGCCAAAACGCATCTTTAGTGCGAACAAGCTCAATTGGAGTAAAGTTTAGTTTTTGTAAAAGTGCTTTAATGTCGTCATAACCAAGGTTTGCATCCAAATATTTTATAATTTTGTAAGCTACGCCTTGTTGTTCCATAAACGCGATACTTTCTCTGGATTTACTGCAACGAGGATTGTGATAAATTGTAATCATAGTGTTAAGGTTTGTTCTCAAATATAGCAATTTTTTTGAAAAATGAAATACATCGATCAACTAGTCTCGCAAGTAAATAAGAAGCAATTACTATATTATCTTCCATTTACCTTCTTTTATTTGATGATAATGTTTGTAAACTGGATAGTTACCAAACTTTCATCAATCTCAACCAAAGAGTTAATTCATTCACAAGTTGAGATTATGGGAAAAAATATGGCTTTTTTTCAGCTTATTGTTCCTTTTACTATCTTTTTGATATTGTTGATCTTATGGGTATTGTTTGTTCATAAACAATCGCTAGTGAGTTTAACAACCTCTCGAACAAAAATCGATGTAAAGCGATTTGCCTTTGCTTTTGGTTGCCAAACTGTTTTAATTCTTCTGAGCTTTGCAGTTAGTTATATCCTAGATCCTAGTGATTTTGTGTTTAATTTTAATTGGACTGCTTTTCTAGGCTTTTTTGTTATTGCGTTAATTTTTATTCCTATTCAAACGAGTTTTGAGGAATATTTCTTTCGCGGTTATTTAATGCAAGGTGTTGGGTTAGCTACAAGAAACAGAGGAATAGCTTTAATTGTCACTTCCGTTATCTTCGGATTGTTGCATATGGCTAACCCCGAAGTAGAAACTTTGGGAAGCGCCATTATGATTTACTATATTGGAACAGGTTTCTTTTTAGGGATAATCACGTTAATGGATGATGGATTGGAGTTGGCTCTGGGTTTTCACGCAGCGAATAATTTAATAGGCGCTTTATTAGTGACTTCTAGTTGGACGGTTTTTCAAACTAATTCGATCTTTTTAAACACTACACCACAAGAAAATATATCCGTATGGGAATTTGTGTGGCAGGTGTTTGTTTTTTATCCTATTTTACTAGTTGTATTTGCTAAGCGATACCAATGGAAAGATTGGAAAAACCGATTATTGGGAAGAGTCGCTTAACTTTATATAAAGTAATGTTTATGGACCATACTTATATTCATCCTCAGTTTAAACTAAATGGGGTAACGCATACCTTTCAATCTCTTGTTGATGTGGCAAACAAAATGACTGCATCTTCAGAAGACTATTGGCGTGAATTGGGCCAGTTGATTTTGCATTGGTTTGATGCTAATGATTCTATTATTCAACGTACTTCCGGAACAACAGGACCACCCAAAGAAATGTATTTAGCTAAACAAGCGATGCGTGCTTCTGCTGAAGCAACAGTTTCTTTTTTTGAGGTCCATGCGGGTAGTACTGCCCTTTTGTGTATGTCAGCACAGTTTGTAGGAGGGAAGCTTATGTTTATTCGTGCCCTTTTGTTTGGTTGGGAATTAGATGTTTGTAAACCTACAGCTCGACCTTTAGAAGGGATAAAAAAGCACTATAATTTTGTGGCTATGGTGCCTATGCAGGTAGAAAATAGTATAGCAGAACTAAATCAAATAGACACGTTGATCATCGGGGGAGCGAAAGTATCTCCAGTTTTAGCACAAGAGTTAAAGAACAAACCTACTAAGGTATACGAAACTTATGGAATGACGGAAACCATTACCCATATGGCTGCTAAACGCATCGGAACTCCTTATTTTGAGGTATTACCTCATGCAAGTATACAAACGGATGATCGCGGATGTTTGGTTATCGATGCGCCAAGTGTTAATCCCAATCAAATTGTTACCAATGACTTAGTTGATCAAATTGACAACAAGCGCTTTGAATGGCTTGGACGTTATGATAATGTAATCAATAGTGGAGGTGTTAAGTTGTTTCCAGAGCAGATTGAAGAAAAATTGGCAACAAAGATTGCCGCTCGTTTTTTTATAACAGGTAAATCAGATAATTACTTCGGTACTATTGTTGTATTGGTGATCGAAAGTAAACCTTATGCTTTGGCAGAGGACGTTTTCGAAGGATTAGCAAAATACGAAAAACCCAAAGAAATACAATTTGTAGACCAATTTGTAGAAACAGCATCAGGTAAGGTAATTCGAAGTAAAAGTTTAAAATCGTAAAAAGAAGTGAAAAAGATGAATAGAATAAAATTACATAAAATAGTACTATTGGTTATGTTGGTAGGAATAGGTCAGGTAAGTCCAAGTATGGCGCAACAAAGTAAGACATCGCTGGACGAGCAAATTACGAAAGAGATGATGCAACAAATTGCAAATAAAAATCACCAATACTACAAAGAAGGAAAAGTAGCTGATTACATCCCCGAATTGGGAAAAGCTAATCCAGAAGCAGTTGCTTTCTCTGTTGTGAAAGAAAATGGAGAAATCATTAATGTAGGCGACGTAAAAGCAAAATTTACGGTTCAGAGTATTTCTAAAGTTATTGCTTTGATGATTGCCGTACAAGAAAAAGGAGAAAAAGCCTTATATGAACGCATAGGGTACTATGGTACTGAAAAAGCATTTAACCATTATGCAAATTTAGAAACAGCAGGAAAACCATTGAATCCCATGATGAATGCTGGAGCTATTTTAACAACTGCTTTTATTGAAGGAGAAGGAGATGTTGCTTATCAGAAAATACTAAAGATGCTTCGTTATATTACTAAAAATGAATCTATCGCGATCAATCAAGCGGTGTATTTGTCTGAAAAAGAAACCGGACACCGCAATCGAGGAATTTTTTATCTATTAAAAAATAATGGTTTAATCGATGGAGAAGAAAATAAATTAGACAATTATTTCAAACAGTGTTCCATTGAAGTTACTGCAGAAGATTTAGCGAAAATAGGCTATTTCTACGCTCATGGTTGTACGCGATTTGATGGAGATAAGACGTATTACAACCGTGATTTAGCAAGACTGATTCAAGCGCAAATGCTCATTGCGGGTATGTATGATTTTAGTGGTGAATATGCGAGAACTGTTGGATTGCCTAGTAAATCTGGAGTTGGTGGTGGAATTGCAGTAAGTGTACCCAATAAAATTGGAATTGGAGTTTTTAACCCAGCATTAGATCAACACGGAAATTCAGTTGTGGGGTATCATATGCTTTATGATTTTGTCAATCAATTGGATTTGAGTCTCTTCTAACAGTACCACAAATAAGGAACGCAATAAAAAAGCAAAGCCCTACTAAATGAATGTTTTAGTAGGGCTTTTATTGTGGTTTAGTATACTCGTTATTTAACATGTAATTTTCGAATGTGATATAGAAAACGCAGGATAAAACCTACGGTAAGAATTGTTACTAAGATTTGAACAATGTGATCAGTTCTAGGAATCATGAGGATGATTAAAATAAAACAACCAACTGAAGCCCACATTCTACTTTTGTAATCTCCCATGGGAACTCTGTTCTTTTCAAAAATTAAAATGAGTAGAGAAACGATGGTCCCACCACCTAATAAGAACAGTATCGCACTCCAATCGGTTTGAGCATAAATAGAGTAAAGTAAACTAATTACACCAATTAAAAGTCCGATATATAGAATGGGACGATCTATTTTTGTTATGGGGAGCCAAGTTTGTGTGCTCTGATAGATAGTGGCACTTGTACTGTTTTCAAATTCTTCCTGAGGAACAAATTTACCCTGAATGCATTTGCGGCGTAAGGTTTTTAAATAGAGTTGAATTATTCCTTCTCCTACATTCATAAAGAGAATTAAATAAGAAGTTTCTTCTTTAGGGAGCTCAATTGAGTTTCTAAAATAATCGAGTTTCCAATGAAGAGTAGTGGCTTCTTGTGGAAGTTGAAGAACAAGAGAATCATTGTGCATGATATAGGCAATTTGTTCTCCTTCATGATAAAGCTTTAACCGCCGGGCGTGATACCAGTTTCTGGGAAAGAAGAGTTTGATGTGTACCGTTTTCATAATAGAAAATTTAAGTTAATGTGAAACTAAAAAAGAATGTATCGCATTATTTTTAATAAGAACATCAAAACTGTTTCAATATTTAAGGTAGAACCATTACCACCGTTTTAAAGTCCTTATAAAGTAAGCTGAACATGCATATTGTATATAGTATTAGATTGTTTTTGGTTGTAAATCAACTAAATTTAGGTATTATATTTCAGATAAGAAAAAAGATAGTGTTAAAATAATTTGTTTTTGATAAGATAAACGTATTCGAATTTAATAAATGAGTTTTTTATCCTTTGTTTTGGCATGAATGTGAATCTGTGAAATACAATTTTTTGCAGTAAAAAAAAGCAGGTGTCAAATACCAGTCTGTAATCTGTTGTAAAAAGTAAAGGCATAAAAAAAACCACGAGCATTGCTCGTGGTTTTTTTATTTTTAGCTTCTAAATAAATTAGAATTGCTCTCTACCAGCAAAGTGGAATGCACCTTCGATAGCAGCATTTTCGTCGCTGTCAGATCCGTGAACTGCGTTCTCTCCAATTGATTTAGCGTATTTTTTACGGATTGTACCTTCAGCTGCATCAGCAGGGTTAGTAGCTCCGATTAATTTTCTGAAATCTTCAACAGCGTTATCTTTTTCTAAAATAGCCGCTACGATTGGACCTCTTGACATGAATTCAACTAATTCACCATAGAAAGGTCTTTCAGCGTGTACTTCGTAGAATTTTTGAGCGTCTCTAACTGTTAATTGAGTTAACTTCATAGAAACAATTTTAAATCCTGCTTCTGTAATCATGTTAAGGATTCCACCGATGTGACCTGCTTCTACTGCGTCAGGTTTAATCATTGTAAAAGTTCTGTTCGTTGCCATTTGTTCTAAAATTAAATTTTTTGCAAAAATAGATTTTTTATGTTTAATATAGTGAATTTTGATTCAAAATATTCACATTCAAATTGAAGTAGTTGTATTATGTTGTCGGAATATCTAATAAACGCTGTGCTAGATCAATCATTTCAGGTGTTCCAGTGTGTTTTTTAGGTTCATCTGATAGCTTGACAACATCGGTCCATGGCCCTCCTTCGGGATAGGCTTGCGTCATTTTAATGACAATATTCAATGCAGGTAATCCCGCATCATTCGTGAAGTCCGTTCCAATACCGAACGACATGCCGATGCGATTTTTACAGTAAGTAGCAATGCGATCAACCTTTTCTGGATTTAACCCATCAGAGAAGATAATTGTTTTCGATAGTGGATCGATATTCATCTTTTTGTAATGGGCAATCGTTTGGTTGGCAAATTCGATGGCATCGCCGCTGTCGTGTCTAACTCCATCAAATAGTTTTGCAAACTTTTTATCAAAGGATTCAAAGAAAACTTTACTGGTATACGTATCTGTTAAGGCAATACCCAAATCACCTCTATAGGTATCTACCCAATGCTCAAGTCCCATTGAATTTGCCATCTTAAAGCCATATTTTGCAGCGTGAAACATAAACCATTCATGGGCATGTGTTCCGATGGGCTTTGTACCGTACTTCATCGCTAAATGTACATTGCTCGTTCCAATGAAAGAACCTCCACCATATTGCTGTAAGGTCTCGACAACTACTTGATGAACGGCATACGAATGTCGGCGTCTTGTTCCAAATTCGGCAATAGTAATACCTAATTTTTTATAGTTTTCAATTTTTTCTTTCGTTTTCGCGCGGATGATATCGTCTGACTCTCTTACCGATCCCGTTAATTTGTAATATAACTCGCAAATCATCGACATCAAAGGCACTTCCCAAAGGATCGTTCTATACCAATATCCTTTAATGGCTACTTCCAAATCTTCTCCTTCTTGTGTGATTTCCACTTCAGAAGGATCGAAGTGATACCCTTGTAAAAAATCCAAATAGGTTGGATCTAAATAAGGACAAGTTACTTGAAGAAAAGCTTTTTCTTGCTTTGTCAGTTTAAGTTTTGCCATTTCATCTACGGCAGCTCTTAGTGCTTCAGCAAATCCGGGAGGGTATTTATGTTGTCCGCGGTTGATGAAAATATAAGCAGCTTTTGCATAAGGGAATTGCTTTACCACGGCATGTTGCATCGTGAATTTATAGAAGTCATTGTCTAAAATAGACGGAATGACTTGAGGTGAAAGTGTTATTTCCATAGCTTCATTGAATTAATCAATCGACTTGTATCTCAAGTTTTAAACACAAAAATACAAGATACGAAAAGTAGAAAGGATATCTCTTAAAATGGAGATAAAAATAAGAAACCCGCTATTAAATGAGATAAGAGCGGGTTTGTTTTAGGTTTTTTATTCAAAGGATTGCAACGATACTAATTTAGTGTACGTTCCATTTTGCTTCATTAATTCCTCGTGTGTTCCTTGCTCTACAATTTTTCCCTTTTGCATTACGACGATGAGATCGGCATTTTGGATGGTAGATAAACGGTGAGCAATCACCACAGAAGTTCTGTTTTTCATCATGTTTTCCAAGGCATCTTGAACGAGTTTTTCGCTTTCTGTATCCAAAGCAGAAGTTGCCTCATCTAAGACCATGATAGGAGGATTTTTTAAAACCGCCCTTGCAATAGATAAGCGCTGTTTTTGTCCGCCTGATAATTTACTTCCCGAATCTCCAATGTTAGTATCGATTCCTTGTGGAAGATCCTTAACGAACTCGTACGCATTAGCTACTTTCAACGCCGCAATGATCTCTTCATCGGTTGCATCTTCATTGCCTAAGAGCATATTGGCTTTGATGGAGTCGTTAAATAATATACTGTCTTGTGTAACTAAACCAATGAGACCACGCAAACTTTGTAAATCTAAATTGCGGATGTCTTCATTGTCAATTTTAATTGCCCCGTTATTGATGTCCCAAAAACGTGTTAGTAAGTTGGCCAGTGTACTTTTTCCACTACCGGATTGCCCGACTAAAGCTACTGATTTTCCTTTTGGAATGGTCAAGGTAAAATCTTTGAGTACTAAATCATCTTCGTATTTGAAATCAATATGTTCAATCGAAATTTTATCGTCAAAACTCTCTTTTCGGATAGCATTCTCTGAACTAGTAATTGGGTTCTTCTCTTCTAAGATTTCCAATACGCGTTCCGCCGCTGCATTTCCTCGTTTTAATGAGTATGATGCTTTAGACATCGCTTTAGCAGGTGTTAAGATATTGTAAGCCATTCCAATATACGCAATAAAGGCCGCACTAGTTAAGGTTCCTGTACCTAATACTAAATGTCCTCCATAAACTAATAAAACCGCAATAGTGACAATCCCCAAAAATTCACTTAAAGGAGAAGATAAGTTTTGACGATTTAAAATAGTATTGTTTAATTCATAAAAAGTTTGCGTTGAATCTTGAAACTTTTTATTGAATCTTTGCTCTGCATTAAAACTCTTAATCACCTTTAAGCCCGATAGTGATTCCTCAATGATAGATAGGAAGTATCCCTGTTCTTCTGATGCTCGTTGAGAACTGCGTTTTAGTGTTTTTCCCACTTTAGAAATAATTATTCCCGAAACAGGTACAAAAACAAAAACAAAAATAGTTAGTTCCGTACTAATAGCAAACATACCGATGATTGTAAAGACGATGGTTAACGGTTCTCGAACCAAAACCTCTAAGATCGATAAAAACGAGTGTTGAATTTCCAATACATCAGAAGTCATTCTAGAAATTACATCTCCTTTGCGTTTTTCTGAGAAAAAAGAAAGAGGAAGATCCACAGATTTTTTAAACATGGCGTTGCGGATATCCTTTAAAACACCATTGCGCAAGAAAGTAATAAAATACATCGCCCAATAGTTGAACAAGTTTTTCAACAAGAAAATAGTGATGACAACACCAGCCATCACCATCAATGTGTGTTGTGCACCATGTTCTGCCGTATATTGAGTCAGAAAGTAAGACATCGTATCTTCTAAATAACCTTTTAGATGACCAATGCCTGTATAAACAGGTTGTTCTGTTACTTTCTTTCCATCGCCAAACAGAATGGTTAACATTGGAATTAAGGCCAAAAAACCTAAGGCACTAAAAAGTGCATAGAGGATATTGAAAAAAACATTCAGATAAGCGTAGGATTTATACGGCTTAGCGAAATAAATGATCTTTTTAAAATATTCGTTCATATTTGTAAAATATAAAAGGCAAAAATAAAGAAAAAAGACTGGTTATTGACCAGTCCTTTTGTATGCTGTTTAGTTCAGTTTCATTTCATCGATGATGGACTGAATCTTGTCTGTCAAGAATTGTTCCACTGCTTGAACGTCATTCAGACTATCTAACCATTCATTTACACTGAAGTAGAATTTAATCTTTGGTTCTGTTCCACTTGGGCGAGCCGCAATTTTTGTTCCGTCTTCTAGATAGTAAATCAATACGTTTGACTTCGGAATATTAATCGATTCCGTATCGCCCGTGAGTAAGTTTCTCGCTTGACTTGTTTGGTAGTCTTCTACGCAAACCACGCGTTGTCCGATGATTTCTGACAGGGGATTTTCGCGTAATTCAACCATCATTTGTTTGATTTCTTCTGCACCAGAAATTCCTTTTTTCACTAGAGAAATGAGGTGTTCTTTATAATAACGGTGGTCGATATACAAATTCATTAATTCTTGGTAAAAAGAACTACCTGCTGCTTTAGCTAAGGCTGCAATCTCACAAACCAATAAAGCAGAAGCTACAGCATCTTTGTCGCGTACTTTGTCGCCAACCATATAACCGAAACTTTCTTCTCCACCGCCGATGAATTGTTGTTGAGGAAACTCTTTAATGAATTTTGCAATCCACTTAAATCCTGTTAATCCCACCTTGCACTCTACACCATAGCTCTCTGCTAGGTCTAGCATCATTGGTGTAGAAACAATGGTAGATCCAATGAATTCATTACCTGAAAAACCGCGGTTGACTTTCCATTGTTCTAACAAGAACGCCGTCATCATTACCATCGTTTGGTTTCCATTCAACAAGATCATTTTTCCATCCAAATCGCGAACCCCTATACCAATACGATCTGAATCTGGATCTGTACCAATCACGATATCAGCTCCTTTTTCTTCTGCCAGTGCCATGGCCATAGTTAATGCTTCTGGTTCTTCTGGGTTTGGTGATTGTACCGTTGGGAAATCGCCGTTGGGTTCTTCTTGTTCTTTGACAATATATACGTTGTTATATCCCGCTTCTTTCAAGGTTCTTGGAATCAATTTGATCGAAGTTCCATGAAGGGAAGTATACGCAACTTTTAAGCCATCTTTGACTGCTTGTGGCGTGTTAAAACTCGCATTTTCTATCGTTGAATCAATGAATGCACGATCTAATTCTTCTCCTACAATAGTTATGAGCGAATCATCTCCTGCAAAATTTACTTGTTCATAAGTCAACTGATTGATCTCGTCAATTACTGCTCCATCCTCTGGTGGTACAATTTGCCCTCCATCAGACCAGTATACTTTGTATCCGTTGTATTCCGGTGGATTATGTGATGCTGTTAAAACGATTCCCGCCTGACATCCGTAGTGGCGTACCGCAAAAGACAACTCTGGTGTAGGACGCATATCTCCAAATAGATATACGTGAATGCCATTTGCTGTGAATACATCCGCAACAACCTTGGCTAATTCTTTACTATTATGACGGCAATCATAGTTGATTGCTACTTTTACTTCTTGATTAGGAAAAGATTTTTTGATGAAGTTCGATAATCCTTGCGTGTTTTTTCCCAAAGTGTATTTGTTGATTCGGTTTGTACCTACCCCCATAATACCCCTCATACCTCCTGTACCGAATTCTAAGTTTTTGTAGAAACTATCTTGTAATTGAACAGGATCTTGCTCAAGTAATTGTTGAACAATAGCTTGTGTCGCTTGGTCAAATGGTTTTTGTAACCATTGTTCTGCCTTTGCTAAAATTTCTTTTTCTATTTGCATTTTCTTCTAATTTAGCGTTTGTTTAAACCACTGTATGCAGCAATTTTATATCTACTTGTATTTGATTTTGTTTGTAAAATAAGCTCTCCTAAAAAACCAGCCAAAAACAATAATGTTCCGATGATCATGGTAGATAGAGCGATGTAAAACCACGGATCTTGCGTAACTAAAATAGCAGGTTTGTTATGGTATAGTTTTATTAGTTTATTAGCACCGATGCTTGCGGCAGCTAAAAAACCAATGATAAAAGTGATTACTCCTAATGTACCAAAAAGGTGCATGGGTCTTTTGCCAAATCGAGATAAAAACCAAATCGTTATTAAATCCAAGAATCCATAGATAAAACGACTCATCCCAAATTTAGTTGTACCGTATTTTCTCGCTTGATGCTGTACTACTTTTTCGCCAATTTTGTCAAAACCTTCATTTTTTGCCAATACGGGTATATAGCGATGCATCTCACCTGAAACTTCTATGTTTTTAACCACTTCCTGACGATAGGCCTTTAATCCACAGTTGAAATCATTTAGTTGTACACCCGATGTTTTACGAGCAGCCCAATTAAAAAGTTTTGAAGGTAGATTTTTAGCGATTATTGAATCGTATCGCTTCTTCTTCCAACCCGATACCATGTCGTAGTGTTCTTCCATGATCATTCGATACAACGCCGGAATTTCGTCCGGACTGTCCTGTAGATCTGCATCCATCGTGATGACAACGTCGCCCTCAGCTTGTGCAAAACCCGCATGTAATGCCTGTGATTTGCCAAAATTGCGTTGGAATTTAATCCCTTTTACACTCGAATCTTGCTGAGATAATTTTGTAATAATTTCCCATGACTGATCCTTGCTACCATCATCTATAAATAAGATTTCATAGGTATAGTTGTTTGCATGCATTACCTTACTGATCCAAGTATATAACTCAGGTAAAGATTCTGCTTCATTAAGCAAGGGAATGACAATGGATATATTAATACTCATGGTTTAGCTGTTTGATTCAGAAGAAGTCGATTCTGCTTGATCTTCTTCCTTTATCGGTGTTGTAAACTCCGATTTATTTTTGAAAATAGCGGCTAATAATAAACCTAAGATAGACATACGTAAAATGCTACCTGCCCACATAAATAATTGAGAACCTGGTTCAAATTGATTTAACTCTTCTGATTTACTTAGCTGTTCGTTAATCTGTTCTTGTGGTAACCCCGAATTGTTTAAGGTATCAACCAACATATCGTGTAAAACTGTATTAATCAATTCTTTTGCAGAAGGATCAACGAGGTTGAATAGAATATTATACATTAGATAATTTACTGTAACACCAATGGCTACTGTAATTAAATAAGGGGTGAAAGCTTCTCTAAATGTTACATAACCTCCGACTTTTCTTTTTGCCATAAAAACGCATAATACGCCAATAACAATGATGACGAACATATTAAAAAATCCGACAAATTTATTTGCAAAAAGGGTTTTGTCTGTAAAAAATAAGGTACAGTTGAATAGGACGTAATATAAGGCTAATACAATCCCAAAGGTTATGCCTACTTTGTTGAGAGGGTTCTTCATTGATGTGTTTTCAAAAAAATGTAAGTTACAAATATACTAAAATACCCTTTTAGTTTTTGTTCTCTGAGGTAATATAAGACAAAAGATAAGGAAACGCCCTCTGGATTGAAATAGAACTAGCTAGTTTTACTTCGTACTTCTCTTACTTGGGTGAAGGAATCTCTTTTTTGAGTCTTGTGTTTTTACTATTTTTACAGGTAATGAACAGGAGATTTTTCTCCAGTAAACGAATTGAGATGAGTGTACTTTTTATCAAGAACATGGTGTGTAATCGCTGCGTGCTAATGGTCCAAAAGGAAATTGAAATGATGGGGTTGACGATCAAAGCAATCAAGTTGGGAGAAGTAGAATTGGACGCTGAACCTAGCGCAAAGGAAAAAGAAGCGCTTCATGAAGCCTTAGTTACTTTGGGATTTTACCTTATAGATGACAAAAAAAGTCAATTGATCACAAGGATTAAAACGGCAATTGTCGAACTGGTGCACTATCAAAATAACGATTTGAAAGTAAATCTGTCCGATTATCTAAGTAGAGAACTTGGACACGACTACAATTATCTATCCAATTTATTCTCCGAAGTGGAGGGAAAAACAATTGAGAAATACTTTATTGCTCAAAAAATTGAAAAAATTAAAGAATTATTGGTGTATGATGAGCTGTCACTCAGTGAAATTGCAGCTCAACTCAACTATTCTAGTGTGGCTTACTTGAGCAATCAGTTTAAGAAAGTAACGGGATTAACACCGAGTTACTTCAAGAAAATACGCGAAAAAAAGAGAAAACCCTTAGATGAGGTATAAGTAAATGTTACAAATTATACCTGAAATTACGTAACACTTTATGAGGCGATAGTTCCCAACTTTGTGTTGTACAAATACCAATAAAAGTATGACAACAAATAGTAAACATAAAGTAGTATATCTACCCTTAGAACAAGTGAATAGCGAACATTGTGCCTTGGTGGTAGAAAAAGGGTTGACCCAGGTAAAAGGAATCGAATCACCTCAGGTCGAACTCAACAATCAACGCGTAGCTATTTCGATTTCAGCTACAGAAGTGATCGGACAAGCAGTAAAAAAAGTTCGAGATTTAGGTTATGATGTACCTACGGTCAAACAAACGTTTCCTGTTTTAGGGATGACCTGTGCTTCTTGTGCTGGAAGTGCGGAGAGTATTGTCAGTTTTGAAGAAGGTGTCGTGGAGGCTGCTGTAAATTTTGCTACAGGAAACCTAACAGTAGAGTATCTTCCTACATTGACTAACGCTACTCAATTACAAAAGGCAGTACAAGGTGCAGGTTATGATCTATTGCTTGTGGATGAAATGAAACAACAAGAATCACTAGAAGCGATTCATGCCGAAAAATTCAAACAACTAAAAAAGAAAACTTTTGGGGCGGTTGTTCTGTCAATTCCCGTTGTTGTCATCGGAATGTTTTTCATGGATATGCCGTATGGGAATGAAATCATGTGGTTGTTTTCAACGCCTGTATTGTTGTATTTCGGAAAAGATTTCTTTATCAATGCGTGGAAACAAACTAAAAATCGCTCGGCTAATATGGACACCTTAGTGGCATTGAGCACAGGAATTGCTTATATCTTCAGTGTATTTAATATGCTTTTTGCGGATTTTTGGATTCGTCGAGGATTAGAAGCACACGTGTATTTTGAAGCCGCAGCGGTAATTATAGCCTTTATCTTACTTGGTAAATTGTTGGAAGAAAAAGCCAAAGGCAATACATCGTCAGCAATCAAGAAATTAATGGGACTTCAACCTAAGACGGTGCTTGTATTACAAGTAGATGGAACCGAAAAACAAATACCTATTGAACTAGTTGAAGTAGGGGATGTGATTGTTGTCAAACCAGGTGAAAAGATTGCGGTAGATGGAATGGTTGTTACTGGTAGTTCTTATGTAGATGAGAGTATGCTAAGTGGCGAACCGGTTCCTGTATTGAAGAAAGAGGGAGAAAAAGTGTTTGCAGGAACAATGAATCAAAAGGGCAGTTTTCAGTTTAAAGCCATAAAAGTGGGAAAAGAAACCTTGTTGGCTCAGATCATTCGCATGGTACAAGATGCACAAGGAAGTAAAGCCCCTGTACAAAAATTAGTGGATAAGATTGCGGGAATATTTGTACCTGTAGTTATTGGAATAGCAATATTAACCTTCCTGTTATGGGTTGTACTTGGTGGAGAACACGGGGTGGTTCAGGGATTATTAGCCGCTGTAACGGTTTTAGTTATCGCTTGTCCTTGTGCATTAGGGTTGGCAACCCCAACAGCAATTATGGTAGGTGTAGGGAAAGGAGCAGAGAACGGAATCCTTATCAAAGATGCCGAAAGTTTAGAATTAGCCAAGAAAATTACAGCTATTGTCTTAGATAAAACAGGAACTATTACTGAAGGTAGACCTCAAGTAACTGGAGTAAAATGGCTCAAAGATCAGGAGGAAAGAAAAGAGGTGTTACTGAGTATAGAAAAACAATCGGAACATCCTTTGGCGGAAGCGGTTGTAACTTATTTGAAGGAAGTGAAGACCACGGTAATTTCAAATTTTGAAAGTATCACTGGAAAAGGAGCGCAGGCAGATCATCAAGGGATTACCTATTCTGTGGGAAATAAAAAATTGTTGAACGAACATCAGATTGCAATTGCTCCCGTTTTGCAACAACAAGCCAATCAGTGGGAACAAGAATCAAAAACAGTCATTTGGTTTGCAGATGATCAACAAGCCTTAGCTGTCCTTGCTATTTCTGATCAAATCAAACAAACTTCGGTTCAAGCGATTCGAGAAATGCAAAATATGGGTATTCAATTGTATATGTTAACAGGTGATAATAAAGCTACAGCCCAAGCTATTGCAGATCAAACAGGAATACAACACTATCAAGCAGAAGTTTTACCACAACACAAAGCAGAGTTTGTCAAAGATTTACAAAAACAAGGTCATATCGTAGCTATGGTAGGGGATGGAATTAACGATAGTACAGCTTTAGCAACAGCAGACGTGAGTATTGCCATGGGAAAAGGAAGTGATATTGCTATGGATGTGGCCAAAATGACTATCATCTCTTCAGATTTAACCAAAATTCCACAAGCCATTCGATTGTCTAAACAAACAGTAAGTACCATTAAGCAAAATTTATTCTGGGCGTTTATCTATAATTTAATTGGAATTCCCATTGCTGCAGGTATTCTATATGCCGTGAATGGATTTCTGCTAAATCCAATGATTGCTGGCGCAGCTATGGCACTGAGTAGTGTAAGTGTGGTGAGTAATAGCTTGCGATTGAAGTGGAAAAAGTAGGGCGTAAGCTTATAGGAAGAGCTATTTTAAATAGAATTCAGCCGATGAAACCGTGAAATCTCACAAATTATAACAAGAATTATATAACGATATTTCATACAAAAGAAAAGAACTTTGTTGAAGTATTTAACATTAAAAATGAAAGAATATGGTAAATAATACAAGTCAATACAAAACTAATTTAAATTGTTCAAGCTGTGTAGGAAAAGTAACAGCAGATTTAAATGAAGCCCTAGGGGAAGGACAATGGTCTGTAGATACTTCTGTAAGTGATAAAATTCTAACAGTTAAAAACGATGCATTAACGGCTGAAGAAGTAGTAGCTATCATTAATAAAAAAGGATTTAAAGCAGAAGAGTTGTAGGAGTGTCGTTCGATGAGTGAATCAACTGATAATGGATCACTTTAGTTTGACACGATAGGAGTTAAGTATAGTTTACCTCCAATGTACCTCATTAATGAGTCTATGGTGAGTCTATTAAAAACAATCATTAATGGACGCACTATGGACTCATCTCGTACGAACTAGTTAGAGTGCTGCTCTGACGGTACAACGATAGTTCCTAAATGCTATTCTTTATTATATCGTTTCGTTAAGATAGAGCAAACTATTTCTAGTAATACAATCTTTACTAGTGAAATTAATGTTTCAAAAATGGTCAACCGTATTTAGGGGTATTCAACAAACAACAAAAAAACAGCTACAAAAAAGTGAAAAAGTATTTGTAGATTCAAATTAAATTGTAAATTTGCATGCTTAAAGAAAATAAGTATAACCCAAAAGTTATTTGACGTTTACACCTTTCTTGAAAACAGAAAGCTTCGAAATAGAGAATAGCTCAATTTTTTAAAATAGATTTATCATGAAAAAAGGTATTCACCCAGAAAATTACAGATTAGTAGCATTTAAAGATATGTCAAATGATGACGTATTCATTACAAAATCAACAGTTGAAACAAAAGAAACAATTGAAGTTGATGGAGTAGAATACCCAGTGTTCAAAATGGAGATCTCTCGTACATCTCACCCATTCTACACAGGTAAATCTAAACTTATTGATACTGCAGGACGTATCGATAAATTCAAAAGCAAATATGCTAAATTCAACAAATAGTCTGAATTTAATCAAGATAACGAAAACCTTCCAAGCAATTGGGAGGTTTTTTTTGTATATATATTTAAGATGTTGTGTTTTTTATAGGAGTTTCTCTTAACTTTGACTATTAGATGAACCGATATTTATTGTTATGAATTATATTTTATTTGATGGAGAAGTAAGAAATGCTTTATTGCCTTTTACTTTTACAAGACCGGTAGCTGATATACGCGTTGGAATTCTAACGATTCGCGAAAAGTGGGAAAAGTATTTGGGCTATACTACTACAACGGTTACTGAAGAATATTTGGAAGCAAAGTTTCCTATGGTGGAAGCTGCTCAAAATATTATGATTAATAGTGCTTTCTTGCCCAATGAAAAATTAGTTGGATTAATTCAAGATTTGCAACCGAACCAAGCCATCTCTTATCAAGATGATATTGTTGCTTTTTTTACTGAAGAAGAACAAGAAGAAATTGATTTTGATGAATATGAGGTTTTGGATTATACAGATAAGTTAATCAAAATCGCGCATAAATGGGATATTTTCCAATTCAATGATATTGCAATTCGTCAAGATTATACGTTGCTGACTGAAGATCGTATTTCAGAACCTATTCCTTCAACAGTGCAAGTACTAGGTAAGGAACAGGTATTTATAGAAGAAGGTGCTGTCTTGAATTTTGTTACCCTGAATGCAACTACAGGACCTATCTATATTGGTCGAAATACAGAAATTATGGAAGGGGCAATTATTCGCGGCCCTTTTGCATTGTGCGAAGGCGCACAGGTGAAAATGGGCGCTAAAATTTATGGGGCAACAACAATAGGACCAGAATGTAGAGTAGGAGGTGAAGTGAGTAACTCAGTTATGTTTGGCTATACCAACAAAGGGCATGATGGATTTTTAGGGAATTCTGTTTTGGGTGAATGGTGTAACTTAGGTGCGGATACCAATAATTCGAATCTTAAAAACAACTATGCACCAGTAAAATTGTGGAATTACCAAACGAATACAACAGAAAATACAGGCTTGCAGTTTTGTGGATTAATGATGGGAGATCACAGTAAAAGTGGAATCAATACCATGTTTAATACAGGAACTGTAGTAGGTGTTGCTTGTAGTATTTTTGGCGGTGGTTTTCCCAAAACATTTTTACCAAGTTTTACTTGGGGAGGTAAAGACTTAGACGATGTATATGATGTCGATAAAGCCATTGCTACTATGAAAATTGTCATGAGTCGTCGCCATGTTGAATGGACGCCAATAGAAGAAGATATTATTCGCCATTTAGCAGAAGATAATAGATTGGAACGCTTTCAAGCAAAATTGGCTTATTAGAAAAAGGAGAGAGGATAGAGATTTTTTCAATTTAAACCAGTTTCTACTTAGTATAAAAAAACAAAGGACGAGCCATACTCGTCCTTTGTTTTTTTATTTAGTGTTGCTTGTGCTTTTTACTTTAATCGAGAATTATATCACAAAATACAAACCACAAAGAGCAAACCTCACAAACCTCACAAACTTCACAAACCTCACAAACCTCACAAACCTCACAAACCTCACAAACCTCACAAACCTCACAAACCTCACAAACCTCAAAAAAAATCACTCCTTTCTTCTTTCCCTTCTCATTTCTCTAATAATACGAAACCGTTTGCGGTCGATCGTAATTGAAGTTTGGTAAATCCATGTTGTATTGAACTGAATTGGCGCGGAACACGCTATTCCCAGAATCAGGCATGGTAGGGTAGTAAACTAAAGAAATGGTAACCTTGCTAAATACGAGATAGTCGTTATTTGCAACTAGACCTAAGCTAAAGCGAGAGTAGAGTTTAGGATCGAGTAAGCGGTTGCTGCTGTCGCCAATAAAGGCACCTTCAAAACTAAAATAAGGGTTGAAGCGGAATCCTTTCCATTCATAAGGAGCATACGATTGCCATTGATAGGCCAAGGATAATCGTTTAGTACCCGTAATTTTTTGTGCGCGTATTCCTTGAATAATACCTTCAATTTTCAATTCATCACCGATATGATCAAGGCGATGTGATCCTATAACTAGTTGAGGTACAAAGAAATGTCTGAATTTCCAATTCCCCAAAACAAAGAGTCGAGTAAAATAGGTTCCCTCTAAACGAAAGGCTGCTTGTTCGGTTTTGCCACCGTGAAAATGGCCTCCCCATTCAATATTTCCTGAAAAATACCCCAATTTAGTATAGCCGCCCATAGAAAATTTAGCACCTAAATAAGCCCGTCTTTTGTCATACCGATCTCGCATCCCACCAGTAAGCGCTAAAATCTTACCTACTTGAACGTCTTCAATGATATCGTAATTGAAGATGAATCGATCTTGTACATAGTTGGTAGAACTTAAACTAACAGAAGCTAAATACAAGCGTTGATCTCGATAATAATTATACGGATCGTACTCTTTTCCAGGGGTTGAGTGGTAGTTTTCTTTTACAAAGCGCAACGAGGTACGCAAATTCGTTATAATAGGACTCTTCGTTGATACCGGAATGGAATATCCCGCCCAGTAATCATAGGTGTTGTATTTGATTGATTCGAGACTATACTTCATGTCTTGATCTGGGAGAGAGTCTCGTCTAAAACGCTGTTGCGCGCTAAAGCCACCAGCCCATTTTGCATAGGGAGAGTAAAAAGGTCTATTTAAAGAGACGCCTTTGACATAATTGCCCCAAGTATCTTGATTAAACAAAATATTAGAGCGAATAAAGGTATTTTGAATGTTATTGACAGAATAACTGAAATAAGCACCTTGTTTATTTTCTTTGAAACGCGTAATGTATTGCACGGTTACATCATGACCAAAACCACCGAAATTGCGATCTGTCAATTTCACGCGCATGGAAGAAGTTGAAATAGAACCACTGGGATAAATCGTCCAAGAGTCTAATTCTCGAATCGCTATATCCACTGAATCTGGCGAGGAGGTAGGAATAGCCGAGATCATTACTCGTCTTACATATCGTTGGGTACGGATTAAACGCTCGGATTCCTTTACTTTTAGCGAGTCAAAAACATCCCCCTCCTTGAAGAGTAAAAAATTGCGAACGGTAAATTTTTTCGTTTTTAAGTGCAATCGATTTCCCCATACTTCTAAAGATTTTGTAGGCTTTTTGAGGGAGTCTTTTTCCGAATAACCAAAAGGATCTAAAGTCGTGATATTGATATTTCGAATGATTTTTCCTTCTCCTTTGTCCAAGTGTCGATTGATTTGAACTTCGGGAGCGTGTGCTACTAAGCGCTTGTTGCTCTTGTATACGAGTTTATTGAATAAACGACCTAATTTACTTCCTTTGTTTTTCTCTTTAAAATTAGCAAAAATCTCGGTGGTATCTTTTTCAACTTGAAAAGGTAGTTTTTCGAGTTTAGTCGGCTCAAACTTCGGTACGATTGTATCTACTTTTAGAATAGGTCTAACCTGCGCATAATTTACTTGCACAGTGAGACAAACGAAAATTAAAAAGGTGATAAATCTCAGCATTGGTTTTTTGGCGTAGAGCAACTCGATTATTGTAACGCAAAAGTTAAGTATTTATTTCTAAATCTCGGATATAATCTTCATACTCATAAAAGAAAATTTCAAAAGCAGTCATTTTTTCATTAAAAAAATCAAACATCTGATCCCAAGTCTTCGGATTATTGATTGAAACCCCTTCTAAGGAAACCCATATACGGCTGATTAATTTTCCATTTTCAAGATAATATTCACGTTCAAATAAAGCATCAGGAAGGTGATCCTCTAAGAGAATTCCCTTGAGTGACTCTACCTTCTCGTAATAGATTTTTCGTTTTTCTTCATCTCGAGGTTCAATATCTAATAGAACTTCTGCTTTTTTATTGTCGGCGTAGAACTTAAAAGAAACATCCTTAATCTTGGTATTGTGCAATAACCATTTTCTTGGATAGGTTTCAGCAAACTGGATCCAAAATTCTTTTTTTATTCTTTTAGCGTCTTCTTTACTATACATTGTTGATAAAGTCGTAAATTTAGGTATGTGTTAATTTGATATAGCAAATCTATGACTTTTGATTCTTTTTTGCATAAGATTGAGCAAATTAAAGGTGCAACTCCTGTTGGAATTGATGCGCACCGATTGATGATCCCTGTCGAAAGGATTCCCTACTTGTATGCAGAAGATTTTGTGGAGCAACATCCAAAAGAATCTGCAGTAATGATGTTGTTGTATCCTAAGGGAAAAGAAACCAATGTATTACTTATAGAAAGAGCAACGTATAAAGGTGTTCATTCGGGACAGGTTGGTTTTCCTGGGGGAAAATATGAACTCAACGATCTGGATTTACAACAAACTGCTTTGAGAGAAACTCACGAAGAAGTTGGAATAGTACAAAGGGATATTCAAATTATTCAACCGTTTACGAAGATCTATATTCCTCCAAGCAACTTTTATGTTCAACCCTACTTGGGGATTGCTGAAAAGGAACTTGTCTTTAGTCCCAATGCGTTTGAAGTGGCTAATATCATAGAACTTCCTTTGCATGTTTTGCTAGAAGATAGTATTGTCAAAGAGGTGGAAATGAAAACGAGTTATGCTTCTTGGACACATGTTCCGGCATTTATCTACAAGGAGTATACAATTTGGGGGGCAACGGCTATGATGTTGAGTGAACTCAAAGAAACCTTGAAATTCGCATTAAAAACATATAAATAAGGAGGAATTAGCAAATTTTAACCTATTGAAAGTATTAAAAGCATTAAATTTGTAGTTCATTAATCAGGATGTAGGAACATGGGATTATTTAAAAGAAATCCGTTTGGACATATTTTATGGCTTAAAAAATGGATCATTAGAACGTTTGGTTTTTTAACCCATCAACGTTTTAGAGGTTTTAACGACTTACAAATCGAAGGATCAGAAGTTTTACGCCATTTGCCCGATAAAAATGTATTGTTTATCTCAAATCATCAGACTTATTTTGCCGATGTGGTAGCTATGTATCACGTATTTAATGCTAGTCTGAAAGGACGAGATAATTCAATTAAAAATATTATGTACATCTGGAAACCCAAGCTCAATCTTTACTATGTAGCTGCGGCAGAAACGATGAAAGCAGGATTATTACCTCGTATTATGGCTTACGTAGGGGCTGTTCAAGTGGATCGAACTTGGAGAAGTAAAGGCGTTGATATTGATGAAAAACGCGAGGTTAACCAGGATCAAGTTGAAAGTATTAAAATTGCCTTAGATGACGGTTGGGTCATTACGTTTCCACAGGGAACAACCAAGTCATTTAAACCTATTCGAAAAGGAACAGCACATATTATTAAAAATTATAAGCCTGTTGTAGTTCCTATCGTAATTGACGGTTTTCGCCGTTCTTTTGATAAAAAGGGATTGCACCTGAAAAAGAAAGGGATTCTCCAATCTATGGTTATTAAAGAACCTTTAGAAATAGATTACGAGGACAGTAGCATTGATGAAATTGTTGAACAAATTGAAATGGCTATTGAGCAACATCCTTCATTCTTAAAAGTAATTCCGCAAGAGTTTATGGAAGAAGAGAAGGAGTTAAACGAAAAGAGAACGTATGATTACTACAGTTCATCTAAGAACTATTGAGCATAAAAAAAGGTCATCCTATGGGATGACCTTTTGTTTTTAGTATGAAGAATTACCTTCGTAATATGGATAAAGGTTACTGCTGTCAATAGCGTTTTGAAGAATAGGATTATCTTTCATTTCACCTTTTTTAAGCTTGCTCGTTAACTCGAATGTCACTTTGTTAGTCTCTGTTGATAAACGTTGGATGGTCATGCTGCTCTTTTGTACTGTACATACAAAATAAGTCGATTCGTCATAACTGTAGTAGTTGTAAGAATCAGTCCACGTTTTTAAGGCAACAGTTCCTTCTACTAAATGGCCATCTTCGAATCTACTTTTGTATTTTGCTTTGCCATTTTCATAGTAAATACACGATCCATGTAACGTATAATCTTTGATGCCAAATTGGTAAACAAGGGTTTCGTTCTCGTCGTACACACTGCGTTGCATTGATCCGTCAGGTAAAAGCTGTTTCTCATACACTGTGTTTCCAGTATACGTATTTACTCCTTTCTCATAGGTAATGCGACTCTCTTCGTAAGTTGTGTATACGTTGCTTTCATATCCGTATGCAATGAATGTACCTTCATAAGGATATCCATCTCTGTATTGTAAATGAGCTATTTCTTCTCCCGATTCATCATAGAATACTGTTGTGTCTAGTACTTCTCCTTTTTTGTAGGTTTTGGTTGATTGTAAATAGGAGTCGCTATATACTTCTTCTTTTACAATTTCTCCTGCTTCATAGTAGGTTTTGTTGTCGATAGAATCGGAATAATCGCTCTGAAATGTCTCTAACCCTTCTTTTAATCCTTTAGCGTATGTAGTAACTGTTGTTGAATAACCATCAGTAGTGCTCACTGTACCAGTGTAGGGTTTACCATCTTTATAAGAAGCTTTTGCGATTTGATTGCCTTCAGCATCGTAAAAAACACCTTCTTTGTTGTAGTTAATCTCAGAAACTAAATAAGGAACAATATCCTCACTGTACATTCCGTTTTTATTGGCATATTCTTTTTTATAAGTCAATTGCCCTTTGCTGTATGTACTAACAGATTGAATAGCGTCATTGTCAAAGAATGCATATTGTGTTCCCTCTTTTTCTACATTGTCAAAAACACCCGTTACTTTCCCCTTAGCATCAAAATACGTAACTTTTAAGATGCTTTGATCGTAATCGCTTTTGTTGAGGATTTCCTCTCTGCTTTTTTTACCTTCTCTACTGTAGTAGATGCGTTTTGAAGGTCCATTTACTGGAGAAAAGGTCTCTTCTCTCAAGACGGGCTTACTGTCATACGATGGATACGGTTCATAAGTAGCAGAATACACAATCTGACCTTTGTCATACGAGATTTTAGTGCCAATTTCATCATTAGTCAAAGTGAGATAATCTCCTTGATAAGGTTCTGTATAGTATCCAGGTTCTCCTTTTTTAGATTGTAGCTTACCGATTACACTTCCTTTTTTATTGTAATACGTAGACGTGTTCTCATTCGCTTCTTCAAAAAGTTCTCCTGTAGAATAAAACAACTTCTTCGCTATTAGAATACCATCCTTATAAGTAGTTACAGAATCGTCATCATAAGCAACTCCATTTTGAGGTGTATATCCATCTTCGTTGTAGATTAATTCTCCTTTTTTACTTCCATTTTCGTTGAAGTATTCGATTTTCTCTAGGTAATAATCACCTTTGTAATATTTAATCGATTTAGGAACAAAAGCAGTCGGTTGTGCATAGAAAATAGTTTCTTTCACCAAACTGCCTTTTTTGTATTCAGATTGACTCGTTACTTCATCAGGAGCATCACTATACTCGTTGTAGAATAAATAGATTCCTTCTTGGTTTGATTCTGAACCATATTCATCTACATCTGCCGTATAAGTTCCTACTTTCGTTCCTTTGCTGTCATAGAACACTGTAGTTGTTTTTGTAGTGCTAGTGGTTGTTTTGTATTTTACCTGTCCTGATTTATAGTAAAATACAGATTCAGTATTGACACCATTGACATAAACATTAGTTGAGATAGGACGGAAAGTGTCATAGTCTAACGTGATTGACGTACCGTTTTTTACCATTCCATCTTCATATGCTGCCGAATAAACGATTTCTCCTTCTGCATTGATGAATTGTTCGTCTACAATATTGTTATCCTCATCAAAAGTAAAGATGTATTTTTCATCTGCATTGTCTTTATTCACATAGATGTAAGACAAGTAAACTCCTTCACTAATAGCATAGTAGAAATAAGCATTTTTATATAATTGCACCATGGTTCCATCATACGGATAACCGTTTTCATAGGTCAAGGTGTAGTCTTCTTGTGTAAAAGGGTCAATAGACGTAATTTTTGTTGCATTTCCCTGTTCAAAAAACATGTCGAAATTAACGGAACCATCTGCGTTGAAATACGTTACTTTTCCATCATAAGTAATGGTGTTGTTTTGGTCAAAACTACCCATACCTTTAACTTCAATTGCTTTTGTTTCTTTGTTATAGGTTGAAATTTCTTTAAAACCTTCTTTATTTTTTACAGGCTTAGCAATTTTGAATGAACTAGCCAACGCTTTGGTTGTAACTTCATCATAGGTATTTACCCATAAGGTATCTTTTGCCGTTTGACTGTAGATGGCAGAAGAAAATAACAAGGCAATAGGTAATAGTTTTTTGTACATTTTACTATGTGTTTTTATTGTACAACAAATGTAGATAAAACCACAGAAAAACAACATCACTACTTTTAGTGAATGTAGCATATTTCAGTATAAAGCATAAAAAAAGTCTTTGTAGTTGATACAAAGACTTTTGGATTTATGTTCAGTTGCTTAGTACTTAGGCTAAGGATTCTTTTTTCTTAAAAATGAGTCGACTATTCATTAAAAAGATCGCGCTCAAGATGAGGAGAATTCCCACCCATTGAATTAGGACAACTTGTTCTTGTAAAACCATAAAGGCAACAGTAACAGACACAGGTAATTCAATTGAAGCGACAATACTTCCTAGTCCCACTCCTGTATGAGGGAATCCCATATTTAAGAAGATAGGAGGAAGGATGGTTCCAAAAAGGGCCAATAGCAATCCCCAAGAGTAGAAAATACTCCAATCGAAATCGCGAATACCCGCTGTATTGTCTGTAAATAGCTGATAAAAAGACAGCATAGTGTCAGAGTTGTTAGGGCCTATTTGTGTAATGAAACAAAAAATAAGCACAATGGTCGTTGCACCACAAAGCATGAATAAACTTCGTTTAGGAGCAGCGAGGTGATTGGCTACTACATTAGAGGCAAACATGGTTGTTGCAAAAGAACAAGAAGCAAGAAAACCGAAGATTACCCCTCTGTAATCTAGTTCAATTTCATTGGCTAATACATTAGTTGCTAATACGGTTCCGAATAAGATTAGGGCAACAGCGATGATTTTAAGTAGGCTTGGAAATTGTTTGGTTACTACACTTTCAATAACTACGCCAATCCACACCGATTGCATCAATAATACAACCGCAATAGAAGCGTCAATATAACTCACCGCCATATAGTATAACACAGAAGTGAATCCCATAGAAGTACCCGCTAAAACGAGGTTGCGGATGTCTTTCTTTGATGCTGTTAATTCATTGGGTTGTTTTTTGCGAATCAGGTTGATGATAAACATACCGATTAACCCTAGTAATACTTGAGATAGGGTTACTTCGGCAGTCGTATAACCGTGAGAATACGCCAATTTTACAAAAGAAGCCAACATTCCAAAGCTAGATGCTCCAATAGCTACTAAAAATACGCCCTTTACCAAATTTTGTTCTTTCATTGCTCTATTTTTAACGGCGCAAAGGTAGGTATTATTTTTTTGGAGGTCTAGGACAAATGTCTACCTCATAAGAAAAGAAAAAGGTTCATATCCAAATCGGATATGAACCTTCATATAAGAAAAACGATGTATTATAATTTTTCAAAATTTCGCTTCACGAAAGCAGTTAATTCTTCGCCTTTCAATAATCCTTGCGATAATTTCGCTAAATCTAAGGCTTGACTGAAAGCAGATGTACGTTCTGCTTCATTGGTATTGTTTAAGATTTTAGAAGCAAATTCCGAGTTGGTATTCACTACTAAATTGTACATCTCTGGGAAATTACCCATACCAAACATTCCACCACCACCTGATTGACTCATCTCTTTCATACGACGCATGAACTCTGGTTGTGTTAAAATTAAAGGAGCGTCTTGGCTATCCATTGATTCTAGCTTTACCGTGTATTTTTCTTTCGGTACCACTTGCTCAATAAATGATTGCAATGTAGTTTGTTCTTCTTCTGATAATTTAGAAATTGAGTTTTCCTCTTTCTTAATCAAGTTATTGATGTGATCTGAATCCACACGAGCAAAGGTCATTTTTTCATTCTCACTCTCTAATTTTTGAATCAAGTGTGACACAATTGGAGAATCAAGAACAATTACTTGGTATCCTTTTTCTTTTGCAGCACTGATATAGCTGTGTTGCGCATCTTTGTTTGATGTATATAAAACAACAAGGTTACCATCTTTGTCTGTTTGTAGATCCTTTGTTGCTTCTTTTAATTCTTCTATTGTATAATAGGTATTGTCTGTTGTTGGATATAGCATAAAAGCACCTGCTTTTTCAGCAAATTTCTCCTCAGATAACATACCGTATTCCAACACTACTTTAATATCGTTCCACTTGCTTTCAAAATCAGCTCTATTCTCGTTGAATAGGGATTTTAATTTATCCGCTACTTTACGCGTGATGTAGTTGGATATTTTTTTTACGTTACCATCCGCTTGTAAGTAAGAACGAGACACGTTTAACGGAATATCTGGTGAGTCAATCACCCCTTTTAACATCGTTAAGAAGTCAGGAACAATTCCTTCCACGTTATCCGTTACAAATACTTGATTTTGGTACAATTGAATTTTGTCCTTTTGCATTTGCATATCTGCGCTCAATTTAGGGAAATACAAGATTCCCGTTAAATTAAACGGATAGTCTACATTCAGGTGAATATGGAATAAAGGCTCTTCGAACTGCATCGGATATAACTCACGGTAGAAGTTTTTGTAATCTTCATCTGTTAAGTCCGCAGGTTGTTTAGTCCAAGCAGGATTAGGGTTGTTGATGATGGTATCTACTTCTACTTTGTCATCACCTTCACCTTCTTCATGTGTTCCAAATTTGATGGGTACTGGCATGAATTTATTGTATTTCGTTAGAAGCTCACGGATTTTGTACTCTTCTAAGAAATCAAGCGAATCCTCTGCAATATGCAAAATGATTTCCGTACCTCTATCTTGTTTGTCTGCCTCTTCTAAAGTGTATTCCGGACTTCCATCACATGTCCAATGTGCAGCTGGTGCATCTTTGAAAGATTTGGTGATAATCTCCACTTTGTCTGCTACCATAAAGGCAGAATAGAATCCTAAACCAAAGTGTCCAATAATCCCTGTGTCTTTCGCACTGTCTTTGTATTTTTCTAAAAACTCTTCTGCTCCAGAGAAAGCCACTTGGTTGATGTATTTTTCAACCTCTTCTTTAGTCATCCCCAATCCTTGGTCAATGATGTGCAGTTTTTTGTTGTCTTTGTCAATTTTAACTTCAATAATAGGATGGCCATATTCTACATTAGCTTCTCCTATACTTGTTAGGTGTTTTAGTTTTAATGTAGCATCAGTTGCATTCGAAACTAACTCTCTTAAGAATATCTCGTGATCACTATATAAAAACTTTTTAATCAGAGGAAAGATATTCTCTACAGTAACATTAATTTTTCCAGATGTCATATTTATTATGGTATTATTATTTTTAATATTTTTATATAGAATATGAATAGGCAAAAAAGATACCAACCCAAAAGCAGATGTCAATTTGTCATTAGAAAGCTTTTTTTTTAGGGGCTAAAATCTAATTATACCTAGAAAGTTTGTATTATTGTATAAAATAGAGAAAATATTATGAAAAAGTTATTTTTATTAAGTTTTATAGGTTTAGCATTAGTTTCTTGTAAGCCGACAATGGATAAGCAGTCGCAATACGGAATCAAAGGAGATTGGACATTAACCAATGTGTCTCATATCGGAGGGGAGTTTGTAAAAGTTACTTCTTTTAATATTGCTGATGCTCATTGTTTTAAAGGAAGTCAGTGGAAATTTGTTTCAAACAATAATACTGGCGTCGTTAGTTTACAGGGCGGAAACTCATGCCCTATGTTTGAGAGTAATTTTAAGTGGTTTGTAAATCCGAATGGCGAATTTGAATTTAAGTTCATCGATGCGGGATTAAAAGCTAAAAATGTTACTACAGGATATAAGATGAAAGTTAAAAATCAAACCGCTTCGAGTTTTGATTTGATCGATAACTTTTATGTAGATGGACAAGGATATGATGTGACATATCACTTTGTAAAAAATTAAGAAACAACAAGAAGGTAATATTATGAAAAAAACAACAACTACCCTATTAGCAGGAGCTTTGCTTGTAGGGTCTTTATCGCTGACAAGCTGTGAATCTGTCAAAAATGCGAATAATACGCAAAAAGGAGCGACAATTGGCGCTGTTGGAGGAGCAATTATCGGAGGAGTATTAGGAAATAATATAAAAGGCGGTAATAGTGCTTTAGGAGCTGTATTAGGTGGTGTTATTGGTGGAGCTGCAGGTGGTGTTATTGGAAACAATATGGATAAACAAGCTCGTCAAATAGAACAAACTGTTCCAGGGGCTCAAGTTGAGCGCGTAGGAGAGGGAATCAAATTGACGTTAGGAGAAAGCTCAGTTAACTTTAATTTGAATCAAGCTACTTTGACAGATAAAGCAAAACAAAACTTAGATAAACTAATCGTTGTCTTCAAAGAAAATCCAAATACAAACATTAGTATTTTTGGTTATACGGACAACACAGGTAGAGAAGAGTACAATTTAAAATTATCACGTCAACGCGCGAATGCTGTAAAAACGTATTTGATGCAAAACGGTGTTTCTAACAAGCGCTTAGCTACGGAGGGAATGGGAATTGCTGACCCTGTTGCTAGTAATGATACAGAAGCAGGAAGAGCTAAAAACCGTCGCGTAGAATTTGCTATTAAAGCAAACGAACAAATGATTATCGATGCTCAAAACGAAGCAGCTACGATGTAATCACATTTAAAATATAAAAGGGAGCCATTTGGCTCCCTTTTTTTAGTTGCAGTCTGTGCAGTGTAAGTTGAAATCGTCTCTCATTTCATACCAGTGTGTTCCCGGTTTTATACTAGATTGAAGCTGTAAAAACAAGAATGGTTTTAGCTTATCGTCAATCAAAACCTTTTTTCCTATTGGCAGATATATCGTAAAAAAAGGATCGAGTTTTAATTGTTCCTCTGTAATTTGAACGATGTATTGAGTATCGTTTTCCTCCGTCTGAAAAACAGCTAAGTGTTCAGCTCCTGTATTGCCAAATTTCCCATAGGCATTGTCTTGGTAAGAAGGCACAATTTCGATTTTATTGACATAATCATCTGTCGATTGTATCGTATCCGCTAGTTGTAATACTAAATCTTTACTGGTCGTAAATAAAGTATAATCATCTGGTGTTTGTTGTGTTGAGTCGTCAGATGAATACGTGATGGTATAGCCATATCCTTTGCTCGTTTTAGTAAACCCTCCAGTTTCTCCATTGGTAATCATAATCGGAAAAACAATCAAACTTCCAATCCACAAAACGAAAATGGTGATAGCCGTAATCCAAATGTATTTCATGTTGGTGTAGAGTAGCTTTAACCCCAATAACAACATGACAATAAAAGGTAAGAACGTAATTAAACTAATACAAGTATGCAAAATCCAACGAGGAATATTAGGATCAATAATATCAGCTGGAAGATCAAGTTCTCTCATGACAACACTTGTGTTGACAATGATCATCAGGTTGACAAAAAAACTGACAAGCATACCTACCACAGCTACTACAATAAAACCAATTCCCAAAATATAACGAATAACCTTAGTTCCTTGGTTTGTTGCTCTTTGCGTTTGATGCTTGAACTTTTCGTAATCGATATTGTTGATTTTAGTTGTCGTATAATCAACCCCTTCTTTAATTTTGCGTTCTATCGTTTCAATATTGACAGGTTCTCCCATCATATCCAACTTTTCACTCGCTGTCTTGGCACTGGGAATGATAATCCACAAAACAAAGTATAGTAAGATTCCCGTTCCGTAGAAGAAAACCAAAAAGATAAAGATTAAGCGAACCCAAATCGTATCGATTTTGAAATAATGAGCTAATCCTGCTAAAACCCCACCTAGAATGCGATTGTCTGTATCTCGAAATAACTTCTTTTCGCGATAATACGCCTTTTCACTCTGTTGATAGGTCGTATCATCATCGATTGAATAATCTTCAGGTCGCCCCATGATTTGGATAACTTCATCTACATCTTCAGAAGTAATAACCTGTTTCGTCGTTGTGATTTTAGAATTAAAAATCTCTGCAATGCGCAATTCAATATCCTGAATCACTTCATCTTGTTCTTCAATCGCGATAGATCGACGAACTGCTTTGATATATTGCTCTAATCGCTGGAAGGCTTGCTCTTCAATGTGAAAAACTAAACCACCTATATTTATTGTTAATGTTCTATTCATTTTCTTGTGTTTTTGTGGTTATTTCTTGAACAGCATGGGATAGTTCTTCCCAAGTTTCTGCCAATTCAGTCAAAAAAGCTTCACCTTTTTCCGTTAGTTTGTAATATTTTCTTGGAGGACCTGCATTGGATTCCTCCCATCTGTAGGTTAACAAATCTCCATTTTTAAGTCTTGTTAGCAAAGGATATACTGTGCCCTCTACCACTAAAAGCTTTACTTTTTTAAGTTCCTCTAATATTTCAGAGGTATAATAATCGCGCTCTTTTAGAATGGAAAGAATACAGAACTCTAAGATACCTTTGCGCATT
Source organism: Myroides sp. WP-1 (assembly GCF_014145635.1). Lineage (GTDB taxonomy): Bacteria > Bacteroidota > Bacteroidia > Flavobacteriales > Flavobacteriaceae > Flavobacterium. Next base: position 41,233 of record NZ_JACHTC010000011.1, read on the forward strand.
TGCGCTTTTGTATTTTCACTATTCATAGGTTCAATGATTTATCTTATGCAAAGATATAGCTAAAAGCATGTACTATGTATTGCAAAGTACTTATAATTAACTTAGATTTAACGTTTTTATATTTGCTATAGTAAGAGTGTTGTAAGTGTAAGTTGTTTATTTATAAGGGGTTTGTTTGTTTTTTTGAAATAATGACGCTTTGTCAATAAGAAAGTAAAAGAATAAAAGAGGAGGGAATCCAGGAGGGGGATATTTTAATTTTGAGGGTTTTCAATAGTATATTTTTGTATATTTAGGCTAAAATAAAATAGAATATCATGGAATTTTCAGTTTCATCAATCAATAAGTTTTTATTCTTTAAGTTGCCATCAGCCTATTGGACGGGTGTGCGACTAAAAGAGATTTCCGATACACAGGCTACGACAACTGTTCGACATAAATGGGTGAATCAAAACCCTTTTCGATCGATGTATTTTGCTGTGCAAGCTATGGCCGCTGAATTGTCTACAGGTGCATTGGTCATGAAGAAGATAAACGAAAGTGGTCAACGTATTTCAATGCTTGTGGCTCAGAATAATTCGGTTTTTGTCAAAAAAGCAACGGGAAAGATTTCTTTTATTTGCACAGAGGGTCACCTGTTAGATGAGGCTATTAAAAAGGCAATTGACACACAGGAAGGGGTAACGATCTGGATGAAATCGGTAGGGATTGATGAAAAGGGAGATGAAGTGTCGACGTTTAATTTTGAATGGACATTAAAAGTGCGAACAAAGAAATAAAATAAAAGTTTAGGTATGAGAGTTTTAGTTACAGGAGCAACAGGATTGGTGGGGAAGGAGTTATTGAAACAATTGCAAGCAAAAGGCATTGAGGTTGCGTTCTTAACTACGACGAAAGATAAATTGGATCATCTGCCAGGGGGTAATGGGTATTATTGGAATCCGCAAAAGGGAGAGATTGATTCTAATTGCCTTACAGGAGTAGAGATTATCATTCATTTGGCAGGTAGTTCTATAGACGGATCTTGGTCTACTGCAGGAAAACAGCTAATTATCAATAGTCGTGTAGAGGGGTCTCGTACACTTTATCAATTATTGAGTAAAGAAACTCATCAAGTAAAGCAAATTATTTGCGCTTCGGCTGTAGGTATTTACGATACGATAGAGGAGATGCAAACAGAAGATAAATACATACCGGCGACTAATTTTTTAGGAAAAGTAGTACAACAATGGGAAGGAGAAAACAGGAGTTTCGAAACTTTAGGAATATCGGTTTCTATCTTGCGCATTGGTTTGGTTCTTGCTCGTCAGGGAGGTGCTTTACCTAAAATGGAACAAGTGGCGCGATTGTATCTGGCTTCTCCGCTTGGAACAGGACGTCAATACTATTCTTGGATTCATTTAAATGATTTGGTTCGACTTTTTCTGTTTGTATTAGATAATCGTTTAGCAGGTATTTTCAACGCTGTTTCGCCTGAACCCGAAACAAATAAAGCATTTACTCAAGCACTTTGTCGTGCTTTAAATCGAAAGATGATTTTACCAGCAGTCCCCACTTGGGTATTGAAACTAGCTTTGGGTGAAAAGGCCATGCTAGTAACTAAAGGTCAACGAATTAGTTGTACTAAAATACTCGCTTTGGATTTTCATTTTCACTTTCCTACATTAAAGAAAGCTTTTGCTGAGTTGTATAAAGGATAGGTTTGTTTGTTGTTGCTCGTTTCTTTGTGAGGTTCGACTCACCACCTCATCCTCTCATCACCTCACCACCTCACCACCTCATCCTCTCATCCTCTATCTCACCTATTTTATATTGGTTTTAGTGTTCGATGAATATATCTCACCTAGTTTATATTGGTTTTAGTGTTCGATGAATATATCTCACCTAGTTTATATTTGTTTTGGTGTTCGATGAATCTACACTGCGTTTCGATTTTCACTGCGTTTCGATTTTCACTGCGTTTCGATTTCATCCTCTCATCCTCTCATCCTCTCATCCTCTCATCACCTCATCACCTCATCACCTCATCACCTCATCATCTATCTCACCTATTTTATATTTGTTTTGGTGTTCGATGAATCTACACTACGTTTCGATTTCACCACCTCATCACCTCACCACCTCACCACCTCATCACCTCATCACCTCACCTTTTTCGTTTGTCGTTAAGCAATCGCTGTTAACTGTTATCAGATTCCTCAAAAATCTGCCATTATGACATAAATAAACAGTTGGCAAAGGATTTGATTAAAAGAAAGCAATAATAAATTAGAGTATACGTATGGAAAATAAAGATATAAACAAGGAAGAAGTGGATTTAAACACAGAGAGTACGCCAGAAACAGAAGCAACGACAGCGAATACGGAGTCGGTAGAAGATACGTTAAACGCAAAGATTGCAGAAGAGAAAGACAAGTATTTGCGCTTATTTGCTGAGTTTGAAAATTACAAACGCCGTACTTCAAAAGAGCGTTTAGAGTTATTTAAAACTGCAAACGAAGAAGTTTTATCGGCGATGCTTCCTATTTTGGACGATTTTGGTCGTGCTTTATCGGAGTTAGAAAAACAAGGAGAAAGTGATCATCTAACAGGTGTGCGTCTAATTTCAACCAAATTAGTAGATATTTTGGCAGCAAAAGGACTAGAAGAGGTTGTCATTCAAAATGGCGATGTCTTTAACGCGGATTTGTCTGAAGCAATCACGCAAATTCCTGCAGGAGATGATCTAAAAGGAAAAGTAGTTGATGTTGTTGAAAAGGGATATAAACTAGGCGATAAGATTATTCGTTTTCCTAAAGTTGTTATTGGTCAATAAACTTGTGTTGCGATCAATTTATTAATAGAAACTCAGAATCCAAATGAAGAAAGATTATTACGAAATATTAGGTATAGATAAAGGAGCAGATGCAGCTGCCATTAAAAAGGCATACCGTAAAAAGGCGATTGAATTTCACCCAGATAAAAATCCAGGGGATAAAGAAGCCGAAGAAAAATTTAAGGAAGCTGCGGAAGCTTATGAAGTATTAAGTGATCCGGATAAAAAGGCACGTTACGATCAATACGGACATGCTGCATTCGAAGGCGGAGGAGGATTTGGCGGAGGTCATATGAATATGGATGATATCTTCAGTCAATTTGGAGATATTTTCGGAAGCGCTTTCGGTGGCGGAGGTTTCGGTGGCTTTGGTGGCTTTGGCGGCGGTGGTCAACGCCGAGCTAAAGGAACAAGCTTGCGTATAAAAGTAAAACTAACGTTGGAAGACATCGCAAATGGTGTTGAAAAGAAAGTAAAAGTAAAACGCAAGACTAAAGCAGCTGGTGTTACTTATAAGACATGTGCAACTTGTAACGGATCAGGACAGGTGACAAAAGTGGCCAATACAGTGTTTGGCCGTATGCAAACAGCCTCGCCATGTCATACTTGTCAGGGTACAGGACAAATGATTGATCAAAAACCTGCAGGTTCAGATGCGGAAGGAATGATTTTGCAAGAGGAAACAGTTTCAATCAAAATTCCTGCTGGAGTAGCAGAAGGAATGCAACTCAAAGTAGCAGGAAAAGGAAATGAAGCACCTGGAAATAACAGTGTAGCAGGTGATTTATTGGTTGTAATTGAAGAATTAGAACACGAAACGCTAAAAAGAGAGGGCGATAACTTGCATTATGATCTTTATATTAGCTTCTCAGAAGCCGCTTTAGGTGGTAATAAAGAAATTTATACTGTAACAGGTAATGTGCGCATTAAATTAGAAGAAGGAATTCAATCGGGTAAAATTCTCCGATTGAGAGGAAAAGGATTGCCGCATTTAAATAGTTATGGCAGTGGTGATTTACTCGTGCATGTAAACGTTTGGACACCGAAAAAGTTGACAAAAGAACAAAAAGAATTTTTCGAAAAAATGGAGGAAGATGGTAACTTTAAACCAGCTCCAGGTAAAGGAGATAAATCTTTTTTCGAAAAAGTCAAAGAAATGTTTTCATAATTAGAAAAGAAGTCATACATTTGATGCACACTTATTAAACAGTGGATTTTCTTTTTCATAGCAATTTTTCCCAACCTTATAGTAATATAAGGTTGGGTTTTTTTATGCCTATTTGTAATCAAAATATACCTTCTACTTCGCAAGTTGAAATAAAAGATTTATTTTTACAAGAAATATAAAAGATCGATTGATGCAACCTATCTTAGAAGTTAAGAATGTAGAAAAAAGATATTCTGATAAAATAGCTTTAAATAATGTTTCGCTAACCATCCCAAAAGGATCTGTATATGGTCTACTAGGACCAAATGGTGCAGGAAAAACATCACTAATTCGAATTATAAATCAAATTACATATCCTGATCAGGGGCAAATTATCTTGGATGGACAACCTTTGAGTCCACATCATATTAAAGATATTGGCTATATGCCAGAAGAACGCGGATTGTACAAAACCATGAAAGTGGGAGAACAAGCGCTATATCTCGCACAGCTGAAAGGATTGAGTAAGGCAGAAGCCAAAGAACAACTTGATTACTGGTTTGATAAATTGGATATCAAAGGTTGGTGGAATAAAAAAATTCAAGAACTCTCTAAGGGAATGGCACAAAAAATACAGTTTGTGGTAACTGTATTACACAAACCTAAACTGCTGATCTTCGATGAACCTTTTTCAGGTTTTGATCCTGTTAATGCCAATATTATTAAAGACGAAATTCTTGAACTTAAAGAAAAAGGAGCTACGATTATTTTTTCAACACACCGTATGGAGAGTGTAGAAGAAATGTGTGATTATATTGCGCTTATACATAAATCAAATAAATTAATCGAAGGGAGATTAGTCGATGTAAAAAGAGATTTTCGCACCAATTTATATCAAGTAGGAATCTTATCTAGCGATGTTCATCGTTTGATGTTTGAGCTCTCTCAAAAATTTACTGTACAACCAACGTCGTTTAAATCTCTAAACGATGAACTACAGTTGGAGGTGGATCTTGGAAATGCAATGCCTAATGAGTTGCTGCATATTTTATCTAACAATGGACAAGTCACACATTTTGTCGAAAAATTACCAACGGCAAATGATATTTTTATTCAAACAGTAAGCAAATAGGTATGAGTATTTTAAAACTAATTATAAAAAGAGAGTTTATTTCTAAAGTTCGCAATAAAGCATTTATTGTGATGACTTTCTTGGCTCCTCTTTTCTTTGTGGCTATTGCGGTACTTGTAGGGTATTTGAGTACAATGAAGTCAACGACGAAAGTTATTGCTATTCACGATGAAAGCGGACTATTTAAAGGTGATTTCGATAACTCGGATGAATACGAGTATAAGAATTTATCCGAAGTACCCATTGATGTATTAAAAACGAATGTCCTAGAGGAAAAATACGACGGTTTGTTATACATTCCTAAGCAAGAACAAATCATCGCTTATGAAAATGGGGTTTACTATATCTCTAATGAAAGTCCAGGTATTGCCTTTATTAGCAAAATTGAATCTGCTATTGAAAATAAAGTTTCCAGTTTAAGTCTCATTGAAAAAGGGATCGATCCTCAGGTGATCAAAGAAAACCAAGCCAGTGTAAATTTACATTTAGAAAAAGCTTCTGGAGAGCAAACAGTAAGAGGGTTAAATGAAATTAAGATCTTCATCGGATCTATATTTGGTTACTGTATTATGATGTTCATTATTATTTATGGTAATATGGTAATGCGCTCTGTAATAGAGGAAAAAACGAATCGCATTATTGAAGTTATTGTATCTTCAGTAAAACCTTTCCAATTGATGATGGGGAAAATTATAGGAACCTCTATGGCTGGATTATTACAGTTTTTAATCTGGGGCGTTATTGGTGGAATACTACTGTTTGTCGCCACTTCTGTATTTGGATTAAGTGCTGGTGCTGCACAAGTAGAGGCTGCTCAAATGGCAGCTACTATGCCAACAGATATGATGACGGATATCCAAAATTATATGGCAGAAGTACTGAGTTTACCTTTGTTTTCTTGGTTTGTGTATTTTATCATTTTCTTTATTGGAGGTTATTTCCTTTATAGTTCCCTGTATGCAGCTATTGGTGCTGCAGTGGATAACGAAACTGATACACAACAATTTGTATTTCCTGTTCTTTTACCCTTGATGTTGGGGGTATACATTGGTTTTTTTACAGTGATTAAAGATCCTCATGGTACAGTAGCCACTGTATTTTCCATGATTCCCTTTACTTCTCCTGTAGTGATGTTAATGAGAATCCCTTTTGGCGTTCCAATTTGGGAGGTAATATTATCTATTGTGTTGTTGTTTGCTACATTTATATTAACCGTATGGTTTGCAGCAAAAATCTACCGAATAGGTATCTTGATGTATGGAAAACGCCCTTCGTGGAAAGAACTATATAAATGGTTGAAATATTAATCATTTCCTGCTAAAAAAAACGTTATGAGTAAAGAATCTAAGATTTTAATTGTTGAAGATGAATCCGCTATTCGCCGTGTATTAATTCGGATTTTAGAAGAGGAATCGTCTGATTACAAAGTAGATGGGGCAGAAGATGGAGCGGAAGGACTACAGAAAATTACCCAAGAAGATTATGATTTGGTAATTTCTGATATAAAAATGCCAAAGATGAGTGGTGATGAGCTACTCGTGGAAGCAAAAAAGATAAAACCAGAAACTGTTTTTGTTATGATCTCAGGACACGGTGATCTGGAAACAGCAATCAATACGATGAAATTAGGTGCCTATGATTACATTTCAAAACCACCTGATTTAAATCGTTTACTAACAACAGTGCGCAATGCTTTAGATAAAAGTAAATTGGTGGTTGAGAATACAATCCTCAAGAAAAAAGTATCTAGAAAGTACGAAATCATTGGTCAGAATGAATCCATTCAACAAATCAAGGCGATGATTGAAAAGGTGGCACCAACTGAGGCGCGTGTTTTGATTACAGGAGCGAATGGAACAGGAAAAGAATTGGTAGCACACCAAATCCATTCTCAAAGTCAGCGTTCGGCTAAGCCCTTGATCGAAGTGAACTGTGCAGCTATTCCGTCCGAATTAATCGAAAGTGAACTGTTTGGTCATGTCAAAGGTGCTTTTACCTCTGCCGTAAAAGATCGTCCTGGAAAATTTGAACTCGCAGATAAAGGAACTATTTTTTTGGATGAAATTGGCGATATGAGTATGTCTGCTCAAGCAAAAGTACTACGTGCATTACAGGAAAATGTAATTACACGCGTTGGTGCAGAGAAAGATCAAAAAATAGATGTTCGCGTATTAGCAGCAACGAATAAAGACTTGCGCAAAGAAATTGAAGAAGGACGTTTTAGAGAGGATTTATATCATCGTTTGGCTGTTATATTAATCAAAGTTCCCGCTTTGAATGATCGTCGAGATGATATACCTTTGTTGCTCGAACATTTCGTCAAACAAATTGCAGCCGAACATGGAACGGCACCTAAGATATTTACCCCAGAAGCCATTAAATTGTTGCAACAATATGATTGGAGTGGAAATATTAGAGAGTTGCGAAATGTAATTGAACGATTAATCATTTTAGGCGGAAATCAAGTAACACTAGAAGACGTAAAGCTATTTGCTACAAAATAATATGAAATTAAAAAAAATACATCCAGTCCTACAAAATAATTTGAGTCAAAACGGGTTTGTTGAACCAACTGTTTTACAGAAGTCAGCTTTTGGACGCATTAAAAGTGGACAGGATTTTGTGCTGATTGCACCCCAAGAAGAAGGAAAAACAACAACGTTAATCATGGCAGCTTTACAACGCGTTGAAGCACCTGTAGACGATATGATCTCCACTCGCGTGTTGATCGTTGTGAAAGATAAATTTGAAGTGGAACGCCTTTTGGAGGAGTTTGACCGCATAGGAGATAAAATGAATATCCGCGTATTTGGTGTACACGATTATACTGATTTGGATGATGATAAGAATCAAATGTCTCTGGGGAATGATATTCTTATTGGAACAGCAGAACGCTTAAATTTGATGTTTAGCGGTGCAGGATTTGACGTCAATCAATTAAAAATGTATATCATTGACGACGTAGATCAGCAATTGAGAAATAGACATGAACCTCGTTTATACCGATTATCAGAGAGTATCGGAAAAACACAACGCGTTTACTTCGCTACTGATTATGTTGAACAATTGGATATGTTTGTTGACAAAACCATGACAGAAGACGTCGAATGGCTTGATTTTTACGAAGAAGACGAAGAAGATTAGTTAACCGTTTACGGTTAATAGCATATAAGTGAAAGTACGGTATAAAATACAAAGGAAGGCTGAGAGGTCTTCCTTTTTTTGTTGGGGAATGTGGTGAGTTGATGAGGTGGTGAGTTGGTGAGTTGGTGAGTTGATGAGATGGTGAGTGTGGTGAGTTGATGAGTTGATGAGTTGATGAGTTGATGAGTTGATGAGTTGATGAGGTGATGAGGTGGTGAGTTGATGAGTGCCGTTGACGGTTGATGACTCACTTCTCAACATCTCAATCTATCTCACCTATTTTATATTGGTTTTTGTGTTCGATGAATCTCGACTGCGTTTCGATTTTCACTTCGTTTCGATTTCCTCTTTCCTCTTTCCTCTTTCTTCGTTTCGATTTCCTCTTTCCATGTTCCTTTACCATAAAAAATAAATCGCGAACATCGTTGCGATATAAACGACAGCCAAGATGAACAAGGGAGCTTTTCGCCTATTGAAAGCTTGTTTGAACGAATGTCTATAGAAGAAAAAATCGCGAAAAAGTCGACTCAATACAACGAGGAGTGCAACACCAAAGCAAAGGTGTAACATGTTTGTAATCGCTTGTAGTGAAGCGAGGTTTGTTCCTAAAGGGGTGAGAAGGGATAACAACATCATGATTTCAATTTTAATCTCCTAATGAATAGATAAAAATATTTAATTTTTCTCAATCAATCACGACTATAGTAAAAAAAGGATGTTAATAAAGTAAAAATTCCTAGTTGGCTCTTTGTTTATTTCGGCTTACAAAAAAGTAAAAGAGACTTCCTAAAAGAGGAAAAAACAAGATTAGAAAGGCATATAGAAGTTTTTGATTGGAACTTTCTTTTGATTGGCTTACCTGATATAAGCTGTAAATAGTAAAGAGAAGAATACCAATTAGAAATAATTGCCAGAATATAATGCTCATTTTTAAAGTAATTTTATTAGTGTATGTAATACGTAACAAACATAAACTAATTTAAGTATAAATGAGGAGTCTGAGAAAAAAAATAGAAGGGAGAAAGGCTATTTTTTTCTTTCTAATTAGAATAATCTTTACATCTTTGTGTTACAAACTAAATCGTTCAATTTTACACTCACTTTTAAAAACATGGAGTTATTAGATTTTATCTTTCACATTGACCAATACTTACATATGCTAATTGCAGATTATGGAGCTTGGATCTACGCTATTCTATTTTTGATTATTTTCGTAGAGACAGGATTGGTTATTATGCCTTTTTTACCTGGAGATTCTTTGCTTTTTGCAACGGGAATGCTCGTGGCTCAATCGTCTGAATTGGATATTACCGTGGCGATCATTTTACTTTTGATTGCTGCTATTTCAGGAGATTCTTTAAATTATTTTATCGGTCGAAAAGTAGGCATGAAAATGACGAAAATACGCTTGTTTGGCAAGCAGGTGATCAAAGAAGAACATCTAGATAAAACCCATGCTTTTTATGAAAAATACGGAGAGCGAACAATTGTTATTGCGCGATTCATTCCTATTGTACGAACTCTAGCACCTTTTGTTGCGGGAGTAGGGAGTATGCGCTATCGCATTTTTATGACCTACAATGTGATAGGTGGTATTGTTTGGGTTGTTGGTTTAACTTTAGCGGGATACTTCTTAGGCAACCTTCCTATTGTAAAGGATAACTTCTCTAAAATTGCCTTGTTAATTATTTTTATTTCGATATTGCCTATTATTTTTGAGTTTATCAAAGCAAAGATGAAAAAAACAAGTACAGCAAAGTAAATAGCCTTTATTTGAATATTTTTAAATATAAACAAATGAAAATTGGTGGAGATCTAATAGAATTAAATAAACAATATCGCATTTATTTTGGAGCGATAATGGGAGTAAGTTACGCGCTTGTTCACTGTCTTTTTCGACTTTTGAGTAAGGAGCCGATTGATCCGATTCAAGTAGTCTTTCAAGTTGTTTTTTTTGCTTTATTCTGGTATTTCATTTTCTTTCGATTGAAAATAAAAAGACAGGAAAAACCGATGGTTGATGTTATTGGACTTCAAGAAGTTTCTTTTTATGGGGTAGCGCATCAAGTAAAAAAAACATCAGGGATTATGGGCGTTATGTATGCACAAGAAAAACAATTGATTTTTATCCCCGAAACAACTAATTTTATAGAAAGCCCTTTGTCTATTGCTTTTGAAAATATTGTGCAAGTTGAAGTTTACAAATCTATGTGGTTATTTGAGTTTGGAATTCTTATTCGGACGAAAGAGAATATGACGTTTAAGTTTCGAGTGAATGAACCGCAAATTTGGGTAACATCTATTCAAGATAAAATAAAATCACAATTATAGCTTTTAAAGAAGTTAACCTCTTGAAAGCGAATACTATTATTATATGAGTATACTAAAAAATATTTTTGCTAAAAAAGAAAAACCCATTCAGACCATTGAAGAATTTTGGCAATGGTTTGCAGAAAATGAACAAGCATTTTTTAAAGTGGTTAAAGAACGCGATGCTATTGAAGAACAATTCTTTGATCGCTTAGCTCCCAAATTACAAGGACTGAAAGAAGGCGTTTTTTTCCTTTCAGGAATGTCGAATGAGCATACAGCGGAGTTGATTTTTACTCCTGATGGTATCATCAAAAACGTTGCTTTTGTTGAAGATTTAGTACAAGCGGCACCTGCATTGACCAACTGGAAGTTTACGGCTTTAAAACCAGCTGTAGACATTAATCAGTTTAATATACGCATGAATAACTACGAGTTTTCGAAAGAAAAAATTAGCTTCTATGCCATTGAACATCCCAATTATCCTGATGAAGTAGATTTAGTGTTTGTTTATGAAGACTTTGCAGAAAGCGATAGATCAGCAATTACCAATGGAATTTATATCTTTTTGGATAATTTTATAGGTGAATTAAATGCAATTACTTCCATTGATAATTTAAGAGTAGTAGGACCAAATGAAGCAGAGGGAGAATTAATTCCCATTTTAAAGCTCAAAGATTATTTAGTATGGCGTGAGAAGGAATTTATCGAAAAGTACGAAGGTACACGCTACAATACAGCAAACGATTCTTATGTTGGTTTAGAAGCAACTTTAGAAAATGGAATGCCTTTAATTGCATTAATTAATAGAACCATTTTAGATTGGGATGCCAAAGCATCTCATCCTTGGATTGTTCGCGTAGAAATTGCTTATCAAGCGAATGAAAATGGTTTTCCTGATCAAGATACCTATCAATTATTGAATGAATTTGAAGACGAGTTAATCGAGATATTACCAGATGAAAAGGGATATTTAAATCTTGGAAGAGAAACTGTTGATGGCAATCGGGATATATTCTTTGCCTGTAAAGATTTTCGAACAGCTGCTCGAGTTTTAGAGCAAAAGAAGAAAAAATACCAAGAGAATTTTACTGTTGGGTATGCAATCTATAAAGATAAATACTGGCAGTCTTTTGAACGATATAAAAGATAAGTAAAAGCGCTATTCAATTCGAATAGCGCTTTTTGTATTTAGCTTGTTTGATGCCAATGATAGGTTCCATCTAACCAGTATAGTAATCCACTTCCACAACTCTCGGGCACACTAAGGTGTAAGCTCTCATAGGGTAATATGCTTTTTTCTTCATCAGGAACGTCCTCTTCGGAACGCAAATCGCCATTTTCATCGGTAACTTCGTAAATTACCGTATTCTTTTCTTCAACAGATATATCTTGAGCCCAAATTAAATCTTCCATATCGATGGATAAAACACGATGTGTCGATCCCGTAAGGGGACCTATAATATCCAATGTGCCATTGCCTCGTTTTACAACAATTCCATATGAACCATCCGAAGTTGATTTGACAATTTCGATGTAGTCCGTTTGACCATCTCCATCGATATCTAGTGAGATGGTGTTGGTTTTATGATCTGGAGATAGAATAAAGTCTGGTTGTTCTTCTTTGGGAGGGTGAGGGATTTCTTCTGCATAATTTTCTATTTCTTCCGCAGAAAGAGTGGCTGTTTGTTCTTTTTCTTTAGTCTGACAATTTGTAAATATCAAGAAACTACCACAAACAGCTAATGCGATGTGCTTTTTCATAAAATGGATTTTATTCGTATTCAATTTCAAAGGGATAATTTTCTTCTAGCTTAGGGTGAATTTGATTTAAACTACGGACAAAAGCCCTATTCGTTTGCTTCATATCGTAATCTCCGTTATACCATTCATCCAATTGCTGGGTTAGGAAAGCCATTTGTAGCCATTGTTGAAAATCAAGAGCTAATGGATGTAGAGACATCGGGGTTTCATCGTGATCGCCGAAGAAAACTTGCCCTTCTGCGTCCATTAACCAACGATCACCTTGACCATTTCCCGCAAATATCCAATAGGTAGGATGTTCACGGTCTTTGTTTTCTATCACAGCTTCTACTGAGCCATATAAAATAGCTTCTGAAGAGATGGTTAAAGTCGGAATAGACGTAACCAAATCACGATATAACAAAGAAAATGGAAAAGAAACAGAAGAAGGAAAGTTCTGTTTCGCCTTTTGTTCGTTTGCTAAGATAGTTTGTATTTCCCCTAAGGTCAATAGGTTGAAGGTAATGATGGATGCAGGCTTATTCAATATTTTGGCTTCATCCCAACAACCAACACATACCAATTTGTGTTGACAATTGATAAACCATTGCTCTCGATCAGACTCCGTTTGGGTGTGATTCCAAGCTTCTTCACAAGCATTACACCAGGCATCTGGTCTTCCTGTGTCTCCAGTGTCGTATTCAAAAAAGCCAACAGGATTTCGATGGTGTAAACTATGTGCTAAATGTGTACATAACAAAGCCATTGCTTGTTGACCGTGTATGCTACATTCGATGTGTTCTTCTTGCATGTTTTTGAAAGATGGATTAGGTAATAAGGAAAAGCAGAACTAAATACCTGCTTTTGCAAAATTGACTTAGTTTCATTCAAAGGTACATTTCTTCAGTCGAATAAATATCGATTTACTGCAAATAGCCATAGTAACCAATCCTATTTGATGTTTTTAAACAAAAAAGAATGATCAAATTCACGAGTTAGAATATGTAGAGGTTTCTTTTTGTTTGATTTTCGATGTATAAATGTATCCTGAAACATATCCTAGACTTGGTATTATAAAAGAAAGTACGACATTGATTAGTAGGAAATTAAAATCAGATAATGGAGCAGAATTTAGTAGAATATACCAATGAGAGTTAAATCCTAAAATGGTAAAAAATAGCGTTAGAGCAACATTATTCGATCCAAAGAATGAAGTATTACCTATACCTTCATTAGCGATAACATAAACAATAAGTAAAACCATATTGAGTATAAATGGCCATAACACACTTCGATAACTTCTAAAAGTTAGTGCATGAAAACAACTTGTTGAAAGAATCATTACAAGCGCAACAGAAAGCAGCAAATATAAATAACGTCCATCCGTATTGTTGTTAAAAAAGAAGATCATCCCAATGATTGACGCAATAAGATAGGTCAGTAAAGAATAGTTTAGCTTAGGTAGTTGTATTTTCATAAGGATTGTGTTAAGTAGAAGTGAAGATAAGGAAAAATCGAAAAAATAAATGGGATTTAAGTTGTTTTTTGAAGTTAATCTGTTTTTTCTTTCGATAATTTAATGAAAAGTAAAAATGGAGTTTCCTGCTTTTTTATACTTAGATTTCATATGAACACAAACTATTTGTTAATTACTGTATAAAGCGTATTGTTTTGTTAGTTTATAGTGAGATATAGCTGTTTATGATCTACGCACTGAAATATATACATTAGGCATAGGCTAGTGTACTTGAGGTAAAAATTCACGTGATTGGTAACTCAAAATATCCTGTTGTGTGGCGTGCTGTTCAATTAATTTAAAATTTAATTGACGTACTGCCGAAGGGATTTTGAACGTTACTTCTTGGTGATAGTTGTACCCATTTACATAAGCATTTTCTTTGCCTACACCCGTTTTGGGTTGCACATAAAAGATAAGAGTTAACTGATCGCCGTCAATTTCTTTCGTCCACTTAATTTCTTTCAATCTTCGAGCTTGATGTCCTTGAGAGCTGTACCATCCTTGAATTTTTACTACCGCCTTACGTCCCCAAATCGAATTTTTAATATCTTTTAAACACACTGTTGGTTCTAGTTTAGGATTGCTTTTGTCAGGTTGTTTGACGCGTTCTTTTCCTTCGATCGTGTATTTCGTTGGAGACAAGGTTAACGGCGTTGAACTACATCCAACAAGAATAAAAAAAAGAAAAGTGGTTATATGGGGTTTCATTTTGGTTTACTTTCGATCTAAATCAGTGATTAATAGAGGATTGTTTAGTTGTAATTGTGCCAATAGTTTTTCAGTTTCTTCTAGTTTCGGATTTTCCCATAATTGATCTAGTTCACGTTGTGTGATTCCCACCATTTGTAAAAAATCTACTCGACCATGAGGAGTATCAATAAAACCTAGTTCAGGATCTTGTACAAAAGCAACTCCTACTAAATCAGTATCATATCCTATTCGGATAGGACTGTTAGTGGGAATGAAATGAAAAGCTTCAAACCATTTTCCTGAATCGAATACATATTTAGCTAAATTTTGCATCAAATTCATCGCCCAATGAATATTTTCATCTCCTTGTTTTTTTATGCGAAAAGTCAGTTCAAATCCAAAATCACTGTACTCAGCCTCGATTTTTTCCTCATCGTAATACAAATTTGAAAATCCATAGCTCACCAAGTGAAAGTGATCTTCTTGTTGGTTACTTTGATATACACTTAGTCCATCCAAAGGGTTTTCACCTCCTAAAGAATAAGGTAGCTGATTGCCGAAGTGTTGTGGTTCTTGTGTGCCATAGATCTTATCCAAGGAAGCAGTAATGCAATCCCATCCCACAGCATCTTCTTCATTATAAGTCTTTTTGTATTCTTCTAAATTCATAGTGTTTTTTATTTAAGCTAAAATTACGCTTAATTATCCCAGTAAACCATCCCTAATTATAGGGGAAGTTGTGTGGTATGAATAATATTTACGAGGTGAGTTTTTTTAAGTAAAGGGTAAACAACTTCACATAAAAAAAATCGCTCCTAGTAAACTAAGAGCGATCGTAAACAAACTTGTAAGTAATAATATAGTTGTTTTTCAGCGCAATTTTACTTTTTCTTACTTGAGTCAAAATTCTCTATTTTTCTCAAAATGAGAAATCCCTAATTATAGTTATTTTTCACTTGTACTTTTGTTTACGTATCACAATAGAGAACAAAACTTGGGCATTTCTAAATTGTTAAGGCATTTGGAGATTTTTTTGCTTATCGAAATGAAAAGCTAGGCAAAAGGTCGTTATTTCTTGCTAAATACAAGAGTAGAATGTCATTAAATCCTTACTTTTGCGAATTGAGTCTTATGAAAAAATAGAATATGAATCTTACTCTTTTTCGCAAAACAGTTTGGAATGGACTGTGTTATTTTTTGTTTTTTGTTTTACTATTTGCGGTCGGACGATTTGTGTTTTTATGGAGTTATGGATCTTCCGAAGTCTTTGAAAACGAAAAATGGAAAATTGGAGAAGCTTTTTTAGTAGGTGCTCGTTTTGATGTATCTGCGATCTGTTATGGATTTCTTCCTCTGGTACTTTTTTGGTTAACTTCTTTGTTTGTTCCTAAAAAAGGGGATGCGGGATTTAGTCGAATTTATGCTACTTTTTCCCGTTATTACTTGTTGTTTGTAGCGATTGTGTTTGTTACACTTATCATTATTGATTATTTTTTCTATCAATTTTTTCAATCTCATATAAACCTGTTGTTTTTCGGAATTTTCAATGACGACACGACAGCAGTTTTAACTTCAGTTTGGACAGATTATCCACTGTTTTATATTGCCTTGGTTTATATTTTTGTTATCCTTGCTTGGTTGTATTGGAGTAAGCGTATAAAGCGCAATTTAGTCAAACCTACCAAGACACGTGCAAAACTATATGGATTAATAGGATTGTTAATTTTTCCTCTGTTTTTTATCGGTATGCGAGGAAGTGTGGGAGTATTTACATTGAGAAGAGAACATACGAATATATCAAAAAATGAATTTGTCAATTCGCTTTGCTATAATGCCTTGTATTCGCTAAAATTTGCAAACTCTGAACGCAAAGAAAACGCGATACATCCTGATATTGAAAGAGAGCTACAAGCCAATGGATTTGAGCATGTGGCTGATGTGCAAACAAGTTATAAAGGAGAAAGCGAAAGAAATTTGTTTGATGAAAACTTGTTTACCCAAACCAATCACAGTGATTTTTTAGCACAAAATCCACCAAATGTTGTGTTTTTACAAATGGAAAGTATGAGTAATCACTATTTTGACTTGAACACAGAAACGTTGAATTTACTGGGTGATTTGAGTGGAGAATTACCGAATCTATACTATTTTAAAAATAGTTTATCTGCCTATAATGGAACGATACAAACCTTAGAGGATTTTTTAATTGGTACACCTAAAACGATTATTTCGCAATCAGTTTACTTCGATACTCCTTTTACTAGTTCGATTGCATTGCCTTTTAAAAGTAAGGGATATGAGACATTTTTCTTGACAGGGGCTAGTATCTCATGGAGAAATATTGACAACATGATTAAGCATCAAAAGTTTGATGTGATACAGGGAAAAAACTTCATTCAGGAGAAATTTCCAAATGCTGAAGAATTTGCTTGGGGTGTTCACGATGGCTATCTCTTTGATTATATTAGAGAAACGCTAAAAGAATCGACTACACCGAAGTTTATTTTCGGACTGACAATTAGTAATCATACTCCTTTTGAGGTGCCTTCTTATTATAAGAAGAAAACGATTGCAATGAGTGAGGAGATGAAAAAGAAAATCCGTGTTGATGAGCAAACGGCTTATGCCAATTTCTATTCTCATCAATATGCAGCGTCGGAGTTGGCTCGTTTTATAAAAGAGATTCGCAATTCACCTTTAGGAGAAAATACAATTATCGTTGCGTCTGGCGATCACAATATCCGCCAAGTGTTTGAGTATACACCAGAAGAAGGATTCTTAAAACGCAGTGTACCTATTTTGATGTACATTCCAGAAAAGTATAAACCGGCTTTCTTTGATGGAAGTGTTTTAGCTTCTCATAAGGATATTTTCCCAACGATCTTTAATTTAGCGCTTTCCGATGCTTCTTACTTTTATACAGGAGATAATCTCTTTGATCCTGCTGTTGAACATCGTTTCGCACTAAACGATTATAGCTTTATTGCCGATGAAAAAGGAGCTGTTGCTATAGAGAATAATCAATCCTATTATTATACGTGGGCAAATCAGGAAAGGAGAAAACTACAAGTAGGAGATAATACTTCAAGTCATGCTTTGTATTTACAACATAAAATGCAGTCGTATACAACAATGAAAACGGTGGAGATTTACAAGAGTATTAATCAACACCAGAAGAAAAAATAAAACACAAAAAAAGAGATTTGGAAAGGGCCAAATCTCTTTTTCGTTATGAAATATCTCAGCACAAGGCTGTGATTTTTTCGGTCTACATCAATTAGTGATTGTGTAAGAACGCTTGTCTGTTTAAAAGTGTTTCTTCACTTTCAACGTGATTGTCGTCTGGAATACAACAATCAACAGGACAAACAGCAGCACATTGTGGCTCTTCGTGGAAACCTTTACATTCCGTACATTTAGAAGGAACAATATAGTAGAATTCGTCAGATACAGGATCTTGAGCAGCATCTGCGTCAACTTCTGTACCATCAGTTAAAACTACACGTCCTCTTAAGGCTGTACCATCTTTATATCTCCAATCGTCAGCTCCCTCGTATATCGCATTGTTTGGGCACTCAGGTTCACAAGCACCGCAATTTATGCATTCGTCAGTTATAATGATTGCCATAGCTTATATTTTGTTTTATATGTATTAACTTTGCTACAAATTTACACCCAAAACATTTCAGAAACAAATCAATATGGATTTAGAAGCTAAAAAAAAAGCATTCGTAGCGTTAGGAGATTTTTTAAGACAATTTGCTACAAATGAATTTGTAAAAAGTGAAAAAGTTGAATATAATGATCCTTTTTTTTCCTCATTTGAAGCTTTAATTGAGACATCTGTGCATTATAACGGATGGTTTGTAAAAGAACAAGTTCTTATCGCTGTTCAATCTTGGGCAGATGCGTTAACAGAAGAAAATCTAACGCAATGGTGCGCCGCTTACGATTTCTCAAGAGAGCCTTTAAAAAAGGTTGGCTTAATCTTAGCTGGAAATATTCCTTTAGTTGGGTTTCACGATTTAGTTTCCGTTTTGCTTTCTGGAAATATTGCTTTAGTTAAGTTGTCTTCCAACGATCAAAAAATATTGCCTTTCTTGGCAGAATACTTGCAAACTGTAGAACCTCAGTTTAAAGAGCGCCTAGTTTTTATAGCAGGCAAAATGGAGGGATTCGACGCTGTTATTGCAACAGGAAGTAATAATACCGCTCGTTATTTTGATTACTATTTTAGTACAGTACCTCATATCATCCGAAAAAATAGAAACTCTGTTGCATTGCTTACAGGAGAAGAAACACCTGACCAATTAACAGCATTAGCGAAAGATATTTTTACTTACTACGGTTTAGGTTGTCGAAATGTATCGAAATTATTCGTACCCAAAGGCTATAATTTCGATGCGTTTTTTCAGGGCATGTACGCTCAGAAAGAGGTAATCGAATATGAAAAATACGCCAATAATTACGATTATAACAAAGCTGTTTTCCTGATGAGTGAGTTTCAATTGTTAGACAATGGATTTTTAACCATCAAGGAAGACGCGTCTTATGCGTCGCCAATCTCTTCGGTTTATTATGAATACTATGACACCGTGGAAGAAGTAGTAGAGCGATTACGCGTGGATCAAGAAAAAATACAGTGCATCGTTTCCAATGGATTAACGGAAGATAGTATTGCCTTTGGGCAAACACAACATCCACAGCTATGGGATTATGCAGATCAAGTGGATACTCTTGAGTTTTTATTAAAATTATAAAGCAATGAAAGACGTACACAATTTTTGCGCAGGCCCCTGTTTATTACCTCAAACGGTTTATGAGCAAGCGGCACAAGCCATTCTCAATTTTGAACAAACAGGTATGTCCATCCTGTCTATTTCTCATAGAAGTAAGGAGTTTCTTACAGTATTGGAAGAAGCTCGACAATTGAGTTTGGAATTGCTTGATTTGCATAAAAAAGGGTATGTCGCTTTGTTTTTACAAGGAGGTGCAAGTATGGAATTCTTGCGCATTCCCTATAATTTAATGCAACAAAAAGCAGGGTATATCAATACGGGAACGTGGTCTACCAAAGCAATCGAACAGGCAAAAATGTTTGGGGAAGTCAAGGTAATTGCAAGTTCAGAAGATCAACACTTTTCTTACATTCCCAAGGGAATACAAGTAGAAGAAGAACTAGATTACGTACATTTTACTTCCAATAACACCATTTACGGCACACAATTTAACGATGTACCGCAAACCAAAGCTCCTTTAGTTTGCGATATGAGTTCGGATATTTACTCCCGTGAATTTGCCTATGATCAAATGGATCTGATTTATGCAGGTGCGCAGAAAAATATTGGTCCTGCAGGGGTTAGTTTGATTTTGGTTAAGGAAGAAATTCTAGGAAAAACAACTAGAACTATCCCGCAAATGTTAGATTATCAAGAGCATATCGCAAAAGATAGTCTGTATCATACCGCTAATGTATTTGCCATTTATACTTGTCTGTTAAATTTGAGATGGCTCAAACAACAGGGCGGAGTAGCGGCAATTGAAAAAGTGAACAATCAAAAAGCAGCACTCTTGTATGAAACAATAGATCGCTTGGATTTTGTACATGGAGTGGCAGCAAAAACAGACCGATCAAAGATGAACGTAACCTTTACTTTTGAAGAGGAACAAATGAATACCGTATTTGACCAACTTTGTCAAGAAGCAAATGTAGTTAATATCAAAGGACACCGTTCTATGGGAGGGTATCGCGCTTCACTGTATAATGCGGTGACATTAGCGAGTGTTGAAGTGCTAACGGGCGTTTTACAACAGATGAAAACAAGGGTTTAATAGCATAAAGAATAAACAGACAATGAGAGTATTAGCCAATGATGGTATACCAGAACAAGTCAAACAAGAATTAGAATCTTTTGGTTTTGAAATAAAAGAAGTGCGTGTTGCTCATGAACAAGTAGTAACATACACGAAAAAAAATGAGATTGATGTTTTATTGGTACAGCAAGGAACCTTGCTCAACAAAACCATGATCGATGAGTTAAAACATCTAAAAGCAATTGTTTTTGCTGGGGTTGTGGTGAATTTAGAAATCATAGACCACATTAAGAGCAATGGAATTACCGTAATTTGGGCAGAAGACTCTTTGGCTAATGCTACAGCAGAAATGGTGATTGCCCATATGTTTAGCGGTGCGAGATTATTACAAGAATCGAATAGAAATATGCCGTTAGAAGGAGATACGATGTTTAAATCGCTACAACAGTCCTATAGTTCGGGAATTGAATTAGCGGGAAAAACACTTGGAATTATCGGAATGAATCTAGCAGGTCAGTTTTTAGCACAAAAAGCATTGGGACTGGGGATGCATGTAGTATATACGGATCCAGCAACACCTACAATCAAAACAGAATTCGAACTGCCGAATGGAATCGTTTTCCCTATTGACATGGAATCCATAACGATGGATGAATTACTTGAACAAGTGCATTTTATTTCGGTTCATACCAAGTATTTTCAACGTTATATTGTCAATAAAGAGTCTTTTGAAAAAGCGCAAAATTTAATTGGCGTGGTTAATTGTGCTTATCCAGAAGCAATTAACGAAGTAGATTTAGTGGATGAGGTTAACAAAGAAACCATTCTTTTTGCAGGATTAGATCGCTTTGAAGAAGAACCCCATCCTGTGATTCAGGTATTGATGCAACCTGCGTTTTCTCTTTCACCCAATATCGCAACAGCAACACATGAAAGTCAACACCACGTATGGTCTGAAATAACTGTTAAAATAAAAGATTTGTTGAATTAATTGCTTAGTTTTATTTGAAATAATTAAAACTATGGTAGAGCAAATTACAAAATTAATTGAGCAGGTAAGTGCAAAAGAAATCAGTGGATCTGCAATTTCAACAGATTTAACATCAGCAGTTACAAAAGAAACAGGCGAGAGTATCATCAATGGTTTCAAAGATAGCATCAGCAGTGGTAATATCGGCGGTTTAACTGATTTACTAGGAGGTGGAGTAAGCAATTTAGCATCCAATCCGATGGTATCAGGAATGATTGGAAACTTGATTTCGGGGTTAACAGAAAAAATCGGATTGCCAGAAGGCGTGGCTTCTAATTTTGCAGGTAGCGTAATTCCTTCTGTCATTGAAATGATTGTTTCTAAAGTGCAGGGAGGAGAAAGTGGTTTCCAACTAACAGATTTAATCGGCGGATTGAGTGAAGGTAATGGCGGAGGATTAAAGGATATGCTTGGTTCATTAACAGGAGGAAAAGAAGGACTCGGAGGAGCAATTGACGCCTTGAAAGGGTTGTTTTAGTAGATAGCCCAAAAATAAAATAAATAAAACCCAAAAAGAATTGTCTTTTTGGGTTTTTATTTTATAGTTATATGTGTTAAATAGTTGATTTTTAAAAGTTTATATTGATTTTTAGTTAAAAAAATAGAGTTGTGTTTTTATTTTTATACTTTGAAGGTAAAAAATGAAAATTTTAATTATTGAGTCTAATGCATTGCTGATAGAAGGGTATATAGCTGTACTAGGAAATGAAAAACATACTTTTTTGAAGGTGGCTAATGGCCAAGATTTTTTTGCGCTTTTTACTAAAGCAAAAGATTTAGATCTAGCCCTGATTACAGATCATAGTATGGATGTTTTTGAAAGAAAATTAAAAACAGGTTTGGATTGCGCGTTGTTTATAAAAAAGAATATTCCGTATTGCAAGATCATTCTGCTTACAGAACATGAGAAAGCACTTGTCTTGTATGAGCTGTATAAAACAATAAAGGTAGATGCATTGCTGGTCAAATCAGATTTTACCAAAGAGTTGTTTTGCGATCTTGTAACCGCTACCAAAATTGACTTCCCTTATATAAGTCCTAGCGCAAAAAAAGCAATTCAGACTATGCTAAAAAACGCTTCGTTATTGGATTCAAAGAATAGGCAGATCCTCTTTTTGCTAGCTCAAGGTTATCGCATGAATCAAATAAGTGATCAAATTGTGTTGAGTAGAAGTGCCACGCAAAAGAGAGTGTCTAAACTATTAGTGGCGTTTAATGTAAATAATTATCACGAATTATTGGGCGTGTTGAAGGAACGTAGAATAGTTTGATTTGGTGTATTTATTGTCGTAATAATCTGTTCATTTTTTTTAAGATATTTCATAATACTTAGTATGTCGCTTGGATTTGTGCATCTTTTTTAGCTCTTAGTTTGTTGTTTCCCAGGGTATTACTTAAATGGATAGCGATGGAAGCGTAGTTTTTTATTTCTTTCGATTTAAATCGTGTATCTACGATATGGACGTTGTCAAAGCTATTGGAATACAACGTAGTTGAATCTTCTTTCGCTTTGATAAAAGGATTGTTTACTACGAGAGCTACTTTTATATTTTTTTTACTAAATTCTTTCTCAACAGTAAAGCTCACAAAAGGATGCTTTATTTCAGTCGATTCAAAAGGAGTATAGAGGTCAAAATTTGTATAGGAAGAAGAGAGTTTTAAACTAAAACCTTTGTTGAATTGATATTTGGCATAAAAATCATAACCAAGTAAGTATTGATGTGTTGTATAATCTACTAGATTAAACTGATTTCGGTTCAAGGTGAATAAGGATTGTATGATAAAATGATCCGCAAGTTCAAAGAAGCCTCCTACCTCTATGATATAACGCTGAATTTTCCCCGCGTTTACATTTGTTTTAAATCGTTCATCTGTATCAGATTTGACCAAATAATGGATTGGAGCGTTGTGGTGAGTTTGGAATTTACCGCGTGCAAAAAGTTCTATTCCGCTTTTTATAGTGTAATTAAATTCTAGAGAAAAATGATCTGTATTACTTCTTTTAATCCCATAATTGTCAATAGTTGTATTAAGGTTGTCGTCTATACTATTTTGTTTATTGACATCGTAAACAGAAATTAATTGATAAGAATTGAAGTAGTTTAAATAGATGGAGTAAGACTTTTTAGTAAAGGCTAGCGTCGTGCTATTTAATAGCACTTGATCATTCTTATTAATGAAGTTGTAAGAAAGATCTGTAGCAAGGCTAAGGTTATTTGTTAGTGTTAGGGTAGATGTAAATGAAAACTTATGGCGTTGATTGGTTACGTTATCTTGCATTTTATTCTTCATAGTGGATTGATAGTATGAATAGTATACATCATATCGAAGAGGGAGATTTAAGAGTGTTCTATTGCTTTTACTTAGAATAAGATCAAAGTTCAGTGCATTGTCATACAATATGTTGTTCCATTGCTTGTCGGCATAATATCCTTTGTTGCTGTATTCGTTATAGGTGTACAAAAAAGACGTGTTCAGGGAAGTACTGTCATTAAATATATGATTGAAAAAAAGAAAAGAACCTGTATTCAAATAAGCAATATCTTGCCTGTAAGTATTTACAGTTTCCACGGGTTGGATTGTATATGCACTAGTGTTTTTGTTTCTTGGAGTGTATAAAAATAGCGTAGCTCCAATGGAGTTTTTTTCGTTTAACTGAACATGAAGATCTGGCTGTATCGTTATACCATCTGAAATTGTTTGCTCTTTGCTACTATTTAGTTCTGAACCTGCTGAGTAGGTTGTACTATTACTTTCAAAAATCGATTTTCCCAATCTAATAGGCAAGGAGATTGTTATATTGTTTTTTTTGAAAAAAGAATTGGCATTTAGAACATAGCTTTCTTTTGTTAGATTGTATCCAAGTGATAAATCTTCTCTAAAATAATCGAGTACATTTTTTTTCAGTATAATGTTCAATACAGGTTCACCAGTATTACCATAAGCGGAATGTCCATAGGGAATAATTTCAATCGATTCAATGTTTTTAGGGTCGATATTTTCTATTTTTCCAATCGTTTTTTTTCCATTAACAATTAGCGTTACCTCTTTTCCTTTGTAGTTTACTTTTTCTCCCTTTATAAAAAATAAGGGGATGTTTTCTATTACTTGAAACACTGTAGGATTTTCACCTAAAAGCTGCTTATTAATTTTGTATGTAATACGACCGGCATCGTTTTTTGCAGGGGAAACATAAATAAACAATTCTGATAAGGTTTGATTGTCTTGCTCTAGAATTAAACTGGGGGATTCATTTAATTCTTCCCAACTATACTGTTTACCGATATAATTTTCTTTAAATAAAAAGAAACTAGATCCATTCGTTCCACGAATAACTACTTCACCTTGTGGGTTGGTTTTTACTTCTTCTGTAGTAGAAACATTGAAGCATACTACTTCTTCTATAGGTAGATGAGAGGAATCGTAGACCTTTATTTTTAGTTCCTTTGTTTGAGCTGCTATTGCTATGCTGCAAAAAATAAAAAACAGCAAGAAAACTTCATTCCTCTTGATTATCCAATTATTGCTGTTTTTTTTTCTCATAGTGTAACATTCATTTCGTTTATATTCATTTGTTGTTATACAGATATGAAATTAAAACGCAAATCCTCTACTAAAAAATAAGGCTTTAAAACTTAATAAAAAAGGGTTAAAGTAATCAAAATAAGTTAATTAAGTATTTAAATAAATAGTTGAAAATATAGGGCTTAGTCGTTGTGTATGATGAAAAAACCACCTGATTAGAGGTGGTTGATTTTGTTGTTCTTCAGGAATTAAGTCTTATATGAAATTGTTTATTCGGTATACATTCTCTGTCTCAGTTAGAAAGTAAATATACTTTTCAGTGAAGAAGACTGCTTTTGTGTGGGTATTAAACAATAATTTATCGGTACTAATTAGTTTGAATTCTGGGGTGTATTTCTTCAAGAGAAAAGTATTGTCATCTTTAAATAAAATTGTATTTGTGTCTTTAGTAGTCCATAGTTGTAGATTTTGACACCTTCGATTTTTGGGAAAATCATTGCTTTCCCAATCCAATTTAATTTTATCTCCGTTTTCTAAATTTACTATATAAGGAAAATCCTGAAGAAGCAATAGATTATTAAAAGTAGAAAATTGAATGGAATGAATAACTTCAATAGTGTTCAGTTTTTCATCTTTTTGAAAATCAAATAAAGAAATATTATCTGTATAAGATTGAAATTCAATTCTTTTCTTTTTGGAGTTGATTCTAAAAGCTGAAAACAGAGGTGTGTTGTTGTCTATTGAATCTGAATAAATAATTTGGTTGAGTTTATAGAATTTATCAGTAAAGAGGGCTTCGTCTAATGTATAATAGTAATGCTCATTTTGGAAATCAAATGTATAAATGCTGTTGTATATTTTTTCAGGAAAATTTAAATCTTTTCGATCCAAAATAAAATAGTTGTAATTGTTGCGAATAGTGTAAATATCATTAGTTTCCCCTTGCTCATTTAATTTTCTATCTAATAGAATGCTTGGCAAAAAAAAACCGATATAATATTTATTCTTGTTACTAGTTAAATTTACCAGATTAATATTTCTTCTACCCGAATTGAAAAGAATCGTTTTGTGATTGAGAAAATTTTGATAATCATCTTCGCTCAATGTTGCTTTGGCTATAGAGTCAAAATTCAACGCTTGAAAATCAAACTTTAGAGCAATTGTGTCAGCAGTGCAATACAATTTTTGTGTCATTCCGTCCAAGATAATTAGTTCACTTTGAAAATAGTCAGGACGAATTGTGTAGCGAGAGGATAACCCAGAAGTATTTAGATTTCCTATTTTTTTAAAACTGTGAATTGCATCAAAAAAACAGTTTACTTTTTCAATAGTAAAATCAGTACCTTTTTCTGAAAATAGTATTTCATTGTTATAAATAAAAACTAATCCAGATAGATCATTTAGTACAGTACTAGTTTTACTGTATAATTCATCTGAGAACAATACTTCTTTTTCATCAATCGCATTGTCGAAAAAAGATTCATTAAAGATCTTGAATCTATTTCCTTTACTATTTTCAGGAAATAAATAGGTTACTTTTTTATCTTTAGTTGCTTGTTTTATGTTGATGTAGCAGTTTAGGCAGTCTTTCTCTGATATGCGCAAATAAACATTTTGCGCTAGTAAATTGCAACTGAAAAACCATAGGAGGAATACAATGAAGTTTCTCCTATGGTTTAAATAACTATAGTTTTTCATTTATTTAGATAAAGGTCTTAAAAAATCAAATTCGACAGCGTTTTCATCTTTAAGAAAAGTTGAAGTTCCTCGTTTTGTGGCAAAATGTTTTTCACCTTTCTCTGTATGTAGTACAACAATTACTTCATCTTTGGCTATTTGATATGCAGGTTCTGACGGAGTAGGTGGAGGTACAGGAAAAAAGATAGGATCTATAATTTGTAGACATAGTCTATTGTCAAATCCACAAATTATTTTTTGGTTGTATTCTATCGCTGGTTGACCTTCAACGTTTACAATAGGTGGATAGTATTGGCCAAAACTAAAACCAAAACTTAGTAAGAATAGTACTACTGCTATAATTTTCATTTTATCTGTTTTTTTCATTTTTAATTGGGGTTAAATATTCAAATCTTGCCATGGTACTTGCATTTGTTGTGTTTGAATCATTGTTATCAAGGGTGTAATTAGAATTTGATTCATAGCGATCTATTGACTTTTCTTTAAAAGTTTCAACAATTACCGCATCTTGTGTAGAGGTATCTGTATACGTATAAAGTATGAAACACGTAGATCCAGTTAAACCACAGTAAATATCGTTTCCTACAACTACTGCTGGACGGCCCTGAATACGAGTTACACTATTCTGGGCATAAGTACCAATGAATGTACTTAGTAAAAAGATAAGTAATAATCTTGTTTTCATTTTTTTAATGTATTTAATTTAAAAAACAATATGATCATAGATCAATTAGGTGACTCTAGTAAAAAATAGAGGCAAATTGTATAGGTACTCTTAAGAGGAAGGAAAGACATTTATAACTATAACATCTTCATGTTTCGCGAACACTATAAAATTAAAACGCAAATCCTCTACTAAAAAATAAGGCTTGAAAACTTAACAAAAAAGGGTTAAAGTGATCAAAATAAGTTAATTAAATATTCAAATAAATTTGTTGAAAATAAAAGAGTTAGACGCGGATTGTACCATGATGCTAAGGGAATAAAGTGTGACTTACAGCTGTTGTTTTACCGTTGATATTTATTTTAGTACCTTGAACACAAATAAGAATACGCATGTCTACACGTGAATTGTTGGTTGATTTTCTGTCTTTTTTAAAGAAACCAGATACTATTCGAAGTACGCTTGACCCAAAGCAAAGTTGGATGCAAGTGTTTCGTTTATGGAGCTATCTGTTTGTTTTTATTGTCTTAGGTAGTGTTGTTGTCGGGTCGTTGTTGCTTGACCTTCCAAAACATGGGGGATTTAAAGAAGCTATTGAACAGTATGGACTTGTCGGATTTACTGTGTTTGCTGTCGTAGTTGGTCCATTTTTAGAAGAAGTAGCTTTTCGATTGGGTATGCGTTTCCGCTTGCGCAACGTGTTGATTGGCGTTGTTGCTTTTGTTAGTTATGTAGCTACAGCTACTTCCCCTGCTGTAAAGCGCTTTGGTGGTGAATATGGAATGGTGTATTTATATGCGATAGCTTTTCTAGCTACTGTTAGTTTTGTTGTCTTATGTCTGAAGTACCGAGAAAAGATGGAGTATTACTGGACAAGCAATTTTTCGTTCATCTTTTATCTTTTTTCAGTGTGTTTTGCGTTGATTCACATTGCAAATTTTGAAGAGTTTCCTTTGCGCGTAATTGTATTAGTGCCAATCATCATTTTACCTCAGTTGATCTTAGGGTTGGGAATGGGGTATTTGCGTATGCGTTTCGGATTTTGGCAAGGTTATCTCTTTCATGCTCTAAACAACGCTATTGCAGTTAGCCTTTTTATTGCTAATGTAAATCAATAGTAAAAAATATACACGACAATAATCGCATAATTCGCTATTTTTGTCAAAAAAATACAAGATATGAATAGCATTCATTGGCACACAAAAGCATTTGAAGAATTAACGTTGGATGAGTTGTATGATATCATGCAGTTGCGTACCGATATTTTCGTGGTAGAACAAAATTGTGCATACCCAGAATTAGATGGAAAGGATAAAAATTGTTTGCATGTATTTGCAACACAAGGGGGTAAAATAGTTGCTTATGCTAGAATTGTTCCTCCAGGTTTGAGCTATAAAGAGATTTCAATTGGTCGAGTTGTTGTAGATGCAAAGCATAGAAAAGATGGGTTAGGACGAATTTTAATTGATCTGACACTTGAGAAAATTGAAGAGGAATTTGGTACACAACCAATTCAAATTGGAGCTCAAACGTATCTAAAGAAATTTTACGGATCTTTTGGGTTTGAACCGGTGTCTGAAGAATATTTAGAAGATGGCATACCACATGTGGATATGATTAGAAATCCGTTAACTGCGAACAGTTAACGGTAAACGGTTATTACACTTGTTTCAATTTCCATTTTCCTCTTCTAAAGGCAAAAAAGGCTAAAATAGCAATAAGTGTTTCCGCAGCTGGAATGGCGATAAATACACCTTCAGGACCCCAGTTGAAATAGTAAACTAGGGCATAAGCAAGTGGAATTTGGAACAACCAAAATCCAACAAAATTCAATATAGAAGGAGTTAAGGTGTCTCCAGCACCATTAAAAGCATTCATTAAGGTCATCCCTACGCCATAAAAGATAAAACCACTAGCGCCAATATACATAGCGAGAATAGCTACTTCTTTAATATCTTCTTGTATGGTGAAAATTGACGCGAGGTAATTGGCCATTGTAAAGAAGATCACCGTTACAACAAGCATGTAGATCACGTTGTATTTTAGGGTAGTCATTACTGATTTAGCAGCACTTTGAGGATCTTTATTTCCCAAGTGTTGCCCTACTAGTGTGGAAGCCGCATTACTCAAACCCCAGGCAGGTAAAATAAAGAAGACCATCAAACGCAAGCAAGTTAAGAAACCCGAAGATCCAATTTCACCACTACTTTGTGCAACAATACGGGCGAGAATTACCCAGCTGCAAGTTGAAATCATGTATTGAACCATACCTGGAATGGCAATTTTTAAAATATGCCATACCTTATCCATTTGCATTTTGAAGTAATGCCATTTCAGTTGAATTAGCGAATCCTTTCGCGTTAAGTAGTAAATCTGATATAAAACACCAACACTTCTTCCAATGGCAGTCGAATAAGCAGCACCGTCTAATCCCATTTCGGGGAATATCCACCAGCCACGTACCAAGATAGGGCAAAGGATAATGTTGAATATATTTCCAAACCACAAACTTTTCATTGCAATTGCTGCATTTCCTGCCCCTCTGAAAATACCATTAATCAAGAAGAGCATCATAATAGACACACAACTAACCAATAAAATACGAGTATAACCATAACCATATTCAGCAGATTCTTCTGAGGCTCCCATCCAAATTAACCAATCTTTGGCGTAGATAAAGCCCAGCACACTCAGGATAATAGTGATGATGGTTGCAATAGAAATGGCTTGTGCAGCATTAATTGAAGCTTGTTCTCTATCTTTTTCTCCAATACGACGTGCAACAATAGCAGTTGCAGCCATGCTGATTCCAATACAAATGGCATATATAATGGATAGTAAAGACTCTGTAAGTCCTACAGTTTGGATGGCAAATGCACTTTCTTTTAAGTGTCCGACAAAATACAAATCCACTAAGGCAAAAACGGATTCCATTAACATCTCAAACATCATAGGAATCGCCAATAACAATACAGCCCTATTGGTAGGGATTTTTGTTAAATCGAGATTTTCATTTGAAAATGATTGTTTAATCAGTGCTAAAACACCCGTTTTAGTTTGTACTTGAGTCGTCATATAGCGATAAAAAAAGTAAGCAAAGGTACTATTAATTTAAAAAAAAGAACGATAAATTATACCAATGGTTTTAGTAGTAGAGAAGATGAAGTATCTTTGCGGGATGTTAGAAATTTTGTTTCAGGACGAGTATTTAGTTGCTATTAATAAACCTAGAGATTTATTAGTACACAAGTCTTTTATAGCGAGTGATATTCAGGAGTATGCCATTCAGATTTTACGGGATCAGATTGGACAATATGTTTATCCCGTACACCGTTTGGATCGCAAAACATCAGGTGTATTGTTGTTTGCACTAAATAAAGAAGTTCTCAAGCAGCTCAATGCAATTTTTGCTACGAGACAAGTAGAGAAAAAGTACATCGCTATTGTAAGGGGATATACGATAGAGGAAGA
Organism: Myroides sp. WP-1; assembly: GCF_014145635.1. Lineage (GTDB taxonomy): Bacteria > Bacteroidota > Bacteroidia > Flavobacteriales > Flavobacteriaceae > Flavobacterium. The sequence continues at coordinate 71,935 of NZ_JACHTC010000011.1, forward strand.
AACGATTGACTATGCGCTGACTAACGACAGCGGGCAACTGCAAGAGGCGAAAACGCTCTACAAAACACTGCAACGCGTTGAGGTGGATATTCCATTTGGCAAGCACAAGACCTCGCGTTATTCTTTGGTTGAGGCCTATCCAGAAACAGGAAGACAGCATCAATTACGCAAACATTTTAAACATATTTTTCATCCAATTTTGGGAAGTAGACCTCATGGATGTAATAAGCAAAATAAACTGTGGTTGGATGAATTTGGTTTAACCGCCATGTTGTTACACGCAGTTGAATTGACTTTTGAACATCCTATTACACAAGAACAGATTCACTTAAGCGCGACCATAGATGAGCAATATGAAAAGTACAATGCGTATTTGGGATTTGATCTTCAAGAGTATTATAAAAAATAAAAGCTCAGCCTAGCTGAGCTTTTTAGTATAAAAGAAGCGATTTTATATTTCGCTTAGCTTGTCTAAGGTGTAAATAATTAATTGATCTACTGCCGCGTAAGGATCTTCTGAGAAAGTTCCATTTGCGCGATTGGCAATGATGGTATTCAAGGAAACAGCATGATGTCCTAACAATTTTGCTAAACCATAAATGGCAGAAGTTTCCATTTCAAAATTGGTAATGCGGTAGTCGTTAAACGTGAAATTATCAATTTTGTGATTCAATGCTGGATCCTGAATGTTTAAACGCAAAACACGACCCTGTGGACCATAGAATCCACCTGCAGTTCCCGTAATGCCTTTAAAAGTTTGATCACTGCTGAGTTTTTCCTCTAACCAAGGACTGTTTTGAATAAAATAAGGACGTCCTTTTCTCAAGTCCCACTGCGTATGAGCAATAAAAGCTTCTTCCATTGCATAATCGGTGATGTCCTCAATAAGATACGAACGCATCATATTATCTAAACCTAATCCATACTGTGATAGAACAAAACTATTTACAGGAATGTCTGCCTGTAGCGATCCAGAAGTACCGATACGAACAATATTTACGGAAGTCAGTTCTTTTTTGATTTCTCTTGTTTCCAGATCAATATTGAACAGGGCGTCAATTTCGTTGACAACGATATCAATATTATCAGGACCAATTCCCGTTGAAATTACGGAAAAACGCTTGCCTTTATAAGTACCAGTATGCGTTTTGAATTCCCTTTTTTGCGTTGAAAACTCAATCGTATCAAAATGTCTTGAAATTCGATCTACGCGATTCTGATCTCCTACGAAGATGATATTTTCAGCTAGGTGTTCAGGTCTTAAATTCAAGTGGTATACACTACCATCGGGATTTAAAATGAGTTCGGATGATTTTATTTTCATAGTCTTTATTATTAACCGCCTACACGTTTTACTTTGTAGCCTTTTTTCTGTAAATACTCCATGATCTTATCGCGAAAATTACCTTGAATGATAATTTCGCCATCTTTAGCGCTTCCTCCCACTCCGCAAAGCGTCTTTAAGTCTTTGGCCAATGTTTTTAAATCATCGTCATTTCCTTCAAAACCTTTGATAATTGTAGCAATTTTACCTCCTCTATTTTTCTTGTCTAAATGAGCCTCTAATCGTTGTTCTCCAGGAGTAAGTGTTGTTGTTTCGTCATCTTGACTAAATTCGAAATCTTTGTTTGTCGAAAAAACAAATCCCCCTAGGTCCTCTAGACTGCTGATTTTTTTTGCCATTAGTGTACGTTGGTTTTATAGATCTAAAATGTATTGGTATAACTCAAAGATACGGATTTACTCGTTGAGTTGAAAGAATATTTAATAGAGAGAGGAGAGAGGAAAAGGGAGAGAAGTATTCTCTCTTTATCTTAATAGGTTTATATTCGGTTTTGATATTCGATGAATATATCTCACTTATTTTATATTTGTTTTGGTGTTCGATGAATATATCTCACCGAGTTTATATTGGTTTTTGTGTTCGATGAATATATCTCACTTATTTTATATTTGTTTTGGTATTCGATGAATCTACACTGCGTTTCGATTTCCTCTACGTTACGATTTTCACTGCGTTTCGATTTCCTCTTTCCTCTTTCCTCTTTATCTCATTAGGATTATATTTTATTTTGGTATTCGATGAATATATCTCACCGAGTTTATATTGGTTTTTGTGTTCGATGAATATATCTCATTTATTTTATATTTGTTTTGGTGTCCGATGAATCTACACTGCGTTTCGATTTCCACTACGTTACGATTTTCACTGCGTTTCGATTTCCTCTTTCCAAATTGCTATTTAATCAATCCCAATTCAACTAAGCGTTGATGTAAGAATTCACCTGCTGTGATATCGTCAAATTTTTTAGGATTTGCTTCATCGATACAATTGTCTAAGCAGTTTAGCGGCATTTCGCTTATAGGGTGCATAAAGAAAGGAATAGAGTAACGAGAGGTACTCCATAATTCTCTAGGCGGGTTCACTACTTGGTGAATGGTTGATTTTAATCGGTTGTTTGAGTGTCTTGATAACATATCTCCAACGTTAATTACAAGTTCATCATCTGCGGCGATGGCGTCAATCCATTCTCCTTTGTGATTTTGAACTTGCAGACCTTTACCTTGTGCTCCCATTAATAAGGTAATCAAGTTGATATCTCCATGAGCAGCAGCGCGAACAGCATTTTTCGGCTCATCTGTAATAGGAGGATAGTGGATCGGTCGAAGTATGCTGTTGCCATTTTTAACGAATTTATCGAAGTAAAACTCGTCAAGTCCCAAGAAAATAGCTAAAGCGCGTAAAACGTAAACACCTGTTTTTTCTAACATTTGATACGTCTCTTTTCCAATGGGATTAAATTGAGGTAATTCTTCAACTAAAACGTTAGCGGGATAGCTCTTTTCCAATTCAGGATTGTCTTCGACATATTGTCCAAAATGGAAAAACTCTTTTAGATCCCCTTCAGAACGCCCTTTGGCGTGTTCTTTTCCAAAAGACACGTATCCTCTTTGGCCACCAATGCCAGGAATTTCGTATTTCTTTTTGGTCTCTAAAGGAAGGTTGAAAAAATTGCGAACTTCTGTGTAAAGATTCTCAACAAGTTGATCGTCTAAGAAGTGTCCTTTTAATGCTACGAATCCAATTTCTTCGTAGGCTTGGCCGATTTCATTTACAAACTTTTGTTTACGTACCGGGTCATCCGATAGGAAATCACGTAAGTTAACACTAGGAATGTTTTGCATCTTCTAAGTTGTTAGTTGCTCTTACTGTTTTATAGGAAGCAAAAGTAGGTAAAATAGCTTATAGTATGGAACAATAACATTTATTTAATACAGTGAAGCAAATGAAAAATAAGAAACATTCTTTTCGGCAAAAATGTACTATTTTTATTTTTTGAACATATATTGTTAATAAAATTGAATTAAATTTCATAAGCGTTCCTTTTTTACTACGTTTTTAGTTTACATTAAACAAGTATTTTTAATATAGAATATGAATTGTCTAATTTTTTTTTTAAATTTCGATAGAATTAAATAAAAAACGAGATATATGAAATTACCAATTGTATTAAAAGCAAATGAGTTTGTGGTATTAGTGACTGTAGATATCGATCCAAAATATGAGTTAAAAGAAATGGATCCATTTTATGCTAGTTTACCAAAAAGCTTTAAACCTATTTTTCAAAAAAAGGATAATTCAACAATTCGCGTCTATTGTATTAGTAATAATGAGGACGATTTGATGTTCTGTTTACGTCAAACGGGCTATAAAACGACACTGCTCTAAAGATGTTTTATTTTAAACGCTTTGAATGGGCTTTTCAATTGTTCTAAAACTGTTTCGCTTTTTGGGTGTGAACAGTTTTTTTTTTCTAAAAAAGAAACCTTTTCTCATTCTTTGTTGCTTATTTTGAGGAAATAAGGGCACATGTTGTTGAAAAGTGAAAAAAATCGCTTTTTGTTTTTTGTTTTTATTAAGGGGAAGTGCATGATGCTACGTTAAAATTGTTAATTAATCTTCTTCTGTGTTTTTTATGCTCGTTTTTGTAAATTTGTTAAAATATTGATTTTATTGTTTATTTTTGTGTAATATTATTTTTTTGTTCTTAATTATTTATTTAATTTTATACTTGAAACTCTAAAATAATGAGTAATAAAAGTTAAATTATTACTAAATAAAAAAAGTTGGTTTTTTTTGGTATGTTGTTTGGGTTTATCTTTGTAACGTAAAAGATTGAGAATATGATATTGGCTTTAACTGTTTCATTATTTCCCTCTTGTGGAAGTGATAATTTAACTGAAAAAGGACAGAAAGAAAATGATACAAAGCAACTGGATCTATTAAAAAAAGAAGATTCAGAGGGGGTTTTTTTTAAAATACTAGCACAAGATTCTTTACAAACAATTACTATTAGTAAAAAAGGAATTGTTTACGCTAGTTTAAAACCTAATGTAAAAATTGTTTTTCCTTATGAAGAACCACTGATTGAAGGGGAGGGTAGAGTATATCGCTCAGCTACCGCTAACGAAAAAATTGAAATCGTAATCTATAAAGACGATAGTGCTCGTTCTTTTTTAGATGGTCGATTTGATCATTCCGTTGCAGTGAGTTTAAATAAGAAAGATGGAATGGAAAGTGACTTTGCTTGCTTCGGGCACTATTTGTACGATAAGAAATTATCGGGAAATTGGGTGTTTAAAGCATTTGAAAATAAGAAGATAGAAGAGTTGGGAATTAATCAAATTCCTTTAGTATGTATTGATGTTAATACACGTAGTTTTTCTGGAAGCGGAGGAAATCACATGATTTATGGTGATCTTCGTTGTGAAGGTGATAGCATCGCATTTAAAATTGTGCTCTCTCCAGATTATGTTTCTTTGAATGAAAGTAAGGAAAAAGAATTACTTGAAATTTTAGAAGAATGTGATCGTTATGAATTGGATGGAGACGATTTGAATTTGTTTATAGGGGAAGATATCAAACTACAATTTTTTAGAGATACCTATAACGTGTAAATTTGGGAGTAAATAATTGAATAAAAAAAAGGTTGAAAACTTAATTGTTTTCAACCTTTTTCATATCATCAGGTTTGATTGTGTCTCGTCTGTCTTCTACAACTTTATAGGCATTGACGATTCGTTTTACCAATTTGTGGCGTACAATATCTTTGTCATCTAAATACAACATACCTATTCCTTCAACATCTTTTAGAATTTCAATGGCTTCTTTTAGACCAGAAGAAACTTTACGAGGTAGGTCAATCTGACCAGGATCACCTGTAATAATGAACTTTGCATTTTTACCCATACGCGTCAAGAACATTTTCATTTGCGAATGCGTTGTATTTTGAGCTTCATCCAAAATGACAAAAGCATGGTCCAAGGTTCTTCCACGCATAAAAGCTAAAGGTGCTATCTGGATAACCCCTTTAAAGAGGTAGTCTTCCAAAGTTTGAGGTGGAATCATATCGCGCAAGGCATCATAAAGCGGTTGCATGTAAGGATCTAACTTTTCTTTCATGTCACCCGGTAAAAAACCCAGATTTTCTCCAGCTTCTACCGCAGGACGCGTTAAGATGATTCGTTTGACTTCTTTGTTTTTTAATGCGCGAACAGCTAAAGCTACACCTGTATAGGTTTTTCCTGTTCCTGCAGGTCCTATGGCAAAAACCATGTCGTTTTTCTCAACAAATTTGACTAATTTTTGCTGGTTATCCGTCATCGCCTTGATTAGTTTACCCCCAACACCGTGAACCAATACATCGTCCAAAGCCGTTGTTTGTTGCAAATCACTATCCATAACAATGCGTTCAATCGCGTTTTCGTCAATTTTATTGTATCGAGTGAAGTATTTAAGTAAACGGACAAATTTGCGTTCAAACTCATCTAAAACTTCTTCTTCTCCGTAGATTTTTAATAGAGATCCCCTTGCTATTATTTTTACACGAGGATAAAGTTTTTTTAAGACATCTAAATGTAAGTCTTGAGGTCCCCAAAACTCTTTAGGGCTAATTTCCGATAGTTCTATTATTCTTTCGTTCAATACTAATACGAATTAATTAAAAAAATAGTCTAATTTTGTATTTCAAATCTACTATAAAAAATTGATTTTTCTTATAAAAACAGAGACTAAAAAATAATGCAGAGAATAATTACATTAACAACTGATTTTGGATATACAGATTATTATGTGGGGGTTTTAAAGGGAAAAATATATTCTAATATTCAAAATTGTAATGTAGTTGATATTTCGCATGGGGTGAGAAATTATCGGGTTGCCGATGCTGGATTTGTTCTCTCCATGGCATATAGTCATTTTCCTAAGGGAACCATTCACATTCTATCGGTTGCCTCCGCTATTTTACCTTTTTCAGCCGCTATTTGCGTGAAATATCAAGATCACTATTTTATTGGAACTGATAATGGTGCTATTGCCGTTGCTTTAGGAACACATGAATTCGAAGAAGCTGTAGCAATTAACCACATCGAGGGAATGAGTACCAATGATGTTTTTGTGTACTGTGCATATCAATTGTGTGAAGGGAAAGAACTTCAATCTATTGGTCAGCCAATTGATGCCTTGTACAAAATGAATTTGTTGCTTGAAAATCTAACGGTCAAACCAAATCTCATTATTGGAACTTATGTGTATGAAGATAAGTTTGGAAATTTAGTAACTAATATCTCAAGGGAGCTATTTGAACAAGTAGGACAAGGGAGAAGCTTTGGTATTCGAATAAAAAATCGTACAATTACAAAAATTAATGAATACTATGCTGATTTTAATGTCAATGATCCAAGTGAATTGATGAATAAAGCAGGTGAATTATTAGCTTTATTTAATGAAGTGGGGCAATTGGTTGTGGCTATTATGTATTCAACAACAAATGAACCAGGAGGATCTATTCGAACTCTTTTAGGCGTGCATTTGGAAGATCAGCTGTTTATTGAATTTAGCGAAACTTAATCTAAAGTAAAAAATATGTTTGTACGAATCGTAAAACTTACCTTACAAGAGGATAGAATTGATGATTTTTTGAATCATTTTGAAAAATATAAAAACCAAATTCGCAACTTTCCTGGTTGTCAATTTTTAGAAGTTTATCGGGATAAACACCAACCTAATATCTTTTTTACCTACAGTTATTGGTCGGAAGAATCTGATTTAGATACGTATAAAAAGTCAACGTTATTCGGCGAAGTTTGGCCGTATTTTAAGACTTTATTTAAAGAAAAAGCTGAAGCGTGGAGCGTAGATAAATACGCTACTTTAAACTAATCGCCCTTATATTATATGAAAGCACTGTGTTTGCGCGAGATAAAATCCTTTTTTGGATCACCGATTGGCTATTTAGTAATTATTGTTTTTTTGATTATTAATGGGCTATTTCTTTGGGTTTTTGACGGAAAGTACAACATCCCTCAAAGTGGTTTTGCCGATTTATCTCCTTTTTTCTTCTTGGCTCCGTGGGTTTTTTTATTCTTAATTCCCGCAGTAACCATGCGAAGTTTTTCTGAAGAAATTAAGCAGGGAACTATAGAGTTGCTTTTAACCAAACCTTTGTCGCCTTGGCAAATTGTCTTGGGTAAATTTTTTGGGGTATTAGTTCTTGTTGTTTTAGCGGTTCTACCTACTCTTGTGTATGTTTGGGTGCTGCAAAACTATCTTTTAGCAGGACAAACGTTTGACATGGGAAGTGTAATTGGTTCGTACTTAGGACTTGTTTTTCTTGGTGCAGCCTATGTTTCGATGGGAATTTTTGCTTCTTCTTTAACAAGTAATCAGGTGGTGTCTTTTATTCTAGCTGTTCTATTTTGTTTGCTGGCCTCTTATGGCCTGCTGATGTTAGATGGAGTTAAGGCCTTACACGGTATAGGTAAATGGGGTATTAATGCTCATTTTAGCAGTATTTCTAAAGGTGTAATCGATACAAGAGATCTATTGTATTTTGTCTCTTTTTCAGCCTTGTTTTTAAGTTTAACTGTTTTCCGAATTAATCAATTGCGCAAATAATGAAAAGAGAAACAAAGAAAAACCTTGTTCAACTTGGGAGTTTTATTGCTGGAATTGTACTGTTAAACGGTATTGGAACATATGTGCATCATCGTTTCGACTTAACGCAAGATAAGCGCTATACGCTATCGCCAATTACCAATGAAATTATCGATCGCGTAGAAGAACCTATTTTAATAGAGGTACTTTTAGAAGGTCAGTTTTCTCAAGAATTTGTCAAATTACAAGGCGAAACTCGTCAGTTATTGGAGGAGTTTAGTGCCGAAAATTCGAATATTTTGTTTCGCTTTGTCAATCCTTTGGAAGAAGGGGGAGGAACAGAGGACCAAATTGTTGGTAATTTATATCAATTGGGGGCTAAGCCAGTTACCCTGACAGTAAATAATAAAGGGATTCAATCGCAATCACTTGTTTTTCCTTGGGCTTTTGTAACTAAAGGAGAACAAATGGTCAAAGTGCAATTGCTTAAAAATATGATTGGAGCCAATACAGAGGAAAAAGTATTGACTTCAATTCAACATTTAGAGTATGCTTTTACTGAAGCTATCTCAAAAGTAAATACACCTAAATCAAAAAAGATCGCTGTACTAAAAGGCAATGGCCAATTGGAAGATCAATATATGGCGGACTTTTTGATGACGGCTGGAGAGAATTATCACCTTGCGCCTTTTACCTTAGACTCAGTTGCTCATGCGCCTGAAAAAACGCTGGAGCAATTGAAAGAATTTGATTTAGCTCTTATTGCTAAACCAACCAAGCCCTTTGATGAAAAACAAATTGAAGTCTTGGATCAATTTATTATGAACGGCGGAAAAACACTGTGGTTGTTGGATCAAGTACAGGCTGATTTTGATAGTTTACGCGTAAAGGGATCTTTATTTGCGTATCCTAAAGATCAATCTTTGGGAGAAATGCTGTTTAAATATGGCGTTAGAATAAACCCTGTGTTGATAAAAGATGAGGTTGCTACACCAATTAAATTGGCACTAGGTCGACAAGGTAGTGAAACGCAATATGGAGAGTTCATTTGGAAGTTTGCTCCTTTTGTTTATCCAGAATCCAACCATCCTATTGTAAAAAATATTGAAGGAGTTCGATTAGATTTTGCTTCTCCTATCGATACATTGAAAAATGGGATTAAAAAAACAGTGCTTCTACAATCTTCTCAATATTCATTGACCGTTGGAACACCAAATGAGATTAATCTCAATATGATTAATGAAGAATCTGCCCCTGAACATTATGAAGGGAAAGGAAATTATATCATGGGAGTATTATTAGAGGGACAATTTAAGTCTGTTTTTGAAAATAGAGTACTGCCATTTGCATTGCCAAAAGCAAAAAATAGAAGTGAAGAAACAAAAATGATCGTGATAAGTGATGGTGATATTATCAAAAATCAACTCGATCAAGAATATCAGCCGATGGAATTGGGGTATGATAAATGGACCAATAAGCTATACGGAAATAAGGAGTTTATTTTTAATGCAGTCAATTATCTTTTGGATGATTCAGGACTGATTAACCTTCGTACTAAGGAAGTTAAAATTCCAGTACTCGATAAGATGAAGGTATTTGAAAAGTATTCCACAATTCAATTTATTGTGTTAGGAGTTCCGATTGCCGTTCTATTAGTTCTTGGATTTTTGTTTTCTTTCTTTAAAAGAAAGGCTTTTGTTAAAAAGTAGTGCAAATTCTGCTTTTATTATTGAAGTTAAACGAATATATTTGTAGGTGTAAAGCCTTTTACATATAAAAATATTTTAATATGAAGTTTATAGTATCGAGTTCCTATTTGTTGAAGCAATTACAGGTATTAGGAAGTGTTATTAGTAGTAGTAATACATTACATATATTAGACAATTTCTTGTTTGAATTGGATAATAATATCTTGAGAGTTTCAGCTTCTGACTTAGAAACAACAATGTCTGCTAGCCTAGAGATAGAGTCAACTAGTCAAGGAAGTATCGCTGTTCCTGCTAAGTTATTGTTGGAAACATTGAAAACATTTCCTGAGCAACCATTGACTTTCTCAGTAAAGGAAAACAATACGATTGAAATTAGTTCTGATGTTGGAAAATACGTTTTAGCTTATTCTGCTGGTGATGAATTTCCTAAAGCAGAGAGCTTAGAAGACCCATCAAGAACGGAAGTTTCAGCTGGTGTATTGGCAACTGCTATTAGCAAAACTATTTTCGCAGCGGGTAATGATGATTTAAGACCTGTAATGTCTGGAGTATTTTTCCAGTTTGCACCAACAGGATTGATCTTCGTTGCAACAGATGCACATAAATTAGTTAAGTATTCTCGTACTGATATTACTTCACCAAGTGAAGCTAGTTTTATCATGCCAAAGAAACCATTAACTATTTTGAAGAATATCTTAATGGCATCGGGAGCAGATGTAGTAATTGAGTTTAACGATTCAAATGCGAAATTTACATTCGATAACTATGCATTAACTTGTCGTTTAATTGACGGGAAATATCCAAATTACGAAGCAGTAATTCCAAAGGAAAATCCAAATAAATTGTTGTTGAACAGAGTTCAATTTTTAAATTCTGTTCGTCGTGTGGCTATTTATGCTAATAAAACAACACATCAAATTAGATTGCGCATTGCAGGTACAGAGTTAAATATTTCAGCAGAGGATATTGATTACTCAAATAAAGCAGATGAGCGTCTTACTTGTGATTATCAAGGAGATGATATGCAAATCGGATTTAATTCAAGATTCTTATTGGAGATGTTGAACAACCTTCAGTCTGATGAGATTCAATTAGAAATGTCATTGCCAAACAGAGCGGGTATCTTAACACCAGTAGATGGTTTAGAAGATGGAGAAGCAGTTACAATGCTTGTTATGCCTGTTATGCTAAATAACTAATACGAAAAGGTCTATGTATATAGGCCTTTTTTGTTTGAATTGAGCTACGTATACCTAGGTATGCGTAGCTTTTTTTATGTTCTAATGGGGGATATTTACAAGATAAATAGAAAACATACTCTCTTTTTTATCAAAGGTAAATTGACCATCCCTTTTCTATGTCGATTACAATAAATTCGTACGTCTTAATAGTTGCTCCATTTCATGTTTAAGACGATATTCATCTTCAATAGTAGGAGGGTAAACCTTTAGTTGCTTTAGATGGTTTTTGTAATCAATGGTTTGAATTTGGAATAAAATTCCGAGTTTTTCCAAATCTTCAAGATTGTGTCGTAAAGTGGCTTGGTGCTGTAAGATGCGCAAACCTAAGTCGATCAAAAGCACAATAGCTGTTTTTTTAAAACTGAGTGAATTTTTTATGCACAGATTGTCCAAGAAAATGTAAAAACCAAGAGGTGTGATATTGGGGTGTTCCAAATAAGCTAGTAGATGGTATGTTATATAACAATTTTTTTTTTCTTTTCGTAGATTAGAAAGGTTTTGTCTGAATTTGTTGGAAAATAAAGGCATAATTATGTGAATTTTATAATTAAATTTGTAAGACTGCTGTTTTCTTACTGCAGCTCAATTAGTATGCCCTCTATTGTTAAAATAATGGGATAGTAGATAATGGTATAGTTTTTAAAAAAAGTAGAATGCTAGATATCAAAGTTAGATCCCATGATGCTTATACGTTAGAAATGAAGGTGGGTTTTATCAAAGGAAAAGAACAACATAAAAGTGATTTTACCATCAATACCTGGATTTTCGTTCCCAATACGTTGGATTTAAATAAATCGAATTATTCAAAAGATCAGTTTTATTCTGACGTTAAGTCTAAAGTTCGATTTATTACTCCTGTTTATGCGTTAACAGCTATTGTCGACGAAGGGGCAATTCCATTTAATAATTTGAGTGCTGCGACGCAACATTTGTTGAAAGACGAAACCAATCAGCATGTATATGAAATAGAGTATCAGCTCAAAATGTTTATGGCTATTTTTAGAAGTGCCCTACGCAATGCAGTTACCGAATTTAAGCAGACTAAAGCTGATAATCACGCCACATTAATTCAATCTTACGTCTCTGCAAGTATCGCCATTCGCGATAAATATAGAGAGTTAAAGGAAAGCTTACATCAAAATGAACAAGTAGTGAGAAAAGAGTATTTTAATTACTTTAGTTTTGCTGATGAATACTTATCCTACACATTACTGCGTTACAGTTTTTTGTTGTTGGATCGATTGATGTTAGTAACAGATGAGCGCTTTCAATTGTTACAGCAGCAGGTGAAAGAGCTGATTTTATCAGAACAAGCATACATGAAGAGCAAAGGATATAGCTTTATTAAAGTTAATGAACAAGGGCTGAATCAAGCGGTAATTTATCGCTATGCTATGCTGAATAAGTATGTTGAATCAGATCTGTTGCTAGAATCAAATAAAAAAAAGGATAGTGATGGTGTATTTGTTCAACAGGTATATTACAGTATTGCTGCAGGAATCTCTATGGTGTTTGCAACCGTAATTGCTTTTTCTTTTCAACAAAAGTACGGTAATTTTACCATGCCATTATTTGTCGCTTTAGTAGTTGGATACATGCTAAAAGATAGGATTAAAGAGTTAACGCGTTTTTATTTTGCAGGAAAATTAGGCGGTAAATATTTTGACAATAAAACTGAAATCAGTGTCAAAGGAAAAAAAATAGGATGGATTAAAGAAGCGGTGGATTTTATCACTGACGAAAAGGTTCCATCTGAAATTTTAAGCATACGAAATCGATCCGTGCTATTAGAAGTAGAGAACCGCATTCACAATGAAAAAATACTGTTATATCGCAAAAAAGTTTCGTTGGATCGTGGAGAAATGATGAAAGATAGTACCTATTTTTTCAAAGGAGTTCACGATATTTTTCGATTTAATTTGACGCGTTTATTGCAGCGCATGGACAATCCGAAGGTACCTGTACTGAGTTTGGATGAACACAATGATCAAGTAATTGGATTTTATGCAGATAAGGTATATTACATCAATTTTATTTCGCAGATTGAATACGAGAATCATACGGAATATAAACGTTATCGTATTGTATGTCAGCGAGATGGTATTCAAGAGATCGAAGAGTTATTTACTTAGTATACAAGATGAAAGAGAAAAACATACTTCTTTTAGTAATCAGTTTGTTTTGTTGTTCGTATAGTTTTGCGCAAGTTGATTCGCTTTACATCGGCACCTATAAACATACTTATGGAGTAACACCAAGTTTGAGTCAAGAATTCTTGTCTTTGAGTTACGAAGAAGGGGAGAAAGATATTTCCTTTGAGCCCAATCGTCCTTTAAATATTGGTTTATCCTTTTCGTGGAAGAATTCTTCGTTGAGCTATAGTCATGGTTTTTCTGGGATGAGAAATAAACAAAAAGGAAAAAGTTCAACAGTAGATCTTCAGTATCACGTGATCAGTAAAAAATTCATTCTTGATTTTTATTTTCAACAATACAAAGGTTTTTATCGAGAAGATGAAGCCACAAAAACATATTTAAGTTTTGATGATTTGAGAATCAATTTGTATGGAGGAAGATTTACCTATGTTTTTAATTCCGATAAGTTTTCGATTGGAGCAGCGAATAACAAGAATAGCATTCAGAAGAAATCTGCAGGAGCTCTATTAATTGGAGGATCTAGTTTTTTGAGCGTGATTAAAAATACTCCAGAGCTAGACGATGGAATTAGAGGTAAGGACAGTCGTAGTTTTAGTTTTGGACCAACTGTAGGTTATGCCTATAATTGGGTCTTGTGGAGGAAGTTTTTAGCTTCGCTGTCTTTTAGTGTAGGTATTAATGGAATTTTTGATGAAAATCTCAGTACTAAAAGAACAATATTCTATGTCAATGGACAAGTAGCTAGTGATTTGAATCTCGCTTATCAAGGAGAGGAATGGGGCATAGGAGTAAAAACATCGCTTAGTGCCATGTATTATGAAAAAGTAGGTAACTATTCAACACAATTGTCAAACAAACGAGTTTCCTTTTTTGTAACCAAGCGTTTTTCCATGAAAAAGGATCCGAAAATCTTACAATATGACTTGATTGATTTATTGGATCCTTCTATATATTAGTTATATTCCTTAATAAAATTGATGGAATTTGAATCGAGTTGTTGCTCGCCACTGTAGCGATAGCATACGAGATGACCATTTTTGGCAACACTATAATCAAGACAACAGGTGTTTGATGTTAGGATGAGTGGACGGAGTGCTGTGTTGACTTTCATCCAATAATGCCCGAAAAATACTGGTTTGGCTTCTGCAGAATAGAAATTGATGTGTTGTACATCAATGGGTTCGTCTGCGTGGTGTTTAATTACAGAAGCACTGACTGTACTTAAAGTATGTGGTTGTTTCGGTTTTTCCCACCATTTTACGCGAAATGAATGACGGATAATCCCATCTTTATCAATAAAGGATTGCTTATTAGGTAAGTCTATTTCTTTCCCTTTGAGAACAATTTCTACAGCATGGTATAATTCTGTTCCTTCTTTATTAGCTTCTTCCAGTAAATCACTAGTTAGGCAATTATCCAAAAGACGTGTTTTTAAGTAGTTTACACTTTGTTCATCCCAACAAGCGTGTATGGCTCGAAAGAAATCGTTTTCATAAAAGAGAGGAAGCGTTTTAAACCATTCAATATACATTTTGTACAGGTTGGGATGTTGCATAAAAGCTGCCATTGTAATGGCATGTTGATTGAAGTTTTTCTTACTGTGTTCTCTCAAATATGTACCATCGGCAGTAAGTGTGTTATAGCAAATAGCATTGTATTCGTGATTGCCCATTAAGGCAATAGCCTCTCCATTGTCTACCATGTTTTTTACAATTTCGAGAACGTCAACGACGTTTACACCGCGGTCAATGTAATCTCCTAAAAAGAGTACTTTTCGTTCCGGATGTTGATAGTAATTGCCTTTGAGCTTGTAACCTAAAGCGCCTAATAATTTTTTTAGATCATTGCTGTGACCGTGAATATCACCAATGATATCAAAGTTGTTAAAATTTTCTGGAATTCTTTTCATAGTTTCTAAGGGTGTAAAAAAAGCAAGGATTAATACTCGCATTTTATAATATAAAAAGTAAGGATTATTAGTGAAATAAGCAAGTATATGGAGAGGATTTTGCTCTAGGAAAATACAAAGCATAAAAAAAGCCGTTTGAATATTCAAACGGCTTTTTCTTATATAGAAAATGATTATTTTTTCATTTCTTTCATTTCTTTCTCGATCATGTCATAGAACTGATCGATTTTCGGCATCAAGATGATTCTTGTTCTTCTGTTTCTTGCTTTATTTTCAGCAGTATCATTGTCAACTAAAGGCACATACTCTCCGCGTCCTGAAGCAACTAATTGTTTAGGATCTAAACCTAAGTCTTTTTGTAGAACTCTCACGATTGAAGTAGCTCTTTTTACACTTAAATCCCAGTTGTCTTCAAACATTGTGTTTTTGATAGGCACATTATCTGTATGTCCTTCAACCATCAATTCAAAATCAGGTTTGCTTTTAGCAATTTTAGCCACTTTTGCTAATACAGCTTTCGCTTTATCATTTACTTGGTAGCTAGCAGATTTGAATAACAATTTGTCGGCAATTGAAATATATACAACTCCTTTTTCAACGTTAACTTCAATATCTGGATCGTCAAACCCAACTTCTTTTTTTACACTCTTAACTAAAGCTAAAGTAACTGAATCCTTTTTAGTAAGCGCATCTTGTAATCTTGTGATTTTTAAATCTTTTTCTTTTAAACTTTCTAAAGATTTCTCTAAGTTATCCGCTCCTTTTGAAGATAACATTGTTAAGTTACCTACGTTGCTAATTAAATCAGAGGTATTTTTCTTTAAGTCGTGCACTTGGTCTGATAAAACTTTTTTCTCAGCAAGAGCAGAGTTCAATTGAATTGTACAAGTGTTTAACAAATCTTGTACTTCTTTGTTTTTTGCTTCTAAATCAGCAATTTTTTGTTTTGTACCACATGACGTAAGTGTCAAAGCCAAAACAGATAAACCTAAAACTACTTTTTTCATAAATAAAAAAATGATTGAATTTCGAGTCAAATATACCAAAAGCGTTGAGATTCTAGTATATCTGAGTGAAAATTATTTATTATTTGTTGTGTATTTTGATGAAATTTCTTTTTCTACATACAAAGTACGAATAAATTATCGATTTATCTGTAAAATAATTGTTAATATTTGTAAATTCAATCTTCTTTTTCAGTTTTGGAATGCGTTTATAGAAAGCAAAATGCGAGCGAATAATTGCCCAACAGTGTTTGGGTTTGAACAAAAGAAGAAATCGAACACCCGCAATTCCATCTAAACACAATCGAATAAATATTGTGCTAAATTTTTGATGAGCAGGAAGGTTTTTGTAAAGCATCATCAATGAGTTTCTAAAATTTAGATAGGTCTTGCGTGGATTTTCATAGTTTAAGGTTGCACCACCTACATGGTATACCGTGGAGTATCCACAGTATTTAATGCGATATCCTCTATTTTGAGCACGCCAACATAAATCAATTTCTTCTTGATGCGCAAAGAATGTTTCGTCAAAACCATTCAAGGCTTTAAAAACGTCGTTTTTAATACATAGACAGGCACCGCTCGCCCAAAAAATAGAAACGATGTCATCGTATTGACCTTCATCTTTTTCAATCGTGTCAAAAATACGTCCTCTACAGTAAGGAAAACCATACTTATCAATGTATCCACCAGCTGCGCCAGCATATTCAAAATACGCCTTGTTTTTATAATCGAGAATCTTGGGCTGTACAAGAGCCACTTCAGGATCTTCGTCGAATAATTGTGCAATTGGTACAAGCCAATTTTCAGTTACTTCAATATCAGAATTAATTAATATCAAAATGGGTTCGCTTAGCGAAACAAGCCCTTTGTTATATCCTTTAGCGTAGCCATAGTTTCCGTCATTTTGTATGAGTTGTACACTCGGAAATTGCTCGTGTATGAGTGCTTGACTACCATCTGTAGAATCGTTGTCAACTACATAGATGTTTGCTTGTGGAGAATAGTCCACCAAAGTGGGTAAAAAAGTTTCTAAGAGTTTTTTACCATTCCAGTTTAAGACAACTAAAGCAAATTGTTTTTCCATTGAGTTAATCATTTTTTTATCGCAGTATAGTCAGGCAAGGAGCGCAAAAAGAAATAGCTTTCTTTCTCATAATCCATTTGACAAAAGTAGTGGTTTAATCCATTGGTTACATACAAGTGTTCGGCGCGAAGTTGAAAATTATATCGAGCAATTTGATCAAATGTATCCTGTGTAATTCCCACTGAGGGTGCTTTACACTCAACTAAAACAGCAATTTCTCCATTGGGTTTAAAAACAACTACATCATATCGCTTGTTCATTCCGTTGATCTTGACGATTTTTTCAACGCTAATTAAAGAAATAGGATATCCTTTAACCTGCATTAAATCGTGGACAACATGTTGTCGAACCCATTCTTCAGGAGTTAGAAGAATAAATTTTTTACGGATCACATCAAAAATAGATATCTTATTTTCACTATTTTTGAATCGGAAATTAAAAGATGGAAAGTTTAATCTTTGCATATCACAAAGATATTTGTTTAAACGGACAGAACAATTTTAAGTAAATTATATTTTGGAACAACTCAAAGAAATCGTAAAAAACATTAAAAATAAGACTATAGCGCCTGTATATTTTTTGATGGGGGATGAGCCTTATTATATTGATAATGTTGCGGATTATATCGAAAGTAATGTATTAACTGAGGAGGAAAAAGGATTTAATCAGATGATACTATACGGTAGAGATGTTACTATTCAAGATATCGTTTCCAATGCTAAGCGCTTTCCTTTGATGGCGGACAAACAAGTGATTATTGTCAAAGAAGCGCAAGAATTAGCCAAGACTATCGAACAGTTGGATGATTATGTCAATCAACCCCAACCTTCTACTGTATTGGTGTTCTGCTACAAGTATAAAACAATAGACAAGCGCAAGAAACTGTATAAAAGCTTACAGAAAAATGCCGTTCTCTTCGAGAGTAACCGCCTAAAAGATTATAAATTAGAAGGATGGTTGCAACAAACAGTTAGCAAACGCGGATATAGTATTGATCCTAAATCAGCGGCTATGCTTATTGAATTTCTTGGAAATGACTTGTCTAAGATTGTCAAAGAATTAGACAAACTGGCTCTTGTTCTTCCCAAAGGACAACCTATTACCGCAGAGGTAATCGAGAAAAATATCGGTATTAGTAAAGATTACAATAATTTTGAGTTGATGAAAGCTATCGTTGATCGCAATCAGTTACAAGCTTATAAAATTGCCAATCACTTTGCTCAGAACCCAAAAAACAATCCTTTTGTAGTGACTATTGGAATTGTGTACGCGTATTTTTCGAAACTGTTATTGTATCACGGCCTGCAAGATAAATCGCCTCAAAACGCAATGAAAAATTTAAAGATTGTTCAGTACGCAATAAAAGACTATGAATTGGGGTTTAAAACATATCCAATGAAACGAGTGAGTCAGATCATTGCTCATTTAAAAGAAGTGGATTTAAAAGGAAAAGGCGTTGGTGCATCCCAATTGCCACAAGGAGACCTATTGAAGGAAATGTTGATGAAAATTTTTAATTAAAAAAGAAATGGCAAATAATTTAAATAAAAACAAAATTTTAGGGTACGCAACCTTACTTATGATTGTAATGGGACTGGCGTTAATTGGATTGGGTACACTAAAGTATTACGAAATTGCCGGTTGGGGATTTGCTACCGTAGGCGTTGGATTCTTAGCCATCGCTTGGGTATTTAATGCGCTAAAAGGACGCGTGTAAACGTTTCACGCTAAGGTGAAGTGAATTTCTAGATGAAAGAAAAAATGTAAGGGTTATACTTAATTACTTAAATCTAGGATAAAAGAATGATTGATTGCATTTGATGATCGCATAAAATAAAAAATCTTGTAATTGATTGTCGTTTTAATTAAAAAACCGAAAATCAGTTACAAGATCCTACATGCTTAAATTCCCAAATGTTCCTCGTACTCATCGTAATAATCTATTTCTTCTTCTTCTAACTCTACATAGAGGCCCGCTGGTATTTCAGCTTCGCTCAGTGGGTAATTTAAGTTGTCGCCTACAGATTGGTTTGTTTCCACATCCTGCTCTTGTAGGTCTTTAAAACGGATCGTTCTAAAAAATTTTTCCATACAATTTTGTGTGATTTTTATACTTTTAAATATAGTAAAAAATATTTGATTATTTTAGGTGTTTTTGAACTATTAATTGTTATTTTCGAAAACTTTAACATATTGTAGTGTTCGATATACCGATATAGGTGTGGTTTAACTCTTTTTAAGAGTTTAGGCGGTTTTTTAAAGTTAGCTATAGTAATAAGAAGTAGTAGAGTAGGATGTTTAATATTAAAAACAAGAGATACACCGTTTGGGGAATGGTGGCCGTTTTAGTCTTTAGTGTTTTAATTATTGTTGATGCCGTGTTTTTACCCTATCAACAGTCGGAGGAAACAATCGAATACTATGGTATTAGAAGACAAGTAAGATCGAGAGAGGTTGTAGGGTATTACTATTACACAAATAAGGGAGGTCGGTTTTCAATTGATAAAGACTATATTCGGGGATCATCTATTGTGCTAAAGCGAACGTTGTTGTTTAAACAAATTGTCCAGGTCAAAACAAGTACAAGAGATTATACACCACTTCTTTCTTCTGGATCTAATGGATTTACGCTTGTTTTGTTTGTGATTTTAGCTTTCTCCTGTGGAATAAGTCTGTATAAACTAGGAGGAAATGAGCCGATGACGGTCAATCGCTATCAAAATTTCGTTATGTTTCCCGCTTTTTTTCTCTTTTGTACGGTATGTATGTGGTTCTTGTTTAATTGAATTGGCCATCAAAAAAGAGGTAGCTAATGCATAACTTCTTTTTCAATGTAGTGTTAGGGCAATTTAAATCGTCTTTTGGATTCACGCTGTTGACCTTTGAGGAAATAATCTCTATTCAAATAGGTGTGGTGTATTTGATTAATCGCTGTTCCTGATTGAAAAATATTTCTTATCTCCGTAATAATGTGTATTTTTGGGGTATTCGATGATTCTCTTGTCGTTCAGGGTGAACGAGAAGAATTTTGTCACATCATTTTTCAATCAATTTTTTTACTTTATGTCAGACGATAAAAAGGTAATTTTTTCCATGTCGAAGGTGAGTAAAACGTACTCATCTACAAACAAAACAGTTTTAAAAGACATTTATTTAAGCTTCTTTTATGGAGCTAAAATCGGTATTTTGGGTCTTAACGGTTCAGGTAAATCTTCCTTATTGAAGATTATTGCTGGTGTTGATAAGAATTACCAAGGGGATGTTGTATTTGCACCAGGGTATACTGTGGGGTATTTAGAACAAGAACCAGAATTAGACGAAGAGAAAACGGTAATCGAAATTGTAAGAGAAGGTGCAGCAGAAATTGTAGCTATTCTGGATGAATTCAATGAGATTAACGATATGTTTGGTTTACCAGAGGTTTATGAAGATGCAGATAAAATGCAAAAACTGATGGATAGACAAGCACTATTACAAGATAAGATTGATGCTGTTGGAGGATGGGAGTTGGATACAAAATTAGAAATAGCAATGGATGCTTTGCGCACACCAGATCCAGATACGCCAATTAAAGTATTATCAGGAGGGGAGCGTCGTCGAGTAGCTTTATGTCGTTTGTTGTTACAAAATCCAGATGTATTACTATTGGATGAGCCTACCAACCACTTGGATGCAGAATCTGTACATTGGTTGGAGCAACACTTACAACAGTATGCAGGAACGGTTATCGCTGTAACGCACGACCGTTATTTCTTGGATAATGTTGCAGGATGGATTTTAGAGTTGGATAGAGGAGAGGGAATTCCTTGGAAAGGAAACTACTCTTCTTGGTTAGACCAAAAAGCAAAACGTTTAGAACAAGAGGAGAAAACTGCATCAAAACGCCGTAAAACGTTAGAGCGCGAGTTGGATTGGGTTCGTCAAGGTGCTAAAGGTCGTCAAACCAAACAAAAAGCAAGGTTACAGAACTACGATAAATTGTTGAATGAGGATCAAAAACAATTAGAGGAAAAATTGGAAATCTACATTCCAAATGGACCTCGTTTGGGAACCAATGTAATCGAGGCGCAAGGTGTAGCCAAAGCTTTTGGAGACAAGTTGTTGTATGACAACCTAAACTTTACTTTACCACAAGCGGGTATTGTGGGAATTATTGGACCAAATGGTGCTGGTAAATCGACAATCTTCCGCATGATCATGGGAGAACAAACACCAGATGCAGGAACATTCTCTATTGGAGATACGGTGAAAATCGCATATGTCGATCAGTCACACTCAAATATTGATCCTGAAAAATCAATTTGGGAAAACTTCTGTGATGGACAAGAATTGATTATGATGGGGGGACGCCAAGTTAATTCAAGAGCGTATTTAAGCCGCTTTAACTTTGGGGGATCTGATCAAAATAAAAAGGTAGCTACTTTATCAGGTGGAGAGCGCAATCGCTTACACTTAGCAATGACCTTGAAAGAAGAAGGAAACGTATTGTTACTCGATGAGCCTACGAACGACTTAGATGTGAACACACTTCGTGCGTTAGAAGAAGGTTTGGATAACTTTGCGGGATGTGCAGTAGTGATTTCCCACGACCGTTGGTTTTTAGACCGTATCTGTACACATATTCTTGCTTTTGAAGGAGAATCTCAAGTATACTTCTTTGAAGGATCTTTCTCAGAATACGAAGAAAACCGTAAGAAACGTTTAGGTGATGTTGCACCAACGCGTTTGAAATACAAGAAATTAGTTCGATAAATTAGAACTAATACGATAAAATAGAGGAGAGAGAAAAGAAGAAAGAGAAGAGGTGAAACTTCTTCTCTCTTCTTTTCTCTCTCCTCTTTCTTTAGCATAATAATAATATAACCATTTCATAAGGTTAAAAAGAAGGAATTAACATTTTTACGGCTTAGCTTTAAATAAAAGAAGTTAGTCTATGGAAATCCTTTATGTTATTATAGTATTACATGCAGAAAATAAGCAAGCTTTTACGGATGAATTAAAAATTTTATTTCCTTTTGCTTCGATGAAGTTCGTCGATTGTCAGGAGGAAACCCTGTTGTTGTTAACCATTAATATAGATGAAATTTGCTGGACGAATTTCGATGTGTCGGTACTTTTTTTAGACGAGAAAATAGCGGGTTTTAGCCGAATACATCCTTATTTGAAAGTAGGTGTTATCACTAAAATAGGGCAATTGAATACCTTTTTTTACGATGGATACATTATGAAGAATAAACAAATCGTCTTTGAACATGGCGAATTACACGATGGCTACATCCCTTTGCTGAAACAATTGCTAACTAACGTAGAAGAACTTCCTGATCCTGTTTTTGATTCGATCTTTTCACAAGGATGAAGAACAAGGAATGAGATGTTTACAGGTGAAGAATCTCTTGTTGAAAGGTTAAAAAAGAGCAACTTCTTAGTTAAATACTTAACTTTGCAAGATTGAAAAATAAAAACATATACTTTCTATGCTGTCGTTTAATAATGAAACCAAACAATTGTTGATTAAGGATAATTACAAAGGAAGATTAACTTCTTCTCGTTTGATGTCTGCTGTTATTTTGGGAATGTCTTTGATTCGCTTATTTATGGCGGACTTAAAGAATCCGAAAGAGATGGATTATGTTTTCTGTATCATTGCAGCTGTATTTTTGTTTTTGGTATACAAGAACTTTATTAAGAAAACAGCTGGGGAAGCCATAGACAAAGTGGCTATTAAGTATGTAAAAATGCCAAAAGGATTGGCTACGAAAGCAGAAGTTAAGTTGAATAATGGCAAGGTTAGGGAGATTTTTAATCTCAAAACCAAAGAACAACAAAGTGAATTGCGCAAGATTTTGACTAATGCGAAAATAGTAATGAAATAACCCTTTATTAGGGATATAATACGTCTAAAACAATCGAATTAATAGAAGAAAAGAAGGGATTTATCCCTTTTTTTACTTTTCATAAGGCTGGAGTTGATAAAGATAAAGAGAAAGCTTACTTTTAGTTCATCAAGTCTTTTAAATAAAAAGAACGTACAATCATGAATACATCACTTGATTTGAGAAGTGTAGTGGTTACACGCTATGTTACTCCTTTGAGAGAAGGAGGGTCTTTACCTGCTTTGGCTGATGCTGATGACGGATTTAAATATGTCATTAAATTTAGAGGAGCAGGACATGGAGTAAAGGCATTAATTGCGGAATTACTAGGCGGATTACTCGCGAAAAAACTAGATTTACCTGTGCCTGAGTTGGTGTTTGTAACTTTAGATGAAGCTTTTGGTAGAACCGAAGCTGATGAAGAAATACAGGATTTACTCAAGTTTAGTCAAGGATTGAATCTCGGGTTACACTTTTTATCTGGTGCGTTGACATTTGATCCACAAGCTTATGCTGTGGATGATGAGCTTGCTTCGAAAGTGGTTTGGTTGGATGCATTTATCACGAATGTAGATCGTACGTTCCGAAATACCAATATGTTGATTTGGCACAAAGAACTATGGTTGATTGATCACGGTGCGTCTTTCTATTTTCACCATTCTTTTACCAATTGGGAAAAGAGTGCTTTGACGCCTTTTTCGTTGATCAAGGATCATGTTTTATTAGCCAAAGCCTCTAAATTAGATCAAGTAAATGAAGTATTTACACAGCGATTAACAGATGAGGTATTACAAGAAGTGGTACAACAAATTCCTATTGATTGGTTAACTTGGGAAGAATCAGAATTAAATCCGGAAGAAATAAGAGCCGTTTATTATCAGTTTCTGAAAGTAAGACGAGATAATGCCATGCTATTTGTGAATGAAGCAAAAAAATTACGTCATGTTGGTATATGAGTATGCAGTGATTCGATTCGTTCCTCGTGTTGAACGAGGGGAATTCATAAATATAGGACTTTTGTTGTTTTGTAAGCAAAAGAGAGCTTTGCGTGGACAATATTATTTGAATCGTGAAAAATTAGCTTGTTTTTCTACTGAGATCGATATGGATGTTTTAGAAAAGCATATTCAAGCGTTTATCGCTATTGCCCAAGCTGAAGCGAAAGCAAGTCCTATCGCTAGTTTTGATGCGGCGGAGCGATTTAGATGGTTAGCGGCAACCAAAAGTTCTTGTCTTCAGGTTTCACCAACGCATTGTGGGTTAACTGAAGATGCGGAACAAACATTTAACCAACTTTTTGAAGAACTAGTTTTGTAGCTATGCCATTATTTTATATCAAAGATGTCGTTTTAAGTAAGATTAAATATGTGTTAGTACGCTTGCCTTTCTTGCTTAGTTTTATTTCCCTATTTGCTTTGATTTTTGACTTGGGATTTAATACGCTAAATGATTATCACAGTCATTTACACCATTTGTATAATGTGTGTTTAACCTTTGGAATGACCATAATTATCTATCGGTATTACAGTGCTTTTTCACAAAAAAAACACCTGAGTTTAGGGGTTAAAATATTTGATCTCTTTAGCGTATTATTGTTTTTGATTCTCATTGTGGCACGTTGGCTTCCAGAACACACCAATCGCTTTTTTGATAGTAATGCCGTGATCTTTTTTGCGGTTTTTCTGATGTTGGTTCGCGAGTTTTCCATGCTACAGCTCAACCTAAAAAAAACGAAACTTACGCCACCTCAGTTGTTTATCGTTAGCTTTTTGTTGATTATTTTCATCGGGGCATTTATGTTGTCTTTTCCCAAAGCAACAGTTACCCCTGGTAGTATGAGGTATATTGACGCGCTTTTTACCGCAACAAGTGCCGTTTGTGTGACGGGGTTGTCTACTGTAGATATCGGCAGTCAGTTTACCTTGTTTGGAAAAACAGTGATGATCTTCTTGATGGAATGTGGTGGATTGGGAATCATGACCATCGCCAGTTATTTTAGCTACTTTTTTAGGGGAAAAGCGTCTTATGGCAACCAATTGGTTCTAAAGGATGTATCATCTATTGATAAGTTAGGAGATGTATTTGCTACATTGAAACGCATCATAATTATCTCTGGAATTATCCAATTCGTCGGGATGGTCGCAATCTTTATTAGTGTGAGACATCAAGCATTTGACTCGTTATATGAACGATTGTTCTTCTCGGTATTTCACGGGGTTTCCGCTTTTTGTAATGCTGGATTTTCAACATTACCTGAGAATTTGTATACTTTTGAATATCGATTTAATTATCCATTGCAATTGATTATTGCAGGTTTATTTATTATGGGAGGATTAGGTTTTCCTATTGTTTACAATGTGTACAAATATATCAAGCATTTAATCGTTAATAGACTTTTGCCTTTTAGCTTAAAAGAAGCTAGTGTATACGTGCCTCGAGTGATTAATTTGAGTACAAAAATTATTTTGATAACTACCGCAGGATTAATCGTTGGCGGGACAGTTTTGGTGTATTGTTTAGAATACAATAACACACTTGCAGAGCATCGTGGTTTGGGAAAGGTTGTGGTTGCTTTCTTTACAGCGACTTCACCGCGTACTGCCGGATTTGCCTCTGTGGATAATAATCTATTTACGGTGCCAACTTTTTTAATTCTCATGCTACTGATGTGGATTGGTGCCTCTCCAATTTCTACAGGAGGGGGGATAAAAACAACGACATTTGCTATTGCGTTGCTGAATATATGGACTTTGATGAAAGGAAAAACACGCATCGAAATAAACAGACGAGAAGTAGATGAATCAGCGATAAGACGCGCTTTTGCAATTATCTTTTTATCTTTGTTTGTTATTGGAATTGCACTTTTTGCTTTGACTTTTTTTGAACCCAATATCGATATTATTCGCCTATCCTATGAAGCTTTTTCCGCCTATAGTACAGCAGGATTGAGTACGGGGATTACCCCTAATTTAGCTGATCCGAGTAAGGTTACACTTATCATGTTGATGTTTGTAGGGAGAGTGAGTATATTGACACTTTTAATTGCAATAAGCAAAAAAGAAACAGTTACCAATTACAGGTATCCAACAGAAGAGATTTTGATTAACTAATAGAAAATGTTACGATGAAATATATAATTATCGGTTTAGGGAATTTTGGAGCATCTTTGGCTCAAAAGTTAACAGAGCAGGGAAATGAAGTGATCGGGGTAGATAAGAACATGGCTCGTGTTGATGCAAATAAAGATAAAGTATCTCACACCATCTGCTTAGATTCAACAGATCAATATTTGGTGGCGGGATTGCCTTTAGGAAATACCGATATCGTTATCGTTGCTATTGGTGAAGATCAAGGAGCTAATATTATGACTACTGCAGTATTGAAAAATCTCAATGTCAAACGTTTGATCAGTCGTGCAATTACTCCTTTACATGAAAACGTGTTACAGGCAATTGGCGTTGATGAGATCGTACATCCAGAAGAAGAAACTGCGGAGCGTTGGGCTAAAAAACTTTGTATAAAAGGAGTGGTTGATTCTTATGAAATCAACGGACGCTATAGTATTGTTGAGATCACTATTTCGGATCGTTTTGCCAATAAAACATTGGGAGAAATTGGATTCAGAACGAATTATAATTTAGTAGTACTTACTACGTTAAAAGTACGCGAAGAACGCAATTTCTTTGGAGCACAACGAAAAATACACGAGGTACAAGGAATTGCGTCTTATGATACAGTTTTGCACAAAGGGGATATCATGGTTATCTATGGAGATAACAAAGACATTAAGCGAATTTTGAGTGAATAGCTTATTGGAAAGAAGAAAGAAGTGAAGATTCGCCGAACAACTCCCAACCAACTAAACAAAAAGTATTAAAAAAAAAGAGTTGTAATTTACATTACAACTCTACATTTCCAACGGGATAATCTCCTAGATAGTGAGATAAATCGATCGTTTTATACGTTAATTTTGAATACTTATTTGAGAAGAGGATGATACAAGCATTTGAGTCCGCTAATCGAATATAAGATGAGGTGTTTCCTCTCCACCAACCGTTGTGGTAGGTGTAATTTTTGTCGTTTTTCATTTTGATCAAGCGCAAACCTAATCCATAATTGCGCGTACCTCTACTTTCAAAGCTGTAACCTTCTGTCATTTGCTCTTTTAGGTTAGCACTTAAAAAATCATCTGAGTACATCGCTGTGTCAAGTTTGAGCATATCTCTTGGGGTTGTATAAATGTTTTTATCCCCGTAGGTTCCATCCATATAATCCCAATGCATTTCGCGATAGTTTGAGTTATACGATTGCGTAACTTCTCTTTTGTGAGAGATATCATCAAACACAAAACTGTGGTTCATTTCTAATGGATCGAAAATTAAATCGCGCACCACTTGTTTGAATTTTTTACCTGTTACTTTTTCAGCAATTGAGGCTAATACAACATAATTGGTATTGCTATACGTAAATCGCGTATTGGGTTTAAAATCTAAAGCAACTGATTTACTTTTAATTACATCGATTACTTGATCATTGGTAATGACGTTTGAACTGCTCCATTTACCATTGGGATAATAACCATAATATTTCAACCCGCTTCGGTGACTTAGCAGGGTACGAACTGTAATCTCATCATACGGAAAACCTTCGATAATCTCTGAAACTGGTTGATCAAGAGAGATAAGCCCTTCTTGAACCAAGCGAAGAATCGTAATTGCTGTAATGACTTTTCCTACAGAAGCTACATGTATAGGAGTGGTTTCCGTAATGGCTTCATTTTGTTTTTTATTGGCATAACCCGAATAGTGTTCGTACAAAATTTTTCCATTTTGAGCTACTAAAAAACTCCCTGTATAACCACTTTTATTGATATATTGATTGTAAAAATCTTCGATTTGTTGTCCTTTTTCAAGGATGTATTCAGGCTTTAACTCTTGAAATGACGCTTCATATGATTTGTCAACAAAGACATTGTGTTCTTTGATGATGGGCATATTCAAGGCTAAATCCATAGTAGCATCTTGCTGTTGTTTGCAAGAAGCTAAAGCTAATAAGCTAACTAAAGCGATTGTGAGTTTGGTATTCATTAGTCTTACTGTCTTTGTAGGGATTTTTTAAAGAAAAAACCAAATTAGTAAAAGTTATTGAATTTCAAAGAAAAAACTCATTAAAGTTTCATATTCCAATTAAAATAATTGCGAACTGCGTAATTTGAGGTTTTTAAGTATAGGTAAGTGGATCGTTTGAGACTGAGAATAGAGTAATCAAGTAATCGATGGAGTTGCTGTGAAAAAGAAAAGGAAGGCTTCGTATAGATAAGGGAAGATAAGCGGGATTCTCGCAGTATTTGTATAGATATCAAGTAAAAAAATAGTAATTTTACTCACAAATAATCTAAGATATGAGTAAGATAGAATGGAAAACGGCTATCGAGTTTGAAGATATTACCTATAAAAAGTGTAATGGAGTGGCTCGTATTGCGTTTAATCGACCAGAAGTTCGAAATGCTTTTAGACCAAAGACAACCAGTGAGTTGTATCGTGCTTTTTACGATGCACAAGAAGATACTTCTATTGGGGTAGTTTTGCTTTCAGCAGAAGGCCCTTCACCCAAAGATGGCGTATATTCTTTTTGTAGTGGAGGAGATCAAAAGGCGAGAGGACACCAAGGCTATGTAGGTGAAGATGGAATGCATCGATTGAATATATTGGAAGTACAGCGTTTAATTCGCTTCATGCCTAAAGTTGTGATTGCTGTTGTTCCTGGATGGGCTGTCGGAGGAGGACATAGTTTACACGTTGTGTGTGATATGACTTTAGCCAGTAAAGAACATGCTATTTTCAAGCAAACAGATGCAGATGTAACTAGTTTTGACGGTGGATATGGTTCTGCTTATTTAGCGAAAATGGTAGGACAGAAGAAAGCAAGAGAGATTTTCTTTTTAGGAAGAAACTATTCTGCGCAAGAAGCTTTTGAAATGGGAATGGTAAATGCTGTGATTCCGCATGATGAGTTAGAAGATACAGCCTATGAATGGGCACAAGAAGTATTAGCTAAATCACCAACATCAATTAAAATGTTGAAATTTGCAATGAACTTGACAGACGATGGTATGGTAGGACAGCAAGTATTTGCAGGAGAAGCAACGCGTTTGGCTTATATGACAGAAGAAGCAATAGAAGGGCGCAATGCGTTTTTAGAGAAACGCAAGCCGAATTTTCCTAAAAAATGGATTCCATAATATAAAAAAAATAAAGTAAATAGTTTATCCGCATTCCCACGGAAAGCTGTACTTTTGCGATCTTATGCAGATCGCCTTATCGCTGGTTTAGCAATAAACGAGAGGAAAGTCTGGACACCATAGAGCAGTATAGTGGGTAACACCCATCCGCGGAGCAATTCGTGAGGACAAGTGCAACAGAAAGGATGTACAGGTAAGGCTGTAGTGAAATCAGGTAAACTCTATACGGTGAAATGCCATGTATATTTAGCGTTCGAGGGCTGCTCGCCCGATGCTTTAGGGGTAGGCAGATAGAGCCATCGAGTAATTGATGGCCTGGATAAATGATAAGGGTGCACTTCGGTGCATACAGAATCCGGCTTATAGATCTGCATTTATTTTAAAATCAATGTATAAGAATAAAAAAATCCACACGTAAAGTGTGGATTTTTTTATTCTTCGTTGTCTGTATCTTCGTCATCCTCTTCTGATGCGTATTCAAAAAACGTAAAGACTGAACCTCCGTAGTTTTTCTCAAAAGAGAAATGAGGCAAGTGCTCTAGTTTTGTGAATTTAGAATGCTCTACCACAAGCATTCCTTCTTCGTCTAAGATGTTGTTTTCTAAAATATCTGTAACTATTTTTTCAAATTGCTCTTGGGTGAAATCATAAGGTGGATCCGCAAAAATAATATCATACGTTCCTTGGTGTTTTTCAATAAATTTAAACACATCTGATTTGTAGGGAACGATATTTAGATCAAAATCTTTTGCTGTTTTTTTTATAAAATTGACACAACCATAATCAGCGTCGATGCTGACAATATTTTCCACGCCTCTTGAAGCAAACTCGTAGCTAATACTTCCTGTACCCGAAAATAAATCCAATACTTGTAGTTCTGAGAAATTGAAGTGGTTGTTTAAAATATTAAACAAGGCTTCTTTACTCATATCGGTCGTTGGACGTACGGGTAAGTTTTTTGGTGGACTAAGTTTTCTTCCTTTTAATTTTCCTGAAATAATTCTCATAGATGGAATAAAATATAATGTTGTTTTGGTACTTGATAATGAAGGAGGAGTGAGGGCGATATTAAGGCTTGTTCCTCCAAAATTTCTACGTGTCTAATATAGGTGTATGCTTGTTCAAACAACGGATCTTCTTTTTCAATTCGACTGATTAATCTTAATCGAATATGCTCCGGATCAAGCTTCAGTTGTTCATATACAAATAAGAGATAGTAGATGAAATCTTGTGCAGTAGTATACAAAAATGAATTAAATAAGAGTAGTTCTCCTTTTTGGGTAACCACTAATTCAAAGTGATCTTTTTGCACGTATGCGTAGACTTCGATTTCGCTTTCATCCTTTGATAGATTTAACACACGTTCAACTAAGGCTGTATTGATATTTTGATAGGTAAAAGAACCCAGTTTATCAAACAGTACGTTGTTGATTTGTACATAGGGAATGTATACATTATTGATGTCTTTTCCCGTTAATTCATCAAAGGCAAAAAAGTCAGAAGAAAAAACTTTGGTGTTGTATTGTAAATACGATCCCATCGCTTTCTCGTCAAATAGAGCTGTTGGCACAAAGGTATTGAGATGATTGTCATGTAGTACTAAAATATCTTCAAAAGGAGTGCTTAAAATTTCGTGTTTAGCAAAGAGTACCTGCAACTGATCTTCAATTGTTTTGTTTTGATTTAACCCTTCTGAAACAAAATGATGAATGCGTTTGGATTCAATTTCTTGAATGATAAACGTAAATTTCTGGAGGGAAACCTGAATGATAAGTTTGTTTAAGCTTTGCTTCATAGTTTGTTTAGCTATAAATTTCTGACAACGAATGCGAGAGACAAATTTAAACAATTTTAAGGGAGTATATTAGTCTTGGCCTAAAAAGCTTAGTATCTTTGGTGTTTTAGGTGTATTTAGGAGAAAGTAGCATGAGAGGAACGGAATTTTACAAAGTATTACGACATCAATTCCCATACGAACTGACGTTGAAGCAGGATATTTTTTTACAGAAAATAGCGGAGTTTATTACAGCAGATCAACAAGATGAATTATTTGTCCTAAAAGGATATGCAGGAACGGGGAAAACAACCTTGTTATCTGTGGTGGTTAATCAATTGCGTTCGATTCAAAAATATGCCGTTATGCTTGCTCCAACAGGACGCGCTGCAAAGGTAATTAGTAGCTATGCACAACGCCCTGCTTTTACGATACACAAGTATATTTATTATCCTAAACCATTGAAGAACGGTGGTGGAATGCAATATACAATGCGCCAAAACAAGCATAAGAACACCGTCTTTATTGTTGATGAAGCATCTATGATAGGAGATGGTTCTGCAGGTGATAGTAGTATGTATCCACATGGATCACTTTTAGATGACTTAATTTACTACGTGTATACTGGACAAAATTGTAAACTCATCTTAATTGGTGATGTTGCTCAGCTTCCTCCCATTAATATGACTGTTAGCCCCGCTTTGGATACAGATCAGTTGAGCTTTCACTACAATATGCCAATTCATCACATCGAGTTAGATGAGGTTATGCGTCAAGAAGAAGATTCGGGAATTCTCTATAATGCAACAGAATTGCGCTTGTTGTTAGACTCTCACTTCATGGATACGTTTCAGTTTAATCTCTATGGTTTTAAAGATATTATTCGCCTGACAGATAGCTATGATATTCAAGATGCCATTTTTTCGTCCTATTCCAATGCTGGTCCAGAGGAAACTATGTTTATCGTACGTTCCAATAAGCGAGCCAATGCTTACAATCAACAAATAAGAATGCGAATTTTGGATCGAGATAGTGAAATTGCCGCGGGTGATTTGTTGATGGTAGTGAAAAATAATTACTATTGGTTAAAAGATTCAACTGTAACCGACTTTTTAGCCAATGGAGATATTATCGAAATTCTTCAAATTTACAAAACAGTCGAACTCTATGGCTTTCGATTTGCTTCTGTGCGTATTCGCATGATTGACTATGATCAAATGGCTCCTTTTGATACCGTTATTTTGTTGGATACCCTGACGAGTGAATCACCTGCCTTGACATATGAAGAGAGTAATCGCTTATATCAAGAGGTGTTGTTGGATTATGAAGACGAAATATCCAAGTATAAAAAGAATCAGAAAGTAAAGGAAAACGAGTATTTCAACGCGTTACAAGTAAAGTTTTCGTATGCTGTAACTTGTCATAAATCACAAGGTGGACAATGGGATACCGTTTTTATAGAACAACCGTATTTACCGGAAGGAATCACCCAAGATTATGTGCGTTGGCTGTATACGGCCATTACACGTGCAAAAAGTAAATTGTATTTAATTGGCTTTCAAGAGGAATATTTCGAAGAGCAATTTGATTAGCTGAAACGATAAAACAACCGTATATTTTATTAGAGATTATCTAATTCTCTTATCTTTGAACAACTAAATAAAACCAGTATGAAAGTAATTGCTGTTATTCCGGCCCGTTATGCCTCTACGCGATTTCCTGCTAAATTAATGCAAGAATTAGGAGGTAAAACCATTATTCGAAGAACTTATGAAGCAACAGTAGCAACAGGATTATTTGATGATGTATTTGTTGTGACAGATTCACCTTTGATTTTTGACGAAATTCAAACACATGGCGGAAAAGTGGTTCGCAGTATCAAAGAACACGAAAGTGGAAGTGACCGAATAGCAGAGGCAGTGGCAGATCTTGAGGCTGATATTGTAATCAATGTACAAGGAGATGAACCCTTTGTCAACACAGACAATTTGGAGAAGTTAATTCAAATTTTCAAAGAAGACCAGGATAAGCAAATCGATTTAGCTTCTTTAATGACGCCTATTCAGGAATGGGAACGCATTGAAAATCCCAATAACGTCAAGGTAGTCGTTGATGAGAATCAAGTAGCTTTGTATTTTTCTCGTTCAGTTATTCCTTATCCTCGTGATAAAGAAACCCAAGTACAGTATTATCAACATATTGGAGTTTATGCATTTAGACGTGATGCTTTGTTGGAATTTACAACTTGGCCGATGAAATTTTTGGAAGCAACCGAAAAATTGGAACAATTACGCTATTTAGAATATGGAAAGCGTATAAAAATGGCAATTACCCATCACATCGGTGTGGGAATTGATACCCCAGAAGATTTAGAAGAAGCTAAGGCGCTACTAGCTAAAGGCGTGATATAAAAAAAGAGAGAATCAAATTTGATTCTCTCTTTTTTTATATTTATTCCTCTGTTGGAGGAGGGGTTTGAGCTGCTTCTTGTGTAACTGGTTCTTCGTTTTCTTGTATATTTACTGGTTTCTTATAAACGGGTACACGCGGACGTCTTATACTGTCATACACCACCGATGGTTGTTTATTAAGTGTAATCGGAATTAAAACCGTAGTTTTCCAAGTAGAAGGTAGACGATTATTCAGCGATGATTGATTCAATTCAATCATCATTTTCTGAGCTGGATTATTCGTAAAAACTTCAGATTTGCTAACAATGGTACGAATTTCTCTCAACGCTTTTGGCAAGTGAGAATAATAACCTGTAATAGTACTTTCAAAGTATGTATTGGCTTCTAAACTACCTAATTTGAAGTTTTCTTCTTCATTTAGGAAAATAGAATCTCGAAGTCTGAATCCGTATTGAAATTCCAAGTTATCCGTTAAGGGATTATTGTCGAAAATAAGTAAAGGAGTTGAATCGACTTTAATACTATTTGAAGAACAGAAGTCGGTCAATTGTATATTTAGTGCTTCAATTGTGGTTTTGACATCAGTATAACTTGAAGAGCCATTCAAATAGATATAGTGAAATGCTTCTTTTGTTGTCGAACCAGTCGTACCTAAATCATACTCTCTATATTGCTTGATAAAAAATACGATCAAAGCATTGATATTATTGTCAATGGCTTGACCAACAACTTGATCAGGAGATCCAGAGAAAAAGGTTAAAATTTTTGTTTTGAGGTCGATAGTACCTTCAAAAAAGAATTCTACTTTAGTTTTTTGTCCTTTAGGGCTAAAACGCCAAACAATATTAGATAATTTATTGTCGTAAAGAATGTCTTGTGAGATGCTGTCAAACGGTTTTTCGTATTCTTTTCGAATTTGATAAACTCCGATGTTAGGCAGGGTGATGCTGTAGATTCCGTTGGTGTTATTTTCTGTTTCAATCCAATCATTCCAATTGTTTAAATCTTGTATGTATTGATATACGATGGGTTGAGGTGCATCAAGTTCAAAAGACTTCGTAATTTTGAAATTGCCACTTTGAGTTAATACAAATACAACTAGCGAAATGCATAGCAAAATAACAAGAAGAAGGAAATACTTAAGGATTTTCATAATTAGCAGTAGACACTAAGGATTAAAGCATTATTTCAGTACATTTTTTAGGATAAATAGCGAACCAATAAAGGCCAAAAACGCAAGTAAAATCCACAATCTATTCTTGTAGTATTTACGGTGAAGATTGAGGTCTTTGCGATACATAATAATTAAAATGATCGTAAATGTGATTATAAAAAAAAGTGCGAATTGAATTTGACCTGTTGTAAACATAATAAAGATTTTAGCAAAAATAAGTAAAAACCTTCAATATAGTACATAAAAAAACGGCAGGGTTACTGCCGTTCTTGAAATTGTATCCTAAAAGGATCATTATATTTTTTCTGTCCAGTTGAATGTATCTTCAATTGCTTTTTGTTGAATCCCTTGTAGGTTGGTTTTTAACAAGATAGCATAAGAATCTTCATCTGTTACATTTGGTAATTCATAGTATTTTTGTTGGTATGCAAAACCTTCAATTTGTCCAATTGTAACTGCAGTACCAGCACCAAAAATTTCTAATAATTCACCTTTAGCATGAGCATCTAACAACTCTTGAACAACGATAGAGCGAACTTCAACGTTAATTCCTTTGCTTTTCGCGATATCGATTAAACTTTTTCTTGTAACACCGTCTAAGATACGCTCACTTGTAGGAGCTGTAATTAAAGTATCTCCAATTCTGAAGAATACGTTCATTGTACCAGCTTCTTCTAATTTTGTATGTGTAGCGTCATCTGTCCAGATTACTTGTTGGTAACCTTCTTTTTGAGCTAATTGTGTAGGGTAGAATTGTCCACCGTAGTTTCCAGAACATTTAGTGTATCCTACACCACCATTAGCCGCACGGCTATAGTGTTCAGCGATTTGTACTTTTACTTTACCAGAGTAGTATGTACGTGCAGGAGAACAAATAACACAGAACATAAATTCGCTAGAAGGACCAGCTACAACACCTTCGTGTGTACCAACCATAAATGGACGTAAGTACAAAGAGTTTCCTTGTCCTTTTCTTACCCATTCTCTGTCTAAATCTAAAAGTGCTTTTAAACCGTCAATAAATCTCTCCTCATCAATGTGTGGCATAGCCATACGCTCTGCAGATTTATTAAAACGAGCCCAGTTCTCGCGTGGACGGAATAACCATACGTCATCATTATTGTCTTTGTATGCTTTCATTCCTTCGAAAATTGCTTGTCCGTAATGGAAAACATTAATTGAAGGAGCAAAACTCATCGGTCCATAAGGTTTGATTTCCACTTTTCCCCATTTACCATCTTTATAATGACAAACCAACATATGATCCGTGAAAATAGATCCAAATTTTACATTCTCGAAATCAATTGAATCGACTCTAGACTTTTCTATCTTGTCAATAGAAAGTTCAAATTTTGTTTCTAAACTCATTTTATAGTGTTTTTTTAAAAGTTGTTGTTGTATTAACTAAAACGTTGAAGCAGTTTTTTTGAAATACTGCCTTACAAAAATAGCAAAAAAACTCACTATTTATCAATTAAATTTAAAGAATATTTATGTAGCTGAATAAAATATTATATTATCAAAAAAAAACTTGGGAAAATATAGGATACTTTGAATTTATTTGTGTAAACGCTTTGTTTTTAGTTTATTTTTTTGATTTACTGTGGTATACTTTCTTTTTGTTTTCACAAACGCATAACGGTCTGTCCTTTATACGCTGTAATTTCTATACACTAGGCAGCGATAATATAAATGTAAAGGTAGAGTGAATAAAGGCAAACGTGTAAATACATACGCTTGTAAATTTTGACATTATAAGGAGATTACTCCATCATTCGAAAAGAAGTATTTTATGATCTAGTTTAATCTAGCCTATATCCTTTTTTGAGTGGTGAAATAGAGGTTGAATTTCTCGTATGGTTTGTGTTTTTTTTGATTTAATTAACTTTAAAAAGGAGGGTACTTCACTTTTATTTAACTTTTATGCCGTTTTAACGACCTGTAAGTGTCTCTTTTTTCTTCAAAAAAGTACAGTAAAAAGTTTAATTGTTTTCGTTGAGATCAAAAAGAAAGAATAGTTTTTAATTACCCGAATGGTTAGGTATAGTCTAGGTTTTTTAAAATATATCTAGTTGATAATCATGTTTTTGTAATTATTTGTGTTTTCTAAAAAGAGCGAGTTCAGTTTTTTGAAAATCTTTAAAAATTAGTTTGTGCCAATTTTTTGAATCCCAGATTTGAAATAAAGAGTGAAAATTTGGTATTGAAATAATGCATTAGCATTTTCTATAGACAAGAATGTTAGACACATCACTATTATTATGAAAAAAAGATTAATACCAATTGCTCTATTAATGGGGGCAGTATCAGCAAACGCGCAAGTGGGTATTGGAACCAATAACCCTAATAAATCTGCGGAATTGACGATTGAAGCTACGAACCGAGGATTATTAATTCCCAATGTTGCTTTAACAAGCGCAACAGATAAGACGACAATAACGAATGGTAACCTTAATAGTTTAATGGTATTTAACACAACGGCTAATGCGCTAATTACGCCTGGTTACTACTATTGGTACGATGAGGCTTGGCAACGTTTAGTTAATGGAAAGGATATTCCTTCTCTAGTTGTACAACATTTCGAAGAGATTTTAAACATGGAAGGCGATAAGGTGAAAAACCTAATTAAAAATATCGTTAGAACAACTGAAGGTAATGTAATTTATGAAGGGGATAAATTATATTACATCAATAACGATGGAATTAAAGTAGAATTAAACTTTGAGGATATCGTTCAGCAATATGAGACTGTAACTGTTTTGGGGTATGACTCTGCAACTGGACTGTTGACTTACTCGAATGAGGAAGGTCATGTAGCAACAGTTGATATAAAAGGCGCTGTCAAATCATTCGAAACAGTTACCTCTATTGCGTTTGATCGAACTACAGGAATTATTTCTTTTATTGATGAAGAGGGAGAAACTACAACGTTAAACTTGGAAACATTCATCAGAGAAAGAGAGACAATAACAACTTTAGTACGCACACAAGCAGGTAAATATACCTATACAAATGAAGCAGGTGCAACAACGAATATCAATGTAGTTGGAGATCTTACAGAAGTAATTCAGAATAGAACAGACCTTGATTTGTATCAAGTCTTAAAACAATTAGTTCAGGTTGAGCAATCTCTTACGACACTGATTTACAATGCAACAACAAAAAAAATCGTTTATACAGACGAAGAAAACATACAACACAATTTAGATGCAAATACTATTGTAAAGGATAATGAAACTCTTACAACATTGGTTGATAATGGAGATGGAACTATCACATATACAAATGAAGCAAATCAAAAAGTTGTGATTGATTTAGCTGCTGGACCACAAGGAGAGCAGGGTATCCAAGGACCAAAAGGAGAAGATGGAGTTGATGGCTTACCAGGTGAAAAAGGAGAACAAGGAATCCAAGGAGAACAAGGAATTCAGGGAGAACGTGGACTTCAAGGAGAACAAGGAATTCAGGGAGAACAAGGAATTCAGGGAGAACGTGGAATCCAAGGTGAACAAGGTCCTAAAGGAGAAGATGGAGTAAATGGAATAGATGGTTTACCAGGTGAAAAAGGAGAGCAAGGAATTCAGGGAGAACAAGGCATCCAAGGAGAACAAGGAATCCAAGGAGAGCAAGGAATTCAGGGAGAACGTGGACTTCAAGGAGAACAAGGAGAGCAAGGAATTCAAGGAGAACGTGGACTTCAAGGAGAACAAGGAGAGCAAGGAATCCAAGGTGAGCAAGGAATCCAGGGAGAACGTGGACTTCAAGGAGAGCAAGGAAGCCAGGGAGAACGTGGACTTCAAGGTGAGCAAGGAATCCAGGGAGAACGTGGACTTCAAGGTGAGCAAGGAATCCAAGGAGAACGTGGACTTCAAGGTGAGCAAGGAATCCAAGGAGAGCAGGGACCACAAGGAGTACCTGGAGAAAAAGGTGTTCGTGGAGAAGAAGGTGCCCAAGGAATCCAAGGAGAGCAAGGAATTCAAGGGGAACAAGGTCCTAAAGGAGAAGATGGAGTAAATGGAATAGATGGTTTACCAGGTGAAAAAGGTGAAAAAGGTGAACAAGGAGAGCGTGGACTTCAAGGAGAACAAGGTCCTAAAGGAGAAGATGGAGCAAATGGAATAGATGGTTTACCAGGTGAAAAAGGTGAGCAAGGAATACAAGGAGAGCGTGGACTTCAAGGAGAACAAGGTCCTAAGGGAGAAGATGGAGTAAATGGAATAGATGGTTTACCAGGTGAAAAAGGTGAGCAAGGAATACAAGGAGAGCGTGGACTTCAAGGAGAACAAGGAGAACAAGGAATCCAAGGAGAACAAGGTCCTAAGGGAGAAGATGGAGTAAATGGAATAGATGGTTTACCAGGTGAAAAAGGTGAACAAGGAATCCAAGGAGAGCGTGGACTTCAAGGGGAACAAGGTCCTAAAGGAGAAGATGGAGTAAATGGAATAGATGGTTTACCAGGTGAAAAAGGTGAGCAAGGAGAGCGTGGACTTCAAGGAGAGCAAGGTCCTAAGGGTGAAGATGGAGCAAATGGAAAAGATGGTTTGCCAGGTGAAAAAGGAGAACAAGGAGAGCGTGGACTTCAAGGAGAACAAGGCCCTAAAGGAGAAGATGGAGTAAATGGAAAAGATGGTTTACCAGGTGAAAAAGGAGAACAAGGTGAGCAAGGAATCCAAGGAATCCAAGGAGAACAAGGAATCCAAGGAGAACGTGGACTTCAAGGAGAGCAAGGTCCTAAGGGAGAAAATGGAGTAAACGGAACGGATGGAGTAAATGGGGTAAATGGAAAAGACGGATTACCAGGTGAAAAAGGAGACAAAGGGGATAAAGGAGATAATGGTCTTGGAGGTGTAACAGAAAGAGCAAACAGAAGCCCAATTACAATTTCTGGTACTGGAGAAGCAGGAAACGCATACAAATTAGGCGTAAGCTTTAACAATGGATTACAACAGAATCCATTAGATATTGCAGATTCAAATATTCAGTTAGGAGGACCATTAGTTCGCAACACGGTATTAGATCTTGATGGACATACATTAGCTTTAGTTGGCTTAGATAAAGATAAAACACAAGCCGTTTCAAATAATCAAATTGTACAACACTTAGTAGCGGTAGATGCCAGTACAAATGAGGTAAAAGCATTAAAAGCAGCAATGCCGAAGTTTTTCTATATGCCTTCAATTGTAGTACCTACAGCAGCAAGTCAGGCAACACAAACAGGTGTAAGTTTTGATAATGCTACACGTCAAGGAAGAATTGAATTGTATACTATTTATAAAAAACAATATGGTACAACAGTAAAATCAAGTCCAGGTGCAGCAGCATTGCCAGTGCTACAAGCAACGGATTTAGGGTATCATGTAACATTTGCAACAGAAGGAGTTTTTACCATTACAGATATTACCGTTGATGGTGTATTGATGTATACAGTAAGTGCCCAAGCAAGTGCAGAAGGGGTGAACTTTATGAATATCGTATTTACAGTGAACGAAGATTAATTATGAAACATAAATATATATATGGTCTATTCACGTTGTTTTTGTGCTTTGGTTTTAAAGCACAAGCGCAACGTGTAGTAGCCTATCAAACGAAATTAAGTGAATTAACTGTTGAACAAGCCCAAGAGTTTAGCGCTTTTTTAGCAGAAGATTACAATGATCATTTTGTCAACTTTAGAGCGTTTCAGAATACAGATCTAGAAGTAGAAGAAATAGCTGTTATAGATTTGAAATGGAATGGTCAAGATGTTATTACACTACCTACAAGGAGTATACAACGGATGTCAAAATTGAAATACATCTACCTTCGCTCACATCAAGTAATGGATGACAATTATGTGAAACAGCGCTTTTCAGCTTTGATCAGACAGTTAGAACGTTTGGGAAATGAAGTAGAAATTGTGTATTTCATTATGGAGAAACCTAATTAAGTAAAGTAGTATGAGAAATAGTCTTTATAATAAAAAACAACTTTTCACATGGATTGCTTTTGTATGGGTTGTAAGTACTGCACTTTCAGGGTTTGCACAGGTAAAGAAACCCTTTTCTAAACGAATGGAATTTAATGTTCAAGGAGAATTTACCATGATTGGAAACACCAACCTGACGTTGAGTAGCTATAGTGCATCCACAGGAAATGGAAATGAAAAAATGGAATATGTTGACGTAGATGGTGATTGGAACACCATAAATTCATCTTCTGCAACCTTGGTTTTACCCAATACAAATGTTACTTGTCAGAAAATTGTGTATGCAGGATTGTATTGGTCTGGACGTGCACATGAAAATGAGAGTCCGATGAGTTTCACTGTTGCACGTATGGAGGAAGTTACGCAATATGATCAAAATATTAGCAAAGGCAATTCATTTTCAACAGGTGGATTTAAGTTTACAAATGTTCAGAGTGAAGGAAGCAGTAGAGATAAGTATCCAAAATACACCTTGTCTAATGAGGCATTTTTGTTTGCGACACAATATGATTTTAGATTAACCAATAACGCAACAAATCCAGTACAGTATCGCAAGAATTTTATTACAAATGGTGAATATCAAACCTTAGCAAGTACATATGATTCTAACACTGGCATTGTAACTTTGACAACGCCATTTGAAATAAAGGTCGGAAGTTCTACGGTATATATAACAAAATTCAAACGAGACACGAACACAAACGGCAATACACAAAGTTACACTAATGCAGCGGTTATTTATTACAATACTGTAACCACAAGAGAAGTAGATCCGAATCGTAATCCTCCATTGAACAAGCGAAAAGTTAAATTGAAAATGGCCGGAGATTCGTATCGAGAAATTGAAGCTGCTGCTACTGATATATATTATCCGAATAATCAAGATGGCAACATGTATTCAGCTTATGCAGATGTGACGGATTATGTTCAAACTAAAGGTGCAGGAGAGTATTTTGTTGCTGATATTGCCTTAAATGCTGATAATGGAGGAAGTACAGGATTTTACGGTGGTTGGGGAATGATCGTTGTTTATGAAACTCCAGGTACTACGCGTCGCTCTATTTCGGTATTTGACGGACATGCCTATGTTCCAGGTAGTACAACAACAAATTATGAATTGCCAATTTCGGGTTTTAGAGCAGCTCAAACAGGAAATGCTCGTGTTACCCTTGGATTGATGGCGGGTGAAGGAGATATAGATATTAAAGGAGATTACTTCGATATTCGAAATGCTGATGATACAGAATGGAGAAGAATTAATCGAGTTACTGGTAATACAACACTAGCAACAAGTAATGATTTAAGCGTAAACTTCTTCGACTCTTCAATTAATACAGGAGGAAATCCTCGTAATCCTAGTCTGACTAACAATACAGGAATGGATTTAGCGCGTTTTGATTTGAGTAATAACAATAATAATCTTATTGGGAAAGAACAAACGTCTACGAGATTCCGTTACGGATCTAATCAAGATACCTATATTATCTATAATATGGTTTTTGCAGTAGATGCTTATGAACCCGAAGTAATTGGATTTAATCGACCGATTACACACAATGGATTTTTGCCAACACACAATGGTACGATACAGCCTGGACAAGATTTAGCTTTCCAATTGGATCTATACAACAAAGGATCTGATGCAGTAACAGGAACAAAAGTAGAAATTCCCATTCCTTTTAACTTGCATTATGTAGCAGCTCAACCGACACCAAATATGGCAGTTGGTGGCACAGTTTCATGGGTACCACCAACAGGTGGAACGAATGATCCTGTTGTAACTTCTGGGGGAACTATAGTTTGGACTGTGGGTGAATTGCCCCTAGATTTAACACAAAGAGAGTTGTTAGGGCAATTAAAATACTATCTAAAAGCTTCTGAAAACTGCGTTTTATTAGCTACAAATTCTTGTGGACTTAACCTAGAAATCAATGGAAATATCCTTGGAAAAGGGAAGAATTCACAAGTTGATTTAAACGCTCCATTTGTTCGTGAATACAGTACAGATCTATGTGCTCAACCGAATTTAGAACCATTTAAAATGACTCTGGTTGCTAGCACAATGTTCTTATCGTCTTGTACTCCTCCTGTAGATAACGGAGTGCTTTATTTCAAAGAAGTGTGTTCTGCTTCTACATCCAATCAATTGGATCGTGCAGAAGTGGTAAATGCATATCCTCAAGGAACGAAGTTCTTTAACGTACCTCCTAGTTCATATGAAAGTACAACAGGTTTAGTAACGGGTAATTTCGCTTTAAATAGCGATGGAACACCTAAAAATTATTACGCTGTTGTTCCCGGTATGGAAATAGGTTGTTACGCTAAGTTAGCGATAAGTAAAGATGTGATTACAACTGTTCCAACTGCAACCGATGTAAGCTTTTGTTTGAATGATACTGTTGTGCCAAATGTAGAGCGATCTGCAACAGGAGTGACCAACAACTATGTGTTGTTTTACTTTGATGCTGATGGAAATCCACTTACAACAATACCAAATCCTACAACAGTTGGAACGCATCGTTACTTCGTAGCGGAAGGAAAAGGAGCATGTTATGGAAACAAAGTGCCTTTTGATATCACGATAGTCGATTCACCAACAGTAAATACTTCTTTAGCAGATGTTTCTATTTGTGAAAACTCCGATTCTCAACTTGTGTCGGTTGTAGCAAATGGAAGTACTTATACATGGGAGTATTCAACTACTGGAGATCCAACATGGAAAACGCTTACCAATACAACATTTAGTCAGGTTGTTTTTGTAACAGATAAAACCTTAAAAGTTGAGCACGCAACGAAGTCGATCAACGGATTAAAGGTTAGATTAATAGTAAAGAGAGGAAATTGTGTAAGTGAATCAAACACATTTACTATTCACGTAGGCGATTGCCCTGGTGTAAGTAATCCAATGTTGTTAAATCCAGCTATTTTTTAACCCTAAATGAAGTAGTATGAAAAAAATATATAGCAATCGTGTACTTTTCCTAAGTTTAATAGGAGCTAGTAGCGCTGTTAACGCTCAATCCTCGAACGAATCTTTTGTCAATCAAGGGCAAATCTCAGTAGCGAGTGGCGGAGTAGTATCGACGTTGTATGATTTTGACAACCAAGCAGGTGCAAAATTGAGCAACGATGGAACGGTGTATTACTATCGCGATTTCAACAACGATGGATATTATTCATTCACCACGAATCGCAAAACGGGTAAAGCCGTATTTACGCGTTATGCTGGCGAAGGAGAACTAGGTGCTCAACTCATCAGCGGGAGTGAGATGTCAGAATTTCACGATGTAGAGTTGAATAACGCTACCAAGAAAAAGGCGTTTGATTTGAAAAACAACATGGAGGTTTACGGAACTGTTGACTTTCAAGATGGCATTATCAAGGTAGATCCTACAGTTTTACCAGGAGAGAAGTTGTCTCAAGGGATGTTGAGTTTTCAACAAGGAGCCAAAGCGATCAATGTAAAAGATGCATCTCACGCAGAAGGTTTAGTAGAGAAAATCGGGAACGAGTCATTTCAATATCCTAAAGGCGACCAAGAGAAGTATCGCTACGCACGCATTTCAGCGCCGGAGTTAAAAACCGATGGATTTGTTGGCGAATACCGCACAGAAGACGCTGCTTTTTTCAAAGCTCGTCCTACAATAGCAGGCGTGATCAAAGAGCTTAACACCAGTGAATATTGGTTAATAGACCGCGGAAATGAAACTAAGAGCGATATTTTATTGACATTGAGTTGGGATGAGCGTACGACATTACCGGCTATGTTAGTAGATCCAGAAAATGAATTGCACATTGCCCGTTGGGATGCTCAACAACAATTGTGGGTAGATGAAGGCGGCGTAGTGGATATGTCAAGTAAAGAAATTACAACGGTTTCAGCGGTAAAAGGTTATGGTTTCTTCACCTTAGCGACAGTTAAGAAAGACTGGATCT
>NZ_JACHTC010000012.1 GCF_014145635.1 Myroides sp. WP-1
TTGACGATATTAGTGATCAACGACATATTATTTGTCAATTCAGTCACAAACTTCGTGTTATTAGCTATTTCAGTTACATCTAATTCAACCGTGTTTCC
Source organism: Myroides sp. WP-1 (assembly GCF_014145635.1). Lineage (GTDB taxonomy): Bacteria > Bacteroidota > Bacteroidia > Flavobacteriales > Flavobacteriaceae > Flavobacterium. Next base: position 99 of record NZ_JACHTC010000012.1, read on the forward strand.
ATCTGAATCGGTAATTGTCAACATATCGTTCACTAAAGTGAAGCTTTCGTTGGTTGTATTGAAATCAGCCCAATCGATCTCTTCTTGAGTGCCGTCTTCTTTGATGTGGTAGAATTTCTTCTCTGTTACATTGTAAACAACGTTTCCGTATTTACCTTTTAACTTGTTGACGATATTAGTGATCAACGACATATTATTTGTCAATTCAGTCACAAACTTCGTGTTATTAGCTATTTCAGTTACATCTAATTCAACCGTGTTTCCATCTGAATCGGTAATGGTCAACATATCGTTCACCAAAGTGAAGCTTTCGTTGGTTGTATTAAAGTCTGTCCAATCGATCTCTTCTTGAGTTCCGTCAGTTTTGATGTGGTAGAATTTCTTCTCTGTTACATTGTAAACTACGTTTCCGTATTTACCAGCTAACTTGTTGACGATGTTATTAATCAACGTTTCGTTTTCTGTCAACTTGGTGATGAACTTCGTATTGCTCGCAATTTCTTCTACGTTTAAGGCAACCGTGTTTCCATCTGAATCGGTAATTGTCAACATATCGTTCACTAAAGTGAAGCTTTCGTTGGTTGTATTGAAATCAGCCCAATCGATAAGCTCTTGAGTACCGTCTTCTTTGATGTGGTAGAATTTCTTCTCTGTTACATTATATACAACGTTACCGTATTTGCCTTTTAACTTGTTGACGATATTAGTGATCAACGACATATTATTTGTCAATTCAGTCACAAACTTCGTGTTATTAGCTATTTCAGTTACATCTAATTCAACCGTGTTTCCATCTGAATCGGTAATTGTCAGCATATCGTTCACCAAAGTGAAGCTTTCGTTGGTTGTATTAAAGTCTGTCCAATCGATAAGCTCTTGAGTACCGTCTTCTTTGATGTGGTAGAATTTCTTCTCTGTTACATTGTAGACAACGTTACCGTATTTGCCTTTTAACTTATTGATCAACTCCGAAATGAAACTAGAATTATCAACAAGTTTTCTGACGAAAGTTAAATTCGCTGCAATATCCTGAACGTGTAACCTCACAGATCTATTATCAAGGTCTGTTACCATTAAAAAGTCTTCTTCCAATGTAAAACTTACGTTGGTTGTATTTAAATCATCCCAAGTAATTACTTGATGCGTACCGTCTTCTTTAATATAATAGAATTTATGATCTGTCGTATTGTAATAAACGTTACCATATTTACCCGTTAATTTATTGACAACCTCCGTAATAAACTTAGAGTTGGCCGCAATATCTTCAACCGCCATAGAAACAGTATTACCTTCTGAATCTGTAACTGTTAGAAAATCATTAATCAAACTAAAACTTACGTTCGTTGTATTAACATAGGATTGTGAATTTAGTAAACGCACCCATTTCTCTTTATCCCAATAATAGAATCCAGCGGGTAAATTGACATCTCCTAAATTATATACAAATAAACTTTCTACTAAATCACCTTCGATAGGTGCTTTATCTTTTTCGCCTTTTAACGTGACTCTCGGAAATAAAACCCCCTTTTTATCCGAGACGATGTCAAGTTGACTTGAATTAGTAGGAGTTACTGTTCCAATACCAACTTGGGCAGTTACAAAACCAGTTGCAAACAACGCCATCAATGGAATAACTTTTCTAATCATATTACAATTTTTAATAAATTTTACTCAATAATTTATTAAATTTAAGAATAATTAAACCCTCAAAAACACCATAAAAATGAATAACCAACAATATACTAACAGGGTATAATTATAAAATTGTTATTTTCAAACTTAATTTTGAGATTTTTTATCAAACAAACATTCTCTAATAGTGACTTTTCGCAAAAATAAAAGTGGAGATACTGTATAATTTTCGATGACAAAGAGAGAAATCATCCAAATAAATAAGTAAAAAAGAAAAACAATAAGTAATTAACACAAAAGCGCTCAAAATTCCTTTTATAATATATCAGTAAAAAACACCTCAAAATCAACTAAAAACACAAACAATAAACACCTTTTAGTACGTCAATAACTTCCTAACACAACCATAAAACTTTGGATATCACCTAAATCATGTGTTTTTTAGATGTCATTAATTACTTTTAGCTATTAAAGTTGACAATATGAGAGGTTCGTATTTTGCGAATTACAAAGTACTATTACAGGAATAAATTCCTTCAAAAGAATACGTGTTCATCTTAGTACAAAAAAAAAGCTTGAGTTAAAACTCAAGCTTTTTTTTTGTACTTGCGAGCCTTTTCAGCCTCACTACTATTGTATTAAATTTTTCCGTCTTTGATTTTTTCAATCACTTCTGGATTAATTAACGTTGAAACATCTCCGAAATCTTTAGTTTCTCCATCCGCGATTGAACGTAATATTCTACGCATAATTTTGCCTGATCGAGTTTTAGGTAAACTCTCGACGAATTGAATCTTATCTAACTTGGCAATTGGACCAATATGACTACTGATATATTGATTGATTTCCTTGATAACATTTTCGCGATCGCGGTATTCTCCTTCTACTTTCAAGGTAATAAAACCATATAAAGCATTTCCTTTAATATCGTGTTTATACCCTACTACAGCACTCTCTGCAACTGCTGGGTGCTCATTGATTGCATCTTCAATTGGAGCTGTACCTAAATTGTGTCCTGAAACAATCACAACATCATCTGCACGTCCTGTAATTCTATAGTATCCCACTTCATCTCTCAGTGCACCATCTCCGGTGAAATACTTTCCTGGAAACTGACTGAAATACGTGTCTTTATAACGTTGATGATCTCCCCAAATTGTACGTGCCATGGATGGCCAAGGAAATTTTACACAAAGAGAACCGTCGATTTGATTGTCTTCGATTTCATTTCGTTTTTCATCCATCAATACAGCTTGAATACCTGGTAAAGGTAAGGTTGCATACGTTGGTTTTGTAGGAGTAATGAAAGGCAGTGGTGAAATTAAAATACTTCCTGTTTCTGTTTGCCACCAAGTATCTACGATAGGACATTTCTTCTTCCCAACATGATCATTATACCAGTGCCATGCTTCTTCGTTAATGGGTTCTCCAACAGAGCCTATTACACGTAAACTAGATAAGTCATGTTCGTTTACATACTTATAGTCTTCTGTCATTAAAGAACGAATCGCTGTTGGTGCAGTATAAAATTGCGTTACTTTATATTTATCGATAATATCCCAGAAACGACTTGGTGTTGGATAAGTTGGGACACCTTCGAACATAACGGTTGTAGCACCGTTTAACAAAGGTCCGTATACGATATACGAGTGTCCGGTAATCCATCCACAATCTGCAGTACACCAAAAAATATCATCGTCTTTATAGTCAAAAATATTTTTAAATGAATAAGCGGTTTGCACCATATAACCTGCAGTAGTGTGCACCATTCCCTTTGGCATTCCAGTAGAACCAGAAGTATAAAGAATAAACAAAGGATCTTCCGCATCCATTACTTGTGCCACATGATTTGTTGAAGCTGCTTCTAATAATGGGTTTAACCAAATATCTCTGCCCTCTTGCATAGCAGTATCCGCTCCCGTACGCTCAACAACCAAAACTTGTCCTACTGAAGGACACGATTTTAATGCCTCGTCAATAATGGGTTTTAATGGGATGGTTTTGTTACCTCTAAAACTTCCATCAGAAGTGATAACATAATGACAGTCCGCATCATTAATTCGCTTACTTACTGCAGAAGATGAAAATCCAGCAAAAATAACACTGTGAATTGCACCAATTCGAGCACAAGCCAACATTGCTATCGCTAGTTCGGGAATCATCGGTAAGTAAATACAAACGCGATCACCCTTTTTCACGCCTTGTTCTTTCAATACATTTGCCATTTTACAAACGCGATTGAACAAATCGTTATACGTAATTATCTGTTGTGGTTCTTCTGGATTATTCGGTTCGAAAATGATAGCAGGTTTCTCTCCTCTTTTTGCTAAGTGTCTATCGACGCAGTTTTTTACGATATTGAGCTTTGCGTTGACAAACCACTCAAATTTAGATTCCTCCATATCAAATTGAAATACCTTATCCCAAACTTGATACCATACAAAGTTTTCTTCTGCAATTTTACTCCAAAACTTTCTAGGTTCTCGCACTGATTTTTTATAGTGCTTGAAATATTGTTCAAGGTTTTCTATTTTATAATAACTCATCTGTAGTGTGTGGTTTATTTTAGTTTATTTTACTTTCTATAAAAATAAAAGATTATTAGTATATACCAAAAAACCATACGAAGTTTTTATTTAAAAATCGCATGGTTTTTAGAATATTACAAAAAATCGAATCATTTTTCACTCGTTCCCGAGTCTTGGTATTGCATCAGATTCTTTTAAAAATCGAACGTTGTTTGTTGCGCTTCTCGGAAATCACGCATTACAGTCTTTATAATTTGGGCTACAGGTTCTACTTGGTGTATTAATCCAGCTACTTGTCCTGCTTCTAATTCTCCTTCAACTAAATCTCCTTCAAACATTCCTTTTTTGGATCGTCCTTTACCGAGGTAAGTGCGCAGTTCTTCTGTTGTTGCTCCTTTTTCATATCGGGAAGCTATTCCTTGATAGAATTCATTCTTAATTAGTCGAACAGGTGCTAATTCTTTGAGTGTTACAATTGTATCTCCTTCCTGAACGTTGATCACTCTGTCTTTAAATGCATCATGTGCAGAACTTTCTGTGGAAGCGATAAAACGAGTTCCCATTTGTACACCTTCTGCACCGAGAATCATAGCTGCTAGCATACCGCGTCCTGTTGCAATTCCTCCTGCTGCAAGCACAGGAATACTAACTTTCTCCGTTACCATGGGTATCAAGGTAAAGGTAGTAGTCTCTTCCCTTCCGTTGTGACCACCTGCTTCAAATCCTTCCGCAACAATTGCATCTACACCTGCTTCTTGAGCTTTTAATGCAAATTTGGAGGAGCTAATTACATGAACTACTGTTATTCCATGTGCTTTTAGAAAAGGGGTCCATAACTTGGGATTCCCAGCAGAAGTAAAGACGATCTTAATGTCTTCCTCCACAATAATTCGCATTATTTCTTCCAAATCTGGGTACAAAAGCGAAACGTTTACACCGAAAGGCTTGTCCGTTGCCTGCTTGCACTTTTGAATATGTGTTCTCAAAACATCTGGATACATAGACCCTGCTCCTAATAGACCTAAACCTCCTGCATTACTTACTGCACTGGCAAGTTTATAGCCACTATTCCAAACCATTCCCCCTTGTATGATAGGGTATTGTATGCCAAAAAGGGCAGTTATTCTATTTTGTGCCATGTGTTTTGTTTTTAGGTTATTCTACTTTAGAGATGACTCCAGAGCCTATTAACTCTTCGTCTATGTGCCAAGATACAAATTGTCCTTCTGTAATAGCTGATTGCGGTTCGCTAAAACGAACATACATCCCTTTTTCCATTTTATACAACGTTGCGTCTTGTAAAGGTTGACGGTAGCGAATACGCGCTTTAATCTGCATCGTCTCACCTACTTCCAATTTCAAATCCTCTCTGATCCAATGAATTTCATGCTCTTGCACAAATAAAGTGCGATGAAACAACCCTGGGTGTGTATTTCCTTGTCCAGTATAAATACTATTGGTTACTACATCAGTAGCAATAACAAACAAGGGTTCTACGGTTCCTCCTACATTCAATCCTTTACGTTGCCCCACTGTAAAATAATGTGCCCCATAGTGATCTCCTACTTTTTTACCCATTTCAGGTGAATAAGTAAACGCTTTAGCCTCAGCATACAACTCTTCTTCTAACGTAGCAAATGCTTGTTTCTCAACAGGTGTAAATGTTGCTGCATCACGCGGTATCTCGTAAATAAAACCGTCTTTGGGTTTTAATTGTTGTTGTAAAAATTCTGGCAAACGCACTTTTCCTATGAAACACAAACCTTGTGAATCTTTCTTCTCCGCCGTAATTAAATCTGCTTCCGCAGCAATTTCTCTTACTTTAGATTTGTATAACTCCCCAACGGGAAATAAAGCTTTAGCCAATTGTTCTTGTGATAATTGACATAAGAAATACGATTGATCTTTTGATGGATCTACTCCCGCTAATAATTTGTACACGGTTTGAGTTGTACCATCTTCTAATACAACCTCTTCTTCCGCTTTGCGACAATAATGTCCTGTAGCTACATAATCAGCTCCTAATTCTAAAGCAATCTTCATGAAAACATCAAACTTGATTTCTCTATTGCACAGTACATCAGGATTTGGGGTACGACCATTCTCATACTCCTTAAACATATAGTCTACTATCTTCTCCTTATATTGTTCACTTAAATCTACCGTTTGAAAAGGAATGCCTAATTTCTCGGCAACCATCAGAGCGTCATTGCTATCTTCTAGCCAGGGACACTCGTTCGAAATTGTCACAGAATCATCATGCCAATTTTTCATGAATAATCCGATCACTTCGTATCCTTGTTCTTTCAATAAGTAGGCGGCAACACTTGAATCTACCCCCCCTGAAAGTCCTACTACTACTCTTTTCATATTTTAAAAAAACTAAGCTACAAAGGTAAGGAGAAATGAATTAATTTAATACGTTTTTACCGTTGTATTAAGAAAGGCTTTCATTGGGAGTTGTGAGGTTCGACTCATCACCTCACCACCCAACCACCAACAAAAAAACCACCCCTACAAAGGGATGGTCTATCTTTCTATACCTATTTTCTGTTAACCGTTAACTGTTAACCATTAATTACAACCCAAATCCATAGCGTAATTGAATACCGAAGTTATAACTTTTAAACACGGCGTTTGAGCTTTCTTGAATGCTACTATACACCAAGGCATCATTTTCAACAGGTTGGTACATCAGTACTTGTTCTTTGGATGTTTGTATGTCTGGTTTTTGGTTGTTGACACCTAAATCAAAATATACTCCAACATATAAATTTTGGTTGTCTTTGATGTTGTATTTCATTCCCACTTCTCCAATCCACGCCCAACGGTCTTTTAAGTCTAACTTGGGTTTGGCTTCGACTTGCTCTTGATAAGCAAATCCCGCATACAATAAATCTTGATCTAACAGTAGATTGTATTGAGGGAAAAAGCCCGAAGTTTGCAAGCCACTCCACGTTACTGTAGTTTTATTACTCATGATCAACGAATACTGTATTCCTGTTCGAGCATAAAAAGCTCTTTCTCCCTTCCCTACGTATTGCACGGTTAATGGAATATTTAGTTGAGAAACTTTCCACTCTTCTTTGTAGGATTTTCCGTGGTAGCTAAAAACAAATTTTTCATTCTCCCAATCGACTTCTTCGCTATTTCCTTTTAGATTATTAGCTGTAAAAGTTGTGGTTTGCATAGCATATTGTCCTCCAATTCCCAAACTCCACGTTGCGTTGAGATAATAATCGTATTGAATTCCTACTGCCGTACTCATTTTAAAATCAGTCGAAATTTGAGTAGGTAGACTACCGTAGTTTTGCGACATTCCTGCCTTTGCTATTACGCCAATTTCGTGATTCTTGTAATAATAAGGTTTATACTGCGCCTGTGCAGTATAGCCTACACTAATTAAAAAAACGGCAAGGTAAAAATATTGTTTCATTGTGTTGCTAGTGGTTATGGGCGGATGTAATCCGCCCTTATTTGATGATAAATTGGATTCCTTCTTGCTTGTCAGCGATTTTTAAAACCAAGTAATACGATCCTGTGGCAACGGTTGCGGGGATTTCAATTCCCATTCTCGTTGAATCCACTTCACCGCGTTTGATCAATTGTCCTTTGATGCTGTAAATCGCATAGCTTATTGTTTCTTGATAGTTGCCATCCAAGCGAACGCTTAACCAAGCACTTTTTTCTACTGGATTTGGATAAACTGCCCAATTAGTAGCTTGTTTACTTTCAAGTGCAATCGGACAACTTCTTATCTTTTGGCCGTTGTGAAGCGTTAATTCTACTTCATAAACAGCAGAAGCATCGAATGTGGTTCCGGAATCACTACCTGCTGATTGGAATTGTTTTTTACCGATAGACACGCCATTTTTAAACCATTCATATGCACTAAATACATAGCCTCCATTGGTATGTTTGTTGTTGTTGACCAATAAGACGTTACCATACTTTTGGAATACAATGTTTTCCGTTGGCATGCGTTTATCAATTACGATTTTATACGTTTGGATAACCGTTCCATTTTGTGCCTGTACCGTAATCACTTGTTCATATCTTCCATAGGCAGGAACGGGAACAATAAAATCATGGGATGGTTGTACAACTGCTCCATTTTGGGTAGTAACAACAAAATGTACTTTCTCTTGGTTGTACTCACAACTCAATACCACTTGTAATTCTCCTTCGATTTTACCATAATCTACACCATCTAGTTGCAGATTCCAAATACTGGCATCTCTACTTGTTACTTCTATGGTTTGAATAACAGGAGTTGCTGCTTTGTAATTTGAATCCCCTTCTTGGTGTGCGGATACCGTTACAACTCCTGGCTGTAAGAAGCGAAGGTTCCCTGCTGCATCAACAACAGCTATTGTCGGATCGTCTATTGTATACGAAATCGGCAATCCAGAACTTGCCGTTGCTTGTAGTTGTAACGTTGGGATATCTTCCATCACTACTAGCGCAGGTGCAGTAAAGCGAATATGCTGTTCTGCAGAGGTAATAGTCAATATTCCCAATAAACGCAACGGCTCATAGTTAGTACCATAATCAATTGTTGCTGCAACAGTATAGCGCCCAACTTGAGTTTGGTCATTGTTTTCATAGGTTATTACGGCTCCATCCGCCAATAGTCCCTCTACTTGTAAACGCTTCACTTCACCATCGTAAACAAAAGATTGAGCAGGTAGTGTAAGTCCAGTAATCGCTCCTTTTTTAATTTCAAATACACCCGCTGTAAACGATTGAATGGTATAATTTGAACGAGGTGCCAAACTTCCTTGCTCAATAGCATACATCCCCACCGATTCACCTATCTCTCGCTCTAATTGTCCCATCATTACATTGGCAGGATAATCCCCTCGCTGTAACCCTGTAACGGTATACGTCAGCACAGGATCAGCTTGTCCTACTCTTTTTTGTTGGTTTGGATTAACCACAATTGCAATTGGCGCTGGTGTAATTGCAAAATGCTCTTCATCAACGAGGACTAGGTTATAATTGCTCTGCACAGCTTGTAGACTTCCTAACTTATAAGAATAAAGACCAACATTTTCACTATTTGTACGACCAAGCGTTCCTATTAACGCATCTCCTAGGGTATCTCCATTACTCAATCCGCTAACCGTAAAGGCTAAGACAGGATCGACTTGTCCGTATACTTTGCTTTGGTTTGGCAGAGGAGAAATGCGTAACTCAATCGGATGAATCGTTAAATGAGCACCAACAAAAGTCAAAGTATAATTGGCTGTAGTTGCTAAATTCCCTTGTTTTATTGGATATGTTCCTACCCATTCTCCACTTTCACGATTCAATGTACCTTGCATTACTGTTGCTATATCATCATTCCATTGTAATCCGGAAACGGTATAGGTTAAAGCAGGATCTACTTCACCATAAGCTTTGGTTTGTGCAGTTGCTGTTACGATCAATTCAGCTGGTGTAATTGTGAAATCAGCTCCTTCATACACCATGTTGTAATTTGCCGTAGCGACTAAACTTCCCTGTTGAATAGCATAGTTCCCAACTGATTCACCTGTGACACGTGTTAAACTTCCAGCTAGCACAGCTGAAGCTTCTTCGTTATTTTGTAATCCTGAAACCGTGTAAGTTAAGGCAGGATCGGCTTCGCCATAGGTTTTCGTTTTAGGTTCTGCCGTTACGGTTAAAGTAGCAGACTGAATCTCGAAATTTGCACTGTCATACGTTAGTGTATAATTCGAAGAAATTAGGGCTACAGTACCTTGTTGAATAGCATAGTTCCCAACTGATTCACCTGCAACACGCGTTAAACTTCCAGCTAGCACAGCTGAAGCTTCTTCATTATTTTGTAATCCTGCAACCGTGTAAGTTAAGGCAGGATCTGCTTCTCCATAGGTTTTCGTTTTGAGTTCTGCCGTTACGGTTAATGCTGCTGCATCAATCGTAAGATTATCTCCAACGTAATTGAACGTATAATTCGCGTTAGCGATTAAACTACCCTTTTCAATAGCATACGTTCCTTTGGCTTCACCTGCAACACGCGTTAAACTTCCGGTGAATACGGTTGAAGCTTCTTCGTTGTTTTGTAATCCTGCAACCGTGTAGGTTAAGGCAGGATCTGCTTCTCCATAGGTTTTGATTTGAGGATCTGCCGTTACGGTTAATGCTGCTGCATCAATCGTAAGATTATCTCCAACGTAATTGAACGTATAATTAGCGTTAGCGATTAAACTACCCTTTTCAATAGCATACGTTCCTTTGGCTTCACCTGCAACACGCGTTAAACTTCCAGTGAATACGCTTGAAGCATCTTCGTTGTTTTGTAATCCTGCAACCGTGTAGGTTAAAGCAGGATCTGCTTCTCCATAGGTTTTGGTTTGAGGATTTGCCGTTACGGTTAATTCCGCTGCACCAATCGTAAGATTATCTCCTACATAATTGAACGTATAATTAGCGTTAGCGCTTAAACTTCCTTTTTCAATAGCATAGAGACCTTTGGCTTCACCTGCAACACGCGTTAAACTTCCTGTAAATACAGTTGAAGCTTCTTCGTTATTTTTCAAGCCAGAAACCGTGTAGGTTAAAGCAGGATCTGCTTCTCCATAGGTTTTGATTTGAGGTTCTGCCGTTACGGTTAATGCTGCTGCATCAATCGTAAGATTATCTCCTACATAATTGAAGATATAATTAGAGTTTGCGCCTAAGTATCCTTGCTCGATAGCATAGATTCCCTTAGTTTCACCCGGTATACGAGTTAACTCTCCAGAAAACACAGCTGAGGCTTGTTCATTAAATTGTAATCCTGCAACCGTGTAGGTTAAGGGAGGATCTGTTTCTCCATAGGTTTTGGTTTGAGGATTTGCAGTTACAATGACTGTAGCAGGAGTGATAGTAAAATCGGCTTCTTCGAACACTAAGGTATAATTTTCCGTAGTCTCTAAAGTTCCTTGTGTAATGCTATAATTCCCAACCGCTTCATCTCCAGTACGGGTTAACTCTCCAGAAAATACAGCTGAGGCTTGTTCATTAAATTGTAAGCCTGAGGCTGTATAAGTTAAAGCAGGGTCTGCTTCTCCATAGGTTTTAGTTTGAGACTCTGCGGTTACGGTTACTGTTGCGGGAAGAATTCTAAAGTTCGCATTATCCACATTAAGTATATAATTAGACGAAGCAGCCAAGGTTCCTCTGCTAATTACATAAGTACCAACCTCTTCTCCTGGAACACGAGTCAAACTTCCCATTAATTCATCATCATTGACCAACCCACTAACACGATATAACAAAGCAGGATCTTCCTCTCCATACACTTTTCTAGTAGGTTGTGCAGTCACCCATACAGACACAGGACGTACAGTCATACCGATACGACTTCTTATACTCTCACAACCATTTACTACTCCACTCACCCAATAGTCATAATTTCCTACAGCTAAGTTAGAAAAGGCTGGAGTATCAACAGGTAAACCACCTGTCTCCTCTGTGTACCATTGCAACTCTGTTGAACCTAGTGCATTATAAATACTAGTTCCAACCGTTTGGGAATCGGTTCCATAATTATAATGCACATTCATTCCTGATGTTTGAAGGCGAGCTTCTTCTACGACTACTTTTACGGCAGTACGCATCGGACTTTCACAAGCATAGAGAAATTGAGAAGCATAATAGGTTGTATTGTGTACCAAAGGAGTCGTATTAGGCAATGCGACACCCCCAGTTTCATTTGCATACCAGCTAATATTTGTTCCTGTTATTGCTATATCTGCCAATGTTGGATTTGAGCTTCTACAAAAATGTTGTATGGCCTGATCCACTGTAGGTGCAACTGCTTTAACTACTGTAGCATCGAGCATAACACCTGAGGTTGTACATGCTCTTTGGTATACCAGTTCAAAAAAATAGGCATAGAAAGCTCGATTCTCTACAGGTGTTAAACTAGAAGTTACCCTCAAACTATTGTGGCTATCGTATATCGGAAAAAGTACCTTTTGATCAATAAAAAGCTTCGCATTATTTACCTCTTTCAAAATCATTTTATACCCATTGCCTGCATTTAATTCAGCATTTAAAGGGACAGTAATTGGTACAGTAGGACCCGCGGCATTAATCGCTATAACATCTGATACATATACCTCTCTTCCACTTGAATTTAGAATCGCAACGCGGATGCTTCCCGATTGACTGGCGTATACTGTGGTGCTTTTAATCGTGCCTGGATCTAGTAGATCAAATGAAATTCCCCAAGTTGCATTCGTTTGGGTATCATTGGAATTGGTAGATAAACTTTGTTTACCTCCTTTGCTATCTTCTAAATAGGATTTGACATAGTAACTTTTTGATTCTGTTAAGGGAGGAGTTACAAAAGTAGAGCCTTCTCCTAAAACTTCCGTACTCGTTCGCGAGTCATACCAACGGAGTGTGCCATAATTAGCCTGAGCCTCCAAGGTTACAGGCCCGCCTTCACACACCCATCCACTTAACCCCCAAAGTAATCTATGGCAACTTGACTGTGTTACTTCAATATCGCCCAAGTATAATAAAAATTGATCTGCAAGGGAATGTACTTGAAAACCAATATACAAAACACCCGTTTCATCCGCTGTAAATTCAATTAATTTATCTGTTACTTGATCCGTTCCGCCTGTATCTACATTAAAAATTTCAGTGGTCATCGCTTCGGGATAAGCGAATTTCCCCAAACTTACGCGTAGCTTTTCATTAAATCTTTTATCTCTATACTTAAATCGCAAACGATACGTTTCTCCTCTAGTTACATTAATTCCACGGGTAAAAAACCAATCATCTGCTGATTGAGTAGGATTATATCGGTATCTCAAAGTAGGACCTTCAAAACCGATGATATTTCTTTCTGTGATCCAAGTATAATCATCTTCATTTGCATTTAAAATCGTCGTACAAGCAGGCGCATTTGGAGCATCCACTGCATCAAACGGTACCTTATAGGGGGTATTCACAGCATTGCATAAGGTAGTAAAAGTAAAAGGTCCTTTCCAATACCCTTGATTTGTATCTGAGCAAAACGAACGAACATAGAAGAAAAATGCTGTTGCATTGGCTAAATTAGTAAAAGTGATCTGATTGTTACTTTCACTAAAATCTTGACTTTGAACGAGTCCTGTGTTCCCAGACCCCGGTAAACCAGAGGTACGTAATTCATATTGATAGGTTGTTGCTGGCAACACTGGTAAATCGACTGTTGCAACTACGCTATTCATCGTTAACTTGCTAAATTCAACAAATTCAGGACTCGGACAACTATCTAGTAATTCTGCTGAAACAGCAAAAATATTTAGAACCCCTTCAAATGAAATGAGACGTAAAAACTTAATTTGCTTGACTTTCTTTAGCTGATTTTGTTTACTAATATTTAAAGTAACTTGATATAATCTAGGGTTATCTGTTGGTTTTTCTAAAATATTTGCGCCTGTTAATCGCCCAAAATTTTTATGAACCACAGGCAAAGAAGTTCCATTAAACCAATCGGGTACGCGGCTTGAAAATATTTCTGTAGTATCATCCTCAAAAATTACCGTTACTTCTAACGCTGTACTTGCTAATCCAGCCGTAGTTAGGACAAAAAGTTTTCTCGCCTTTACAGGTGTTGCTAAGTTAGATATGACACTTGATGTAGTAGTAGTTAAACGAATCGAATTATTCGCACTGTAATTTTGCAAAAGAAATTCCATTCCTGGTACAGAAGCAGAAGAAATACGACCACTCATAGGTAAACCTGTTCCGCTCAAAGATTGATTCGCATCTAACTTCCAATCCTCTGCAAGCAGATAATGTCCTGCACTATCGATATCATGTGTAGTTGAGGTACCAACCGCTCCAACACCATTAGCAATAACATCGGCATTATAACCATCTATTACTAGGGGTTGATAAGGTTGTGCTTGTAAAAAGCTACACTGTAGCGAAAAAATAAAAAAGAATAAATAATGAATCGTCTTTTTCATACGTAAGGGGATGTGAGTTTAAAGGTGTTTACCTATCTATTCTAATGCAATACATAAAACACCCTTAAGTTAATTTCGCAAAATTAGGCTTTTCTTAAGAAATAATACGCATTTAGAGGGGGGACAAATGGGGGACAAATGCATTATTGGTTGACAGTTAACTGTTGACGGGTTCTGTGGGTTGTGAGGTTTGTGAGGTTTGTGAGGTTTGTGAGGTTTGTGAGGTTTGTGTGGGTTGTTCTTTGTAGAGAATTTATAACTTCACAAAGAGCAAAGAGCAAAAAAATGTGTGGGTTGTGTGGGTTGTGTGGGTTGTTCTTTGTAGAGAATTTACAACTTCACAAAGAGCAAAGAGCAAAGAGCAAAAAAATGTGTGGGTTGTGTGGGTTGTTCTTTGTAGAGAATTTACAACTTCACAAAGAGCAAAGAGCAAAAAAATGTGTGGGTTGTGTGGGTTGTTCTTTGTAGAGAATTTACAACTTCACAAAGAGCAAAGAGCAAAAAAATGTGAGGGTTGTGAGGTTTGTGCGGTTTGTGAGGTTTGTGCGGTTTGTGTGGGTTGTTCTTTGTAGAGAATTTACAACTTCACAAAGAGCAAAGAGCAAAAAAATGTGAGGTTTGTGAGGTATTGGTAGATTTTGCTAAAATAAGGAAGTATTCTCTTTAAACGATAATCTCTACGACGAACAAAAAAAAACCATCCCTACAAAGGAATGGTTTTTCTTCTATCGATAATTTACCGTTAACCGTTAACTGTTACCTATTTTTTATTTTGATCTTTCAAGCGTTGTTGTTCTTGTGCTTGTTCCATCATTTCTTGCATTTTGCGTTGCCATTTTCCTTGTGGACGCTTTTTCGTTTTATTCTCTTCGATGGTAGCTAAGATCTTTTCATCTTTTACAATGTGGTTTTTAATTACATACATAATTCCGATTGTAATAGAGTTCGAGATGAAGTAGTACAACGATAAACCTGAAGCATAGTTATTAAAGAAAAATAACATCATGATTGGAGATACGTAGATCATGATTTTCATGATTTTACTCATATCTGGCATCCCTTCTTGTGTAGGTTGTGCCATTTGTTGATCTCCTGTTGTCATCTTCATGTAGAAGAAGATTGCGATAGACGCTAATAATGGGAATAAACTCACGTGGTTACCATAGAAAGGAATATTGAATGGCAATTGCAACACTGAGTCATACGATGATAAATCATCTGCCCATAAGAAGCTCTTTTGTCTTAAATCAAATGACGATGGGAAGAACTGGAACAACGAGTAGAAGATTGGGATCTGTAATAAGGCAGGAATACATCCAGCCATTGGATTCACCCCAGCTTTAGAGTACAATTTCATCGTCTCTTGCTGTTTCTTCATTGGATCATTCTTAAACTTCTCGTTTAACTCATTAACCTCTGGGCGAATCATTTTCATTTTCGCCTGAGATACGTACGATTTATACGTTAAAGGTGAAGTAAATAAACGAACTAAAATCGTCAATACAATAATACCAATACCGTAAGGTAAGAAGCTTGTTAATAATCCGAATACAGGAATAAACAAGAAACGGTTAATCCATCCGAAAATTCCCCATCCTAATGGAACGATATTATCTAAGTTGCGGTCATATGATTTTAATATTTTGAAATCTGATGGACCAAAATACCAGTTCATATCGTAGTTCAACTCTCCATTGCTATAATTTAAAGGAATAGCACTTGTAAATTGTTTCGTGAATACGGTATCCACTTTTTCGTCCGCTACTAAATTCTTTGTATTTAGCGTAGCACTTTCGAAATTTTTGTCTGTCAATAAGATCGACGTGAAAAAGTGTTGTTTATACGCGATATAAGAAACGTCTTTCAACTCTTTTGTATCGTCTTTGCTCGACTCACTAAGGTTGTTGTCTTTTCCTTTTTCGTGCTCATAGTATAAGCGAACGTATCTATTTTCATACGCAATACTTTTTTCATTGCGGTATGTTTTCATTTCCCAGTTTAATTCTGGCGTTTTAGAAACGTCTACAATTTTGCTTAATCCTTGCGTACGGATCGAGAAATCAAGCATATAATCATTCGGTTTCAATACATAGCGATACTCTAAAAACTCTGTTTCAGAAGCTTTTAAGCGCATAGCTAACACTTGGTTCTCCCCTTCTTTCGTTACTGTTGGTTCGAAGTATAAGTCTTCCGTATTGAATACGCGATTATCCGTTGTGTATAATTGCAAGTTAAAGTTGGCATTTTGATCTTTGATCAAGGCAACGATTTCTTCAGAATCCTTGCTAAAACGCTTAAAGTTATTTACAACTACATGCGATAATTTTCCTCCTTTATTATCAACTTCAAGTGTAAGTAAGTCCGTTTTTAAAGTTGTAGTTCCTCCTTTAGCTGCTGGTAACGTAGCACTATAAGCAAAAGGTCCGAATGTAGCGCGGATTTGTTCAGTTTGTAAAGAATCTCCTTCTACAGCTGGTGCTTGAAGCGCTTTTTCAAAAGTAGCGGATTGTTCTTGTTTAATACTTTCTTTCTGTGCTAATTCAGTATCCTTTTGTATGGATTCTTTTTCTTTATTGATGTTGTTCAACATCAACCAAATAAGCAATCCGGCAATAATTACAAAGCCAATGATACTGTTACGATCTAATTTTTTTCCTTCCATTACTTAATTTGTAAGTGATAAAATTTGTTATATAAAAAGTCTATTGATTAGTTGGATTTATAATCAATAGCTGCTTTTACAAAATGAACAAAAAGTGGGTGCGGTTTTGCTACCGTACTCTTGTACTCTGGGTGGAATTGAACTCCAACGAAGAATGGATGTGTATCCAATTCAACAATTTCGATCAATCCTGTTTCCGGATTCCAACCTGATGCAGTTAATCCTGCTTTTTCAAAGTCTTCTAAATATTGGTTGTTGAATTCATAACGGTGACGGTGACGCTCATTGATCATACTATCGCCATAAATATCAAACACTTTAGAACCTTCTTTCAATTTACAATCCCATCCACCTAAACGCATGGTACCTCCTTTGTCTGTAATATCTTTTTGGTCTTCCATAAAAGTAATTACAGGATATTGTGTACTCTCGTTTACTTCGGTAGTATTGGCTGTTTGATATCCCAGCACATTTCTAGCATACTCAATAACAGCCATTTGCATTCCCAAACAGATACCCAAGAAAGGAATATTGTTTTCTCTTGCAAATTTTACAGTTTCAATTTTTCCTTCAATACCACGTGATCCAAATCCTGGAGCAACTAAAATAGCGTCTAAGTTCTTCAACTTCTCGTTTACGTTGGTTGCTGTAATTAAATCCGATTGAATCGTAATAATATTCACTTTCGCTTGGTTTTGTGCACCACCGTGTACTAAAGCCTCTAAAATTGATTTATATGAATCTTGTAATTCCACATATTTTCCTACTAAACCAATATTTACAACGTGGTTAGGGAATTTTAAACGGTGGATAAACTCGTTCCATTTCACTAAATCTGGTGTTTGCTTTTCAGGTAAGTCTAAGCGTTTTAATGCTACTTTATCTAACCCTTCTTGCAACATTAAGTTTGGAACATCATAAATTGTTTCTGCATCAATTGACTGAATCACCGCTTCCGGTTTTACATTACAGAATTGTGCTAATTTTTGACGAATCTCAGAACTCAAGTTGTGCTCCGTTCTACACACCAAAATATCCGCTTTGATTCCGCTTTCCATTAACGTTTTTACAGAATGTTGCGTTGGTTTTGTTTTCAATTCACCTGCTGCCGCTAAGTATGGCACCAAAGTTAAGTGTACAACAATCGCATTATTGTCTCCTAACTCCCATAACAACTGACGTACCGATTCGATATAAGGTAACGATTCGATATCCCCAACTGTTCCACCAATTTCTGTAATTACGATGTCATAGTCACCTGTTTTACCAAGCAACTGCATGCGATCTTTAATTTCATTGGTGATGTGTGGTACAACTTGAACCGTTTTTCCTAAAAACTCTCCTCTCCTCTCCTTTTCAATAACAGATAAGTATACACGTCCTGTTGTTACGTTGTTGGCTTGAGAAGTTGGAACGTTCAAAAATCGCTCGTAATGCCCTAAATCCAAATCCGTTTCTGCTCCATCATCTGTCACGAAACACTCTCCGTGCTCATATGGATTTAACGTTCCTGGATCCACGTTGATATACGGATCAAATTTTTGAATTGTTGTCGAATAACCTCTCGCTTGCAACAATTTTGCTAGCGATGCTGCTATAATTCCTTTTCCTAGGGATGACGTAACGCCCCCTGTCACGAAAATATACTTAGCTTGTCTCATTTATGTTTATTTGTTGTGTTGTAAAGAATAAAACTTGGCAAAAGTACAACTTTTCCAGCTATTGTTCTAATTTTAGAAGTCGTAAAATAACTTTAAAATTTACTCATTTCTGTATAAAGGGATTAGCAATTGAAATGTTTGTCGTTTGATGTTTGTCGTTTGGTGTTTTAAAGAAAATACACCTATTTTAGCAAAATCAACGAACAACAATCAACGAACAACGTCTTTAGCTTGTTTTTTTGATTTCCTCATCTATCTCACCTAGTTTATATTTGTTTTGGTGTTCGATGAATCTTCACTGCGTTCCGATTTCATCATCTCATCATCTCATCATCTCAACAATCAACGAACAACAAACAACGAACATCCGTCAACTAATCCAATCGCTTATCGATAATTCGATCGAAATAATCTTGAACAAATGCTTTACACTTCATTTCAAGTGTTTCCATTTCTTTATTTTTCTGTTGAATTAAGTTGTGTTCTAATCCTTTATCGCTAATGGCATAAAATCCAGTTACTTCTTTTCCATTGAAGCGAACGATATAGTTTCCTTCTTGGTACGTATATTCATTTCCACCATAGTTGATGGTAAATGGCTTTACGATAGAATCATTCAACAAGCTTCTACCCCAACTTCTAAAGGGTTTATCATATCCAATCATATCTAACAATGTTGGATAAATATCGATTTGCTGTGCTAATTCTTTGTTTACTCCTTTATAACGCTCATCAGCGGTATAGAACAAAATAGGAACAGCAGTGCGGTTAACTAATTTTCGGTATTCATCATAATCAATTTGATTGGTATGATCCGCTGTGATAACAAAAATCGTATTCTTAAACCACGGTTCTTTGCTACTTTCTTCAAAAAAGCGTTTGAATGCATAATCTGTATAGCCAACCGTTTGGTGAATTTGTTGATTGCCTTTTGGGAATTTTCCTTTGTATTGTTCCGGTACGTTAAACGGTTCATGAGAAGAAACCGTAAATAGTGTTGCGAAGAAAGGTCCTTTTTTCTCGTTTAGCGTTTTGCGCATGTATTGAAAGAACGGTTCATCCCAAATACCCCATGTACCATCAAAATCATCATCATTGTTGTATTCTGTCTTACCATAATAGTGATCATAGCCCAAAATATTTCCAAAGCCTAAGAAGCCCATAGAACCATTTGGTGCACCGTGAAAGAAAGAGGTATCATATCCTTTTGACTTCAAAGTCGAAACCAATGATTCTATCTTTTGTTTCGGGAAAGGCGAAGATGTAAAAGCATCTTTAAACGACGGAATTCCCGCAATGACAGACGATACCCCGTGAATTGATTTATATCCGTTGGCAAAAGCATTAGGAAAAATCAAACTGTGTTGTGCTAAGGAGTCAATAAAAGGTGTATAGCTTTTAAAGTTGGGAATATTCATATCCTGATTAAAAGCCCCAATATATTCCCTTGCATAACTTTCGGTGATGAATAGTACAATATTTGGCGTCGATGGATCAGTAGAATAATACTGTTTTGTTCCACTTACATACTGATTTAACGTAGCTTCGTCCATGTATTGTACTTTTTTGAAGCTCGTTTTACCTATAGTACGCAAAATAGCAAAAGGTGTATTCAATACAATATCGGCATGTTCTGGTTTTTCTACATGGCGATTGGCATCAATGATATTCAACGGTCGTGTTGTTTTTTTCAAATCTCCACGTACACCAGCAATAAATCCAACCGCTACTAAAACAAAGATAAATACACTAGATAGATAGTAATTTTTCTTGCTTTCTATTTCCAGTGGTTTAGTAAATTTTACGCGTTTATACAGGTACACCCACAACACACAAAGTCCAATACACAAAGCAAAAACATGCCAGTAGTTCACTAAGAAATTAAGAAACAATTGCCCTTTATTAGATTCGTGTTCTAAACTGTCAAATACAGCAATCGTTGTGCGAGCATAAATAAATCGATAGTAGATAAAGTCGATAAAGTTTGTTGCATATGCTAACAAATTGGGAATGATATAGCTCCAAAACACTACTTTTTGATATCCTTTACTTGTACTTTTTACAATAGGAACAATCGACAGGAGAATAAATAAGCCGTTGACATAAAAAATAGCCATTCTATCAAAAGTCAATCCGTGATAGGCGAGTTTTAGAAACTGACCTACAGAATCAACAGCAAGCAAATCGCTATTGTACAAATAGAATAAAACTCTCGCTATAAAATAAAAAAAGAATGCTAAAAATAGTCGGTATGCAAACACCAACATTTCGTTTAATCTGAAGCGATTTGAAAGCATGATCGGTTATTCATTTAAAAATTGAACTACAAATTTAATTATTTCTAGGGCTTTAGCTATGGCCTAAGTCAATTCTTTTACATTTTAGACAGAAGATGGATGAAATAATGAGTTGATTGGCGTTTGTTGTTTGGAGATTGTCGATTTCGGCTCCACCTCAACACCTCACCACCTCAACACCTCACCACCTCACCACCTCACCATCTCACCATCTATCTCACCTAGTTTATATTGGTTTTAGTGTTCGATGAATATATCTCACTTATTTTATATTTGTTTTGGTGTTCGATGAATCTACACTGCGTTTCGATTTACACTGCGTTCCGATTTCACCACCTCACCACCTCACCATCTATCTCACCTAGTTTATATTGGTTTTAGTGTTCGATGAATATATCTCACTTATTTTATATTTGTTTTGGTGTTCGATGAATCTACACTGCGTTTCGATTTACACTGCGTTCCGATTTCACCACCTCACCACCTCACCATCTATCTCACCTAGTTTATATTGGTTTTAGTGTTCGATGAATCTACACTGCGTTCCGATTTCACCACCTCACCACCTCACCACCTCACCACCTCACCACCTCACCACCTCACCACCTCACCATCTCAACAAACAATCAAAATCAACTAATGACTATGCCCTCCGCCACCTTCGTTTTTAATCAAGTGACTTTGTAGATAGTAGGCCCCTTGTGTAACAATACTATAGTTTTCAGGTAAGGCTTCTACGATATCTACTTGAGTATATCCCAATTCTTTTACGCCTGTTTTCACTTCAACGCGCTTGTAGTGAAAGTGATCACCATGTTCTTCTGAAGCATCGGAAACGAAGATAAACTCACGTCCATCAGCTTTGATAATCGCTTCATTAGGTAATGCTTTGACCGTTTTAGCCCCTACATCAACCAAGGCATTCACATATAATCCCGGAATTAAATTATCCGGTACTTGATCAATATTAGCATGAGCAATCACCGTTTTTGTGCCTGGCTCAAATGCTTTTCCTATACTAAAAATGGTAGCTGTTACCTCTTCCTTATTGATATTGGTCAATTTAAACGACACCTTTTGCCCTTCGTGCACATAGGGCAAGTCCTTTTCGTATATTTTGAGATCCAAGTGAATTTTCGAATTATCTACTAAAGACAACAGCGTTTGTCCGTTTACGATATTAGTTCCAATTCGAATGGGAATTGAAGATACATTTCCACTAATAGGCGCAATGATTTTCAGCGTTCTTGCCATTGAGTTTGGATTTGTCGATAGCAAAGACAATTGATTGGTTAACGATTGATAACGCGACTTCTCAATATTCAATTCAGATTTCGTCTTTTGATAGGTTTTTTCAGAATTGACATTTTCAGCGCGTAGCGTTTGTTGGCGTTTATATTCCAATTCCAAATACTCTAAATTATTTTTAGAAATCTGATACTCTTCTTGTAAACGAATAAATTCAGGGCTATCAGCAATAGCCAATACTTGGCCTTTGGTTACTCGATCTCCAATATTCACGAGAATTTGCGTAATGGTTCCACTTAAAAAAGTAGTAACATCTGCTTGATTTTGAGGAGGCAATTCTGTTTGTCCGTTTACCTTGATCACGTCCGTTAGGTTCTTGTCTTCTAACTGCCCCATTACAATACCTGCTGCCTTTTTTTGCGCACTGTTTAGTTCTACTTCCTTTGCGCCATCTTCTTCGTGTTCATCTTCTTGTGTAACTATCGTTTCTTCTGTTGTCGTTTTATTTTGGCAATTGGCAAAGAAAATTGTTCCAAAAACAACTAAGGCTATATATATTCTTTTCATAGTAAAAATCGAATTATTGGTTAACTAAATAATGTAGTGCATTGTGTCCTAAATTATACTGCAACACGGCATCTAAATAATTAATTTGAATGTTTAAAGCGGTTTCCATCGATTGGATATATTCCACGTATGAAATATCTCCATTATTATACGACTTGTTGGCATGATCTTGTATAATTGATGCATTCAACAAGGCGTTATCTTGATAGTAATCAATAACCGATTGTTGGGCGCGAATAATTTCCAACTGCTGCTGTACCGATTCGCTTAACTGCCTGTGCAAGTAGTCTTTCTCCAAGGTCGCTTGTTCGATGCTGTACTTCATTGCTTTTATTTTTTTGGATTGACTTCCAAAGAAAATCGGAATACTCAATCCTACAGAATAACTAGGAATGCGCAGCTCTCTACCGTAATTCGATCCATTGGCTCTTAATCCTGCTTCTGATTCGATGGTATAACCTAAGGTAACATCAGGTAAAAGCAAAGATTTTTCAAATTTTTGCGTCGCCTCTACTTTTTCGATTTCCTTTTCGGCTAGTTGTAAGCTATTATTTTCGTCGAGATTTAAATCAGCCCACGGATCGTGTTCGTCGTACACTAATTCGCGTTCACTCAATTCAAAATCCGTTTCCAAATTTAAATACGCTTTAATTTTCGATTTCTCATTCTGCAAAAACGTATTATTTTGAGTTAACAACACACTAATCTCCTGTTCTTTGGCCTGAGCAACATTACTCTCCATCAACGTTGTTTCTCCTGTTTGATAACGCAATTTTGCCGATTTTGAAAAAGCTTGTAGCAATGTAAACTGTTGTTCCAACAACTTTTTCTTGGATTGAGCATAAAGCATATTTTCCCACGTTTGTTTTATCTCAAACTCAATAGCTATCGTCTTCCCTTGGAGCTGTAATTCAGCACTTTCATAATCCTTCTGGAGAATGTTTTTCTTTTTAGCATAGGTAAAGGGACTCAGCGATTGACTTACATTGAGGTTGATGTCTTTTTGTCCTTTTCCATTAAGATAACCAAAGCCCATAGACACGTCTGTTTTAGGAATATCATAGGCCGTTTTTACCATTTGCTCTTGACTCAAAACATTGGCTTTAGATGCTTTTAGGCTTTGGTTGTTTTCTCTCGCCAAAGTCAACGCTTCATCTAAAGAAAGACGCGTCACTTCTTGTGCTTGTGCCTGGGCTCCTCCTAGCATGAGTAAAAGAAGTAACACTGCCGTTATGTTAGTTTTGGTTGGTTTGCTTTTCCCAAACCCCTTTTCTTCATAGTAATAAATAATAGGCAAAACAAGTAGCGTTAAAAGTGTAGCGGTAATCAACCCACCAATAACGACAGTTGCCAAAGGTTTTTGAACTTCTGCACCTGCACTTGTACTCAAGGCCATAGGTAAAAATCCTAAGGAAGCCACAGATGCCGTCAACAATACAGGACGCAAGCGTATTTTAGTTCCTTCTATAATGCGTTCATATAAATCCATTCCTTGTTCTTTTAGCTGGTTAAACTGTCCAATCAATACAATCCCATTCAATACGGCTACACCAAATAAGGCGATAAAACCAACACCTGCCGATATACTAAAAGGCATATCTCTCAACCACAAGGCCGCAACTCCACCAATAGCTGATAAAGGAATTGCTGTAAAAATAATGAGGGATTGCTTTACCGATTTAAATGTAAAATACAATAAAACGAAAATTAAGGCCAAAGCAATAGGCACTGCAATCATCAGTCGATTAGTTGCTTCAACCAAGTTCTCAAACTGACCGCCGTACGTGATATAATACCCATCAGGTAACTTCAATTGCGCATCTAATTTGGCTTGAATATCATTTACAACGCTTTTTACATCGCGATCTTTTACATTGAATCCCAAAACAATACGTCTTCTACCGTCTTCACGGCTAATTTGTTGTGGTCCATCCTCATAATCGATATCCGCAATTTGACTCAGTGGAATTTGTTGTCCATCCGCTAAAGGGATAAAGAAATTTTTTAAATTCTCAATATCCGATCTTGATGCTTGATCCAAACGCACAACTAAATCAAAACGCTTTTCTCCTTCATATACCAATCCCGTTGTTTCACCCGCAAATCCAGCGCGTATAATTTGACTGATGTCGGAAATTTTTAATCCATACAACGCCAATTTATCTTTGTCGTATTTGATCGATATTTGAGGTAAACCCGTTACGCGTTCTAATTTTGGACTAGCAACACCTGGTACATTGGCAATCATTCCATTAATTTCATCGCCAATACTAGCCAAACGATCAAGGTCTTCTCCGAAAACTTTAATTGCTACGTCACTGCGTACACCAGTCATCAACTCGTTAAAACGCATTTGAATGGGTTGAGAAAACTCTGTGGTTACCCCTGGAATTTCCTCTAAGGCCGCTTCCATTTTATCAATGAGCTCCCCTTTTGTTGTTGCTGAAGTCCACTCTTTTTTATCTTTCAAAACAATAATCATATCTGCTGCTTCCATCGGCATTGGGTCGGTAGGAATTTCCGCACTACCAATCTTAGAAATAACCATTTTTACTTCTGGAAACTGATCTAACAATATCTGTTCTGCTTTGGTTGTTGTTTCTATCTCTTGAGACAGTGAACTACCTGATGAAATAATAATATGCGTAGCTAAGTCACCTTCATCTAACGTTGGGATAAACTCTCCTCCCATTTTACTAAACACTGCTAGGGCCAAAGCGAATAATCCGAAGGCCACAACTAAAACAAAGCGCTTCACTTTAAAAGCTTTTTCTAAAATAGGTTTATAAAACTGATAAATTTTATCAATCAATTTATCGCTAAAATTCGGTTTAACTTTTCCTGCCTCTCTCTTCAAGAACAGAGAAGAAGCCATAGGAACATAGGTTAACGAAAGAATAAAAGCTCCCAAGATAGCGAAAGAGACTGTCATAGCCATAGGGCCAAACATTTTTCCTTCAATTCCTGTTAAAGCCAAAATAGGCAAGTAAACAATTAAAATAATGATCTCTCCAAAAGAAGCACTAGTTCTAATTTTAGACGCTGCGGTGTACACTTCTTCGTTCATCTCTTTTTGAGTGAGCTTCCTTGTCTTTCCAAGGTGCAGACGATGAACAATGGCTTCGACAATGATTACTGCTCCATCGACAATCAATCCGAAATCTATGGCTCCTAAACTCATCAAGTTTCCACTAACGCCAAATAGCTTCATCAAACTGATGGCAAATAATAGAGATAGTGGAATAACAGAGGCCACAATAAGTCCTGCACGCCAGTTACCTAGGAGTAAAACCAAGACAAACACCACAATCAACGCACCTTCCATCAAATTGGTTTGAATCGTACTCACCGTTTTATCAATGAGTTTAGTTCGATCGATAAAAGGCTCTATTGCGACACCTTCGGGTAGTGTCTTTTCAATTTGTGTCATTTTTTCTTTGACCAACTTCACTACTTCTTGGGTATTGGCGTCTTTGAGCATCATCACCATTCCGCTGACATCTTCTCCTTTGCCGTCTTTGGTAACTGCTCCGTAGCGAATGCTGCTTCCGATTCTTACTTCAGCAACATCGCGAATTAAAATTGGAGTTCCATTGACTGTTTTTACCACAATTTTTTCAATATCTTCCATGGAGTGAACCATCCCAATACTGCGAATAAAATAGGCATAGGGTTTCTTATCAATATAAGCACCACCTGTATTCTCGTTATTTTGTTCTAAAGCTTCAAAAATCTCCAGAATAGACGTATCCATACTTTTCAAGCGATCAGGCTGTACAGACACCTCATATTGTTTCAAATGCCCACCCAATGTGTTGACTTCTGCCACGCCTTTCACACCAATCAATTGGGGTTTAATAATCCAATCTTGGATTGTGCGAAGATCCATACTATTATATTGATCTTCATATCCTTCTTTGGGGTAAACTACATATTGATAGATTTCTCCTAGCCCCGTACTCACTGGGGCTAATTCGGGTGTTCCAACATTTTTAGGAATCACCTCTTCAGCGGCCTTCAGATTTTCATTAATCTGATTTCTTGCCCAGTAGATATCTGTATCTTCCGTAAAAACAACAGTTACCACACTCAAGCCAAAACGACTGATAGAGCGAAGCTCTGTGATATTGGGAATAGGCTTAACTGCCTGTTCTATGGGATAAGTAATAAATTGCTCTACCTCTTGCGTTGCTAACGTGGGAGAACTTGTAATAATTTGCACCTGATTATTCGTAATATCAGGCTGTGTATCCATCGGTAAATGCATCAACGAATAACTTCCCACTGCGATAAGTCCCAGTACGAAAAGTCCAACGATGAATTTATTTCGGATACTAAAATGAATGATTTTATCTAGCATCTCTGTATAATATAAATGGTCATAAAAACGCAAACCTCAAAAGAGATCTACGGTCATAGGGCGATATAATTATACGAGCTTAGGCGGTTGCCAGATGTGATAAACGATAGATTCTACAAAAGGATAAGGTACAATTGTTTTTTCTGTACTAACTGTTTGTACCAGAACAGGAAGGTCGTAAGTAGGTAACGTTAAATCCACTGATACAGCACAACATACACAAACACAAAAAGGTGAACAAGCATCTTGTGCGTCATCACTATGTTGCGTTTCTATTACACGAGCAACAGCAGATTCTGTTTGCACCTTAGATGAAACATAACGATCCGCACAAGGATAAAAAGAGATAACCATTACGATTATCGCTAAGAGCAAGGATACTATGTAGTTGTATTGTTTCATCCAAACAAAAATAGCACGTTTTTTTGAATTATTACAATGTACCAGCACAATTTGCAATGCAATTGCATCATTCATAATACACATAAAAAAGAAAACCAACAAAATTTTGGCACAACTTTTGTAATAACATTAATATAAAAATTATTTAAAATAAAACTAACTTTAATCAAAAAAACAACTATTTTTGATTCACAGAGAGAAAAAAGATAATACCCAAAATAGCCCGCTAGAGATAGCAAACAACAACAAACAACAACAAAAATAGCCTTTTCTTTCCCAGGAAAAGGCTATTTGCTCTGCAGCGTTTCTCTCTATTTATATGTACACTACGTACCATCCCCTATTTAGGGACATTCAAATTCCAAATTATAATTATGAAACCATTTTACATCTTTACTGGTGGCCCAGGAAGTGGTAAATCTTCTGTACTAGAAGCTCTTGCCTCAAAGGGATATTCCGTCGTACCAGAAGTTGGACGAGCTATTATTAAACAGCAAATGCTACAACATGGACAAGCACTTCCCTGGCAAGATAAACAGCTCTTTTATGAACAAATGCTCGAATGTACTATCGCTGATTACAACCACCAAAAAGAAGACACGCTCACCTTCTTTGATCGGGGTTTATTAGATAGTATAGGCTATGCTCATTTGGAACAACTCAACGTTCTGCCAGCACATTATACCCTCGCTCACACAACTCCTTATGCACCTGTTGTTTTTATTTTTCCGCCTTGGGAAGCTATTTACCAAAAAGATACAGAGCGAAAACAAGATTTTCAACTGGCTACCCAAACGCATGCCATCATGCGCATTACTTATGAAAAGTTCGGATACCATTTGGTGGAAGTTCCCTGCACTTCTATTGCAAAACGCACGGAATTTATTCTTGATTATCTTCAACTAAAACGATAGAAGGTTTACCTTTGTACTCGAAATAACAAAGGTTGTTTTGACGTTTATGGAACTTGACATTATCTTCTATCTGTGTATAGTAGCTTTTTGTGCTGGCTTTATCGATGCTATTGCTGGCGGTGGTGGATTAATTCAAACCCCCTTAGGGCTCGCCCTATTACCCTCAATCCCCGTATCATCAGTGATCGGAACCTTAAAAATACCTGCTTTTTCAGGTACAGCCATGGCGGTACAACAATACCTCAAACAGACTAAAATTCAATGGTCTTATTTTTTGGTACTAGCAGCGCTATCTTGTGGTAGTGCTTTTTTAGGGTCCTATATCCTGACTATCGTCAACAACGACTTCATGAAGCCGCTATTACTCATTATCTTAGTTGCCCTTTGGGTGTTTACTTATTTTAAGAAAGACTTTACCAAGAAACACTTAACCGAAATAACAACGCAAAAAAAATATAGCTATGGGATCATCATTGCTATAGTCATTGGGTTTTACGATGGATTTATCGGTCCAGCTACAGGTACCTTCTTCATTATGGGATTCATCTTCCTCATTGGATTTGACTTCTTTAAGGCCTCTGCCTATGCAAAAATGATCAACCTGTTTACTAATTTAGGTAGTATTTGCTTGTTTCTACTCAAAGGACAAATCATTTGGTCTGTTGCCCTACCAATGGCAGTATGCAATGGTATTGGTGGGTATTGTGGAGCTAAACTAGCTATCCTAAAAGGTCAACAATGGGTACGCTATGTTTTTCTATTTATTATGTTGGTAGCGATTTTGCGATTTGGTTATGAGGTAGTTAGAGGGGAGTGTTAATTGTTCGTTGTTCGTTGTTGACCTCACAAACCTCACAAACCTCACAAACCTCACAAACCTCACAAACCTCACAAACCTCACAAACCTCACAAACCTCACAAACCGAGCAGCAATCAACCAACAAAAAAAGCAGCCTCTAAAAAAAGAAAACTGCTTTTCGTACAAACCTATAACCTTACGTATGTAATTGTTCATCTATTTTTTCTCGATCTTTAGTACTGATCCACAATTGTCCGATTTTAGACATGCGGATTCGAGTCAAAACATCCTTCGTTCGACCATAATGGTGAAACAGAACGTAAAGTAAAACTCCTATACCTAGGATATTTAAAAAACCGAAAATAATCTTATTTGCAGCGAGAATAGCATTGAGTTGAACTGACGTTAGATTAATCGATCCTCCTGCTTGCATCAATAGCGTATCATCCAAATACACGGCTAAATTACTCAAGCTTTGCAACTGCAATTTATACTGTAACCAAGTGAACAGCGAGCTAAAAATCCCCAAAGAAATGAAGGTTCTCCACAATAGAACAAAACCAATTAAGCTCAACAAACTTGGAATATCTAATTTATCTAGTGTATAGTACCAAATTACAATAAACAAAATTCCCATACCCATCCCTTTAAAAAATTGTGGCAACAGCCATAAGTGGTAATTTAATTCAGGAACCATAAAGAAGTACATCACAATGGTGTACATCATAAAAGAAGCAAACCCAGTAAAGAGAAGCATTCGAATGGGATACAAATGATTAAACCACTTATAGGAAATAATTGCTCCAACAAGTAAACCTGGAATCATCATCATATTCAAGGAAGCATTAGTTAAAGCATTATAGCCTAAGATTCCCATGGCAAACGTATTTTGTAAATTCGTAGTTGCTAAATACATTCCCAACAAAAGAAGCATAATAATTCCATGTCTTACATTGTTCTTCTTAAATGCTTTAAGCGATAAGAAAGGACGGGTTAAAACCTTTTGTCGAATAAAGAAGGCAAAGGCCAAGATAAAAAAAGACAAGGTAGCATACTTGATATGCACAGATTTAAACCAGTCTTGTTGTTTTCCAAAGGCTAAAATATACCCTAATATCATAAAAGAACTGATGTATAGTAACACGCTTAACCAGTCGATGTAATACAGGGGCACTTTACGCATAAAACGTTGATTGTGTTGAAAGACAATACAAATCAATGCTGCAACTAAACATATGGAAGCATAAACTAAGTACCCAAATTGCCAATTGGCATAATACGAAATTTTGGTAATATAATAACCTGCCACTTGTGTGACGATTAAAACTACAGTATAAAAAATACTATAGAAACGACCTCGATTTCCATCTTTAGACAAGATGAACATCAACGGGAGGACTACCTCCATCATCCCTAACATTTTAAATACGCCAATTAAAAAGGAAGCTCCAATGATTACTTGTGGTTGATGCGTAGTTCCCATTACAACAAATAAAAGTGCAATTCCCGTAAGACTAACAACTAGTATTTCTTTGGTTCTAAAACGCGCTTTAATACGCACAATCAGCGGCATAACTGTTCCCATTCCAACAACACAAGCATAATTTGCCCATAAATAGTATTCACTCATCGCTCCAGTACTACCAACTAAATAAGTAATATTGGGAGTATAGATGCCATTCACCCCAAAAAAGATCAATGCGATCACCACGATAAGCAATAACATGACAGGTTTGGGCACCCAAGAGTAAAATAATCCTTGATTATACATAATATGTGTGTTGTTCCTACTTGTTTTTTAATTGTACATTCATATTCATTCCCGCCTTTAAGCGGTTTACAGCATCTTGTTTATTTTGATCGGTAAACTCAATACGTACAGGGATACGCTGTTGTACTTTTACGAAGTTTCCTGTTGAATTATCTGTTGGCATACTAGAATAACGATTACCTGTTGCTGCAGAAATTGCCGTTACAATTCCCTCAAATTGCTCTCCACGAACAGCATCTGAAGTCATAGTCAAGATCGTTCCTACCTGTACATCGGGCATTTGTGACTCTAAGAAATTGGCTGTTACCCATTTTTCATTGTCGCGAACGATTGTTGTAATCTGTTGACTCGGATTCAGCAATTGTCCGACACTAATTAAGCGTCTTCCCATTGTACCATCATACGGTGCTTTAATTACCGTGTAAGACAGGTTTAATTGAGCCATGTCTAACATCGCTTTAGTGCGTTTAATATCCGCATCGTTCAATGCTAAACGCGTATCAATTTCAGAAACAGAGAGTCTTGTTGTCGTTTGTTGCTTTTTCAAAGCATCAAAAGCTGATTTGGCCGCTTGATATTCTGTAGCCATTTGATCGTATTGCTGTTGGGTAACAGCTTCTACAACCAACAATTTTTCAAAGCGATTTTTATTTTGCTCTGCATTCCACAAACGCGCTTGTGCACCTTGAATATTAGATTCAAATACACCAATAGTATTGCTCGTTGTTTCTCTGGCAGATCGTGTTACTTCTTTAGCGGCTATTGCACTTAAATAAGCAGCTTCTGCCTGTTCTACTTGAGTTCGAATCTCACTGTCGTCCAAAACAACCAAGGTATCCCCTGCTTTAACAGTTTGATGTTCAATAAATCGAATGTCTTTGATATAACCTGATACCCTCGTGTTTATCGGATTGATATATTCTTCTACTTGAGCAGATTCTGTATAATCTTTATCTCCAATGTGAAAATACTTAGTTAAAAGCCAATAGAACGCAAGAGCTACAATCAAAAATGTCAAGGTGTTCAGTACAATAATCTTGCGTTTTTTGATTACTTCTTGCTTCGTGTTAATCGTAATTGGAGCGCTTTTCTTTTCTTGCGGTTCTGTATGTGTCGTATGATCTGTTTGTTCCATGGTATTTTTAGCAATTTTACAACGTTCCCGTTGCTTTTAATAAACTGTAATATTGGTAAAGTACATTGATTTGCGCATTTGCATATTGCAACTCTGCCTCGAGTTTGGCATTGGTGGCATCTGTCATCTCTGCTTGAATTGCTAATTGATTTAGATATTTAGCTTCAATAATGCGATAGTTTTCCTGTGCCAACTGTTGACTTTTTTCAAGCAAATGTGCGTTTTGAATAGCTTCTTCATATTTGGTATAAGAAGCGTGAACTCCCATTTCTATTTGTTGCATAGCTAATACACGCGTCTCTTCTGCTTTTCCCTTTTCCAATTGTTCTAGCTTCACCTTCTTCGGAGTCTTATAGAGATTGTCTAAGCTGTAATTAAGCGTTACCCCTACTTGCCAAGTATTGGAATACATATCCATCACAGGGTTTGAAGTTGTAATCGGTCTACTCATATTGTAACCACCCATAGCAATCAATGCAGGGTACTGATCTGTTTTCGCTATAGCGATCTTCTGATCGGCAACTGCTATCGCCTTCTCTGTGATTTTCAAGGTTGGATGATTTTCATAGGCTAAAGCCAAGTAGTATTCATATAACCCCATTAACTCTTTTTCGCTAATTGTTTCAGATGGACTCAATTTGGTATTGACATCCAATCCCAAAGCTATATTCAAATTGTAGTTAACAATATTGATGTTGTTAGTAACCACAAGTAAAGCTTGATCGATGTTTTGTAAGGCTAATTCGCCGCGAATAACTTCATTCCTCGTCAGCATGCCTTGGCTATAGAATTGCTTGACATTTTCCAAGCGAATTTGTCCCAACTTTTTATTGTTTTGATAAACTTCTTGTTGATTCAAAAGCTTATAGAGATCTAAATAATTAGAAATAACTAAGAACTTGATTGATTGTTGATCGTTTATCCAATCCAATTCGGCAATTTGTTCACCTATTTTGGCTAATTCGATCGATTTTTTAATCGCTCCTCCCTTATACAAAAGTTCTGAAGCTTGAATGGCATAGGAATTGCCAAAATGGGGCATATCTTTTGTCGCTACCTTCGAAAAATCGCGATCTAAAATTAGTGCATCACCTATATAAGCTGCCGTAGCAGAAACTCCAAGTGTAGGAAGTTGTTGTAGTTTTAAAATTTGTGTTTGTTGACTCGCAATTTCTTTCTGTTGAGCACTTAATTTCAACTGCTGATGATTCTCTAATGCCAACTTAATAATTTCTTCTACTGAAAGTTGCGTTGATTTTTCTTGTGCATAACTCCAAGTAGTAGAAAGCAATAAAGCAACAAAACCACCTAGTATTGTGCGCAATTTACTTTTCATTCTATACTTTGTTTTATACGAACAAAGGTATTGGCAAATACTTGGATATAAAATGATTCAACTTCCTTAACAGATGTTCAAAAGTACTATTTAGACCCTAATATCATGGCTCTATATTGCGTCGGACTCATCTTTAGATGTTTTTTAAAGAAATGAGTGAATGCATATTGATCGCTAAAATGCAGCTTATTTCCAATTTCTTTAAGTGAAATAGAAGGATTACTCAACTGTGCTTTTGCCTCATTTACAATAAATTCACTAATAATTTGATTGGGAGTCCGTTGGGCGACTTCCTTGACAACTGCACTTAAATAACGAATGGAAATATGCAATGCATCAGCGTAAAACTGTACGCTTTTAGACTGTAAATAATGTGCAGAAACTAGATTGACGAAATCATAGGTCAGCTTTTGTTGTCGATTTAGTTGTGACAGCTGTTCTTCATGCAAAGGAGCAACTATACTCACCAAGTGATACAACAAAATATTGAAATAGTTCTGAATTATTTGTTCCGCATAGGTGATCGCTGTATGGTTTTTCGTATAATACGTCAACAACGCAATATTTTCCCAAAAAACATCAAATTCAACAGGTTGCAGTGTAAAAACGCGTTTTAATTGGTTCTTTAGGTCTTTGTATACTTTGACTTTGTTAAGTTGAAAAGTACTGTGTTCAACAAAATCTCGATTGTATCCTAACAAACGCAATTCTGTATGAGGTTCAATATCCAAGATCTCATAAACGTATTTGGTATTAATTAAAAGAAAGGAAGCACTGGAAATTTCGATTTCGTTAATTTGCTCTTTTATTCTGATGTGACCTTTTTTTACAAATAAAATAGAAGGTCTTTTAGGGCGATAAGGACGTCCTGCTGCGGCAGTTTCAAATAGTGTTTCTTCTGTATACACACGAAGTTCTTCGTACTCCTGTGTTTCTATAGACTGTATCGCTGTCATGGAAATGGATATTAAGGTCACAAAATACAAAATGCGTAGCTAAGTTATCTTTCTTTGTTTCCATATCCTAAAGGAACTGATAAAAATTTCAAATGCAAATTAACACCAATGCCTTTTTTCGTATAATAATCAAACAAGCATTCTTTTTTTATATCTGAGCAGAAGCAAAAGGTACATTTTTTGCGATATTTCTTTTAGCGATATGCGTTATATTTCACTTATGATCCAAAGAAAAAACCACAACTTTACACGCTTGGATTAGATCTAAAACACATCATTCGCTAGAGTTCTTAAAACCCGCTTAAGGATCTCTTTTAATTATTTCTTACTACTATTTGTCAACAATTCTTTTTATACAAAGTATTGGCTAAAACCCTTCTATCTACTTTAGCGACAAATAGTAGTTTTGTTTACAGTTAACCGTTTTTTTTGTCTCTCGTTTAAAAGATACATTTTCCATTTTAGCAAAATCCACCGTCAACAGTTAACAGTTAACAAAAAATAATACCCTATATTTGCATGCTTTTTTTGTTCGTGTGAAATTTTCTAATGAATCACAACCTCAAAAAGTCTCAACCATTTAACCTTCAATTATGGAAACAAAGACAACAGTACCTTTTTCGAGGTATGAAAAATTTGTCATTTTTATATTAGCGATTACCCAATTTACAGTTATCTTGGATTTTATGGTCATGGCTCCTTTGGGTGATTTACTGCTCAAAAGTTTAGCCATGGATACGCAAGATTTTGGTATTGCTGTATCTGCCTATGCCTTTAGTGCAGGAGCATCAGGGTTGCTAACCGCAGGGTTTGCGGATAAGTTTGACCGCAAAAAACTATTGCTGTTTTTCTACCTTGGTTTTATAGTAGGAACTTTATTCTGTGGCTTAGCCTACTCTTTCGAAACACTCGTAGCAGCTCGTATTTTTACGGGGTTATTCGGTGGAGTAATTGGTTCAATTTCTATGGCTATTATCACAGATATCTTTAGTCTACAACAACGTGGACGTGTCATGGGATTCATACAAATGGGATTTGGTGCAAGTCAGGTCTTGGGCATTCCCATTGGTTTGTATATTGCTAATAAATGGGTTTGGGAAGCGCCTTTCTTCTTGATTGTTGCTCTTTCGATCGTGATCGCTCTACTTATTTTTCTATACTTGCATCCTGTAAATGCACATTTACAGCTCCAACAGGACCACAAACCTCTAACTCATTTGTGGAATACACTTAAAAACAAAGAGTATCGCATCGGATTCGTTGCTACAACCTTCTTATCTGTTGGTGGATTTATGATGATGCCTTTCGGAACGATATTCGCCGTAAACAACTTAGGGGTTCACCCGGATCAATTACCACTACTGTTTATGGTCTCTGGAGTAACATCTTTACTATTCATGCCTTTTATTGGAAAATTAAGCGATAAAATGAATAAATATGTACTATTTAGTATCGCTTCTATTTGGTTGATGTTAGTTTGTGTGGTTTATACCAATATGGCACAAATTCCACTTTGGCTCGTGATGGTTATCAATGTTTTGATGATGTTTGGTATTATGAGTCGTATGGTGCCTTCTTCTGCGCTTACTAGTGCTGTTCCTGAAGGGAAAGATCGCGGTGCGTTTATGAGTATCAACTCCTCTATTCAACAAATTGCGGGTGGAATCGCAGCTGCTATCGCAGGTTTAATCGTTTATCAAGAGCACAAAAATAGCCCCCTGATGAACTATGATATTGTTGGTTATGTGGTCGTTGCTGTTTCTTGTTTGAGCATTGTCTTGATGTACCGCGTGAATCAATTGATTAAAACAAAACGATAAGGAGTTTAACGTTTGTTGCGAAGTGGATTTTTGAACCAAAAAACACAACTTATTTCAGCAGAAACATACACCTAAAAGAAAGGGGGATATTTTTTTAAGTATCCCTAAGCTCCATATAAGTTCACATGATCCACCATCAAATAGGGGACATTTTAAAAACACATTGAAAACTAAAGAGTTACAAAGGCTTAAAGCGATCAATCTTCATCAAACAGTGAGTTAAACCTACTCTATTACCGCTGTTTAACCCCGAGCTTTTGTAGGCAATCTGCCAAATGTTCTTGCTGTTCCACATGGAGAGAACGTGCGCTTATACTCGGTTTATATACGGTTTTTTTACCTTGGTAAATATGAAGTTTCGCCCATTTTCCGTGCTGTGTAAACATGGAACTATAGGTAAACGTCAACTCATCTAAAGGATAACTTTTCGTTCTTCTCTTCCCCCAATAATTATAGGTATAAATCAATTGTCGTTGTATGCCATCAAGCTGAACTTCAAGATCAGACTGTGCGAAACTAAAGAGTAGAATTAAAAAGGGTATGAGCAATCCACAACCAATTATATAGGCATAGCCAAGTTCAAAGGCATAACCCATTGCTCCTCCTCCAAAGCAGAAGAACAATAGCATAAAGTAATCGAATCGAGTGGTATAAGTATGAGTCATTTGTATTCTTTTTTTTTTTTACTACTGCGTACGCTTCAAAACTACATAATAAAAACGCACAATCCCCCCTACTCTTTTCTTCCATCTTTGGGTAATAAAGGGGATTAATTTCCTTTCCAAAATAATACAACACACTAGTTTACAAGTGCTTAAATACACATCCTCCCATGTTTGTTCGGGTCTTGTTCGATACTCCTTCGGTATTTACTGGGTTTCCCCCCCTTTTACCGAACAAGACTCGAATGAGACTCGAACAAGGTCTATAGCAAATTAGGAATTTATAGTTGGGAAAGCAAGGGGTCGAGCTATTTTCGATTCACTTTGAGATACACTTGTTTATTGCCCTTTGAGTCAAAGCGATAAACGAAAAGTTCAGATGAATTTGCATCTTGCATAATATGATCACCTTTGATAATTTCTTTTGGTGCGTCGAAAGTGTAGTTGGTGAACAGCTTGCCTGTAGCGTCGTAAAACAAATAGGTTCCATCAGAAGAAACCTCAATTTTGTCGATAACAAAATCAATAGCTTCGGTTTGTGCTACTTCTACCTTGCTCGGTTGACTCTTCATAAAATGGCTGAATTGAAGTATGGCCACAGCCACAACAACAATAACGATGATGATTCCTTTTTTCAATGGGTCGTGTTTTTATTGGGATAAAGCTACGATTTAATTTTTTGATGAAGAAGAATAGTATTACTGTTTGTTGTGCGTTGTTTGTTGAGATGGTGAGGTGATGAGATGATGAGATGATGAGATGATGAGGTGATGAGGTGATAAAATCGGAACGCAGTGTAGATTTATCGAACACCAAAACAAATATAAAATAAGTGAGATATATTCATCGAACACTAAAACCAATATAAACTAGGTGAGATAGATGGTGAGGTGATGAGATTTTCGTTTAAAGTAATCGTAGAGACTTAGCGGCATTTTTTTTTAAAAAGAAGGTTTAGCTCATAACTGATCCCTGACTCTTCACAAACAACATTCGACAATCAGCCAACAAAAACCAACCAACAAAACCAACTATTTTAATTGGGTACATAGAACGTATCTATTACAATACTTCGCAATCTTAAGTAATTTTTCAATTGTAGTTTAAAAAATATCTTACTCTTTTTTACCATAAAGCAATATCCTTTTAAAAGCATATAAAGCAGGTAATTTTTTAAAAGTATTAGCAATTTCTACTTTAAAAGCTTCAATAAATAAAGCCTTTTCCTTCTCTTCTAATCTTTCTAAATAGGGTATTAAAGCAGAACCTGCAATAAATTCATATAGTGTATGATGGTCTTGAGCTATTAGGGGATAAATACGTTGAGAAATATTCAACTGGCTTAATCCACCATCAAACATAATCTGAGCATAGTCATCTAAGAGCAATACAGAAGAGGGTCTATTCCATCCTTTAAATTGTGTGCGATAAGGCTCTGATTCGGCAAGTGTGTAAAGTAATTTGTTTAGTATATTTTCAGGTTGATAAGGCATCTGAACAACAAACTGTCCTCCTGGATTTAACTTATCGATAAGCTTTGGAAACAAATCTTTATGATTATCAGCCCATTGCAGTGCAGCATTGCTAAAAACCAAATCCCAAGATTCATTCGATTCAACAAACTTTTCTATCGTTTGACGTTTAAAATCT
This sequence comes from Myroides sp. WP-1, assembly GCF_014145635.1. Classification (GTDB taxonomy): domain Bacteria; phylum Bacteroidota; class Bacteroidia; order Flavobacteriales; family Flavobacteriaceae; genus Flavobacterium. Next base: position 38,458 of record NZ_JACHTC010000012.1, read on the forward strand.
AATCGATCTGATTTTAAATGTTCTGCTTGCTCAAGCATCTCTTCTGAAGAATCAATCCCTATAAAAGTAGCCTGTTTGAATTTCTCGACTAATAATGCTGTTTGTTCTCCTGTACCACATCCTAAATCAACGGATTTCATTAGGGGTGCCTCTTGAATCATATCACTTAAATCAAAAAAGGGCAAAAAACGAATATTTTTAAACTTGTTATATATTACTGGATTCCATGGCATAATACACTATTTTAAATTGTACACTAAACTACGGAGACTAAATTAAAATACCCGTTATAATCTCTTAAAAAACAGGAGAACTTTGTGTGATTTCCGTAAAAATAAGGCTGTAAATTAAGAATATACTATACACTAAAAAGAAAGTGTTTAGTAATTTTACCTCTGCTTCTTATCAAGTTAATTAACAAGCAGCCTATCGTTATTTCGCTAAAGCTAAAAACTAAATTTAAGAGGATAAAACGGCAGCCGTAACGTATTTCTCAAATATTTTCTTTGCTTTTTTCTTCGTTACTTCTTTTTTGTAGGTATCGTGTTCCGAAAGGTAGACTACTGGAGCCTTTTTACACATGCCTTGACACTTCATTTTACACAACGCATAATCCGCTCCGAGACCGCTTTCTTGTAGCAGGTCTTCAAAGCACGCCTTGGCTTCTTCATTGTATCGACAACATTTTTTTCCATCGCAAACGAAGATTGTTCGCTCACCTTTCTTAACTTTACTCATTAGGATAAAAGTTTGCTACAAATATATAGCTATATTTATCTATTCTAAATAAAATTTAGTTAAAAATGCGATCGATTAAAACAAGATACTATCTCCTCGGATTTGTTGTATTTCTGATTTTTAAAAATATACTAACCTCAAATTCTGAATGGGTTGAACGTCTTTACACCCAGGGTTTTTATGCATTCTATTTGCGTATGATCACGGCGTGTACCAACCTACTTCCTTTTTCTATTGGCGATGTACTCTACTTTTTGGTAGGCATTTTCCTCTTGTGGAGAATTAGATTGATATGGAAAGTAAACAGGGAAAGAAAAAAGAGAATACACCATTACCTGCGTTTTCTACTCAAAGGATGTTTGTTTTTTTATGTAGCTTTTACGCTTTTGTGGGGACTGAATAATTACCGTATACCACTAAGTACGCAACTCGATTTACAACAAGGTTATACAAATGAGGAGCTAACGAGCTTAACGCGAGAAATCATCCATCAAACCAATGCTTTGCAACTATTGCTAACACAGGATTCTCTCCGTGAGGTTGTTATTTCGGTGGATAAAAAGCAAATCTTAAAAGATGCTGAACTCGGTATACATCGTTTAAGTGAATCAACGCAATGGTATACCTATGGAAATCAAAAAGCAAAAGGCTCTCTGTACAGTTTACCATTAACTTATATGGGGTTTTCAGGTTATGTGAATCCCTTTACACTAGAAGCGCAAGTCAATACTAAAATACCAACCTCTACCTTTGTTGTTACGGCTTCTCATGAAATTGCGCATCAAATAGGTTATGCCAAGGAAAGTGAGGCTAACTTTATTGGGTTTCTTGCGGCCAAACAGCAAACAGATCTACACTATCAATACTCAGCAAATATCTTCGCCCTGCGTTATTGTCTGAAAGCATTGGAAAGTGAAGAATCAGAATTAAATTTTAAAGCTATACTGGAAGAGATTCACCCTGGTGTTCAGGTAAACCTAATGGAAAACACCGTTTTCTGGCAGTCGTATAAATCAATTACAGATTCGATTTTTAAATTTATCTACAGTAATTTTCTCAAGATCAACAATCAAAAAGAGGGCATTCGATCCTATAATAAGTTTATTGATTTGCTGATTCACTACAATAAAAAAGAGCCTGTATTTACAGGCTCTTTTTCGTTTATTCGTTGTTTTTTGTAAAACTTTCTTCGTTCTTTTTCTTGTATGGTCGGACGATTAAACGCGCCTGACGATCAAACATCAGGTAGTTATATAGCCAGTTCCAAAACACCAAGAATTTATTTCTAAATCCGATGAGCGACATTAAATGGACAAACATCCAAACAAACCAGGCAAAGAATCCACTGAAGTGAAACTTGGGTAAGTCAACGACCGCTTTATTTCTTCCTATGGTTGCCATTGATCCTTTGTCGTTGTAAACAAATTTCTTCAATGGTTTTCCATCTCTCAATTGAATGAGGTTATTGGCTAACAATTGCCCTTGTTGAATAGCGGGTTGTGCCATCATCGGATGTCCCATTGGCAGGTTTTCTGTAACCATTGCCGCTACATCTCCAATGGCAAAAATATCGGTAAAACCTTCTACTTGATTAAATTCGTTTACTTTTAATCGATTTCCTCGCTGAATCACGGATGCTTCAAATCCATCAATCACGGCTCCCATCACCCCAGCTGTCCAAATAACCGTTTCGGTTTGAAATGTTAATCCAGATTTGGTGTGTACTGTTTTTCCATCAAAATCCGTTACGATTTCGTTCACCCAAACATTCACGCCTAATTTTTCTAAAAATTCTTGCGCTCTTCGAGAGGATTTTTCAGACATAGCATCTAACACTTTGGAGCCTCCTTGAATCACGTTGATTTCCATTTGTCTGATATCTAAATCGGGATAATCTTTGGGCAACACGTGTTTTTTCATTTCAGCTAATGCCCCCGCAAGCTCCACTCCTGTTGGCCCTGCACCAACAATCACGAAATTCATCAACGCGCGTTTTTCTTTTTCGTCATTGGTTAGTAACGCTTCTTCAAAATTTTCCAACACCAAACTGCGGATGTTCAACGATTGTGGAATCGTCTTCATCGCCATGCTGTTTTGTTGGATAGCGGTATTGCCAAAGAAATTGGTTTTAGAACCTGTGGCAATGACTAAATAATCAAAAAAGATCGTTCCAATATCAGCAACGACTTTTTTATTTTCGGTATCAATGCGCTGAACTTGAGCTACGCGAAAGTAAATTCCCTCATAGTTTTGAACCACCTTGCGAATGGGAAATGCAATAGATCCCGATTCCAAACCGCCTGTTGCGACTTGATACAGCAAGGGTTGAAACGTATGATAATTATGCTTATCTAATAAGACAACTTGAAAATTTTTGTTTTTCAATTTCTTAGCTAATGCTAATCCACCAAATCCTCCTCCAATAATTACTACTCTCGGACGATTCGATGTAGGAATATTCATCATAACTACGCTATTTTTATTCTACAAATTTACGACTATTTATCAAGTTTTTAGTTTCCACCCTATTGCTAGAGGTAAAAAACACATTTTTGGTTCAACTACAAAATAAAAAAAAACAGACTTTTACTAGTCAATTACTAAAAAAAGAGGTTTAAACTATCAATTCAAAAAATTTAAGGCCAATACATTCTCTTTTTTTTATTTGCTCTAATTTTTTATTTAGAGAAAGAATTAACACTTCTTCCCTCTATTCATGAGTGTTTACAGCTAGTATCGTTCACCTGAAACCAAAAAAAAACCGACGTTATAGTCGGTTTATCTTTAAAAATTGTTTCGAATATTTCGAATTAAAGGTTCTAATCCGTTTAATTTTAATTCGTATACTAAAGCTAATTGCTGGCCTAATTTTCCTTTAGGGAAGCCTTTATTGTGATACCACACCACATAATACTCTGGTAAATCAATCAGGTATTTACCTTCATATTTACCAAAAGGCATCTTGGCTTTTGCCAATTCAACTAATTCTTTCTGATTGTCGAGCATTATTTTTGCGTCCAATTAAAGGTTACCTCTTTTTCTATTTCGGGATGTAAACTTAATAAAACAGGACAATGCATAGCTACGCGCTCTAAAATTAGGCGTTGTTTTTCATCTGCATTACTCAACATACTAATGTTCAAGGTTATTTTTTTAATTCGCCTTGGATCCGCTTGCATTTCTTTGTACACCTCAATTGTCGATCCGACAATATCTACTCCCATTTCATTTGCTTTGATTCCCATAATGGTCATGGCACAAGAACCTGCTGCATTGGTTACCATATCTGTAGGAGAAAAAGCTTGTCCTTTTCCATGATTGTCTACAGGAGCATCTGTAATAATGACCTCACCTGATTGCAAGTGTACCGATTCTGTTCTTAGATCGCCTAAATACTTTATTTTTGATAACATTATTCTACTACTTTTACGGTTAAATCATTGTTGTATTGCAAGATATACACGCCTTTATTGCGAATCGTTCCTTCTGGATTTTTGCTGTACACAAATTTATTTTCAATTTCTGTCGACTTCACTCCAATTGAGCCTGTAAATCCTTCGCGCTGGAACATGCGCAAGATAACGTCTAACGTTACGTCATAACCGCGAATAGCAAAGCGATTCGGCACCGCGTTATTTTGTGCTTTATATTCGCGGGCAAAGGTTGTATCTAAACTCGTTTCACTGTCTCTTGTTACAGAAGGAAAGGTATAATTTAGTCCTACTAGTGTTTCAATTTTGATTTCCCCGTAATCAAAGACCTCACTTTTATCAAATGACGCGACCTGAATGTCAAATTTATCCGTTCTAGTTTTCAACTTATCCGTTAAAAGTAAAGCTGATTCAATACTGTTTGAATCGAGAATAAAAACATTGTTTTTTCCTGCAACTAAGGTTTTATCGATATCTTTTAATTCTTTGGTTTCGATTAGCTTGATGTTTGGATAGTTTCGTTGCATGAAGCGCTTAGTCGAGGTTTTTTTCTCGTCGACAATTACGGTAATTTTGCTATCTCCTTTACTAAAATACTCCAACAAAGCTTGTTTCAATACGTCGCCGTAAGGCATGGTTTGCACCAATTGTGGAGATGGATTTGCCTTTTCATTAGACAAAGGTGATACCAATACAATATCGCTATTTGGCAAAGCTTTCACCGCTTCATCGACATTGCTTTGGAAGAAGGGACCGATTACCACTTCTGCTTTACTGATACCTTCGCCTTGAAGAATTCTCTTTACATCAGAACTGTTTTTTGTTTCATTCGAATCAAACACTTTTACCGTTAAAGGCAATCCCATACGAGTTGCTTTATCGATCGCTAATTTTGCTCCTAAATAAAAATCCATCGTCATATTTAGAAAACCATCCGTTTTCATTCGATCATTGATATTATCACCGATGCGCGAAGTATTGAATGGCAATAACAAAACCAATTCTTTTGCGGTATAACGATCTACTGAGGTTGTTAAATCTACAAAAGCTCCAGAGGGTTCTACGCTCCACTTTGGTTCTGTTGTTGTTGATTTAACAGGTGCTCCTCCAGTTGATGGAATATTTAATTCCATCCCTATTTGCAAACCACCTTTTCGAAGGTCTGGATTCATTTCAATCAATTCATCCACAGAAAGGTTGTATTCTTTGGCAATACTGAATAGCGTTTGCTTTGGTTCGATTGTAATAGTATTGTACGCTTGATTCTCTTGTGCACTTGATCCAACGGGCTTCGTTTCACTTGTTTTAGGCGCTTCTGCCACACTTTTACCTGTTGTTGGTACTTTGATCTTCTGACCGCTTTTTAATCCTTCACTTAACTCTGGATTTAATTCCATCAGTTTTTGAACAGATGTTTGGTATTCAACAGCTAAACTGTACAAAGTTTGTCTTGGCTCAATATCAATTTCCTTATATCCTACTTGTGCTTTATCTACAGGGGTTACTGCTTTAGTTGCAGGCAGCATTACGGTTACATTAGCCGTTTGATCCGTTGCTGTAGTTGTTGCGGCAGGTGATACAAATAGATTGCTATTAGCTTTTAAGCCATTGCGTTCTAACTCTGGATTCCATTGGTACAGATCTTGTACACTTACATTATACAAGCGACTAATCCCAAACACGGTTTCCTTTGCTTGTACGAGATGTGTCTTTCTCTTTGAATCCGCTACTTGTTCTACTTTTTTTGCAACAGGGGTATCAGTCGTTCCCGTTTTTCCTGCATTTTTAGTTGCAGGAACTTGAATGACATCGCCTTCTTTAATTCCCGTTTTTGCATCGGGATTAAGCCTCAAAATTTCACTAACTGATATTTTGTTTTCGCGGGCAATCTTACTGATTGTCTCTCCCTTGCTCACGCGATGAGAGGTGTAATTTTGCTCCTGTGCGAAAGCTAATCCACTGGTAAAAATAAATGCTGCTAAAGCTATAACAAGTCTCTTTTTCATCTTACTAATTTTATAAAAGCGAATAAGTCGCTATACAAATATACAGCGACTTATTTATTTTTCTAATTTTATTCCCATTCAATCGTTGCAGGTGGTTTAGAACTGATATCATATACCACTCTATTTACCCCTTTAACTTTATTGATGATTTTATTTGAAATCTCCATTAAGAACTCATATGGTAAATGTACCCAATCAGCTGTCATCCCATCTGTTGAAGCAACAGCACGCAAGGCTACAACTTTTTCATAAGTTCTTTCATCTCCCATTACACCTACTGAATTTACAGGTAATAGGATAGCTCCTGCTTGCCAAACTGAGTTGTATAATCCGTGTTCTTTTAATCCATTGATGAAGATTGCATCAACTTCTTGTAATAGACTCACTTTTTCTGGAGTAATATCACCTAAGATACGAATCGCCAATCCAGGTCCTGGGAAAGGGTGACGTCCTAATAATTCAGGATCAATTCCCAAAGAAGCTCCTACTCGGCGTACTTCATCTTTAAACAACATACGCAAAGGTTCCACGATTTTCAATTTCATGAAATCAGGTAATCCTCCAACATTGTGGTGTGATTTAATTGTAGCTGAAGGTCCTTTAACCGAAATTGATTCGATTACATCTGGATAGATTGTCCCTTGCCCTAAGAAAGTTGCATCTTTAATCAATTTTGATTCGTCATCAAATACCTCGATAAAAACGCGTCCAATTGTTTTGCGTTTTGTTTCTGGATCATCTTGACCTGCTAAAGCATCCATAAAACGTTGAGAAGCATCTACTCCTTTAACGTTTAATCCCATTCCTTCATATTGCTTCAATACATTGGCAAACTCGTTTTTGCGCAATAATCCATTGTTTACAAAAATACAGTGTAAGTTATCGCCAATAGCTTTGCTCAATAAAACAGCTGCAACAGTTGAATCAACACCTCCTGAAAGCGCTAAAACTACTTTTTCGCTTCCTACTTTTGCACGTAAATCTGCAATCGTTTCATCGACAAATGATGCAGGAGTAAAATCTTGTTTTACACCAGCAATATCAACTAAGAAGTTTTTCAATAATTGAGCACCATCTGTTGAATGGTACACTTCTGGGTGGAATTGAATCGCATACGTTTGTTCACCTTTAATTTTATAAGCCGCATTAGTAACATCTGCAGTACTTGCCAATAAAACCGCATTGGTAGGCAAAGCTTTGATAGTATCACTGTGGCTCATCCACACTTGGCTGTTTTGTGGAATATCTTTTAGGAAAGGATCTTCAGCAATAAAAGCAAGATTTGCTCTTCCATATTCGCGTGTATCAGAAGGAGCTACTTCACCACCAAAGAAATGTGCCAAATACTGTGCACCATAACACACTGCTAATAAAGGCATTTTACCTTTAATCTGAGCAAGGTCTGGATGTAAAGCTTCCTGTGAACGAACAGAATAAGGACTTCCTGATAAAATTACCGCATTATACGCTGATAAATCCTCGGGTAAACCGTTATAAGGCAGGATCTCGCAGAATATATTTAATTCTCGAACCCTTCTCGCAATTAACTGTGTGTATTGCGAACCAAAATCTAAAATAAGTACATTGTGTTGCATATGCAAAAATAGATATTTCACACAGACTACAAAAAAGTTTTATCTCATTTTTTTAATTACATATAATACAATACAATTAGCGAATAATCTACATAAAACAAATATTTTCACATTTAATTCAAGCAATCACGTAAAAAACAAACAAAAAGCGTTTTCCACCATATCAATTCACTTGATCTTTACTTATATTTGTACTTTATGTATCCCCGCTATCTATTGATTTAGATAGATAAATATTTAAATAGACTTTATATGGATTTTGGAATTTATGAGACCTTAATGTTAGCTTGCCTTGTTCTTTTGTTAGGACATTTTATTGTATCGAAAGTGAATTGGTTAAAAAAGTATAATATTCCGGAACCCGTTGTAGGCGGTTTTCTGATCGCCTTATTCACTTGGGGAGCCCATTCTTTTCTAGATACAGATTTTACCTTCAACGAAGCTATTCAACAAAGTATGATGCTTGTCTTCTTTTCTTCGATAGGGTTGAACGCCGATTTTTCTAAATTACTACAAGGAGGTAAATCTTTACTTATTTTCTTAATTATTGCAGCCGTTTTTATCGTTTGTCAAAATTCGCTTGGTGTTATACTTGCTAAATTACTCAACCTCGACTTGCGTTTTGGTTTAATTGCAGGTTCAATTACACTCACAGGTGGACATGGTACAGCTGGAGCTTGGGCAGATGACTTTGCAGTGAGTGGTAATCCATTGTTAGGTGCTAAAGAAATCGGTATGGCTTGTGCTACATTTGGATTGATTTTTGGAGGGTCTATTGGTGGTCCTCTAGCCTATCGTCTGCTAAAGAAAAACAACTATAAAGAGATTGATCCTGAAACGATCGAAAAACAGGAAGAAGAACAAGATATTACCAAATCAAAAAACTTTTCTCCTATTAGCTATACGACCATGATGCATACGATAACCATGATGGCCATCTGCTTGGTCTTAGGACAATGGCTAGCTGATTGGAACACGCAATATTCTTTTAAACTCCCTACATTTGTTTGGTGTTTATTCATCGGATTAATCATTCGCAATAGCTTAACCTATATTTTTAAGTATAAAGTTCACAGCAGAAATATAGATGTTGTTGGAAACACAGGTTTATCTATCTTTTTAGCCTGTGCTTTGATGTCGCTGAAATTATGGCTAATTGTTGACTTAGCTCTACCTATCTTACTTATCCTCTTAATTCAGGTTGTCTTGATGCTCTTTTTTGCTGCCTATGTCACTTTCCGATGGATGGGGAAAGATTACGATGCAATTGTACTCAGCGCAGGACACTGTGGTTTCGGACTGGGCGCTACTGCCACGGCAGTTGCCAATATTCAAGCGGTTACCAATCGATTTGGACCTTCTTACAAGGCTTTTTTAATTATCCCTCTAGTAGGTGCCTTTTTTATTGATATCCTCAATGCCTTGATTTTAAATGTATTTTTAACGTTTATTTCCTAACGGTTGATTGTTGATTGTTGATTGTTGATTGTTGACGGTGAACAGTTGACAGTTGACAGCGGATTTTCTGATTGAAGCATACTTTTTCTTTCATCTAGAATTCAACAACATACAACAAACAACCTCACATCAAAAAACATATGCAACGTATTTTAGCTATAATAATCATTTTACTGGGAATCTATATGATTTTCCTTGGAATCAAATCTAATATGCAACCTCCTCTTGTTACTGGAATTGGTTTTATACTTATTGGGCTCTTATTTTTGAGTGATAAGAAATGAGGGGAACAGTTAACAGTAAACAGTAAACAGTTCACAGTTGACAGCGGATTTTCTTGATTGAAGAATATTTTTCTTTCATCGAGAATTCAACAGCATACAACAATCGACAAACAACATACAAAAAAAGCCAACTTCTTTCGAAGTTGGCTTTTTTTAGTTTGTATGTTTGTAAATAAGTTTTGTATGAAAAGGTTATTGATTCCCTTTTGCGTAATCAGCTAAGAATTGAGCTAATCCATTATCTGTAAGTGGGTGTTTCAACAGTCCTAAAATAGCAGATAAAGGTCCAGTCATTACATCTGCACCGATTTTTGCACAGTTAACAATGTGCATAGTATGACGAACTGAAGCAGCTAAAATTTGCGTCTCATATCCGTAGTTGTCATAAATTTGACGAATTTCTTCAATAAGCACTAACCCATCTGTTGAAATATCATCCAATCTACCAATAAAAGGAGAAACGTAAGTAGCTCCAGCTTTAGCAGCTAACAAAGCTTGTCCTGCAGAGAATACTAAAGTAACGTTTGTGCGAATTCCTTTTGATGAAAAGTATTTACACGCTTTTACTCCTTCTTTCGTCATCGGTAATTTCACAACGATTTGTGGATGTAAAGCAGCTAACTCTTCTCCTTCTTTAATCATTCCTTCGTAATCAATAGCAATTACTTCTGCACTTACATCACCTTCTACAATATCGCAAATTGCTTTGTAGTGGTTTAAGATGTTTGCTGCACCTGTAATACCTTCTTTAGCCATTAGCGAAGGATTAGTCGTCACTCCGTCTAATACTCCTAGAGCTTCTGCTTCCTTAATTTGATCTAAGTTAGCGGTGTCAATAAAAAACTTCATAAATTTAAAACTTAAAATTTGTTATGTTGTGTGTCAAAAATACAATATTAATTCCCTTTTACCGTATTCTTACGCTTCTTTTTTAGCCTTTAATTTTATAGTGATTCATCAGGAGTTTTTCATACATTTTTCCTGGCAGAATCTTTTTCAAAAACAGTGAAAACTTTTGCATTGGTGCACCAATAACATAGCGTACTTTGGGTTTAGGGGTTTGGATAATTTTGTAAATAGCTTGGGCCATCTCAATGGGATCCCCTCCGCTATCCACGTGTTCATTCATCATATCCAACGACATTTTATAGATTTCTTCATATGGAGAATGTTCAAGTACAGGTGCATGATAACGTCCTGCAGCAATATTGGTAGCAAAATCTCCAGGTGCCACATTAGTAACTTCAATTCCGAAAGGTTTTAATTCCATACGCAAGGATTCTGTAATCAATTCCAGCGCTCCTTTGGAAGAAGAATAATAACCACGGAAAGGCAATCCCATATAACCCGCTATGGAGGTAACGTTAATAATTAATCCCTTTTTCTGTTTGCGCATCGTTGGCAAAACTGCTTTTATTACGGCAATGGGACCAAATACATTGGTTTGAAAATTATTGACAATTTCTCCTGTAGGGACTTCTTCAATTGCTCCGGTAATCCCCACTCCTGCATTGTTGATCAAAATGTCTATGCGTCCTTCTTTTTCCACTACGATTTGAATTGCCTCAGCAATACTAAGCTCATCTCGAACATCTAATTGAACTAAGGGAAATATCGACGTGGTTACACGCTCAGGATTTCTACTTGTACCATATACTTTAAAACCTTTTTCGTGCAAAAAGTTACCGATTGATTTACCAATACCAGAGGATCCTCCTGTAATAAAAACTACCTTCGCCATGTTTTTTTTCTTTATTTCAACAAATATAGCACAACTAATAAAAAAGACAATTGTTAGTGAGGTATAAACAAGGTAAAACCAAAATGAATACACTTGACTAACTCCATCTTTTAGTACCGAATGCCACATGGTGATTTTGTCTTTTTAACAGCCTTTAGTGGTTCATTTTTTAGCTACTCGCCCATCAAAATTGCCATACTATCAATACGCGATTCTGCTTATGAGTAGGTATTGTCAATTTTCACATAACATCCATAAGAAAGATTCAAATCAATAATTTCAATTACTCTTACCTATCGAGAACTTTAGACATGATTTAACATACAAAAAGCGTATTTCACAAAAGGTCTAATTATGTGAATAATATTCACTTTAAACGCATATTTAATTATTTTTAATTAATACATTTGCACTCGTTAACATTTTATCTTACCCCAAGTTATTGGGTTAAAAAAATGATACACAAAAGTCGATAACTGCTAAGTGTTTTAAAAAGGAAAAGAACCATTATTTATTGTATTGTTTATTCCTTGTGTTTAGCAAATCAAAGGATCTATACAGAAAGAGATTGGGATTTAGTAATCATACCTAGTAAATCTACCAACCCTACAACGTAATTTCCCAAGGCTGTCACGCTCAAATTAAGTCAAACTACTAGGTAGATCGATTTGAGGAATATAGGGGACTTTTTCTGGAATTACCAGAATATCTTCTCGCAGCACAGCATAGAACAATGTGGTATAAAAATCAACAATAGTGTGCATCGGATTAATGGAAGTACAAAATCAGGTATTTAGTTTTTTAATTCGAAAGGAGTAATTCTTTTTGAAATACAGGAAATAATATCCTTCTAAAAGGTGATTTAATTACAATTGTATCAGGAGAATTAGAGAGAATATAAATTTATAATAGACAAAAAAAATTGAAAATGAAACAAATGAATTTATGCTATAGTATGTTATTAATTATGCTCAGTTTTAATGTTTTTGCGCAAAAAGAAACGTACAATTGGTTTTATGGATCTGGTCAAGGGATTACTTGGAATAGAACGCAAACTTTTAATGGATCTCCAATTGACGCACCTAATACAACAGTAGCATTAACGGGAATCCCTACACGTTATGAATCTCAAAGTGTTCGCCCCCAGCTGTATCCTATGAGCACAAGAGAAGGAGTTTTTTCATTGTCAGATTCTCAAGGTAATCTACTGTTTTATTCGAATGGAAGTATCATCTACAACGCGAACCACGATATAATGGAAAATGCAACAGAGTTAGAAGGACATAGTAGCTCAGCTCAATCGGGTATTATTGTTCCATTTCCAGGAAATAAAAATAAATATGTCGCGATTTCCATTGGAATAAGTGGAGAAAATAAACTTGCATACAATATACTTGATATTGAAGCGAACAATGGTTTAGGTAAACTCGAATTACCTAAAAATCGCCAATTTGAGTTACCTCAAGGGGTTGCAAAATCGAGTTTTGTTGAATCATTAGCCGCTACAAAGCATGCTAATGGTGTTGATTATTGGATTATTTCTATTTCCAGAGCAGGAATTGATTCAAAAATGGTAGCTTGGTTATTAACTAAAGACGGTGTATTAAATTCTCCCATAACATCTCCAATTCCGGATAATGCGCTTGTTCCAGATCGTCCAGGTTATGGTTGTTTTAAAATCTCGCCTAATGGAAAATATTTTGCTTTAGTGGAAAATCTAGCATTTAATTTATATTGGGGAGAATTTAATAATAAAACAGGAAAATTCTCTAATACCAACAACTATAGAGCAATTGCAAATAAATCTATTACCAGTTATGGAGGAGAATTTTCGCCTGATGGAAATTACTTATATGTAAGTGCTGCTGATGCAGAAAATAAAATAGCTTATGTATTTGATTTTAACGAATTGCTTCTTGGAAATACTGTAATTCTAAAAACATATGCAGCTCCAACAAATAACTATTTTAGTGGAGCGATTCAATTAGGCCCAGATCTTCGCATGTATATGACAATGAGCCCTCCTTCTTTTACTGATCCATATCCATCACTGTTATATATGTTTGAAAACCCAAATAAACCATTAACCACAAAGGTTTATGCTTTGAAAAATTTGTCTCCAGGAACTGAAAGAGGGGCAGATGGTCTACCGGGAACTCGTCTTGGTCTTCCTAATTTTGCGTCTTCTTTCTTTATGGCTATTGACGGTACTACAACTATTTGTGTTGGTGAACAAGCGGTGTACACGATCCATTCAAATGCTTCTAAAATTGAAATCGATTTTGATGAAGGAGATGGTCCTAAAATTATTAATAATATTGAAGAGATTAAGCATTCATTTAAAAAACCTGGTAACTACTTAATTAAATTTCGTCCTCTAAATAGTCAAGGAAATCCAATTGAAAATGAAGCAAAATCAATATATACAACGGTATATAGTTGTTATTTACCAGTTAATCACAATTTAATAAACGCAGATTATTAACTCAAAATGATTAGCCTAAAAATCAAGATAAAAACACAGTGCTATTTTATCTTGATTTTCTGTTTTTTTTAATACCTATAATATATAGTAAACGATTGGGTTATCATGAAAAAATCAACCAAAAACAAAAAAGCGTAAACACTACAATATCTATAACAATTGGGAAGAAACCATCATCCGAAATACTAACGCATCAAGGCTTTGTATTTCAAAAATAAATCGTGAAGGTTTTAAACATCTCAGCACAATACACAAAAATCAATAAACAAAAGGAAAATTATTAGTATTTTTGATTCGCTTACGAGACTAGATCGTTAATTTTATCGTTTATGAAAAAACTACTGCTTTTATCTTCCATTTATTTACTGTGTATAGGATTTATACAATGTCAATCACCTCAAACGGTTGTACAAAATGATTCGACAACTACGAAAGAAGCTTATTTTAATCGCATTTCTTCTGATTCAATCAAAAAGAGTTTGTGGGTTTTAACAGCAGATAGTTTGGAAGGAAGGAGAACAGGAGAACCTGGTCAGAGAAAAGCAGCTCATTATTTGGCTAATTACTATAAAAAATTAGGTATAGGAATACCTCCTACCGCTACCAATTACTTTCAGCCTGTCCCTGCGTCCTTTATGCATAATTGGCAAATGAAACTCAAGGACAGCGAAAATGTTTGGGCTTATATTGAAGGGAGCGAAAAACCTGAAGAGGTATTGGTTATTTCTGCTCATTTTGATCATATGGGGATTCTACTTAATAAAATTTACTATGGAGCAGATGACAATGGTTCGGGTACTTCTGCAGTTATGGAAATCGCCCGTGTATTTCAATCTCTTGTAAAAGAAGGGATCAAGCCGAAACGATCCGTTCTATTTCTTCATCTAACAGGAGAAGAATTTGGCCTATTCGGATCTAAATTCTATACAGAAAACCCACCTATTCCACTAGCTCAAACGATTGCTAATCTCAATATTGACATGATCGGAAGACGAAGTGAAGAACATCACTCTACCCAAGACTATGTCTTTTTAGTGGGATCGGATAAGCTCAGTCAAGATCTACACGATACAGCAGAAAAAGCTAACGAAGAATCGGTACAATTGATTTTGGATTATACATTCAACGACGATAATGATCCTCAACAGATTTACTACCGCTCTGATCATTACAACTTCGCTAAAAATAATATTCCTGCAATATTCTTTTACAATGGAACACACGAAGACTACCATTTACCTTCTGATACCTTTGATAAGATAGATTTTCCGATTCTAACAAAAAGAACGCAATTAATATTTGAAACGGCTTGGAAATTAGCAAATGGAGAACACAGACCTAGACTCAACTAAATCGAGAGTAAAAGCGGCAAAAATAGCCGATATTTCTATTTTTACACTTTGTTTTATTCACCTAATCCTTTGGATTATGCGGGCTTCCTATATTACCGGTTTTCACACGGGTTCATGGGCAGCTTGGGTATACAATCACCTGTACACTATTATGTATTATGCCTTGTATGTCTTACCTATTGTTTTAGGGTTTAGTGTAATCAACAGAAAATTATCAGTCGATTCTTTTGCTTTCTTGTCTTTTAAATCCCTGGTAATTACGTATGTACTTATTTTTATTTTGAGATAGGAGAATGAATTGTACGTTGTTTGTTGGTAACTCCCAACCATCAACTAGAGATATATTTAGGGTCAATATAATCTGTTAACCAAACCCCGTTCGCTGAGCAATAAAACAACAAACCATCTTCCTTCATTTTTCCTGCTAAGATAGTGAGTACCACCACACGTCCGTGACGAGAGCCAACAGCTGTTGCCGTTTCTTTGTCCTGACTCAAGTGTACGTGTTGTCTACTCATTTTTTTAATGCCTTCATTGTAAATAGAGGGTAAAAATCGATCAGCTGTACCGTGATACAGGAAAACTGGAGGTTCTTGTGGGGTAAACTCCAAATCTACGGCAATTGAATGCCCTTGATTGGCACGTATTTTCGTTTGATCTTCGTTTAACGAATACCTTTTCTTATTGTTTGTTGCAACAATTTCATCCAATTCTTTTCGAGTGAAAGAAACGCGATGCTTACCACACTTCTGAATCAACTCTTCAATATCAGCCCATCCATTCGCATCTAATTGAATGCCAATTTTACTGGGTTCGTGTCTTAAAATCAAGGACAAAAACTTTCCTATACTCTTTTTTCTTGCTTCTTCCATTTATATTTCTAAATCTGCTATATTCATTTGAATCTCTGCTAAACGATGTTTTAGATTAATCAGAATGTAATTCTCCTCTTCGCTATTTTTATACTTGTGATATACCGCTGTATATACTTGTGGCAATCGCTCATCCTCTACACCTTTTAAGGCTTGTAGACTGTATAGTACAACACTTTCATCGTCGTCTTGTAGGGCGGTAATAAAATAGGATGCATAGACTTGTTTAGTGCTCAATTTTCCCAAGGTATAGATTGCCTGACTTCGAATTGAGGCCAAACTAGAAGATAAGCCAGGTAGAATCAAATGAGCAAAATCTTCTGTCGCCTTTATGGCGATATACGTATAAAAACGATAGGTTTCTTCCTCTTCTATACGATCCTTATACCGTTCTAAAGTCGGCAACCAATCGGCTTCATTTTTTCCATACCAGTGAATCTTCTGCAAGACAAACAATAAATTCACTTCCACTTCTTCTAGTAAGAATGGCAAGGCTAAATCGTATTTTGTTTTTGCTAATATTGTGATTAAGTTTTCTTTTACAGCAGGGGTTGCCAAAGGAACTGTCTGTACAATTGCTTGAAGAATCTCGTCGTTAATTTCACTTTTATTGATGAGTCCCTCCAAATATTCCAATTGTTCTTTTTCATCTCTAGCGGTTTGAAAGGCCTTCCATAAAAACGCACTTGTTCCTCCTCTTCTATATCCGAACCAACCAGCGTGTTCTGCGCGCAAATCACCTGATATAATTTCATCTAACCAGCGTTCATACCAATCCAAGAAATGAGCTTCATAGGCAAAAATAGGTTGGTAATCTTCATTGAGGTAAACGATTCTCCCTTTATAAGTTCCGTTGAGAATTAAACCTGTCGTAATTGCACATCCTTGAGTGCCGATGGGTAAGATTCCTCCATACAAAGGACCGACGATGGCATCATAAGCCTCATCAGACAACTCTTCTTCATACATGCTGGCTGTTAGCGTTTTCCATTCCTCTTCGGTGAGATCAGGTCGCAATAAACACGGGTAACTTAGGTATTTTTTATTATCTCCTACAGGTAAATCTTCTAATCCATCACCTAGGGGATAAATACCATAATAAGGTCCTGCTGCACTTCCCATATAGGCATTTTCACTTGTATTTCCATTGCCTATTTGCGTGACAAATGACACATATGCTTCTGGCAACTTAATGGAACACTTTTGCTCAAAAGCCACTACTGTTGTGGTTGGTACACAAGTTCCTATTTGATATTCATGTGAATCTGCTCCAAATACCTCAAAATCTTCATCGTATTGGTGAATCGTTGCTAATTTTTCTTTGATCCTGTTCAGTTGTTCTTTCATCTTTATTTTTCCTTCTACTTCTTCTTTTATTTAGGAATAGACCAATATCCTACAATCATTTGTTGGTGTAACCTTACCTCTACTACTAGTTGCTCTTCATTTGTAATCAATACAGCATCCCAAGGTTGCATCGCTAAAGTTTTTTCATTGATTACTACAGTGTCAGCTTCTAATGCAAATAATAAAATAAAAGGTTGATGGGTTTTAAAGGGTTGATTGCGCACCTCAACTACTTCATCAATAATACGATTATGAAGCATCAAATTAAAATCAGTTCCTTTTGTATAAGACGTAATTGTATCAGTTGACTTAAATACAAACAGTTCGCAATTTACATATTGTTGATCTACTCCATTGATGGTTAATTGCAACTGCCCATCAAGCATAGCCAAATACCGATGATATCCCTGAAATTTAGTAAATTCAGAAGGAATAGTCTCTATGGTGGCACTGCTGATTCGAAAGTCAAAATTTCGATCGGCATATACCGCATCTTGAGGATAAATATGATACTCTCTAGTTTGCCCACCCGTCCACTGACTAGCGGTTACGCTTTCTTTTGCGATGAATTCAATATGCATGCTAACTTGTACTTGAAAAACCAAAATTACTATATTTTTTAAGTCCTCAACTCCCTAATTCTAGTTGATTTTTCACTAGATTGTAGTATTCGCCTTTCATCCATTCCGAATCGCTTATTCCGTACTTTCATCTGGGTTCTAAAAAACTTCTCCTTTTTTGCCTAAAAAAAACGCTTGATCACATGAAAGATCTGAAGGACGTCTTTTAAATTATATTCCATGATCGAATAATTAGCATTGCGACTTGATAGCTGTACAACTTCTGTTTTGGCGTTGTATTGAATAATATCCTTGTGTAAAATATGATCTTTGGTTACTAAGATAAAACCATACTTCGTTCGCTTGAAGCCTCCACCCCATAAATCTCTATTTATTTCTCTGGCTAATACCTCTGCCCCATTGGGAGTATCTTCTATATTTCCTGCATTCATAGTATCACCTATCACTTCAAAAGCTTGGTAATATCCCAACTCAAAGTAATCAATGCTAAATTCTACGCTGACAAAATGCTTTTTCAGTTGTTCTATGTCAAAATAGTGTTCACTATAAGTCGCATGTCTAGAAAATGGAATCTTAAAAACCTCAATATACATTTTTCCTCCTGGATAAAATGTAAAAGTATTGCCTCTTTTGTTGTAAAGAATCTCAGGTATATCACTCTTTGTCAAGTAGGTTGATTCATTTTCTAACAATAAATTAATTCCTTTCATCTGTCCTTTGATCACTTCTTCCTGCACAATTTTAGGCTGTGATAAAAACAAACTACCCTCTCCTGTAAGCAACCACTTTCTATTTAAAATTGGTGCAAACGTAACAAGCCTATTGACAAAACTGTTGCTGAGATTGACACGTCCATTAATAATTTGAGAAAAAGACGACTTTTTGTACCCTAATTTTTGTGCTAAATCGGTGTGGTTTTTTGCTAGCCCTTCGAAAACCACCCATTTAACTGCTTCATTGACACGTTGAATTTTATCCATATATATAAAGAATTTATGTAAAATACACGAACAGTATATGTAATAATTTTGGAAAATCTAAAACTTCGTTCGTATATTTGTTTTCTACCTAAAAGACAAAAATAAACAAAATACACCAACAAATACGACATAAAAATGATAATTACACAACAAATATCACGTTTAAGTAAAAATAATACAAATATCAAATATTTTAAATTCAGTTATTATGAAGTCAAATTTATCTCTCCAATCTCAACTTGAGTTTTCTGCTGATTTACTGCAAAAAGTGAATCAATGTATAGAAGAAAAGTTACTTTACACGCTTTGGTTTGGTCCTATTTGGGGATCTCAGCAACTTGACGTCCTATGGATGTATACCTCAGACAAACTTAGATTGGAACACGTCTTTTCATCTAGTTTCTCCAAATCGATCTTCCATCAACATCAGGTATTGCTTGTAGTTTTAAATGAAAAGGATATGACCCTACATGATCAAATGGGCAATTCACTTTTTAAAACAAGCTTAACGAAAGATCGCATCATTTATCAGCAAAGAGATTTTCCTTTACAACAACGACTGTATAAACCTATAACTGGGTTTAAGACACAATATGTAGATAAACACACATTACTTACTGGATATTGTCATGATTTTGTAGCTTCTAAAATTAGTGGTAGTCATTTGGCTTATATGAAGTCTTTAGCCTATAGTTTTGAGATTCTAGAGCTTCTTTTTTTGGGAGTTAAAAACACCAGTGATTCATTTACTGATCGGTTGCTTTTATTAGAGCACATTATCCCTCAAATGAAAACACTTTTTGTAAAAGGCAAAAATCAATCTTACTACATACTAGAATACTTGGATCAGGATGATATGTGGAACGATGCGCTAGAAAAGATACAACAAAACCTACGAGAAATTGTATTGGAAGTCTTTGACAATATTGATCGAGAAACCTCGTTAATAACCTTAAAACCAAAACAAAAAAAGAAAAATAAGCCGTGCTTCAAATACAAGGAGAAATTACTTCCTTTACTCGAGACCAACCTGATAGAAGAAATCTACCAATTTCACGAGACGTTGTATTTTAAAGAAGGGAAGCAAATCCGACAATGTTACCTTGTCGTTATAACTAAGAAAAAAACAAACAAAGAATTTCAAGAAATAAGCAATGCTATTGCTACAAAAGACACTGAGATTCACTTTACGATCCTCTCCCATACTCGCTTATATATTCAAGAACATGCCGATTTATTTGCTGCCTTTTTTAAGCCTATTTTAAAGCCTAAAAATTGCATCTACTCCAGTGATTACTACCCACAGATTCATTGGCAAAAAAAATACTGGACATCGGAACACGATTACCCTTCTTTATGGAGAAAAAACCTAGAGAAATCAGATAAGATTATTCAAAATGATCTACATCCGCAAACAAAAGAAATGTTTATCAGTACGCATCAATTACACAAATGCCTCGTAGTTAAATTACAGCTTTACATTTTACATCACCTTGACTACTTACCTAGCACCATTCACTTAGATACTTTACTACAATTAGCACTTTATGCACAAAATAAAGAGGCTACAACATTAAATACACTATACGGTCAACTAGGTCCTCTTTTGTTTGTGTATACTTCACAAAAAAGAGAAGAAAAAAAATTTAATTTGGTATTGGATTCACCAACGATTCAATGTTTACAACAATTTTTTTCTACTATCGAGGTATTAAAAACCTAAGCAAAACAAAGTCGATGAAGCGAGATAAAAACCTAAAAAGCCTAGATTATAGCCCTTATCAGCGTTATAATCTAGGCTTTTTACTTCATTTACATCTTTTATAAGGGAATGTAGATTTTCTGCAAAATTTCTTCATATTCTTTTTCACCAACACTGGCAAAGGTAATTCCACCGCCACTTTTGTAAAAAAACTGCTTGTCTACTTGTTCTATAAATCGGATCATAACTGCACTATCTAGTGTGGTACCATCAAATAATCCGCAAACTCCAGTATAATAATTACGCGGATACCCTTCGACTGCCTCAATTATTTGAACGGTTTTTTCCTTTGGTGATCCTGTTATAGAACCTGCAGGTAGCAACTGATTAAATAAATCTCCCAGCGAATCTTGCCACCCTTCACTTAACGCTCCACTAATCTGAGAACTCATTTGCAATAATTCTCCTTTGGACGTTTTCAGTTGGTCCAAATAACGAAAACGATCTACACGTACATTTTTTGCCACGCGGTTTAAGTCATTGCGAATTAAATCAACAATGGTATAGTGTTCGGCTGTTTCTTTTGGATCTTGTAATAGTAACTGGTCTGCTTGAGGTAAGGAGGCATCGATCGTTCCTTTCATCGGATAGGAATAGATTCGATTATCTTTAATTTGAACAAAGGTTTCAGGGGAAAAGCAAACCATTTGTTCTTTAATCCACAATTTATATTTGGCCTTACTCGCAAAGAAAACATCTTTCAAACTTCCTTCTAATGTAATGGGCGTCGACACTGTAAGGTTAATTAGATATGTATTGCCCTTTTGTATTTGATCCATGACTTGATCAAATTTTTGTTTGTACAATTCATAATCAAGTGGATATGCTTGTAATAGAGGAACAAATACTGCATTAGGTTTCTCTATATTGGTCTTTGTATTGAAATAATAGCATACTTCTTCTTCATCTAAAGTGTCTAAAGGAATTACCTCACCTTTTTCTCCTTTGTAATCAATAAAAAATAAAAAAGGTTTTCTTTCCTGTCCCAATTTATTCATCTTTGAGATAATTGTATCTTTGATGCCCATATTCATACTAAAATTGAAGGTCAAAAATACAAATTGTTTATGAGCCAAAAGAAGGAAATACTAATTATCGATAATCGCGATTCATTTACGTATAATTTGTATCAATTATTTGATGAACATCCTTGTTGCAACATTCATGTTCAGTACAGTGATGAGATAAATATTGATGATTTGGAACGCTATGATCAATTGGTAATTTCTCCTGGTCCGGATGTTCCTAGTGCATACCCTATTTTGTTTGAAATTCTCGCACGTTATGAGCATACAAAGCCTATTTTAGGTGTTTGTTTAGGGCATCAAGCCATTGGCGAATATTACGGTGCCCAGCTCTACAATGTACAACACGTTTTTCATGGACAAGCAAGAGCTTTGGAACTCGTTACTCCCGACCTGCTATTTAACAATATAGAAAATCATACAGTTGTGGGACTGTATCATTCTTGGGCATTAGCTCCTGATCGTTTTCCTTCAACCTTAACTGTCACTGCCATAAGCAGTGATCAAGTTATTATGGCCTTTAGGCATCAAACCAAAAACGTTAGAGGAATTCAATTTCATCCAGAATCTTACATCACTCAAAAGGGAAGGCAAATGATAGCCAACTGGATTGAGCAGTAAGTATCAACTCCTCGCTTACTGTATTTTTGACGTTTTACAACAGTCAGTTCGAGTTTTTTTCGCTTGACATTTTGCCTTGCTTTTATAATTCTACGCTAAATATATTGCCAAGCTAAATGTAAAATAGTACCTTCAAACGATAAAAAAGAAATGTTTTTTTAATGGAAGCAGGAATAATACAAGACCCAAAAGTCCAAAAATATCTCCCTTATCTCGGTGCTCTAGCCATTTTTATGCAAGCCTTAGATGGTACAATCCTCAATACAGGGCTTCCTTCTATTGCGGCTAGTTTAGGAGAATCCCCTTTAGAAATGCAGAGCATTATTGTATCGTATACACTTACTGTGGCACTGTTAATTCCCTTGAGTGGATGGCTAGCAGATCGATTCGGAACAAAGCGTATTTTTATTATTGCCGTTGCCTTATTTACTTTAGGTTCTTTGTTTTGTGCGTTATCTAATACCTTAAATGAACTGATCTTTGCGCGTATTTTTCAGGCTATTGGGGGTTCTATGATGGTTCCCGTCGCTCGTCTTACTCTGCTTTATGCGTATCCGAAAGATCAATTACTCAAAATCATCAACTTCATTACTATTCCGGCGTTAATTGGTCCTATGTTAGGTCCAACAGCGGGTGGTTTTTTGGTTGAAAAATTTTCTTGGCACTGGATTTTCTTAATCAATTTGCCCGTTGGTATTATTGCAATCCTACTTGCTCGATCTATTATTCCGAATTTCACAAACAAGGTAGATCGCTTTGATGTCATGGGTTGGATCTTATTCAGTGGAGGGTTGACAATGCTTACCTTAGTAATTGAGCGTTGGAATTCTCCAAACTTATCAACCTTTCAATTGGTGGGTTTATTTGTTTTAGCCGTGTTACTTATCATTGCCTATATTTGGTATGCTAAACGCAGCACACATCCGTTGATTAAATTAGAGCTATTCAAAATAAAAACACTGAATATTGGTTTAATAGGCAATTTAGTCACTCGTTTTGGCATTGGTGGAATGCCCTTAATGATTCCACTATTATTGCAAATAGGGTTTGGTTATTCTGCTTTTTATGCGGGATTGATGATGATTCCCCAAGCGCTATCCAATTTGATTTCAAGAAATTTTGTCGTTCCTATTGTCAAGCGTTTTGGCTATAAAAAAACATTAGTCTTCAATACAATTGCAACGGGTATTTTAATTAGTCTCTTTTTCTTTGTCAATCACGATACACCTTTTTTTGTTATGATTTTGTTGATGGTCTGCAATGGTGCCTTTAATGCGGTTCAATTCACTTCTATGAATACAATTTCCTTAGCAGATTTAGACAATAATACATCTAGCGACGCTAATAGCTTGCTTTCGGTTACACAACAATTAGCAATTAGCTTAGGTATTTCAATATCTGCTATGTTTCTGCAACTCTTTCGAAATAGCAGTATTGACACCGTAGATCATCCAACAGCAGTTTTTAACTATACTTTTCTAGTTATGGGTATCTTAACAATCTTATCTAGTACAGTATTTATGAAACTCAATAAAAATGATGGAGCTAGTTTATCAGGGACACAAGATTACGATTCTACTAAAAAATAAACCTCAAGTCATTGACTTGAGGTTTCTGCAAATTAATATAAAACAACATAACTAAATAGTTATAGCGATTGCATCAATAGCATAGAAGGTGCGTGATTCAACCAGATACTTCTTGTTTCAACCAACTTTTTCCAACTATCTAAGCTGATCAGCATCAAATCAAATTCTTCAATGAATTCTTTTGAGACAACCTTATTGCTAACGATGCGAATATGATTGGGCTTATACTGTTCAATAAGCCTTATATTTTCTTTAAATTCTGTGTGATTTTCTAATTCTCCCGTCGCATCCAAAATAGATACTTGTACTTCATTATTTCGGATCATTTTTTGTGCATATGGCAGTAACTTCAAATCTCCTTTACTGAAAATAGGTAAGAATACATGTTCTAGTTTTTGAAAATCTTTATTGATCAATATTCCTAGCGGTACCTTCGTTCGATTCATAATTTGCTGTGTACGCGCATTAAACCATGAATTTTCAAATAATTTTTCCCTACCTGTCACTTTGTTCAACAATACATCCGGATTGATGATTCGCGTAGTAAAGCCCAAGATATTTCCTAAAACGGAACCTCGATAAATGGAATACCCCATTTCAATCAGGAGTAAATCACACGTTTCTTGATGTACCATACCAACCACATCACTTTCAATATCATTTGAAACTTTGTAATACGTATGCACTTCTTGGTCCATTTCCGTTGCTTGCTCCTGTACTGCTTCGAAGATTTCCTCTTCATAATCTTGTGTATTGAACGAATTTAGTTCTTCACTATCAATCATATGCATGGCAGTGATACGAGTATCAACGGTTGATTTTCCCGTAAAGGCATGAGCTAATCGCATCAATGGAGCTAGGCTCAATTTATTTTCAAAGAAAAGGAAGACTTGATACTTTCCTATTACCACACCTTTGTGTTGTGGCTCATCTCCTAATGGTCCAAAAATTTTGGCGATTAAATCCAAGAGAGGTCCTGTCATAAACGTGGTAGCTAGAGCCATGATCACCATCATTGCGAATACCTCACCGGTCATAACGCCGAGGTCAAAACCAATATTTAAAACGATCAGCTCCATAAGTCCCCGAGTATTCATCAAGGCTCCAATCGTTAAACTATCCCGCCAATTAATACCCACAAATTTTGCAGTAATGGCACTACCCACGAATTTTCCGACGGTAGCTACTAAAATAATTAGCCCTGTAATTTTCCACAAATAAGGTTCATTTAGCAATCCAATTTCTGTGCGTAATCCTGTATATACAAAGAACAACGGCAAGAATAACACAACAGCAACATCTTCTACTTTTTCGATAAAAATAGTTCTAAACTTCATATTATCAGGCATAATAGCACCTGTCATAAACGCTCCAAATAACGCATGAATCCCGATTACTTCTGTACAATACGCTGAAATAATTAATGTCAATAAGAAGATTGCTACTGTTCCTTTGCTCAGTAATTTACTGCTTCCTTGATATTTAGCAATACGTGCCAAGAAAGGACGCACGAGTTTTAGCATCACGATTACATAAAGAAAAGCCAGTGCAATAATATAAAGAGAGCTAACAAAGCTACCTGCTTGTACAATGGCAATTACGGCAGCTAATAAACACCAAGCAGTAATATCATCTGCAGCGGCGCAAGTAATAACGATGGTTCCAATCCTGGTTTTTTGGAGTCCTCTTTCCTGTACAATCCGCGCCAAGACGGGAAAGGCGGTAATACTCATTGAAATTCCCAAGAACAGACCAAACGACAAGAAATCGACGCCTGCAGGTGCAAAGGATTCAAAAATATAATAGGCTAATGCCATTCCTAAAGCGAAGGGAATAACAATACTGGCATGACTAATTAAGACCGCATCATGGGCCTTGTTTTTTAGTATTTTAAGGTCTAATTCCATCCCAATTACGAACATGAAAAGGATTAAACCTATTTGACTCAAAAAGCTGAGATTACCCAAAGATTGCGTTGGAAACATCACTTCCGAAAATTCTGGAAAATACGTTCCTACTAAGGATGGTCCTAAAGCGATACCCGCAATAATTTCACCAATTACTGAAGGTTGTCCAATTTTCTTACAAATCCAACCAAATACTCGGGCTACCAAGACAATAGTTACAATTTGTGCTAGTAGTAAAGCTAAAGGGCTTTTTAAATTGTGTATTAAGGTCTCTAGAAAATTTTCCCAAGCCGAATTTTCAGATACAATGGCTTTGGTGTCTACTTCTAACTTTGAACCTTGAGTAACTACCCAATAAATTAAAGCTGTACATCCGCCAATGATTGAAACATAAAGTAGGGAATTCCTATATTTTGACATGACATTTACTATTTATTATTCGAATACAAAAATCCGAAATATAAACATCGCAAAGTATCTTACTGATTTCAAAACAAGCTTTCTTGTAATGAAACACCAATTTACTGTAATGAAACTAAATCTTATCTAAGAAATCAGTTTTAAATGTCACTCCTAACGTAAGTTCAAGTGGCTTTCCATTCGCTGTATTCAGCTGTGTTGTGATCAAATCATGCCCAAAAAAACGCACTATTTTTAGAGCGATAATTTCTCGTTTATTGATTCTACAAAATTTTGATGCAGGAAGGACTTCAACTAACTTATCCAAAGCAATATTCTTTGCGATCAATTGTTGCTCTCCTTCTAAATAAATCTCCTTATCTCTACCGTCGTTTTCACAGGTTTTAATATAGAGGATATCGTCAAATTGGATAATCGCTTTCCCTTTATTGGAATTGATAGTCAATGAGGTATTTTGCTCCAACGGTTTTAGCTGACGCATAGCTTTTTGAATGGCGCGTTGTAAACGTTCCTTCTTAATGGGTTTAGCAATATAATCGATTGCATCTACTTCAAATGCTTCCAATGCATATTCTTTATAGGCCGTTACAAAGATCACTCCTTTATTGGTTAGGAGTTGAGCCACACTAAGTCCGTCAATTCCCGGCATATTAATATCGAGGATAGCAACTTCAAAATCCAATGTCCCGGCAACCTCTAAAAAGGCAGTTGGATCATCAAATACTTGAACGATCTCAATTTCTGGAATTTGCTCACACAGCATTTTCAAATATTTCAACCCCAGTAATTCATCATCTAAGAGTATACATTTTAGCTTTGAAATCATATAAGTTTATTTTTAAATGCATGGAATGAACTTGCTCATCTTCGGATTTCTCCAATTTATAGTAAGGGCCATAGATCAAGTGCAGTCGCTCTCTCAAGGCAGATAGCCCATATCCTCCTTTTTCTTTTCTCAACGAGCCTTTCGATGATTTCTTGTTGGAAACAACCAAATCAAACTGTCCGTTTTTTAACTTAAACAAAATAGTAATAAAGGCATCATTTCCCGTCAAATCAGCGTGTTTAAAGGCGTTTTCTATCAACTCAACACAGATCAACGGTGCAACCAAATCTTCTGCATACAACGCCTCTATTTCTCCTATATTCGATCGAACATCTAAGCGAAATAGGGGATTGAGTTTGATCTTATTGATATCAATTAGGCGCATGGCAAACTCATGTTCTTCTTTTAAAGTGACTAGTTTGCGTTGACTATCGTAGAGAATATAGTCTAAAACCCCTGCCATCTTATCTAATGCATAGTAAGTTTGATAGGCGTGAGATTGAATGGAATTTAATATATTCTTAAATAGATGAGGGTCTAATCGAGATTCGAGATTCTCTAACTGCAAGTATTTCAACTTGGTGTCAAACAAGTCTTTTTCTTTTTCAAAAACAACGCGTTGCTTGTTATAGTTGAACAAAAAGTACAACAAAATGCCTATTATGATTAATAGGAGAACAATAATAAATAGGTATAAATATTCCATATTCTTATTTTACTGCTTCTTTATAGAACAAATGTACTGTTTTTTGTTGTTTGTTGTTTCGATAACTGATCACAGATAACCGATAACGAATAAAAAAAGAGAAGCTCTGATGAACTTCTCTCTTCTATATTATAAATGAAAGGATAACAATGTTAGAAATCGATTTTGGCAATTTTAAACTCATCTCCTCTTTTAATCAAATGAAATTTTTCAACAGCACCACTTTTTTCGTATTGAACATCATATTCAAACTCAAACTCTTTGATTTTTTCTTTTTTGTTTTCTTCTGTTAGGTCACCTTCTTTAAAAACAGCTTTCACGATATGTCCTAATTCGGCTTCTCTTTGTTTTAATTTAGCAAAAAAGTCAGCTTCTGTAGTTGTTTTAAAGAAATCTTCATCGAGATATTGTTTCAAATCATCATACTTTTCTTCCCCTAAATTATAATAGTACCATCCTATTAAAGTCTTCCCTGCATTCTCATCCCCCAACGCTCTACTGTTTTTTGTTTCTTTACAACTAACAAATAGAAAAACGCTACAAATAATCACAAATAAGTTTCTCATAAAAAATGTGGTTTATAGTTAATCAATCCTTTTTCACATCCTATCAGCTTGTAGGATGCACTTTAAAGTTAAGAAAACTTTATGATTTTAACAAAATAAAAAACAATTTTTATTAGAAACTTTTCTTCTGAAAATAATACGTGTAAACCCAAGTTAAGGTAAAAGTGGGTATAATATCTAATCCAGGTGAAATCTCTTCGATAAAATTAACAATTGCTCCGACTTTACCGACTTTACCAGGATACATTTTTGCGAGTATGAACGCGGAAACTGGTGCCCAAATCACATCGCTAAATTCTCCTAGAAAAGGCAATAAATAACTTGCCATTCCTATCAAATCAAGGAATAGACCTGTAATGAGTTGTCTTCTCTTTATTTGTTTTGCTTCTAGCTGTTCTTGTGGTGTCATCTTGCTTACTCTTTCAATTTTGAAGCGTAATTCTTTTTAAACTTTTCAACTTTGGGTTTTACAACCATTTGACAATACGGATTCTCCGTTCCTTTGCGTTCGAAGTAATTCTTGTGATAATCTTCTGCTACATAAAAAGTTGAAGCCTGACTTACTTGGGTAACAATAGGTTGATCAAATACTTTTTCATCGTTTAAGATTCCTATGTACTCTATTGCTGCTTGCTTTTGTCCTTCATCCAGATAAAAAATCTCACTTCTATATTGTGTACCTACATCTTCTCCTTGTCTATTTAAAGTCGTTGGGTTGTGCGTTGCAAAAAAGATCTCTAACAGTTCGGTATAGCTCACTTCATACTCGTTGTATGTAATCTCAACTGCTTCGGCATGTCCTGTTTCACCCGTACACACTTGTTCGTAAGTTGGATTGGCATTTTTACCACCAATATACCCTGGTAATACCTCTTCTACTCCTTTTAAACTCTTAAACACCGCTTCTGTACACCAGAAACACCCTCCTCCAAATATTGCTTTTTTCATGTATTGTCTACTTTTTTTATTCCCTGTTAATTCAGTCTAAGTTATTAATAATCGACGGAAGTCAATAATCATTTGAAATATTTTTCTATTTTTAATTTTTAATTGATTCAAAACATTGTTATTTTGTAATCGATCAAAAAACAAAGGTATGATACGAGCGACGAATATTAGAAAATCTTATGACCAATTGGAGGTTTTAAAAGGTGTTGATCTTCACATTAAGGAAAGAGAAATCATTTCTATTGTAGGAGCATCAGGTGCGGGCAAGACAACCCTTCTTCAAATCTTAGGTACATTAGACAAACCGACGATTCAACCCAACAGCTCGTTAATCATTAACGATACGGATGTATTGAAGCTCAATGACAAAGAAATCTCTAAATTTAGAAATCTAAATTTGGGATTCATCTTTCAATTTCACCAATTACTTCCTGAGTTTAACGCCTTAGAGAATGTTTGTATTCCGGCCTATATTGCAGGAAAAGACAAAAGAGAAACCGAACAAGAGGCGAAAAGACTACTAGACTATTTGGGGGTTTCTCATCGTATGGATCACTACCCTTCTGAGCTTTCAGGGGGTGAACAGCAACGCGTTGCTGTTGCTCGAGCCTTAATTAATAAACCCAAAGTCATCTTTGCGGATGAACCTTCAGGGAATTTAGATACCAAAACGGCAGAAAACTTGCACAACCTCTTCTTTCAATTGAGAGATGAGTTCAACCAAACTTTTGTGATTGTTACGCATAACGAAGAGTTAGCAGATATGGCTGATCGCAAGTTGGTTATGACTGATGGTTTGATTACTTCTTAGTAAGGTATCCATGACGTCTATCCTATTCTCTACCCTAACTTGTCCGAATTGTCAACATCAAGAACGAGAAGAAATGCCCACAACAGCTTGTCAATTCTTCTATGTGTGTGTAAATCTTGTCAGACACTCTTAAAACCCTTATAAGGTGATTGTTGCGTATTTTGCAGCAATGGAAATGTAAAATGTCCGCCGATTCTGCAGAACAATTCCTGTTGTTCCTCACAATAATTCGCTAGCTTTGTTAGATGAATCAAACAGAACTCAAAGAATTTTTAGACGAGAAAGTTTTACTGTACAACAATCCTTCTTTTATCGTGGATGATCCGGTACAGATTCCGCATTTATACACACAAAAAGAAGATATTGAAATTGCAGGTTTTCTAAGTGCAACCATTGCTTGGGGGAATCGGAAGATGATTATCAAGAATGCGCATAAAATGATGGATCTCATGGGAAATTCACCCTATGATTTTGTGATGAATCACAACGAAGACCACTTAGAGGCTTTGGACGGTTTTGTTCATCGTACCTTTAACAGCGTTGACTTCGCTACTTTTATTCAAGCGTTACAGCATATTTATCGCCATCACGGTGGACTAGAAAAGGTGTTTAGTACTTCCGATCTGCCACTACAAGAACGCATCTCTAAATTTAAAACGTTGTTTTTTGAGATTCAACATCAATCGCGTACACAAAAACACATTTCTGATCCGTTAAAAGGTTCGGCTGCAAAAAGGATTAACATGTACTTGAGGTGGATGGTCCGCAACGACAATGCTGGTGTAGATTTTGGTATCTGGAAAGGCGTATCTCCAAGTGAGCTTTCTTGCCCACTTGATGTACATTCAGGAAATATGGCACGTAAACTGGGTATGCTAAAACGAACACAAAACGATGCCAAAGCCCTAGTAGAGCTAGACACGGCTTTACGTGAATTAGATCCTGTTGATCCTGTGAAGTATGATTTTGCGCTATTTGGATTGGGCGCGATTGAGAAGTTTTGATGATATTTTACTCTTTGTTTTTAAAACTCATAAAAAACGCAAAGGCTATTGCACTTTGCGTTCTGTTTTTTATTTGTACTTATTTTTTGATACAGCAGCAAATACATTCAACTAATAAACAATAGTTTGGTATTCCAGCGGAATTTTACCGAAGTAAATCGCTTTGACAATGCCATCAGATACCCCTATTTTAGGAACGTAAATTTGTTTGGCTCCACTGGATTTCATCGCAAAACTGTAAATGCGCAACGCAGGAATAATTACATCGGCACGATCAGGATTTAACCCTAAAATGGCAATTCGCTCATCGTACGTCATTTCTGATAAACGAGTTAATTGCTGATTCAGATAACTATAAGTCAATGGTTTATCCTGACTTTTTCCAGACATCTTAAAAGCCTTATTGATATTTCCTCCTGATCCAATAACTATCAAATCATTAAGATTTTTAGTTTCTTCTTTGACCCAGCTTTGTATGTCATTCCACACGCTTTTAGAAACCATATCATTTAACAAACGCACGGTTCCGTTGCGGAAAGATTTAGAGGCTATAGGCTCTCCTTCTTTAAAAATGGTAAACTCCGAACTTCCCCCGCCAACGTCCACAAACATGACATTCTTCGTTTGGTTGATGAAGTTTTTTAAATCCGTCGATGCGATAATCATCGCTTCTTTCTCTCCATCAATGATGTTAATTTTTATTTTCGATGCTGCTAAAACGGCTTCTGCTACTTCTTGTCCATTATCTGCTTCCCGCATGGCACTTGTTGCACAGGCCATAAAGCGATCTACCTTATTGACGCGCATCAACAAATAAAATGCTTGCATCGCCTCAATCATGCGTTGTTTTGATTCGATGCTAATTTCGCCTTGTGTAAAAACATCTTGCCCCAAACGAATGGGAACGCGAATTAATGAACTCTTATTGAAAACAGGATCTTTACCTTTGGCTTCCACAATATTCATAATCAACAAGCGCATGGCATTGGATCCGATATCGATGGCTGCATATTTCTTTATTTTTAGCATGTATTATCCTTTAAGTTTGTTCTTGTAATAACGGTACATTTCCTTTTGCGATTGGAAATCCGCTTCCCCTTCTCTCTTTCTATATTTATTGGATAGATCTCCCGATTGAATACGCGTTTTAATATTGCCCTTCCACCCGATTTCAAAGGTTTCGATCAATTCTTGTTTGATGCGATCATCGTAAATCGGACAGGTAACTTCAACGCGTTCATCTAAGTTACGCGTCATAAAATCAGCAGAAGAAATATACACTTCTGGATTGTTGTTGTTTCCAAAAATATAAATGCGCGAATGCTCTAAGAATCGATCCACCACGCTAATGGCTTCGATATTTTCACTCATTCCAGGAATTCCAGGAACTAAGCAGCAAATACCGCGAATGATCAGCTGTATTTTCACTCCAACATTACTCGCTTCATACAGGCGATCTACCATTCTCAAATCGGATAAGCTGTTCATTTTCAGTCGAATTGACGCGGGCAATCCATTTTTGGCATTGCGTATCTCACGATCGATTAATTTATTAAATCCTGATCGAGTATAATGTGGGGATACGAGAAGGTCTTTGTACTTGTGTACGCGATAATTCACTTGCAAAAATTCAAAAACCTTAGATACCTCTTTCATAATCTGATTGTGAGAGGTTAATAGGGTTACATCGGTGTATATTTTTGCTGAACTTTCATTGAAGTTTCCAGTCGAAACGAATCCGTAGCGTTTAATCTTTTTATTTTCCAATCGCTCAATCACACAGATTTTACTGTGTACTTTCAATCCCTTTACGCCAAAGATCAACTGCACTCCTTCTGACTGCATTAATTCTGAATAGTAAATATTACTTGCTTCATCAAAACGCGCTTGTAACTCGATTTGTGCAATTACTTTTTTCCCGTTCTTTACCGCATTGATTAGCGAGCTAATAATTTGTGAGTTTTTAGCCAAGCGATAAAGCGTAATTTTGATCGACAGTACTTGTGGATCTAAAGCTGCTTCTCGCAACAAACGCACGAGATAAGAAAACGATTGATAAGGCGTATAGATCAAGTAATCGCGTTTTTGCAACTGCTGGATGATACTATCTTCCATATCCAGCCCTACAACAGCAGCGGGAATCTGTTTGGGATAGGTTAAATCCGAACGCCCTAATGTCGGAAAACTCATATAATCCCGACGATTGTGATAGCGTCCGCCTGGGATAATACTATCATTCATCTCAATTTCAACATTTTCAAGGAGATATTCCAACAAATCTTGGTCCATTTCCTGATCGTATACAAAACGCACAATTTCTCCTTCTTTACGATCTCTAACTCCACTCGATATCTTTTCTACAAACGACTTGTGAAGATCTGTGTCTACCCCTAATTCAGCATCTCGGGTAATTTTAATCATAAACGCGTTTTCCGCTTTATAATCAAAAATACTAAAGATTGACGCCAAATTATAGCGAATAATATCGTCGATCATAATGATGTATTTTTTATCATCATCTGATGGCAATTCGACAAATCGATTGACAATATTGGGAATTTCAATAATGGCATATCTCGTTCTCTTTTCTCTTTTATTGGCTTTGCTTCGCTTTGAACGCAATTCCTCATCGACTTCGAGCTTCACTGCCAAATAGCCATGGGTATCTCTCAACAAAGGAAAAGGTGCTAAATCACTGAGAATAACAGTAACTAAATCATGAGATAGCGTATGTAAAAAGTGATCTTTGACAAAAGCTTTTTGCTTGTCATTGATTGTTTTTTCATTTAATATAAAAATCTTTTCTGCTTCTAGCTGTTTTTCAATTTCAGCCAAAATGCGTAAACTTTCATTTTGTAGGACAATTACGCGATTGGTAATTTCCTTCAATAAATCTTTCACTACAACACCACTGCCCAATCGGCGGTTGCTTTCACCTGTTAACACCATACGTCGGATCGTAGCGTAACGCACCCGGAAGAACTCATCTAAATTATTGGAAAAAATTCCGATAAAACGCAATCGTTCGAGTAAAGGGACTGTTACATCACCTGCTTCTTGTAAAACTCTTTCGTTAAAAGCCAACCAGCTTTTCTCACGATCAACATAATAATATTTTGGTGTTACAGTAGTTGTATTCATTTTTTATTTTAAATCTCTAGGAAAAACTTTACTTATTACAGTTCCGTTTTTAATTTCTTTCCATTCATCTTGGGGGAAGTCCATCACGACTACTCCCGATGTGGGTACGTTATCAATCGAAACCATACCAAATTTATTAACAAAATCTGTGATAGCATCATTATGTCCGAAAATAATCAGTGCATTATGCGTATTTTCACATTTTTTTATCGTTCGTGCCAATTTCTTGACGTCGAAAGTATAAATATCTTCTTTTTCAATGACATAAGTCGGATTGATATCGAGATTTTGACAAAAGATAGCAGCGGTTTGTTGTGCGCGTTTTGCCGTACTGGTCCAAACAATGAATCGTTCAGGCAAAAGAGATCCTATGGCATGAGAAACCAACAGGGCATCTTGCACTCCTCTATCTTTGGAGATGGGTCTATTTTTATCTTCTGCAATAGTGTCCCAACACGATTTGGCATGTCTAATTAAAATAAGGGTTTTCATAACTAATTATTTTTTTTACTAAATTAAATGATAATTTAGTGGTTGTTTTATTTTATTTTCTCATTCTTCTTATTAAATCTAAGGAAAATAATTATAAAAAAATATATTTTAACCTATAAAATAAAAACTTTACTTTTGAAGTATTATATTTTAAGCTCATACAATGAAAAAATTCTCTATTGAATTCAAATGGGCGGCTTTGGCAACCTTAGCGGCTCTAGTTTGGATGTTTATAGGAAAATCAATGGGATTTCACACGGAAAAGGTGCGTTTTGAAGTACTGCATGAAATGCTATTTAGTTTTTTACTCTTTATTTTTTACTGGTTGGGAATTCGCCAAAAAAAGCGTGAATACTACAATAACGTCATTCAATGGCAACAGGCTTTTATGACAGGGTTAGTGTTATGCGTAATGATTACCCTTTTCTTCCCTATCATTCAATTCATCACATTCAATCAAGTGAGTCCGCATTTTATGGAGACGCTAGAACAAGCCTTGATTAATGAAGCGAAAATGACACCTGAAGAGGCCTTACAAAACGCTTCTTTTGACTTATTTTTAAGAAATGGAGTGATGAATAATCTCTCATTTGGTATTATCTTTACTACTATAATTTCGTACTTTTTAAAAACAAAGAATTACGATCAAGTAAAAGCTGCTGCACAAAAGCCTGAAATGGTTAAAGTGAAGAAGCAAAAAGGTAAAACAAAAAGAAAATAACACTAATACAAACTCAACTATGGATATCCGAAATATACCGCTAATAAAAAACACAGAAGCTGATAATTTCTTTTTATTAGCTGGGCCTTGTGCCATTGAAAGTGAAGAAATGGCCATGCGCATTGCAGAGCACATTATCAAAGTAACGGACAAGCTTCAAATTCCCTACGTATTTAAAGGGTCTTTCAAAAAGGCAAATCGCTCGAGAATCGACAGTTTTACGGGAATTGGAGATGAAAAAGCATTGAAAATTTTAGCCAAAGTAGGAAAAGAATTTGGTGTACCAACTGTTACTGATATTCACGAATCTTCTGATGCGGCTTTAGCTGCTGAATACGTTGATATTTTACAAATCCCTGCTTTTTTAGTGCGCCAGACAGATTTAGTTGTCGCAGCAGCCAATACAGGTAAAGTAGTCAACTTAAAGAAAGGACAATTCATGAGTCCTGAGAGTATGAAACACGCGGTTCAAAAAGTATTGGATTGCCACAACGAAAGTGTAATGGTTACGGATAGAGGAACCATGTTTGGCTACCAAGATATGATTGTTGACTATCGTGGCATTCCTGCTATGAAACAATTTGCAACGACTGTGCTAGATATTACACACTCCCTACAACAACCCAACCAATCAAGCGGGGTAACAGGTGGTCGACCGGATTTGATCGAAACTGTTGCCAAAGCGGGAATTGCTGTAGGTGTTGATGGAATCTTTTTAGAAACGCACTTCAATCCTGCTGAAGCGAAGAGTGATGGAGCAAATATGTTACACCTCGATCACTTCGAAAATTTAATGACGAAATTAGTTGCTATTAGACAAACGGTTCGCCAGTTCTAATACACTTCATACAAAAAAGAGGATGCAAATGCATCCTCTTTTTATTTTACTTCTATTTCATTAGCCTCTGCATAAGCTAGAATTCGCTGATAATCCTCGGCATTCTCAAACTTCGGATGCTCTTTGTAGTAGTATACCAAACGCTCTACTGCATAAAAATAACTAGAATGCGCCAAAGCTTGTTCGTAGTGGGCTACCGCTTTCTTTTCACTTGATTTAACTCCATACCCATGATCATATAAAATACCGTAATAAATGTGAATATACGGTTGGTATTTATTGCGTTTCAAATACTTCAATACCTGATCAAACTCACTTCTTTGGTAGTAAATTTCAATGAGATTTTGAGCATAACTACCATAATACTTTTCTGATAACAGATAATAAGACAAGGCTTTATCATAATCTTGAACAACGTGTTGTCCGTAGAAATACAAATCTCCTAAGTTTTGATTCGCCCATACACATCCCAATTCAACGGCTTTTTCGTATGCTTGGATCATTGCCTCAAAATCATAGGCATAACCTATTGCATTTTGGTATAAATAACCAATGGTATTCCATGCATCTGCATAATCTAATTTGGCTGCAGATTCAAGATATTCAATTCCTTTAGGGATATCCGTCCACTGATTTTCATCGGTAAGAATAAACCCCAATTCATACTGCATACGCGGATCTTTTCGCGTGGCACCAATAGTAAAATACCTCACGACCTCCTCCCATTCTTCTCGATCTCTTGCGGCAATACCTCGGTGGTACAGGGTATCTGAATCAAAGCACTCTTCGTATCCAGCACCCATGCGCGTCACCCACGCTTCATAAAAAGAAGTAAAGAAACTCAAATCTGTTCCTCTTATGTTATAGCGTTGTTCGTACAACATCCCCATTTGTGCTTTATCAATTTCAAGACAATGTCCTTCGTAATCCAAATAATACATCACTGTATCTTTAAACAAGCACGCTCGTTGGGTATAATGATCTAAAGGTTGACTAATGTAGGTATATACTTCGCTCAAATAATGTGTTTCACTATTGTAGTATCTCATGCCTTGTTTTTGAAAAACGAGGAGATATTCGCAATTTAAATGCTCTATTTTACTATGCTCTTCATGTGGTTCAATCAACCAACAATCAGTTGCTGCTTGGTATAAACCACAACCTTTATTGGTTTGAATTACATACACATCTGGCATATAATTGCACAAATACTTGGCGTGAATCTTGTTAATCGATTGATTCGTCAGGCGAAGAGTTTGCGTTTTACAATCAAACAGCTTCCACTGTTTATTCGTTTTGAAAGCAAAAGAAGTATAGTTTGAGAACACAAGCATTTGATCAATATCTTCAAGTATTGTCTGTCCTTTGGGGTTAATTACACTACTCTTTTTTTGGTATTTATTGGGTTTAATCCAATAGCAATCCAACGGTAATTCTTCCAAAACATCTTCGGGAAATTCTCCGAGAAATTGTCCTGTTAACGTATAGTATTTGCATTTAGCAGTTCCCTCTTGTTTGGTGAAAAACTTTATGGGATAGTCTAAGTCAAAAGGAAAAACACTTGCTTCTGTTACGATGTTCTTTCCTTTGTAATCTACTACTTGATATTGTCCATTTTGCAACACATTGTAATACTGATCATAGAGTTGCTCTACTTCGTCATACTCAGGTGCAATTGCCCATTGTTGGGTATCTAAATTCAGTAAACCCGTTTTCTCTCCTACACAAACGATCCCTACTTTAGTGTCATGGACACTATAGGCGTCAAAAGCATTCTCGTATTGTGGAGGTACAATAAGTCTTCCCTGATCGGTGATATATCCATATTTACCTCCCTGTTCTACAACAGCAATATAAACCTCACTAAAGGCATAAATTACATTGTACAGTGCCGGTGCTAGTATTTTTCCATTTTTGTCTTTTAGTCCTTGGAGGTTACCTTCATTAAAAACAACACTGCGCGATTGCTTAACAACAGTCTCTTCCCAATAACCTAAGCCAAAATTAACCCAATCGTGTTGTAGTGCATCTAGGAAAGATTCATAACCTGAAGCGGTAATAATCGAATCTAATTGAGATAAATCTTGGTTCTCAATAGCCCCTTCATACAACGCCCATTTCTCAATTATTTCTTCTACCCATTGTTTGGCTTGTTCTTTGGGTTTTTCTTCATTCATTGTATATACGTCACTTGCATCAACGTAGAACGTATCATAAGGAAGATCAAAGAGAAACTCAAACATCAGAGACACCGCATCCGAAAAGGATTTATTGTCTTGTAACTGATAGGTTTCGGTCAATAAATCATAGAAGAGACTCAAGCGATTAACACCCTCAACCTTGTCAAAATAGAGGGCTTTTCCTTTGGTTTTGGGATTGGCAGACAACAAAGGAAACAACAAATCAGGAATGACATAATTCCACTCTCCTAGATAGCCGGAGTGTGTTTGATGGGTTTCAGAGTCTATATTGTAAATGTAGATGCGATGTGCCATAGCTTTATTTTCAGTCAAAAATAAAGCGAACGTCATGTTAAAAAAACAACTGGAGCATAAAAAGTAAAAAAATCACTAGAAATGGGTAGTATTCTTGCCGTGTCTCTCCTATTTCAATTTAATTTCTTTGATCAAGGCATTCATCGGAACTACTTTTACTTCTTCTCCTTGGAGTAAGAAGATATAGTCGGCAGTTTTGCCGATTAAAATTCCCTCGGTACGACTATTATCTGCATAGGTAACTCCGATCAAATCTTGATTGACCATTGCGCGTTTATAGCGTTTGGCATAAACATCGGCTCCTAAGAACAGATATAAAACAAAAAGCAGTATTCCCATACTCAGTTTTTGTTTGGTGTACCACTTCCCTGGATCCAAGTTAAACATCCATTTGGCATACGAGCTAGGGTGTTTTTTCTGCCAAAACACATCCACTCGATAGATGAGAACCGTTAAAAGGATGGTTCCCAAAGTAAATAGTAAAATCATAAAGTCACCGAATGGTGCAATCAGGAAATCAAATAGACCTGCGTAATCAAAAACATTGATATCGAACAGAATAAATTTCTTGTAGTTAAACAACATACCGATACCTACAGCCACTAAGTAAGCGATAGTCAAAAGTGTCTGAACATCTTTAAACAAACGCTTTAATATAGTATTAGTGAATTGATCGTCCATAAGCAAAAAGATAATGCTAGAAAAAGTTAATATGCATTGATTTCCTCTGCTAATGTAAAGAAAAAACAGCTAGTTTTAACCTTGTATTTAGACAAAAAATAGCACAAAAAAAACGAGCAAGTACACCCTGTGCACTCACTCGTTTCACTGATTTAAAATTAACAACAACTTTACTTATTTTGTCACAGCTTGTTCTACTTCGTCAATCATCATCTTGATTGATTTTAGACCACCTCCTGATAAATACCATGTTTCAGGATTTAAGAAGATGATTTTATCGTTTTTATACGCGTTTGTTTGTTGTACTAATGCATTTGAAAACTCTTCTTTACTCAATGTAGCGCGTTTGATCGCTGCTCCTCTATCGATAACAAAAATGTAATCGGGATTCAACTCTTTAATAAGTTCGTTAGAAATAACTTGACCATGTGTAGCTACTTCGATGTTTTCATCTGCTGGTTTTACTCCAAATACATCGTGAATAATTCCAAAACGAGATCCTTTACCATACGAGCTCATGCGACCTTCGTTTGCTAATACGATTAAACCTTTTTTATCTGAATTTTCAGTAATAGCTTTAATTTTAGCAATACGAGCATCAATGTCTTTCAATTCCTTTTCAACCTGCTCTTCTTTGCCAAATAATTGCCCGATAATACGTTGATTTTTCTTGAATGAATTCATGTAATCTTTAGCATCGACATCTAAATTAATTGTTGGAGCGATCTTTTTGAACTCATCATACATTGAAGCCGTACGACCAGAAATAATGATTAATTCGGTATCAGCAGCATTTACTTTCTCTGCGTTAGGTTCTTTAATTCCACCTACATTATCATATTCACTTGCGTTAAATTTTTCTAAGTACTTCGGTAAATTTGATCCAGGCACTCCTTTTACTGGAATTCCCAACTCGTCAAATGTATCCAATATACCATAGGTTAACACCACTGGATTTTTTGGGTTAACATGTACTTCAGAAGTTCCGGATAAATGATCTACAGTAACTACTGTAGCTTCCGTTGTTGAACTCTTTTCTTCATTTTTTGTTTCCTTACATGAAACAAACAAAAAAGTTGCTGCAGCAAGGCAGCTAATCATAAATTTACTCATAACGATGGTTTTATAAATTATTTAAAATAGACACAAATTTTGTG
The DNA here is from genome assembly GCF_014145635.1 of Myroides sp. WP-1. Lineage (GTDB taxonomy): Bacteria > Bacteroidota > Bacteroidia > Flavobacteriales > Flavobacteriaceae > Flavobacterium. The sequence continues at coordinate 79,038 of NZ_JACHTC010000012.1, forward strand.
GTCTCCGTTATCGATAATTTTCATATCAATATCAAAAACATCTTTCATTTTTTCTTCGGTAATCACTTCGTTGGTTGGTCCGAAATAGAGAATTTGATGGTTCTTTACAGCGGCAATATAATCCGCATAAGCAGCTGCATAGTTGATATCGTGAACCACGATGACAATGGTTTTTTGGTACTTATCTGCTAATTCGCGCAATGTTTTCATAATTTCGACAGAGTGTTTCATATCTAGATTATTCAGGGGTTCATCTAACAAGATATACTCCGTATCTTGTGCTAAAACCATAGCGAGAAACGCGCGTTGTCGCTGTCCTCCACTGAGTTCATCAATAAACTGATCTTCAATTTCTTTTAACCCCATAAAAGCAATACTCTCTTCTATTTTTTCACGGTCTTCTTTTTTCAATCGTCCCTTAGAATGTGGGAAACGACCAAAAGACACCAACTCTTTAATAGTCAGACGAATATTGGGGCTATTGCTTTGTTTAAGAATAGCCAAGCGTTGAGCAAAATCCTCATGTGTATAGCTTAATACTTCTTTGTTTAGCAAATTAATTTCTCCTTTGTCACGGGATACTAAACGACTAATAATCGATAATAAGGTGCTTTTTCCTGTTCCATTGCCTCCGATAAAACACGATATTTTTCCTTTGGGAAAGCTTACACATACCTGATTTAAGATCAGTTTCTCTCCATATGATTTGGATACTTGATTGACTTGAATCATACTTTATTACTTTTTAACAGCAAGTAGATGAAATAAATTCCTCCTACGAAATTGATAATAATACTTACTGTAGTTGTCAGATTAAATAAATGTTCGACCAAATACTGCGCACCGATAACGGTTACCGACGTCAATAGACAACAGGTAAACACGAGTAAGGCATGGTTATTTTTCTTCACCAATTCATAAGTTAGATTGGCTACTAAAAGGCCTAAAAAGGTAATGGGACCAACTAATGCTGTTGATACCGCGACCATGATCGAAATAAAAATTAGATTGGCGCGAACCACTTTGTGGTAATTGACCCCCAAACTAATTGCGTGTTCTCGTCCTAAACTAAGGACATCGAGCTGTTTAAAATAGCGAATACCATACAGCATGGTTGCAACCAATATCACGGCTGCAATACCCAAAATTTTCAAATTAATGCGTTCAAAAGAGGCAAACATTGCGTTTTGAATGATGCTAAATTCATTAGGATCAATGAGCAGCATAATAAACGACGCTCCACTTTTGAACAAGGTTCCAATTAGAAGCCCCACGAGTAGCAGGGTATATAAGCCTTTACTTTCGCGTTTAAATACCGCAAAATACATCACAACAGCGAAGACCATCATCAAGCTTACAGACAAAACGAAATTCCATTCTGAGCCCAATACTTGAAACGTGCGATCTCCATACCAAAAAACAATTAACGATTGCAACAGCAAGAAAAAAGAATCAAATCCCATGATAGAAGGCGTTAAAATTCGATTTGCTGTGATGGTTTGAAAGACTATAGAGGAATAAGCAATTCCGAAAGACACGAGTAGCATTGCCAAAACCTTAAAACCACGTCGAGGTAAAACATAGTCTAATTTAGCTCCAGTAAACGTGAACATATATATTGCAATACTAAGGAGTAAGGCGGCAATCAACAGGATTACTAATTTAGTTTTAGGCATGTTTTGTCTTTTTTAAAATTAGATATAAGAACACTATACCTCCAACAATGCTCACGGTAAGTCCGATGGGTATTTCATAAGGCGCAATCAACGAACGACTAATCAAATCACAAACCAACAAGAAAATAGCACCTACTAAGGCGGTATAACTGATCGTTTTGCGTAGGTTATCGCCGAAGATCAGACTTACTACATTGGGTACGATCAACCCTAAAAAAGGAATCACCCCTGCCGTGAGTACCACCACTGTAGAAGTGATTGAAACAAACACCAACCCCACATACATGATGCGCTTGGGATTCAACCCTAAACTTGTAGCTGTATCTTCTCCTAAGCCTACAATAGTAAATTTGTTCGCATATAAATAGCATAAAACAACCACTAAAACACCGAGATATAGTATTTCATAATTTCCCTTTAGTATAGAAGAGAAGTCTCCCATCATCCACCCATCCATATTTTGAACGAGATTGTAGCGAAAGGCAAAAAAGGTGGCAATAGCACTTAAAATATTCCCAAACACAATACCGATCAAGGGAATAAAAATGACATTTTGCACCTTGATCTTACTTGCTAAACGCAGAAAAACAATACTGGCAATTAATGCTATGGTGAAAGACAAGATCGTTTTGAAGATAATTCCTCCGTTGGGAAATAGAATCATGCTAAACAAGATTCCCATTTTACATGCATCAAGCGTACCCATTGTCGTTGGAGAGACAAATTTATTCAATGAAATTTGCTGTACGATTAATCCTGCAATACTCATCCCCACCCCTGCAATTAACACAGCAACTGTTCGAGGTACACGACTAACGAAAATCACGAGTAGTTCATCCTGATCCAAGCGATGTAAATCAAAAATGGAAATATCTTTTACACCCACAAAAATGGATAAAAAAGAGAGTATCATCAATAAAATAACTAAGCCAATTCTTAGCATAAAACACCTTATTTTTATTTAGAATAAAATTAAATAAGAGCAAATATATAAAACTAGAGGGAGTAGAAAAAAATAAATTTGCTTTCTTTTTAGGAAAGAGAACCTTTAAAATTCCCATATTTTCAACAGCTTAGCCCATAAATCCGAAAGCCTTAAACTTTCCGATCGATCTTGCAGAAAACTCAAACATCCTTATGCAAATACCAAGAATACCGCAATTCGATTATTTTTAGCATTCGTGTCTAAAAAGCGATAAGAGCACTACAAATACCCAATCTGAATTAACTTTATTTTATCTTAATAAATTAGTTAGCTTTGACATTCATAAAAACAAACGATGTATAAAATAACTCAATTAATGGGCTTAGCTAGTCTTTTACTTTTAGGTAGCTGTAGCTCAGACGATTCAAGACCAGGTTCCGACCCTACGTCCAAACATTATGTATTAAAGCAAGTAAATACTATCTATTACGCTGTTGAAAGTGATGCCACCGGCAATCATACCAGTAGTACAGAAACAAGACAAGTATCTTATAATTTCTACTATACTGATTCTAATCAATTAGATTCTATTCGCAGAGATAGCCATGTTTTCAAGACGGGAGTACCAACTATGCCTATTCCTCATGGCGTAAAATATCAACTAAATGAAAGTCTTGATTTGATTTCTTATGAAGTAAAAGACAAGGATTATCCTATTACGAATCATACGTTTACCTATGATAATGGATTAGTTAAGAATTACAAGGTATCAGATATTGACCTCGGTTTTTACGAGCATCAACTCGAGTATAATTCAAACAAACAATTTGTAAAATCGCATAGCACGAATATGACAAGTGGAGCTGAATTTGAGGTTAACTATTCGTACAATACAAAAGGAGAGCTAGTTCAGCTAACAAACACGTCCAATTATACAGTTAACTTTACCTATGACAAGGGTAAAAATCCGTTCTATTCTTTACCTTTTGACTTAACGACGCTTATATTTCACGATCTTTACTACATACCAATTACGTATGCCTTTCCGCATAATATCAATAGTTATAAAATTGGGAAAGAACCAGCATTCACCTTTGATTATACCTATAATGAAGATCATTTTCCGATAAAAACAACAATATACAAGGGAGCAAAAACCAAAAGCAATTTGCATATGGCCATCCATTACGACTATCATATTGTTCCTTCTATTTAAATAGGTTACAACGGTTTGCGTAGCAAACAACAAAAATAGACATCCCTATATCGGGATGTTTTTTTGTGGAATACCGCAAGAGAAATACCTCAATTTAAACAGCAATTGCAATCTTGAGATTAAACTCGCAATTGTTCACCATAATTTTCCTGTATATTTGTATATATTGAGAAGAAAAAGAAAATATGCTAAAAAAGTGGTTGAGTTATCTCACGCCTGTACCTGTTAAGAAGGTCCGTTCCAATATCAATTCAAAACTAGAAGTAACTTGGCAAAAAGGGCAGTTGGTTTTAGACACAAAAAACACCAATTATTCGTATGGTCAATTGGAACAAGTTTTTAAACGGGGATTAAAGTTTATAGGGTATTCTAAGATTAAGGCGATGAACCAAGTATTGAACTTGGGTTTAGGAGCAGGAAGTACGGTTCACTTGCTTCGCGATGAAATCAATTTTACGGGAGCCATCACGAGCATTGAACTAGACGATACTATTTTATTTGTTGCTCGCAAATACTTCAATCTCGATCGATATAATGACAAGCACGAGATCATTCAAATGGATGCTTTTGAATATATGCTAACTTGTCAAGAACAATATGATTTAATTATCATTGATATTTTTCAAGATAGCTATATGCCTTCTTTTCTCTTCGAACAGTATTTTGTCAATCACCTTCAACAATGTTTAGCTGTAAATGGTTTTATCATTTTTAATACGATTGTTTTGACAGAAGATGATAAAGAACGCAATGAGAAATTCAAGGCACTATTCGATCCGCTAGAGTTTTCAGTCCGATCGATGCCTTCCTCCTTAACACACAATGATTTACTCACTATCAAGCGACTGGTCTAAAATAAAAAAAATCCAACGTGTAACACGTTGGATTTTTTTGTATTTCTTACATTTTTTTGTCTAATAGTTTAGTTGCAACCATCCTGTACGTTGCTTACCGTGAGCAATAAGAATGTAATAATAGGTTCCCGAGGGCAGTTTATTACCTGATTTATCTTGTCCTGCAAATTGATTGGTATACCCTTGTCCATGCGTATAAACCTCAAGTCCATGACGATTAAAAATTTGTATTTTAGATACGCCATATCCCGATAAATCAAAGGTATCGTTAAGTCCATCACCATTGGGAGAAATTCCTTTCGGCAAAGGACAGTCTTCATAAGCAATGCTAAAAGAACTTTCATCCGCACAATAAACAGATGCAGATCCTCTCTTAGCATAAATATATACCGTCATCGGCATCATTATTTCCATTCCCTCGTGCAGCTCAACTCCTCCTCCATTTGGTGCAGTAAAATAGCGATTCCCTTCAGACAACTGAGGTAAAATGAAGTTTTCACACGAAACCACAACATCCTCTATTTGATCTGCTTGGATGGGTTCATGAACAACAAGAGTAAAAGAAGTTTCATTTTCACAATTGTTATCTCCTTTTCTATACACATATAACTTTGATGAGCCATAAACTTCATAAACAGCACCGGGATCATATGCGGTTCCTTGTCCTTTTGTTTGAGTAAAATATCGTTCCCCTTCTTGCAAAGCAGGTAAAATATAACTCCCACATACCTCAACATTTTTCAAACGCGTTACTTCGATAAGTGGCAAACGAATCAGTTGGAAGCTACTTACATGAAAACAACCCGTTTCGACACTTGTTACCTTGACGTAAATTTTAGTTGAGGACAAGATCTCAACTTCATCCGATAAAGGTGTTATAAAATCCGCATCTGCATAAAAATCAACTGTATAACGATTATTTATTCCTCCATCTAAACTCGTTAAAATGGTTTGTCTTTTATCTGCAATATTCACGCGAATTGGGCGATTTACATTTTCTATGGTGCTACAAATTAATTGATCTTCTAATTCAGGTACTTCAAAATCATCTTTTACGAAATTAAAAATACGCTCCACCACGAGTTCTTTTCCTTGACAACTTTGATATACTGCTCTGGCCGTATAGTTGACAGATTCAGTTACAGTTACCTCAATTTCTTGGTCTTTAGAAAAGAATGCCCCATCTCTGTACCAGTTAAAATTCACAGTAGATTCGCCATTGGGAACAAAACGCCAAGCTTCATTTGATGCATTCCAGCTTCCCGTATTTCTATTAACCCCTCCCTCTTCACCAGGAAAGTGCGCACGTGTACCATCTTCATTCTGAATCCCGATTAACCCGCTACTTCTGTTGTGAGTCGATCCGAAATCTTGAGCAACAGGTCTATTTTTTACGTGTACTTCAATAACATTGGTTCCTTCAAACAAGACAATTTGAGAAGTTTGAGTTGATCCCTCCACATCGTCCGGATTGTGGTGTCTTCCAAACAAACCTAAGTGATAGATATTAAAGACCAAAGCTCTACACGGAAATGTTCCTAAAATCTGATAGTTAATCGAGTAATCCTCTGGTGAATAATTCGGATCAAGATCTTGCATTACCCCAAAGATAGCGTTGACAAAAGGCGCTTCCGTATTAGTAGGTTGAAAGGGAATGGGTTGCCAAAAACTCCACGGACTATGTGCCTCTGGAGCATAGCGTCCTCCTTCTACCTCTCCCGCAATACTAAAAGTAATTGCGCCATTGGTTGTAATTAGTATTTTATCATAGGTCTTGCCAAAAAAACAAAAATCAAATCCTAAATTAATGGTATTAGACCAGTAATCATCTCTTGTTAAATCAATCATATCTCCGCCATAAAATGGGAAAGGAGGATTGTAATCAATAGCTTCTACGCGATAGGAATCTGTTGTTTTAACATCGAAGTAATTCGCTTCCAATTTGCGCTTTACAGGACCATCTTCACAAATGATATATTGGTTTGATTCGGAAGGGGGAATACCCTCAATTCCTCCTTGTAAATCCGCACAACTATCCGGTACAAAATACGAGTATTTAGTTGGTCCTACCCAAACAGATTGACGTTCTCCATTTTCATCCAAACAGATTGTTCGCACGTAATAAACATAATAGCGTCCGGCTTCTACATTTTCTAGCAAAAGGGTCGGTTCATTTACCACAATACCCGTTGTAGTGGCTGTTGGTTCAGGAGTTCCTTGTTCAGCTATGTACACTTCCCACTGTGTTTCTTCCTGTTGAGCTTCCCAAGACAATCGAATATTAGACGTATAACGAACAAGTTCTGCTTTCGGATTGCGTGCACTCAAACAAGTAGGTACACTTACCTTAAAATTGTCTATAGCCGCCGGTGATTGTTCTCCATTACTAGCATTATTCACCCATTCGAAAACCAAGCGAATGACTTCTCCTCGATTTTCACTTACATCTAAAATAGCTATCGCCTTTTTCCATCCCTCTGATTTGGCATAATAAGGTCTGCCTATCACCACATTCTCCTCCGATAACTGAATGGGTGTTCCTTCACTTAGGTTTGCTGTTAAAGGCACTTTCACCAATCTAAAATAGTCTTTGGGATTGTTTCTCGACAATTCTCCCTGAACTTGATAATCGTATTCAATCCTGAGCTCAAGAGCATCTTCGGGAACTAAAATATCTCTATAAGCGTGTGAAACAGAAGCTTGGGTAATTTCATAATGGTTGCGTAATCCCAAATCAGAAGAAACATAGAGCGACTGTCTACTGGCATTACCTGTTGCTCCACCGACCTCCCATTTATTTTTGGCAGTGAGTGTTGTTGTCCATTGTTTATTATTTTCAAAATCATCTGTTAACGGTAAAACCCCCGGATTTTGTAAGCTTGCAAAATCAATAGCATCTTGCCAAAAACTTTTTTGCGTTGAACTACAAGCTGAGCGCACCCAAACATAATAGCGAGTATTCGGTGTTAAGTTGGTCAAAACAAAAGGGGAAGTTACTCCGCTATACGTTGGCGTTACAGTATCTGAAGGTCTTGCATTTTCCGTAGAAACATAGAGATCATAGGTGGTTACATCAGGGGCATTGGTCCAACTCATCTGTGCTGTTGTTTGGGTAATTGCACTTACTTCAATAGCTGTTGGTCGTGCGCAATGCATGACATTCACGTACAAATTATCTATGGCTGCAGGGGGTTGTACACCTCTGCTACTATCATTTTGCCATTCAAAAAGCAAGCGCATAGGTTGATTGGCAAAAGCAGCCACAGGCGCATAAAGTCGGATCTGCTTAAAATCTGGAGATAGATAAAATGAATTCGCATCCAATTGAATGCCTGAAGTAGCTAGTGCATTTACTTTTACACCACTTGTAGGCACATAATTTGTGGGAACCAACCACACTTTAAAGAAATCTTTTTTCTCTTCTCCAACATTTTTCCAATCCATCTGTACTAGAAGTTCTTGTCCTCCAGCAGGAATAAAAATATCTTTATAAACATGAGACGTTTGTTTTTCATTCAATGTGTACTGGTAATTATCATTTCCATTGGTAATATGAAGGGCTTGATTACGCCCATTATGAGGGGCTGATCCGATCATCCAATGATTCCTTGTATCATTACTAAATTCAAAAACAGGCTGATTTTCGAAATTCTCTTCATACGGCAAAGAAGCCACTACCATAGGCGATCTAAATTGCACAGGACCTGCCCAAGGTGAATACACTGCCTCATCTACACCATTAACCTGGCATTTGGCGCGTACATAAACTTCATAATCCGTTGAAACGGCAAGATTTTCCATCGTGTATTGAGGTTGACTGACGAGAACCCCTCCTCCTGTTGGTCTTCCACTACGGGGTGCTTGTACCACTACTTCCCACTGTGTTTCAGTTCCTTCTGTTGACCAATGTACTTCATTTGAAACTACATTTACCCCAAGCGGGATAGGACATAATGGAATATCCTCTACAGTAACTTGACTGACTGCTAATGCCCATCCATTAAGTTGACCTGGAGGTACATGCCAAGCAATTGTTACCTCTCCAGATATTCCCTCTCCATTTGCGTCTACTAAATCTACTACACTTTCTCTATACTGTGTATGACTATACGCTGTTGTAGGGACAAGCACGGTTGTAAAATTGTTTATCGCGGTACCATTTCGAGATAAAACAACTCGAAATTCATTGGGTAAATCCTCTGATTGTACGCGATATGTATAACGTAAGCGCTGATTTCCAGTTAATCGTATCGGTGGAGTCATCAACCAATCATCGTTGTTACCTCTCGCGCCATTCGTGTGAATGACAGCCGCTTCAATTTGCGTGTTGGTCTCCGTAATTTCGTTATAGACAAAGTCCGTTGCAAACTTCCAAAGTCGAAAATCATTGTTGTTATTGACAATAGTCCAACAACTTCTTGTTCTAGACAAACTCGAAAAATCTTCTGTAAAAGGCAGTGTTGTTATAGTTGGGCAAGCCACTGCTTCAATTTTCAAATTGCGGACAGCAGCGGGCTTGGTTGGCCATCCAATTGCCCCATTGGTCCATTCAAAAATCAATTTTACTTCTTGTCCCATCAGGGCTCCTAATTGTACCGTTTTAGTTTCATGGCGCAAACGTCCATTTTCTACATATTGGCCATTATTAATCGTAAATCCACCACTACTTTCTACTGAAATAGGCTGATCAGCAACAGGTATAAACGAACTAGGAACCAACCACACTCGCATATAATCCATAGGAACCGATTCTAAAGTAACCCAATTGGTATCCGCGTAACCCTCACTAATCCAATCAAAACTTAAGGTAATTTCTTCGATACCAGCAGGTAATTGAAACGTTTTATGAGCATGAGACACCGCTGCAGCGCCAAAAGAATACGTAAACCCACCTGGCGTATCACTCAAATATAGTCCTTGTGCTGCCTCTCCTTCACTTAAAAATTCTTGTGGAAAACCTGCATACCACTTATTAACTGACGAGTTGACTAAAGTCCACCCTTCCGCGTTGTTTTCAAAGTTGTCTTGCAATACAACACTAGCCATTGGATCATTAGTTTCATTCCTTGTATGGATAAGAGAACTATTTCTTTTCGCATCACTTAACGCTCCATACAGAGTAGCCGACAAAGTCACGGTTGGAACAGCTAAAAGCATAGCCAAAGTCCACTTGTTTAACCGCCTTAGATTAATCATAGATTATCAAAATTAATTTTAACGAGTCTAAATTAATCTAAATTCTAAAATTGCTTTTTTACTTTCATTGCTTATATCGGAAAGAGAATCGCGCAAAAAAACAAATACCATTATTTTTAATCAGTTTAAATAAATATTAAATACAACTTTTTAAGATCCTTACAAATAAAATGAAGTTGTGTTAAATCTCAATATTTAACATTTATAGGTAAAGTCTCCCCTTGCCTTTACTGCCTGTCCATACTAATTTATAGCGGATAAAAACGCGATAACAGCATAAAATTTAGTATTTTTAGCGAGATTTTTTTAGATTTTAATTCAACCGCAATGATCGAAGTTAAACAAGCGATTACCAAAAAGGAGATAAAGGAGTTCGTTCAATTTCCTTTCACCTTATACAAAGACAATCCCTACTGGGTTCCTTCTATTATCAAAGAAGAAGTAAAGAGTTTTGATTCCTCTAACGATATTTTTAAAACAGTTGCTGTACGCTTTTTTCTTGCGTATAAAAACAACAAAGTAGTAGGTCGAATTGCATGTTGTATTAATTGGACAGAAGTAAAAGATTTGCACAAACCCAAAGTTCGATTTGGGTGGTTTGATTTTATAGATGATCTCGAAGTAAGCCGTGCATTATTAGCAGAAGTAGAAAAATTTGGTCAAGCCCATGAAATGAAATACATGGAAGGTCCAATGGGCTTTTCTAATATGGACAAAGCAGGTATGCTAACTAAGGGTTTTGATCGTTTGGCAACAATGATTGGCTTATACAACTACGAGTATTATCCACAACATTTAGCTTCACTTGGTTTTAAACCCGAAGCAGAATGGTTAGAATACAGCTTAGACATCACAGCATTTGACGAAGAAAAGATCACCAAGATGTCTCAAATGGTTCAACAGCGCTATCACGTTAAACCACTAGAATTCAAAACAACTAAAGAGCTAATGCCCTATGTTGATGAAATGTTTGCTTTGTTAAACAAAACGTATGCAGATTTGCAGAGTTTTGTGCCTATTGAGCCTTTTCAAATTGAACATTACAAAAAGAAATACCTACAGTTTATTCATCCGGATTTCATTTCTTGTGTGATGGATGAAAACCATAAAATGATTGCTTTTGCCATCACAATGCCTTCTTTTTCAAAGGCCTTCCAGAAAACAAAGGGCAAATTATTTCCCTTTGGCTTCATTCATCTATTGCAAGCCATGAAGAATAATAATCGCGCTGAATATTATCTCATAGGGATTGATCCCGAATTTAGAAACAAAGGAGTTACAGCAATTATCTTTGAAGAGATCTACGCGTGTTTTACGAAGCATAAAATTCAACATATTGAAACCAATCCTCTACTTGTAGAAAACTTAAAAATTCAACAGTTGTGGAAGCATTTGAATCCAGAGATTCACAAAGAACGAAAAACGTATAGAAAAGATATTTAATAGCACAAATAACGTTGATTCTGTGTTTTACATCCCGAATAAGGTTGACTATTTTGTAAACCTAAACTTCAGTAGTGAAAACACCGCAATTACGCATAGCTTGATTGACCTTAAAAAAGATGCAACTAAGCGTAGAATTATTATTCATTCTTGTACCGTCAAAGCAGTACTCAACCTAGTTCGTTCGGGATGTGTCCATAGTGTGTCCATAGTGAGTCCATTAAAACGATATTTTTAATAGACTCACTATGGACTCACCATAAAGGCAAGTTAGACTCATATCGAACAAAACTTATCTCTTATTGGTTCTGATACGAGCAATCGATTATGCGTTGTATTGTGAACGTCCCTAAATACAGTTAACCGTTTTTTAAACCTTAGCTTCACTATTACTGGTTTATATAAAGTGCGCGGTTCAAAATCCATTATTTACAAATTTAAGAGGAACCATTTTTCTTATTGAGTTATAAAATCTTTTATCGTTGGATTGATTGACAGTTTGTTGTAAAAAACAAAGGCTGAACCCAAGGTATACAAGGCATTCCATTAATTTCACTTTTCACAGTTTCATTGAATAATTCTCAATTAAACACAAATAAAAACTCGATTAATTCTAAAAAACTTGCGAGAAACCCTTGTTTTTTGTACTTTTATGCTTTAACCCTTTTATTTTACAATTTTCAACTATTGTATTGGGGTATCCTAAGGTTAATCTACCGTTTCGAATTATAGTTGTATTTTATGCAATCGTTATCTTTCAGTTTTTGATACTGATCTCTTATAATTTACTTGGTTTTTACTTCGGTACTCCCCTGCATGGTTGTAAAAAACAAATCACATGATTCAAATAGAAAAAAAGAATTCAGACAGTCCCGTCACCCCAGAACAAGTCACACAGTATGTAAATTTCTTATTTGAGCACCTTGAACAATATGGAGATGCGAAAGAAGATATTGCCAAAGCCCTTGATTATGCGTTAGGACGAAACAACAAACCTGGAGGTTTACTTGCCATTGCGAAAGAAGGTGAGCAAATAGTTGGGATCACTGTTGTTTTACATACCCTAATGGAAGGATTTATACCTGAACATATTTTGGTTTACATTGCTACAGATCAAACACAAAGGGGAAAGGGAATTGGAGGAAAACTCATCGATAGCGTTAAAACAGCTCTATCGGGTTCTATTGCCTTACACGTAGACTTTAACAATCCGGCGCAAAATCTATATGAGCGTAAGGGATTCGAGAAAAAGTATATAGAAATGAGACTAAACAACAAGTAATGGCTTATATCACTCTAAATAAGACAAAATTAAAACACAATTTCAATTTACTTCAAACGCTATTCGACAATGAAGGAATTACTTGGGCTGTAGTAGGAAAACTGCTCTGTGGTAATTCGTTATTTTTAGAACAAGTATTAGCGCTAAAACCCAAACAAATATGCGATTCTAGGGTTTCAAATCTAAAGAGTATCAAGCTAATTGATCCGACAATTGAAACCATCTACATCAAACCTGCTCCTAACGGCAGCATTGATGAAATCGTTGAATATGCAGATATTAGTTTTAATACAGAACTGGAGACGATTAAACTTTTATCTCAAGAAGCAGTCAGGCAAAATAAGCGACATAAAATCATCATCATGGTTGAGTTAGGAGAGCTTAGAGAAGGTGTTTTGCGCGAAGATCTCATTTCTTTTTACGAGAAAGTATTTAGCTTACCTCACATTGAAATTATAGGCTTAGGAACCAATTTAACGTGTATGTATGGTATATTGCCCAACAACGATAAGTTGATTCAACTCAGTTTATATAAAGAAGTACTCGAGTTGAAATTTGACAAGAAATTGCCCCTTATCTCAGGTGGAGCATCTGTTACGATTCCCTTAATCACGAATAATCAATTGCCGAAAGCGATCAATCACTTTCGCATTGGCGAAACGCTTTTTATGGGAACAAATGCCTATGATGGTAGCCAATATGACGAATACGAGCAAAATATTTTTAAACTGCATGCAGAAATTATTGAACTTCATGAAAAACCGATGATGCCTAGTGGTGAAACGGGGATCAACATGACAGGAGAAAAGATTGCCTTTGACCCTGCATGGGAACATGTAACAAAGTTTAGGGCCATTATCGATTTAGGTTTACTCGACATTGATATGGAACACTTCTTCCCTGTTAATCCCAAGCACCAACTCGTTGGATCTAGTTCAGATATGATGGTCATTGATTTAGATGCTAACCCAGAACAACTCAAAGTAGGAGATACCATTTCTTTTCACATGGATTACATGGGAATCCTCCGCTTAATGAACTCTGATTATGTTGAAAAAAAAGTAATCGAATAAAAAAAGGAGAAGCATGTGCTTCTCCTTTTTATTTGCTATAAATTATGCAAGAAAATTTTTTCTAAATCCAATGGAGCAACGTATTTTCCATCTTGGTAAACGCGCATATTTCCACCTGAAATTTCGTCAATTAGAATAATTTCATTGGTTGCTTTATCTCTACCAAATTCTAATTTAATATCGTACAATTCTAAATTCTTCTTTGCTAATTCTTCTTTAACCATCCAACAAATCGTCTTTGTCAAATCTTTCAATATACTGTATTCTTGGTGTGATAAGATACCCAACATAGCCAAAGCGTCTTCTGAAATTACAGGATCTCCCTTTTCATCGTCTTTGATGGTAATTTCTACAAAGCTATCCAACGCTTGTCCTTCTGTACAGTAATCGTTATATCTTCTGAAAAAACTTCCTACCGCTCGGTATCTACAAATTACTTCTAATCCTTTTCCAAATGGAACAGCCTCTTTTACTATCATAGAGACATCTTCTAGATCAGCCGAAACGTAATGTGTAGGAATTTGTTTTGCATTCGCTAGCTCAAAGAAGTATTTAGTCATTTTTAAACCACTTTTCCCTGCTCCTTCGATCGTTAATCCTACTGTATTAGCTCCTGGGTCAAAAACACCATCTGTTCCTGTTACATCGTCTTTAAATTTTAAAAGCACTTGATGATTAGCTAAGCTGTAAACATCTTTTGTTTTTCCTTGATACTTTAATTCCATAGTTGTGTTGTTATTTAGGCCCCAAAAATAAGAAAAACTCCGACATAATGGTCATTTTTCACAGGCTAAATTAAAGATGGAAATAAAAAAACCGATGCAATCATCGGTTTTTGTTATCTCTTATAAAACGAGGAAATCACAACGTCTAAAATCTTTTGCTGTTCCTGTTGAACCATCTCTTGCAGTGACATTTTGAGCTAAGGGCACTACGTCTTTAACTAATCGAGACGGGCTAATTCCGTTTTCAACTAAAAAGTCAATGACACGTTGTGCTCTGCGTTTCCCCATCCAAGCGTTGTACTGTCCGTTATTTCGCGTTTCTACATAAGAACGCACAACGATAGACTTCGATGTATTGATATTCATGTATTGTAATAGTTGAAAAGCTACCGCTCTATTCTCATCTGTAAAATAAGAACTATTAAAATCGTACTGAATGTAGAAAGGCAATAGGTCTTTTGCATTAGAAGCAGAAGCCATGGTTGATTTGCTACTACGTCCCGATCCATCTTTTGATGTCTTCGTAGATCCTAATTCTTTTGTCAAAGTAAAATTGACTTCCAAATCGTCTAAAATAGTACTAACTACAACTTCGGCTGAATTAAACCCATCAGCTGTACCTACAATTTTCTGAACGTTGTCTACATTCTTACTGTTTATTTCAAAGCTTCCGGTTTTGTCAACCATCATCTCGATTATTTTTTGTCCTTTTTCATTGTAAAAGGTTACCCATGCATCATCTATAATTTGATTGGTTCCTTTATTATAGAATGTTCCATGAATACTTTGGGCATAAAAATACTGCGTGCTCATCAAAGACAACCCCAAAACTACTAAATACATTTTTTTCATACTACTCTTTATTTTTACCAATATTGAAACTCTTATAAGTTTATACTAGTTTTTAACATAAACAAATCAAATATAATTAAAAAAACAATACATTTATTTTTTATTTTTCACACTTTAAACAAAAATAAACTTTTTGTAATTTTCACCATTCCACTTGTAAACAGCTGTTTACTCCGTTTCAACTCGTAGAGATTTCTTTTTTCTTCAGGGTGATACTTGTTATTTGTAGCAAAAATACACTTCTATAGAAAACTATTTCTATATAATGTAAAAAAGAATTAAAAGACTCTTTCACTTAGGCTAAAAACCCTCTGTGTACCCGCGCTATCCCTTTAATTTAGCATAAATAAGTCTTCTCTATTTATTTATCACTTTTTTCATCTATCCAAAAACCATTATTGTTAATAATTAAAATGTTTTCAAATAAAAAACATTTTTAGTAAAAAACAAGTAACAATAACGAATAAAAAGCATGTTTTTTTTAACTATTCACCCCTACATTTACCATATCTTTAATTACTTTTTAAGAGAATAAATTAGTTCAACTAAAGAAGGTTATCTAAATTTGTTGATGAAAGCTCCTACACAAAGCGAGTGAACGGTTTTAGATTAGAATTTCTCATCTCAAGTCTTCCTTTCTGTGTACTGAAAATTTGAACTATATAAAGTTTTATACTTTATCTAAGTTATATGTTGTTTCCTATGCAAAAGCCCAACGAAAGTCGTTGGGCTTTTGTTTTTCTATCTTTAAAACCAGCGTTTCCATTTAAAATATCCGATCATCAATAAAACTAACACAAACATGCCTATTAGCGTAAAGAAATAACCATCTTCTGCTTTCAATTCAGGCATATTTTCAAAATTCATTCCGTAAACTCCTACTATAAAAGTAAGGGGAATAAAAATCACCGATACAATCGTCAGTACTTTCATGATTTCATTCATCCGGTTACTTTGGGATGAAAAATAATAATTGGTTGCACTGTCGAGTTTATTCAAACTATATTCGATCTGATCCAATATCTCGATGCTTTTATACTGCAATCGATCAAAAAAGACCAAGCTCTCTTTACTGATAATAGTTAGATGTGTAGTTTTCTTATCGTGTAGTGTTTTGACATTGTTCAAGATCTCTCGCATCGGCATTACAGCACGTTTAATATCATTGAGTTCTTGGGTATACTCTTCAATGTTAATCAAGATATCTTTATGGTATTTAGTACGTGCTTCTACTAGGATTTGTTCGACATTATCTTCTACAACATCTAAGGTGATAAAAAAAGAATCCATCAAAGAATCCATCAGTAAATACAACAAATAACTAGTGTCTCTTTTTCGAACTTGTCCAATTTTCTTGCGAATTCGCTCGCGAATAATATGAAAGAAATCCCCTTTTTTCTCTTGAAAGGAAAGGAGTAAATTTTGACGCATAATGAAACTTATCTGCTCAATATCGACACTTTGTTGCAGTTCTTGATAGGGCAATAACGCTTTTACACTAAAAAACAAGGTATCGTCTAAATCTTCTACTCGAGTTCTTCGACCAAAGTTGAGAATTTCGGCCATAATATAGGATTGAATTTGAAAAAAATCACCGATTTCTTGTAAAAGTTCAATATCGTGTAAGCCGTGTAAGTTAAACCACTTGATTGCATCTGCACTAGAATTTCGCAAAACTTCCTCTATTTCCCTCAAGCTTAAGTCATTATACTCCTCAAAGTGATCTTCCGTATAGATAAACAGCTGCATAGATATCGGAACATCGGGAAAAGAGCCAGAATATTCTAAAGAATTTGGCTGAAGTTTTCTTATTTTACTATATTTAACTCGTTTCACATTAGTAAATTTGTTTAAATATATAACATTTTTAAAACGTACTTTTATCGGTATCAAAAAAATTAAATAAAAACGATGAGAATCTTAATAAAAAACATAAAAGAATTACTACAAACGAGAGCTGAACACGTGGATATGGTTGCAGGAGCAGCTATGAAGGTGTTGCCTAAAATTGAGGATGCTTTTTTATTAATTGAGGATGAAGACATCTTAGATTATGGGACTATGGATCATTGTCCTGTAGATGATGAAAGCATTTCAAAAGTGATTGACGCTCAGGGTTGTGTTGTACTTCCAACTTGGGTTGACAGTCATACACACTTAGTTTATGCAGGAAACAGAACGTTGGAGTTTGTAGATCGCATTAATGGATTAAGTTATGAAGAAATCTTCAATCGCGGAGGCGGTATTCTCAACTCAGCCAAAAAGCTACAAGAGACAAGTGAGGCAGAATTATACGAACAATCCAAACTTCGCTTAGAAGAAGTTATTGCTCAGGGAACGGGTGCTGTGGAGATAAAGTCAGGATATGGCTTAACGGTAGAAGCCGAATTAAAAATGTTGCGTGTAATTAAACGATTAAAGGATAACTATCCCATTGCGATTAAAGCTACCTTTTTAGGAGCACATGCCTTTCCTAGCGAGTACAAAGACAACCATACGGGATACATTGATCTAATTGTCAACGAAATGATTCCCGCTATTGCCAAAGAGAATTTAGCAGAATACATCGATGCTTTTTTAGAAACAGGATACTTTTCTGTAGAAGAGACCGAACGCATCATGGAAGCAGGCAAACAATATGGTATGCGTGCAAAGATTCACGTGAATCAGTTTACTGCTATTGATGGTATTGCGGCTTGTGTTAAGCATGATGCTCTTTCTGTTGACCACTTAGAAATTGTTACAGATGCCGATATTGAAATTTTAAAAAATAGCAAAACAATGCCGGTTGCTTTACCTACTTGTTCTTATTTTATTTCGATTCCCTATACACCTGCAAAAAAAATGTTAGCAGCAGGACTTCCCCTTGCTTTGGCTTCTGATTCCAATCCGGGAACAACTCCTTCTGGAAATATGAATTTTGTAGTTGCCACTGCTTGCATCAAAATGAAATTAACTCCGGAAGAGGCTATTAATGCTGCAACCATCAACGGCGCTTATGCTATGGGGGTTGGTACAACACATGGCAGTATAACTAAAGGAAAAAAAGCAAGTTTAATCATTACTAAACCTCTACATTCGTTCTACGAAATTCCGTATGCCTTTGCAAGTAACCCCATTGGAACTGTCATTTTAAATGGCGAAATTCAACCTTATAAAAACTAACTTAGAGCAGACCAAAAACAACGCGACATGACACAGGCAAAACTTACATTTTTCACAAGAGATAACCTACTTGAATTAACGAGTTTAAGAAGTGGAGAAATCAAATTGGGTGAACGCGTCAACTTGATTCAAGATCCTTTAAATTGGGAAAAAGAACTCGCACAACATGAGAGCAAATACGTAGTACTTGGTATTCCAGAAGACATTGGGGTAAAAGCGAATTTTGGTCGAATGGGCACGGCTTCTGCTTGGGATAAATTTATTGCTACCTTTTTAAACATCCAACACAACCGATTCAATAAAGGGTATTGGGTAACAATCTTAGGCCATCTCAATTTCAAGGCTGAGGTAGAAGAAGCGAAACAATTAGATCCGTCCAACAAAACCGATCGAAAACGCCTTTTTGAATTAGTACAGTCGATCGATAAAGAAGTATCTCATCTGGTTGCCAAAATTGTAAAAGCAAATAAAATCCCGATCGTTATCGGTGGTGGTCATAACAATGCTTATGGCAACATCAAAGGAACGGCTTTAGCTAAAGGCAAAGCAGTAAATGCAATCAACTTTGATGCTCATACTGATTTTAGACCTTTAGAAGGAAGACATAGTGGCAATGGTTTTTCGTATGCCTTTGAAGAGGGATTCCTCAAGAATTACTTTATTTTTGGTCTGCATGAAAACTATACCTCCAAAGGTATTTTTAGCGCCATAAAGGTTCATGCTGATCGCGTAAAATACAATACGTACGAACAAATGAATATTCGAAAGGAGAAATCATTTAGCAACGAGCTATTAAACGCAAAAAAACACATTGACACGGGATATTACGGGATAGAAATTGACTTGGACGCCATTCCTAATGTTGCAAGTAGCGCCATTACTCCTACTGGTTTTTCGGCAGAACGCGCACGTCAATTCTTGCATTTCTTTGCCGAATCATCCAACGCTGCTTATCTGCATATCTGTGAAGGTGCCCCTGATTTAGATTATCCAACCAACAATCACGTCGTTGGAAAATTAATCGCGTATCTTGTGTCTGATTTTATGAAATCAAATTCAAATATCAATAAATAGTGAATATCTTATTAGTTGAAGACGACAAACGAATTAGCGAATTCATAGTCAAAGGATTAGAAGAAAAAGGCATGCATGTTCAACTTGCTTCATCTGGAGATGAGGCAAGAAAACTCGTTCTTAATGGGGATTGGGACTTGATTCTCATGGATATTATGCTACCTGATATCGACGGAATTCAACTAACTAAAATGATTCGCTTCAAGAAGGATTATACGCCTATTTTAATGCTAAGTGCATTGAGCGATACCACAGATAAAATTGACGCTTTAGATGGAGGTGCAGACGATTACCTAACTAAACCCTTTCACTTTAGTGAGCTATTGTCACGCATTAATGCCTTGACAAGACGCACTAAGTTCAATTATGAAAACAAAACCAATTTCTATATCTGTGGTAATCTACAATTAGATCCTGAAAAACACATTGTCAGTCAAAATGGCAAAATCATCGACTTATCTCCTAAAGAATACAAATTGCTATTGTATCTCTTAGAAAACAAAGGGCGAGTTATATCGAGAACTCAAATTTTAGAACAAGTTTGGGGTATTCAATATGACACCAATACGAATGTGGTAGATGTATACATATCATACATCCGAAACAAAATCGATGAAACGCAACGAAAGCTAATCCACACCATTAAAGGAACGGGGTATATGCTTCAAGAGTAGTTGGTCGTTGTTGGTCGTTGTTCGTTGGTGAGACGATGTGTCCAACAAATAAAATCACAAAGATTTACCAAATTGTTCTACAAACAGATCCTGCAATACCAAAGCCGTCATGGCTTCTACTATGGGAACTGCTCGTGGTAAAACGCAAGCATCATGGCGACCTTTTCCCTGAACCGTTACGACTTGATTTTGCGTGTTAATTGAGGGTTGATCTTTCATAATGGTAGCTGTTGGTTTAAAGGCTACCTGAAAGTAAATATCCATGCCATTGCTGATTCCACCAACAATTCCTCCAGCGTGATTGGTTTGTGTTTGACCATTCGGCAACAGAATATCATTGTGTTGACTACCTCTTAATTGAGTTCCTGCAAAACCGCTTCCAAACTCTACCCCTTTCACTGCATTAATACTCAGCATAGCCTGAGCTAATACTGCGTCAAGTTTATCAAAAACGGGAGCGCCTAGCCCTACAGGAACCTGTTGTACCACACAAGTGATGACTCCACCAACAGAATCCCCTTCTTTTTTTACTTGTCGGATCAGTTGTTCCATCGCTTCTGCTGTACTTGGATCTGGACAACGAACGGCATTAGATTCTATTAAACTCAAATCTAGAGCAGTATATGATTTGTCTACACGGATCTCTCCTACTGCTGAAACATATGCTTTAATTTGAATAGGAGCCAATAACTGTTTGGCAATTGCACCTCCTACTACTCGACAAGCTGTTTCTCGTGCAGAGCTTCTTCCTCCACCTCTGTAATCGCGTATGCCATATTTTTTGTCATACACATAATCAGCGTGACTTGGTCGATAGGTATCTTTTAAATGGTCATAATCTTGAGATTTTGAATTGGTATTTTCAATGATAAACCCAATAGGAGTTCCTGTTGTTTTCCCTTCAAATATACCAGATAAGAATCGAACATTATCCGATTCTTTGCGTTGAGTAACCAAGGTTGACTGCCCGGGTTTACGTCTATCCATTTCTGCTTGAATGGCCTGCATATCTAAGGTAAATCCTGCTGGACATCCATCTATAATTCCGCCTAATGCTTCACCATGTGATTCGCCAAAGGTTGTTAAACTAAAGTATTTTCCAAAGGTATTTCCACTCATAATCTCATCGTTTCATTTTATTGAGAAAAACAAAGATAATCCAATCCTCGCGTTTCTACTTGCAATTTAGCTAAAATCAAAGGCGATTAAGGATAATCTCTTTGAAATAAGACAACGCAGAACAAACCTTTAAAGACAAAAGATCTACTGTTGGGATCTATCCCGTTTATTCTTCCACAATTTTTGTTTTTGTTGGAGCGACAAATTCACGGTAGTAAATTTTAATCAACCACATAAACAATGAAAATAAAATAGGCCCAAAAATAATACCGATAAAACCAAAAATATTGACACCGACGATCACGCCAAAAATTGTAATCAACGGATGAATATCTGCCATTTTCTTTTGCAGTAAAAAGCGAATTAAATTATCAGAAGTTCCCACTACTAAAAGGCAATACAACCCTAAACCCAGTGCATTTCCTTGTTGGCCATTAGCTAATAGCATCAAAACTAAAGGAATGTAAATAATAGCCGAACCTACCACGGGTAACAAAGATGCAAAGGCCGTTAAAATAAAAAACACGAAGGCATCCTCTACGCCAAAAATCAAATAACCAATAAAAGCAACAACCCCCTGAATAAAAGCAGTTAAAGGTACTCCTACACTATTAGACATAACGAGGCGTTTCATATCTACTTTCATTTCATCGATATTGTTTTCTTGCATTGGTAGATATTGCATAATCCAACCTTGTACCTGCTTGTATTCTTTAAACAAAAAATACAACATCAAATAAGCAACTCCAATTTCTACAACACTGTTAACCGAAGTATTAACAATGGCCTGAAAGGCTTCTGTACCCAATTCGGTTGCTTTGCTAATGGTATTTTCATTAAAGATATCAATGCCGTAATTGTCTCTCAAACTTCGAACGGTAGATTCAATTCCCTCTTGAATTTTATCTTTATCCTGAAGGACAACTAATACTTTTTTGGTTAGTGTTTGTATGAGTAAATACAAAGGAGCCAACACCAATAAACTACTTCCCAACATCAGGGCAATAATGGATACATTCTTATTCCATCCTCTGTTCTCAGTCATCCAGCGATAGGGAGTCAACAGCAAAACGAAAAGACATAAAGCTCCTAAAAAACCAGGGAGAAAAAAAATCAAATTACTAGCCAAGAGATAAAACACAAAGGCTATAAGTACTAAAAATCCCAACTGAACAAGAATTGAATTGGGAATCAAGCGTTTTGAATTAGCTGTCATAAAAAAGTCATTTAACTTATTCGTTAAATTTATAAAAAAATAACGATGTCCCACGCATCGCATTTCCAGACTTTTTCATCTACTCTTTCAATAATAGCATTTTAATACTTTAATTTAATTATTTTTTAACTATATTCACATTTCAATAACATTTAAAAAAGAACCATGAACAAACGTTTAGTATTACTTAGTTTATCCCTTTTCAGTTTAATTTTTGGAGTTTCTTGTTCCTCTGATAATACAGAACCTGAAATCATCGTAGACGATGGTGTAATTTTTCCACCTCCAATCAAAGAGGGAACTTTTAATTACAAAACGTTTAAGGATGTAAAAGTAGGTTTCGGCGATGGTTTATCTCAAAGTTCAGAAGGTACTTTTACTTTTCCCCAAGACATTGAACACGTAAAAACGATAAAAATGTATGTTCAAAACCCTTGTGAAAATAAAGAGTGTGATGAATGGGATCGCTTTGCAAACGTTTATGTAAAAAATAAAAGCACAAATGAATGGTATGAAATCGGGCGTTTTATTACTCCGTATTGGGTAGGTTCAGAGAAACTCGAACGCGGGTGGGAATTTGACGTAACGGATTTCAAATCGCTTTTAACTGGTGAGGTAGAGTTAAAAATATACACGGAAACTTGGTTAGCTAAAGGGCGTGTGTATAGTGTTGACTTTGATTTTACCTATGGAGAAACGGCATATAAATATTCTGCTGTAACGCCTTTATTTCAATACAATCAATCTTCTATTGATGGAGTGCCATATGGAACGAATCAAACGACTGATTTAGCTCGTAGTATAAAACTACCTGAAAACACGAAGCTAGCATATTTCAGAACAACAATTTCAGGATGGGGACATGCAACACCAAACGACGCAGGTGGTAGAGGATGTGCAGAATGGTGTTTTAGAACCCATCACATTCAGCTGGATGGAACCAATGCTTTTGAACACTATATGGGGCCTATTGGTTGCGCATCCAATCCGATCAACAATCAAAATCCAGGAAACTGGAAACCCGATCGTGCTGGTTGGTGCCCAGGAATGGTTGTTCCTCCTTATATCAATAATGTGTCTGGTGATTTGAAAAACAAAGTACTGAATTTCAACTATGAATTAGAACCTTGGACAGCAAATAATCCTGAAAACAAAGCATTTTACGCCATTTCTACCTTTATTGTTGTACACAGTAATACGCCTATTCAACCTGCTGTTATTCAGTAGATGGTGAGATAGTGAGGTGATGAGGTGATGAGGTGGTGAGATGGTGAGATGATGAGTTAAGACGATAGAAATTAAATCTATAAAAAAAGCGAAAGAATATCTTTCGCTTTTTTTTATAGATTTATATCTGGTCTATTATGCATACTTTATGCGCTTCATCTCCCCTCCTTCACTTTCCGTTTTTACACCGATTAAATTCCAGCAATCACGCGCAATTCTTCGATCATACGACCGGCTAAACCATCTGCTTCTTCTTGCGTTGGGGCCTCTGTATAGATGCGAATAATAGGTTCTGTATTTGATTTTCTCAGGTGTACCCAACTAGTTGGGAAGTCAATTTTAACTCCATCAATTGTCGTAACCTCTTGATTTTTATAATTCTCTGCAATGAGATCCAAAATCATATCAACATTTAACTTAGGAGTCAATTCGATTTTATTTTTACTCATATAGTACTGAGGATAAGATGCTCTCAACTCAGCTACAGTCAACGTTTGATTGGCTAAATGTGTCAAAAACAAAGCTACCCCCACTAAAGCATCACGTCCATAATGAGTTTCAGGATAAATAATTCCTCCATTTCCTTCACCACCAATCACCGCATTGGTTTCTTTCATCAAGGCAACTACATTTACTTCTCCAACAGCAGCTGCTTGGTACGATCCGCCGCGATTCACCGTAACATCTCTCAATGCACGAGAAGACGATAAGTTAGAAACGGTATTTCCTGGTGTTTTACTCAATACATAATCTGCCACAGCAACAAGTGTATACTCTTCTCCGAACATTTCACCATCGTTGGAAATAAAAGCCAAACGATCTACATCCGGATCCACAACAATACCAAGATCTGCTTGCTCTGCTTTCACCAAAGCACAAATATCTTGTAAATGTTCTTTTAAGGGTTCTGGGTTATGCGGGAAATGTCCGGTCGGCTCACAGTACAATTCAACTACTTCTACACCTAATTTTCTCAGTAAAGCAGGAATAATAACCCCTCCTGATGAATTCACTCCATCGACAACAACCTTGAATTTGCGTTTTTGAATGGCTGCAACATCAACTAGTTTCAATTTTAAAATTTCGTCAATGTGAATATCCATATAATCATTTTTCTGAACAATCGTTCCCAAACGATCTACTTCGGCAAAAACAAATGCGTCTTTTTCGGCAATATCCAAAATCTCTTCTCCTTCTGCGCCACTTAAAAACTCACCTTTTTCATTGAGTAATTTTAAAGCATTCCACTGTTTTGGGTTGTGTGATGCAGTTAGGATAATTCCTCCATCTGCTTGTTCCATTGGCACAGCAATTTCTACTGTAGGTGTAGTGGACAAGCCCAAATCAACCACATCAATTCCCAATCCCACTAAAGTGTGTACTACTAAATTGTGAATCATAGGGCCAGACAAACGTGCATCGCGTCCAATAACAACTTTTACCTGCTCTTTACCCGCTTTATTTTTAATGAAAGTTCCATAGGCTGATGCAAATTTTACGGCATCAACAGGTGTTAGGTTAAACCCAACTTTACCACCTATAGTTCCTCTTATTCCTGAAATTGATTTTATCAATGTCATAGTCTAATTTTTTTTTTATTCTTCTACAAGAACAAATATAAAACAATTCGATCGCTTATACTTTCAAATACTAAACTAAAAAACGTAAATTTGATTTTAAAGCAGAGCGATGAATTTTTTAGCACATGTATACTTATCGGGTGATCATGAAAAGAGAGCCATTGGCAATTTTATAGCAGATAGCATTCGAGGAAAACAATACTTAGAATTTCCCAAAGAGGTGCAGTATGGAATTCTCCTACACCGAGAAATAGACACCTATACAGATACACATCCTATTTGGCGCAAAGACAAAAAGCTCCTTGTACCTCGATACAATCATTACGCAGCGGTTATCATTGATATGTATTACGATCATTTTCTAGCCAAAAATTGGTCTTTATACCATTCACAACCTTTAGCAGATTACGCAGCGGCGTTTTACACCTCTCTAGAAAACAATTTTGCTCTTTTACCTACAAAAATTCAAAACTTTTTACCCATCATGATACGTGAGAATTGGTTTACTTGTTACGAAACAATAGATGGATTGGGGTACATTCTCTCACAAATGGATCGCAGAACTAAAGGTATTTCTAAAATGTCTGCTGCAACAGAGGAACTAAAAGAACACTATACAATTCTTGAAGCTGATTTTATTCAATTTTTCAAAGAATTAGAAAATCACGTTGTTTTAGTGCAAGAAACCTCGCGTTTCACCGCTATTTAATCTAGTTTTTAGGCTAAAAAAATATACAGTCTACGCTACTTTTGTCGACTATTTAGGCTATTTTTGCACCATGAAGATTTGGAATAAAAAACGTATTGCATTCTATTTTAAGCAAACCTTTCGGTATGCAGAAGGTATTTTATTTTTTTTAAAATCGATCCTTTCGGATCGCCAATTTCTCTATTTGTCCTGTGTGTTGGTTGGAGCATCGAGCGCCATTGCGGTAACGATTTTAAAGTCTTTTGCCCATGCTGTGTTCAAATTCGCTACTTATATTGACAACATTTCTCATTTGCCATACACCAATAGTATACTACCTATTATAGGTATTTTACTTACTGTTTTTGTTATCCGAAAATTTTTGAATGGCAGTATTGAAAAGGGAACATATCAGATCATGATTGCAGTAGCCAAGCGATCTGGAGTTATGCCCAAAAAGCAAATGTACTCTCAAATTGTCACGAGTTCACTTACTGTAGGTATGGGAGGATCACTTGGACTAGAATCTCCTATTGCCATTACAGGTGCAGCTTTTGGATCTAATTTTGCTCAAAACTACAAACTGAGTTATAAAGACCGCATCTTACTTTTGGGGTGTGGGGTGGCAGCGGGTATCTCCGCTGCGTTTAATGCGCCAATAGCCGGAGTACTTTTTGCAATCGAGATTGTACTAGCTGATATTACGGTATCTGCATTTATTCCCATTATGATTGCCTCTGCAACGGGAACAATTGTTACAGATTTAATTATTAAAGAAGATATTCTGTTGTCGTTCAAAAAACAGCTTGTTTTTGATACATTCAACACGGGATACTATGTTATTTTGGGAATTCTCGCTGGTTTATTCTGTGTATATCACGCGCGAATGTTTCGAAAGACAGAAGCTTATCTCTCAAAATTTACTAATCACGTATACAAAAAAGCGATTATCGGGGCTACCATGTTAGCCGTACTCATCTTCCTCTTCCCTACTTTATTTGGTGAGGGATATGAGAGCATTAAGATTCTTGCAGGCGATCATCCTGAAACCATTCTCAACAACACCTTATTGCGCAATTTTGCAACCAATGACTGGGTATTATTACTCTTTGTTGCTGGAGCAGCTTTGGTCAAAACCTTTGCTGCAGGCTTAACGATGGGCAGTGGCGGAAACGGAGGTAACTTTGCTCCTTCTCTTTTTGTTGGATCTTATTTAGGCTTTTCATTAGCTAAATTCTTTTCGCTTTTGGGAGCGAAAGACATACCAATTCACAACTTTACTGTTGTGGGTATGGCAGGAGTAATCAGCGGTTTATTTCACGCTCCGCTAACAGGGATTTTCTTAATCGCTGAAATAACTGGTGGTTATGGATTAATGGTTCCCCTACTTATCGTGTCATCGATTAGTTTTGCCATAGCGAAACACATGGAAAAGTATTCGATGGATATTAAATCCATTGCCGAAACAGGTATGGTTTTCACCTCAGACAAAGACGCTAATATCCTTTCGACCATTAATGTTCACGATTTTATTCGCAATGATATTCACTTGTTAAAATCAACGCAGACAACCCAAGATGCCGTGGCTATTTTTACGCAAACACAGCAAGAATTTATTCCTATTATTGACGAAGAACACAACTTGCTTGGCGTAATTAATCTCAACCACGTTCGCCCAATTGTATTCAGTACTTTTCAGACGAAATTTACTCCTATAAGCGACCTTATTGAACAACCTATTACGGTTGCACACAATGATAGTACCAAACACATTGTCAATAAATTTGACTTAAAAAAGGCTGATTTCGTATTGGTTCAAAAAGACAATAAATACTTCGGATACATCTTAAAAGCAGATATTCTAGAAGCCTATCGCAATAATCTAAAATCGCTATCCATAAACTAACTCAATGGATCTTTTCTAAAAGAAGGGATTGATATTGGTCACTAAAAAAAGAGATTCACTACGAATCAAACGCAAAAGCAAAGGTTGGGGACTAAATAATGCGCTTCTGCGTGATACGTAATTTGTATAAGATAGGATGCACGATGTGCATACAATGTTTCGGAATAGTGTTGTAATTTTCCTCGTTATGTCAATAGTTTTAAAATAATAGAGAGTGCCTTTTTCAAGGCACTCTCTGGTAATATAGTATCTTTGCAAGTGTTACTTCCCATTTTGAAATAGAACAACAAAACAACAAAACCAAATTCCTTACAAGTAGCCGCTCAAAAGAAATCTTAAAAATAAATCTATTTCAACACAAACACACAAAGAACTATTAATTCTTTAGAAGAAACGAAATGCGTTTCTCCCGTACTTTACTAGACCAAATGTACTGATTAATTTAGAGATCCTCACTAGCAAGCCGTTTCCTTTTAACATTTATTATCCCAAAAAGATACCTTTTATTCGCATTGAGTATATTTACAATACTATAAAACCTATATTTTGTCATATTTAGTAGAAATATATACTAAAAAAAAGTTAAGCAGTTTGTTGCTACTTGTCTTTTTAGTACATTAGCTTTCCAATAAGAAAGTAACTTTCTTAAAAGAAACCTACTATGTCAACCCAAATAGCAATTGATGCGATTCAACATACGCTACAGAACATTAGTGGCAAATGGAGAATACCTATCTTAACTACACTTTTTCAAATCGAAAAAGCGCGGTATTCCGTACTACAACAATATCTACCCAAAATTGGCAGTAAAATGCTAACCACGGAACTCAAAGCCCTGGAACAGCTAAACCTTATTGAACGTCTTGTTAGTGAACCTAACCTCACTATTTGCTATCAATTGAGTAACAAGGGACGATCTTTATTGCCCGTTTTGGAAGCACTTTCTCATTGGGGTGAAGCTGATCTACCCAAAAAAGCAACTGAACTTACCAGTCAAAATAAGCACGAAATCAATCATTTCTTAACTATAAACATCTAAAGTCACATGGATTTTATTCAAGAATTACTCTATAAAAACGAGAGTACCACGGCCTTTTTAGATAAAAAAAGAATGGAACAATTCACAGATACGCTTTTTCACTTCTTATTTCAATTAGAAGATAAACGCTATCATTCTGAACAAGCAATCAACATTAAATTAACGACTTTGAAAAATGAAATGGTTTCCATTTTGTTTAGCATCAACAATGATGAAAGCCGTTCGCATAAGATTGCTGATGATTTTTTTGAAGCCCTACCCTCTATTTATACGTTATTAAATACGGATGCTACTGCAATATTAGAAAATGACCCTGCAGCCACTTGTTTACAAGAAGTGCACATTGCATATCCTGGTTTTTATGCCATTGCTATTTACCGTTTTGCACATCAACTCCAAAGACAAAACGTTCGCCTCCTTCCGCGTATTTGGACGGAATATGCCCACAGCAAAACGGGAATTGATATTCACCCAGCAGCGAGTATAGGTTCTCATTTTTGTATTGACCACGGAACGGGAATCGTTATTGGAGAAACATGCGTCATCGGAACCAATGTCAAAATCTATCAAGGGGTTACTTTAGGTGCAATTTCCGTATCTAAAGACAAAGCAAATACGCGTCGTCACCCTTACATTGAAGACAATGTTGTGATCTATTCAGGAGCAACAATATTAGGAGGTGATACCGTAATTGGACACGATTCTGTTATTGGGGGAAATGTATGGTTAACGAAAAGTGTGGATGCTAATTCAATCATATACAGCAAAAGTAAAGTATACTCCAAATACACAGATAAATATCCTGAACCTATTAATTTTATTATATAAACGACAAAAAAAATAAATATGAAAGCAAATACAATTCTAGACACCATTGGGCGTACACCACATGTCAAAATCAACAAACTATTTCCTTCTACGCATAACGTTTGGATTAAATTAGAGAAACAAAATCCTGGCGGTAGCTTAAAAGATCGCATTGCCTTGGCGATGATAGAAGATGCAGAAGCGAAGGGAATTATCAATAAAAACACAACCATCATTGAGCCTACATCAGGAAATACAGGTGTCGGATTAGCAATGGTTTGTGCTGTGAAGGGGTATCAATTAATTTTGGTAATGCCTGAATCTATGAGTATTGAGAGAAGAAAATTAATGGCTGCTTTTGGAGCTAAATTTGTTTTAACTCCGAGAGAATTAGGTACGGCAGGTTCAGTTGCAAAAGCGACGGAACTAGCAGAGCAAATGGAAAACGCGTGGGTACCTCAGCAATTCAACAATTTCTCTAATCCAGAAATTCACCGTAAAACAACAGCGTTAGAAATCATCAACGACTTTCCGGAAGGGATTGATTACTTAATCACAGGAGTTGGAACAGGTGGACATATTACAGGAGTAGCAGAGGTTCTGAAGGAGAAATTTCCTCAATTAAAAGTTTATGCCGTAGAGCCTAAAAATTCCCCTGTATTAAGTGGTGGGCAACCTGGTCCACACCCTCTACAAGGAATTGGTGCTGGTTTTATTCCCAAGGTAGTCAATACGGATATTTTCGATGGCATTATTACCATAGATAAAGAAGAAGCTTTTACTTATACTAATCGAATCGCCAAAGAAGAGGGCATCTTAGCTGGTATTTCTACGGGAACTTCTCTAGCGGCTATTGCTCAAAAATTACCTGAGATTGAAGAAGGAGCAACAATTCTAACGTTTAACTACGATACGGGAGAGCGCTACTGGTCTGTTGACGATCTATTTGATGAAAAGGCTGCAGAATACAAAGAGTAAGAAACATTTTTTATAGATAAAAACCGCTCAGAACACTCGTTTCTGAGCGGTTTTTAGATTATTATAACGCTACCTTCTCATTTTGAACATCTACTATTCTAATTTTATGTTGTATTTTTGTAAGATAATAAACAGTAAAACTAAAATATGTTAAAAAGAACTTTTCTTCTTGCAGGACTACTTGTTTTAGGTGCATGTAAAACAATCCCTTCAAGTCAAGTTACTTCAACAACTAACCCTTTACACCAAATTGAGGTAAACGGTAAATTATACGCTGCAGTTTTTCAACAAAACGCAGCTGAATATCAAGCTTTAGCTGCTCAAGCTTTTAATATTGCTACGCTAAGAGTAGATGAAATCTTAACGCAATCGCACAACAAACCGTTGGCTATTGTTACGGATATAGATGAAACTTTCTTAGACAACTCTCCTTATGCTGTGGAAATGGCTCGTCAAGGAAAAATATTTAGTGAAGAAACATGGAATGAATGGACTTCAAAAGGAGAGGCTTTACCTCTACTGGGGAGTTTAGAGTTCTTTAACTATGCTGCTTCAAAGGGAATTGAAGTATATTACATTACCAATCGTACCCAAAATGATAAAGCAGGTACATTGAAAAATTTACAAAAGT
Source organism: Myroides sp. WP-1 (assembly GCF_014145635.1). Lineage (GTDB taxonomy): Bacteria > Bacteroidota > Bacteroidia > Flavobacteriales > Flavobacteriaceae > Flavobacterium. Next base: position 110,384 of record NZ_JACHTC010000012.1, read on the forward strand.
ACAACTACCCTTTTGCAGATGAACAGCACGTCATTGTTCGAACTACAGAATCGAGTAAGGAAACAAGACGTCAGAAGTTAAGTGAAACGCATGAAATTGTAATGCTTCTTGGAGATAACCTGTCAGATTTCTCTACGGCTTTTGACAAGAAAACACAAGAAGAACGCTTGCAAAATGTAAAAAATAACCAAGCGTTATTTGGCAAGCGATTTATTGTTTTACCCAACACAGGTTACGGCGATTGGGAAGCAGCTTTGTTACAATACAAACGCAATTTAACAACAGAAGAAAAAGACGACTTATACAATAAGAGCGTAAAAGGCTTTTAACCTAAATACCTTTAATCAAAAATAACTTATAACGCGACAAAATGAAAAAATTAGTAGCTATTTGTGCTTTAGTGGCATTGCCAATTGCAATTAGCAGTTGTTCAAGCGATGACAACAGCGTAATCCGCAAACCAGACACCTATGTTGGAACTTGGGAAACGGATAGTTTATTCTACACCTATAACGGTAGAGAAATGAAACACAGATTCAAAGAAATGCCAGGAGGTGATGATGCTATTACAAAAGATATCATGACGTTAACTGATGATAAAGCTATTGTAGTAGAAACCAATAAAAAAGGAGTTGATCAACCGGCAATACAAGGAGCAATTGCAGATAAAGTTATTACTTTAAATAGCGAAGATCCAAGACACACACCGCGTACTATTAAAGCCGCTACAGACAAAAAATTAACAGTAGAATACAATATCGATATGCGAGGAGCTGAACTTCCAGTTACCGTTACTTACATCCGATTAAAATAATACAAAAAAGCCTTCTAGAAATAGAAGGCTTTTTTTATTCTGCACGTAACAAAAGTTTTTTTATTTTAGATAACAGCCGCATCTTCTTATTTATAGTCTTCAATCATCTGAAAAAAACCAACGAATGTCATGTCTTTAGCTGTACAAATATTCTGAATGGTCGATAAAGGAATATCATAGGACATCTCCCCTTGTGCTAAAGCTACCTTTTTTATTTTTCTTACAACACTTTCATCTAGTAATAGTTTTTTAGCAAAAGATCGTTGAGATTTTTCTCTAATCATCCATTCTTTATAAATAAACGTACATATTTTAACACTAATATCTTCCATAATATAAATCGATTAGTTTGAGTAAAAAAAACGCGTTCGATAACACGCATTTAGCTATTTTTTTTTATCTTTGATATATCAAACACAACATCTTATTCCTTTTACAGTGAAAATGATGTTATGTACTCTACTTTTGTCATTGCATTTTTCCTATTGCACATAGGTTATCGCAATATCAGATAGGGTTTTAAGTTTGTAAACTTTACCGTATACTTTATTTATTAAGGTTTAACACATCACTTTTACTCCTGTTGCATAAACAAGTTAGAGTAAAGTTTATAAACAGACACAGGGGCTGATGTGCTCACTGCTGTTTATCTGTAAGGCGTTCAACGACCTTACCTCCTACCTCAATAAAACAAATGTCGAGGGGGTATAAAACTTGATGTTTTTATTTTATATGATTCGCACTCTAAAAATAGAACCTTTCTCGTTTGTTTCCAAAAGAAAACCTCCAGTAGAAGACATATTTTTTTAAGGGGTACGCATTGCGATAGTCCAGAATAACAGCTGAACTATCCAATCGATTTCAAAACGCAATTAATTCTATTGCGTACACGATATACCTTGGTTGTATTCTCCCAAACAAGCAAGCACAATAAAACTAACCGATTAAGGTTAGCTTTCACCTTACACTTTTACCATAACGTACAACTTCTTAATGACTTGGTAGTTTTATCAAAGTAAAGACATCGCATATCATCATTATAGTCTTTTGCGTTGTTTCTATTCTCATGAAGCTCAATGATCTTTTTAGAGGAAGTATATCTAGTTTTTGTTTGGGCCTGCTCTCAACTCTTTTGTTTTGAGCAGGTTAAACAAAATATAAAAGGAGTGATCTAGTTCTAACTTCTTTGCTCTATTTGTTTAATTTTTAACCCCTTATCAGCAATACACTACTCAAGTTTAAAAAACACGTATACACTTTCTCAGTATCCTATTGTTTGCTGCCCTAGGCAATAGGAAAAACTAAGACTCTTCTTGAGTTAGTAGAAACATTCACTTTTTTATATACGCCCTTGCTCCTAGTATCGAGCAAGCGTACAGCTTTTTGATGCCTATCACACTACTCCATATTGTTTTGTTTTGGGAGATACAAATCATCTATGTGAGCAACGTGATAGGCTATTTTCGCTTGTAATTATTTTTTAATGGCAATAGTAATCTTGATTTATTTACTTTTAAAAACTATTCTTCGTTTTTCTAGTTATTCTTTTCGAGTTATTTTTTCATATTTTTCACAATAAATCACTACATAACAAAGAAAAAACTTTACTTCCTTTTAAATCTCAATTATTTTCTACCATAGGATAAAAAGGACAAGCACGGCTGCAGTAAAACAGTGTAATTTTACTTTGCTAATAAAAAAACAATGAAAAAGAAAATCATATACTGTGTTTTGAATGCGGTACTCATTTTGAATTCTTGTCAAAAGAAAACTAATCCTCAAGATCATTCTTATTTATTCTCCTCTTCTACTATAGAAAATCACAGCGATACCGAGGTAAGTCAAATTAGAGAAGGATGGAAAAACGTCAACACCCACTATACCTATCACTTTACTGGGGAAATTGACAATAAATACACCTTTGACTTATACCTTAAAATAAATGACAATAAGGTTTCTGGATCTTATAATTACATAAAATACGAAATACCTATACCCATTGAAGGAACCATTAACGATACTTATCTTGAATTTACAGAATCTTCTGGTCATGTTTTTAAGGGGGTATTTGATTATAATAACGGTAAGGTTACAGGGTATTGGACTGACGTAATAACAGGAGTTTCACTGCCATTTAGCATGCAAAATCCCAAAGGTAAAGGTTATGCTAAAAAGGAATAGCTGAATTCAACTTGCAAATGCAACAGAATTCTGATTAATAATTTGTTTAAATTTTTCGTTTGGCGTGAGGTATCCAAGTCTTTTACGAGGTCGATTATTGAGTTTATTTTCAATCCACTTAATCTG
>NZ_JACHTC010000013.1 GCF_014145635.1 Myroides sp. WP-1
AGATTAAGTGGATTGAAAATAAACTCAATAATCGACCTCGTAAAAGACTTGGATACCTCACGCCAAACGAAAAATTTAAACAAATTATTAATCAGAATTCTGTTGCATTTGCAAGTTGAATTCAGCACAAACTTAATTTATTCTTATTAGCCTCTGTTTCTTTCGGAAATAAAAAGAATCCATTTTCATCAACTTTACCTACACTAATAATACTTGTCAGACTAAGAGCTCCTTGCCCTAAATCGTTAGTAGAAATTTTTATTGCAGTCGCAACCTCTCCAAATGTCTTAGCATCTTTCAAATATTTTTCAGACACAATCATATCTAATTTAGATTCGTTTACTGCAACACTCTTAATTTTATATTCTGTTCCCTTATTCTTTTTCATATTATTATGTAAAAGCAACATCGCGATAACAAAAGTAAAATCAACTCCATATTCATAATATTTATTAAAAGATGTTATGCCTCTTAAATAAACCTTCCCTTTATGTTCGACTAATCTATAACTTCTATGTTTGTTATACTCCTCATTAGTTAACGCTAACTTTTTAAAGAATTCAATATTTGCATTAGCTAGCTGAGCTTGTCCACTTTTAAATAAATAATTTGCATACTTTGTCATATCATATTCATCTAAAAATGTGTTTTTAGCATCGTAAATTGCAATAGCTTTTAGATCCTTTTTTACTTCATCAACATCAACATATTCTTCAAAATCAAAAACAATATTTTTTGTCTCAAACCCTTTCTCTTTAACCACATCTTCGTATACATTAATATCCTTAACTTGAGCTAAGATCGGATAACGATGGTAATCTCTACTATAAGTCAAAATCCGTTTATAAACTACATCTATATAATCAATAGAAATATATTCTTCCTTTATAGACTCTATTTCAAATTCTTTAAAAATCATTTCCTTATAAGGATGATCTACAATTAACTCGCATAATGTTTCTACCTTTAACTTTCCTCCACTTACTTCTGGATCAAGAAACATTGTTTTTTGGATAAAATTTTCCTCCATTTCTAAATCTTTGTTACTTTTTTAATACTATTAAACAATACACATACATCATCAGGATGTTCATTTAACATCTTTACCTGATACTTCTTTTCAAGTTGTTTTACAACCATAATCTAACTGTTAAAAAAATTATTAATTATTTCAAAACAGTAATTCAAAAACGTCTGTATCTATGTTAATTAGAGAAAAATATTTGTAACAAAGTATTTTTGTTTTAAATTTGTGCTTCCAACTCAAGAATAAAACAATTCTTCATTACAAAGTCTAACTCTAGCTCAGATTAGGCTTTTTTTGTTATTACCGCATGTTCCTATACTATTTTTAAAATATAATCTAAATATTGTATTTGTTCTTTACTAACACTAATCTTAGTTAATGCTTCACTAGGAGTATAAACAATTACACTATGTTTTAAAGCAAAATCTTTTACTGTACTCTCATTAGTTACTAGAGGAATATCCTTAATCATCGCATAATAGACTGAAGAAATATCAGTAATATCAATTTCAAGATTATCTCCACCAACTTTATAGTAAAATCTATAAAAATCATTATCTACATTAAATAAACTAAGATCACCATTATCGGCTAAATTTTTTAAACTCAATTTTTCATGCATGTCTAAATAATTATTAGTCAAATAAAGTGATGATACTTTAAAGACTCCATCTTTAATTAAATTCAAAGGACGCATAAATCCAATTAACTCAATATCATTTAGTACTATCTCTATCATAAAACAAACTCTTTACTAAATGAATTATTACTTAATACCTTAACAGGCAATCCCGATAATTGACTAGCAACACTCTTACTAAGAAGCTCTTCATTTAAACCTTTTGCTAACAAATAATTAAATCGACTAACTCTCTCCACGCCTTCATAAGGACTATCTTTATCTTTCCAAGACATGTATAGTTCTTTCCATTCTTTATATTTATCCCACCCTACTACACCAACATTTACAATCCTAACAAGAATAGCAAAAATTGATATTCCATATTTGCTTTTAATTCGTTTCAACTCCTCTAATGAAATACTGTTTTTATTCTCAATATAAGTCATAAGAGAATCATATGGCAACAACATTGCACCAGCAAAATAGTCACAAAAACGTTCAATGTTTTCAGATTTCTCAGATACTTCAAATTTCAAAATCAAATGCGCCAATTCATGTAAAACTGTAAATCTTCTTCTTGGTATATCCGCATTTCTTATATTAATAACTATTATTGGTGTATTCTTTTCCCAACACGAAAATCCAGCAAAGCTTTCATCATAATCCACTTCAAAAATTTTCACACCTAAATCCTCAAGAAAGCTCACCAAATCATAAATAGGAGTGGTCTCAAACTTCCACTTTTTTCTTAAATATTTAGCGACTTCTTCCACATCCTTATTACATTCAATTACATCAAAGTTTTTCAAAGGATTTTGAAATAGAATTGTTGCTTTTAATATCTTCTCTAATCGATTGTAGGCATCATATTTGCCATGTAATTCGGATAAAATTTGCTTTTCAAAAACTTCTTGAGTAAAATTAATCTTATACCCTTCTCTAAACTCAATATTTCTTAAACCAAATTCTTCAGAAGTATAAGTAGTCCCAAGTAATAATTCAGAAATACTAATGTTTAACCCATTCGATAATTGAACCAATTGTGAAGATTTAATCTCTCTTTCTCCTTCTTCAAATTTTTGAATATATGATTTTGAGAAATTGGATCTAATAGCTAAGTCTTCCTGAGAAAGACCCTGACTAATTCTCAACTCCCTAATTTTCTTACCAATGTTCATCTCTTTGTTTTTTTCAAAGATAAATAAAAAAAGCACACAAAAACAACAAAAAACAACAATTTTCAAACATTCTGTGTGTTTGGTGAAATTTATTAATCAAACTACTTATTAGATAACCTTCTGAACGAGGTAATTAACTGAAAAATTAAAATCCCTAAAAGAACTCTATGTAACAAGTCTATAAAATATAATATTGTTGATGTACTATCCCCATACGTACTAGAAAAACTTCTTGCAGGATTCAACATTTGAATGAATGTAGGTAGGTTATCTATAAATTCATATAACAGCACTTTACAAGAAATAAATTCTGAATCTATATCATAATGTATCTTTACTGAAAAAAAAGGCAAACAGAAACTATAAGTAATAAATGTTATAATAATTATCAATTTCAAAGCCCTCAACCAACTTAAACCATAATTATTTGTTTGTTGTACAATCATTATTACTTTATCTCCTACGGAATACTTTTTTGACGCTCTTAATTCGTCTCTATAAGCTCTCATTTCTCTAGCTTGAAATTCTAAACTATCTATTTGATTCCCTTTGGATTTTAACGCTTGTTTGATTTGGCGATATAATTCTCTTTTTTTTCTAAAACCTAATTCATCAGAGGGTGAGCTACTATTTATTTGAAGATTATCATCCAGAAACCATATTACATTAGAAGCTTCAATACCTTCAAAAGAAGCATTCCCTGCATTTATGAAATCGAAACTTTTAAAATCAAATTCATAAAATTTTGTATCTCCAAAACTAGTATTGTAAATTATTAATGAGCTATTCTTATCTTCATTTATTCGAGAATTTTCATTATATGCTTGACCACGATTAAATCTAACACTTCCCAAATTTGAAAAATCATTAAAAATGATACGCCTAAAACTGTTGTTATCAAAAATTAAATTCAAATTTTGATTAATTCCTTGAAGTCGAGTTTCTTCAATTTTCCAATTACGAATCTTCAATATCCCCTTTGAGCTAGTTGTAATAGGTAATGTAACCTTATTTAATTTTTCTCCCATACCGTCAAATTCAAAACCTTCTATAAAACTTGCGTCTGTAATATAAATTTCATTCAACCAAGACTCATAAGCATTATCTGAAATATCTCTATTTTCTAAATTTCCCATACGATGAAACACATCTCCGTGAATATTGAATTTATTAATTCGACTTCCCTCAATACTGAAAGAATCTTCAAAAATATTATCATTTAATGTGATACTTTCTGTACATTCGATATTCCAAAATTTAGCCCAATTACCAAATTTTGATTTAACTAAAGATATATTTCCTTTATTAGATTCTACTAACAAAGAACCAATAGTTGAGTTTTTTAGATCTAATTCTAATAAACAATTATCAATATCAATAGAAGATATAGTGCAGTTTTTTATTTTTAATCCAGCATAGCCAATTTTTGATTTAACAATTGTTATTGTTTTTAATACAGAATCTGATTGAATTAATATTCCTCTTTGAACCTTACAACCATGTACAAATATATCCCCATCCGATTCACAGTTACTTAAAATAATTCCGCCCTCATTATCATCCAAATTTAATGAACTAGAATTCTCAGTAGTATTTGTAACATTGATAAAATGAATCCCCTTTTTAAACTGACAATTCACAAAGTGTATCCCAAATTTGATATCAATATTACTAAATGTAACTAATTCATTAAAAATAACATTGCAAATAGACTTCACCTGCCAAGTAAAATTTTTTCCTGCCAAAAGTAATGGAGCATCTACTTTATATTCCTTTCCCTTAGATAAATTATCTTTAACTAATTCATCAAAAAAATCATTAGGATCTACTGCTATTCTCATATCTACTTATTTAATAAAAAACTCACAATTCGCAAGCTATATTAACAGAAGTAAAATTAACATTTTAGTAGATATAAATAATGCAGACATAGTTGTCTGCATTATTTATATCTCAAATTATTTCACAATCTCCAAAACCTCACAATTATAACCAACCTTAGCTCTTACCTGATTCAGTACCATTGCCTCGTATGCGTTCTTACCTCTGAATTCCATCATAACGAGAACATAATCATCATAAAGCGTATATTTCGTTTCAACGTGCTCAAAGCTCTTCCTATCATTCATATGCCTTTTGACGTAAACTAGAAGCTCTGAATGAGCTCCGTCCCATGAGCTAATACATTTACTCTCGAATTCTTCTTTTCGTTTTTTACGAGCTTGTACCTGTCTTTCTCCTTCTTGTTTTATTGTTTGTAGCGTATTAAAATCTCTTTTGTTCCTATCAACGCTTTTTCTTGGTTGTGATTACTCCAATTAGTATGAATGGCTTTTTACTTATTTAAAATAGAATAAACAGCCACATCAACAAACTGTTCACCGTGAAATTCACTTTCTTTAAAATACGCTTCTCGTACAAAACCACATTTTTCCACTACTCGAATTGATCCTATATTGTCTGGGTAAATAACCGCTTCGATGGAGTGAAACCTCAAAGTAGAAAATCCGAAATCGAGCAAGCGAAGAACAGCTTCTGACGCATATCCCTTTCCATAAAATTGAGGCAGAAACATATAGCCGATTTCTGTTCGGTAATGCTGTAATTTCATTCGATAAAATCCAATGGTGCCGATCATTTCTCCCGTTTCTTTTAAGGTAATAGTCCAATTGATACACTCTTTGTTCTCCATGCGTTCTTGAAGAGATTGAATATAATCTTCCGTCTCACTCACTTTCGTTGCCAAGGGAACTGGAATGTATTTCATCACTTCTGCACATGCGCGCATTTCAAATATTACATTGGCGTCACTTAATTCTGTTTGTCTCAAGATTAAGCGTTCTGTTTCTAATTGAGGAAATTCAGGTAGGTGTATTTCTAACATCGTGATAAGCTCTTGAATGAGGCTTAAAAGTAAGGAAAAACTCTGGTTCTCACCTAAAAATGAATACTTCTAATTTTTACTTTATTCTCCTTCAATACCAAAATCCTTATCTTTAACCGATTAAATTGCTACTTATCCTTTCAAAATTATGATGTTACAACTTCAGAAAAAAATAGGCTTTTGGACTTTCATTCTTTGCTTTTCTATATTTTTAGTGAGCTGTTCAAAATCATACAAAATCGACAATCCGTATGTAACCGCAACAGCTCCTTCTGCATATCAGGATCTAACCGATCGCGTTCAAAATGATGTTCTCTACCTGGATTATCTCAAGTTCGATGGCTTAGAAAGTATCTTTGCCATTGACAATATCCAAGACTTACTCATTCAACCCAACAGTCAGACAATTTTAGAAGATACACCCGTTGAAGTTTTAGCTCGTCGCTTGCGTTCCATAGAAAGGGAATCGCATGAACCCGATTTTCCTTGGAAGAACTTCAAAATAATGGAGGCACCCAAAGCTATTACCTTTAAAGGGCGTCCCGCAGCAGAAGCCACTTTTGACGTGCATGAATATGTCAATCGCATTGATGATACCATTTCGAAACGAGTAAAACGCATGGTTGTTTTTGTTGATGACGATCTGTGGAATATTGTATTGGCTCCTTCTAAATTGCAATTTTACAAAGAGGAAATGGAAATTTTTGAAACGATACTTGAAAGTCTTGAAATAAAGAAATAAAGGTTACATTTCACGGGATAAAAGTGGTTCTTTAATCATTAAAAATCAGTTACCCATTTCTTTTTTAAAAGAATAGTTCCAATTCTTTTCTATCTTTAAACAAAAAAATGCTACAAAAATTAACTTTTATCTGCGTATTGCTGTTAACTACTGTCAGCTTCAGTCAACAAACTGAATTCAAAGCTCCATCTTATGCAGCGATTGAAAAAAACGTCCAAGATACTTCTTCGAAGTTTTATTATCCTGAACTACTAAAAAAACTCAAAACAGGAAGTAATTCCCTAAGCACTAGTGAGTATGAACACCTGTATTTTGGTTATGTATTTCAGCCTACTTACAAACCTTATGGTATTTTTTCAAAAGATAAGGAGCTTCAAGTTTATTATCAAAAGGATCCCGATATGGAGGACATTCCAGCGTTAAAAATCTTACTCCAAGAAGCACTAGACGAATTTCCTTTTGATTTTACAGCGATGATGTTTCTTTCTTACATATATCACCTCGAAGGAGATGAAGAAAAATCAGCACTGCTATCTAAACACTTTGAGGGATTTGCTATAGCTATCAGAAACTCAGGTGATGGATTAACCTGTGAAACGGCTATGCACGTTATTTCTGTTTCTCACGAGTATCATATGCTTCAACTGTTTGATATAGAATCTATCGGTCAAAGTTTTGACGGTACCTGTGATCTCTTGCAACTCGATCAAGAGCAGTATACTATTCCAGGACTTTACTTTAATGTAAGTCAAATACAGAAAAAGAATCTAACGTTAATCAAATCCAACTAATAGAGACTTCTTTACAAGTCTAACCTAAACAAAAACAGCATGAATAAACTAGAAAAAACCGCTGAACTTCTCGATGAAACTCAATTTTGGAATCTTGTTAATGCTTCCCTACAATATTCGACGGATCAAAACTCACAAGAAGCCTACCTCATCCAAGCATTAGAACAATTAACACCAAAAGAAATGATTGGTTTTCGCTTGCGCACAGATCAATTGCTTTATGATACCTACAACAGTAGGATGTGGTGTGCGGGTTATTTAATGAATGGAGGTTGTTCGGATGATGGATTCGAGTATTTTAGAAATTGGGTAATTTCAAAGGGAAAAGACGTGTATTATCAGGCGAAAGAAAACCCAGATAGCTTAATTCAGTTAAAAGATCAAGCGGAAGATGAGCTGTTTGATTTTGAAAGTTTTTGGTACGTAGCATTAGAAGCCTTTGAAAATAAAACAGGCGAAGAACTCTATGACTATATCGATGATGATCAGGTTGAATTCAATGAAGGAAATTATCCATCTTTTGAATTTAATTGGAGCGATGAAGAACCCGAAAGCATGCAGAGACTTTGTCCTCAACTATTTGAGTATTTTTGGAGATAAACCCTATTATACAAATACATCTTACATTCAAGGCACAACAGCAATACAATGTTATCATTTAGGGCTCGCTTTTTATTTCTTTTTTCCAAAATAAGGACAAAAATAAAACACTTTAAATCGGTTTAACCAACACAACATGAATTCCATTTTCTACGATCAAACAAAATATCCAAAAATAGCACTACAAGCTATCACAGTGCCTTTATTCGCAATTCCAATATTCACTTATGTCTATGCCTTAGAAACAGTATTCGTTCTGCTTCTCGCTTTTGTTTTTATCCTCTTAGCTATAGGAGGTTACTATATGTATAAAACACAACTAACGGTTGAACTAACATCTAAAGGGGTGTCTTATACCCTACAATCATTCTCAACAAAAAAGGGACAAATTCCTTTTTCTGAAATTATAAACATAGATGTTGTTTCCTTAGATTACACCACCAAATTCGGAGGTTGGGGCCATCGAAAAAACAAAAATGGAGAGGCTTTTATATTTAATGACGGATCATTTTTACACGTACAAACCGCCAAACAACAATATTATTTCTCTATTTCGGATGAACAAAAAAGAGCTTGTAAAAGAAGCCTAGAACAATATAAACAAGAAAAGGAATAATGCTTACGCATTATTCCTTTTTTGTATGTTGAAACAACCAATTGTACAAATCAATATGGCGGTATAAATCTTCAACACTCCCGTGATTTCCTCCTTTTACCACTTGCAATTCTACAGGCGCTTTTGCATTACAATTCAATGGCCTTTAGTAGGGGCAATGATCCAAAACTGATACGCCGTTTGATCTAAAATAGCTTGGGATTGTGCTGATAACGTAAAGGAAATCAACCCCATAAGTAAAACAACTAAACGCATATATTTTTTTAACTAAATATAGTTGTATTCAAACAGTAAAAAATTTACAATTATTGTAATTTCTCTGTCTGTACATTAACAAAATAATAGATTAATATACAAGGTTATTAGTATAAACAGCACAACATTCTGGAAAACCATTACATATATTATGTTAATAATTATATAAATAATTTAACAAAGTAATAATATGTTCTATTTTTAGAGCTATATCAAAAAATAAATTCAAAAATAAATGAAAAAACTACTTAAGGCCTCATTAGTAGCGAGTCTTAGCTTATTTCTGTTCAATTGTAGTTCGGATGATAGTGCAATTCCTACTATAGAAGGACCTTGCCCTGGACCAGAGCCTATTGAGATGGAAAAAACATACTATCTTAGTACTATCGAGCAAAATTATTATAATGAGGATGAGGAGTCCAATAAAAAATTTCTACTTCAGGTCAATTACAAACTAGAATATAATCCTGATTTTAAATTACATAGAATTTTATACACAGATAAAGGCACTACGGATAATGAAGTTATAAGAGAGCAGTTCCTTGAAATGCATCATACGTTAGATACTCAAGGAAGATTAGAAACATTCACTCTGAAAGATGCTTCTGATTCTGCTATTGTTGAAGAGTACACGTACACCTATACGAATGATTTATTGCAATCAACAAAATATGATTTAGTGGCTCAAGGTGGGACATTCATAGCTAATTTTCAATATAACGAAAACAAACAGATGATGACCAATAACGCATTGGGAGCCAACCTACTCGTTGATTACTCTTATAACCAAATCAATCAAATCGATCGATTTAAGGTAAATGGTCAAGGAATTAAATTAACGTATGACGATAAAGTATCGCCTTTTTACAATCTTCCCTATGACTTGACTAGTTTAATTATTAATTTCAATTATGTATTTCCCTATACGTATAAGTTTCCTAATAATATAACTTCCTTTGCTATTGGAAGCGAAGTGGCAGATGTTGATTTCACATATAATGAAGGTAATTTACCTACAAAAGCGATCTATTATGATGGAAAAAGAGAAGACAATATAATAGCCTTTGACGTCACTTATACTTACATAGTGAAAGAAACAGCAATTAAACCAGAAGATACTCCAAAAACCGATTAGCAAATTAATCGGTTTTTTATAGTTCACACAGAGTTTTTAAACTGCTTTTAGCTTTTGTTTTTATCCTCTTAGCTATAGGAGGACACTATATGTATAAAACACAACTAACGGTTGAACTAACATCTAAAGGGGTGTCTTATACCCTACAATCATTCTCAACAAAAAAGGGACAAATTCCTTTTTCTGAAATTATAAACATAGATGTTGTTTCCTTAGATTACACCACCAAATTCGGAGGTTGGGGCCATCGAAAAAACAAAAATGGAGAGGCTTTTATATTTAATGACGGATCATTTTTACACGTACAAACCGCCAAACAACAATATTATTTCTCTATTTCGGATGAACAAAAAAGAGCTTGTAAAAGAAGCCTAGAACAATATAAACAAGAAAAGGAATAATGCTTACGCATTATTCCTTTTTTGTATGTTGAAACAACCAATTGTACAAATCAATATGGCGGTATAAATCTTCAACACTCCCGTGATTTCCACCTTTTACCACTTGCAATTCTACAGGCGCTTTCGCATTACAATTCTTAATGGCCTTTAGTATGCTTTTTGATTCTTTTAGCGGAACAATAAAATCTTTATCTCCGTGAATTAATTTAATAGGAAGACTTGTCAAATTACAGGCATCCTTATTTTCACCACCCCCACAGATAGCAATAGCCGCTGCTAAACGGTTGGCGTATTTACTCGCATATTTCATGGTTCCGTAACCACCCAAACTCATTCCTGTAACGTAAATTCGACTTTCATCGATCGCATAATGTTCGATCATATATTGCACAACCTCATCTACTTTATCTGGATTCCAAGGTCCAGAGGGCAACTGTGGAGCAACCAAATAAGCAGGAATCTGCAATCCCTTTTTCTCTATTCCTCTTAAGGGACCATAGCGTTTAACACGCTCAATATTGGTTCCTGACAAACTTCTTCCATGCAAAAAGATGACTAATGGATTCTTTTCTTGCACTTCAGTAGGGGCATTGACCCAAAACTGATACGCCGTTTGATCTAAAATAGCTTGGGGTTGCGCTGATAACGTAAAGGAAATCAACCCCATAAGTAAAACAACTAAACGCATAGATTTTTTAACTAAATATAGTTGTATTCTCACTAAAATCATTAAAATACAACTCTTTTCTTTTTTCATGCGTTGGTTTTAAATGCTACCTCATATACAAATAAAAAATACTCATTTATTTTGTTAACACCAATTTGGCTATTATTGTTAATTATGTTTTTTTTTAATTAAAATAATATAAAAATGAAACAAATTTTAAAATCATTAACACTAGTAAGCACACTTTTTCTCTTCGTTAGTTGTAGTTCAGATGACAGTAGTAATTCTGGACCAGATAACCCAGATAACACTGAAAATCAATACTTGATCAATACTATTGAAAGAAAAACATACCGCGAACAATCATCATCCCTATTGGTAGTGAATACACTAGAGATGGTATATGATGAAGAAAATAAACTAAAACACATCTTATATAAAGAGGATCATTATAAAAACGATGAAATAGCCATGACTTACAATTTCCTCATGGAATACGTGTTAAACAAAGAAGACAAACTACAGTTTTTTGGAATCAAAATCAACAATGAGTACAGTCATAAATATAATTATAGTTATATCGACAACTTATTATCTAACGCTAACTATCAGTTAGTAAGTCAGAGAGCTACTTTTAACAGTACATTTACCCATAATGGAAAAGGTCAAATGACCAAGAACGACACATCCGAAGCAAATCTTCTTGTCCTTTACAGTTACAATAGCAAAAATCAAATAAACACAATCAAACTAAATGGACAAAATAATAAAATCACATACGATAACCATACAACCCCATTTACTAATCTTCCTTTAGACCTAACTAGTTTCCTTATTGGGTATGACTATGCTTTTCCGTACAGCTATACTTTCCCCAATAATATAACTTCAATAGAATCTAATACCGATTTAACTACTATAGAATACACCTATAATGACGTTAATCTTCCTGTTCAGGCAAAAAGATACTATAAATCTAATAACACCCCAAAGCACCTTTCTAGCGAAATAAAATATAGTTATCACCAAATAAAGAATACAAAATAGGTTAATATATACGAATCACTTATTAAAAAAAACGAAAGCCGATGAACGCTAAAACTCATCGGCTTTGTTATTTACACGATTAACGATTCCTCTCGCGATATCGCATAGGACTTTGGCCGATATACGTCTTAAAATAACGGCAAAACGTCGTTGAATCCGCAAAGTGCAATTGTTCTGCTATTTGATAAATGGGCCAATCGGTGGCTGTTAAATACGTTTTGGCTTTAATAAGCACTAATTCAGTTATCACTTTCGAGATAGATTTTCCAGTGCGTTGGCGAATCAGTGTGGTTAAATACTTCGGAGTCAACTTAAGCTGATCGGCATAAAAACGCACAGATTTCTCTACAAGATAATGCTGATGCAACAAATTGTAAAATTGAAATACAATAACGTCTTTGCGCGAACTCGGTTGCATGGCCTGCTCTTCTTGTTGATACACGCGATTGACTTGTGCAATAAACGAATACAAAAGATAACGCAAGGCGTCTGTTTGAAAAATAGACACCTTATCTTTCTGTTGTTGAAAGAGGAGGATATACTGATCAAAAATAGCTTGATCCGCTTGTTGTAAAGTTACCACGGGCTGCTCAATCAATACATTTAAAAAATTGTAATTCGTCGGCAAAATCATCTCGTCTATATCTCGGAAACTAAAGACCAAATGAACACATTGAAAATCTTGACTAGGTTCTTGATTCAACACCAAACTTTGAGGTAGCAACGTTAGAAGTGTCCCTGTCGCTAAGACATATGCTGTATCGTTTATTGTTACACTTGCTGTTCCGGCACAACAATACGACAGGACAATCTGTCCGTCCTGATGGTTTGCAATTGGATTCGACAACGTATAGCAATCGTTGGATAGTAATACTTGAATAGGCATTTCGACTTGGTTTACTTCAACTACAAATATAACCTTTTGCACATTAATAGTTTCGAATCATCGATAACTACCTCACTTTAAAACAAGTACTTTGCACAAAATAACGATGACTATGCAATCTATTCCAGTCACTATTAAAAATAAAACATACACTTTGCACATTGCTTATCAAGAAAACGATACCCTGCGCAAGGCCTTCAATTCCATGACCTATGATTTTTGGGAATTTACATTTGAATCTTACTATCAGTCGGGATTTTGGGACGACACTTGTCTTATTTTTTCTCTCTTTGAGGGTGAGACTATTGTTTCTCATACTACCTTGAGTTTATTTACTGTACCAACAACAGATCAACAACTTCGCTTGGGTCAACTCGGCACGGTAATGACACATCCTGACTATACCAAACGGGGGTTATCACGATTTTTAATGGAATATGTCTTTGAGGCATATCGCGATCAATTGGACGGGTACTTTTTATTTGCCAATGAAACGGTTTTGGATTTCTATCCCAAATTTGGATTTGTTGCAGCGCCCGAATTTCAAGCGTCAAAGAAGTTTAATAAACAACCAAGTAGTTGCGAAATTCAACGATTAAATCTCACCGATAATCAAGATTTACAACTGTTTCAACATTATCTCAACTACGGAAAAACAGCTTGTCGTTTTGATACTCAGAGTTATGGTTTAGCTCATTTTTACTGCTATGCTAATCCTGAATTTGGATTTGCAGATTCGATTTATGTCATTCCCGAATTGGAAACGCTACTTATCGCTCAACAAGAAGAAGATAATTTATTAATTTTTCAGGCCTATTATCTCGATCAAAATCAACTAGAGGACGCCTTCCATGCATTAGCTACAGAATACACAACCCGTATTACGTTAGGCTTTACTCCTGTATCAAACGATTATACCTTCACCCCTTACAAAGAAGAAGATTTAACTTTATTTGTGACGCCTTCGCTAGTTCCATACTTCACAGAACAGCAAACAATGATTCCGCTATTATCACATACCTAAAAAGGAGAGCCTCTGCTCTCCTTTTCTATTACGGTATAAATCGTTCTGTTCTCAATTTTTCAAATAGATCAAAAAAGGAATCACGCGTTGTTTGATAGGCAGAAAAACCCAATTGTCTACTTTTAGACATTTCTGTTACAACTTCAAGCGGTCGACCTAAGTCTAGATCTGTATGCCAAGGGGAAGCAAGCTGATTCAAATCGGTTATTTTTAATCCATGTGCTAGTCCTAGTTCTTTCCAAAGGCTTTCTTTTCCTTCTAGTTGTTTTTGAAGTGGTCGAATCTCTTTATCAAATCCCAATGCTTCAATTTCAAACCAAGCGGCTAGTTCAAACCAAAGTTGATTCCATCTAAAAACATCGCCATTGACAATATTAAACGCTTGATTGGCGGCTTTCTCTTCTTGTGCAGCCCATACCAACTGCTTAGCTAATTGTTTGGCATCAGTTACATCAGACAACCCGTTCCATTGTGCTTCAGAACCAGGCCAAATCATAGGTTTCCCCTCTGCCTTACAGATACTAGCATAAACAGCCAATGTTGTTCCCATGTTCATTAGATTGGTTCCTTTTGCACATCCCACAATTGTATGCGGTCGGTGGATACTCCACGTAAATCCATCACGAGCAGCTGCTTGATACACTTCATCCTCTTGATTGTAATAAAAATTCGGCAATGGCAATCTAGGGTGTTCTTCCCTTACGGGTGTTAGAGGTAGTTTTCCGCTCTTTACATAAGAGTCAAAAGGTCCGAGATAGTGCTTTAATCCCGTGACTAATGCCACGTGTTTCACTGTATTCTTAGGCGATAAAGCCGCTAAAACATGTCGAACTAAAGCGCTGTTCAACTGAATATTCTCGTCTTCATTTGCACCGCGCATCCAAGTAGTAAAGAAAACGTGAGTAGGCGCTACCGAAGCTAAAGCCTTTTCGAGTTCACTAACTTGTAAAATATCTGCTTTTACGGGAATTAAACCTTCAATACCCACCAAAGGATTACGCGCCAAACCGTAGGTAGTCCAACCTTGCGCGATCAATTCTTCAGCTAAATTGCTTCCTGCAATTCCACTTACTCCAACAACTAATGCACTGTTTTTCATCTGTTCTTATTTTACAGTCAAAGGTAAAAAGGCATGAACTACAAACCTTTGATCTATAATAAGAACGACCCTTGATCTAGATCAAGGGTTTTATTTCTTTTTGTATTTGATACGACTAAATGTCTCAGGTGTTAAACCTAAAAAAGAAGCGAGTAAACTCTGCGGAATACGCTGTAATAACTCGGGATACATAGCAATAAGGCTTATGTATTTTTCTTCTGCTGAATACGTCTGAGCATGAACCAAACGCTGATCTTTTGTTGCTAAACTTCTTTCATATACCAAGCGAAAATAGCGTTCCATGGCGGGAACTTCATCCAACATGCGTTCGTAATTTTCTTTAGACAACAACAAAAGTTCACAATCTTCCATCGCTTCGATAGCTAATGTAGCAGGTGTTTGAAAAAGAAAACTTTGAAAATCGGCAATCCACCACCCTTCCCAACCAAAGAGATTAACATTTTCATTGCCTTTTTCATCTAAAACGTAAGATTTTAAAAGACCTTCACTCACAAAGGCAAAATCTACACAAATGTCTTCTTCTTGTAATAAGAATTGACGTCTACGCAATTTCTTCACGCGGAAAAAAGAAAACACAACTTCCTTTTCTTCAGTGGTTAACGTTACTTTTTGGTCGATGTGTTTAAACAAATTTTTATAAGGCATAATTCAAAGAGTGAATCCCAAATATACTAAACCTTAGTGCTTTATTACATATTTTTATCCCAATTGCTGTAAATCCTGTTGTACTTTTTACCAATCCTATTGGTTTTCGTATACCTTTGTATAACAATACTTAAAAACAGGAAAGCATGCATAACTTGGACGAAATCGATTTAAAGTTACTCAACTTACTATCAGAGAACTCGAATGTAACTACCAAAGAACTCGCACAACAGGTGAATTTATCATCTACTCCTGTTTTTGAACGCGTAAAGCGATTAGAACAAGAAGGTTTCATCAAAGGATATATTGCCTTAATTGATGCTGAAAAATTAAATCGCGGTTTTGTTGTATTCTGTAACATCAAACTCAAACAACACGAACGCGTAATCAACAATAAATTTATCGAAGATATCTTAAACATTGAAGAGGTTGTAGAATGCTATAATATTTCTGGAGAATACGACTTCTTACTTAAAGTATATGCCAATGATATGCGCCATTACCAAGATTTTGTCTTCAACAAATTAGCTATGGTTGATAGTATTGGAAGTACACATAGTTCATTCGTTATGCGCGAAATTAAAAATGAACACAACATAAAAATAAGTTTGCTATAGTTTCCTCTATAAACCAATAGAGTATTAACCTAATAGAAATAGAAAAAAATGCAGCCTTTTAGTAGATGCTGATCCAACTACTTCTTTTATTAACTTCTGACTAGAAACTAGCTATACCTATATTGACTTATTTAGCTATTGCCTATAGGGCAAAGGTGCTGCTAAGATACTTGGTATGTTCAATGTGTATTTTACAAATTTTATTCGTTTTCAGCACATTAATTCTTAGTTTTGTAAGAAAAGTAAGTCTATGAAAAACTATATTAATGTATTTATCCTAGTAATTATCGCAATTAGTTGTGGTACAAAGGACAAGTCAAAAGAAGTCTTGCAATTTGAACAAAGAGAATTTGTACAAACAACAGACAACTGTATTGAAGATGAATGCACGTCAATTCGACTGAGTATTCCCCTCATTACCAATAAAGAACATGAAATTGCAACGAAGATCAACCAACGCATCTTGGGTACAATTGACGAAATTGTCGCGGTGGATGAGGTAACAGCAACGAGTAAATCTCCGGAGGAATTAACTAAAAATTACATTGCTAATTACAATGCTTTTAAGACGAAATACCCCGACGAAACACTACCTTGGAAGGCTGAAGTAGAGGGAGATATCACATTCTATTCTTCTGAATTGCTTTCAGTTGCGCTCGAATACTATACTTTTGCTGGCGGAGCATATGGCTTTAAAAGTGAAGTAGCCTTAAACTTCAATCCCAAAACAGGTGAACTGTATAAGATGGAAGATTTAATTGGCAACTGGGAAGAGTTGCAAAAATTAATGGCTCTACAACTCAAAGATAAAATGGATATTTGGAAGAACAATAATCAATTGGAGTATCCAGAAAGTATTTTCTTTTATGAAGATACGGTCGGATTTTTGTACAATGCCGTTGATGATACAGCGCAATACAACGGTCCTACTAAAATTGATTTTCCAAAAGCGAGTATTCTCCCTTTCTTAAAAATAAACCTTGAACCTACAACAACAGAAGAATAACGCATTGACCTTTAACGCTCGACACTGTGAGTATCTATAAAAAAATTTTTCAACAAACAGCAATCTATGGTTTAGCTGCTGTTTTCCCAAAAGTAATTGGTTTCTTTTTAGTTCCGTTTCACACGGATCTGATGAAAAATGATGCTTATGGAGAGTATAGCGTAATTTTTTCCATTATGATGTTATTAAACGTCATTTTATCCTTCGGAATGGAAACAGCGTTCTTTCGTTTTTACAACGCTCGCGAAAACAAACAAGAGGTAATCACTAACAGCATGTTGTTTTTAACTGGAACAACACTTGTCTTTGGTGTTCTTGGTTTTGCTTTTGTTGATTTTTGGTCTACGGTACTACACATTCCAACCAATATTCTTTACTATGTATTGTGGATCTTGATTTTGGATGCTTTGGTTATTGTGCCTTTTGCAAAATTGAGAGCCGATCAACGCCCGATGTATTACAGTGCAATTCGAATCACAAATGTTTGTATTTATTCGGTACTCAATGTTTTATTCTTATACTTCTTGCCTTTATGGACAAAGCAAGCACCTTCTTCTTTCATTGCCTCTATCTATAGAGACAATTTTCAGGTAGAATATATTTTCATTGCTAACTTAATTGCAAGTGCGGCTACATTTCTGGTTTTTACCAAGAACTATGTCCAGCTAAATTTCAAGATCAACAAGGAGCTTTTACAGCACATGCTGCGTTACAGTTTTCCTGTAATGATTGCGGGACTGGCTTTTGCCATTAACGAAAGCTTTGATAAAATCTTACTACAACGTTTATTGCCTGCGGACATTGCTTCGGCCGAAGTTGGAAAATATGCAGCTTGTTATAAACTAGGTCTCTTCATGGTGTTGTTTAGACAAGCCTATACCTTGGGGATTGAACCTTTCTTTTTTAATTATGCCAAAAATGACGACGCCACGACCAAATATGCAACCGTAACCAAATACTTCATCTTAATGGGAAGTATGATTATGTTGGGTGTTGTTGTATTTGCTGATATTTTAAAGGTTTTATTTATCCGAAATGAAAGCTATTGGGATGCGATGATTGTCGTTCCCTTAATCATTTTAGCGAATTTATGTATGGGTATTTACACCAATTTATCCGTTTGGTATAAACTGCGAGACAAAACGAGTATGGGCGCTTATATCTCTATTTTTGGAGCTGTATTAACCCTAATCTTCAACTATGCGTTAATTCCAATTTGGGGGTATATGGGATCAGCAATAGCAACGTTACTCGCTTATGCTTCGATGATGTTGGTATCTTATGTATTAGGACAAAGATATTATCCTATTCCGTATGACAAAAAAGCCATTGGTATATACTTAGGATTATCCATTCTCTTATCCTATGTCTATTTTTATCACTTCAGAGAAAACTATCTCGTTGGTTTTGCTGCGCTTCTCCTATTTGGAGTCGTTGTTTACAGCCAAGAAAAAAAAACATTCAAACGAATGCTTAGAAAATAAAAAAGCCCTGCTCAATGCAGGGCTTTTCGTTTATACTTAATAGTGAATATTCTCTATATTTTTGTCTTTGCTGTACTTCAAGGTATAACTTACGCGTATCTTTTTCACTTCGTTCGGCTGCAAAGAGACATTCCAAGTAATTAACCCTTTCTCTGCTTCTGTTGTTCCTTTAGAAACTTCGTTTAGTATAACCTCAATCGAATTATCTGTACTCACAGGATATTGATCTTCGACTTGTACTGCTACCGTTTCTTTTTTGTTGTTTTTGATGCTAATTTCGTACGTAAACGTCTGTTCTTTTTTAGACGATAGCGTTTTCGTTCCCGATTTATCCGCAATTAAGGTACGGCTGATTGAAATATTAGGATCTTTACCTATGTTCAAACGCAATTTTTCTTCTGTATTTTCTGTTGACAAATACGTTTGACCGATGTTCATTCCATCGTAAATCACATTAGCTTGCCCAGATAATAAATTGTGTTTACCATAATCCTTAATTTCTGCTACTAAATACGCATTAGCATCTAATTTTGGAGCAGAATAAAACTTATAATCTCCATTGATATCAAAGGTATTCAGATCTACACTATGGCGTTTTCCATTGCTCAAAATCGAATACGGAATGGCAATATCAAAAGTTACATTTAATTCACTTTGATTCACCGTAGTATATTCAGCTAGGGTTTGTCTGTCTTCGTATGAAACCTCTTCAAAGGCAACCATATCATATGCATTAGATTCTACTGCCAAATCTTTTTCTGCAATTCGAGCAACAGCTCCTGTCATTTTACGTCTTGAATTTGTACTATATCCCGTATTGACAATCACTTCTTGAGGCGCTTCATACTGAACAAACCACGTATTCCAAGTAGGAAGGCTGTAGTTTTGGTTTAATTTACCTGAAGTTAAGCTCAAGCGCACATTGCGCCAATCAATTCCAGAGGTTTGAACCACCTGTGCTTTGTACATCATTTTAATTGGTGCGTTTATTTTATCAATGCGCAAATCATAAGAGGGTATCCATTGTGCGCGATTGGTTGCATAGTTGATTCGAAAAGGAATATTCCCTTCTTTAGCACTCATCACTTGTACTATCAACTTGCCTCGACTGCTTCGTTCTGACTTATCTCCACCTAATGTTAGTTGCCCCTTTAACGCATTCCATTTAGCTTCAATCACTTCTTTTTCTTTCTTTTTTAGATACATGGCATTTTGTACTTCCTGGCGTTTTTTTCCATAATACTCCACCCATTTGGTTACATCTGTAAAGCCAAAAGTCTGAAAGGTCTGACTAGTACTCGTGCGATCCAACAGATTAATCGTTTGTGTATCGGCATTAATCGCGTTGGTAATTTTTTCCAACTTCAACTCTGCTACAGCAATACTATCGCGCAAGGGTTTCATCAAGGGAGAGTTATTCACATTGTCGTACTCTTCAATATACGCATTAGAAAACTGCACCGACATTACGGTTACGTCATTAATGGAGCCGACTTTAATCGTATTTTCCATCAATTGATCTGAAACATTCGTAATTACAACTTCTGACAATCCTTTCGGCAAGGTCACTTGTGTATTCTGAGTCAATTCGGCTCCATCGTAATACACCCGTGCACTTTCTAAATTCGCTTTTGTATAGACCGGTTTTTGTGCCCACACAGCTACAGCACTCAAGGCCATAGCTAAAACAATTCCTTTTTTCATGCTACTTTTTTTTCAATTTTTATCCAAAGAGATGTTCTACTACATCTTCTATTTTTGTAACTAGAATGACTTTAATTCCCATTCCTGTATATGATATTTTATTGTATTTGGAAACGAGAATTTCTGAAAAGCCCAACTTCTCTGCTTCTTGTATGCGTTGATCTACGCGATTAATGGGTCTAATTTCTCCAGAGAGACCTACTTCACCAGCAAAAGTTACTCCTTTTTGGATGGAGATATCTTGATCTGAAGAAAGAATGGCAGCCACTACTCCCAAATCAATGGCAGGATCATCAACGGTAATTCCGCCCGTAATATTTAAGAAGACGTCTTTTTGTCCTAATCGAAAACCGGCTCTCTTCTCCAATACGGCCAACAACATATTCAATCGCTTCAAATTATAACCGGTAGCACTACGCTGCGGTGTTCCATAGACAGCAGTGCTAACTAAGGATTGCACTTCTACCATTAACGGACGCATTCCCTCTAAAGTTGCGGCAATAGCCGTTCCTGACAATTCTTCATCTTTATGGGAAATCAAAATCTCAGATGGATTGGAAACTTCGCGCAACCCACTGCCTTGCATCTCGTAAATCCCCAATTCTGCGGTAGATCCAAAGCGGTTTTTATTGGCGCGTAGAATACGATATACGTGATTGCGATCGCCTTCAAATTGCAAAACTGTATCTACCATATGCTCTAACATTTTCGGACCAGCGATGCTTCCATCCTTCGTGATGTGTCCGATAATTAATACGGGGGTTCCCGTTTCTTTGGCAAATTTCGTCAGCTCTGCCGTACACTCTTTAATCTGTGAAACCGTACCGGCAGAAGATTCGATGTAATCGGTATGGAGGGTTTGAATGGAATCAATAATCAACACATCAGGTTGAATTTCTTCAATCTGACGAAAAATATTTTGGGTATTGGTTTCCGTTAAGATATAACAATTTTCATTGTTGGGATTGATGCGTTCTGCACGCATTTTGATTTGCTTCTGACTTTCTTCTCCAGAAACATATAAAACTTTAAAAGGTAAACGCAACGATATTTGCAACAACAAGGTACTCTTTCCTATTCCGGGTTCTCCTCCTAGTAAAACCATAGAGCCTGGAACTAATCCCCCTCCTAACACGCGGTTCAACTCTCCATCCAAAGTATTCATTCGGATTTCTTCCGCACTGTCGATTTCTTTTACTTTTAGCGGTTTTGCTACGCGCTTGGAAGTTGAAGCACTCGAACTAACAGCCTTCCATGCCGTTTTTTCTTCTTTCTGAATCACTTCTTCTACCAAGGTATTCCACTCCTTACACGTCGGACATTGTCCCATCCATTTGGGAGTTTGAGATCCACAACTTTGACAGAAAAAAGCTGTTTTTACTTTTGCCATGCTTGCCTATACTTTTAGTTCTAAACTTCAAATTTACAACTAAAAGCTTACATATAGACGTCCTGTTTTTAGGTATATCCTTGTTTTAGTTAAACTGATAAGTCTAGAATACACTGCTCCCTAATGGACCATAATTCCTTAAGACTATAAGGAATTTGATGAGTTTCTACTAACCAATTCTCAATAAACAATTGGTGTTTCCCAACTTTAACTTCTGTTATTTCATCCGGTTGAATTTCACACTCCTCCAACAAATCATCTTGAAAATCAGCTGCTGATGAATTTACCCTCGTAAAATCTAAGCGTTCTCCCTTATAACTTAAATACATATGAGCTTCAGGAATATAAGACAATTTATATTGAGTTAATGTTGAAGCAATTAAAGGGGTATTTATACTATTCATTTTAAATATTCCCATAATTAACTTAAGTTGGTCAAAATTTTGTTCAATAGCCAGCTGTTTTAGCACAGCATGCTTTGTACTACAAGTGCCTTTACCCTCATCAAAAACAGAAAGCAAGTCGTTTTTATTTGTATTTCTACCATAAGGAAGATGCTGAATAAAAGCTGCTGCTTCAAAAAATGTAAAAATAGCTCTTGCTAAAAACGCTTGTGAAATAGCACCTTGAGGTTGTATTTCAAAATCAAAAACTTCTTTCATATTCTTTATACTTATTGATGATTTTTAATCCAACCTTGAAATTGCTCTACATAGGTTTTGCCAACGGGAATAATTTGCTTGCCAATAAATAATCGATTGCGTTCAACAGTGTCAATTTGATCTAAGCGAACTGCATATGACTTGTGCACTCGCATAAAATCAGCGGCGGGTAATTTCTTTTCTATTTCAGCAAATGTATCAAGTATAATAAGGCGTTCATTCTTTAAATGTAAACACAAATAATCTTTTAATCCTTCGATAAACTGCAATTCTTTCAAGAATATTTTAATCAACTTCCCATCCGTTTTGACAAATAAAAAGTCTGATTCTCCACTTTCTTTTTGATCAAAAGTCACTGGAGATTGAGGTTGAAATTGTGTTTTAGCTTTTTGAACACTCTTGTAAAAACGATCAAACGATATCGGCTTTAATAAATAATCCAACACTTGATATTCATAACCTTTGAGTGCATATTCACTATAAGCAGATGTAATGATATACTTGGTTCTATCTCCTAGAATATCCATAATTTGCAAACCTGTAAGTTGGGGCATTTGAATATCGATAAACAACAAATCAATTGCTTCTACTGTCAGTATTTGCAAGGCTTCAACAGCAGAAGTAGAAGCTCCAACCAATTCCAATTGCGGAATGTTCTTGGTATATTCCGTCAATAGGGAAATAGCCATAGGTTCATCATCTAAAATAAAACAGCGGATGGGATTCATAGTTCAATCGTTAGTTTACAAAAATAAGTAGATTCTGTTTGTTGAATAGTTATTTGATGACGATTGGGGAAATACAACGCTAATCGCTTTTCTATGTTGGCGACCCCGATACCTTTTTGTTGGTCTTTTTGGTAGGTATTCACCGCATTTGTAGACTCAAAAACTAATGTATTTTTCTTTTGTACAATAGACAGTATATAAGGTTGATTAACGTCTGTGACTTTGCCATGCTTGAAGGCATTTTCAACAAAGGGCAACAGTAAGAGCGGTGGAATTTGAGTCAAAGGTTGTTCTACATCCTTGTTGAACACGATATGTTTTTGCCCTTCAATACGCATACACTCCAATTCAATATAACTCTCAATGTACGCAATTTCTGCTGATAAAGCAACTGTTTTCTCCTGGCTATCATAGGTCACATAACGCATCAACTGACTCAATTTCTCAATAGCAGGAAGAGCTAAATCCGATTTCTGATAGACCAAATAATAGATATTGTTCATGGTATTAAAGATAAAATGCGGATTAACTTGTGACTTCAAAAAGTTTATCTCCGCTTCTGTCTTCAAGGCTATGACTTCTGTTTTTTCCTTTTGTGATTGAACAAAATGTACAATAAACCAAATGGTTATAGAGGGAATTATGCTCAAACTAGCAAAATACAAATTGTCAAAAATGTAAAACGAGGTAGGCAAAATGGGATTATAATTAGTAAAGCCATACAACACATTCAACAAATACTCCTCTACGAAGTAACGCAATCCTATAAAAATAGCAAAAATCAAGAGTACCCCGAAGAGAATTCGACCGAACTTTTTTGAGCCAATAAACGTAGGAATGACATAAAAGTAATTGAGGTAAAACACAACCATACTTAGTCCTGCAAACACAAAGGTATAGAAGCGGAACACCTTTTTTTCTGCTGCTTCTCCCCAAAACGTCAATTCAAATTGTAAATTATCGTAATTAAAATACATGGAACTGCGGATGATGAAGACCACCCAAAAAAGGATGTGAATAATAATAATTTGCTTCTTTGTCATGATGATAGGATAAAATCTACCCTAAAGGTAGGAGTAAAAGCAATAGATAGAACTAAAATTCGACCAACGAATCAAAAACATCGATCAACTGTTGGTCGGAAAAAAAAAGTCGTTGGTCTAAAATAAAAATAGAACTATCGGCCTTTCACCATCTTTGTTTCAAACAAAACCAACATGAAATACACCCTTTTATTTTTCTTTTTTTCGCTATTAGCGACAAGTCAAACTGCTCAGTTATCTGGAATGATTTACGAAGGAGAGCATCCGACTGAATTTGCGGAAATACGCTTAATTCAAACGGATAACAATCAAAGTTACATCACCTACACCCAAGATCAAGGTACCTTTACCCTTGCTCTTCCCCTTGGTTCTTATCAATTTACGGTGTATCAATTCAACCAAGAAGTATATCAGACTACATTAGATGTACAACAAGACATGCACGTAGGTAAAATTTCCATTGCAACCACTCAGCTCTTAGGTGAGGTTCAAATTATCGCAGCTCAAAAGGTCATTGAGCGTAAGATCGACCGACTAGTCTTTAACCTAGACCGCACGGTTATAGGCACAGGTGGGAATGTGCTAGATGCCTTGAAAGCGACACCTAGCGTCCGCGTATCTCCGACGGGAATTCAAATCGTCGGAAAGAATCAGGTGTTGGTCCTCATCGATGATCGTCCTACGTACTTGTCAGGAGATGAGCTAATGCGTTACTTAGAAAGTATGAGTAGTTCAGACATCAAGAGCATTGAAGTTATTACCACACCCCCTGCCAAATACGAAGCAGAGGGAAATAGCGGTATTCTAAATATCGTAACCAAAAAGAATCGAATAGACACTTGGAATGCCCTTGTCGGAACTACCTATCAACGCAGTCAACGCAACACTATGCGTTATAATGGTGGCCTGAATTGGAATCAAAACGGATGGAATCTAAAATCTAACATCAACTTCGGAGATGCTCGATTTTTACGCAAATGGAGTAACGACTTATATTATCCAAATGAAATTTGGGAGAGCAGAAGTACAACAGATGGAAGAAACAACTACTACAACCTCAATTTAGCCTTATCTTATCAATTGACTTCTCGATGGGAAATGGGAATAAAATTGGCCAAAAACAACTACAATTTCAGAGGTCCTATGAAGGGAAAAACCACGCGATTGATTGAAGGTACTATTGATTCGTTTATCACAGAAGACGACAGACAACAATCAAAATCCAATCGGGTCATTTTATCGTATTTTAGCGAAATTAAACTAGACACTTTAGGCAAAAAGATTTCTTTCGACTTCGATTACATCAACAGCAATCAGCCCAGTTATCGAACGTTTACCTCAGAAACTTTAGATCCAAAAGGTTTCCCCCTAGCTGATCACCTGCTCCAAGGAGGAAATGACAACCAAAATGACATCGACAATTATGTGGGTAAACTGGATATTGATCTTCCTTTTTCGACGATCAACTTAAATTTCGGAGCTAAAATATCTGCCTCAAGAACTCAAAATAAGCTTTTGATCTACAGTGGAGAAAACCACGCGGTACAACACAATAACTTTGATTACAAAGAAAACAACCAAGCCTTTTATGCTTCGGCCAACAAAACGTGGATGGATCAATTAACCGCACAAGTAGGGTTGCGATTAGAAGCCACTCAGACTAAAGGCTATGCTTCGGCAGTGGATCAAACAAACCGAAACAACGAGGTAAAACTCTTTCCGACGGTTTATGTAAACTACGTACCCAATGAAACACACAGCATCGGATTCAACTATTCTACGCGCATCAATCGTCCTAGTTTTGAAAGTTTAAACCCTACGAGATCCACGTACAATGCATACAGCTATCACGAAGGAAATCCCTTTTTAAAACCGGCATACACTACCAATTTAGAATTAATTTATACCTACAAAAAATTAGAGAGCAAAGTGTTTTACAGCCATTTAAAAGACGGTATTTCGCAGGTATCACAACTTGATTCAGAAACCAAACACTACAACTATATTTGGATGAATTATATACAAATGAGTACAATTGGATTTAGTGAGAGTATATATTTCAAACCAGTGCCTTGGTGGACGAGTTCAAATGAATTGACAGCCACATATTCTTCAGCAACGCCTATTTTAGAAAATGAACAACGCGTCAAAGGAACGGCAATCTACTTTTCAACTGCCAATGACTTTACATTAAACAAGGATCAGTCTCTATTTTTAGGAGTTAATTATGCACACAGTTTTAGCGGAGTATCAGAAAATTTCCACTCAAAAGCCTATGCCGACTTGAGTTTAGCGATAAAGTATTTAGCCTGGAGTAAAAAAATCGAACTATCCTTACAGGCGAGTAACGTTTTGAATAGCACCTATACAACGTACAAAGAAACAACAACGGCAAAACAGCAATTTCAAAACGATTGGGACAATCATACCTTGCGTTTTAGTGCGAGTTATAAATTTGGCAATAGCAGTTTAAAAACGAAGCAACGTTCAAGTGCAAACCAAGAAGAACTCAACCGAATGTAAAACTAGCGTTCTCTTGTGTGATAGAGAGGTAATAAGAAAAAAGACAGCGCACCTAAAACCACTACAATAGCGGTTTGTGTAGTCCACAAAATCCAACCAAAGGCGGTACCTGCAACAGAAGAAACCTGGTATAACAGCAGTATCTCTGCTAAAATAAGAGGAAAAGCACCAAAGCCGCCATTGGTAAAGGAAACAGCAAAACTCCCTGCCACAAAAGCAGACATAATCATAGGAAAAGTCAGCTCACTTGTTTCGGCTAAGGCCAATGTTCCAAAATAAAAAGTAGCGATATAGCCCAACCAAATTACAAGGGTATAGCCCAAAAACTCAAGCTTTGCTGGCATTTTAAAGATACTATTCACACCTTCTACCAACCCTTTCAATTTTTGCTTAACAAAGACGATCGGCTTCCAAGTCACATAGAGGAAAACCACAATCATTCCGATCAAGCCAAGCACGGCAAAAAGACCCAACCAAGCCAATTGCTCTACAGGTACATAGCGCAACAAGAAATCCTTTAGCACATCATACTGTAAAATAAGAGCTGTAAAAACGCAAAGTAACAAACAAACTAAGTCGATTACTCGTTCTGAGACTATACTGCCAAAACTCTTGTCAAAGGGAATTTGTTGATATTTTTGCAACACCAAAGCACGAGACACTTCTCCAGACCTAGGGACCGTTAAATTCATAAGGTAACCAATGTTGATTGCCATAAAATTAGTCCATGTAGAAGCGGGATATCCCATGTAATTTATGGCATATTTCCAGCGATATGCCCGAGCCCAAAGGCTGATAATAGAAAAGACTGAAGCAATGATGATATAGCTGTAATTAGCATCTTTAAAATGCATCACCATTTCTTCAATCTGTTCTGTTGTAAATTTAGCAAAAGCGTAATAAACTAAAAAAACTCCCAACGCAAGTGGGAGTATGATCGATATTAATTTATTAACGGTTTTCTTCAATCTATTGAATTAGGTTAAGCTATTGTTTTCTTCATTGGGAAAAACAATAGAAGGTCTAAATGACTTCGCTTCTTCAAAATCTAGTATTCCATAAGAAATAATGATAACGATATCTCCTTTGTGCACCTTGCGTGCTGCTGGTCCGTTTAAGGTAATTTCACCACTGTTTCTTGGACCTGGAATCGCATAAGTTTCAAAACGTTCTCCATTGTTGATATTCACAATAGAAACTTTTTCACCTTCAATCATATTAGCAGCCTCCAATAAAGCTTCGTCTATGGTAATACTTCCAATATAATGTAAATCGGCACCCGTAACGGTTACACGATGAATTTTTGATTTTACTACTTCAACTTGCATTTTGCGATAGTTTAATTAAAAGATAAATTGTCAATTAATCGAACACCTTCAATATGCGCAACAAGAAAACCTCTATACTTGTGTCCTGCTTCTTTGGTCGTTGCAGTTTTTAACGTCTCCTCGTCGGCAATTGTAAAATATTCGAGGTCAAAGGTAGAATTATTTTTAAATTGAGACTCAACAAATTGATTAACTTTTTCAATCTCTTGTGTTTTAAACAATTCATTTGCTTGTTGTAAAACTTGATATAAAAACGTTGATTGTGTTAAGCCATCAGCTGAAATTCGCTCATTTCTTGAACTCATTGCCAGTCCATCTGCCGCTCTAAAAATGGGAACACCCACAATTGTAACCGATAAATGTTCTTTTTCAACTAATTTTCGAATGATCTGAAGTTGTTGAAAATCTTTCTCTCCAAAGTATGCTTTGGTTGGTTCGACCAATTCAAATAACTTCTTAACAATCGTACCTACTCCATCAAAATGACCAGGACGTTGAGCCCCCTCCATTTCAAATTCTAATCCGTCATAATCAAACTTTTTCGCTACGGTTTCACCTGCATAAATTTCTTCAACTGAAGGAGAAAAAACAACTATCTGATCTGATAATGAGCGGATAATAGCTAAATCTCGTTCTAAAGTACGAGGATATTTAGCCAAATCTTCCGCATTATTAAACTGCGTAGGGTTGACAAAAATACTCACCACAGTACACCCATTTTCCGCTAAGGATTGTTCCATCAAAGAAAGGTGACCCCTGTGTATTGCTCCCATTGTAGGGACTAAACCAATAGTTTGGTTTGTCTTGTGAAAAGTCTCTAAATAAGCTTGTAATTCGACTTTTGTATGAAAAAGAAACATCTACTTCGTGTTTTAAATAATGGCAAAATTAGTTAATTCGAGAAATAACTCCATAAAATTTCGTAAATTTGCAAAGTTTTATTTATTTCAACAGAAACTATTTTTGAAGATGAAAGATAAGAGGATATTGTACGTATCATCTGAAGTGGTACCCTATTTAGCAGAAAATGAAGTCTCATTAATGTCTTATGATGCGCCTAAAATGATTAATGAACAAGGAGGGCAAATAAGAATTTTTATGCCGAAATACGGTAGCATCAATGAAAGAAGACACCAATTACACGAAGTAATCCGCCTATCAGGGATGAATCTCGTTGTGAATGATATGGATATGCCTTTAATAATCAAAGTGGCTTCAATTCCCAAAGAGAGGATTCAGGTTTACTTCATTGACAATGATGAATACTTTAAAAGAAAGTCAACGTTTTCTGACGAAGACGGTGTGCTATACCCAGATAATGATGAAAGAGCTATTTTCTTTACCAAAGGTGTAATTGAAACGATTAAAAAATTAAACTGGGTACCTGATATCATCCACGTACAAGGTTGGATGGCTTCTTTACTACCTACGTATTTAAAGAATTACTATAAAGACGAGGCTATTTTTGCAGATACAAAAATCGTTACGTCTATTTTTGATGAAGGTTTTGAAGGAACATTGAGTGATTCAATGCACACCAAAGTGGCTTTTGACAATCTCCCTAAAGAGGATGTTGCTGACTTTGAAAAAGCAACTTATCACAACATAATGGTTAATGCGGTTAAGAATTCGGATGGTGTGATCTTAGCGTCTGAGAACACCCCAACAGATTTAACAAAATATATAGAATCTTCTAATAAACCTTTCTTACCTTACGCTACTAAAGAAGAATTTGCTGAGGCATATACTACTTTTTACAATCAATTTTTATAATACTAACGCATATATCGATTTAGTGGATGAATTACAAAGGCATCATAAAAACATTAGCAATCCTAGCTGGCGTGGCTAGTTTACAATCATGTGACAAAGATTTTAGTGAAGTTGGAGGTGAAATTATTGGAGATAACAACTTAAATATTGACACGTATCAAGTAAGTGATCTTACAGCCTATACCCAACCTTATGGTGCTTTGGCTACCAAAAACTTAGCCAACATGCCGTTTGGCTCTCTTGACAATGGCGAATTTGGAAGAACAAACAGCAGCTTTGTAACACAAGTACTGTCTTCTTCTACGACTTTTACCATGATGAAACCAAATGCAGTGATCGATTCTGCTTATGTATATATTCCGTACTATTCACAGTATGACAAAGTAGAGAACGAAGTTACGTTGTACAAATTATTAAACGTTACGGGAGATGGTACATTCAATCTTGAAGTATATGAAAATGGATACTTCTTGCAAGATGTTAATCCAGGTACAGGAAAAACGTTAGACTATTTTTCGGATGCTTCTGCTCAATACGAGCAATACAAAAATCCGAAGTTACTTAATGACTCTCCTAACGTAAAACAAAATAAGTCTTTTGAGTTTACCAAACAAAACATCATCATTTATAAATACGATGACCAAGGTAATATAGTGAAAGACGAAACTACAGGAAAGCCCGTTGAAAAAGAAAAAATGGCTCCAGGATTATGGTTAGACTTAAACAAAGAGCATTTTCAAAAATTTGCTACTAGTACCTTTAATCTAAACGACCAATCCCAGTTCAAAAACTTCTTTAGAGGATTGTACTTCAAAGCTACTGGTAATTCTAGCACAGGAGCTTTAGGACTATTGAATATTGGACAAGGTAAATTAGTACTTAAATACCACCAAGAAGTAGAAGAAGTAAATGACGAAGGCCAAACCATCAAGAAAAAACAACACTTAACGGCTACTCTTCCGTTTTCTAAGAATGCAGATTCTGACAATACGAATGCTTACGGAGAGAACCTAAATGTTAGTTTAAACACAACAGAAGGAAATAAGCACACCGCTTTAGGAAATAAAAAAGATGGTGATGCGATGCTGTACGTGAAAGGTGGTGAAGGAAATGTTGCGGTTATTGACTTATTCAACAAGAACGATTTTGAAGAGCTTAAAAAGCTAAAAGAAATGAACGTATTGATCAATGATGCTATCTTAACAGTACACGTTGACGAAACAGCAATGAATAAGAATCAAATTCCGGAGCGCCTATATCTGTATAATTACGATAACGGAACACCGATATCGGATTTCTTAAATGACAATTCGGCTAACGCTTCTTACAGTAAATTACTATTTGGAGGTATTTATCAAGCGGCGAATGAAGAGTCAAAAATAAAAGGAAACACTTACAAATTCAGAATAACAGAATACATTCGTGCGATTCTAAAAAACAAAGAATTAAAAAGTCCTAAGTTAGCCATCGCTGCGACATTCAATTACAACGAAGCCCTTACTAACACAGTAGCTAAAGGTATTAATAGTAAATTGAAAACAGAAATAGAAAACACACCTGAAAACGTAACTTATGTACCCTCATTATCGGCTATGCAGCCTTTAGGTACAGTAATTTACGGAACAAATACTACCTCTAGCAAAAAAATGACACTACAAATATTTTATACTAAAACTAAAAACTAATTATTTATGTGTGGAATCGTTGGATACATAGGTCATAGAGATGCATATCCGGTAATCATCAAGGGGCTAACTCGCTTAGAATACCGTGGGTATGACAGTGCAGGCTTAGCTGTTTTTGATGGAGAAACGATCAATCTTTGCAAAACGAAAGGGAAAGTTGCTGATTTAGAAGCGAAAGCTACGGCAGCAATCAAAAAAGGTACGATAGGAATTGGCCACACACGTTGGGCTACTCATGGAGTACCAAATGACGTAAACTCTCACCCTCATTTTTCGAATTCAGGTGAATTAGTCATTATACACAACGGAATCATTGAAAACTATGATTCACTAAAACAAGAACTAATTAAGCGTGGGTATACTTTTCAGTCAGACACAGACACAGAAGTATTAATCAACCTAATCGAAGACGTTCAAAAAACGCAAAAGGTAAAATTAGGAAAAGCAGTACAAATTGCCCTAAATCAAGTTATTGGAGCTTATGCGATTGCCGTAATGGACATCAAAAAGCCCAATGAAATTGTAGCTGCACGTTTAGGTAGCCCTTTAGCAATAGGAATTGGTGAAAACGAATATTTTATTACTTCTGACGCCTCTCCTTTTATCGAGTATACAAACAATGCCATTTATTTAGAAGATGAAGAAATGGCTATTATTCGCTTACACAAACCTTTAAATATCCGCAAAATCAAAGATGATTCTTTGGTAAATCACTATGCTCAAGAGTTGCAATTAAACTTAGAGCAAATTGAAAAAAACGGATATGATCACTTCATGCTAAAAGAGATTTACGAGCAACCAGACGTAATTCGCGATACATTTAGAGGTCGCTTATTAGCAGATCAAGGGTTAATCAAAATGGCAGGTATCGAAGATAATCTTGATAAATTCCTCAATGCAAAACGAATCATTATTGCTGCATGTGGAACATCTTGGCATGCTGCTTTAGTAGCAGAATACATTATCGAAGAATTTGCAAGAATACCTGTTGAAGTAGAATACGCGTCTGAGTTCAGATACAGAAATCCAATCATCAATGGTGATGACGTGATTATCGCAATCTCTCAATCAGGAGAAACTGCAGATACTTTAGCCGCAATTAAATTAGCAAAAACGAAAGGTGCGTTTGTATTTGGTGTTTGCAACGTAGTTGGTTCTTCAATTTCAAGAGAAACACATGCGGGAGCATATACACATGCTGGTCCGGAAATCGGAGTTGCTTCAACAAAAGCTTTTACCACGCAAATTACGGTACTTACATTAATTGCCTTGCGTTTGGCTAAATCCAAAGGTTCGCTTTCAAACTCGGAATATTTAAAATACTTACACGAGTTAGAATTAATTCCAGAACGCGTAAAAGAAGCGTTAGCGCAAAACGAACAAGTTTTGAAGATTGCCGAAGTATATAAAGACGCCACAAACTGTCTATATTTAGGACGAGGATACAACTATCCTGTTGCCTTAGAAGGTGCTTTAAAACTAAAAGAAATATCGTATATCCATGCAGAAGGTTATCCAGCTGCAGAGATGAAACACGGACCGATTGCTTTAATTGACGAACACATGCCTGTTATTGTCATTGCACCGGATCAAATGCACTACGACAAAGTAGTAAGTAACATCCAAGAGATCAAAGCTAGAAGCGGAAAAATCATTGCAGTTGTTACAAAAGGAGACAAACAAGTAAGGGAATTAGCGGATCACGTAATTGAAGTGCCTGGCATTTCTGAGGAGTTAACTCCGATTTTAACGACAATTCCACTACAACTATTGTCTTACCACATAGCAGTTTTAAGAGATTGTAACGTAGACCAGCCTCGTAATTTAGCGAAGTCGGTAACGGTTGAATAAACACAAAATGCGACCCCATTTAGGGCTCGCATTTTTTTATATATAAATAAATTTTTAATCATTTTCATATTAAGAGAAAAAAACTATCTTTGCACTCTGAAAAAGTAGTTTTTTTCATTAAACGTAAATAGCTGTTAAATAAATACATAAGCAATGTCTAAAGTTACAGGAAAAGTTGCGCAAGTTATCGGACCAGTAGTTGACGTAGTCTTCAACACTGAGAACGCCGAACTTCCAAAAATTTATGATTCATTAGAAATCACTAAACCAGATGGTTCTAAATTAGTACTTGAAGTACAATCACACATTGGAGAAGATACAGTTCGTACAATTTCAATGGACTCAACAGACGGATTAAGTAGAGGTTACGCAGTAGCTGCTACAGGATCTCCTATCCAAGTTCCAATCGGAAAAGAGGTATTTGGTAGATTGTTTAATGTTGTTGGAGACGCTATTGATGGGCTTGGGAATTTACCAAAAGAAGGAACTAGCGGATTACCAATCCACAGACCTGCACCAAAATTCGAAGACTTATCTACATCTACAGAAGTATTATTCACTGGAATTAAAGTAATCGACTTAATTGAGCCTTATGCAAAAGGAGGTAAAATTGGATTATTCGGTGGTGCTGGAGTAGGTAAAACAGTATTGATTCAGGAGTTAATTAACAATATCGCAAAAGGTCACGGTGGTCTTTCTGTATTCGCAGGAGTTGGAGAGCGTACACGTGAAGGAAACGACTTACTTCGCGAGATGTTAGAGTCAGGTATTATCAAATACGGTGATGACTTTATGCACTCTATGGAAAATGGAGGTTGGGACTTATCAAAAGTTGACAGAAGCGGAATGTTAGATTCAAAAGCTACATTCGTATTCGGACAGATGAATGAGCCACCAGGAGCACGTGCACGTGTTGCTTTATCAGGATTAACAATTGCTGAGTTCTTCCGTGATGGTGCTGGAGACGACCAAGGAAAAGACGTACTTTTCTTCGTTGACAACATCTTCCGTTTTACACAAGCAGGATCTGAGGTATCTGCCTTATTAGGACGTATGCCATCAGCAGTAGGATACCAACCGACATTAGCAACTGAAATGGGTGCAATGCAAGAGCGTATTACATCTACAACAAAAGGATCAATTACTTCAGTACAGGCGGTTTACGTTCCTGCGGATGACTTAACTGACCCGGCGCCAGCTACAACTTTCGCCCACTTAGATGCAACTACAGTATTGTCTCGTAAAATTGCTGAGTTAGGTATTTACCCTGCAGTAGATCCATTAGATTCTACTTCTCGTATCTTAACACCAGAAATTTTAGGTAAAGAGCACTATGCTTGTGCACAACGAGTAAAAGAAATCTTACAGAAATACAAAGAATTACAAGATATCATTGCAATCTTAGGTATGGAAGAGTTATCTGAAGAGGATAAATTAGCGGTACACAGAGCACGTCGTGTTCAACGTTTCTTATCTCAACCTTTCCACGTTGCAGAGCAATTTACAGGTATCCCAGGAGTTCTTGTAGATATTAAAGATACGATCAAAGGTTTCAATATGATTATTGATGGTGAATTAGACCATTTACCAGAAGCGGCTTTCAACTTGAAAGGTTCAATCGAAGAAGCGATTGCAGCTGGAGAGAAAATGCTTGCTGAAGTTTAATAATCACTTAAAACAGAACAATTATGAGATTAGAAATTGTATCACCTGAGGCTACCTTATTTGCTGGAGAAGTTACTTCTGTATCGGTTCCAGGTGTTAATGGTGAGTTTCAAATGTTAAACCATCACGCGGCTATTGTTTCTTTATTGACAAAGGGTAACGTGAAGTTTACAGGAACTAACATTTCTATTAAAGAGCCATTTAATTCAAAGTTCGTTAAAGTTAGCAACGATACTTACCATCTACCTATTAACATGGGTACTGTTGAATTAAGTGATAACAAGATTATTATCTTAGCTAATTAATTAGCTAACAACAGATACAAAAAAGCCCGATTCTATGAATCGGGCTTTTTTTATTGGATTAAATCAGTAGTATAACGCTGAAATAAAATCGATTCCTACCCAACAAGAACCGCTTAGTTTAATCGAGTATATCCTTAGATCTAGTTCAGTTAATAGGAATGCATAACTTTTACCCATAAAAAAAGCCTTACAAGAAATCTTGTAAGGCTTTTTTGCTCCCCCTCTTGGGCTCGAACCAAGGACCCTCTGATTAACAGTCAGATGCTCTAACCAACTGAGCTAAGGAGGAAGGTATTTTATACCTACCTAAAGGTTACACGTTTAAAGCTTTTGCTTTGCTCCCCCTCTTGGGCTCGAACCAAGGACCCTCTGATTAACAGTCAGATGCTCTAACCAACTGAGCTAAGGAGGAAGGTGTGTTACCTTTATTGCGATGCAAATATAGTGTGTTTTCTTCTTTTTGCAAATATTTTCAACAAAAAAACTCACTTTTTTCAGCTCTCACCTCGGAGTGTAGGCAATCCCAAACGATAACGAGTTGCTATCAAACGAATTACAAAAACAGAGGTTGCTGTAGAAATTTGTACAATAACGGGATCAAATCCGATTGCCTGAAGGATATAGTAGATACCAACCCCAAAAATACACGCTAAGGCGTACCATTCTTGTCTAAAAATAGCGGGAATCTCATTAATCAAGATATCGCGGATCATTCCTCCAACCACACCTGTAATCGTTGCCATGATAACCACTACCCAAAAAGGATAACCTAAGGCTAGTGTTTTTTCTGTTCCGACAACAACAAACAATCCCAATCCAATACTGTCAAACCACAGAAAAGTATTATTTAATCGAATTAATTTCTGAGGAAATATAATTACGAGCATCAAAGCGACAATCGTACACCAAACATAAACACTGGTCAACATCCAGAACGGCGTTACCCCCAACAACAAATCTCGAAGTGTACCTCCACCTGTAGCTGTTACAAACCCTACTACAAAAGCACCAAACCAATCCACACGTTTAGCCGAAGCTAAACGAATTCCGGATATAGCAAACGCAATGGTTCCAAAAAATTCAATCACGTCAACAAATTCAATTGCCAACCAAAATTTCGCAAAGGTGTCCATCAACTCATTCATAGACCAAACCGTATATTAAACTTTTTACTTAATTACTACCGTCTTTTTATTGACGAAAGCTAACAATCCTTCTTCAGACATCTCTCTGCCTATTCCGGAGAACTTACTTCCTCCAAAAGGAACACGAGGATCAGAGATCACCATTTCGTTAATAAAAACAGCACCATCATCCAATTGATGAATCCACGGCCTTAACTTCTCAATATCTTTGCCAAAAATAGAAACACCCAAACCAAAACGAGAATCATTACTCATTGCAACGGCTTCTTCTAGCGTATCAAATCCCACTACAACAGCCAGCGGACCGAATGTTTCTTGAGTAAACACAGGCATTTGATCCGTTACGTCAACTACAACAGTAGGTTCAAACCAATTTTTATCGCGTTTCCCTCCGCATACTATACGAGCTCCCATCGCGACGGAATCATTTAACAGCGTTTCTAGCTCAATAGCGAGGTCTTCGCGCGCCATTAACCCAATTCTAGTGTCTCGTTGCATAAGATCGCCCTGCTTCAATTTCTGAGCTTCTTCCGCCAATCGATTTGAGAACTCTTCCAAAAGAGAATGATGAACTAAAAATCGCTTACCTGCAATACAGCTTTGACCTGTATTTTGAAAACGCGCTTGTACGGCTACAGGAATAATTTCCTCAAGATCCACCTCTGCTGTAACAATAAAAGCATTACTTCCTCCTAGCTCTAAAAGAACAGGTTTAATTAAACTACCTGCTTTTTGTGCGACTGCACTTCCTGCTGGTTCACTACCAGTCAAAGAAACACCCTTAACTACAGGATGGGCAATTACCTCTTCAACTTCTTTTCCAGGCATTGTTAGGTTAAAATAAACTTGCTCAAATCCGTCAACTAAAAAACATGACTCTAGCGCTTGTGCAGCCAAAGGAACATTACTTGCGTGTTTCAACAAAACAGTATTTCCCGCTAACAAAGTAGGAATAGCAAAGCGAAATACTTGCCAAAAAGGAAAATTCCACGGCATAACACCCAAAATTACCCCCATTGGATCATGTACTATATAAGTTTCTGACCAACGTGTTTCGATCGTTCTTCCTTCTAATATGCGCTTTCCCTCCTCGATGTAAAAGTCTATTAACGTCGCACTTTTTTCTACTTCAGCTATCGATTGACTCAAGGGCTTAAACATATCGCGAGTAATCATCTCTCCATAAGTTTCCTTATTAGCCAAAAGTTTTTCCTTTACTTTTTTAAGGTACATGATACGTGTATCTACCGACAATGCACGCCATTTCACAAAGGCTTCTTGTGCTTTTTCAATGGTAATTTCTATTTCTTTTTTCATGCTAAACTATTTTTTGTATTATAAAATTACAACATCACCCTAACTAATTACTCTTCTTCGTAAAAAAAAGAGAAATTTCTTTTTTTCAACGCTCATCTTTGCCTTGCAAAGAGAAATATACTGTTAATGGAAAAAAAATGAAAGAACTGTCTTTTCAATATTAGGTTTATCTTTGCAGTATTCAAATTAGATACTACTCATGGATAAAAATGTAAAACTACTAAGCATCGGATTAATTCTGTTTGCACTAAGTTTAATCTTAAAGGCAACACATATCATCAATACGACCATCAGTACCATTGTCATCTTAATCGGATTTGCCTTTATTGTTGTTTCTTTATATCACTTGGTTTTTACCAAACTACGTAAGAAATAGGTTGATTGTCGATTGTTGAAAGTTGATTGTTGAAAGTTGATTATTGAAGATTGAGCTTGGTAATTGGCAAAAATAAATACAAAAAAAACAGCGATAAACGAATGCTTATCACTGTTCTTTTACTGTATAATTCACTACTTTTAAAAAAGTAGGTACTCTTATTTCTTTAAAACTTTTCCTAAGTTTTCAAGCATTACCTCTGTCATAGCAGCTAAATCATACTTGTGTTTCCAGTTCCAATCTTGTTGTGCGCTGCTGTCATCAATACTTGCAGGCCAACTATCTGCAATAGCTTGACGGAAATCAGGTTCATATGATATCGTAAAATCAGGAATGTGTTTTGTAATCTCAGCTGCAATTTCTTCTGGTGTAAAAGAAATCCCTCCTAAATTATACGAAGAGCGAATTTTCACTGCTTCTTTTGGTGCTTGCATGATTCCTACCGTTGCATCTAATGCATCGACCATATACATCATAGGCAAACCTGTTTTTTCAGATAAGAAGCAGTTATAATGTTTATCTTCAATAGCCTTATAGAAAATATCAACAGCATAATCCGTTGTTCCACCACCTGGAGGAGTTGTCCAAGAAATTAAACCAGGGTATCGAATACTGCGTACATCTACTCCAAATTTATTGAAGTAATATTCACACCAACGTTCACCTGTTTGTTTAGAAATACCGTATACTGTACTTGGTTCCATAACCGTGTACTGAGGAGTATTTTCTCTTGGAGTTGTAGGGCCAAATACAGCAATTGAAGAAGGCCAAAATATTTTTTTAATTTTTCCTTCTTTTGCAAGATTTAAAACGTGAAACAATGAATTCATGTTTAGATCCCAAGCAAAAGCAGGGTTTTTCTCTGCTGTTGCAGACAATAAAGCTGCCATCAAATAAACTTCTTCCACTTGATGTTTCTCTATGACTTGAGCAACCGCTTCAAACTCCATTGCATTCAAAATTTCGAATGGCCCAGAGCTCATTAATGCTTCATTTCCTTCTCTAATGTCTGAGGCGATAACATTCTCATTTCCATAGATTCCACGCAACTTTAACGTAAGTTCAGAGCCAATTTGCCCACAAGCTCCAATAATCAATATTTTGGTTCCCATTTATTTTGTATTTAGTTGCACAAATATAGCCGTTGCAAAACAATAAATCAATGCAAAAACCCACATTTATATAAGTTAACAAATAAAAAAACCGCTTATTCCACCTTAATTCAAATATAATTCGCTATGGTTTATCGCAAAGCAAGTCAAATAAATTCAATAACATTCGTAAATTTGACCTTTGAAATTCAAGCATATGAAAAATATTGGGATGATTTTACTTCTTGTTGTCGGTTTATGTCTGACTTCTTGTAAGAAAGAAATTGACAACAGTGAATTAGAACAGGCAAAAATACAACAGTATAACGACAGTGTATTCAGTCATTTGATGAAGGAATGGAAATTCAAAATTCCAAAAGCTTCGAAAGAGTTAACCCCTATATTGGAGGAATGGAAACCATGGACAAACCTCATCAACGAGGTAAAGTTACGTCCTGTTTCAACCATTGGTGCATTTCAAAAAAAAGCAGCTACCTTGAGTGAGATTGCGGAGAATTTGACTTATCAATCGTACCCTGCTCAACTCAACACGCCTGATATTCAAACGCGCTATACAACATTACTCAATTCATTTCAGAATTTGGAGATGTATGTCAATTTGGATCCTGTCAATTTAGATAAAGTGGATGAATGGCTTCACAATATTCAAATTAGTTTAGATGATATCATGCGTATGATGGAAGAAAACCTAGTGCGTCAAAATTATGCTAAACAAGAGGGAGAAGAGGTTATGTTACAAGAAATGGAAGCTTTGAGAAATGAAACGCGCAATGCAAATCCCGAAGAAGAACAGTAATTTATGGAAATAAAACAATATTTTAATGAGGCTGTACAAACCAAACAAGTTGTACATGATTTATTAAATAGTAGACAACCTATATTTTTCAAAGGGCTTGTTGGGTCAGCGCTATCCTTTCAAGTGGAAAGTATTTTTCGACAAACGGAACTTCCCTTCCTATTAATTTTTAATGACAAAGAAGAAGCAGCTTATTATCTAAATGATTTAGAGCATTTTATCAATAAACAAGATGTACTCTTCTACCCAGGTTCTTATCGTCGTCCTTATCAAATTGAAGAAACAGACAACGCCAATGTACTACTTCGCGCTGAAGTTCTCAATCGCATTAGTTCACGTAAAAAGCCCTCTATTATTGTTTCGTATGCGGAAGCTATTTTTGAAAAAGTAGTAACCAAGAAAGTCCTAGAAAAAAACACCTTAAAGGTGCAAATTGGCGATCAATTAACCATTGATTTCGTCAATGAAACCTTGTTTGAATACAATTTCAAACGCGTAGATTTTGTAGCTGAACCTGGTGAATTTTCTGTACGCGGTGGAATCATCGACGTTTTTTCCTTTTCGAATGACAACCCTTACCGCATTGAGTTTTTTGGAGATGAGATCGATAGCATCCGAACCTTTGATGTCGAGACGCAACTTTCAGTAGACAAGCAAAAGAAAATCACGATTATTCCCAATGTAGAAAACAAATTCACTGCAGAAACAAGAGAGAGTTTTTTGGAATACATTCCTGAAAAAACAGTAATCCTTGCTCAAAATACAGCTTTTATTGTTGATCAATTGAACCGAAATTTTGAAAAAGCGAATGCTATTTTTGAAAAACTAA
The DNA here is from genome assembly GCF_014145635.1 of Myroides sp. WP-1. Classification (GTDB taxonomy): domain Bacteria; phylum Bacteroidota; class Bacteroidia; order Flavobacteriales; family Flavobacteriaceae; genus Flavobacterium. Next base: position 40,980 of record NZ_JACHTC010000013.1, read on the forward strand.
ACAAGGAGCTCAAATATTCTGATCCAAATCAGATGTTTTTAAGTGGCGATGTATTTTTACGACAAGTTGAACTATTCAACTACATAGAACTTACAGAAAGTCACGCTATAACTCCGAGTAAAACTTTCATTTTTCACAGTAAACCACAACCTTCGTTCAATAAGCAGTTTGATCTATTGGTGCGCAATTTAAATGACAACTCGGACAATGGGTATACCAACTACTTATTTTGCGCCAACGAGAATCAAGCACGCCGTTTCAAAGATATATTTGAAGCCATGCGAGACGAGGATCAAAATCAAGTCGTTCAACAATACAAAACAATTGTTACTCCGATTTATGAAGGATTCATTGATGAAGAAAAACAAATCGCTTGTTATACGGATCATCAAATTTTTGAACGATACCACAAGTTTACGTTAAAGAATGGGTATACGAAAAAACAGACCATCACGCTCAAAGAAATTAATTCGCTAAGTGTTGGTGATTATGTCACACATATCGACCACGGAATTGGAAAATTTGGAGGCTTACAGAAAATACAGGTAGAAGGTAAAACACAAGAAGCCATCAAATTGGTGTATGCGGACAATGATATTGTATATGTGAGTATTCACTCTTTACACAAAATTGCCAAGTACAACGGCAAGGATGGTGCTGTTCCTAAAATTCACAAGTTAGGATCTTCTGCTTGGAAAAACTTAAAAACCAAAACAAAGGCACGTGTTAAAAACATTGCGTTTAATTTAATTCAACTGTATGCTAAGCGCAGAACACAAAAAGGATTTGCCTGTGCACCTGACAGTTACCTACAGCATGAATTAGAAAGTTCTTTTATTTACGAAGATACGCCTGATCAGTTAAAAGCAACACAAGAGGTAAAAGCGGATATGGAACTAGATCGTCCGATGGACCGATTGGTTTGTGGAGACGTTGGTTTTGGAAAGACAGAGGTAGCCATTCGCGCTGCTTTTAAAATGGTTGACAACGGCAAACAAGTAGCAATCTTAGTGCCTACAACAATTTTGGCTTTTCAGCATTTCAAAACATTCTCTGAGCGATTAAAAGACATGCCTGTTCGAGTGAGTTACATCAATCGCTTTAGAACAGCGAAACAGAAAAGCGATATTCTACGTGATTTAGAGGCAGGGCAAATCGACATTATCATAGGAACACATCAATTGGTGAATAAGAACGTTGTCTTCAAAGACTTGGGCTTATTAATCATTGATGAGGAACAGAAATTTGGTGTAGCCGTAAAAGACAAACTGAAAACAATATCAGAAAATGTAGATACGCTAACCTTAACAGCCACGCCAATTCCGAGAACGCTTCAATTTTCATTGATGGCGGCTCGTGATCTATCTGTTATCACTACTCCTCCACCCAACCGTTATCCAATTGAAACGAATGTTGTTGGATTTAATGAAGAGATCATCCGCGATGCGGTTGCTTATGAATTGGAACGCGGTGGACAAGTGTATTTCATCAACAACCGAATTGAAAATATTCGCGAGGTTGCTGGGATGATTCAACGCTTAGTACCCGATGCTAAAGTTGGTGTTGGACATGGACAAATGGACGGTAAAAAACTGGAAGAATTGATGTTAGCTTTCATGGATGGTGAATTTGACGTACTCGTTGCTACCACGATCATCGAAAGTGGATTGGATGTTCCCAATGCCAATACAATTTTAATCAACAACGCCAACAACTTTGGTTTGTCGGATTTACATCAAATGCGTGGACGTGTTGGACGAAGTAACAAAAAAGCATTCTGCTATTTTATATGTCCTCCTTATTCTGCCATGACAGAAGAAGCACGTAAAAGAATTCAAGCTTTAGAGCAATTTAGCGATTTAGGCAGTGGGTTTAATATCGCAATGAAAGATTTAGAAATTCGAGGAGCAGGCGATATTTTGGGAGGTGAACAAAGCGGCTTTATCAATGAGATTGGTTTTGAGACTTACCAAAAGATCATGCAAGAAGCCATTGAAGAATTAAAAGAAAACGAGTTCAAAGATCTTTATCTAGAAGATAAAAAAGAAGAAAACAAGGTATTCGTACGCGATTGCCAAATTGATACAGATTTTGAAATTCTATTTCCTGATGAATATGTCAACAACATCACAGAACGCTTAAACTTATACAATGAATTAAGCGCAATTTCGACAGAAGATGTACTACAGGAATATGAGCAACGTCTGATTGATCGTTTCGGACCATTACCGAGACAAGCTATCGCACTTTTAGACAGTTTACGCATCAAATGGCATGCTAGTAACCTTGGTATTGAAAAAGTAATTCTAAAACAAGGTAAAATGGTCTGCTACTTCCTTGGAGATCAAAAATCAGGTTTTTACACCTCTCCTAAGTTTAGACAAGTCTTGACTTTTGTACAACAGAGCTCACACTTGTGTAAAATGCGAGAGAAAGAAACAAAGAACGGATTGCGTTTGATGTTGTCTTTTGATCAAGTCAAATCGATAAAAAAAGCGTTGGAGTACTTGGCTGGCATAGATAAAATGTAAAATAGAAAGAGGAAAGAAGAAAGAGGAAAGGTGAATTTTCTTATTTTAAAAAAAATAACACTATACCAAAACTGTGTAAGTATAAAATTCTGCTTGGGTTAAAACTGAGCAGAATTTTTTTATGTTTTATTTCCATAGTTATGGAAAACAAAAGACCTCTATCCCCCATCTTATTTCCTATACCAAACACGCGTATCACCTATTTTCTACTGAGAATAGCGTATTTAAGCGTTACTCCGCAAGTAAAGATAAACTCTCCTCGTTGGACATCAAAATCTTGCATATATCCACCGCCAGCATGTATATTGAATAGTAATCGTTTGGTGACACGTTCTTCATGTCCTATATGTAATTCCGTAAGGAGTATCTTATTAAAACTTTCATCCGTCACCTTTCCAAAAGAATACTTGGCTTGCATACCAAGATAGAATTTTCTTTCTTCCTCATTGACAAAGTGCCATTTTAAGTTGGTTTTTGCGAAAGGTATAAAACCGTATTCTAAAGAATATCCGTTTTTTTCTTCTAACTGATACCCAGGCCCCAATCCTACAAATGCCTCTACATGAGTATCATAAGTTATTCTGTATTTATAGGAAGCTTCAATTCCCTGTCCGCCTAAATTAACGTATACCGTATGGTTCTCTTGCGAAAACGAAGGGGAGATAACAAGGAAAAAGAAAAATGCAATGAATAGATTTCGCAATGTTAATGAAGAATAATTTATCATAAATTAAAAAAATTGCTGCGAAAATAGTGTAAAAATTGGAGAGAAGAAAGAAGAAAGCAGAAAGGTGAATTTTCTTATTTTAAAAAAAATAACACTATACCAAAACTGTGTAAGTATAAAATTCTGCTTGGGTTAAAACTGAGCAGAATTTTTTATGTTTTATTTCCATAGTTATGGAAACAAAAGACCTTTATCCCCCTTTCCTCTTTCTTCTCTCTAAGATCAAACACAAAGGGCTTGCAAATGCAAGCCCTTTGTGTTTGATCTTCACCTCTATCCTCTTTATCTCATTAGGTTTATATTTATTTTGGTATTCGATGAATCTACGCTGCGCTCCGATTTCTTCTATCCAATAAAAAAAGCCAACTTTTCAGTTGGCTTTTTTTATTAATATCCGAATAAATCTTCTAATGTTAATTCTTTGATGGTTCCGAATTTTTTAACGGCTTCCCAATCTAAGTTTTCTTTCTTCCCTAAAAGTCCAACGTTAAACGTTTTTCCTTTTACATGTTGGTTGAAGAAATTTACTAAATCCGACATTTGCATGTCTTGTGTTTGTTTGTAAATATCTTTGTTGATATCGTAATTGATTCCTCTTTCTTGTAAACTTAACCAGTAGTAGAAAATTTGCGCTTTCGTATAACGTTGTGTCGCGATATTTTTCAACGCTGAATTTTTCGCATTTTCAAACTGATTTTGTGCTTGAGGCATATCATTCATCAAGTCCATCATCGCATCAACGGCTTGTGGTAATTTGTTTGCTTGTGTTCCTACATAAGCCATTACGTAGTTGTACTTATCTAATTTACCTGCATTTGCGTAGTATGCATAAGCCGAATACGCTAATGATTTAGATTCTCTAATTTCTTGGAAAACAACAGATGCCATTCCTCCTCCGAAGTAGCTATTGAATACGCTTGAAGTAGCTAGCAAATCTTTATTGAATTGTGATTCTCTACCGCGGTATGAAATTTCTGCTTGTACCATGTCATACGGAGCAAAGTAAACTGTTCCATCTGTCATCGGTTCTGCATATACTTTCTTCACTGGTGTTACTTTTCCTTTCCCTAAGTTGTGATTTGCAACAATGGCTTTTTTTACGGTTGGTAAATCATTTCCGTAGTAGAACACCTCTTGGTTATAATCGAAGAATTTGTGCAACAACCCTACTAACTCTGTTGGTTTGATTGCTTTTAATTCTGCTTCGCTCAAGATATCTTTAAATCTGCTCAACTGATTTCCAGAAACGATATAGCTATTCAATGCACGTTGAATTCCATTTTTACTCGATTTTGCATCAAAACGAGATTTTAAGATTTGATCTACTAAATTATCGTAAGACTCTTGTTCTGCTTTCGCATCAGTTAATAAGTGCTCTAATAATTTAATTCCTGCTGGGATATTTTCTTTTAGACCTGAAATCGTAATATACGATTTGTCGACTCCTGTGTTCAATGAATAATTTACTCCCAATTTATAGAACTCCTTGCGGATATCTGCTGGTGAGTATTTCGTAGTTCCGATGTAATCTAAATATTCTAATGCTAAGCTTAGTTTTTTATCGTGATCTGATCCTACTGGTGTGATATACGTAACCGTTGCTAAATCATTCGTTATATTATCAATACTATATAAAGTTGTATTAATCTTTCCGATTTTTTCTCTTTTCAACGCTTTATTGAAGTCAACAAACTCTGGTTGAATATCCTTTACAGCTACCTGGTTCAATGCTTTGTAAAACACTGATTCACTATCTCTGTTTAAATCAATTGGTGTAATTCCAGGATTTTCAACGCGAACTAAATCTTTATTTTCTCCTTGGCGTTTGTAGACAATGGCGTAATTGTCTTTATAGTTTTCATTAGCAAAACGGATAATATCAGCTTTGGTAATTTTTTCCATACGGTCGATTTCACTTACCGCTTCTTCCCATGATCTACCTTGAATAAATGTTTGGTACATTTCTGTAGCCATTGCATCATTGTCTTCTAAAGCCATCATAGAGTTCTTTCTCAATTCATTGATTACCGCTTGCAACAACCAATCGTCAAATTCTCCTTTTTTAATTTTTTCGATTTGCTCTAACATGATGTCTCTCACCTCTTCTAAGGTTTGTCCTTCATTTGGCATCCCTGTTAATTGATGAACCGAATAATCTTTCATGATCATTGGCGAACTTCCTGCATACAATGCTTTTTGTTTTTGATTAATATCTAAGTCAATTAATCCTGCTTGACCATTGCTTAAAAGCATGTCAATCATCGTCACATATAAAGCATCTTGTGTTTTAGCACCTCCCAAACGGAATCCCATTTCCACGCGTTCTGCTTGAGGACTGAAAACCTCTGCTGATTTAATTCCTTGGATCGGTTTTTCTACTGCAACATATTCTTTTGGTTGAACCCCTTTCTTCATGGTACCAAAATACTTGTTTACCATTTGAATTGTTTCTTCAAATTGGATGTCTCCCACTAATACTACAGCAATATTATTTGGCACATAATACTGATCGAAATAGTTGTGAATTGCTACCATTGAAGGATTCTTCAAATGCTCAGAAGTACCAATTGTCGTTTGCGTTCCGTAGTGTGTTGTTGGAAATAACAACGCCATCATTTTTTCATGTGATGCCCAGAAATCATTATCCTGACCACGGTTAAATTCCTCGTATACTGCCTCTAATTCTGTATGAAATAGACGCAATACCAATTGAGAAAAACGCTCTTGTTCAATAATTAAGAATTTTTCTAATTCATTAGAAGGAATAACATTTTTATACACCGTTTCGTCAAACCAAGTATGTGCATTTGTACCTGTTGCACCAATTGAGGCAACTGATTTATCATACTCATTCGCTACTGCATACTGAGAAGCTTCTTTTGAAACCTCATCAATCTTTTTATAGATTGCTTTTTTCTTCTCTGGATCCGTTTCATTCTTGTGTTGTTCATACAAGTCAGAGATTTTTTTAATCAACGCTTGCTCAACTTCCCAATTAACTGTTCCTAACTTAGACGTTCCTTTAAACAACATATGTTCTAAGTAGTGTGCTAATCCTGTATTGTCTTCTGGGTCATTATTTGATCCTGTTCGTACAGGAATATACGTTTGAATTCGCGGTTCATCGTGGTTTTGTGCCAAATAAACTTTTAAGCCATTTTGAAGTGTATAAACACGAGCCTTTGCTGGATCATTCTCTACATATTCATAGGTAAATCCATTAGCATCTGTCTTTGTAAGTGTTTTATATTGAGCGTGTAAAACTCCACTCATCGAAAATATAAAACCAAACAATAAATATCTTTTTTTCATAAATAGTATTTTGTATGCCCAAAGCTAAACATAATTCTCTTTTGTCGCACAAAAATTACATATAGTAAAAAAAGAAAACGCCTTTAGTTATTAACTAAAGGCGTTGTTCTTTTATTGTTCTTTTATTGTTCTTTTATTGCTTCGTGAATTGGTGTACCAATGTTGCCATTTGGAAACTCAATTTTCAATAGTTGCGCAATGGTTGGCGCGATATCTGTCATATGGGTTTGACGTGTTGTTTTTCCTTGTTTAACACCCCATCCCATAAAAACTGCAGGAATGTGAGCATCATAAGAATTCCAACTTCCGTGTGTTGTTCCTTTTCCATCTTTAGAACCACTAAACCACTGTGGCTCTAAAATGATTTGAATTGCACCACTTCTCTTATAATTGTAGCCATTAATAATGCGCTCTCTTAGTATTTGTGGTACAGATGATTCAGCAGCTTCATTCATATCTACAACGAAGGCTACTCCTTCTACTTTTTTCAACCATTTAATTGCCGCCGCAATAACCTCATCTTCTTCTACATCATTTTTCTCAATAACCTCATAATTCAGATGTACTTGATAATTAGCCAAACTTTTAATCAAATCTGCTACACCAAACTTACTGCTTAACTGCTCATTCAATTCTTTGCGAATTGTTTTCGTATCAAAGTAACCTGAATTACCTTTTTGGTCAGCGAAGAACTTCGGATTATGTGCTGCACCGTGATCTGCACTTAAAAATAGGGTATAGTTTCCCTTGCCAATATGTTGATCTAAATAGGTCAAGAAATCCGCAATATCGCGATCTAAACGCAAATAGGTATCTTCTATTTCAATAGAATTAATCGCAAATTGATGTCCAATATAATCTGTAGAAGACAAACTAACAGCAAGGAAATCTGGTACCTGAGCGGGGTTATTTCCTAGCTTTTCACTTTCAATTGCTCGTTTAGCAAAATCAAGTGTTAATGTATTTCCCTGTGGAGTACTTTTGATTAATTCGTACCCATTTTCTTTCTTTAGTTTTACCAAGTCACGTGGAAATGTTGGCGCTTTTTCTCCCTTAAATGTTTCCTCGTATACATTGTCATCGGCAGTACTCAATACATACGTGTTTATTGGATATAGCGTTTTCCATCCTTGTTTATAGTATTGATCTACTAGTTTCTCTTTGTTGAATCCCTTTACCCATTTTGGCAATTCATTCATATAATAAGTACTCGTAATCCAATCACCTGTTTTTCCATCTAACCAATACGCTGCATTGGCAAAATGTCCGGCAGGCAGAATTCCTCCTCTATCTTTAATCGCAATACCAATTACTTTGGACTGGAAGTTAGTAGCCAATTTCAATTGGTCTGTAACGGTAGATACCAATAAATTTTTAGGGGATTGTTGTCCTACTTTTCCTTCTCCGCCAACCGCTTGTACGCTGTCATCTTGTGTACAATACATATTTTGTCCCGTTGCTTGGATAATAAAATCGTTTCCTGCAATACCGTGAATTGCGGGTACACTTCCTGTATAGATTGTGCTATGTCCGATAGCAGTATAGGTTGGCACGTAATCAATCAAAGTATTTTCACTGGAAAAACCTTCATTTAACAAACGCTTAAATCCATTTTCACTATAGCGGTCATAATAGCGATACAAGTAATCCCATCGCATTTGATCAACAACAAGACCTACGACCAATTTTGGTTTCTCCATCTTTTCACTGGCAAAAATGGCTAGCGAAAACAAGCAACTTATTGCTGTAATTACAGTTGACTTAACATTCATTTTAAACTATTTATTTGGGTGTTATTATAGTAATTAATAGGGTCTTACAAAGCTATTAAAGTCGTTCAACATAGAAAACATCTCCTGTCTTAAAGTTTGTTAGCATATCTAACTACTAAAAAAAATGATTTTGACAAATAAAACCTTTTTGTCTGAATTTCATATTACCTCAGCATTAAATATCAATAATTATTTCTTTAATTCTAAAAAGAAATCAAACGACTTGTTTTTTATTCTCCGTCTTCCTTTCGAGGAGAATAACGTATCTTTGTTTTTTCTTGAATTTGATCTAACTCATTTGGCATACAATGATTATTGAACAGCTTCTTACCGCTATTTACCCTTTACCCGAGCCTTCTTTAACTGCTTTAAAGGGGTTGTGTAGTGAATTGCACCTACCGAAAGGACATATTCTACTAGAAGCGGATCGAATTGAACATCATATTTACTTTATTAAAAAAGGGGTTGTCCGTGCCTTTTCTACCCATGAAGAAGGGGAAATCACCTTTTGGTTTGGCGAAGAAGGAAGTACCATTCTCTCGATGAAAAACTACGTTGAAAATCAGAAAAGCTATGAAAGCATTGAGTTATTGGTTGATTGTGAACTATATCAAGTCAATGTCAATGAGTTGAGTAAGCACTATCTAACGGATATCCACATCGCTAATTTTGGACGCAAGCTAGCGGAAAAAGAATTGATGCGAGTTGAAAAGCGAATTATATCACGAGATTTGCTTTCTGCTACGGAACGCTACAAAGATTTAATTGAAAATTTCCCCACTATTATTCAGCGGGTTCCCTTAAAATATATCGCTTCGTATTTGGGTATTACGCAAGTAAGTTTGAGCCGAATTCGAAAGGATATTTAACTACCCGAAAAACCGGAGTGAACTGCTAATTTTATCTTAGTCTTCATGGTGTACGCCTAATCTTTACTTATCTTTAGGCTCATAATAACAACGCGACATGAATAAAATTAAAGTGGTTGCCTTTGATGCAGATGATACCCTCTGGATCAATGAACCTTTTTTTAGAGAAGCAGAACAACAATTCTGTATTTTACTGGAAGATTATCTTACGCATCAAAGTATTTCTCAAATCCTCTTTAAAACACAAGTAGATAATTTACCATTATATGGTTATGGCATAAAAGGGTTTACGTTATCGATGATTGAATCAGCTGAGATTATTTCCAAGGGAACCTTAAATCCTAAAATCATCGATAAAGTTGTCAAAATAGGAAAGGAACTATTAACCAAGCCTGTTGAATTATTAGACGATGTAGAGATTATTCTTCAAGAATTACAAGCAAAGTATCGCTTAGTTGTTGCAACAAAAGGCGACTTAAAGGATCAACACCGCAAATTGCATAAATCAGGGCTAGGACCATACTTTCATCATATTGAAGTGATGACTGATAAGGAAAAAATTGATTATGAAAAATTACTCAAGCGCCTCGATGTACAACCGGATGAATTTATCATGATTGGAAATTCACTGCGTTCGGATGTATTACCTGTTTTGGAACTGGGAGGATACGCTGTTCACGTTCCTTTTCATACCACATGGTTACATGAGCATATTGAACACCCTGTAATTCACGAGAACTTTACCTCTATTAAAAAGTTATCCGAAATTAAAGGAATATTATAACATGTTTATATACTAATCAATACAAAAAAACAAGCTATGAAAACAAGATTTTTAATCTTAGCAACACTAACCTTAACATCAGGTTACCTCTTGACGAGCTGTAAAGAAAGCAGCAAAGAAGCTCCTATAACTGTTCCAGTATCAACGGAAGCGAGTCAGGTGGAAGCAACAAAGGTAGAGCCTATTAACCTAACTTTTGTTTCAGAAGGATATGCAACAAAAGAAGAAGGATCCGATTGGATAAAAATCAACATAACGAGTTTAGAACAAGATCAAGTTGCTATTCTCGTAACTTCAAGAGAGGATATTAAAAAACCTACTTGTTCTTTAGAAACAGTAGCAACCAAATTGAATGACCACACGTATCAAGCCATCTTACAAGAAGTTCCGGTAAACTTTTCTCTAAAAGAGGGAGAACTAAACATTGATACAGTTCATGAAAGTGACAGAGGGGTTTTATCTTACTATTGTTCTGGTGGAGGTTCTTTAGTTGGAAACTATAAAACAGCAAACTAAATTCATTTATACTCGTATTTTCTGTAGGCATTACATCGTTTATAAAGATGAACAGCTTGTACAAAAAAAGGAAGCCTCTCGGTTTCCTTTTTCTGTTTCATAAGCAATTTATTCTCTACTAAAAACGATATCCTACATAAACACCAAAATTCTGATTGTAGATTTTAAAATCATTCGCGCCTTGATTTTCTTCTACGCCAAACGTATTGGAGTTATCAAAAATAGACGCAAATCCACGAGTATATTGTGCACCTAAAATCAAACCAAATTTGAATTGATATTCAATCCCCGCAGTAATACCATAATCCATCTTTTGGAGGTACTTACTATCTTCTTGATCATCTTCTGTTGAGCCAAAGATTCCGTGGTCTTTATAGGTTTTTCCTTCTTCGTCAACTGACGTAATCGAGGAATACAACAACATATTGATATAAGGCCCTGCATATACTTGCAATCCGCCTACCTTAAAAGTTGGGCTAATGGGATTCAAGCGCAAGCTGTGCATTTCAAGCGTTGCATTAAACGTGTGATTATCTAATTCGCGTTTAAAATCGGCGCCGTAATTTTGGTAAAACAACTCGTGTTTCAATCCGAAATACGTTCCTATACTATTATCTACACTAATTCCTACAAAGAAATTATTTCTATTATCTATTTTGCCATCTAGGGCTAATACATTCACGTCTCCTCCTTTCAGTGTAGATTGGAGCCATCCTGCTTTTACACTAAACGAAGTTTTTCCTTTTAGATCTTCATTAAAGTCTTGAGCCTTCATCGAAAACCCAGTTAATACTAATAAACTAAAAATAATGTGTTTCATACTCCCCTTCTTAAAAATCAATATCCCAAATTCCAACTGCTTTCTCTAACTCTACCAACGACTCTGCATAGCCAAACAAAGTTTCTGCATACGCTTGTTGGGTTTCATTATAGGTACGTTGTGCATCTAATACTTCCAACAAGCTACTTGCACCGCGTTGATAACTATACTTTATCCCTTCGAATACTTGTTTTGCTTCTTCTAGCATTCCATTTTCAAAGCGCTGTATTTGCTTTTGTTTGGTTAAATAGTTTCGATAGGCTTGTGTGATTTCCTTTTCGAGTTCGAGTTCTACCATATCATATTCTAACGCTGCTTGACGTTCTTCATACAACGCTGTTTTCAATCCCGATTCACGTCGATTGGAGAACTTTAAAGGAACTGAAATTCCCGCTTTTACAACGGTATTACCCGGTGTAGGAGCCACCGCATTTTTAACGAAAGAATTGTTTTCTACACCGATGTTTAGTCCTAAATCAATCACGCGTTCTGCACGAGCTAACGCCACTTGCTTTCTTGCAACTACTTGATTTTGTTGCGCAACCAAATAATCTGCTCGATTATTTTGTGCTGTAACAATTAAATCCTCTAGAGCAAACAAGCGTACAAATTGGCTAAAATCTCCCATTGGTAAATAAACAGAATCTACTCTTTTCGCACTGATGATATTGCGTATCTCCATTAAACTATTTTCCCATGTATCATCTGCATCTTGTAAATCATTCAACATCGATTTTGCTTCGAGCTTACTTTGAATGGCATCTACTTTGCTAATTTGCCCTAACGAGTAGCGAATACTATCCGATTGAGCCACTTGTAACATCGATTCATAAGAATCTTTCTGAATATCGTACAACATCTTGTTTTGCATGGCTTCCAAAAAGGTAATTGTCGATTCGGCACGCAACGCATGGAAAAATTCTTGAAGTTCTAATTCAGCTAGTACTTTTTGTTCGTTCGCCAAGTTTTTTCTTGCTTTTCGCTTGCCACCTAATTCCAAATCCCAAGATAATTCCGCCTCAAAACCATACCCCATTTGCATGCGTTTTTGTTGGTTATCTGCCCAACCAATACTCAATTCAGGATCAGGAAATGCTTTGGCAGCCTGTACTTCTGCTTCTGCAATATTGATATTGTATTTTTCCGCAGCATAGCTCAAGTTGTTTGCTATCATTTTGGATAGAAACTCTTTATAGGTAAGTTCGCTTTTTGTTGTAGACTGCTCTGTATGCCCACTTTGAGCATACATGGCACTTCCACAAAACACAGCCATAACACTTATACTTATATATTTTTTCAACCTATTCATCTCAATGTTAATTTTCTTCTGTTTCTTCTACTTTTACAAAGTCACTGTCTTTACCCCATTTGCGTTCCACTAAATAGTATAACGCTGGTAGGACGAAAAGGGTTAAAATAGTTGCAAACAACAACCCATAAACGATAACAGTTGCTAAAGGACGTTGAACATCCGAACCGATTCCCGTTGCCATAGACGCTGGAAATAACCCCAAGATAGCTACCGTTGCTGTCATCAATACAGGTCTAAATCGCTGTTCAGCACCTAATAATACTGCTTCTATTAAAGCATGTCCTTTTTTGCGCAAATCGTTGATATGCGAGATCATAATGACTCCATTTTGAATTGCAACTCCAAACAGGGCAATAAATCCTACAGCAGAAGAAACGTTTAAAGACATTCCTCTCACATTCAAGGCTAGCATTCCCCCAAATAAAGCCAATGGAACAACCACCATTAACAAACCTGCTTGTCTAAACTGTCCAAAAGCACCATATAGCAAAACAAACATCAAACACAACGTAAGGGGAACGATAATCGCCAAACGATTATATGCACGGTGTTGATTTTCAAACTGTCCACCCCATTCGATGTGAAATTTATTGTGGTCGTACGTGATGTTCTCTTCTATTTTTTGTTGAGCTTCTTTGAGTAAAGAGCCTAAATCTCTATTTCGAACATTTAGCTTTACCGTTAGATGACGTCTATTCATCTCTCGTGTAATTGTACTTTCACCAGTACTTGTTTTTACATCAGCCACTTGTGAAAGCGGAATTTTAGCACCTGTACTCGATGTCAACATGAGATTGGCAATTTTTTCTGGTGTATTTCGACTTTCTTCTGTATAACGCGCACTAATATCATACACTTTATTTCCAATGAAGATTTGAGAAATTGCTTTTCCACCAATAGCTACTTCGATCAATTCTGCTACATCGGATACATTTAATCCATACTGTGCAATCTTATCTCGGTTGGCGTGAATTTGCAATTGCGGTAACGGCGGTTCTTGGTCGATTGCCAAATCTACTGCCCCATCTACTGTTTTTAATGTACCTAACACTTCGTTGGCAATACGTCTGGTTTCGTGAAAATCTTCTCCATATACTTTTACAACCAATTCACTATGTGCTCCCGAAATTTTGTCCATTACTCCATCAATCATAGGTTGAGCAAAACCAACGGTAAATCCTGGTAGTGATTCGTATTCTGCTGCTAATTCTTCGATTAAATCATTTTTTGTCTTTCCTCTTGGCCATTCTTTGTATGGTTTAATTCCGATTGAACACTCAAAATGAGAAGGTGTAAATGGATCCGTTCCATCATCATTTCGCCCTGCTTGCACCATTACATACGTCACTTCTTCATACTTCATGGTTCTGGCGCGCAAGGTATCGCTCATTTCTTTGGATTTCTCTAATGAAATTCCTGGAGGTAAAGTCACTTGTAACCAAATAGATCCTTCATCCAATGGCGGTAAAAAGTCTTTCCCCACTTTTACTGTTAATCCAATGGTAACCGCAAGTACAATAAGAATTGGCAAGAACACTTGTTTTGGTTTTTTCATAATCTTTTCGATGCGATTATGATATACTCCCGTTAATTTTTCCAACCATTTATTGTGATAAATTTTTCTTGGTTTTTTATACACTGCATAAGCCAATCCTGGAATTAAAAAGAGCGCTACCAATAAGGCTCCTAGTAAAGCAAATCCTACAGTAAAAGCCATTGGTGTAAACAATTTCTTTTCGACACGCTCAAAAGCAAAAAGAGGTAAATAAGCAGTGATGATGATAATTGTAGCGAAGAACACCGGTTTTGCAACTTCTTTGGCGCGTTGTGCGATTGATTTTTCCTTTAATTCCTCATTCGGACTATCTTCTCGCTTCTTGAGGATAGATTCCATCATCACGATAGCACCATCGACAATAATACCGAAATCAATTGCCCCTAATGACAGCAAGTTTGCCGGAATATCGGTAAAATGCATTAAGATAAAAGCAAATAAAAGAGAAACCGGAATCGTAATTGCTACTAGTAAAGCACCTCTCCAACTACCTAAGAAAACAATTAATACAATAATTACTAAACTAATTCCTTCTATTAACGTTGTTGATACGGTGTGTAAGGTTGTATCTACTAAATCTGTACGATCTAAGAAGGTGTGAATCTTAACTCCTTCAGGTAAAAGTTCACTGTTTAACTCATCTACATATTGGTGAATTTTCTCCAATACAATCGAAGGATTTTCTCCTTTTAATAGCAGAACGATTCCCTCGATACTATCAGAATAATTTCGCTCTTTATCTGAATATCCCAAAACCCCTTTGCGTTCGACATTTCCGTATTTTAAACGACCTAAGTCTTTCAAGAATATTGGAATTCCGTTATCTGCTTTGACAACGATTTTTCCCAAATCTTCTAAGTCTTTTACTAAACCTATTCCACGAACAACATACCCTAAATCCCCACGAGTTAATACACTTCCTCCTGAATTCACGTTGTTTTCCTCAATTGTTTCTGTTACATCACTCAGGGATAAATCATATTGTTCTAATTTATGTGGGTCTAATTCAATTTGAAATTGCGTTGTGATTCCTCCAAAATTCGTTACCTCCGCTACCCCTGAAACCTGATTTAGTTTGGGAATGATAATAAAGTTTTGAATATCGGTTAATTCTCTCAAGCTATAACCATCACCTTCAATGATGTAGCGATATACTTCTCCAATAGGAGAGGTTAACGGATCGAGTTCCGGAATAGCATCATAAGGCAATTCCACTGCATTGAGGCGTTCTTGAATACGCTGACGAGCAAAATAATCATCAACTCCATCTTCAAAAACAAGTGTAATCATCGAAAGTCCGAACGTACTATTACTTCGCATCACATGCATACCCGGCATCCCATTTAGGGCGCGTTCAATGGGAATTGTGATTTGTAATTCAATTTCTTCTGCTGCTAATCCAGGTACTTGTGTAACCACCTGTGAGGTTGTATCTGCAATATCTGGATAGGCTTCTATAGAAAGTTGTTTCCACGAATAGTAACCGAAGATACACAGTAAGCCAAACAAAGCAGCAACGAGCCATCTTTTGTGTATAGCTGTATCTATTATTGATTTTTTCATTTTTTTGCTGTTTTAGTGGATTACTACAATTGCGGTAAGTAAATACCGCCTTCGCTTACAATTTTATCGCCTTTTTCTAAACCCGATAAAATCACCGTTTGATTACCCGAAACACCGCCAATCGTTACATTTTTTCTCGTGTATTCATTGGGAGCTACTTCGACAAATACAAAAGAGTCATCCTCTCCTTGTAAAACAGCTCTTGAAGGCACTAAAATTACTTTTTCCGGTTGATCAATAAATCGCACATTCACGTACATTCCCGGCTTTAGGATTCGTTTGTTGTTATCTGCTTCAATTAAAACATCGATACTTCTCGTTTCTTCATCGACAATCTCATTGACATGATAAATCGTTCCCACGATAGGCTCGTCAGGATAAGCAGATAATTCAATTTGCACTTTGTTCAATTTCGTTAAATGTTGAATGTCTTTTTCTTTGACTTTTCCCACAATCCAAATTTTGTTCAAAGCGGCGATCTTAATCACTGGATCTGCATCATCGTTGATGTATTGTCCAAGTACGATGTTATTTTCCAATACTTCTCCTTCGATAGGAGATCGTACAATTAATGGCTGTCCTAAAACCAAAGAAGAAGGTTGGACATTGTATATTTTGATAGCGGCTGTTGCATTGTCAAAAGCTGCCTTTGCAATTGAATTTTCTGTTTCGGCTTCTTCATACTCTTGACGAACACCAACCCCATTAGCCAATAAATCGGCTTGTCGTTTAAGGTTTAATGTGGTTTGTTTATACTCTTGTTTCGAGTCAAAATAGTCTTTTTGTGCCTCAAAATAATCGGGTGATGAAACTTCAAACAACGGTTGATTAACCCCTACTTTTTGTCCTAATTTGACAAATGATTTGATAATTCTCCCTGAAAAAGGAGAGGCAATTTCCGCATAATGGTTCGGTATTGCCTTAACTAAACCTGCAGTGACTAAATCAAAAGTGAAGTCTTCCTCCTCTACTTGTATGACTTTAATTCTGCTTTTTAGATTTGAATCTGCTGTTAAGGAAATGACTTTATTGTTCACCTGATACTGAGCAACATCAGTAGTTTGTTCCTTTTTATCCGAGCAAAAACTCATTAAGATACTCAAGCCTAAAACTCCTGCTATTTGTACTTTTTTTGCCATTATGTTTGTTTTAAATTTTTACTTTCTAATATTTTCTTAATTTACGAATTTTTAATTCACAATTCTCAATATACGAATAAAAGATTACGTTTATTTAACAATAAAAAACAATTATTATTTATCCATAAGGAGTCAAATCACAGCGAAAACGTCCTTTTTTCATTTTATCTAGTTTAGTGAAGAATTGTTGAATTCTTCTTGTTTGTATTAATGTAGATCGAAAATATAGGCGGCTAATCCAAAGTAAATTAACAACCCGATACTATTGACGATCGTTCGAATTGCTGGACTGGCAACAACAGCAGGATCAGCACCCATTTTTTTGACAATCAGAGGTAAAGCTGCGCCGATTACGGTAGAGAAAACAACTTGTAAAAACAGAGCAAAAGCAATGACAACTCCGATAGTCCATAGGGAAAAATTTGCTGAAATATCCGTTTCCCAACTGAGAAAGGCTACTTTACCAAAGGCGAGCAATCCTAAACAAAGTGCTAATAATAAAGCGATTCTCGTTTCTTTCCACAATACGCTCGTCCACGATTTCACCGTAATTTGACCCAATGCCATTGCTCGAACGACAACTGTTGCTGACTGACTTCCTGCATTTCCGCCAGAATCGGCTACCATAGGCATATACAAAGCAAGGATGACCATCTGCGCGAGTGCACCTTCAAAACTGTGAATGATCAAGCCCGAAATTAAGCCCACCACAGCTAAGGTTACCAACCAAAATACACGTTTCTTAAAGTGCTCTACAATTGGGGTTTGGGCATAATCTGCATCTTCACTACTTCCCATAATTCCCATAAACTTTTGCATGTCTTCTGTGTGCTCTGCCTGAATAATATCTAAAGCATCATCGTGTGTTACAATACCAACTAATTGTTTTTTTCGATTTAGAATGGGCAGTGCAACTAGTTCATACTTGTCAATTTTCGCTGCTACTTCTTCGCTATCTTCATCTACATAACCAAAGACAAAATCACTATGGAGTTCCTCCTCTACTAGTTGATGTGGTTCGGCAATAATCAAATCTTTTAACGTGATAAACCCTAAAAGAGTTTGATCTTCATTTACTACGTAGACATAGTAGATTGTCTTTTTAGACGGTGCATCTTGTCGTACTTTGTGGATTGCTTCAAAACAGGTCATTGTTTTAGAAACAGTTGCAAAATCTGTGCTCATAATACCTCCAGCGGTATCTTCTGGATAAGAACTTAAGGCTAACACATTTTCTCTAACTTGTTTATTTATAAAGGGCAATAAATCAATTTGCTCTTGTTGGGTTAAAATTTGAAACAAATCTGCTCGATCTTCTGAGGGCATTTGCTCAAATAAGCGAGAGAATCGCTTCATGCTCAATTGTTGAAAAATGGATAATTGTTTCACCAAAGGAAAAGCGGCAAATATCTCAGCTTGATGTTCCAAAGGAAATTCACGTAAAATGACCACTAAATCTTGTGTATTCATCAAAGACATTGCTTCACTTACATCGATAATCGGCATTTTCTTTAGTACAGGGAGCATTTTGATCATTTGATCTAACCCTTTAAAATCTTCGGCGATTTTACGAAAACTGCTGTGTTCATACTTCATTGTTCTCATGACTTGCTGTTTTTAAAGATTAGTATGTAGTTAACTCCCATGCAACTTCAGATACGCCAAACTCTAAGGAAACTTTTTGTGCAATTTGTTCTAAAATATCATCTTTACGTCCGATACAGTATACCTCAAATTTGAGATAGGAAAAAGCGGGGTTGCCGTTATCAGAACTTTTCAAGGAGCGCATTTGCAGTTCTTTTTGCGCTTTTAGGTGTTTGAGTACCATGACTCTTATATCATTTTCCACTTGCTCTTTACAGCCGACAATAATTTCATAATGTACTTCTGAAGAATCGCCTTCCGTTTCAAAAGACATTTTATTCATCAAATTGCCAATTGGACGTAGTAAAAGGTGAGCACAAACGATTAAAACCGTCATCACAACTGCTTCTTTCCATAATCCTACCCCACACATAGAGCCAACTGAAGCTGAACACCAAATTGTCGCTGCTGTATTCAAACCGCGGATACTGAATCCGTCTTTCATAATTACGCCTGCTCCTAAAAAACCTATTCCACTTACAACATAAGAAGCAACACGTCCTACTGCAGTTCCTCCAATTTGATACGACATCAAAACAAATCCTGCTGCTCCAATACAAACCAATGTATTGGTTCTCAATCCTGCACTTTTTTGTCTTACCTGACGTTCAGCACCAATCAATGCTCCTAATATAAAAGCAAGTAATAATCTTAAAATAAATACTGTAATTGCCATAACTTCATTTTTTTACTCCTACTTCTTGTAAACAAATGTCGTTATCAACAATCAGCAGGATGATTAACATTCTTTCGTTAAAAAGGATTCTGTGTCCATCATCTATTTTTTTGATGTGACAAAAGTAGATGTTATGAGCGCTAGAGGCTATTAGAAAGCCTTTAGAAAAAAATTAGAATTCTATTAGAACAAAAAAAGCGCTTACTTTTCGTAGGCGCTTTTTTCTATTTATAGTTGAATGGTAAATGTAGTTCCTTCACCTACTTTTGATACAACTTGCAATGTACCTTTGTGTAGATTGATGATTTTATTGGTCAGGGGTAATCCAATGCCGTTTCCTTCCTTGTAGTTTTGATTTTGTCCTCTGTAGAAAGGGATAAAGATATGTTCCAAGTCTTCTTGTGCTATACCTATTCCTTTGTCAATTACCTGAATTGTCAATCGATAATCGAGGTACAGTACTTGAATTGTACATGCATTTTGTTCCGAAAATTTACATGCATTTTCCAATAAGTTGACTAAAGCCACTTCCAGTAAGTATGGATTTGCCTTAACGATCATCATTTCTTCACTGCTGACTGATTCATCTATGAGAAAATTAAATTTATAGGAGGCATTCATTCTTTGTAATTTCTGACAAGCATCAATAATCACCTCATCCACGCGAACAGACTTAAAGACAATTTCAGTTGGATCGTAACTCGCTTTAGCAAAATCCAATAAGCTATTGGATAATCTCACAATTTTTTGAGAGTCACTCAGTGCATTCTGTAGGGTTTGTACATAGTACGCTTTATCCTGTTCTTTACTCAAAGCCAATTCTAATTCGGCGATAATCGCGGCTAAAGGTGTTCTTAGCTCATGGGAAATATTAGATACAAATTGCTTTTGAGAATCAAAGGAGTTTTCTAGGCGATTGAGCATTTCGTTGAAGGTATCACCTAAAGCGGCTAACTCATCTTTATTTTTTTTCGTACTAATGCGTAAATCTAAATTCGTTGCGGTTATTTTATTCACCTCATCATTCATTTTGGTGATGGGTAGAAGTACTTTATCTGCAAAAAACAGACCGACAAAATAAATAACTAACAAAGAAATAACAACTAAGACAACGATCGTAACAAAGAGATTTTGCAATTTGGTGTATCCATATTCATCATATGCTGTAGCCGTAATAATATAGTTGCGATCTCCAAACGAATACTTCATCCCAATCACTTGCCAATCTTCTTGGGTATAATGCAGGCTTCCACTTTGAATAATGGAATGAATCATTTCTTTTGTTTCTTTTACGCGATCGATTTCTACGGCATCATGATACAATAAATTAAAGTCATAGTCATAAACAGCGACTTCAACTTCATTGATAATTTCACTATTATTGAGGTAAATCTTGTGCAGTGTTGTAGGTTTCACTTGCGCTTCTAAAAACAACTTCGCCTTAGTGATTGCTTCTTTTTCGAGTTCTTCATAAAACTCTATTTCTCTACTCTTGGAGGAAGACCAATAAATAACGCTGGCAAACACCAATAAAATAGAGGCTACCAGCAAAGTAAACAATAAGCTAAGTCTTGTTTTAATTCTCATTGCTCTTTAGTATAAAACCCATACCAGACTTGGTGTGGATCAATTTATTCGCAACATCAAGTTCTATTTTTTTTCTCAAGTAATTGATATAAACATCAATAAAATTTGTTCCAGTGTCAAAATGGGTGTCCCAAACCTTCTCAGAGATTTCTGCACGAGATAAAACGCGTTCAGGATTCTCCATCATAAATTGCATTAAATTAAACTCTTTGGGAGTTAAGTGAATTTCTTGTTCTGCTCGTTTGAATTTTTTCTGATTCAAGTCGATTTCTAAGTCTGCATATTTAAGAATATGATTATTTATTTCTGTTGCATTTTCAAAGCGCTTAAGCAGGGCTCGAATGCGAACATAGAGTTCTCTTAATTCAAAGGGTTTAACCAGATAATCATCTGCTCCTGCATCAAATCCCTCTACTTTATCATCCGTTGTACCCAATGCCGTGAGCATGATAATGGGCGTATTCGGTAAGATTATTTTGAGTTCTTTACACAGATCTATACCGTTAATCTTGGGCAGGATGACATCTGTAATGATTAATTGGTATTTTTTCTGTAGTGCGAGTTTTTTTCCCATGTAACCATCATAGACAACATCCACAGCAAAGTTTTGTTCTTGCAAGCTACGTTGAAGCAATTCAGCAACGCGAACATCGTCTTCTATTACTAATATTTGGCTCAAAAGATTCTCCATTTAAATTAATCTTGAGCAAGATAAGTCTTTTTAGAAAAAAAGAGGTTGTTTCTGTTGTAAAACAACCCCAAATTCCCTTTTTGAGACGCGATACATCTTTAGAAAAGCAATTCTGAAACAACGATTTCTGTAATATATCTCTTCTTATTATCCTTGTCTTCGTAGGAGCGATTGACCAGTTTACCTTCGATGGCAACTTCTTTACCCTTAATCACGTATTTTTCGGCTACATCAGCTAATTTTCCCCATACTACCACATTGTGCCATTGGACATTCTCAATCTTATCTCCTTTGTCGTTGTAATAAAATTCATTAATAGCAATAGAGAAAGTCGCCCTTTTTTTTTCCGTACCAAAAACGATAATTTCCGCATCTTGACCTGCTCGTCCAATTAATTGAACGCGATTTCGCAATGAACTCATAATAGATTTGTATTAAAAAATTAGAAATAAACTATTAATTTTTTTAGCAAAAAACGCACCAAATACAGGAAACAATTCCCACTTAGTCCCCAAAATATTTACTTATTACAAGTATTATTTGTAATTTGCAATAAAAAATTCATGGATACTACAATTAACAAGATTGAACTTCGCAATCTTCAACTAGATGACTATTTGGAGCTTAAAAATTCAATGCTTGAGTCTTATACGGGAATGGAAGATCCGTATTGGAATAAGAGTGAAATTGAGAACCTATTGAGTATTTTCCCCGAAGGACAATTGGTTGTTTTGGTGGATGATATTGTTGTTGGCTCTGCCCTTTCGATCATCATTGATGAGAAAAAGGCAATGTCTACGCACAATTATGACCAGATTACAGGCTATTCTTCGTTTAGCACACACAACCCAAAAGGCAATGTTTTGTACGGGATTGACGTATTTATCCATCCTAAATATAGAGGCTTGCGCTTGGGTCGTCGTTTATACGATGCTCGTAAAGAGTTATGTGAGCAACTCAACCTAAAATCTATTGTATTTGCAGGACGAATACCCAAATACGCAAAATATGCAAATGAACTAACTCCTAAGCAATACTTAGAAAAAGTAAGAGCTAAAGAAATTAATGACCCGGTGATGTCATTCCAAATGTCGAATGATTTTCACATGGTTCGCTTGATGCGCAACTACTTAGATGGAGATAAAGAATCGAAAGATTATGCGGTTTTATTGGAGTGGAACAACATTTACTACGAAAAAGAAGTACAGTTAATCAACACCAAGAAAAGCGTCGTTCGTTTAGGATTAATCCAATGGCAAATGCGTCCATTTAACGATTTAGAGGAATTCTTTGATCAGGCGGAATTTTTCATCAATGCCGTTTCGGATTATGAAAGTGACTTTGCCATGTTCCCTGAATTGTTTACTGCTCCTTTAATGGCGGCGTATAATCACCTATCGGAAGCCGATTCTATTCGTGAACTTGCACGTTATACTACGCCAATTCGCAAGCGTTTTCAGGAGTTTGCTATTTCCTATAACATCAACATCATTTCTGGTAGTATGCCTTATATGATTGACGGGACATTATACAACGTAGGCTTCCTTTGCAAGCGCGACGGAACGTATGAGATGTATTCTAAAATTCACATTACTCCAAACGAAGTACACTATTGGGGAATGCAAGGAGGATCAGCTATTCAGACTTTTGATACCGACTGCGGAAAAATTGGAATTATCGTTTGTTACGATGTAGAATTCCCTGAACTTCCGCGTTTATTAGCAGAGGAAGGCATGGAAATTCTCTTTGTACCATTTTTAACCGATACTCAAAATGGATATACACGTGTACGCAATTGTGCCGCTGCTCGTGCTATTGAAAACGAATGTTATGTTGCCATTGCAGGATGTGTTGGAAACTTACCAAAAGTAAATAACATGGATATTCAATTTGCTCAAGCTGCTGTATTTACTCCTTCTGACTTTGCCTTTCCTACCAATGGGGTAAAAGCAGAGGCAACACCTAATACAGAAATGACTTTGATTGTCGATGTAAACCTTGATTTGCTTAAAGAACTTCACGAGCACGGTAGCGTTCGAATTATGAAAGATAGACGTTTGGATCTCTACGATTTACAAAAAAAGAAATAAGTTAAATACAATAAAAAGCCTGAAGATTATTCAGGCTTTTTATTTGCTAATTTGCGTCAAAAATTAGCATGTTTCGGATTTTATAAATGCAGAAATAACGTGATCTTTGTTACTCGTTGATGATTATAACTTCTCTTATCCCTATGAAAGAACCTGTAAACTACACACGAATAGCAGAAGCTATTGAGTATATCCAAGCAAACTTCAAGCAACAACCTCGCTTGGAAGAGGTAGCCAGTGCTTTAAATTTAAGCCCTGCACACTTTCAGCGTTTATTTACGGAATGGGCAGGTACAAGTCCGAAGAAATTCTTACAATTCACAAGTTTAGAATACGCCAAATGGCTGCTAAAAGAAAAGCAAGCTACGCTATTCGATACCACGTATGAAACGGGGTTATCCAGTACAAGTCGATTACATGATCTCTTTATCACCTTAGAAGGCATGAGTCCGGCAGAATATCAAAATGGAGGACAACAACTCTCTATTCGCTACAGTTTTGCTTCGAGTTTCTTTGGTCCACTTTTGATAGCTTCAACGACTAAAGGCATTTGTCATCTCGTTTTTATCACAGACGAAACCTTGGCACTACAAGAGCTTAAAGCTAAATTTCCACAGGCTACATTTATTCCTCAAACGGATCAATTACAACTTCAAGCGTTGCAAATTTTTCAACATACTTCGCCTGATTTGAAACAAATTAAGCTACACCTAAAAGGAACCGAATTTCAACTCAAAGTATGGCAAAGCCTGCTGGCTATTCCCATGGGCGAACTAACCACATACGGAGCAATTGCGCAAGCCATTGACAATCCTAAGGCCTCTAGAGCCGTGGGTACCGCTATTGGTAGTAATCCTGTTGCTTTTTTAATTCCTTGTCACCGCGTGATTCAATCTTCTGGGCTCTTTGGTAATTACATGTGGGGAGCAACGCGAAAAACGGCTCTTATTGGATGGGAAGGAGCTCAAGTTTACGGAGAAAAAGAACAAATTAAATAGCACAAATGATGGACTTATTTACCACTCCCGACAATGAAAAACACAATTACTTGCCCTACAATGGGACAGTACACTTTTATGGTTTTCTACTCTCAACGGAGGAAGCTGCTTTCTACTTTGATCATCTCCTGCATCACATCGAGTGGAAAAATGACGAAGCGATTATTTTCGGCAAAAAAATTATTACTAAGCGAAAGGTGGCTTGGTATGGTTCACATCCCTTTCTCTATACGTACTCCAATGTAACGCGATTTGCTTTACCTTGGACGCCAGAATTAATAGAACTCAAAACGCGCATTGAACACGCAACGGGAGAAACGTATAATTCGTGTTTGCTCAACCTGTATCACGACGGAAATGAAGGCATGGCGTGGCATAGTGATGGAGAAAAAGACTTGAAGAAAAACGGGGCTATTGCTTCTTTAAGTTTAGGTGCAACGCGAAAATTTGCATTCAAACACAAATCAACCCAAGAGAAAGTAGATTTTACCTTAGCTAGTGGTCATTTGTTGGTTATGAAAGATGAAACACAAACCTTTTGGCTCCATCGATTACCACCAACAAAAATAGTACATCACCCAAGAATTAACCTCACCTTTCGCACCATAGACAAATAAAAAAACAGCTCCCAAAACCAAGAGAGCTGTCTTAAACTAAAAACATAATAACTAACTTAACTATTCTATGGAAGAGAATAATTAAACCAATAAACAACAAAGTGCTTTTCTTACAACATGGAAGTCGGACAAACAAAAGCTGTTTTATCCAAGGTTGTAACAGGAGCTAAGCCTTGAAAGCCTCCTATCACATCTACTACCTTCAAGAATCCATGTGCGCGTAAGATAGAGGCTGCAATCATACTGCGATACCCCCCAGCACAGTACACGACTTGTGTTTTTTCTTTATCTAATGTGTTCCATTTTTGCTCTAATTCATTTAAAGAAATAAAGGTTGCATCTACTAAATGCTCTGAATGATACTCATTTTCTTTTCGAACATCTACTATAACCGCTTTTTCACTTTGAATATAAGCATCAAACTGTTGAGCTTCTAAGCGGGGAATGCGATTTAATGGGCGATTATCGGCTTTCCACGCATCGATCCCACCTTTGACAAAACCTACAGTATGATCATATCCTACACGAGAAAGGCGAATCATACTTTCTTCTTCTTTCCCTGGATCAGTAATCAAAATAAGGGGTTGTTGTAAATTTTGGATTAATTCACCTACC
Source organism: Myroides sp. WP-1 (assembly GCF_014145635.1). Taxonomy (GTDB): domain Bacteria; phylum Bacteroidota; class Bacteroidia; order Flavobacteriales; family Flavobacteriaceae; genus Flavobacterium. The sequence continues at coordinate 66,798 of NZ_JACHTC010000013.1, forward strand.
CAAACTGCAAATGGTCCGTTTAGACCAATATTAATACTATCGGGAATAAATCCTTCAGCAAAAGCTTGAGGTGATCTCGTATCGAGCAGCAGTACATTTCCTGTGGCAACCATTTCATCGACCATTTCCAAAGTCAAAGGTTTATAAGCGCGATTCAATACTTGATCGAGTTGTTCATATCCCCCTATATTGAGCAAGACATTTTTCGGAAAATATTGAGGAGGGGTAGCCAGCCCAGTAAGCAACTCCTCTACAAATTCATCTTCCGTCATATCAGCACGAAGAGCATAGTTGGTTTTCTTTTGATTTCCCAACGTATCTGTCGTTTCCTTACTCATGTTTTTACCACATGCACTTCCTGCTCCATGATTGGGAAACACAATTAAGTGATCCGGTAGTGGCATAATTTTGTGGCGTAGTGATTGATATAAATGTCTTGCTAATTTTTCTTGTGTTAATTCTGATTTAACCAATTGCACTAAATCAGGTCGTCCAACATCGCCAATAAACAAGGTATCTCCAGTAATTATAGCGTGTGGTTCACCTGCTTCATCAAAAATCAAATACGTACAACTTTCCATGGTATGACCAGGCGTATGTAACACTTGTATTTTTATATCTCCAACATAAAAAACTTGATTATCTGTGGCAATAATCGCATCATAACTTGGCGAAGCTGTAGGTCCAAATACAATTTGCGCACCTGTTTTTTGCATTAAATCCAAATGACCGCTAACGAAATCGGCGTGAAAATGGGTTTCGAATACATACTTAATTGACGCATTATCCTTTAGAGCACGATCGATATAAGGTTGTACATCGCGCAGGGGGTCAAAAATGGCTGCCTCCCCTTTACTTGCTATATAATAGGCCGCATGAGCGATACATCCCGTATAAATTTGTTCGATTATCATAACTACTCTTTTTTGTCAGGTAAAAGTAGATCATCTATCCCTACATAAAAATGACAATTATCATACGTCTTATGGTCATTTGAGCTTTATTTAAAGAATTAAATCCCTTTTCAATCAGAAAAAAACCACTTTTTTTTCGTAAATTGGGAAAAACTAACAATTATGAGAAATTACAAAATAGCTTCGCTTAAAAAGCTACAGGATGAAGGCAAAGATATCCATCGCTTGCCTTTTTCAATTCGCATTCTTTTAGAAAATGTATTGAGAAATCACGACGGGTTTGCTATTACGGATGAGCATATTGATACGTTAGTCAATTGGCAACCTCAACCCACAGATAAAGATATCCCTTTCAAACCTGCTCGTGTATTAATGCAGGATTTTACTGGTGTACCTGGAGTTGTAGACCTTGCTTCTTTGCGTGCAGAATATGTACGTCAAGGCAAAAATGGAGAAAAGATTACCCCCGCTATTCCAGTCGATCTTGTTATTGATCACTCTGTACAAGTAGACTATTATGGAACGGATTATTCCTATAAAGAAAATGTAACCAAAGAGTACGAGCGAAACGCAGAGCGTTATGAGTTACTCAAATGGGCCCAACAAGAATTAAAAGGCTTTACTGTTGTTCCTCCAGGAATGGGTATTTGCCATCAAGTTAATCTAGAGTATCTCGCTAAAGGGGTAATCAATCGAGATGGTTGGTTATTTCCTGACACTTTAGTAGGAACAGATTCTCATACGCCAATGGTCAATGGAATTGGTGTAATTGCTTGGGGAGTAGGAGGAATTGAGGCGGAAGCAGCCATGCTTGGTCAGCCGATTTACTTTACTTGTCCTGAAGTTGTTGGACTGAAACTAACGGGTAAAATTCCAGAAGGTGCCACTGCAACGGATATGGTACTATCGATTACCAAAGTACTGCGCAAACAAGGTGTTGTTGGAAAGTTTGTCGAAGTATTTGGAGATGCACTGGATCATTTGTCTGTAACTGATCGAGCGACAATCTCTAATATGTCACCCGAATTTGGTTGTACCGTAACGTATTTCCCGATTGACAATCAGACTTTGCATTATATGCGTCAGACCAATAGAGAAGACTCGCATGTTCAACTTGTTGAAGACTATTGCAAAGAGAATCTCTTATGGCGAACAGGAAATGAAGATATTGTTTATTCTGCTGTTGTAGAAGTTGACCTAAACACACTTGAGCCTACGGTTTCAGGGCCTAAACGACCTCAAGACAAAATTCTTGTACGCGAATTAGATCAAACGTTCTCTACCTTATTAGAAGAGGAGTACAACCGAGCATATGTAGCTGTAAAAGACAGACGCGAATCGGCTTGGTTATCTGAAGGAGGTTCTGGAACAGAATATATTTATAAACAAAAAGAAGCCGCAACTGGGCAACCGACAGAAGTTGTCAAAGAAGCTATGCATGCAGTACGCATCAAACAAAAAAACAAAGAATATGTTGTCAGTGATGGTAGTATTGTTTTAGCAGCTATTACAAGTTGTACGAATACATCAAACCCTGAAGTAATGATTGGAGCGGGATTGGTTGCACGCAAAGCGATACAACGTGGATTACGCACAAAATCATGGGTAAAAACGAGTTTAGCCCCAGGATCTAAAGTTGTAACCCATTACTTGGATCGCTCAGGTCTTTCTGAAGATTTAGAGGCTTTGCGTTTTCATACTGTAGGCTACGGCTGTACGTCGTGTATTGGAAATAGCGGTCCATTACCAGCGCCAATTGCAGAAGCGGTTACGCAGGGTGATTTAGTAGTTGCATCAGTATTATCTGGAAATAGAAACTTTGAAGCAAGGGTTCATCCACAAGTAAAAATGAATTTCTTAATGTCTCCAATGCTTGTTGTTGCGTATGCATTAGTAGGGCGTGTTGATATCAACTTATTAACAGATCCTCTGGATTATGATCCTAACGGTGAGCCTGTTTACTTAAGGGATATTTGGCCTACACATGAAGAAATCAGAGCTGTAATTAATGACTCCTTAAAGCGTGAAGACTTTAAAGAAGTTTACGATCAAATTTTCGAGGGCGAAGAAAACTGGAAAAACCTACAGGCACCTACAGGCGCTAGTTTTGAATGGAATCCGGCATCGACCTATATTCGCCATGCTCCATTTTTTGAGAACTTACCGAAAGAGCCTAAACCGTTAACAGATATCAACGGAGCTAGAGTTTTACTTTACTTAGGAGATTCTGTAACGACAGACCATATCTCGCCAGCGGGATCGTTTAATGAAGAATCCGCAGCTGGAAAATATCTTCTTTCTCAAGGGGTGAAACCTGAAGATTTCAACTCTTATGGATCAAGACGTGGAAATCACGAAGTCATGATGCGTGGTACATTTGCCAATGTGCGCATTAAAAATAAAGTTGCACAACGCGAAGGTGGATATAGTACCTATTTTCCGACAAATGAATCTTTAACGGTTTACGATGCGGCGATGAAATACAAGGAAACGGAAACACCGTTAGTCGTTCTTGCAGGAAAAGAATATGGAAGTGGTTCTTCTCGTGATTGGGCTGCTAAAGGAGCTTATTTACTGGGAATTAAAGCCGTTATTGCAGAAAGTTTTGAGCGTATTCACCGCAGTAATCTAATTGGTATGGGAATTGCTCCGTTGCAGTTCATGCCTAACCAATCAGCAGAAAGTTTAGGATTAACAGGAAAAGAAACGTATTCCATTACAGGATTAGCCAATGGCCTTACTCCTCATAAAATTGTAGAAGTAACTGCCACAGGTGAAGCAAATCAAGTGATTAAATTCCAAGCGTTGGCCCGATTCGATTCTTTAATTGAAATTGAATATTATAAAAACGATGGGATTCTTCAATATGTATTGAGGGATTTTCTAAAAAACTAAATAAAAAAAGGCTGTTCATATGAACGGCCTTTTTTTTAAACAAATCCTTGCTTGATAGCATCTTGAACTAAAGTAGCTGAATCAGGTGAACCAAAAGCAGCTTTCATTTTAGCAATTCGCTTTTTTATTGTTGGAGCGGATAAAGGCACATGATGTTCCAAATCAATAAGCTTATAGCCTTTCGCTAACAAAATTAATATCGCTCGATTGTAATCGTCATACATCACTTCTTTAAACACCATTTCTTCTAGGCACTTTTTAACTAGTGGACTTTGAAAAGAGTCTCCTCTAAGCACTGCACTAACAAGATCGATGAGTACTTGAGGTGTTATTTCATTTTTGCCAATAATATTCGTTGGTCGAATATTTTTAACAATATCGTAAATAGTCAATATTTCCGTGTGCCCTGTAATTGTAACCGTGCGGCAAGAAGGCATTTCTTTTTTGATATACCGAATAATATCTCCACCATCTTCCCAAATGGAATTTTGCCCTTTAGGAAGTGAAAAATCTACAAGCGCAAGATCATAAGGTTCTTTTTCCACAATTGCTTGATCTATCTTTTGTTTTGCTTCAGTACAATCAAAGGCTTTTTCAAAAACACAAAATTGAGCGAATGTCTCATTACTTTGTAAAGCCATTCGATATCCTTCAACAATTAAAGGATGATCGTCTACTAACAAAATTTTTTTCATACAACAAACTTTAATATCTCTATAATACAAGTCATTTACCTTTTGCAGTCTATGTATCAATTCCCCAACAGATACAATAGAAAGTAACTAGACTCTGGTTACAGTAGGTTTATAACACAACTTCCTGTTGATTGCTAATGTAAGAAAAAACACCCCTTCTTTCTGTTTCCTCTCTTATATTTATTTATTTTTTATCCCAAAAGGATAAAAGCTCTCACCAACAAAATGGAACCATCCATAAAAAAGGTCAACTAGCGCACTAGTTGACCTTTTTTTATTCTATCCTTTTTTTATACTAGCCCATTTGCAACTAAATACTCTGCAATTTGAATGGTATTTGTAGCTGCTCCTTTTCGTAAATTATCAGCAACAATCCACATATTTAGTGTATTGGGTTGAGTTTCATCACGGCGAATACGCCCTACAAAGACCTCGTTTTTTCCTTGTGCGTAAAGAGGCATAGGATACGTATTAGTATCTAAATTATCTTGCACAATGATTCCAGGTGTTTCATGTAAGAGACGACGCACATCTTCTACTTCAAAATCGCGTTCAAAAGCAACATTTACCGCTTCACTATGTCCGCCAACAACAGGAATTCGCACTGCAGTCGCTGTTACTAAAACCGTATCATCTTCTAAAATTTTCTTAGTTTCATTGACCAATTTCATCTCTTCTTTTGTATATCCATTGGCTTCAAAGACATCACAATGCGGGATTGCATTGCGGTGAATAGGATAAGCATAAGCCATTTCTCCTTTTTCACCTGCATATTCATTTTCTAATTGTTTCACTGCCTTTACTCCCGTTCCGGTGATGGATTGGTATGTTGAAACAACAACGCGTTTGACGTTGTATTTTTTATTTAAAGGAGCTAAAGCCATCACTAACTGAATTGTTGAACAGTTTGGATTTGCAATAATTTTATCTTCTTTTGTCAAACTAGTTGCATTAATCTCTGGAACAACAAGTTTTTTAGTTGGGTCCATTCTCCATGCAGAAGAGTTGTCAATAACGACTGTACCTACTTCAGCAAATTTTGGTGCCCATTCTAAAGAAATAGATCCACCTGCAGAAAAAAGAGCAATGGCCGGTTTCATCTTGACAGCTTCGGCTATTGATTGTACTACAAACTTCTTTCCTTTAAATTCTATCTCACTTCCTACTGATCGTTCAGAAGCCACAGGTATTAATTCTGTTACTGGAAAATTGCGTTCTGCTAACACTTTTAGCATAATCTCTCCTACCATTCCGGTAGCGCCTACTACTGCTACTTTCATTTTAATGAATAAAAATTATATATTGGTTACACTCATTTTTTACGTTATACCAATTGCATATCTTTAATTTGCAACTGGTTATTCACCTCTCCTTTCCACTCATTTTCTTCAATCGAATAGACTAAATCAAAAAAAGTTCGGTTTTGGATGTCATTTAGAAACTTACCGAAAGAAAAACCGATGGCACTAAATCCTTTATCTAGGTAGCCTCGTTGTCTTACATACATTTTCAAATGCTCTTGATTTGCTCCTAAGCCTCGGGCGTATCCTGTATCATATACATTCTTCGTCAAGAACACAGGGCTCATATTTTCTGGACCAAAGGGTTCAAACTGTCTTAAAATACGACAGAACTTCGGGGTAATCTCTGCAAAGTTTAAAATCGCATCTATCTCCACTTCTGGTATCAAGTCTCGATCTCGAATGGTGCTTGAGACTACTGTTTCAAATTTTGCTTTGAAGTTGTGATAATTTTCCTTCTTGCACGTCATTCCAGCGGCATACATATGTCCACCAAATTGAATCAACTCATCAGAACACGCTTCTAAAGCGGCATACAAATCAAAGTTTTTCACTGAACGTGCCGAAGCGGCTAACACATCTCCACTTGTTGTAAACACCACAGTTGGTCGATAATATGTTTCAATTAAGCGAGAGGCTACAATACCGATAACTCCTTTATGCCACGATTCTTGAAAAACAACAGTTGATTTACTATTAATCTCTTTGTTTTCTACAATTTGAACTTTGGCTTCTTCTGTTATATTTTGATCTAGTACTTTGCGTTCTTCGTTAAAGGCAATAATCATTTGTGCTGTTTCTTCGGCTTCTCTCATAGAGAAACGCGTTAACAGATCTACTGCGTAATTGCCGTGTTGTATTCTTCCTGCTGCATTAATTTTTGGTGCAACTTTAAAAACAATATCACTAACCGTATAACTGCTTTGCTTATATACATTGAGCAATGCTTGAATACCAGGTCTTGGATTGCTATTGATTACTTTTAATCCAAAAAATGCTAAAACCCTATTCTCACCTGTAATCGGAACGATATCTGCTCCAATAGCTGTTACGACAAGGTCAAGATAAGGAATCAGATCATCGATGGTTAATCCACGATTGGCCGCCAAAGCTTGTACCAATTTAAACCCGACTCCACAACCACACAACTCATCATAAGGGTAAGTACAATCATTTCTCTTTGGATCTAATACTGCTACTGCATCGGGTATTTGTTCTCCAGGCAAGTGATGATCGCAAATAACAAAATCTACTCCTTTTTGTTTGGCATACTTTACATGTTCTACAGATTTAATTCCACAATCTAGCGCAATAATCAACTGAATATCATTATCTGCAGCATAGTCAATACCTTGATAAGAAACGCCATATCCTTCTTTATAACGATCGGGAATATAGCGATCTACGTCTGGATAATAGGATTGAATATAGGAATAAACCAAAGATACAGCTGTAGTTCCATCCACATCATAATCGCCAAAAACCATTATTTTCTGTTTATTCGCAATGGCTTCCTCTATTCTTTTCACCGCTTTATCCATATCTTTCATCAGATAAGGATCGTGTAAATCAGCTAAAGACGGTCGAAAGAAACGTTCTGCTTCTTGGAAAGTAGTAATCCCACGATCAACGAGTAGTTGAGCTAAAACAGGATCGATTCCCAATACTTGAACTAAATGGTTAACGCTTTTTTGATCTTTTATCTCTTTTAATGTCCACCGCATTATTGTTGTTTATGGTAATGAATATTGGTTTCTACTTTAGCAAACTGCGTAAACATATGCATTACTCCACAATATTTCTCAACCGATAGTTCTACTGCTTTTTTAAGCTTAGCCTCATCTAAATTAGGGCCATAGAAGTGGTAATCTACAATAACGGTATGGTAAACAGCAGGATCTTCATCTGTTAATTTTCCTTCTGTTTCAATTTTGAAATCGGTTACATCCAATCTCATTTTTTTAATTAAAGAAGCAACATCTAAGCCAGAACAACCAGCCAATGCAGACAACATCAACGCTTTGGGTCTAAAACCCATATTATCTCCTCCATTTTCTGGTCCAGCATCAATTCGCATGGTTTCTCCACTTGGATTCGTTGATTCAAATTGCATATTCTCTAACCAAGTAGTGGTAACTTTATGTGACATCATTTATTCTCATTTTTATCAAATGTATCAAAAAATATTAAGGATTAATCTTTTCAAAACGTTAATAATTAACGTAAAAGAGGCGACGTTTATTCTAATATACCTATCTAAATTAGAATAAAAAACGGCAATAAAAGCCAGTTTTAGTTTTTACATGTACTCTTGTAAGATACTTAGCTACAAAAATTGACACAAAGCAGTAGAATAATTTCAATTGCGTAAAATGAAAAAGGAGTTGAACTTTTACAGCTACAACTCCTTTTACTTTTTTATTTTTTTCCTGCCACTATAACAACTATTTCTCCTTTCGGCGGTTTCTCTTCGAAGTGTTTGAGAACTTCTACTACCTCACCTCTTACGGTTTCTTCGTGTAGCTTAGACAATTCTCTTGAAACAGAAATCACGCGATCACCACCAAAATAAGTTTGAAACTCTCCAAGGGTTTTCACCAATTTGTGCGGCGAGACATAAATAATCATTGTTCTTGTTTCTTCTGCTAATTGCAAATAACGCGTTTGACGTCCTTTCTTGTCTGGTAAAAAACCTTCAAAGACAAATTTATCATTTGGCAAACCACTATTCACTAAAGCGGGGACAAAGGCTGTTGCTCCAGGTAAACACTCTACTTCTACCTTATTTTCAATACAGGCCCTGGTCAACAAAAAGCCAGGATCTGATATTGCAGGAGTACCTGCATCGGAAATTAGTGCAAATGATTCGCCTGTTTGCATGCGTCTCACTAAACTTTCTACCGTTTTGTGTTCATTGTGCATGTGATGACTCATCATGGGTGTATTCACCTCAAAGTGTTTCAACAATTTGCCACTATTTCTCGTGTCTTCTGCTAAAATATAATCTACCTCCTTTAATACCTTAATGGCGCGAAAGGTCATATCTTCTAAGTTGCCAATCGGAGTTGGTACAACGTATAATTTCCCCATAATCTTATTCGAAACGCTTTTCTATTAGCGCCATAAAACGCTCTGCATATTCTTCTTTACCTTCCCAATTGTTGTATTCTGGTTTTACCAAGTGCTCTACAAAACTCTTTGCTTCATCAAACGTACTCACTGTGTTCAATTGAGACAACACGCGATTAAAGTCTTCAGAACTATTAGAGAACAAATGTTTTTCAAATGCAATGCGATCATTTAATCCTACCATGATCGTACCGCGATAAATATCGTTAATTGTTTTCTTTACAATTCGAGGTTCTCTAACGGATACTTGATCTAGGTTAAACAACATATTTTGTTGATTCTCCGTTTTTTCCTCTTCCTTTGTTTGGGCCTCCTCTTTCTCTTCTTGTTCTTCCTTTTGTTGTGCGAAGAAACTAGCAGTACTTTGTACTTCTTCTGTCTCTACTGGTTGTTCCGTTCCAAGACGCTCAAACATGTGATCATCGACCAAGATTGTATCTTCTTTTGCTATATCTTCAACGCGAATAAACTCAATTTCCCCAAAATCAAACCCTTCAAAAGGATTATCCTCTCTTTGATCTGTTGTTAAGGAGACAAATACATCTTCTTCTACAATTTCCTCTTCATTTCGTTCAAAAGTCGCAGTATTTGATGTTTCCGTTACCATTTGATCTGCTAGTTCCTGCTCTTCAAAAGATTCTAAAGCATCTTCTTCTGTATCTATTTCATCTTCCTCCTCTTCTTCTTCAATTTCATGCTCCAATTCAATCTCAATTTCAGCTTCTTCTTCTAATTCGACTTCAATTTCAATTTCCTCTTCCTCAACTAGATCATCACCGAAATGGGTTTGTTCTTGTATTTCTTCTTCCTTGATTTCTGACTCAAATTCATCTTTTTCTTCTTTCTCCAGTTCTTCCTCTAAGGTTGCTTGTTCTTCCTTAGCATCAGCAAATGCTTCAAAATTGACCACCGTTTCTTTTTCTGCTTCTACTACGATAGGATAATCTTCCACGATTAAATCAGTTGGAATCTGTGAGCGCATTTCTTCTTCTTCAACCGCAGGTTGTTCAACAGGTACTGTTTCTTGCTTGGTTGTTTCCGCAACAGTTAACCCACTTAATTTTTCTACTAACTGATCTTCAGTGATGTCTTTTACAAGTCCTAAAGCTAGGTTATCTTGATAAAATTTTAAAATTTGAAGCTTTTCATATAGTTCTTTTGCTTCAACATACAACTTATCCACATCAGTATCTTTCATCTGCAATACGCGATGAACGATGCTCAACAACTCTGCCTCTAAGACTTTCTTCATAACTTTTAATTTCATTTAGTAAATTATACAAGCTTTTTTTGATAAATTTGTCCTTCACAAAGTAACAAAAAAACTACTGGTTTCAGCCTGAAAATTACAAAATGTTTCTAGAAATTCCTGTTAATCACAAAGAGCAGTTTGGATGGATCGAAGTAATCTGTGGATCAATGTTTTCTGGAAAAACAGAAGAACTGATTCGCCGATTGAAAAGAGCGCAATTTGCCAAACAAAAAGTCGAAATTTTTAAACCCGCTGTAGACACGCGTTACCACGATGAATACGTGGTATCACACGATGCGAATGAGATAAGATCGACTCCTGTTCCCACAGCGGATAGCATTCGACTCTTGGCGAGTGGTTGTGATGTAGTGGGGATTGATGAGGCTCAATTCTTCGATGCTGAGATTGTCCACGTTTGCAATGAATTGGCCAATTCGGGTATTCGCGTTATCGTTGCTGGTTTGGATATGGACTTCAAAGGTAATCCATTTGGACCGATGCCGGCGTTGATGGCCACTGCAGAATATGTCACCAAAGTGCACGCTGTATGTACACGTACAGGTAACTTGGCTCACTATAGCTACAGAAAAGCCGCGAGTGAAGATATTGTTATGCTTGGTGAAACTGAAGAATACGAACCTTTAAGCAGAGCGGCGTATTACAACGCAATGCGAGAAGCTGAGAAGCTGAAAAAAGAAAAACCCAAACCCTGATTATATAGATTAAACGCTTTATGAGAAAAATATACCAAATTTATCTGGACTCTTATCGAGGTTTATCCTCAGCATCTTGGATGTTAGCCATTGTCATGTTAATCAATAGAGCCGGATCGATGGTATTTCCTTTCTTAGGTGTTTATATGAGTAAAGAACTCCACTTTAAGGATGAGCAAACGGGATATGTTCTAGCTTGTTATGGTATCGGATCGATGATCGGTTCAACCATTGGAGGATGGATTACGGATAAAATCGGAAATTACAAATTACAGTATTTGAGTTTATTGGGAAGTATACCCATGTTTATCTTATTGCCTCATTTTACCTCTGTGGTTAGTTTGGCTATTATGATTCTCGTTCAAAGTACAATTAGTGAAATGTTTCGTCCTGCCAACTCTGTTGCCATTACTAAATACGCTAGACCCGAAAATATTACACGTGCCTTTTCTCTCAATCGAATGGCGGTAAATTTGGGCTTTTCTATTGGTCCGGCTATGGGTGGGATGTTAGCTGCGATTTCTTACTCATTGTTATTTTACATCAATGCAGGTGCTGCCTTCTTTGCTGCTATAGTATTCATTTACTTTTTTAAAGGACGTAAGGAAAACCCCAAGCCAACAGTTTCTATTGAGGATGACAATGATATTACGTTAGGTACGTCAAGCACTAAGCGTCAATCTCCTTATAAAGATGGTTTATTCCTTTTTTACAGCTTTTTCTGTACATTGTATTCCATCGCATTTTTACAACTCTTTAGCACGTTACCTATCTTTTACGAAAAAGTAGGGGGCCTCAATGAGTTTCAAATTGGGCTTGTATTGGGGTATAGCGGTTTGTTGATTTTCCTAACTGAGATGCTATTAGTACACCTAGCAGAACGCCATTTGACTACGCAAAAAACGATTTTTTATGGCGCTTTAGTTGCTCCTTTTGCTTTTTTAATTTTTCTATTAGATTACAGCATTGTTTCCATCATTTTATCAATTACCCTATTAAGTGTATCGGAAATGTTGATCTTCCCTTATACCTCAACGGTAACGGCTATGCGTGCAGATGACAATAGCAAAGGCTCTTATATGGGAGTAAATGGATTGACTTTTGCGGTTGGATTCATCATCTCTCCTGTTTTAGGAACAAAACTCGTTTCTTATTTTAGTTATGATGTGTTGTGGATTGTTATGGGATCTATCTTTTTGGTTGCTGCTTTTGGATTAAATTATACCGTTGGCAAAATGGTTCAACCGAAAGTATAAGTACTCTCGTTGCATTTCTATTTTTTTACTAAAATAAATAAAAAATCGTTAGTTATTGATTACAAACAGGATAGCTCAAGAGACACAAAAAATATATGTTAAAATTTAAAACTCTAAATAAAATCGAGCTTTTAAGCCTTGCATTGTATATAATTTGTTCTATATTTGCACTCGCATTAACAAAATAATGCAGTCCAATATATGGCGAGGTAGCTCAGTTGGTTAGAGCGCAGGATTCATAACCCTGAGGTCACGGGTTCAACTCCCGTCTTCGCTACAAGGTAAAAAGACTTAATCTATCGATTAAGTCTTTTTTTTATTCCTTTATAAATTCAAAATCAATTTCCATTTCCTTATTTGAAACCTTTGCTTTGAGTTTACCCTCTTCTAATTTATAGGCAATATGAGTTGGAAAATCATGGGTTTCGTTTACACAAACAAAAGAATTCTCTTGTAACTCCGTCATGGCAAATGTAACTGTATCGGCGTCGTCTGCAGTTTTTACGACCAAGTTCCACTGTTCATCAGCTAATATCAAACGCATATATTCTTTGCTTATCGTATCTCCTTGTGCGAGTGTATAACCAATTCCATCGTACTGAGAAGCGCTTGTTTTATTCCAAGACTCAAAAGTTGAACGCCCCTCTTGGTCATTGGTTCTCTTCCAGTTTCCTAAAAGCCAATCTATAGATGCTGTTTGTGCAACTCCTTCTTGAAGTTGATCTAGGTCTACTACGGTGTTCTTCTTATCTTCTTTACAAGAACCTAAGGCAAGGGCTAATACGACTAATACGACTATTTTTTTCATGGTTTTTGGTTTTTGTTAATTGGAAATAATAAATTAAAGATAATACTTTACTTCCTATCAAATACAGAGATCTCAGCTTAAACTTAGATTCTATTATTCCAATAACATCACAAAGATCTATTCTCAAATTCCAAATTCCAGGAATCTTGTAATACTCTAGCACTCGGAGCCCAACAAGGAATAAGTTTTCGATCATTAGAATAAGAAAGACTACTTTCATAAAGATTACAATTGTAATAAACATTGTGTATCTCACCATTGCGTATAATCCATGTAGACTCGACAGTTGGCACTGCGTCTACCCAGGTATAAACTGTTCTTCTGTTGTCCGTAATAAAAGAGCTAGCATATAAAAATTCTTTGTAGTAGGTATTAAATATATAGTATTCATCTGTGTTACCAGAAGGAAGTAACACCCAAAAACCATTAACAACCTTACCTCCTGGCTTCCAACCAAATACCTCTCGTCTTTTCTTAGCGGTATCCATATATAGTGAAGCGTAGAAATAATGCTGCCCATAGTAATTGTTATAGATAGTGAATATCGGAAGCTCTTTAAAGTACTTGTTTTCGTTTCTTTTTATGATCTCAGTAACTAAATCTTTGGTGTAGAAATCCATCGCAATTATCCCTATATGTGCTGCTTCGTTTCGAGAATTATCGACCTGCTTTGCCCCCAATCCCTCTTTAAAATCACGAGTAATAGCGGGTAGCAATATACCGGCAAATGACTTTGGGCTTGACAAGGGGGGATTTGTTGCGCTACAATGATTTAGGTATAAGGTAGGATTACCACCGTTTCTGTTTACTCTTGCTGATTCATTAACCAAATTAACAATCTTTCCCCTTTTACTCGATACCGATGTGTCTGAGTAATCGTCTTGCACTTTGATCGAACTATAAGGTATTCCAGGAACAGATAATACATTAGAAAGAACAACTATCTTTCCTCTAACGCTACCTAGGTTTGGGATAGAAGTTTCTAAATACATTTTTTGATGATATTCACCGTATTTCGTATCAAAAACAGCACGAAACTCTGCATCTGAAACTGAAGAATTTTCTTGCTTAATTCTCATAATAATTGTTTCAGAACTATTGGTGTTCAAGAAATTTAAACACTGAATCAGCACATCTCCAAAATTAATGTTCAGGTAAAATTGTCCGTGATGAATAGTAAATACACCATCAATTACACAGCATCTTATATCAAGATAACGAATGCCATCTTCCAATTGTTTTTTTATTGTACAGTCAGAATTCTGCGCTGCAACATATTCATCAATCCCAGGAGCTTGTCCAGATTGCCCTTTTCGGGCACAACTATCATGTGTTCCTGGTATTGATATGTGAGCAATGCTCTTACTATCTTCGATACAACTCATCCAGTTTTTGGTATCACTTAACAATGAATATCTCATATACATCTTCTTTAAAATTAATCAATATTTAAATTTTATAATGCACCCGCTACGGTTGCTTTATCAATCAAAAAAATCAGCTATTCGACTACGGATTTACTACAAAAAGGAAGGATTTACTTGTCTTGCTTATTGTTTTGCAAGACTAATCCCTGATAAATCTAAGAACTCGTAAACGGATTATTTTTCTACGCTAGAAACAAATATTATGCCCTATCTTTTTATCAAGCACAATATTTTTTTCAAGTATTTATAACTTTGAATCGTGTAATTTCTATCTAATTATTTAACTAGAATAACCGCTATTAGCCCACTAATTCTTCCTCCACTAGAAGCGCCCCTTGTTACTTATGCCTTTATAGTGAGATGAAGTAAGTTAAAACTGCTTAGGTTATACTTTGTATCGTGCAAAGTCAAAAGAATGCAAGTACATTATTTCCAATCCAAACACAAACCTTTAGGGGTATTGCATCAGACTTATTTAAGAGCTACCTGACCAATACGCCTATTCACAAAAGACATCATATTAGATTAAAGAGTTCTCTTATTTAAAATGTAAACCGAGTTTTTATTATTTTTCCTTCCTAAACTTTACCTAAAAAGGTGAAGCTATTTCTAAAAACTAAATATATTTGCTCTATTCATGATGAAGTACAATCGACATATTGCCCAATTTTTATGCCTCCTATTTGTGTTGTTAGGTGCAGAAAAGATTAATTTCTTCGCTCAACAGGATTGCGAGTCGAAGATCTCCTTTTGTCCGATTGCCAATATGTATGTATACCAGCTAGGGACTTCTTCTGCAGATCATGCAGGAAAAACCACCAAAAGTAAAAACTGTAAAGCAACCAACATTAGCTGTGAGACTTTCTTTATTGCCCAAACGGTAGAGCATCCCCAAACCAAAAGGCGCATTTCTTTTGTTGAGAAGCAGTACTTCTACAAACCTGTCATCCATTCGAATCCATATATAACACTAGTAGATCCTCCTCCTAATGTTAAGCCAGTATAAATTAAAGAGCTCTAAATAGGGCTCTTTTTTTGTGTATTGAAATAAAAAAAGGGCTACTTAAAATAAGTAGCCCTAATGGGAAGTAAAATTTGTTGTTTATAGCGGCTCTGAATTTACATTTTTACAATAATAAATTCACTTCTTCTATTCTCTTGGTGTTGTTCTTTCGAACAAGGCACTCCATTTGCACATGAATTAATCAATTGACTTTCTCCATAGCCTCTTCCTGTAAGGCGATCTGGATCTATACCTTGATCAATCATCCACTTCATGGTTGATTTTGCTCTGCGATCAGACAACTTCATGTTGTAAGCGTCATTACCTCTGCTATCTGTATGCGAACGAACATCAATGCTAATATTTGGATATAGTTTTAATACCTCAACCACTTTAGCAAGTTCTGCAGCTGCATCTGGACGAATATTGGCTTTATCAAAATCAAAATAAATTGGTTGTAATTTCAATTTTTTGAACAGGTCATCGTCTTCTGTAATGGTTTCTTGTACGGGTTCAAGTCCTATTTCCACTTTGTTGACAGCGCCTAATTCAAAACTCATTGTTTGTGCAATTTCTTTGGTTTGGAATCCTGTAGCTTCTGCTTTTAGGCGGTATTTCTTACCACAATCTAAATCAGCAAGTGCAAATCTTCCTTGATCATCTGCCTGGATACTATCTAAAACCGTATATGTTGCATCGTACAAGGTAATTTTACTTCCTGCTAGAGATTCTCTAGTAGAAGCATTAAATACCCAACCGTCAATACTTTGTTTACAGATAATTTCTTTCTTCTCTTGTACAAAGTAGATATCATCTCCTCCTATTCCTCCTGCTCTATTGGAGCTAACAAAACCTTTCTTGGCTTTTGGATCAAAATAGTATCCAAAATCATCAGCCGGGCTGTTCATGGGTTCGCCAATATTGGTAACCGTCCCAAAAGAACCATCGACGTTAATCTTCGCCATAAAGATGTCTAATCCTCCTAAACCAGGTCGGCCATCGGTAGAAAAGTACAGCATATAATCACTAGAAATAAACGGAAATGTTTCCCTTCCTTCTGTATTAATTTGCTTGCCAATATTTTCGACTTTACCAAAACTTTCGTCTGCTAGTATTTCAACGCGAAACAAATCACTTTGTCCGATTGATCCACTTCGATCCGAAACAAAGTACAACCATTTATCATCAGGAGTTAGTGCAGGATGTGCATTATTTGCCTTAGGATCATTGATTGTTAATGCAATAGGTTTGCTCCAAGTTCCATCTTCCATTCGCGTAGATTTGAACAATTGCAGCAAAGCATTTTTGTATCTATTTTGTTGCACATCATCTTTAATAGCTGTTGCGTTTTGTGTAAAATAGACCGTATTTCCCTCTTTAGTAAAAACAGCAGTAGATTGATTAATCGTTTGATCTTCTTGCTTAAAAAACAATTGAGGATCTTCAAAGCTTCCGTCGTTATTGATTGTAGAAGCATACAAACTTGTATAAGCTTCGTTGGTCCACTTGTGTACTTTGTTCCCTGAAACCTCAGCCGAATTTCTGGCTGAAGTATAAATCAATTGTCCTTTATAGATAGTGGCTCCATAATCTGAAAACGCACTGTTTAATTCTAATGCTGCTACTTCATAACGATTAGAGCGCTTTTCAATATCTGCTCTGTAATTATTCTTGTTCGCCTCGAATAATTGAGCACGAGAATCGCTTTGTTCTAGAGCAGTAAACTTAGCCATGTAAGTATCTGCCTCATCGTACTTTTGCATCGCACGCAACGTTTGCGCATAGCGATAGTAGTACTCTGATCCTATGGATTCCTGACTTTCTTTGGCGAATTGAAATAGTTCTTGATACCATTTATTAGCTTCTACTAGCTTTCCATTGAAATAATAAGCATCTCCAAGTTTTTGCAAGGTATTTACACTCTTGAATCCTTTTTCAACTGCTTTTTCATAAATTTCTATGGCATTGATATACTCGTACTTTTCAAATCTTTGATCTGCTTTATTCTCGCGTTTTTCTTGAGCCCATCCTATAGATGTTGTAAACGCTATGGAAGATAAAACTAGTAAAGTAATTAATCTTTTTTGCATAATTTATCATCTTTAGGTTAGAAGAAACGCGGAGAAGTTTTTCTCGTGTATCGATTAAAAATATCGGCACGCAAGAAGAACTCATGCGATCCACTGTTGTAATGGCGTAGTTTGGATGTATCGGCATCATAAGAATACCCTACAAACAGCGTTTCATTAATTTGGAATCCGACTAAACCGCTAACGGCTGCATCCCAACGATAAGCAATTCCTGCAGTAAACTTGTCGAGAAACAAAAAGTTAGCTGTCAAATCCAATTGTACAGGTGCTCCTTGCACTGCTTTCATCAAGAAAGCAGGTTTGAACTTCACATCTGGATTGATTTCAAATACATATCCCCCCATCAAATACACTTGCATGCGTTGTTTCATTGTTGTCACCTCATTATCATCATAGCGATGTGTTTCTAAGAAACTAGGTACAGACAATCCCAAATAGGAACGATCAGAATAGAGATAAACTCCAGCACCGATATTAGGGGTAAATTTGTTGGTAATATTTTCTTGAATATTCACGTCTGAAGGATCAAATGGATGTCCTTTGGCATAATCAACATTTAGTAAATCAGCCGATGCTTTTAATCCAAATGCCAACTGATAGTGGTAGTTTAATTTTACTTTATAGGAAACATCCACTGCAATATTGTTCTCGTCCATGATACCTATTTTCTCATTGACAAAAGAGAATCCAATTCCAACATTGGAATCATTAATGGGTGTAGAGACAGAAAAACTTGCTGTTTTAGGTGCACCATCTAATCCTACCCATTGCGTTCTATAGTTTCCAAATAAACTTAATACTTCTCTATTCCCTGCATAAGCTGGGTTATAGATTGACGTATTGTACATGTATTGGGCAAACTGTGGTTCTTGTTGAGCAAAACCTTGTTGAGCAGCACTTATTAATACTAAGGCTATACCAACTTTTTTGAGTTTGTTTATAAATTTCATCCTTATTATTAATTTGTTTCTAAATGTAAATACCCGGCTTTCTTAATCGTTCTCGACACTCCCTCTTTTTCTACTTCATAAACGATTACATAATAATAGGTGCCTGAAGGAAGCTTTTCGCTATCGTTTAACGTCATTTTTCCTTTGGAATAACCATCAAAAACATTTCCGTTTGAATCGTAATTTTTGGTTTCAAAAACTTTTGCTCCCCATCTGTTATAGATTTGGACACTATTGTTTGGAAATCTCTGAATATTATCGATGAGGAAATAATCATTTACTCCATCGCCATCAGCTGTAACAATATTGTAGATTACAACATCTCCTTCCAAGAGCCAATCTGTTTTTACGGTTGCCAATGTAAAATACCCCAAACCTTTTACTGATGTGGGTGTAGTAATACGGCGAGCACTAACATCTACAATTCCACCTTCGTCTACCCATATTTTTTTCACCTCATCCCAACGGACAATGTGTAAATCTTTTTCTGGACTGTTTAGAACTTCTGGTGAAGTAGTACGCTCATCCCATGTCAGTTCAAGAATGACATTTTTTTCTTCTTTACTACCTTTACTTACATACCAATATTCATTTGTATTTAACGTGTTAATTACTCCTGAAGCATTAGCATGCGCTGTAAAAAATGCCTGATCGTTATATTTATACGCTCCAGCATATACTTCTTCTTTATCTGGTGCGGTAATATAAGCAGCGCGATAGTACCCTTTGTTTCCAATAGGAAAGGTAAAAGCTTCATTTCCTACTTTGTCAATGGTTCCATCAACATGACTTTCGTCTGTTGCATCGTTAGCTTTTGCTCCTTTTAAAAAGGCAAAAGCTCCTTTTTCATCGTCTATGGTTACAATGCCATCCAAGAAATCAACTTCTCCTTTTGCCGAAATTCCATTTGCTACATAAAAAGCACTTTTCGCTGTTGAGTTGTTAAATTCAAGGTGATTGAAACGAATCAACTGGTTTCCGTCAATTGCTTGTCTTTGATTAGATGTAAAAATAGTTTTCCCTGATGTTTTCAGTTTACCTTCTTCTCTGAAATCGAATAGTCCGTTATTCGTCAGATCTCGATATACATACAACGTACCGTTGTTAAATACCATGGCATTTTCTTTGTTTTCTAAGGAGAATAGCGTTGCCATTTCTGTATTGGGCATAATGTACAAACCTCCGTAATTAACAGTTTGTCCAAACGCTAAACCACCAGTCAAGACCAAAGAGCCAAGCAAGATTTTGTGGTTTATCTTCATCTGCTACTTATTCTTTAACAACGAAAACAATATTCATCACTGAGTAAGGATTACCCGTTCCAAGTACCTCATATGTCATTTTTCCATCTGCTTGAATAACGATATTAGAAAACACCGTTGCATCGTAATCTGTTACATAATAATATAAATCTGTTGCTTCTGGAAAATGAGGTATAACAGCAGGTGCTCCAATGCTACTAGCTGTATTACCTACTAAGGTAAATTGATTCACATATTCTTGGTACAAATCTTTGTTTCCAGCACCAGGTGTTCCTGTATTAAAAACAATTGAAGGCATGTAGAAGAATTTTACGGCTTTATTATCTGAAGTCACCATCTGTTGCCATTTTGTTCCATCATTGTAATAAAATCCAGGTACAACATCATTTTGTCTTTTTGTATTGTACACCGTCATACCTGCTACATGCGCTTGTAATGGAGCGAAATCTGTTGTACTAACCAACTCTAATCTTGGCAATAACAATCCTTTATTTGATGCTTCAATTTCAAGCATGGCATTAGCGTTGATTGTAGGTGTTCCTCCCACTTTTGTTTGAGCAACAGCAACAGTGCTTAACACTGAAAATAAAAATCCTAAATATATCTTTTTCATCTTGTTGTTTAATTTTAGTTTAAAATGATGGGGCTCTAGGTTGTACTAGTAGACACCCATCATTTCGCTATTGATTAATTTAAATTAGAGTTGTACTTCTTCATTAGAAGTAAATTCAACGACAACTTCGTAAGTACCTGGTGTCAACATCATATATTGATTACCCACACCGATATTAAAGTTGATCTCTGTTCCGTTAATTACAACATCTGTTGTATTAGACGTCACGATATGTCCTGCTGCTGTAAGAAGCTTTATTGACAATACTTGTCTAATTTCTGCACCATTTTCTAAGGTTAATGTTACAGGAGTTGCCTCTGCAGAATAAGCTACAATTGTTGTTGCACCTTTCCCTAAATACACTTTGTATCCATTGTATGTATCACCCGTGTAAACTGTATCACCTTCGTTTGTGATGTGATCACCCAACTCTTGTTTGACGATGTCTTTGTATTTCTTAATCAAGTTAACCAAGAAAGAAGCTGGTAATTCAATCTCTTTATTCGTTTTTGTTCCATCAGGATTTGTAATCACTTGGTAGAATACGTGAGGAGTTGCTGTATTTCCATTGCTATCATCTCCATCGTGATCCCCAAAGTAAACGTTACCACCTTGATTCAACACATTCGTAATTGCATTCTTAATCTCTTCGTTATTGTTGATTGAGTTTAAGATATCTTCCGTCATGTTGATGTAATCTTTCTGATCTCCTTCAGCACTGTACTCATAAAAGATTTCACCTTGTTTTACATCTCCTGCTACTGGTGCCGTACGAACCGCTTCAAAAGCTGGTAATGTACCATCAGCTAAAACCTCTGAACGTTTAATTTGCGTTTTCGTTTCTGTTGCAGCAACTAAATCTCTTAGATTAATTGTTTCATATGAGTTAGTTGCCTCGTCCCAATATTGGAATACCCAAATCTTTTGACCTGCGTTTGCTGGATCGTCAATTTGTGTATAAATCACATTACCATTAGAGAACTGTGTAATGTACTGTAAGTACTCTTCTACTGTTGTAAATGTTTTATCACCTTCAACTGTTGTGATTGTAATATCCGTTGGCGATTCTAAAATCTCTTGAATATTGTTGATCACACCACCTACTACGTCTACGTGAATAGCACCCGCAGGAACACTTGTCCAATTTGCTGGATTTGTTTCTCCTCCTGCTTTGATATACGATTCAGATAAGTAGTATTGTTTGTTGTTGTAGCTAACAATCGTTGTATTCGTTTCAGCAGCTTCTACTAAACCTTGAATGTCAATAACTTGATATTTATTCGCTGCTTCATCCCAATATTGGAATGCCCAAATGGTTTGTCCAGGATTCGCTGGATCTGCAATCTCTGTATAAATTACATTACCATTTGAATACTGGGAGATGTACTGTAAGTACTCTTCTACTGTTGTAAATGTTTTATCACCTTCAACTGTTGTGATTGTAATATCCGTTGGCGATTCTAAAATCTCTTGAATATTGTTGATCACACCACCTACTACATCTACGTGGATAGCACCCGCAGGAACACTTGTCCAATTTGCTGGATTTGTTTCTCCTCCTGCTTTGATATACGATTCAGATAAGTAGTATTGTTTGTTGTTGTAGCTAACAATCGTTGTATTCGTTTCAGCAGCCTCTACTAAACCTTGGATGTCAATAACTTGATATTTATTCGCTGCTTCATCCCAATATTGGAATGCCCAAATGGTTTGTCCAGGATTCGCTGGATCTGCAATCTCTGTATAAATTACATTACCATTTGAATACTGTGAGATGTACTGTAAGTACTCTTCTACTGTTGTAAATGTTTTATCACCTTCAACTGTTGTGATTGTAATAGTCGTTGGTGATTCTAAAATTTCTTGAATATTGTTAACCACACCACCTACTACATCTACGTGGATAGCACCCGCAGGAACACTTGTCCAATTTGCTGGATTTGTTTCTCCTCCTGCTTTGATATACGATTCAGATAAGTAGTATTGTTTGTTGTTGTAGCTAACAATCGTTGTATTCGTTTCAGCAGCTTCTACTAAACCTTGGATGTCAATAATTTGGTATTTATTCGCTGCTTCATCCCAATATTGGAATGCCCAAATAGTCTGTCCTGGATTCGCTGGATCTGCAATCTCTGAATAGATTACATTCCCATTAGAGAACTGCGTAATGTATTGTAAGTACTCTTCTACTGTTGTAAATGTTTTATCACCTTCAACCGTTGTGATTGTAATAGTCGTTGGCGATTCTAAAATCTCTTGGATATTGTTAACCACAATATCTGTAACTTTGATTGTCGTTGCCCCTGGTGCTGTATTTGGGATATTATCAACTGTATTTTCATCAGCTGCCTCTAACCAATCGAGAATCGTTTGTTCAGAGAAATAGATGACCCCGATTATTTTACCTTCCGCATTCGATATCTCTCTCATGAATGTTTTAGTTTCTGCTCCATTCACCAAGTCTTCGAAATTGATTTCTTGTGTAGTGTACGTTTGCGTTGTAGCATCATACGTTACAGTATAAAATTTTCCATCTTTATACACCACAGTTGTATGTGTCTCTGGTGTTGTATCATCATTTGATGGGTTTGAAGGCAAGATGTAGTTAATTACTGCTTGTAAATTTTTTACATCTGCTTCTAGGTTGGTAATATTATCTCCTAAATTCTCTATTACTTGGTCTAGCTCAGCTTTACCAACTATTCTATTCCACTTTGAATCTACCCAATAGTAAAATCCTGTTGGAATAGCAACACCGTTGCTATTATATACTAATAAACTCTCTGTTTGTGCACCTTCGATAGGATTGAATACATCTAATGAAGTTAATGCAACACGAGGAATTAAAATACCTTTATCTTTAGCTGTTACATCTAATTGAGTAGAGGTGATAGGTGTAGGTGTTCCAATACCTACTTGAGCATTTGCAAAATACGATGCTCCTAATACTGCTGCTAATAATGTGATTTTTTTCATAGTACTATATGTCTTAATTCTCTAGTATATCTTATTTAATTTTTTGTGTGACGTTCAGATTTGATTTTACTGAACAATTTTTCAATATTACACGAATAGGTAATCTTCTACCTACAACACAGCCATTTCTATAGGTCTGTACATAAACAACACTGTATTTTGGTCCAAACCCAGCGCCTTCTGGTAATTCATCCTGATATTCAGGTAAATGATATGGTAATCTGAAGTTATTCAACCCTTCTGTCGGAACTGGTGTACCACCTGTTTCTTCGGTATAAACTTCATAAGTAGAACAGTTGTCTTCTGCATTAATCGTTAGAATACCCCCTTGACATATATCCAAATATTCTTCTTCAATATCGATTCCAACATCAATGCGAGGAGCTACTGTTACTTCATATATTTTTGTAAAGTCTCCGAGTACTCCAACAACGCTTCCATAAGAAATCTTAACGCGATCAAAAGGTTGATCGATCTCTTTGATAATCATTTTGTACTTATTGCTGTATCCCAATCCGAGTAGTTTTAGATCTAGAATTTGAGCACCATTTGTTCCATCAATTTCGTCTCCTACTTTTTGATCTCCTAAATAGCGTTGGATTGTATATCCTTTAATTAATTCTAAACTCAAAATAGGGTTTCCAGGAACTTCTGTTACAATGTGTAATTTATCACCTGGCATGGCTTGTTGTTTGAAGACGACTGTTAAACTCGCTGCGTTTAATACAGCAACTCCTCTCGATATTTGAGCAAAAGTTTCAAGATTTCCATCCACGGCATTCCATGGACTAGTAACAGAAGCTGTTGCACTTGCCACACCTAAACCTAAATCTTGCACTCCATGTAATACATCTAATACTGCTGGATGTACATTATCTGAAACAGGTTCACAATATGTTGGTGAAAATGCGCTAACATTTTTCGTATAGTATACGTGGAATACTTTAGCCAATTGAGCAACACTC
Source organism: Myroides sp. WP-1 (assembly GCF_014145635.1). GTDB lineage: Bacteria > Bacteroidota > Bacteroidia > Flavobacteriales > Flavobacteriaceae > Flavobacterium. The sequence goes on from NZ_JACHTC010000013.1 coordinate 91,047, forward strand.
AATAAAGATCCTTGAGAAACGCGAACCCCTTTATACTTTTTAGGTCCATTTTTATCAGAAGGCACGAAAGTAAATTCAATCACATTATCCGCTGCTAATAAATCTAACAAACCACCTTGAACTGATTTTAACGTTCCGATGGTATTGCCATCAGCATCTAATCCTAAGACAGAAATACCTCCAGCTAACATCAATCCACTGTATTGTTTTCCAAGCTTAATGGTTACAGGAGTACCTGCGGCAACTTCTTCTTCAAAGTAGATATTTTGCCATACCGTACCGATCCCTAAAAGTCCAATACCCGTAGTTAACGTAGAGTAAGTTGTTGGGTCTCCGTCGATGGTATTCTCTGTACCACTAACTCCTCCTGTAATGATAGATCCCCAGCTTGATGAACCTCTTGCATAGACTCTTTCTATCGTTGGAGGACATAAGCTATCATCATAAACAGTGATCATTACATTCTCAAAAGATTCACATCCATTACCCGAAGTTGCCACTACAGTTAAGGTATAAACCCCAGGTGTTGTAAATTCTATTGATGTACCCGCAAATTCTACAGCATTATGATTATACCATTTTATAGTTCCATTTCCTCCCACAACAGTAGCTGTTGGCAAGGTTACCGTTACTGCATTTTGATCTCTTGGTATCGTCACGTTAATACGTTGACTCGATGAAAATTCAATAACTGGTGCAGGACTTTGCGTCACGACAAAAGGATCTGATTCAACTGAAACTTCCACTCCTTTGGTATACACAACCGTATAACTACCTGGATAATTAGTTGTTAGTGTTTTTTCCTTTCCGTAATTTGGATTCGTCGACCCTGCCATTGTCGCATCAATTGCCTGTCCATCAACATACCATTGGTATGCATCTGCCTCAGCAGGACCTTTATTAGAATCTAATGTAAACTCTGTATCTGGACATACCGCATTTGCATGATCTGAAGTGATAATCGCTTTAGGCAATGCCGTGGTATGTGTTACTTGGATAATTGTTCCAGGGTTCTTTGTTAGATCTGGTTCTATCGGGTTGGTATTATCTATTGGAGGGTAAGAAGGATATGAAATAATACTTCCCGCTTCTTTGGTAAAAGCGGTATTCTTGATTTGTAAGATACCCTCTAATGTAGGATCCACATTCACGGTGAAAACAAATCTTTGCTCATTCCCTGGTGTCATCGTACCGGCGAAATCGTAGAGTACCGATTTACCATCATCCGACAATCTTCCTTGCAACACAGAATAGAAGGAAGTACCAATAGGTAATCTATCTGAAACTGCAAAGTTATTAACCGTCGTTGCACCAACATTTTTCACGTGAATCGTATATTCTATTTGCTCGCCTCCTGATACACTATTAGTAGAAGCAGAACCATTTACTTTGTATGATTTCCACGATACTAAATTTTGATCGGATCCATATGGACTACAAAGTCTTTCAACTTTATAAATTTCAAGAGCTGAAAGCACGCCAACATTAACCATACTTTTTAATCCAACGCTAATGCGATCATATTGACCATTCGGTTTAAAAGGGATATCCACTATAGATCCTGTTCCTAATAGATTAGCAACTTCAGTTCCTCCTAATAAGCCATTATCCCAATTCAGTTGATCCACAAACGTATCTCCTCTGTAGGCTTTAATTTCTAATTTTTCCAACAAAGGAACTGCAATAGCGCCAGTACCTGTTTTCAATCGAATGTTGGCTACATCCTCTATTTCAGAGAGCGAGTTAAAATAAAACCACTGTTTTACACTTCCACCTACGTTGATCGTACCCAAACTCATTTGTGAGCCATGCGTAGAATTAGTATCAATGGCGCGTTCTGGATATTGTACTCCACCACCGCTTAAATCTGTCACATCCAAACTAACTCCCTCATATTCAAATGAAGTAGCGAATGGAGCAACACAAGCATCTGAAGCAGTTTCATAGCACATTCCGTAGACACTCATGCTATTTGGTTGTGCTAAAAGACCTAGTGCACTATTGGTTTTATCAATAATACGAACTGATTTATAAGCACTTGTCGGTGTAATTGCTAAATAGGTACGACCTAATTTATCCAAAACAACTCTAATTTTCCCATTGCTAGTAGAAGAAGATGTTGCAAGTGTTCCGGCATTTAAAATGATTGCTCCTTGAGCGTCTTTCACTTCAACTTCAAAATCGTGATTGCCAAATACCAATCCATTCAATACACCAGAAAGCAAATTCCCTAAGCTTCCGCCCAGTAACTTGTTCAATTCAGTATCTTCAAAATCCACGCGAACATAAGAAGTTGTATTTGCTGGCACAGGAGCATTATATCCTAATTCTACTGACCCTTCATACTTATTTCCAAGTCCCAATAAAATACCTGATCCTGATTGCAATGTTGCATAAGAGTCAAAATTATCGTCAAATAAGTTTTCGATATCATTGGCATTACTAGCTCCCAGTAATTGAGTTGCACAAACAGGTGCGATAAAAGGAGAAGCTGTGCTTATTTCAGGACAAGTAGAACCAACTCGTTTTACATCATACAAGCGAATACTTGATACAAGTGATGCACTTACTGTTGTTCCTACTTGAATTTCAACGCGATCAAAGGTTTGCGCTGTATCAAAAGTCAAGGTTTGAATACCCCCCGACTGAAGTAAATTCAACGCATTGAGATTGTTAATCAATCCTTGTTGAAGCGTGAATGATTCTCTTTGTTGGTCACCTAAGAAGGTAACTATTTTATAACCACCTAATAATTCTAAAGACAATAAACTAGGTGAATTCAATTGCAAACGAACCTTTAATTGGTCTCCCGTTTGAGAAGGTTTACTAAAATAAATTGCTTGTTTCACTAAACCAAGAACAGAAACAGTACCCGTACTAATTTCAGCATATTGAGATGAATTATCGCTAATTGCATAGTATGGATTAGTTACTCCTGCTCCATTTAATTCTCCAACATTCACGGTCAATCCACTTTGATTATACGAAGTAAACTGTGGAGGGAAACAAGGGTCTGCTCCTATTTCGCGACACATATTATACACCTTTAAATCGCGTATTTCTCCATTTGGAATACCAGATACTTTGTTGGTAATCTTGATACTTTTATACGCTTGATTGGGTGTAACAGCAAGATAATATCTTCCAATTTTATCCTGAACAACGGCCATTTTTCCTCCAGTTGTTGAATTGAAACCATTGTTGCTGATTGTATGAGCAATCGGAGAAGGATTAGTTCCATCAAAAACATCTACTTCAAAGTAGTGATTGCCAATTAACAATCCTGCTACATTGTCAATTAATTGACCTAACGTTCCGCCTAATAACTTACTTATAATTTCTGGTTCCATATCTATGCGGATATAAGAAGTTGTATAAGCCGGTACCACAGACGGATAAGCCATGTGAATCATTCCATTAGAAGGCAGTGAAGACAGAAGAGAACCCGTGTTGGCATAAAGCGTTGCATAGGTTTCATTATTGTTATCGATAACATTCGTTGCAAAATTAACATTTTCAAAATCAACCAACGACGTAGCACAACTTGATGTTTCAAATGGCACTTGAGTTGGAGACGGAATAGTTACATTCGGATTGGTACAAGGTATACCATCATAACGTTCTACATCATAAATTTGAACAGAAGATCCTAAAAGTGTCACACCCACAGGTGCATTCAATCGCACTTCTACTTTATCAAATGCTTTACCAGGAGCAATAGTCACAGTAACAGCCTCTCCATTACCTAGTAAATCCAAAAGATTTGTTCCCTTGAGGATTCCACCATCTAATGGCATTCGATATACTTCTTCCTCCTCATTCCAAGCCACTAACTCAATAGAGCCTAAGAGTTTAAGATTTAAAACGTTGTTTCCTTTTGTTGCAGCTAATTTCACATTAACTGTTCCTGTTTCGGAAGTCTTATCAGCAAAGTAAAAAAATTGAGATAGACGTCCAGCCACATTTAGATCTAATAAACTCGCAGCTTTCAAACTAGAAAAACTATCAAGGTCATTGTCAATTGCATCAGATAGGGTTCCATTTCCTACAGGTAAAACAGTTAGGTTAAGTCCACCTCCATCAAATGAAGTCCCGATGGGTTTGCCACAAGCAGACGGACTATCAGCATAGGTAAAAGCACTAAAAATATCAAGATATTTCTTTGATCCTAAGCCTAATAATGCAGCACCTGTTCTATTTTGAATATAGATTCGGTCATAAGCCTCCGTTGGAGTAATAGCGATATACTTAATTCCGCCAAGTCCCTCAATAACTTTTGATTGTCCACTATTAGCAACTAACGCATCTTTACTATCTGTTGTTAGAACAGGCGTATTTCCCATTCTTGCTTCGACAGCAAACTCTTGCTCACCAGCAAGAACGATCTGCAAAAGAGAAGACAGTAAATTGCCTAATGACCCGCCTAACAAAGCATCAAGGATCTGTCCTTCCGATGCGATTCTAATATAAGAGGTTTGATTTGCTGGTACTACGGAAGGAAACTTAAGGATCAACGTGCTATCATATGCACCAAGTCCAAGAGCTAACCCTGAAGAAGCTTCCATATGAGCAAAACTAGCATTGTCTATCAACGCATAACTAGGATTTCCCGTATTAGAAGAAGATACTACTTCATTCACAAGTATTTTGCTTTGCCCATAACCTTGGGTCAATGGCACAAAAAGTACCAGAAGAATTAATGTCCTCATCCAGGAGGAAATTGTAATTTTCTCTTTCATGTGTTGTGTGTTAAACATAATATTTTTGAATTTCTTAGGTTGTAAGGTGTATATGTTCGCACGACAACAATGTGCTAAGCACATTGGTCATCCATAAAAGATCTACTAAAAGTATAGAATAAGAGGTTCCCTAATACAACTGTGTATAGGGAGTAAAAAATGCAACAAAGCTTGAGCATAGCTTCACAATACTATGCCCAGTCTTTTTTTCGATTTGCTGCTTTCTGTTCACTCAGCCCAAGCGAACAGAAAACTTGGTGTTATTCATTTTTTTTTTCGATCGATCCTGCGTAGCTTTCAAGCATCCCACTTAAAATATCTACAGAAATACAAGTTGTCTCTTCTTATAGGTCTTTTTTTGTTTTTCACACTTTTTAGTCGTAAAACTTCTAAAATTCACTCAGCCCAAGTAAATTATTAGAAAACTATTAAAAAGTACTTTATACTTATAAATACGTATTTTTTTTACGTCTTTTTTTCGCTTTTATACAATTTTAGAAGTAAAAGGTATAAATATATTTTCATTATTTTACACAATTATGTATAAAATCCATACAAAAATAATCAATAATATGAACATAATAAACCTTTTATAGAATATAAATACAAAATAAACAAACTAAAATATTGCATATAAAGTCAAAATTTATAAAAATAAAAACCAGTCCTGAATTAATAAAAGTTAATCTTAAATGAAAAGAATATTAAAAAAGTTAATAAGTAGATATTATTCTCATTTCATTCTTTTTTCAAAACACTTTCTTAAGATTAACTCCAAAATCAGTTATTTTAAACAGACATTAAACGCATCAAAAATCAAACAAAAAACAGAAAAATTATCGCTCTTATATTCGACAAAAATTTGGACAAATGCAGATTATACAACACTTAACGGTACTTTCTCTCCGTCAATTACACCGCGCTCTTTTTTAAGATGCAAAAACAAATCGACCGAAGCATTTAATTCGCATTTTGTCACTTTAAAAGAATAAAAAAAAGTTAAAAAAAAAATGTCTCCTTTTTCTAATTTATATACTTTCTAAATAGAAGACTATTGTATCTCTTATTGAGAATGCAACGCATAAACGACTAAACATTTTATCGCTTTCTCAAGAATCCTTACATTTGGCAAAAGACTACTATACATATGGAAACAAACGCTTATATAAAAACCGCTACAGCGGATAAAATTGCGACAATTACCTTTTACAGCGCGGCTAGTAACTCTTTTCCAAGTACGTTACTGGATGAATTAACTCATACAATCACGGAGTTAAGCGCTTCTACAGCCATTACGACTATTATCCTACAAAGCGAAGGAACGGGAGCTTTTTGTGCTGGAGCATCTTTTGATGAATTACTCTCTATTCAAGACAAAGCAACAGGAAAAAAATTCTTTTCTGGTTTTGCCAATGTGATTAATGCTATGCGTAAAAGTCCTAAATTATTCATTGGGCGTATTCATGGAAAAACAGTTGGCGGCGGTGTTGGATTAGCAGCTTCATGCGATTATTGTTTTGCAACAGAGCATGCATCGATCAAACTATCGGAACTAGCTATTGGAATTGGACCTTTTGTTATCGAACCAGCAGTATCGAGAAAAATAGGAAAAACTGCTTTCACCTCTATGTCTTTAGCTGCTCACGAATGGAAAACTGCATCTTGGGCGCAGCAACACGGTCTATATGACGAGGTGTATGATACTATTGACCGTTTAGACTTAGAACTGCAAACTTTTGCGCAACGCGTTAGTGCATACAACCCCGAGGCTATCACTGAAATGAAAAACATTTTTTGGGAAGGAACGGCAAACTGGGATCAACTACTAACAGAACGCGCTGAGATTTCTGGTCGATTAGTTTTATCAGAATTCACAATAAATGCTTTAAATTCTTTCAAGAAAAAATAACAAAATAGTTAAAAAATACACGATTTACTATTAAGTCGTGTATTTGCTTATCTATCTTTGAGGAAAAAATGAAAAGCAAAATTTTAATTTTAACTCTATTCCTCTCCCTATTATACCCCTTTCTTAGTGCCGCTCAGTCTACAAATACAGCTGATGAATCCTATTTCTTTAATCACTTATCTATCTCAGCAGGACTTAGCACCCTCGGATTTACAGCCGAACTCACTACACCAATTAGCCATAAGCTATTCTTACGTGCCGGGATTAACACATTCCACTACAACACCAAAACACATGCTGTTCAACTGAATGATCCTTACGGTTTACTTCATCATACCTTTGGTCAGGATGTGTCTTATCTAATGAGAGGACAAGCCAAAAACACACATGGCCATGTTGTTCTCGATTTTTATCCTTTACAAAAAGGATTGCTCTACTTCAGTACGGGACTATACTTTGGACGAACCATATTAAGTGCGCATGGAATTATTGCTAATAGTGATGGCACACCTGCTCAATCACGATGGCCTTCTGACTGGCCAACCCTAGCCTTCAACAACCAAAAACTAGACATCATTAATGGACGACTTGATGGCGAACTTATTTTAGGAAATTTCGTCAAACCCTATTTCGGTTTTGGTTTAGGTAGAGCGATCCCAAAAAAGCGATTAGGTGTAAAAATAGAAATGGGACTCCTATTCTCAGGCGACTATGTCATCAAACAAAATGGACATCGATTAGATCAAACACTGAAGAAGGAACACAACTTTGAAGCGGCTGATTCGTACTTAAATTGGTTCCGATTCTATCCTATTGCAAAAGCACAACTCACCTATCGCCTCTTTTAATTTCGCAATGCTGAGTTAAAACCAACCAAAAGAAAGGACGAGTGCACTCATTTTTTGACTACCTTTGTCAAAATTTTTGGTTATGTCTAAAATTAGAATTACAAAACAATTCACCTTTGAAACGGGTCATGCTTTATACGGCTATGATGGTAAATGTCGCAATGTACACGGACACAGTTATAAACTTGGTGTTACAGTAATTGGCACACCTATTACAGATGCTGCACATGTAAAGTTTGGAATGGTGATTGATTTCAGTGATCTAAAAAAAATAGTAAAGGAAGAAATTGTAGATGTATTTGATCACGCTACTGTATTCAATCAAAACACCCCCCATGTTGAATTAGCACAAGAACTAAAAGAACGTGGTCATCACGTTATTTTAGTTGACTATCAACCAACAAGTGAGAATATGGTTATTGACTTTGCTAACAAGATAAAAAGTCGTTTACCTGAGAACATCGCCTTGTATTCCCTGCGTTTACAAGAGACAGAATCTTCTTATGCGGAATGGTTTCAATCTGATAATTTATAAGTTTAAGTTAAGGTGAGTTTTACAATTGATACAACAAAGGGAATTTACTTTGCCTCGGATCAACATTTCGGAGCCCCCACCCGTGAAAAGAGTTTACCACGAGAAAAAGTTTTTCTCTCTTGGCTAAACGAAAAGGAAGCGGATATGGGAGCCTTATTCATTCTCGGAGATCTTTTCGATTTCTGGTTTGAATATAAAACGGTTGTTCCTAAGGGATTTGTACGCATATTGGGCAAATTAGCCGAATTAAAAGACAAAGGGATTCCGATCTATTTCTTTGTGGGAAACCACGATCTATGGATGAATGACTATTTCCAAACAGAATTAGGCATTCCCGTTTTTCACGAACCACAAGTTTTTACCATTAATGGTAAACGTTTTTTTATTGGTCATGGCGATGGTCTAGGACCTGGTGATCTGGGCTATAAACGCATGAAAAAAGTGTTTACCAATAAATTCTCTAAATGGTTGTTCAATTGGTTACATCCAGATATTGGCGTACGTCTTGGACAGTACCTATCTGTTAAAAACAAATTGATTTCTGGTGATGAAGATGTTACTTTTTTAGGGGAAGACAAAGAATGGTTGGTGCTTTATGCCAAGCGAAAGCTAGAAAGTCAACACTATGATTACTTCATTTTTGGACACCGCCATTTACCGATGGTCATTGACCTGAATGAACAATCTAAATACATTAACCTCGGAGATTGGATTCACTATTTTACGTATGGTTACTTTGATGGAGAATTCCATCTTGAAAAATATAAAAAGCCTCAATATTGAGGCTTTTTTTGTGATCAGTGATCAGTGATCGATTATCAGTGATCGGTAAGTTCATCTTTTCTTTTCTAAAACGGTTTATCTAAAATCCAAGGACTGTGACTAAAATAATTCCATGGAACACTAGCTAAATCAACATTTTCATCAACATAACGGCTGTATTCTCTACCATTAATAGACACCCAACTATCAGCATAAACGGCCACTTCTTTACCTTGAGCGGCATATTCTTTTTTGATGCGTTGTGCCATTTGCCATATCATATCAGAAGTATTCAAACGCGCATCTTGTTTACGAGTCAACACTCCATGTGTTGAATACAAAAAGCGCTCTCCAGTTTTTTTGTCTTCTACAAAATAGGATGTATACCCTGACCTAGAACGCAACATCATGCGCCAGCTTAGGCGATGAGCCTCATCTGTCCATAGAATATCGCCTTCAATAAAATGTTGTCTTAGTGGCAGTGCAAATTGAAAAAACATAAAAACGGCCAAGAAACCTAAAACAGGTTTACTCAATTGAGGCGTTGTAAAGCGTTCACTTGTATCTATTGCTGATTTTTTCTTTAAGAAGATGCGTCTAATTTGATCTGACGGATAAAAGAACAGGGCAAATGTCAACGCAAAATAAGGGAAAATCCCAATGTGTAGGGTTGCTGAATTAAACAAATGAAAAATCAGAGAAGCGATTAACCCTAAAGTACGCGTTCGTTTCCAGAGCAAAGCGGGTACAATTAATCCATCAAATATGATTCCCAGGTAAGCAATAATTAAATAAAACTCTTTTTGCGTAAATACATTTTTAAAAACATCGGGTATATTGGCCGATTGATACATTAATTCAGTAAAAGTACCATCCAACCAATCAGGATAAAATTTAGCTATTGTTCCATAAATATACAGCACACTAACCTGGAAAATAAAAATCCAATTAAAATAAAGAGGCATTGCATGCTCTTCTTTTACTCGATTCGCTTTCACATCTAAGGATTTATACGATGCGGCAGGGAGAAAACACATGTACACACAAATAATCATCAACAGATAATAGTGATTGTTGTAGGATGTTTTCTGAATAAAATAGGCTCCAGCCCACAAAAGGGTCAGTAGTGGCATAGACCATTTATAACGATATCCCAGCATCACGGCCAAAGAGGCCAATCCCATCACAAAGAAATAGACATACATTTGCGGGCCAACAAGCACTTGCAAAAAGTCCATGTAAATATGGGAAAAGGTAAAATTTACATCCACAAGGTTTTCTCTTACCCAACCTGTGGCAATAGCACCAAAGGATTCACAGGCAAACAAAAAACCAAAAAAGATTCTAAATATAATTAAAGGGGCGTTATCAACGGGTTGCAGGGCTTTTTTCCACATAGCGATCAAAATATGCTCGCGTTGCTTGCTCGTCCTTTTTTAATTGATCTACAAGTTCTTCGAGCGAATTAAATTTTTGTTCATCTCTTATGCGATCCAAGATACGAACTTTTAACGTTTTATGATATAAATCGCCTGACCAATCTAGAAAGTTTACTTCTATTGTATGAGGATGGTTGACAAATGTCGGATTAATACCAATACTCATCATTCCTTTTACTCGTTCACCTTCTATTTCAGATTCAACTACATAAATTCCGTTTTGCGGAATCATCTTATACGACTCTGAGATTTGGAAATTAGCTGTCGGAAATCCCAACGTACGCCCTAACTTTTTACCGTGAATAACCTCGCCAGAAAAATGATATTCGTGTCCTAAAAACTCATTAGCTAATGCGATATTTCCAGCTTCTAAAGCCACGCGAATTTTGGTAGAACTGATCGAAACATGATCAATTTCTTGTGCTGATATTTCCTCTACTTCAAATCCATATAATAAACCAAAGCGCTTTAAATCGTGAATATCGGCGGTTCTATTTTTTCCAAAACGGTGATCATAACCAATAATTATTTTAGAAATATTAAAGGTATCGACCAATACTTGTTTCACAAATTCTTCAGCGCTTAAATTAGCAAAATCCAAATCGAACTTTTGTACCACCAGGTTGTCTAATCCGAGAGCGGCTAACAACTCTTGCTTTTCTTCCAATGTATTCAATAGGCGAATTCCGTGATCTTGCTTCAATACCATACGCGGATGAGGAAAGAAGGTCAACACCAAACTTTCAGCTCCTAAGGCCTCAGCAGAATCAACCAGTTTTTTAATAATCATTTGATGCCCAATGTGAACCCCGTCAAAGGTTCCCAAAGTTGCAACAACTTTTTTATCGGTTTTAAATTCACCAATGGAAGAAAATATTTTCACGATGATAACTTTAGTCTTTTAAAGGGATTTTACTTAGTTTTGCCCCGTTTTTCTAAACAAATATTCAAGCCGTAAAAATACTTCATTTTTTACAAATCACCGTAAATTTTACATAATAATACGCCTAAACTAAAGTAATTAACATGCCCTCATTAATCAGAACCACATTGGTTTTCCTTTTTGTATTCGTTCCCCTTATGCTCTTTTCTCAAGTTAAAATAATGACTTGGAATTTAAAGAACATAGGAAGTAGCAAAACGGAAGAACACCTTAGCTACATGGCTAAAATTATGAAACAAGCGGATGTCATTGCCATACAAGAAGTCGTAACAAATCCTGCAGGCGCAAAAGCCATTGCCGCCCTTCACGAGGAGCTCAATCGAAAAAGTGGGGCAAAATGGGATTATGCTCTTAGTGATCCGACCGTTAGTTCGCCTTACCGTTCAGAGCGCTACGCTTATTTGTGGAAGACTCAACACATCAAGTTAAAAAAGAAAGCGTTTTTAGATCAACACTACCAAGAAAAAATTGAACGTGAGCCCTACATGGCCACCTTTCAATACAAAGACTTGGAATTCACGTTGGTTAGTTTACACGCTTTACCCAAGAAACACCAACCGGAAACAGAAATTAAATACTTAAAATTCTTTCCCGAGCACTACGCCGAAAACAACCTGATTTTTTTAGGTGACTTCAATCTTACTGAGTCACATTCTGTGTTTAATCCACTCAAAAAACAAGGCTACAACCCGGCGTTTACCAATCAAAAAACGTCTTTGCGTCAAAAATGCATCAATGGTGATTGTTTGGCGAGTGAGTATGACAACATATTCCTTCAACAAGAGGTGTTTACTGTTAAATCTGCCAAAGCAATTTTGTTCTTCGAAGATTTTGAAACTATACAAGAAGCAAATAAGATCTCCGATCACATCCCCTTGCTCATTGAAATACAATAAAAAAAGGATTTCCACTGGAAATCCTTTTTAAAACAATTAAAATATAATAAAAACACTTATTTACCTTCTATTCATGTAAATCATGACGTAGTATAACAAAGTACCCAAAGAGGAAAGAGCGGCTACTACATAGGTTCTTGCAGCCCATTTCAGTGCATCTTTAGATCCTACTAATTCCTGAGGTGTCACAATATTTTTAGCTTCTAGCCATTTTAAAGCACGGTTACTCGCGTCGTATTCTACGGGTAAGGTAATGAATGAGAAGATTGTTGTTAAGGCAAATAATCCAATTCCCAACAATAGTAATTGAGGAAAGGTTTTGAGCAATAAAACTCCTCCAATCAACACGAAAGGCATAAACTTAGAAGATACTTCTAAGATAGGAACCATACGAGAACGCATGGTTAACCAAGAATAGGCTTGTGCATGTTGCACAGCGTGACCTACCTCGTGGGCTGCTACAGCCGCAGCGGCAGCATTGCGTTGATTGTACACTGCTTCACTTAAATTGACCGTCTTATCTATCGGATTATAATGATCCGTCAATCTTCCAGGTGTAGAAATTACACGTACATCGCGAATTCCGTGGTCAAAAAGCATTTTTTGGGCGATCTCAGCACCACTCATGCCATTTTGTAAATGAACCTCAGAATACTTCTTAAACTTCGTTTGTAAACGATTGCCTACATACCAACTGGCAGCCATCATGGCAATCATAAAAACCCATATCATCATAGATACAACAATTTATGTTCATAAAGTAAAATAGCAAATGGCGCGCCAAATAAAAAAAAGCGACATTTTGTCATAAAAAAAGAGAGACTCTTGCGAATCTCTCTTTTCTTATTTAATCCTATTGAATTACTTCAATTTTTTCTTCACTTCTACTTCTTGGAATGCCTCAATTGTATCGTATTCTTTAATATCGTTGTAGTTCTTAATTTGGATACCACAATCATATCCTTTCGATACTTCTTTTACGTCATCTTTGAAACGTTTAAGCGCAGTAAGTTCACCTGTATAGATAACAACTCCCTCGCGGATTAAGCGGATCTTAGAATTACGGAAGATTTTTCCATCAAGAACCATACATCCAGCAATTGTACCCACTTTAGAAATTTTGAATAGCTCTCTAATTTCTGCAGTACCTGTAACTTCTTCTTTCAACTCTGGAGATAACATACCTTCCATTGCGTCTTTCAAGTCGTCAATTGCGTCATAGATAATCGAGTAGTTTCTGATATCGATTTCCTCTTTATCTGCTAATACTTTAGCAGAAGCCATTGGACGTACGTTGAATCCGATAATAATCGCATCTGATGCAGACGCTAACAATACGTCAGATTCAGTAATTGCACCCACTCCTTTGTGGATGATATTGATTTGAATTTCTTCTGTTGACAATTTAGAGAATGAATCAGAAAGTGCTTCTACAGATCCATCCACGTCTCCTTTTAAGATGATGTTCAACTCTTTGAAATCTCCTAAAGCGATACGACGTCCGATCTCTGCCAACGTAATATGTCTTTGTGCACGAACTGATTGCTCACGTAACAATTGTGTACGTTTTGCTGCAATTTGTTTTGCTTCTTTCTCTTCTTCAAACACGTTGAATTTATCTCCCGCACCTGGTGCACCATCTAATCCCAATACTGAAATTGGTCTTGAAGGTCCTGCCTCTTTTACAGAGTTTCCACGTTCATCGTGCATAGCACGAACTTTACCGTGGTTACATCCTGCTAATAGGTAGTCTCCTACTCTTAATGTACCTGCTTGAACTAATACGGTAGATACATATCCACGTCCTTTATCTAAATAAGCTTCTACAACAGTACCAGAAGCAAGTTTGTCAGGGTTTGCTTTTAACTCAAGCATTTCTGCTTCAAGTAAAACTTTCTCTAACAATTCTTTCATTCCGATTCCTTGTTTTGCTGAAATATCTTGTGATTGGTATGTACCTCCCCACTCTTCAACTAACAAGTTCATCGAAGCTAATTTTTCTTTAATTTTCTCTGGGTTAGCCGTTGGCTTATCCACTTTATTGATAGCGAAAATAATTGGTACACCTGCTGCTTGTGCGTGACTGATCGCCTCTTTTGTTTGTGGCATGATGTCATCATCGGCAGCAATTACGATAATTACGATATCGGTAACTTGAGCTCCACGTGCACGCATTGCGGTAAACGCCTCGTGACCTGGTGTATCTAAGAAGGTAATTTGTTGACCATTCTCTAACGTTACTCCATATGCACCAATGTGTTGTGTAATTCCTCCAGACTCTCCTGCGATTACGTTTGCTTTACGCACGTAATCCAATAAAGAGGTCTTACCGTGATCTACGTGTCCCATTACCGTAACGATAGGTGCACGAGATTTTAAATCTTCTGGTCTATCTGGTGTCTCTTCAATAGCTTCTTCTAAATCAGCTGTTGTAAAGTCTACTTCATAACCAAATTCATCAGCAACAATAGTCAATGTTTCAGCATCCAAACGTTGGTTCATCGTTACCATGATACCCAAAGACATACATGTTCCGATCACTTTAGTAATAGGCACATCCATCATGGTAGCAATTTCACCTACCGTAACGAATTCCGTTACTTTAAGCACTTTGCTTCCTGCTTCTAAAGCTCTTTGTTCCTCATCTGATTTCTTACGGTGAACATCGCGTTTATCTCTACGATATTTCGCTGCTTTAGATCTGTTACCTTTACCTTGTAAACGCTCTAGCGTTTCTTTAATTTGGTTTTTAACTTCTTCTTCCGTTGGCTCAGCTTTTACAACTGGAGCATTTCTACGGTTGTTGTTGTTATTTTTATTGAATTTCCCATTGTTTCCACCTGGGCGATTTGCATTGTTTCCGCCTGGGCGATTTGCATTATTTCCACCTGGGCGATTTGCGTTATTTCCACCTGCTTTGTTTGCATTTGCTCCAGCATTATTTGGAGTATTTCCAGCACCTTCTGCATTAGTTGGTTTTGCAATACGCTTTCTTTTATTTCTACCAGCTACATTGCCCTTTTTGTCATCTTTCTTCTCTTCCTTCTTCTTCTTAGGCTTGTCAAACTGAGATAAATCGATCGTTTGCCCTGTAAATGTAGTTCCCGAAAGTTTTTGATAGTTCGTTTTGATGATCTCATCACCTAACTTCGCATCAACCTTATCGTCTTCAACTACTTTAGTTTCTTCGTTTGCTACTTTAGCAGACTCCTTATGTTGCTTTTCTTCCACAGGTTTGTCTTTTACTTTTGATTCTTTATTGGCTACTTTCTTAGTTTCACCTTTTTTTGTCGTATTTTTTGCTGAATCAGTTTTAGAATCGACATTAACCTCAGCAGCAGGAGCAGCTTGAACTTTCTCCTCTACTTTTTCTTGTGCAACGCTTTCTTTCGCAACTGGTTCTTCTCTCTTTACAGGCTCAGCTTTAATCTCTTCTTTCTCCACAACTTTATCCAATACGGCTGAAGAAGATTCTAAAGTTTTTTTAGGTTCAAGATCAATTTGCCCCACAGTTTTAATAGCAACTTGCTCTTCTGCTTTGGCTCTAATGATCTCTTGTTCTTTCTTGATACGAGCTTGTTCTTCTTGTTTTCTTTTTTCTTCTAATTCGCGTTCACGCTCAACTTTAAGCGCTTCCTTTTCTTTTCTCTTCTCTTCACTTACTTCAATAGAAGCTTCCTTCTTCCCTCTATCAGCAGAAAACTGTTTATTTAGAACGTTAAATTCTTCTTGGGAAATCTTAGCATTTGGAGTTGCCTCGATTTCATACCCTTTGCCTTTCAAAAAGTCCACGGCTCTATCTAGAGAAATATTTAATTCCCTTAAAACTTTATTTATTCTTATTGCTCTTTCTTCAGACATATTATCTTTTTAGTGTATTATTTGTGTTGTGTTGTTCCTAGAAGTGTCGATTTAATCTTCGAACTCTTCCTTCAGAATACGGAGAACATCTTGAATGGTCTCTTCTTCTAAGTCGGTGCGTTTGATTAGCTCTTCAACACTTAAGTTCAACACGCTTTTTGCTGTATCTAATCCAATCTTAGCAAACTCTTCAATTACCCACACGTCAATTTCATCGCTGAATTCTCTCAATTCAACATCGTCGTCTTCTGGGTTCAATTCGCGCATCACATCGATATCAAATCCTGTTAACATTCCTGCTAACTTAATGTTTTGCCCTCCTTTACCAATTGCTCTAGATACTTCTTCTGTATCTAAATATACATTTGCCTTTTTCGTCTCCTCGTCAAATACAACCTTGTTTACTTTTGCCGGTGCTAAAGCACGTTTGATAAACAAGTCTGTATTAGCTGTGTAATGAATAACATCGATATTTTCGTTTCCTAGTTCTCTTACGATACCGTGAATACGAGATCCTTTCATTCCCACACATGCTCCAACTGGATCAATGCGATCGTCTGATCCTTCAACAGCAATTTTTGCTTTTTCTCCTGGGATACGAACTACTTTCTTAACGAAAATTTTATCTTCTCCAATTTCAGGAATTTCTTGTTCTAATAATCTTTCTAAGAAACGGTTAGATGTTCTAGACATGATAATCTGAGGTTTTGCTCCTTTCAATTCAACTGCCTCAATAATTCCTTTTACCGTGTCTCCTTTTCTGAAAAAGTCAGAAGGAATTTGTTTTTCTTTTGGCAAAACAATCTCATTTCCTTCATCATCCATCAAAATTACAACTTTTGGACGAATATGATGCACTTCTGCTGCGTAAATCTCTCCGATTACCTCTTTAAACTGCTTATATAGCGTAGCATTGTCATGCTCCGTTACTTTTGAATTCAAATATTGACGTAAAGCTAATACTGCTCTTCTACCAATATCTTCTAATTTCACCTCTTCTGAAACTTCTTCTCCTACTTCAAAATCCGATTCAATCTTTCTCGCTTCACTTAATGAAATCTCGTATTTATCATCTTCTACTTCCCCGTCATTTACAACGATTCTGCTTCTAAAAACCTGGAAATCTCCTTTATCAGGGTTAATAATGATATCGAAGTTATCGTCATCACCATATTTCTTTTTCAATGCATTTCTGAATACATCTTCCAAGATGGCCATTAACGTAACTCTATCAATGTATTTTAACTCTTGAAATTCTGAGAACGATTCTACTAAACCACTATTCTCCATCTGATATTTTTTTAAAATGAAATTATTATACTAGCTTCTTTTATATTTTCGAATGGTATAACAGCTTCTTTTTCAACTGTAACCTTTCCTTTTCCAACAGCTTTTGCCTCGCGAGCTTTCCACTGTAATACGATCGATGCTTCTCTTACTTCCGTTATTGTTGCTTCGTATTTCTCTTGGTTCAACGTTACTAACTTCACTTTTCGACCAATATTCTTTTTATACTGACGCAACAATTTTAACGGTGATGTTGCACCAGCTGAAGCAACTTCTAAACCGAAATCGTGTTCTTCTCTGTCTAAATTGTGCTCAATAGCTCTGCTTACATCAATGCAGTCTTGCAAATTAACCCCGTGATCTCCATCTAAGGTCACCATGATCTTATTGTCTGGAGAAATTGTCATTTCAATCAAAAACAACTCTTGCTTTTCCGCTAAAGCTGCATCCAACAACTCTTGTACTTTGTTTTTAAATGTCATATGCTATAAAAAGAGGGGACTATTACGTCCCCTCATTATTTAACTTCTTTAATAAATAACGGTGCAAATATACTATTTTTTTTGTAGTAATAAAAACTTTTGTGTATTGATAATTATATGCTTAAATTTAGAACACCAAAAAAACATGTTAAATACTTAATCCACTTTTATACGTAATTATGAAGAAAATACTAATACCAACCGATTTTTCACAACAAGCACAAAACGCAATTAAAGCGGGAGTGAATTTTGCAAAAAAACACCATGCAGAAATCATCTTACTACACATCTTAGATTTGCCTCAAGAAGCAAGTGATGGTATTAGCAAAGGTACACCTGCACCGGAAGTGATGTTTTTCAAAAACGCTGCGGAACAAAAATTACAACAGATTGCACTAGATCCGTTATTCGAGGGATTAACGGTTTCAACAAGTTTGATCTTAGACCGCACCTCTCAAGGAGTTACTAAATCAGCGGTACACAATGAAGTAGACCTAATCGTTATGGGGTCTCACGGAGCAAGTGGAATGAAAGAGTACTTTGTGGGATCTAATACACAAAAAGTAGTACGCACGTCTCCTGTACCAGTATTTGTAGTAAAAGGAGAATTTGAAGACAGCTGCATCAAAGACATCGTTTTCGCTTCAGATTTTACAAGCGAAATGAAAGATTCTTTCAAAAGCACTTTAGCGTTAAACAAAGTAGTAGGCGCAGATTTACACCTATTAATGGTTAACACACCCAATAGCTTCAAACCTACACATGTGGCAGAAGAAACACTAGAATCATTCTTAGAAGATATCACAGATAAAGAATTTGACCTAAGCATCTACAACGACATCAATGTAGAAAAAGGAATCTTAAACTACTGTAAAAAAATAGATGCCGACTTAATCGCTATCGCTACGCATGGTCGCACAGGCTTGGCACACTTCTTTAACGGAAGTATTAGCGAAGACTTAGTTAACCATTCACCAATTTCAGTTTTGACTTTCAAAATTGACTAATTTTTGATTGGAGAGAAGAAAGAAGAAAGAAGAGAGAAGAAAGGAAATGAACATCCCTAAATACAGTTGACCGTTTTTTAAACATTAACTTCATTATTAAAGATAGTAATAATTGGTTTGTTGAAAGTACTTTCAACAAACCAATTATTTTCAAATTCAACAGGAGACATTTT
>NZ_JACHTC010000014.1 GCF_014145635.1 Myroides sp. WP-1
AGCAAACTTTATCCATTCAGAGTGAGAGAAAGGGGGACATTGTCTCTCTTTCCTCTCTGAAAAATAAATGTTTTTATTGCTTATTATCCGCACCCAAAAAGTTGCATTTATAAGTTGAATTCAAGATGTATTTTTAACACCTATTGAATCCAAAAGCTATGACTGAACTCAATCATTATACTACAGAAGGCTATCTTTATATTCCACAATTTTTTCAGCCGAAAGAATTACAACAAATAGAACCGATTCTCCTCAAGTTTCATCAACAATGGTTACTTGATCATCGAGAAGAGTATCACAGTAGGTTGATTAATAGCCACAGTTTAACGTCAAATACGTCCTTATCCAAAGCGGATCGTATGTTGTTATTTCAGTTTATAGCAGGAAATCGCTTTCAATTACTTCTTTCTTCTCTAATACCGGAAAAAGTTCTTTTTTTAAACACTCAATTATTTTTTGACCCTTTCAATAAAGATCAAAAAAATTATTGGCATCGCGATATTCAATATACGGGAATGTCTATTGAAGATCAGCAGAAGAGCATACTGACTCAGCATGTGCTTCACTTCCGTATTCCATTCCAAGATGAAGAAGGCATTGAATTAATTCCAGGCACTCATCGCAGTTGGGATTTAGAGGAAGAACAAGATGTTCGCTTGAGTCAAAATGGAAAAATACCGAGTGATACTTTAGTTCGAGGGAAACAAATTAAACTCAAACGCGGTGATTTATTAATTTTCTCAGCTAATATGATTCACCGTGGATTATATGGAAACAACCGATTTGCTCTTGACCTTATTTTTTTAGGTGATAATCCAATACTTCGTCCCTTTATTGATCCAAACAATCATCCTACATCAGAAGAAAAAAAACAGTTAAATTCTACTTTATTTCTATAAAAAAAGCTTCTTTACAGAAGCTTTTTTTTAATCCCATTGATGAGTCGTTGATACCGCGTACTTTCCTCCACCTGTGAAGAACAAACTTACAGCAACGAGAGCATATAGCATCAAAAGTTCAATCTGCCAGCCGCCATTTTCATTTAGACTAAAGATGGCCGAACTCTGAACCAATAAAATTGCTGTCACACAATTGATGGCGAAAACGGCTCCTGCCAAACGCGTTCTCCATCCCAACAGTAACAGTATAGGTGCGATTACCTCCCCAACATACACGCCATAGCCAAAAAAAGCAGGCAATCCCTTATCAACTAAAGTTTGTTGAATAAATCCAATTCCGTGGATCAATTTGCCAATCCCGTAAAACAACATGGGAAATCCAATGGCAATTCTGCTCAGTAGCAGTCCAGTGTCTACTTTTCTATTCATCTTATATCTATTTATAAATTTACTTTTACAAAAACTCCGTAATTTTCGAAGTGATCCCAGCTCATATTGAACTGCTCTAAATTTGCAGCTAGCCCTATTGCAAGATTATCCTTCTTTACCCCTATTCGAATATGTTGAAATCCGCGGGTATATTCGTGTCGATTGACATTTCCAACGGCAGACAAGCGAAATAATCCTCGCCATTGTTCCGTTAGTTGAGGAGTATATTCGACCAACAAAGACTGTTCTAAAGTGAATCCCTTTTGATAGGTTGTTCCTATGCCATAAACCATTTGAAAATCTTTTTTCTTCCATTGGTATTGCAGATATACACTGGCAAACTTCCCAGGGTTCTTCACGCCAAATCCAGCATTTAAAATGAAGTTTTTAGGCAATTTATACGCAACAGTATTGCGTATAAAAAAGATGTTATGGTTGTCGTCTTGGTATTCTGAATCGAATAAAACGAGGTTTTGCAAGGTAATCTTATCAGACAATTGATGACTGATGGTATGTGTGTATCCATAAGATCTATTTCCGACCATCATATCAGGAGTAAAGGTTGTTTTCTGTCCAAAAACAACAAGAGGTAAGAGTCCAAAAAGGACCATAAAAAAACGAGCTAATTTCATTTGTCTATGCTTATTTACTTTCATAAGACAAATGTATTAGCTCGCTCTAAGGTGGTTCTTAAGATATCTTAAGAAAGACTTTCAAGGTGTTTTTTCTTGAGGTAACTCAGAAATTCGGGAGTTACACCCAAGTATGAAGCAATCATATATTGCGGTACACGCTGTTCAATATTGCGGTATTCCTTAATAAACCGCTGATAACGCGCATAGACCTCTGTACTCATATTTTCGATGGTTCGCTCTTGCAAAGCAACATAAGCACTTTGTATTTTTAATCTAAAAAAGGTAGAAATAGCGGGTATTTCCGTATATAATAGTTCTAGATTTTCTCTGCTAATCTGAACAATTACAGCCGGTTCAATGGCTTGAATAAACAATTTTGATTCTTTTTGCGTCAAAAAACTGTACAAATCATTAATCCACCACTCTTCGATACCAATTTGCAAAGTGTGTTCTTGTGAATGTTCATCGAGATAGTAACAACGCGCACTTCCTTGGGCAATGAATCGCATGTGTTGAGATAATTGCCCTGGTTGTAGTAATAATTCTTTTCGCTTTAATGGTACAATTTCTACTATATCACTAATGCGTTGTGCTTCCTTTTCATTTAAAACAATAGTCTGCTTTAAGTGAGTTAATAGCACTTCTATATGATTTTCTTGCATACTTTTTCTTCCTTTTTACCAACGCCACACTTGCGGCTCGTCTTTCCATACAAGCAAACGGAATTGTTCGTATAAAGGACGAGTTCCAATGGTATGCGTATCGCGTATCGCTTTGTCTATTTCCAATTTGTGTAAAGCACCCGAATAAGTACCTACCCACAACACGGTCTCATCTTCTGATACCGCCATTCCACTGATTGTTCCTCCAAGAAAAAATTGACCAATATCTTCTCCTGCTTGATTGATGAAGCGAATATAACCATAAGCATCACCTAAAACGTAGTAATCTTTCACGGCAACCCCTTGATAGACACGCATTCCTTCGTCCATATACGTAAAGTCATCGCTTTCTTCATAAGCTTCTACCTGCATGCCTTCTAATTTCATTGCATCTACTCCAATGGTAACTCCGTTGTAGAAATGACAAGAATTGGTAATTAACTGTTGATCATCTTTTGAAAACAAACAGAAATGAGGATAAGACGATTGCGGACCTACGCTTCCCACTTCCTTTCCATCGATGTGTAAAATACGGTGATCGCGATCTTGATCGCCTACAACGATATAGGCATTATCGTGAGATAGGGTTGCATTTTCCATATCGATATAGAACTCATATCCTTCTTCTTCCGCTTCCTTTTGTTCCTCTTCGGATAAAACTGGATGAATGAGTTGTTGCTTTTCCTCTTCCAACAGGTACACTCCTTCTGATGATACAAACAAAATGCGTGTTCCATCATTAAAGGGAATTAATTTTGAGATACCTAAATTTGCTAATTCTCCTAGTGGAAAGGTAGCTATCTCAGGGCCATTCCATCCTTGGTATGTTACAATTGTATTCGCATAAGCAATAGCAAATACACCATTGCGCATCGACTTCCCTAAGCCTTTAATTGTATCATCTAATACGTGTACCGTTGTACCCGAAAGCAAATAAGCAGTACGCGTTTCATACGAAGTACCTGCTAAAAAGGCAACACTATTGGCTTCAATCGCTACTAAATCTCCTATGTATTGTGATTTTTCCTCTAAGAATGGAATTAACGGTGGATAAGCCGGTGGAAATGCTGCTCTAAATGCCTCTATATTTCCTTCTGCATTTGCCTGTTTTAATAGTTCGAGTACCTCTTGACCTAAATGATCTCTTTTATCTTCTGGTTCTTCCCCTTTCCAGTTTTCCCATCCGTGTTCTTTTCCAAAAGCAACCATCTCATTGATTCCCTTAGCATATTGTTCGCCTTTTGTTAGCCATTCTTGTTGAAGGGCTGTATTTTTATCTTCTATTTTCATATTTATTTTATATAGTGGAAAGATACCTTATTTGACAATTCTATTTCTCACTACAATTGGGGGATTTTATAGATTAACTATTCTTGACAAGAATGAAGTATCATTCGTTTATACGCTGTATTTTTGAATAACCTGATCTAATGCTTCCTCTATTGTAGTTTCAAAAATTCCACCGTGATAACAAATGATTTTCTTCGGCTGTAACGCTTGGATCTTGCGAACAGATAGAACAGCTTGCGGTAAATCTAAGGTAAACTGTGGATTGGCAATATTGAGTTGCCCCTCTTCTACAACCAAAGCATCATTGGCAATTAAAACACCATTTGCCACATCCCATAAAGAGATATGACCTTGGGTATGTCCAGGTGTATCAATCACTTGTAAACCTTCTAACACAAAATCTCCATCGTTAAAAGTTTGATTGACTGGAAAACGCTTGATCTTTTTCAGTTGAGCAATAAAATTTTCTGCCCAAGGACGATAGTCTTCTGGTAGGTGCACGAGCGAATTTTCGGCTTGTATCAAGCGTTCTGCTTTGATTTCGCCACAAATTGAACTGCGTTCTACTGCACTGCTATACACTTGGATTGCTGGATTTTCTTGTAAAAACAAGGCTAATCCTCCTAAGTGATCAATATCGTCATGGCTGATGAATATGGCTGTAATATCTGCTATCTCAATCGATAGCTTAGTTAATTCACGTTTAAATTGTTCAAAGGTTTCTTCGTATCCACAATCAATCAACACAACTTCACTTGCCGTTTTGATTACTGTAGGAAATAAAGAAATGGGTTGTCCGTTGATTTCTTGTTGGACTGAAAAATGTAGGATTTGCATCTTTTTTGTTGTTTGGTGTTTGTTGAGGTGGTGAGACGATGAGGTGGTGAGGTGGTTAGATTTTCATTCAAAAATGTACCTTTTTATTTCAGAAAATACGACAGATACCTCATAACTGATCACTCATAACTTTACTTTTTTTCACGTTCTCCCAAATCTTCAATTAAGCGTACTAAATAACCATCGGGATCTTGGACTAAGAATTGTTGTTGTCCGAATTCAATATCATCGGCTCTGTACCAACGTTCTTCAAGTGGAATAAACAAGGAGTAATTAGCTTGTTGTAATCGCTCGAGTATTGGGGTTACCGCTTCTACTTCAATTTGGAAGTTGATTCCTCTTCCATAAGGTTTTTCCATTAATCCTGTTTCCCAAGTGCGATCGGTTGGATCATATTGTTCCAGCATCACTTGTGCTTCACCTAAAACCAAATAGGCAAAGGATTCTTCCTTGCGATCGTATAAAATCGTAAAACCAAGGTAATCACACCAAAATTGTAAACTCGCTGTTAGGTCCGAAACAACCAATTCAGGTACTAAAGCCGCCCATTTTATATTTTTATTTTGCATGGTTTTTGCTATAAAAGATAAAGATACGATCTCAGGTGTTCTCACACAAAAAAAGGGCGCATCATTGATGCGCCCTTTTTGATATTATGTATTATTCTCCTTTTTTTGCTCTTCTTGAACGAGCTAAAAGTGTATTTTTTAATAGCATGGCAATAGTCATTGGACCAACTCCACCAGGTACAGGAGTGATGAAAGCTGCTTTTTTGCTTACCTCATCAAAATCAACGTCTCCTGCGATTACATATCCTCTTGGAGCGTTTGCATCTGGTACGCGTGTGATTCCCACGTCAACCACTGTTACACCGTCTTTAACCATATCTGCTTTTAAGAAGTAAGGCACTCCCAATGCAGAGATAATGATATCTGCTTCTCTTGTAATAGCAGCGATATCTTTAGTACGGCTGTGTGTTAGGGTTACCGTTGCATCTCCAGGGTATCCTTTTCTGCTCAACAAAATACTCATTGGGCGACCTACGATATGGGAACGTCCGATTACAACCACGTTTTTACCTGCTGTTTCTACTTTGTAACGCTCAAGTAATTCCATGATTCCGTAAGGAGTAGCGGGTAAAAATGTTTCCATTTCCAACGCCATTTTACCAAAGTTAGTTGGGTGGAACCCATCAACGTCTTTGTCTGCATCTACAGCCATTAAGATTTTTTGCTCGTCGATGTGTTTCGGCAAAGGCAATTGAACGATATACCCATCAATTGCTGGATCAGCATTTAATTCTTTAATTTTTGCTAATAATTCTTCTTCTGTCGTTTCTTCTGGTAAAGCAACCAAAGTAGATTCAAATCCAATTTGCTCACATGATTTTACCTTACTTCCTACATAAGTTAAACTTGCTCCGTTGCTTCCCACAAGCACTGCTGCTAAGTGAGGTACTTTTTCACCGCGAGCTTTCATTTGTTGAACCTCAGCAGCGATTTCATTCTTGATATCTTCCGATACCTTTTTTCCGTCTAGTAGTTGCATTAAATCGTAATAATTAGTGTGTTGTTGTATGTAAAATAAAGAAGGTTTAAACTTCGCGTTGAACCTTAAACCTTCTTTTTTATTTTTATTGCATTCCTTTCATTTGTCCCATCATTCGCATCAAATTCTTTCCTTTTGCTCCTTGCATCATCTTCATCATTTTACTCATTTGATCGAACTGTTTCAACAATTGGTTGACTTGTTGGATATCTGTTCCTGATCCTTTGGCAATACGCTGCTTGCGTTTTGCGTCTAAGACAGAAGGAGTAGATCGCTCTTTTGGAGTCATGGAGTGGATAATCGCCTCGATGTGTTTAAACGCATCATCTTCAATTTCTACGTCTTTCAACGCTTTTCCAACTCCTGGTAACATGCCCACTAAGTCTTTCATGCTACCCATTTTTTTCACTTGTTGAATTTGCGATAAGAAATCGTCAAATCCGAACTCGTTTTTCGCAATTTTCTTTTGGATCTTACGTGCTTCCTCTTCGTCGTATTGTGCTTGTGCACGTTCAACTAAGGAAATAACGTCTCCCATTCCCAAAATACGATCAGCCATACGCTCTGGATAGAAAACGTCTATTGCGTCCATTTTCTCTCCTGTACCAATAAATTTAATTGGTTTATTTACAACTGACTTAATTGAAATGGCAGCTCCACCTCTTGTATCCCCGTCTAATTTTGTTAGGATTACCCCGTCAAAATTCAAACGATCGTTAAATGCTTTTGCAGTATTTACGGCATCTTGTCCTGTCATGGAATCCACAACGAATAAAGTTTCGTGTGGTGCAATTGCTTTGTGAATATTGGCAATCTCCGTCATCATCTCCTCATCCACAGCCAAACGACCTGCAGTATCGACAATCACAACGTTGAATCCATTCGACTTTGCGTATTTAATTGCATTCTCCGCAATTTGAACCGGATTGTTATTTCCTTCTTCCGAATATACCTCAACACCCAATTGCTCTCCAACAACGTGTAACTGGTTAATAGCCGCAGGACGGTATACGTCACACGCTACTAATAAAGGTTTTTTATTCTTTTTTGTTTTTAAGAAGTTAGCCAATTTACCAGAAAAGGTCGTTTTACCTGATCCTTGTAAACCTGACATTAAAATAACAGATGGATTTCCAGATAAGTTGATTCCAGCAGCTTCACCTCCCATTAATTGAGTAAGTTCGTCTTTCACGATCTTAATCATCAATTGACCCGGTTGAAGCGTAGTCAATACATCTTGTCCTAGGGCTTTATCTTTTACTTTACTCGTAAAATCTTTGGCAATCTTAAAGTTTACGTCGGCATCTAAAAGGGCTCTACGCACCTCTTTTAAAGTATCTGCAACGTTTACTTCTGTAATCTTACCATGTCCCTTAAGAATATGAAAGGCTTTATCTAATTTATCGCTTAAATTATCAAACATATCGGTATTATTTAATCCTTTGAAGCGCCAAAGATACTATTTAACTCCTTAAGTCACAAAAAGCAAAAGCAGGAAAATAGTCTTTTTTAAAAATAATCTTGTAATTGTGATTATTACTACGGTTTTTGGAAGCGATATTCTCCTTTCCCTATTGAAATGGTATCTGAATTAAGCCAATTCAAATTCCACAATCGT
This sequence comes from Myroides sp. WP-1, assembly GCF_014145635.1. Classification (GTDB taxonomy): domain Bacteria; phylum Bacteroidota; class Bacteroidia; order Flavobacteriales; family Flavobacteriaceae; genus Flavobacterium. Next base: position 7,919 of record NZ_JACHTC010000014.1, read on the forward strand.
CTGTCGATTTCCGTATTGGTCGACAACGTCGATTCCAAAGAAATCAAATCCGTTGCGTTTCAATTCTTCTGGTGTAATAATAGCGCCTGAAAGCAATTCGATTTCATTATTTTCATTCAGAAATTCTTCCATTTCTTCCTCGTAATCGATGTTGTGATAGGCGTAAGCTATAATTTCAAAGGTATATGCTCCTCCTAGCTCCAATTCTTGTAATTGCTCTTCCCTTTCTTGAAGAATTTCTTCGTCATATTCATCGCAAAACATTGCATCATAACCGTGTTTCGCATAGTCAAAAAGCAAAATTCGCTCCTTTGTTTCTACATCTTCAGCATAAACTAAAACGGGATAATTCTCATGATCCACCAACAGATCAATATCCGTTGCATATTCGCCACAATAGTGAATTTTAAACTTCTTCCCTTTCGTGGACGACTGTAGTTGTCCACGCCATTCAATAGCTATCATTTCTTGAAAATACGCTGAATTTTCATAAGATACGAAAGCAGATAAATGGGTAGGTGCTTGATAAGTGGATGGGTTTTTCATATCATTTATTTAAAGGAACAAGATACTTCTTTTACAAATGAGAACCTGTTGCTACGACTCTATTTTATAGTTTAAAAATAGCAGTATAAATTCTTCTTTTAGCTAACCTGTTACTTGGAAACAAAACTAAAAAAGTTTTTCTCTTCAACAAGCGTAATTTCTCCTTACTGCCTAAACTTGGAAATTAAAAGCCTAAATTGTCATTCTCTCTCCGTACATAAAAAAACAACCTATTGATTTTCACAACACTAAACAACCTAAACTTGTGTTTTCTTTGGGTGTTGTTCGATACATGCTTCGTATTTATTGGGTTTAAGCCACTTTTACTATACAAAACCCTTGCAAGCCCCATACAAACTCTATACAAAGACACCGTAAAACAGCTATCTCCTTTCGCTATACTTTTGCTTGAACAAAAATTATTTTATACTATTATCCCGATTCATACCAATTGTTCCTCAGCGAATAATATGTAATTTTGCAGCAACAAAATTCAAACCCATGTCGATTCCTGATGTAGCTTTTAGACGATTTCAATCGGATATTTCATTAATCAATAAACCGAAAAAATTCACTTTCCCATTTTATTACGAGCCTCATCCGTTGAGTATTGTGGCTAGTGAGGAGTTGCAACGGGAACTGGAAGTCCATGATTTAATTTCTCCTTTATTCGATCCAGCAAATCCAAAGTGCTTAGTTGCTGGTAAGATGTTTGGAATATTACTTGTAGAAAACACAAAGGGTGAATTGGGGTATTTATGTGGTTTTTCCGGTAAATTGGGGAATTACACTCATTTAGATGGTTTTGTTCCACCGGTGTTTGATCTTTGGAATAAAGATAGTTTCTTCGCTAAAGAAGAAGCCGTTTTAAATGCCATTAATGCTACTATTGAAAAACTTCAACAAGACAACATTTATCAGAACGCTAAACGTCTTTTACAAGAACAACTCATAGCGGAAAAAGAGGCATTAGCACAGAAAAAAACTGCACTTAAACAGCTCAAACAAGAGCGTAAAATAGAAAGAGACACGCAAGTCAACTTACTAAGCCCCACTGATTTTGAAATTTTTCATGAGGACTTAATCAAGCAGAGCTTACGCGATAAACACGAGTTGCGCGTACTGACCGCCTATTGGCAAGAGCAAATTGCTACAACGCAACAACTCCTTGCTGACTTTGACCTCCATATTTCAAATTTAAAAGAGGAGCGCAAGCAAAAATCCAATGCGCTACAACGCAGGTTATTTCAACAGTATCGCTTTCTGAATTACAAAAGAGAAGAACAGGATTTATTGGATATTTTTGAACAAACAGCTCTGCAACAACCTCCAGCAGCAGCAGGGGATTGTGCTGCACCTAAGTTATTGCAATATGCTTACCTCAACGGTTATACTCCCCTTGCTATGGCAGAATTTTGGTGGGGAGAATCGCCGAAGTCAGAAATTCGAAAACACCAACACTACTATCCTGCTTGTAGAGGAAAGTGCGAACCCATTCTCGGACATATGCTGCAAGGGCTAGATGTGGATGATAATCCGCTACTCGTCAATCCTGAATTGCAACGTCCGATTGAAGTTATTTACGAAGATGAAGATTTTGCTATCGTCAATAAGCCAGAGGAGTTTTTAAGTGTTCCAGGGATCTATATTCAAGATTCGATCTACGAGCGAATGAAGATCCGCTACCCTAAAGCAACGGGACCGATTATTGTTCATCGCTTGGATATGGCCACCTCAGGTATTTTAGTGATTGCAAAAAACAAAGAAGCACATAAAGCACTACAAAGTCAATTCATCAAAAAAACAGTAACTAAGCGTTATGTTGCGCTTTTAGATGGAATCATCCAAGGAGACGAAGGATACATCGACCTACCCTTACGTGTGGATCTCGAAGATCGCCCACGTCAGATGGTGTGTTTTGAACATGGCAAACCCGCTAAAACCAAATGGGAAGTCATCGAACGAAAAGAGGGAAAAACAAAAGTATACTTCTACCCTATTACAGGTAGAACACACCAGTTGCGCATGCATGCGTCTCATTCTCTAGGGCTAAATACACCTATTGTTGGAGATGATTTATACGGTACAAAGAGCAGTCGATTATTTTTACATGCAGAATCTATTACATTCAAACATCCTAAAACCTACGAAACAGTTTCTTTTCAAGTGAAAGAGCAATTTTGAGAGCGATTGTCGTGGGCTGTTTGTTGTTGGTTGATTGTTGTGAAGCAAAAATTTTCTCTGAAAGAAAACATCATCTTTTTATTGAAAAATCATATCTTTAATACTAAATCATGTTTAAAATTTGGTAAACCTATATCATAACTGATAATGACAGATAAAAAAGCTCAACTTCGGCTACATAAGCGAGTTGCAACAGGATTATTTTTAATCATGGCTGTGATATACCTTTCGATGGTGTATATGTTGAAACACAATCCGGCAAATTGGATGGGTTATGTCAAAGCTTTTTCTGAGGCAGCAATGGTGGGTGCTTTAGCGGATTGGTTCGCCGTTACCGCTTTATTTAGACATCCGATGGGGATCAAAATCCCCCATACAAACTTGATTGAAAACAAGAAAAATGACATTGGTGATAATCTCGGTTCTTTTGTAACGGATAATTTTCTTACCCCTGCCACCATACGTCCCTATATCGACAAGCTTCAGCTCGCACATTTTTTATCTACTTGGTTGAATCAGCCAAAGAATCAACAGCTATTAGAACGAGAACTTGTTTTTTTATTACAATCAATCGTTAAAGATTTAAATGAAAAGCAAATCATCGATTTTCTAACGAAAAAAGCTCAACAAGGGATTGATCAAATCAATATACAACAACTACTTGCTCAAGCACTACACTATGCCTTAGAACAAAATGAACACAATCGATTAATTACCTTAGTTCTTCCTAAAATCCAAGTGTACATTGAAGATCATCGTACGGAAATATACGATCAAATTGTAGAGAAAAAACCGCTGTTAGGATTGGTGGGAGGAAAAACTGTTACCAACCAATTAATTAAAGGCTTACAAACTTTTTTAGAAGATATTCAAACCAATGAACAGCACAAAGTAAGAGAGGAAATTAGCTTACAATTGACACAACTCGGCCAAGAAATTGCTACGTCTTCCACGTGGAAAGCAAAACTACATGATTTACTTCATCAATTTGTAACGGAAGAAGTTATTCATCAATACCTTACAGACTTTTGGCAATCCTCCAAGCAATCCTTGCTTCATCAATTACAAGAAGAAAACTCTCCCTTGCGCATTTATATTAAAAACGCTATTCAATCTATTGCGCAACAGATGGAACAAGATACTGATTTACAGCGACGCTTAAATCAATGGACGCAAGTGACACTTTATCGCTTAGCTCTTCGCAATACACAAGAAGTAGCAACGTTAATTCGCACTACTGTTGATCAATGGGATGGTCGAGAACTCAGTGATAAGCTTGAACTTGAAGTGGGTAAAGACCTCCAATTCATTCGAATTAACGGAACACTCGTTGGAGGACTCGTTGGTCTTCTTATCTACTGTTTAACACAACTATTGTAAAACTATTGTACTGAGATAAACCGATTGCGAATGTGATCAGTCAGCATTTTTTGCACTTGTGGATCCGATTCGGTTTGCTTGAGAAAATCGAAATAAGAAACAATTTCATGCATTCGTTCTGGAGAAAGTTGAATATTAGCCGTACTCAAAAAGGTATCAAAAGAAATATGTGCTGCACAGACATAGTCGAAGAGATAATCTTTTCCTCCTCTTTCTAATAGTTCCTGAGCAAGTACATGGTAGTGAGTAAACACCGAAAAACTCACTTGAGCTACTTTTCCTAGTTCAATGAAAAGATCTCGAACTAAGTCAAGATTTACCGTGTGAATCTGGTCGCAAACAAGCGTTGCAATTTGTTGTCTAAAAATATAATTTTCATCTTTAAACTTGGGACCGAACTTTCCATTCCATTTTAAGGTCAACCAATCTCGATCTCTTTCGTTATAATTCTCAATAAAACTTTGGATTTCAACATATTCTACCGACATACTCAATTATTTACTATTTATATTCCCCTAGTGCTAAGGTAATACATAAATTTTGGTCTGCTTTTTTTGAAAAGTTTTTTTTCCATACTATTTTATTCTAAACAAATACGTCGAGTGTATGCATACCACTCAAAAGACAAAAAATACTTTTAAACTCTACAAATCAAACAGATAAATAAAAAAAGGGTTGAACGTTATTTAGTTCAACCCTTGGTTTGTTTCGCAGTCGAATAGTTCTATTCCACCATATTTTTTAATTCTTCTAAGCTCACTGTTTGTTGCTCACCAGAAGTCAGATTCTTTACAGTAAATTTTTGCTGTTGAATTTCTTCACTGCCCGCCAATACAACAAATGGAATTGCTTTTTTATCTGCAAATTGAAATTGTTTACCCATTTTTGCTTTATCTGGATATACTTCTGTTTTTACTCCAGCATCGCGCAACTGAGCCACGGCTTTCATTGCATAGCTCATTTCCTCTTCTCCAAGATTTAAGAACATCACTTTCGAAGATGCGTTAACTGTTGCAGGGAACAAATTAAGTTCTTCCATTACAAGATAAATGCGATCTAGTCCGAACGAAATTCCAACTCCACTCATATCTTTTAAACCAAAGATACCTGTTAAGTCATCATAACGTCCACCACCACCGATTGATCCCATTTGAACCGTTTCAGGAGCACCGATTTCAAAAATCGCTCCGGTATAGTAATTCAATCCACGAGCCAATGTAACATCTAAATTCAGTTTCGCCGAAGAAAGTCCTATTTTCTCGATTTCACGTCCTACAAAAGCCAATTCTTCAACACCTTTTGTTCCTTGTTCAGATGCAGATAACAACTGTCCTAATTGCTTTATTTTATCGTCAAAACTTCCTGTAAAATTAAATAACGGTTGTACTTTCTCAATGGCTACTGCATCAATTCCCTTTTCAATCATTTCGTTTTTAACGCCTTCTTCTCCGATTTTATCTAGTTTATCTAAGGCTACCGTAAAATCAATCAACTTATCACTTGCACCAATTACTTCAGCAATACCTGCTAAGATTTTTCTGTTGTTTAATTTAATCGTCACACCTTCAATTCCCAATGCAGTAAATACGCGATCGTATAACAGTACTAATTCTACCTCTTGCCATAGCGATTTCGAACCAACTACATCAGCATCACATTGATAAAACTCTCTAAATCTTCCTTTTTGAGGACGGTCTGCACGCCAAACAGGTTGCATTTGATAACGTTTGAATGGGAAGTCTAACTCATTCTGGTGCATTACAACATAACGTGCAAAAGGCACTGTCAAATCATAACGCAATGCTTTCTCTGAGATCTGAGTGGTCAGTTTCAAACTGTTCTTATCTGCTAATAGTGTCTCATCCACTTTAGACAAATAATCACCTGAATTTAATATTTTAAAAATCAAACGATCCCCTTCTTCACCGTATTTTCCCATCAGCGTCTCCAAATTCTCGAAGGAAGGAGTTTCTATTGGATGGAAACCAAAATGCTCAAAATGATGACGGATTGTTTGCATAATAAATTGTCTTCTTGCTACTTCAATCGAAGAAAAATCTCTTGTCCCTTTTGGAATACCTGGTTTCTTTGCCATTTTAATTAATTTTCAAAAATTATTCAATACTACAAAAATAGCTATTTTTTAATTAGAAAGAGGAAAGAAGAAAGAGGAGAAGGGTGAATTTTTCTAAATAAATAAAGTATGCTCTTTTAATTGAAAAAAAACTTTGTTGTTTGTCGTTTGTTGTTTGTTTGTCGTTTGTCGTTTGTTGAATGGATCAACCGTCCACAGAAACTCAACTCACCAACTCACCAACTCCTCAACTCCTCAACTCACCAACTCCTCAACTCACCAACTCACCAACTCCTCAACTCACCATCTCACCATCTCACCATCTCACCAACTCACCAACTCACCAACTCCCCTCTCTCTCTTTCACAACTTTTTCCTATCTTTACCTGTAACACTTCGTCCCTTTCAACTACTAATCAGACATGTGGAAAATAACACTTGAAAACATAAAGATTGCTGCAACCAGCATCAGAAGTCAACTTTTGCGCACCTGTATCACGGTGTTTATTATTGCCATCGGGATCTGGGCTTTGGTTGGTATTTTGTCTGTTGTAAGTGCATTAAAAAACACCATTGTTGAAGACTTTTCCTCAATGGGAGCCAATACTTTTACCATCAGTCAGTATGATACTGCAGGAAGAATAGCGAAAAACCAATCCAATCAAGTTGAAAACCCAACGATTACCTATACGCAGGCACTGGATTTTAAAGATCGTTACCGCTATCCTTTTTCCGCTGTTTCCCTTTCTTTTAATGCGGCAACAAATATAGAAGTCAAAAATGATTACATCAAAACAGATCCTGAAGTTAGTATTGTCGGATGTGACGAGAACTACCTTAGCAACAGCGGTTTACTTCTTTCTCAAGGTCGCAGTTTAAGCTATACCGATTGCAAAAACAATCACTTTGTTTGTGTAGTAGGATCTGATTTTGCCAAGAATATGTTTAAAGGACAGTCGCCGATTAACCAAGAGATTTCCATTCGCGGTTATAAATTTAAAGTTGTTGGTATCCTCAAAGAACAAGGAAGCACATTTGGTCAAAATGAAGATCAGCGCATCTTTATTCCCATTCAAATTGCGCGAAATATCTTCAATGCAGCAGACATCAATTACACCATTAAAGTAGGAATCCAAAAAGAAGGTTTATTAGAACAAGCGATTGATCAAGCTACACTTGATTTTCGAACAAGCCGAAATCTAGCTGTTTCAAATGCATCCAATTTTGGAATTGAACGAAGTGATGATATGATTCGATCATTAGAAAATCAAGTGGGTATGTTAAATATGGCAGCTTGGTTAATTGGACTTATTACAATCTTAGGTTCGTCGATTGCCTTGATGAATATTATGCTAGTATCTGTAACAGAGCGAACAAAAGAAATTGGAATTCGCAAGTCTCTTGGAGCTAAAAGAAAGACCATTGCGCAACAATTTTTTACAGAAACACTTATCATTGGTCAACTCGGGGGGCTTATAGGCACCTTATTAGGTATAGGAACAGCTTACCTTATGACATCTCTTCTACACTTTTCGTTTGCTATTCCGTGGTCGGCTATTTTAGCTGCTTTTATCACTACTTTAGTTGTTGCTGTTTTATCAGGTCTATATCCTGCCATTAAAGCTTCTAAATTAGATCCTGTTGAAGCACTCCGTTACGAGTAAGGTAATTCTTGATACTCAAATTCATCATTTTTAGGGAGTACAACAAAACCGCTTAATCGCTACTTTTGTCAACAACTAACAATCTTTCTATTTATGAACAAATTACTGTTGACTGTAGGACTTAGCCTTTGTAGTTGGGTTCTGACACACGCACAAGAAATTACAACGAACAATATTCTTGTTAAACAAGATGGAAAAACCATTGTAATTGATCAAAAAACACAAGACATCACCTTAAAACCAGCACGTTTTAGCATTGAGTTCTTAAACAAGCCTTATGATGACAAAAAGAACTTGTTCTATGCTGCAAAAGCCGTACTGACAGACAACAGTCAATTTGTAAATGAATATGAATCGATGTCTTTTGACGACATTGAGTTCTTCAGTCCAGGTACAGGTTTTGCCGCTTCATTTGATCAAAACAAGGTATTTCCTAATCTAAGTGAAGAAGGTCATCAGTATTTATACTATGCTTCTAACAGCGATCATCGCATCAACAAAATTGGCAAGAAAAATGAATGGGATATCTATCAATGGAATCTCGATGGTGTGACTATTGATGAGGATGAAATTCCTTGGTCACAGTATCGAATTGGTGAATTATATATTTATTTTGTAGTCGATCAAAACTTAAATAATACCATTGATCCGAATGAACATCATTTAATTCGAATTACCTTTAAAAAATAAAAGAACTGTTTCAGTTCACACAACGTACTTGTCTATGTCCTATTTTTCTAATTTTTCTTTTCTATTGTTATTGTGTTGGTTCCTTTTAGGGGGGATATCCACGAAGAGCTATGGACAAGAAATACTGACCAATTACAAAGAGCAATATGACAAGACGATACCTGGAAGTACGGCTCGTTTTGAGCTCGTTGGAAAATACGCTCAAGCGCTGTACTTCCATGAAAAACAGCAAGAAGCTCAACAAATTTTACAAGAAAATATTCGCGTTGCGGAAAAACAAGGAGACAAAGCTAACGCGGCTTATCTCTACGCAATTTTAGCGATGAATGCACAGCTAAATGAGCAAACAAAAGAAGCAACTAAATTCATAACGAAAGCCCTTGAGTATGTACAAAGTACAGATCGGTTTGAGATCAAGGCTTATGTCAATTATTGTCAAGGTTGGATTTATGCACGTAATAATCAAGAAGCTAGAGCAGTACAGTCGTTATTAACTGCTATTACGTGGTACGAAAAAGCACCACAATCACCAACAAAATTAAGTAGACTATCTGCCACATATAAAGAGCTAACAAGTATCTATGCCAGTTGGAACGATTACGAATTACAAGAAAAATACAGCAAACTAACCCTTGATGTTGCTATTCAACAGAATAACCCCAATGCACAATTTGATGCTTATATGATGATGGGATATTTGTATGAAAGTGAATTTGCTCAAAACAACAACAATATTTATGCTCGCGATTTAGCAGAAAATTACTACAAAAAAGCAATTAAAACCTACGAAAAGAACAAAGACGTTATTCCTTTTCGTTCAGATTTAGCTTTTGTATCCAATAATTTAGCTAGTTTATACTTGCGTGCATTTCCCAAACAATACAAAGAACAAGCAACATATTATGCCAATTTAGCATTACAACAAGCAAAAGAAAGTAATCAGTCCAATTTTCAAGCTTCTTCTTATGGTATTTTGGCGGAAATCGCTCTACAACAAAATGACACAAAAGTAGCTACAGGGCACTTATTATCTGCTTTATCAGTGATAAACAGCACCAATTTACCAGATAAGAACACGCTGCTTTCTATTTATGAAAGCTTAGCTTATCTCAATGAAACGGAAGAAAACTATTTAGGTGCTTTACACTTTAATAAACTCTACTTGCAAACCTATCAGTCTATTTACGATCAAGATAAACTTGAGGTAAGTAAACGCCTAGAAGCGCAATATGAAAAAGACCAACAAAAACAGCAATTGTTAACTTTACAATTAGCCTCTGAGAAAAAGGAACAGCAAATTCAATTGATGAAAACGTTGGGCTTACAACAACAACAGGAGTTAGAGAACTTAAAATTACTAGAAGAAAACCAACGCAAAAAACTAGAGATCAGTCAACTTGAAACCGAAACACATGCACAAGCACTGAAATTGTCTCAATTGGAAAATGACAACAAGCGCTTAGATATTCAGCATTTCAAAAAAACACTCTCCTATCAAGAGAAAGTTAAATTCTACTTTTTAGCATTAGCGATTGTCTTTGCCATACTCTTACTTGTATTACTTTATGTATTTAAACAGCGAACGAAAAGTATGAAACAACAAAGAGAGTTATACAATTTGGCGATAGAAAAAGAAAAGCAACACGCTAAGATTGCTACGTTAACGGCGTTACTCGATGGTCAGGAACAAGAGCGATCGCGTTTGGCACGAGATTTACACGATGGTTTAGGAGGATTGCTTTCGGGAACTAAAATCCAGTTAAGCAACCTAAACAACAAGATCTCGACAGACAACAAAGCTGAAATGACTAAATCAATCGAGCATTTAGACAATGCTGTAGATGAACTGCGTCGTGTGGCCCATAATTTAATGCCTGACTTGTTGCTTAAATACGGTTTAGAAGAAGCGTTAAAAGAATACGCAAGTCGCATGTCTACAGATCAACTGGATATTGATGTGCAATTTTTGGGTTATACCAATACTTTGGTACAAGACAAGCAATTGTTGGTCTACCGCATTATTCAAGAATTAGTCAACAATGCCTTAAAACACGCTGATCCTAAACAAATTATTATTCAACTTGTTGAAAATACAGATTCGTATTTGGTTACTATTGAAGACGACGGTTGTGGTTTTGACCTAGCACAGGTTCAACAATCTAAATCCGCTGGCTTACACAACATCCAATCGAGGGTGCAATTTCTCAAAGGAGAATTACACTTTCATTCGGAACGAAACCTTGGAACGAGTATTGATTTTCAATTCCCAAAACTTTAACCTATGATAAAAGTAGCACTCACTGACGATCATCCTTTACTATTAGAAGGATTGAAGAACATATTAAACAAACAGGAGAACATCCAAGTAACGGGTTGTTATGCTTCCATCGATGCTTTGCAAAAAGGGTTAAAAAAGGCCCCAATCCATATTTTGTTACTAGATATCAACTTAGAGGATATCAACAGTTTGGATTGGATTAAACCCTTGAGGAAAAAGCATCCCGAGATGCAGATCATTATGTTAAGTGTACACAATGAATTTGCTGTAATTAATAGTTCACTACAGGAAGGTGCTTCGGGTTATATTCAAAAAAACGCATCAGTAGATGAGATTGTACAAGGCATTAACAGTGTGTATGATCAAAAGATCTTTTTGTGTTCACAAACACAGAGCGTTTTGGAAAAGAAAAATAAAAATGGATTAAACACCATTCCCAAACTCACGCGAAGAGAGAAAGAAGTTTTAGTAGAAGCGGCACAGGGATTTACAACCCAACAAATTGCCGATCGTCTTTTCATCAGCACGCATACGGTGGATAGTCATCGCAAAAATTTGATTGAAAAATTTCAAACTTCAAACCTCAGTTCCGTGATTACTTTGGCAATTGAATACGGATTGATAAAAAAAGCATAACTATAAAGGTGTGATTTAACGACTGAAGTACGGTAGAAATTAACATAAATTCCAATTTTAGGTGATAAAAAAAATATTTTTCCTATATTTGATCGGATATATTGCGGATTTACCCCTAGGAATTCGACCTAAATCAGTACTAATCGCAAGTTTCTAAAAATATTTTACAAAAAGACTTTGTAAGAATCAAATGACTTTATATATTTGCACTCGGTTTTGGCGCAAGTATATCAAAGCTGAATTTTTTTGAGAAGTAAAATACTAAGATTTAAAGATAAACGCAATGAGCAAGAGAACGTTTCAACCTTCAAATAGAAAAAGAAGAAACAAACATGGTTTCATGGAAAGAATGTCTACTCCTAACGGTAGAAAAGTATTAGCTGCTAGAAGAGCTAAAGGAAGACATAAATTAACTGTTTCTTGTGAAACAAAACATAAACATTAATGTTTTGATTAAAATATAAATAAAGGTGTTACTCATTTGGTGGTAACGCCTTTTTTTATACTTTGTCGGAAGCATCACAATACAATCACACACACTATACTTACTTTTTTACAAAGTAGTAAATAATAAACAACACAAGAAAATGCCTAAAGACACTTCTATCAAGACCGTATTAATCATTGGTTCAGGACCAATCATCATCGGACAAGCTTGCGAATTTGATTACTCAGGTTCACAATCAGCAAGATCATTAAGAGAAGAGGGAATTAAAGTTATCTTAGTTAACTCTAACCCCGCAACAATTATGACCGACCCATCTATGGCGGATCATATTTATCTAAAGCCATTAACTGCACGTTCAATTATTGAAATTTTAGTTGCGCATCCAGAAATCGATGCTGTATTGCCTACAATGGGAGGACAAACAGCGTTGAACTTATGTTTGGAATGTGATGAAAAGGGAATTTGGGCAGACTTTGGTGTTCGTTTAATTGGTGTAGATATTAACGCGATTAATATCACAGAAGACCGCGAACAATTCAAACAATTATTAGAGCGTATTGATGTTCCTGTTGCTCCAGCAAGAACAGCTACATCTTACTTACAAGGAAAAGAAATCGCTCAAGAATTCGGTTTTCCTTTAGTTATTCGTCCTTCATTTACCTTAGGAGGTACTGGTGCTGCTTTTGTACACCATGCAGAAGATTTTGACGATTTACTAACTAGAGGTTTAGAAGCTTCTCCAATCCACGAGGTTTTAATTGACAAAGCTTTATTAGGATGGAAAGAGTATGAATTAGAGCTTTTACGCGATAAAAACGACAACGTTGTTATCATCTGTACGATTGAAAATATGGATCCAATGGGAATCCATACAGGAGATAGTATCACAGTAGCACCGGCCATGACTTTATCGGATAGAACCTTCCAAAGAATGCGTGATCTATCGATCAAGATGATGCGTAGTATTGGAAACTTCGCTGGGGGTTGTAACGTACAGTTTGCGGTATCTCCAGATGAAAAAGAAGACATCGTAGCAATCGAAATTAACCCACGTGTTTCTCGTTCATCTGCTTTAGCATCTAAAGCAACAGGATATCCAATTGCTAAAATCGCAACGAAATTAGCTTTAGGATACACATTAGATGAATTGCAAAACCAAATTACAAAATCTACTTCAGCTTTATTTGAGCCGACTTTAGATTATGTAATTGTAAAAATACCACGTTGGAACTTTGACAAATTCGAAGGAGCTGACAGAACTTTAGGCTTGCAAATGAAATCGGTAGGTGAGGTAATGGGTATTGGACGTTCATTCCAAGAGGCACTACACAAAGCGACACAATCTTTAGAGATTAAACGCAATGGTTTAGGTGCAGATGGAAAAGGATATACCAACTACGACCAAATCATCGATAAATTAACTCATGCAAGTTGGGATCGCGTATTCGTGATCTACGATGCGATTCAACATGGAATTCCATTGAGTAGAATTCACGAAATCACAAAAATTGACATGTGGTTCTTGAAACAGTACGAAGAATTGTATCTGTTAGAAAAAGAAATTTCAAACTACACTATCGAAACTTTACCGAAAGATTTGTTGTTGGAAGCAAAACAAAAAGGATTTGCTGATAGACAAATTGCTCACATGTTGAAAACACTAGAGAGTAAAGTACACGATTTAAGAGATAAAATGGACATTCAACGCGTATTCAAGTTAGTAGATACTTGTGCGGCTGAATTCCCAGCAAAAACACCATACTACTACTCTACTTTTGAAGCTGATATTCAAAAAGCGGACGGAACGAGATACGTTTCTAACGAAAGTATTGTAACAGACAAGAAAAAAGTGGTTGTATTAGGTTCTGGACCAAACCGTATTGGACAAGGAATCGAGTTTGACTACTCTTGTGTACACGGGGTACTAGCTGCTGAAGAAGCAGGTTATGAAACCATCATGATCAACTGTAACCCAGAAACCGTTTCTACTGATTTCGATACAGCAAACAAATTGTATTTCGAGCCAGTATTCTGGGAGCACATTTACGATATCATCCGCCATGAGAAACCAGAGGGAGTAATCGTTCAGTTAGGTGGTCAAACGGCATTAAAATTAGCAGAAAAACTACACCGTCATGGAATTAAGATTTTCGGAACAAGCTTCGACGCTTTAGACTTAGCAGAAGATCGCGGACGTTTCTCTACGTTATTAGAAGAGTTAAACATTCCATTCCCTCAATTCGGTGTGGCTAAAACAGCGGATCAAGCGTTGCAATTAGCAGATAAATTAGACTTCCCATTATTAGTTCGTCCATCGTATGTATTGGGAGGACAAGGAATGAAGATTGTCATCAACAAAAAAGAATTAGAAGAACACGTTATTGATTTATTAAACCAAATTCCAGGTAACTCGCTTCTATTAGACCACTATCTAGATGGAGCTATCGAAGCTGAGGCTGATGCGATTTGCGATGGTGAAAACGTGTATATTATCGGAATCATGGAGCACATTGAACCATGTGGAGTTCACTCTGGAGATAGTCACGCGATGTTACCGCCATTTAACTTAGGGGAATTTGTATTGAATCAAATCAAAGACCACACAAGAAAAATTGCAGTTGCTTTACAAACAGTTGGTTTAATCAACATTCAGTTTGCAATTAAAGACGATATCGTTTACATCATCGAAGCGAATCCAAGAGCTTCAAGAACGGTTCCATTTATTGCAAAAGCATACGGTGAACCTTATGTAAACTACGCAACAAAAGTAATGTTAGGACACAATAAAGTGACAGACTTTACTTTCAATCCACAGTTAAAAGGATATGCGATCAAAACACCTGTGTTCTCTTTCAACAAGTTTAGAAATGTGAATAAAGCTTTAGGTCCTGAGATGAAATCAACAGGAGAAAGTATCTTATTCATTGACAACTTAAGAGACGATCAATTCTATGAAATCTATTCTCGTAGAAAAATGTACTTGAGTAAATAAATACACAAAAAAACTCTTCCAAATGGAAGAGTTTTTTTTATTCTTTACTTTTTACTTTTAGACTATCCTCCCATCTTAAGAAATCCTCGAACAGTCTTATAATATATACCACCAGCACAAACTTCGTAAACTACACCATAGCTTCCTCCTGGTTGGGCACTGATAATAAAAACGGCACTTGGTAATATATTTAATTTTTTAGCAACAGAGCGTCTATAGTCCTCCGCTTCATAAAGCGAAACTTTAATATCACCCTTACTTCGTGCATAAACTTCATCTTTACCAATAAAAGAACAATAAAGTTCTTTTTTCTTAGATGTTTCCTTCTTCTTTTTTTCCTTCTTCATTTGAGTACTACTAGGTGATTCGCCAGTAATTACTACATTCTCTGTTATATCAGCTGCATAAGTCTCTTTTTGTTCCTGTGCTCGAACTACAGATGCAAACAGAAACAAACCTAAAATCATACTATAATATTTCTTCATACTCTATCAATTTTTATACATTACACCAGTAACCTTCAATACCTAAAAAAATAAACTTATCTTTAATTATCCTAATATACAAAAAATATAACAAATAAAATACAAAATTAAAACACAATTCACTATAATAAAAAACAAGCAACTTTTATTTTAACAAATCAATAAGAATATTTGCTACAATTCGGATCAATTCAAATACAATAGAACCGTTTAATATTTGTTATTTTTGAGGGGTACTATACAATTACACTATGTCGCAAGAAATTATTCTAGGTCTTTTAATCCTTTCTATTTTACTGCTTGTTTTCCTACTGGGAAAAAAGTCTTCGAAATCAACAACTAGTACTGCTGATACACTACAACTAGTAGCGGAAAAAGAGTTTTTAACCCAACAAAACAAACAACTTCTTACCGATAAACAGAAGATAGAAGAACAAACCGAAATACTTCGACAAGACAATCAAGAATTGATTGCGCGCATCTCTATTCGCGAAACAGAACTGCTCAATCTAAGAGAAAAACTCGACTTACAACAAAAACAAACGTTAGAACTCCAGGAGCAATTCACGATTCAGTTTGAAAATTTAGCCAATAAAATTCTCGAAGAGAAAAGTGATAAATTCACGCAACTCAACAAAGCTCAAATGGAAACGATTCTCACGCCATTGCAAGAAAAAATAGGTTTGTTTGAGCAAAAAGTGGAGCAAACTCATAAGGAGAGTATCGATCATCATGCGGCACTGCGTCAACAGATTTTCGGTTTACAACAAGTTCATGCCAAAATGAGTGAAGAAACCCTTAACCTAACCAAAGCGCTAAAAGGCGATAATAAAATGCAGGGAAATTGGGGGGAAATGATCTTGGAAAGCGTCTTAGAAAAATCAGGACTAGAAAAAGACAGAGAATATCAAACGCAACCGAGCTACACCACAGACAATGGCAATCGCCTACAACCGGATGTTGTGATCTATTTACCGGACAATCGTCATTTAGTCGTAGATTCTAAAGTTTCTTTGGTGGCTTATGAACAGTATATTAACACCACAGAAACGCAGGAGCAAAATCGTTTCTTACAAGAACATCTCCTCTCTATCAAAAGACATATCGAAAACTTGTCTGACAAGAATTACTATGAGCTGTACAAAGGAACGAGCCCAGATTTTGTTTTGTTATTTATTCCTATCGAGACGGCCTTTTCTATTGCTGTAAATGCAGATAACTCTCTCTATACAAAAGCATTTGAAAAAAACATTGTCATTGTTACTCCTTCTACTCTACTGGCAACTTTACGCACGGTAGAAACCATTTGGCGACAACAAAAACAACAAGAAAATGCGTATGAAATCGCTAGACAAGCAGGTTTATTACACGATAAATTTGTTGGATTAATCAATGATTTGACTAAAATAGGCAAAAAACTAGACGAAACGAGAAACGAATATGACAGTGCGTTTAACAAGCTGAGCTTAGGTAAAGGAAACTTATTAACTTCAGTACAGAAATTAAAAGATATGGGCGCAAAAACAAAGAAAACAATTGATCCTGATTTACTTCAAGAATAGCGACTAGGTTAGCTGGAGTCAGTTATGAGGTATAGTGTCCTTTTTGTTGGTTGATTGTTGTTCGTTGTTAAGCGACTCACCACCTCATCACCTCATCACCTCATCACCTCATCACCTCATCACCTCATCACCTCATCACCTCATCACCTCATCACCTCATCACCTCATCACCTCATCACCTCATCACCTCATCACCTCATCACCTCACCACCTCACCACCTCATCACCTCACCACCTCATCACCTCACCACCTCACCAAACAACAAAATATAACCTCCTCCTAACTCCTAGTCTGCCTAATTTTGTTTAACTTTAATTATTAGAATATGATTAGAAATTTTAATATCCTATATCTAAGCTTTACTTTTGCATTTGAATTGAAAAAATGATTGTTAAACACTTTATAAAATTCTAACTATGTTTTTTAAAGATATGCACCCAGCCGACATTGCTGAAGCTATTTCAGAAATGAGAAGAAGAGAGAGAAATCTTCATTTTCTAAAGCTTTCTCCCGAGCTGAAGGTCGAAGTGTTTTCATTTTTAGATATCAACATTCAAGAAGAAATTGTACGCAGCATGACGCGAGAGGATTATGCTGAAGTACTGAACAATTTAGAGCCTGATGACAGAACGGAGCTATTGGAAAACTTTCCCGATGAGTTGATTAAATATTCTATTAATCTACTAAACGATACGGAAAAACAAATTGCTTTAAACTTAATTGGATACAAAGAAGATAGTATTGCGCGTTTGATGACGCCTTTGTACATTCAAACCAAAGCAAACAAAACGGTTAAACAGGTTTTTCAGCACATCAAAAAATACGGAAAGAAGGCTGAAACGCTCAATTATATTTATGTCGTTGATGATCACAATGTATTAATTGACGATTTACAAGTAGGACAGCTTTTACTCGCTGATGAAGATACCTTAATTGCTGATTTAATTGACCACACGTTCGTTTCATTGGTTACAACCACCCCAATGGAAGATGCATTTGATGACTTTGAGAAATACGATCGTTCTGCTCTTCCTATTATTACCGAAAAAGGAGTATTGGTGGGAATTGTAACGTTTGATGATATCTTGGATAAAATTAAAGAACGCGATACCGAAGATATTCAAAAATTCGGGGGGATGGAAGAACTGGATTTATCCTACACACACACTCCTCTTTTTGAATTAGTAAAAAAACGCGCAGGGTGGTTAATTGTGCTTTTCTTAGGTGAGATGCTGACGGCTTCTGCTATGAGTTACTATGATCAAGAAATTGAAAAAGCAGTTGTCTTAGCCTTATTCGTTCCTTTAATCATTTCTAGTGGAGGAAACTCCGGTTCACAAGCTGCCTCTTTAATCATTCGTGCTATGGCATTGGGTGAGCTAAAACTCAGTGACTGGTGGTATGTTATGCGCAAAGAAATTGCCTCCGGATTGATGTTAGGAGGTATTTTAGGAATCATTGGCTTTGTACGCATTTTCATTTGGCAAGAAACGGGAATCTATGATTATGGTGAGTTTTGGTTGTATGTCGGTTTAAGTGTATCGATTTCACTCTTATTCATCGTATTATGGGGAACCTTATCTGGGTCTATTATTCCTTTTGTTTTGAAAAAGTTTGGTATGGACCCCGCTACGGCTTCTGCTCCTTTTGTTGCAACTCTGGTAGACGTTTCTGGATTGATTATCTATTTTACCATTGCAGCAATGTTCCTTACTGGAAAACTATTGTAATCGAGTAAACTCAACATACAAAAAATCCGATGCATTACTGTGCATCGGATTTTTTTATTCCTTCAATCCTTTCTTTCGAAACAATGATTTGCGTTTTATCTGTATGATAATATAGTTGAGGATTCACTGTGTCTTGATAGCTATCAATACTCATTTTATACTCCTCTACATACGATACATCTTGTTGAGTGGATTCTCGTTGCGTTTGACAAGAGGTTACAACTCCTAATACTACGCTAATACCTAAAAACGGATATACTTTCATCTTCTTATTTTTCAACAAGATACAAATTATTCTTCTCTAAAAGTTACTTTTTTCATATTCGGTAAAAAACAGGCAATAATACCAATGAGTGGTAAATACGCACATACGCTGTAGATATATTCAATGGAAGTATGATCAGCCCACCATCCCAGAAGTGCAGATCCTAATCCGCCCATTCCAAAGGCAAAACCATAAAACAAACCGGATACCATTCCTATTTTCTTAGGCAATAATTCTTGTGCATAAACCAATATAGAAGGAAAAGCAGAAGAGATAATAAACCCTATGATAACAATTAAGATACCTGTCCAAGCTAAATCTACATGAGGTAATAACAACGTAAATGGCGCTGCTCCAAGTACAGAAAACCAAATAATATATTTACGACCTACCTTATCCCCTAAGAAACCGCCAATTAACGTACCCATAGCAACAGCAATTAAGAAGTAAAAAAGATAGACTTGGGCTTGAACTTCTGTAATACCAAATTTATCCATGGTATAGAATTGGAAGTAACTAGAGATACTCGCTACATAAAAATACTTCGAAAAGATCAATAGCAGCAGTACAACAATAGCACTATTTACTCTGAATGAAGATAACTCAGGGATTAGAATTTTCTTTTTCTGCTTGGTCGCTGCATGGCTCAACACACCTTTATACCAAGTTCCGATGGCGTAATAAACAAATTGAGCTACAATGGCAATCGCAACAAACCAAAGCAACTGTTGTTGTCCTGTTGACAAGACAATCCAAGCTACCAATAACGGTGCTAAAGCCGTACCCGTATTCCCTCCAATTTGGAAAATCGATTGTGCTAAACTTCGTTTACCACCAGATGCCACATACGAAACACGTGATGATTCTGGGTGAAAAATAGAGGATCCTATTCCAATACAAGTTACTGCAACCAATATCCAAATATAACTCGGAGCAAAAGCCAGTAAAATGACTCCTAAAGTGGTACACAACATCCCGTAAATTTGAGAATAAGGTTGTGGTTTTTTATCCGTATAATTTCCTACTAAAGGCTGTAAAAGAGAAGATGACATTTGATAAAAGAACGTAATCAACCCAATTTGTGCAAAACTTAGTTGATAGTTTTCTTTTAACAACGGATAAGTTGCTGGAACGACAGCTTGTAGTAAATCGTTGCATAAATGTCCAAAGCTAATGGCTAATAAAATTGGATAAACAGTCTGATGAGAGAGCGTTTGTTTATTTACTTTTTCCAACACTTTGTGTTGAATACTTAAAATTTTGTTCATACCCTAAATTTGAAGTACACAAAGGTAGGGATTTTTCACTCCTTCTTCCATTTTCAGCCTTTCAAAACAGCATTACTACCAAAAGTGAAATATTTTACTAGCAATGATTTTAATAGTTAAAATAATACACAAAAAAAAACAGCTAAATGCATCATTTGCACCAAAACTTTACAGCCCAAAAACAGAAATCTTCAGTGAAACGAACGGTAAAACTCATTTTACTAAAAGATCTACACAAAAAAACAGCGGTTAAAGAGAATTCTTCACCGCTGTTTTTCTATTGATCCAAAGGAATTAGTCTTCTAATTCTTCTGATTCTACATATCTTGCCATTTCTCTTTCGTAGAACTCTCCGGCTTGTACCACTAAAGCTTCCATTTCGGCTTCTACTTCTGACTCTTCTGACTCTTCAATTGTTTCTAAAAACTCAATCTCATCTGTATTCAAATTGATGATGAAACGAGGAAACTCTAAATGGATAATAAAGATATCATCTAAATGATCTGTATTATCAGCTAAAACAAACTTTGGTAATTGCATTATATAGTTAATTTAAATTATTATTAATCAAACGATTGGATATTTGATAAAAACGAGCGTACAACAAAATCGCGGCAGCGGTTAATCCGGCAAGCAAGCCAATCCAAATACCTGGTGTTCCTATACTGGTATACAAACTTAAATAAATAGATAATGGAAATCCCACAATCCAATACGAAATAAACGTAATGACCATCGGTACATTTACATCTTGTAAACCGCGTAAAGCACCAAGCGTCACTACTTGCATACAATCTGATATTTGAAAGATAGCAGCTACTAATAACAGTTGCCCTGCAATTTGAATCACTTCTTCATTCATCAACGCATTAGCAGCGTCTTTAGCATCTAAGAATAGCAGTGGAATATAGTTGTGAAAAACGACAAACAACAAAGCAAAGAGAACGTAAATTCCCAAAGCCATCAACATAATCGAACGAGCAACAGTACGCATATGGGTATAGTTTTTCAATCCCATTTGATTACCGACACGAATCGTTGCGGCTACTCCTAACCCACTAGCAAACATAAATGTCATCGAAGACATACTAAGGGCAATTTGATTAGCTGCTTGAGAAACTGTTCCCAACATACCCGATAACCAAACGGCTCCAACAAATAAGGCTACTTCAAAAAAGCTCATTAACCCCGATGGCACTCCTATTTTAGTAATCTGTGTCAGTACACTTTTTTTAATTTCGCTCAAGCTCAACTTACTCATATACGGTTTGAACATGTCTTGTTTTTTCAAAGCAAAATGCATGTATATAATCATAACTACGCGAGAAATCAACGTTCCATAGGCTGCACCTAACATTCCCAAGGTTGGAAAAATCCAAATTCCATAAATTAGCAAATAGTTGAATAACAAATTCACCCCATTACAAAGTAATGTCGCATACATGGAGTTTTTTGTTTGCGATTTTCCATCTGCGAACTGCTTATACCCTTGATACATGACTAAGGGAATAATAGACAGGGCAACAATGTCTAAAAAGGGCTTGGCCAACACGGTTACTTCCTCTGGTTGTCCCATATAAACCAAAAAAGGTTTAGCAAAGAAGATAACCGAAAACAACAAAACACCAACTACAGTACACAGGAACAACCCGTTGACAAACGTTGATCGTCCTCCTTCTAAATCATGAGCAGCATCGCTTTTTGCTACAAATGGTGTGATAGCAGTAGAAAAACCTACTCCTAAAGAAATAGCAATAAACACAAAACTATTAGCCAACGAAGCAGCAGCTAGTTCTGTCGGTCCAATTTTACCAACCATAATATTGTCGATTACCCCAACCACGGTATGTCCTAACATGGCTAAAATAATTGGATAGGCTAATTGAATATTGTATCGAAATTCTTTGATATAAATAGAAAGATTCATGTACTAAAAAATTTGTGCAAATATACTGACTTGAAAACGAAAGAATCTGCAAGCTTAACAAATTCTTCATAAAGAATAAAGAAACTAATACGACACACATTCAAACACTTGCATAAAAAAAAAGGAGATGTCTCCTTTTTCTATTATTTCTCATTGAGCAATCGCTCTCTGTATTTCGATAGATTGTCTTTGATATGATCAGGCAATTCGGGCAAACTAACATCAGTTAATCGCTGGGTTACGTCTAATAATACACTGGCAAATATATAGCGACACAAGGCTTTGTTGTCTGCAGGAATTACATACCATGGACATTCTTCTGTAGCTGTTTTCTCTATACATTCTTCATAATATTTTTGATAATCCTCCCAATATTCACGCTCGCGAACATCTTCAGGTGCAAATTTCCAATGGTGTTTTTCTTTGCCTAAGCGACGTAAAATACGACGCTTTTGCTCATCTTTACTCAAGTGTAAAAAAAACTTCAATACAATAACTCCATTGTTACTTAGGTGGGTTTCAAAATTGGTTATTTCCTTGTACCGTTTCCCCCAAAATTCATCATCAATTGCTTCTATCTCAGTAACCTGTGGTAAACGTTCATTTAATATAATTTCAGGGTGAACACGAGAAACCAATACATTTTCATAATGTGTGCGATTAAAAACGGTAAACTTTCCCTTTTCAGGTAATGCCACATAATGACGCCATAAATAATCGTGTTCTAACTCTGTAGAAGTTGGTTTCTTAAAACTCTGAACCACCACTCCTCTAGCATTAAACGATTTAAATACTTCTCGAATAAGGCTGTCTTTCCCTGCAGTATCCATCCCTTGAATACAAATCAAAAAACTATAGCGATTATGAGCATACATCAATTCCTGAAATTTACTCAAGTGTCGACTTACTTCATCTAATTTACGTATGGCTTTTTTGGGACTCATCTCAAAATCAGGAACGGTATCTAATTTACCTAGTTCTGTCTTTCCTGTCGCCTTATATTTATTTTCAAAACTCATATCAATTTAATTCGTTAAGTAATTCGGATGTATTAAATTTATAAAATTCAATTTAAGTAACCATGAGAAAACTGACTTTAGAGTTTCTATATCACATTATCGGATTAAGTGCAGCTTCTGGTTTGTACTATGCGGAAGACAAGCTTCATTTAATTGCAGATGATAGTAGCTATTTATATCACTATGACATCTCTTCTAAAGAATTGCGAAAAACGGCTCTTACGGAGGATTACATAGGGCAAGAAAATATAGCAAAAGCCGAAAAACCCGATTTGGAATCGATGACTTTTGACGGGATTAATTACTACTTATTTGGATCGGGTTCTAAACCTAACCGCACATCGTTGTATGAGATTCACCAAATGACGAACGAACCCGTGAGTAAGCAATCATTGGAGCTGTTGTATGAGTCGATGAAAGCTTTTGCTCATTTAGACGATGCAGATTTCAATATTGAAGGTGTGGTTTACGACAGTGAAACTTGGTACTTTTTCAACCGTGGAAACGGCCCTAAGCAGCAAAACGGTGTGTTTATTGTAACAGGAGAGAGTATTCTGGATAACTTTAGAATTACCTATACTCCTTTTAAGTTGCCCAAATTAGACAATGTACAGACGGGATTTACAGATGCTGTTTTGGTAGACAAAGAACTCTATTTCATTGCTACAGCTGAAGATTCGGGTTCTACCTATGCTGATGGAGAAATTAAAGGTTCAATTATAGGGAGAATCAATACCAAAAAAATGAAATTGGACAAAACGAAGACTATTAGTACAGATCAAAAATTTGAAGGAATTACGGTTTACAAAAACAGTAAAAAAGAAGTTACCTTCCTCTTATGTACAGATCCTGATAATCCAGAACTACCGACATCAATTTATCAATTATCAATACAAAAATAGGATCGCATGGCGATCCTATTTTTTTATATCTCTTGGGAAGTAATTTCCCCATCTTTTCTTCTCAAACGCCAATTCGTCCAAACGGCTAACATAAAATAAAAGAGACAAACCAACCACATTTGCATAAACAGATCTTTGACATCCTGTAACGAAGCGCCAAATTGCGTTAAAGCAACAAATCCTTTTGTTCCTATGGTTGAAGGTACAAAGAAAGAAACAACCTTAATTGCTGTTGGAAAGGCCGTTGTTGGCCAAGATAACCCTGTCATTAGCAACGTTGGAATGGAAAACAAAGTGATTGTCATAATCGAATCTTCTCTATTCTTAAAACAATTCGCTAAGGTCATCCCCAAAAAGGAAACCGCTAATAAGAATGGAATTAAAAACAACGTAACCTCAACTAAATTTCCACGTTGTGGAAACGTAAAAAGGTGCATCACTACTCCAAGTATCAGCCACATCATCAATAAAGATAAGAAAAGATAAGCTAAACTTCGTCCTAGAGTTAAAAAGACAGAAGAAAAACGCCCTGTTGCATAAGCAAAGGTTTGACCAAATCTTCGTTTTTCGCGCAACGTACCAGCTAAAATTCCCATTCCATTAAGTTGTAACGTTTGAATGGCAATTAAAAACACAGCAGGCATCAAAAATGTTGCATAGCCTCCATTAATATTAAAAAGCGGTTTAGCTGTCACATCAAAAGGACGTCTTGTAGCCGCTGCTTGTTTCATTGGCATTCCACCTGCCATCATTTTATTCACCTCAACCTGTCCTCCTAAAGTACCTGCGGTAACCATAACAGCACCTAAGGTTTGCTTGTAATACAACATATAAGACGCATCACAATAAGCGCCTAATGTCGGTACTTTTCCCTTTTGTAGATCTCGACCAAAATGTTCTGGAATTACAATTATTCCCTTAATCTTTTCTTGATAAAAAGCCTCTTGAGCCAAGTCCATACTTGCCGTTCGTAGCTCTACTTTTAATTGTGGAGTAGCGTCTAGCATGCGATCAATTTGAAAACTCATCTTCGATTGATCTTGGTTCACAATAGCTACAGGTAATTCTGTAATCACCTCTTTAGAATAGACATAAGAATAGACAAAAGCAACAAGGAGTACACAGACAATATACGTAATTACAATAGCAGAATCTTTGAAAATCATTTTGATTTCTCGCTTACAAGATTCCATAATTAACGCGAAATGTTCGATTAAACCTCTAAGCATCATAGCCTCCTTTCTGTAATTTTTTATAATAAAAAGGTATTCCAATCAATCCTAAGCAAATGAATATTCCAAAAGCAATTAAATATCCCGCTTGTTCTGCGCTAAATGAAATACCGCGAATGGCATAATTCACAACAAAACGCATATAAGAATGGAATGGAAATACATAATTCACTCCTCGAACAAATCCGCTCATTCCTTCTGGTGGGAATGTATACCCAGCAAAAGAAAAAGCTACAGCCGCATAAGCGCCTCCAATAGTCAGCGCAATTCTCAGGCTATTCATTACCGAAGCTAAAAAGAAGCCCATACTTTGACAAACCAAAATAAACAGGAAGAAAAAAGCATTCAAAACAAAGAAATTTCCTTTAAAAGGCATGCTTAATTTATAGAATACATAGGCATTCATATAAAATCCAAGCACCATAAACACCAACGTATAGGGTACTATTTTGGCTACAGCCACAATCCAAACCTTATTATTTGTGCGTTCTAGTAATTCTTGTCCTTTTCTATATTTTAGATCTACACCAAAAACGTAAATGGAAACAACCAGCATAATAATTTGCAAGGCCATCGGCATAAAAGCCAAACCTAAGTAATATTCATAGCTGGTATAGGGATTAAAAAGGACGTGTTCTTCAACTTTAATGGGAGCAACAGCAGCTAAAGCTTGATTAGGAGTTAAGCCTCCTTGTTCCAATGATATGGTACGAACTCCCGCCGCGAGATAACCTGCTGCTGTTTGAAAATCGCGTTGAATTAAACCAGCAGGTAGTAAATATTGTCCGTTGTAATAACAAGTTACATTGGTTTTCACTCCTTTTTGTACATTTTTTTGAAAATCTTTGGGTATGATAATCAAGGCAAACGAATCGCCTCTTCGCACCGTTTTTTGTCCTTCTAACTCGTCATTTACTTCGTAAACAATCTGCATCGCCGAGCTAGCATCGATAAAACTTGCTAGTTTACGTGAAGTACTACTTTTATCTAAATCGAGGATTGTTACGGGTAAATCTCGAGAAACACCTTCTTGTAACAATGCCCCATAGTAGAGAAACAGCAGCAAGGGAATACCGAGAATCAACACCAAAATACGAGGTGTTGTCAGCATTCGCTTAAACTCTTCTTTCAATAGGGATAAAAAAACTTTACTCACGTTATTTGTATTTTTACTTCAAACTACTTTCAACTACTAAAGCACTCATTCCTGGTCTTAGTCCTTCTACCTTCTGTGTTGGATAAGCTTTAATCAAAAAGGTTTTCATATCAAAATCCCCTTTTGCTTTAGTTGCGCTCCAAGTAGCATAATCCCCTTGTACGGCAATATATTGTACTTCTAATTCAATTTCCTGATTACCTAACGCTGGAATCTTCGCTTGAAATTTGGTGTTCATTTTAAATTTATTCATCAAATCTTCGCGAATATTAAAGTTCACCCAAACATCAGTTAAATCAACTAAATTGACTATTGGATACCCCGAATTAACGATTTCTCCTTTATTGGGCATGATGGTATAAACTTCTCCATCTTGAGGTGATTTTACGGCACCTTCTCCTTTGTAGATTAACACTTCTTCAACAGCTCCTTTCGCTTGGTTAAATACCGCCAAAGCTGCCGCTTTATCTTCTGATCGCGCTCCGCTTTTTGCCATTTGATAGGTTGCGTGTGCTGCCTTTTCAACTTCCTGAGCTGCCGTATATTTAGCATAGGCCTCATCTTTTTGTTGAGCAGGGATTACTTTTTCTTTGTATAAGTTTTCTACTCTAGCATATGTTTTCTGCGCAAAGTCAGCCCCTGCTTTCGCTTGCTGCCACATATTATAAGCCGCTTGAATCTCTTCTTTACGCGCTCCTGTATTTGCTTTCGCATCTTGTGCTTGTGCAGCTGCCTTTAAAGCTTCTACTTGCTGTAGTTTTGCATCTATTTCAGGTGTACTAATCTGAACTAATACTTGTCCTGCTTGTACTTTATCTCCTTCTTTCACTAAAATATCATCGATTCTTCCAGGAATCTTAGACGATACATTGATCTGAGTTGCATCTACTTGTCCTTGAATGTAGCTCTCTTGTGGTGCGCTCATATACCAAATAGAAACTGCGAAAACAATCGCTACAACCACAATTCCAACAATAGCACTTATTACTTTATTTTTCATCTTACCTTCAATTTATTTTGCAAATTGGACAAATTCATTACTCAATCCTGTGTATTCAAATAGAGAAGCGACATTGGCTACATAATTAAAATGTGCCTGTAGCTTTTTTAGCTTTACAACAGACAAATTTAATTCAGCGTCTACAACTTCAGTTGAAGTAGCAAATCCTTCGACAAACGCTTTGTTTCTCACTCTGAGATACTCCGTTGCCATAGCTTCTTGTGTTGTTAAACTCTCAATTTGTTCTTGTTGTTTTTGAATATCCTGATACAACTTCGCAACTAACATCTTGATATCAGACTTTGCTTTTTCCTCAAAAAGTTCTACACTTTCTCTCGTTGCTTTAGCCGCTCGAATTTCATTTTTATTTTTGAATCCCTCAAACAACGTATAGGTTACTCCAATACCGATAGTCCAAGGTTTGTTATTGTCATATAGTACATCTAAACCACTAATCGAATTATTATGTGCTAAAACTGTTTGTCCAAAAGCTACTACGGTAGGATAGTTTGCCGCTTGTTTTGCTTTCACTCCTTGATCTGCCAATTCTTTTTGCAGCGCTACTTTTTGCAGTGCTGGATAGTGATCGGTTGCTGATATTTGGTAGTAATCAAGTTCTTCTAATTGAGGGAGCACAAAAAACTCACTGCTTAAATCTGCCGTTACCTCTTCTACTTCCATTGTATTGGCTAGTGCTAACCGCGCTAATGATGCATCTTTCTTAGCTGCCTCAAATTCGCGATTCGCATCGGAAACCGCAACATCAGCCGCCATGCGTTGAACAGGAGCGATCATGCCGTTTTCTTCTAATTTTAAAGCGTCATGCTGGTGTTTTTGCATTCCCGTAAGAACTTCTTGACGCACCACTAAGGCACGTTCTGCCAATTTCACGGTATAGTAACGAACAGCTAATTCTGATATTAACTTATGCTTAGTTTGCTCCAAGTCTTTTTCTCCAATCTCGCTTTTTAATTTTCCTGCTTTTACCGCAGCATTAATCTTTCCTCCAGTAAACAGTGGCCAAGTAGCCATAAAACCACCAAAAGCCATATCGCGTTTGTTGAAATCAACTGACCAATTGCCCAACACCTCAGCATTGGGTAAATGAACAAAATCACCTACTTTATTGCGAAGTCCATTGAAATCAAGTCCTAAAGAGCGATCCATATAAAGTCCCATTCCAAAAGCTTTAACTGAGGGTGCACGCAACCCCTTCATAGCTTTCCATTCATATTGGTGTACTTCTTCTTGTTTTTCCATTGCTTTAATTAAGCTATTCTCTTCATTCATCACCTGCATAGCCTCAGCAAAAGACAACTGCTGTCCATAGCAAATCCCCGACATGGAAAAATACAAGACCGTTCCTCCGATAAGCAGAAAAAAACGTTTCAAGTTTATTCTTTTCATTCACTTAATGTTGTTAATTACACATAAATGCTTCAATAAATATACAACCTTTTTCATTTTATGAAACACTATTTCCCTTTGTTTTACAAATATAATACTATCCTTTAACAGAGAAAGAAAAAGCAAGCTTCTTTGAGTCTACTAACTTCTAAATAGTACCCAAAACTTTAAAAAAACAAACTCCCTCTCTCAAAAAACTTAACAAAACACATGCCAGTAAGTCTTTTTAGAGAAGGAGTTTTTAAACTACAGTAAGCGAAGTTTTTATTTTTCGATATCGCGTAAGCTTTCCATCTTTTTATGTGCTAAGAAACCTTTGATATCTTCGAAGTGTTCTTTGACGCGTTTATTTCCAAATTCGAATACTTTTTCTGCTAATCCATCTAAGAAATCACGATCGTGAGAAACGAGGATTACCGTTCCTTCAAAATCTTTCAAAGCAGCTTTGATGATATCCTTCGTTTTCATGTCTAAGTGGTTCGTCGGCTCATCGAGAATAAGTAAGTTATAGGGTTCTAACAACAATTTCACCATAGCTAATCTTGTTTTTTCACCTCCTGAAAGCACTTTTACTTTCTTTTGAATATCATCTCCAGAAAACATAAATGCTCCTAATATATTTTTGATTTGCGTACGGATATCCCCTTCTGCAATGCGGTCTACAGTTTCAAAAATCGTTAAATCTCCATCCAACAAAGACGCTTGATTTTGGGCAAAATATCCCACTTGGATATTGTGTCCTAGCTCAATTGATCCTGTATAGTCAATCTCTTTCATTATCGCTTTGATCATCGTAGACTTACCTTCACCATTCTTTCCAACGAAGGCTACTTTTTGTCCGCGCTCCACAACCATATTAGCGTCTTTGAATACGACGTGTTCACCATAGGTTTTACCCATTTCAGTAACAGTAACTGGATATTGTCCCGAACGCGGTGCTGGTGGAAACTTCAAGCGAAGTGCTGAATTATCAACCTCATCCACTTGAATAATATCTAGTTTCTCCAACATTTTTACACGTGATTGCACTTGTAACGTTTTTGAATACGTTCCTTTAAAACGCTCAATAAATTCTGTTGTTTCAGCAATCATCTTTTGTTGTTCTTCGTAGGCTTTCAACTGATGTGCACGACGATCTTGACGCAATACTAAATAATCGGAGTATTTCGCTTTGTAATCGTAGATTTTCCCCATCGTTACCTCAATCGTTCTGTTGGTAATATTATCGACAAATGCACGGTCATGGGAAATCACCATTACCGCTTTGGCTTGTGTCAACAAGAACTCTTCTAACCACTGAATACTTTCAATATCCATGTGGTTGGTCGGCTCATCGAGTAAAATTAAATCAGGTTTTTGCAAAAGGATTTTCGCCAATTCGATACGCATTCTCCATCCCCCACTAAATTCAGATGTTGGACGAGTGAAATCTTCGCGCAAGAATCCCAATCCCTTCAACACTTTTTCTACTTCAGCTTCGTAGTTTACTTCTTCGATCGAATAAAACTTCTCGCTGAGTTCAGACACGCGTTCGATTAACTTCATATACGCGTCACTTTCGTAATCGGTGCGCACTGTTAGCTCCTCATTAATTTGCTCAATCTCATTTTTCATAGAAAAGATTTGAGCAAACGCTTTTGATGTTTCTTCAAAAACAGTACAATCATCAGCAGTTAACAAATGCTGAGGCAAATAGGCAATCACGGCTTCTTTTGGCGCCGCAACAGAACCTAAAGAAGGTTTGTTTACTCCTGCTACGATTTTAAGCAACGTAGATTTACCTGCACCGTTTTTTCCCATTAAGGCAATCTTGTCATTTTCATTAATG
This sequence comes from Myroides sp. WP-1, assembly GCF_014145635.1. Taxonomy (GTDB): domain Bacteria; phylum Bacteroidota; class Bacteroidia; order Flavobacteriales; family Flavobacteriaceae; genus Flavobacterium. The sequence continues at coordinate 38,593 of NZ_JACHTC010000014.1, forward strand.
GAGAAACTCACGCCACTAAAAAGTGTTGTACTACCAAATTGGACAGCAACATCATTAACTGTTATCATATTGTAATTTTATTAAAACAGGTGCAAATATAGTATTTGTTTGTTTTGAATGGGGATTTTTTATGGAGAGATAAAGTTCAAAAAAACAAAACGTGTGACGATCTCTTTTTATACCTTAATATATAGAGGAAAAAAAATCTTATTTATCTTTCTCTTTCTCTTTTTTTGTAGCCCATAAAAAACACAAGTCCCGTCATCAGCAAGAGGAAAACCATAATTACAGTAGCGTTTAAATGTCCTTGTTCACTACTAAAATATGCTTGACCTACAAGACTTACTCCCAATGCAATGCTCAGCTGTTGTAAGGTGAGATATAAACTAGACCCTGCACTAGTCAGAGCGGTAGGCAAAGCACTTAAAGCATAGGTAAACATGGCGGGTAAAACAATACCGCATCCTAATCCATATTCAAACAGCAGAATAGCTGTTGTTTCAAATTTGATATCTCCTTGGTACAATAACACATAGTGTAATAGTAATCCAATCACCATAAGCAACAGTCCAAAAATCATAAAACGCTCCTGATAACGAGATAAAAATTTCAAAGACATAAAAGAGGCTATTACATAGCCTACTCCTTGAAAGGCGAATAAAACTCCAGTTTGTGTAGCAGTGTAATGTAATTTCAACTGAAAATGATTGGCATAGACGAAGAAATAAGAGTCCTGAACCAAAGAGTAAAACACAAGTGCTACTAGAGCAACAGCGAAAATCTTATAAGTAAACGGTTCAAAATCGAGTAGTGTTTCCTCTTCTTTTTTGTATTTTCTAAACTGAAAAACTAAAAACAGAACAATTCCAATCATAGCACTTGTCAATGATAAAAACAAAATGGGGGTCCATCCGTGATCTGCACCTGTTACTAAGCTATACATCAGTACAACCAAAAAGAGAATGAGTATCAGTTGAGAGAAAAATTGAATTTTCATCTCTCTCTTGCGTTCTACCTCTACTAACAAATTCCAAGATAGTATGCCAACGACTAAGACGATGGGAACATTAATTAGAAAGATAAGTCTCCATGCACCAAAAGTAAAATCTAGATCAGGGAGCACACCACCTAGTATCTGCCCTAATACGGAAGATATTCCCGCTATCGCACCATAAATAGCATACGCTTGACGTCTTTCCTTTTCATTGGTGTAAATGTGAGATAAAAGTGTAACTCCTTGCGGAATCATAAAAGCCCCACTAATTCCTTGAAACAAGCGATAAATAGTTAACGCATGTACATCAGAAGCTACTCCACACAACAGAGAAAATAATCCAAAACTAAACATAGAGAGCACAAATATTTTTTTATGTCCATATTTCATTCCCATTTTAGCTGAAGTGATGAGGAAAGCACCATAGCCTATAACATAATAAATAATAACAAGTTGTATATCTGCTACACTTGCTTGCAGAGCCGTTCTAATTTTAGGGATTGCTACGTTGACAATAAACAAGTCTAACACAGACAAGAAAATAGACATCGAAATGAGAAACAGCATAATTCTCTTTTTATTCCTAGTTGTATTTTTCATTTTTTACATCCTATATTTTATAATTATCTTTACAAAAGTGAATAATAGCTTGCTTGCAATCAAGTAGGTGAAAAATCTAGACTAAGTATGAAAAACAGTACTAATGGTGGAAATGAGTGTACTACAGTAGAAAATAAATTGATTTATTTTGAAGATACCTGTTTGGCACAACACGCCTTAAAGACAATTACAGGAAAATGGAAGATTTCAATCATCAAAATCATTGCCTCAAATTGTCCGAAGCGTTTTGGTATGCTAAAGAGAGATTTAGATCATATTGCACAAGGAACACTTACGACTGTTTTACGTGAGTTAGAAAATGACGGTTTAGTAGAAAGAGAGGTTTTTGCTGAAGTTCCCCCTCGCGTGGAATACAAACTCACGGATAAGGGAATCAAATTGCTCCCTATTTTAGTAGATCTAGAGCAATGGTATAAGAATGAATAAGTACGATACAAAAAAAGCCCACTCCTACGTGGGCTTTTTCCTGAAAAAACTACAACTGAAAGTAGTTGGCATAATTTTGTAAATCTTTATCCCCCCTACCGGAAAGATTTACGACTACAATATCAGTTGGCAAAAATGTTTTATGTTGTAACGCAGCGAGTGCGTGAGAACTTTCAATAGCGGGAATGATCCCTTCTAGTTTGCACAGATTAAGACCTGCTTCCATTGCTTCGGAGTCTTTAATAGCAAAAAACTCTGCACGATCTTCTTGTTTCATTAGTGCGAATAATGGTCCAAAACCAGGATAGTCTAATCCGGCAGAAATCGAATAAGCTTCTAATGGTTCACCTGCTTCATCTTGCATGAACAGCGTTTTACTCCCGTGCAATACGCCTGGTTTCCCGATAAAAGAAGTGGCAGCAGTCTGATTGCTATCTACTCCTAGCCCTCCTCCTTCAGCAACGATAAGCTTTACACTTTCTTCTTCTAAAAACTCGTAAAAAGCCCCAGTTGCATTACTTCCTCCGCCAACACTAGCAATGACATAATTGGGTTTATCAACCCCTTCCTTTTCCAACAACTGTTTTTTTATTTCTTTGGATATCACCGATTGAAAGCGTCCCACCATATCGGGATACGGATGTGGTCCTACAACAGATCCAATTAAGTAGTAGGTGTCTTCTGGGTTTTCAATCCAGTAGAGCAACGCTTCATCAACGGCTTCTTTTAAGGTTTGCGTACCCGTTTTGGCAGCGCGAACCTCAGCCCCCAACATCTTCATGCGAGCCACGTTTGGTGCTTGACGTTCAATATCAGTAGCTCCCATAAAAACAACACATTCCATTCCTGCTAAAGCACAAACTGTTGCGGTAGCAACGCCGTGTTGTCCTGCTCCTGTTTCGGCAATAATCTTTTTTTTACCTAAGCGCTTAGCTACTAATACTTGTCCGATGGTATTGTTTATTTTATGCGCACCTGTATGGCATAAATCCTCGCGTTTTAAATACACTTTGGTCTTGTACAAGGCGGATAGTCGCTCTGCAAAATACAGAGGCGTAGGTCGACCTACATAATCAGCTAATAGCTTTTGATACTCCTCTTGAAAAGTTGGTTCTTCCATTATTTCCAAATACATCGCTTGGAGTTGAGCTACAATAGGCTGTAAGGTTGAAGGAATAAAGGCTCCTCCGAAATCGCCATAAAATCCGGCTTGGTTTACTTGATACTTCATATTAGTTTGTTTTAGATTCATCATTACGTTGAAATTTTTAGGCACAAAAAAAGGGCTTGTCGTGATGACAAGCCCTTAGATGTGTAGGAATAATATACTCGTTCCGTTATATTTTTACTTCATACATACCAATAGCAGGACAGCTCACGACGTCTTGACGTAAGTTGTTCCACCACCAATTGTTTGCATGTATAAAATTCATTTTTCTTTGTTTTGAAGGTGTAAAGGTAGAGATTATTTTTTATCTACCAAATAAAATGAGAAATCATTAAAATTTAAACGCCTTTTGTTCCTTCGTCACGTATCAGGTTCACGAAAAAAAAATAAAAAAAGGCTGTCTACATGTAGACAGCCTTTTATGCTTTTACAGCATGACTAATGCATTTTTTTCTGGATCAATTTCTGAAACATCATACCCACTAAATTTCTTTAAGTAAGTTTTGATTGAAGTTCCGTATCCATCGCTAAATGAATTAGCGCCATTACTTCTTAAATACTTTCTCACAGATCCTGCACCACCTAGGTGAGCAGCGGCTAATATTCCCGACTCCGTGATTCTGATCCCATCAATTCTTCTTCCTTCAAACGCTTTGATCTCGTTTCTCAGAATCCATTTGTTTTTTGCAATTAAAGCATCAAATGCTTTTTCTTGTAATTGCGGATCATTTAAAAACTCTTCAGAATCAAAAATTCCTATTGATCTTAGAGCTAACCTTCCAAATTGGTACTTACCGATGTAACCAAAAGAGTTAACAATTCGATACAAGCCATTAGATTCCCTTGCACCTAGGGCTTGTTTAAACCCAATATAGGTTTTCCCTGTAAATGGTATTACTGCAGCTTCTTCTGTTTTCACTTCCTTGACATTCTTGTCTGGAAAATGGTAAGAAAGCTCTTCTGTTGGGACGATTTTATACTGTTCTAAAAGTATGACTTCATACTTTTTAAAACCCGAAAAAACTCCACCTAAAAGCAGTAATAAGCCAATAAAAAAAGAACATTTTTTTCTCATTAAAATTAATTTCTCAAGCCCTGTCACCACTTGAAATTTCACTCCGCAAAGTTACCCCCTTTTTTAAATCCGCCTATTTTTTAATCGTTAAATTACATTGCCTTAACCTTCCGTTTACAATCAAACCCTGATTAACAAAGAGATACAAGAAAAAACTTTAACATTTAGACTCTTGTAAAAATCTTAAATTTTTGCTATATTTTATACCTTTGTTTAATTTTTTGCATAAAAAAAGAGGACCTATTTTTTTTTATCGCCCTCTTTTTTGCTTTTTTTAGACTCAAAACTACTACTCCATTTTGGCTGATAATTCAAACCATTTTTCTTCTTTTTCTTCGAGTTCTTTTATTATTTTTTGCAACTGTTTTGCTTTGGTTTCAATTTGATCATCGGTAACCTTTCCGTCTGCAAATTCTTTTTCTATTTGTTGCTTTTGTTCTTCTAATTTTGCCATTTCACGTTCAGTTTTTTGCAATTCCTTTTGCTCTTGAAATGTCAAACCATTTTTTACTTGATTTTCTTTCCAATTGTTCTTTTCCTTAGGCGCTTCTTCTTTTACAGGTTCAATACTGTCTTCATACGCTCTAAAATCTGAATAGTTTCCAGGGAAGTCTTCAATTTCCCCTTCTCCTCTAAACACAAACAAGTGGTCTACAATTTTATCCATAAAATAGCGGTCGTGCGATACCACAACTAAACACCCAGGATAATCCAATAAGAAGCTTTCCAATACGTTTAAGGTAACAATATCCAAATCGTTTGTTGGCTCATCGAGAATCAAGAAATTGGGGTTTTGAATCAACACGGTACACAAATACAATCGTTTCAACTCACCTCCACTTAATTTCTCTACGAAATCATGTTGTTTCTTGCGATCAAACAAGAAGCGCTCCAATAGCTGTCCTGCTGAAATTGAACGTCCTTTGGCCAAGGGGATATACTCACCAAATTCCTTAATCACATCTATTACCTTTTGTTCAGGCTTGATTGTGATCCCTCCTTGCGTATAATACCCAATTTTAATCGTATCTCCAATCACAACTTTTCCCGTATCAGGTTTCATTGCTTGGGTTAAAATATTGAGAAATGTTGATTTACCAGATCCGTTTTTACCTATAATACCAATGCGTTCTCCACGGTTAAACATATAGCTATAGTCGTTTAATATTACTTTACCATTGAATGATTTATTCAACTTGTGTAATTCAACTACTTTACTTCCCATACGCTCCATGTTGATTTCGAGTTCTACTTGGTGCTCCTTTCTACGGCTATGTGCTTTTTCTTTGATTACATAAAAATCATCAATACGTGATTTCGATTTTGTTGTACGCGCTTTCGGTTGTCTGCGCATCCAAGACAACTCTTTGACAAATAGGTTTTGCGCTTTATCAATACTCGCATTTTCAGCGGCAATTCGCTCTTCTTTTTTCTCTAAATAATACGAGTAATTTCCTTTGTATTGATAGATAATTCCATTGTCTAATTCGATAATCTCATTACATACATTTTCAAGGAAAAAACGATCGTGCGTTACCATAAACAAGGTAATATTTTCTTTGGCAAAGTAATTTTCTAGCCACTCGATCATTTCTAGATCCAAGTGGTTCGTTGGCTCGTCTAAGATTAATAAATCAGGTTTATTGATCAAGATGATAGCCAAAGCCAAACGTTTTTTCTGCCCTCCAGATAGCGTTTTTACTTTCAACTTTAGATCATCCAATTTAAGCTTGAATAAGATCTGCTTGTATTGCGTTTCAAAATCCCACGCATTGTGGATATCCATTTGTTCAAAGGCTTTCTGATACGCTTCTTGATTATCTGGGTTTTCTAAGGCTTTTTCATACGATTCAATTACCTTTAAAATTTCATTATCCGAAGCAAATATACTTTCTTCAATGGTCAATTCATCTTGAAGGTTGGGTTCTTGAGATAAAAACTCCATGCGAATTCCTTTGCGCATCACTACTTGTCCGCTATCGGGATGATCTGCTCCTGTTAAGATTCTCAAAATCGTCGTTTTACCCGACCCATTTTTTGCTACAAAAGCAATCTTTTGATCTTTATTAATACCAAAAGACACATTTTCAAACAGCGTATGTGCCCCAAAAGATTTCGATATATTTTCTACTGATAAATAATTCACTTCAACAAAATTTTGACAAAAATAACCTTTTATTCTCCATTAAAAAAAAACCAACGATTTACGCGTTAACTTTCTTTTATTTACTTATCTCCTTTCTTGGTTTTTAAGTTCACCACCACGTATTCTGATTGTGTTCCAATGCGATAGCGTCCACCCCAAATTCCCAATCCAGAACTAATGTAATACTGTGTATTATTTTTTTTAAGATAGCCATGAGATTGTTCAAACAAATAATCTGTAATCCATGAAAAAGGCCATACTTGACCGCGATGTGTGTGTCCTGAGAATTGAAAATCTACGTGTTGTTCTGCTGCTTTTGCCAAATCATACGGTTGGTGATCCAAGACAATCTGTACTTTTGATGGATCTGGTTGTACCAAATCAACTAAAGCTTTGCGATGTGGATTGGATTTATCATCTCTTCCAATCAGCTGAAGCTGACCAATATTCACCACTTCATCTCGTAAAACCGTAATGTTTGACTGCTTCAAAAAAGCTAAACTCATTTCGACATTCGCTAAATATTCATGATTGCCCAAACACGCATAAACACCGTGCTTACTTTGGATCTCGCGAAGCAGTTCATCTAATTTATAGTACGTTAATGGCAACAGGCTGTTATCAATAATATCTCCTGCAAATAGAACGATATCTGCTTGTTGTTGATTAATAAAAGTGATCCAACGTTTCAACTCCTTTTTACTAATCGCATGTCCTAAATGCAAATCACTCAATACTACCATCTTAACCGGTTGATCTAACGTCTTCTCCGTTTCTAAATTAAGGGTAATCACCTTTTTTCTATAATAGTTAAAATTGCCAATCAATGCAGTAATGGCTGTTCCTCCTATGATAAAAAAAGCGTGAAGTTTAGATACAGAAACCTCCACAGGCAGTACATGGGTTAGGTATTCTCTTGTAAATAACAAAATCAATTCTCCTAATAATGTCAATAAAAACGAATAGATAATAAGCATTAACCAGCCCGTTCCTACTTTATATAGAATTGCCGCTTCAGGCACTCCTACTCGTTTTCTAAATGCAAAAAATAAAATGGGTGAAAGGATTAAAAATATCACTCCTATAACATACATCACTTGTACGCTCCATAGTGCTTGCTCTACTAAAGGATAAACGCGAATACCTATATATATATTCGCCAAAAAATAGGCAACAAAAATGCCAACAAACAATAGTCTTCCTTTCATGTTAATATCTTATAAATTAAAGCGGTAGTAAAATTCCGTTTCGATTGTACCTTGTTAAAAGCAATAATACAATCCTTTCTCGCTTTTCTCAGACTTCTTAACAAATAATTGACGAGGACCGGAGCTTTTTACACCTTTGCATCTTTTAATACCAAGCGAACACGAGTTCCTGATTCGGTAGCGTGTATGCTCAAATGTTCTTCTAAATATGCTTGTATCATTTTCATTCGTTCCTTTACCAGATACATTCCCTTAGATTCATGTGTTGATTGCTTTGCGCGGATTTGCTGATTGCCAATTCCATTGTCAATCACCTCCAAAATAACATCCGTATTCTCCTGATAGACAAGAATACAAACTTTTGGATTAGCGATACTTTCAGGAAAGGCATGAACCAAGCTATTTTCAACAAAAGGTTGTAGTAACAAAGGAGGAATCATCACTTGATGAAGATTTAGCTGTGGATCAATTGTCACTTCGAGTGTGACCCTTTCATCCAATCGCATATTTTCTAATTCAAAATAACCTTGAATATAGTCGATCTCCTCTTTTAAACTTACCTCTTCCACCATAGACAAATTAAGTGTTTTGCGAATAAGTGATGCGAATCGCTCTAAATAATACAATGCTTCTTCTTCTTTATGTGCAATAATAAAGTACTGAAAAGAACTCAAAACATTAAATATAAAATGGGTATTCAGTTGACTTCGAACCGAGAGTACTTTTAATTCAGCTACCTTTTTCTCGTAGCGCAATTGTTTATCTCGAATCTCTTGCTGTCGTTTGATTCGCTGTATCAGGAAAATAACTAGCCCAATAACGACTAACCCCACTAAGCTAAAAAACCACCAACTATAGTAAAAAAGGAGGTTCAATCGTTACCTTTAGCAACGTCTTGATCTGTACTGCGCCACTGTTGTAATCTAATACTCTAATTTCAATGGGATATTCTCCCGTATTCAAATAGCTCAAAGCCAGTGAAGGTTGCTCCAAGTCTAACCATTTTTCCGTTGGTTTTACTCGATATTGAAACCTTAATTTATCTGGGTACTTTGCTCCTAGTAATACAAAGTCTACAAAAATAGAGTTTTGATTGTAAGGTAATTCCAACTCTTTCGTGGTAGTAATTTCTCCCTGTGTCAAATCTAACTTTGTCTCATTCACTTTAATCGAAGAGATAACAAGATTATACGCCGTTTTTTTGGGTTTAAAATACTGAAGATCTAAGGTATACAATCCGGCATCTGTTCCCAAAACTAACTGGTCATTTACAACAGCGCTACTCTTAACATTGTAATTATCAAGTCCTTGTTCTTTATTAAACAAAAAGACTCCCTTTGGATCTACCACAGTAATCCCCTTATTTGTTCCTACAATAAGTTGATTTTTAACATGATGCAAGAACGTAATTCCATGTCCTAAAAGAGTTTCTTGTTCAATTTTGTACAGCACTTTGGGTTGTGAATCACTGACATCTAAGCAATAAATATCACCAAAATCCGTGGCTACAAAAAGTTGATTATCCTTGCCTTTCTCAAGGAATTTCAATCTATTTTCAGCAAAGATGCCCTCTTGGTACAGTGATCTAAAGCGGTTATTCTCAAAAACATATAACCCATCCAAAGCACCGGCAAGATACATTCTTCCTTTCATTTCGGCCATATCAACAATGTCACGAGGAACAAAAGCACCATCTTCTCTGTCGAGGTAATCGTATTGAAAGGCAGCTGTATTTTTATATAAGCGAACGCCACCGTAAGGATCTGTCTCAAGCAATTGATTTTGAAAAAAGTCGAATTGATAGGTGTGAATTCCCCAATACTTCTCAATAGTCCCTTTGATATTGAGTTGAAAAAAACCAATATTTGTACTTACCCAAATTGAATTTTGGTGAACGACAGCTTTATAAAATTGAATTTGCTCGGCAGGGATGCGATGCTCAATTTCAAAAAAATTATTCTCTCGCGTAGTGACTCCAATAAACGATTGTTTGTGCTGGAGTTGATACGCTTTGAACGTTGATTTATCGAGGGTTCGCACAATGGTATTTTGACGTACGATACACAGTCCTCTAGTTCCGAAAACATAAATTGAATCTCCTTTAAGTGCAATGGTTTCAACAGGTCCAAAACGAGGATCGAAACGCAAAGGAGAATCTAGGTCTACTTGAAACAACCCTTGTTTCTTACTGCCAACGTATAGAAATTTTCGCTTCGCATCATAAGCTAAACTATAGAGTTCAGCATTTTTGATATCGTATTGTTCATTGCGTTTTTCGATGCGTTGTCCATCCCAAGCGTAAATTCCGCCTCCTTCATTAAGTATATCTGCGCCAACCCAATACACTTGATCTTCTACTTGTTGAAAAAAACGCGTCCCCTTTACTTTACTTTTTACTGAAGAGATTTGGCTGTGAAGCTGGTGAATTTCAACCTCGAATTTCAATCCCAAAAACAGGGTTTGTCTCTCCTTGTCAAACAACGATGCTACGACCTCTTTTTGTTCGCTCACAGGATGTAATTTTCCTTCTTCAATGCGAAATACACCATGGTTGATTGTTGTAGCAAATACGGTACTTCCTATTTGATAAAAGCTAGAAACAGGACTTGGAGTCGTCAACGTGTTTTGTGTTGAAAAGGGCACTACTTTTTTTGTTGTAATATCAATAATGGAAATGCCCTGAGAAGTTCCGATGTACAACTTCGAAGAACTGACAAACAAACTGTTGATACGCGTTGCCGTTAATCCGCAACTTTCATTAAACAACAGCGTTTCTTTCTTTCCTCTATACAAAATACCTTGCCCATAGCTTCCGATCCAAATTCCTTGATCCTCATCTTCTACTAGGCTTGTAATATTGGTAAACCGACGTTGAATAGCCTCCTCATCGATGACAATTCGCCCTTGTTGACGCACACTGAGTCCTGCTCGTGATCCGATCCAAAGTACCCCATTGGTATCCATCAACAAAACTCGTATATCATTGGCTATCAACCCATCTTCAGTTGTATAGCGCTTAGTTACTGTTGTTTGGGCCCGGAGAAGAGGCATGGTTAGTCCCACGAGTAAGAACACCACCCATCGCATCATAGCTCAAATTCCTTAAACTCCTTCATCTTTGTTGCAGAGACAGTAATATCGTGTTTGACCTCTCGTTCATTGATGACGATTTCGTCTTTAAAAACAATGCGGTTTGTTCCATTTTCAATATGCTTAACATGTTTCATATTTACGACATAGGAACGCCCTACTCGTCGAAATTGTCCATGCTGTAACTTTGCAGCAACAGTTCCTAATGTTTTAGATATCAAGTATTTTTGATCGTGTAGGTAGATTTCACAATAATTGTCATCCGCTTTACAATAAACAATTGAATCAACGGGAACCACATCGCGTTTCTGATTGTTCTTGATTAATTTGATAAAAGATTGTTGCCCCTCTTTTTCGACAAATTTGTCATAGGCGATTTGCAAATTTTCAACCGCAATAGGCTTCAATAGATAGTGCAAACAGGGAAATTCATTTAAAACTTCCAATGCATACTGACTATAGGCAGTCGTAATCACTACTTCAAAAGAAAGCGGTGTTTGAAAGTAGTCAAACAAAGCCAATCCGTTCTCTTTTGGCATTTGAATGTCTAAAAAAACGAGATCAGGTGTATACTGTTCAATCATTTTTACTGCTTCTGCGACCGACTTTGCCGTATAAAACACCAATTTGTGTTGCAGCTTAATACTGTGTTGTAAACGGTGTTTCAAAACTTCGGCAACCTTCGTCTCGTCATCTACAATTAGAACGACTAACTCATTCATAATATAATTCGTGTAAGGTTGTAAGTTGTATTTATTCAATGCGCTACCGCTATCGAATCGGTTCAAATATACTATTTCACCAAGAATTCTTCTACTAAAATCAGATTATTTTCAACTTGACTTTTTTACCTTTTTCAAAAACAGATTATTCATGGGGTTTATACCCAATTGTTGAACATTTTTTCGGCTAAATCGAACAGCCTGATCGTAAAACAGAACCAAAACGGGCACTTCTTCTGCAAGCAAGTGGTCCATTTGTTGATAGAGTTGTTCTCTTTGGTTAGGATCGGTCACTTGAAAAGATTGCTCATACCACTGATCGTAAGTTGAATTGGCAAAAAAAGTATAGTTAGGACCATTGGGTGCTTTATTTTTGCTGTAAAATAGAGATAGATAGTTCTCAGCATCGGGATAATCTGCAATCCAACTCCCTCTAAAGAAGGCTATTTTGCCCGAAGCCATTCCCTGTCTTAACGTCGCTGGTGGCATAACGTCAATCTCTACTGTCAAACCTATCTTTTGCCATTCTCTTTGCAAATATTCTGCGATATCGAGGTAGCCTGCGTTAGTAGATAGTGGAATTGTAATTTTGACTTGTTGATGTTCTTTTTTATAAGCGTCTACGAGAGCTTTTGCTTTGTCTACATCGTATAATTGATCCAAGACAATATTGCCCTGCAAACCTTTAGGTATAATTCCTCCCACTTGAGCCGTTCCCATTCCACTTCTCAAGTGCTTCAACATTTTAACGCGATCAAACCCGATGTTCAACGCTTGTCGAATGCGCTTATCACTTACAGGGCTATTTTTGTCGTCCATGTTAAAGCCCAAATACTCCGTATTGAGATAAGGACCGGTTTCCATCTGAACAACTTCCTGATACTTGGGTTGTAATTCGCCTTCAAGCGTAATTAAATCATCTTTATATGAAGGATCAAGTCCAGAAACAAAATCTAAATTTCCCTGAATAAACTGCAAAAAAGCACTTTGTTTATCTGGTAAAAAGGTAATGGCCACAGATTCGAGATAAGGCAACTGACTTCCGTCTTGGTCTTTCTCAAAATAGTTGGGATTTCGTCTCAAGACCAACTTGACATTTTCTTCCCAAAACTTAAAATAAAAAGGCCCTGTTCCAATGGGATGCGTGCGAAAATCATGTTGAGAATCTTCGACTACTTCTTGCGGAACCACAGACGCATAGCGCATAGACAACAGTCCGAGAATTGCGGGAAAAGATTCCTTCAAATGCAGGCGAAAAACAGTGTCATTTACCGCTTGATAGCTTTGTACTTTTTGCATAATCCACGCGCCTGGTGAAGCCGTTTGTGGATCAGTTAATCGATCTAAACTATATACAAAATCTCGTGCTGTAACGGGTCGAGTTTGAGCAGGACCAAAGGCAGGATGTGGATGAAAATACACCTCTTTACGCAAAACAAAATCATAGGTTAATCCATCAGAAGACGCCGCCCAAGACTTGGCTATATCGCCTACTATTTGCAACTGATCGTCGAGTTGGACCAATCCATTAAACAATTGATTACACGGCCAAATAACGGCCATACTACGAGCAAAAGCAGGATCAAGAGTTTGAATATTTGAATTTTCATTATAGCGAAATACCTCTCCTTTTACATTTTCTACTGTTTTCTTTTGGCAAGAAAAAAGGAGGATGGAGATACAAAGAATTGATATATAATAAATTATTGATTTCATCAAACCGAATTTTGTACGTAAATTTGCACGCTTTGTGACAACAAAGAGTAAATATACTTCAAAGTTACTACTCATAGTAAAGAATGATTATGGAAAATAGAAAAAAAGTAGCTTTTTACACCTTAGGATGTAAGCTAAACTTTTCTGAAACCTCAACAATAGCAAGAAGTTTCGTCGATGAAGGTTTTGATCGTGTTGAATTTGAGGATGTGGCAGACATTTATGTGATCAACACGTGTTCTGTAACCGAAAATGCAGATAAACAATTCAAACAAATAGTAAAAAAAGCGCAAAAGAAAAACGAAAAGGCCTTTATTGCCGCTGTTGGATGTTATGCGCAATTAAAACCAGCTGAATTAGCCAATGTTGATGGGGTTGATTTAGTGCTTGGTGCTACAGAGAAATTTAAATTGACGGATTACATCAATGACCTTTCCAAAAATGAAATGGGTCAGGTGCACTCTTGTGAGATTTCAGAAGCCGATTTTTATGTTGGTTCTTATTCAATTGGAGATCGAACACGCGCATTTTTAAAAGTGCAAGATGGATGTGACTACAAATGTACGTACTGTACGATTCCTTTGGCACGTGGTATTTCTAGAAGTGATACCATGGAAAACGTCTTAAAAAATGCAGCTGAAATCTCAGCACAAGACATTAAGGAAATTGTACTTACAGGTGTTAACATCGGTGATTATGGAAAAGGTGAATTTGGCAATAAAAAGCACGAACACACCTTTTTAGAGTTGGTACAGGCTTTAGATCAAGTAGAGGGAATTGAGCGTTTGCGCATTTCTTCTATTGAGCCAAACTTATTGAAGAATGAAACCATCGAATTCGTTTCTAAAAGTAGAACGTTTGTTCCTCATTTTCACATTCCGTTACAATCGGGAAATAACGATATCTTAAAGAAGATGAAACGCCGTTATATGCGAGAGTTATATGTAGAACGCGTAGATAAAATCCGTACAGTAATGCCAGATTGTTGTATCGGAGTAGATGTAATTGTTGGTTTCCCTGGTGAAACAGATGAGAAGTTTTTAGATACATATAACTTCTTGAGCAATTTAGACATCTCCTACCTACATGTCTTTACCTATTCAGAACGCGATAATACTGAAGCGATAGCGATGGAAGGAGTTGTTCCGATGGAAGTAAGAAATAAGAGAAGTAAAATGTTGCGCGGTTTATCAGTCAAAAAACGCCGTGCCTTTTATGAGTCTCAATTAGGTAACGAAAAGACCGTTTTATTTGAAAGCGAAAATAAAGAGGGGTATATCCACGGTTTTACAGAAAACTATGTCAAAGTAAAAACACCTTGGGATCCGGCTTTAGTCAATACATTACGCAAAATTAAACTAACGAAAATTGACGATGACGGTATTGTTCGATTTGATTTTCTAGATTAAATAAAAAAACCTGTTTGAATTGAATTTCAAACAGGTTTTTTCTTTTTTTCACCCTAGTTCGGGGTATGCTGTGTGTGTTATAAGTGGGTTTTTTAAAATCTCACAGGATTAAATTCTTATCCCTGGAGGAAGCATTTCTTTGTATGTAGGATTTTTCCTAAAGAAAGAAACAATTTTTGGATGTGTAGGAACTACTCTTAATCTTTTTTCTCTAACAATATCGAGTACTCCTTTCAAAAAATCGATAGATTGTGCTTGTACACCTTCTTCGAATCCTTTTAATTTGGTAAGAAAGATCTTTCTCTCTTGAAGTGAATACTCCACACTGAGCAATCCCTGATCGGTTTCAAGCTCGAACTGGCGAAGCAATTCATTGTCTTTAATTTCCATTATACTAAATTTTTATATTTTCATGTTATGCAGAACCTCCTTTTCATAGCAACAAAAAAAGAACGGTGGCCGAATGCCCCAATTCATAACAATTACAACGTAAAAAAAATTTTAGATTGTTTATACCGCGAATACAACTAGTTTTATCGCTATATTTATCAAAGTTCGTCATTTTTTTCCAGACCACCCCCATTAAGTATGTTAATTTATTTAAAATGAACAAAATACCGATTTATTTCTTTCCTGGAATGTCATCCACTTCATTAATTTTTGAACGATTGGAATGGGATACTTCACGTTTTGAATTGCATTTTTTAGAATGGTTGCCTTGTAAAAAAAACGAAGATCTAATTACGTATACGCAAAAATACATTCCGCTGATTCAACAGAAAAACCCTATCTTAGTGGGCGTATCCTTTGGCGGGATTATCGCACAAGAATTAGCTAAGCTCATTGACGTTCAAAAAATCATCATTATCTCAAGTGTGCGTTCGAATCGAGAATTTCCCAAGCGTTTTAAATGGGCAAAATACACCAGGCTCTACAAATTGCTTCCTACTGGTGGCGTTGAGTTTATACTCCACCTGATCGCACGCTATGGCAATGAAAAACAAAAGAGACGCGTGGAATTATATAATCGCTATTTGTCCATTCGCGATCCACATTATTTAAATTGGTGTATTCGCACCGTTTTAAACTGGGATCAAAAAGAAGACTTGAAAGGGGTAATCCATATTCATGGCACAAAAGACGAAATTTTTCCATTTAAAAACATTCGAAGCGCGATAGAAGTAAAAGGTGGTACACATGCCATGATACTAATAAAATACAAATGGTTTAATCAAAATCTACAAAAAATTATATTAAACTCTATAAATGAAAAAGAATCTTAAAAATGTACTCTACACAACAGCTGTTGTAGGTGTAGCATCTACGTTTATTTTCGCAACCTCACATGGAGCAAGCAATAAAACAGTAGAACAGAAAGATCCGACAGATCACCATGTTTCCTTACCCTCAAAAGCGAATTTTGCTGGTGAGCGAACTCCTCTTGAAATCATTGATGTCAAAGAGCGTTTTGACCGTGAAATGATTATCAACGCGAATTTACACTCCTCAACAACTTTGGTTATCAAAAGAGCAGAGCGTTACTTTCCTATCATTGAACCTATCCTGAAAAAAAATAATATTCCCGACGATTTTAAATACCTCTGTGTAATCGAAAGTACGCTTTCCAATGTAGTTTCATCTGCGGGAGCTTCGGGTTTTTGGCAATTTATGAAAGGAACAGCAGGAGAATATAATCTGACGGTAGATGACAGTGTAGATGAGCGTTACCACCTCGAAAAAGCAACTGAGGCCGCTTGTCGATATTTTAACGATGCGAAAGCTAAATTTGGTTCATGGACCATGGTTGCCGCTGCTTATAACAGAGGAATGGCAGGCATGACAAAAGCTATGAATTCCCAATATGTAGACAACTACTATGATTTATTTTTAAATCAAGAAACTTCACGTTATGTTTTCAGAATACTTGCCATGAAAGAAATTATGTCTAACCCACAACTATACGGTTATGACATTCCAAAAGCGGATCGATATCAACCAGTACCGATGCGCTATATTACGGTAAGTAATGACATTGAAGACTTACCCATGTTTGCCATTGAACAAGGATCGAACTACAAATTGTTGAAATTGTACAACCCTTGGTTAGTCAACACAAACCTAAAAACAAAAGGTAAAACATATACGATCGAGTTACCGCGCTAGATCAAAAAATAGCCTAATCCTCTCAACAGGATTAGGCTATTCTTTTTCACTTCCTTTTATCATCAAAATGATTTTATATCTTTGCGTTCGATACAAAAACGACGATGGATAAAGAGACTTATATCAAAACAGCCCTAGAGACAATTAAAGCCAAGAACTTACAGGTTCCTTTTGAATTGGCTCCAGGTAGTGTTATTACCAATCTAGATCAATACTTAAACAGTTTAAAGACGTCTTATTTACAAGCTAAAGATCCGAGAATCGAACAATTATTTCTCGACAAAATAGAGCATTTGCTCCAATTATAAATAAGATTTTAAAAAGGAGATGATCAGCGCCATGGTTTGCTCCTTTTGTTCTTTATGCGGGATATGTCCCACTTGCTCAAACACGTATTTTTCTGCAATTCCACTCACATGTGTAATGGTTTCTTCCACTTGTGCTAATGTGCCGTATTCATCCAAATCACCTTGCAAAAACAACAAAGGAGATGTAATTCGATACAATTCGGGTACCATCGTCCAATCGCGATATGCAGGATCTAACCAAATATCAAACCAAGCATAGCACAATTTCTCTACCCGTTCTCCATGGTACTTGACCAATCGATATCTTAAATCTGTTTCTTCATACGCTTTTTTAGCATCCAAAACGCCTTTTAACGTCATCTCTTCTACAAATACATGACCAGCTTCAATCACCAAAGCAGTTGTATGCTCAGGATACAAAATCCCATACCACAAAGCAATTGACGCTCCATCGCTATGACCGAAGATCGCTATCTTTTCCAATTGTAACACACAGCGCAGCTGTTCTAAAAATGCGCCTTCTTGTTCTAAGTAATTTCGCTCTCGAACAGCAGTTTGCATCGGTTGAGATTTTCCATAGCCCACGCGATCATACACCATAACATTACACTGTAACTGTTCAGCCAACAAACGAGGCCAATCACGCCATAATTCAACACTCCCTAACGAATCGTGTAATAACACTAAGGTTGTTGCTGTCTTTGGGGTATCGTGGGTATACAAGTGTACAAATATAGCTTGCTCGTTCACAGGAACGATTTGCTCTGTCAATCGAATCATTGTTTTTTAGCTTTCCTCAAAAATAAGGCTTTTGTTGGAAATACGCTACGTTTTAGCCCCAGAACCTCCCTTGTTTTTGTCAAGCATTAGGTAAACATTCTTTATACCACTATCTTAGTCTTTTATATATTCTACTTATGATGAAAAATCTACTTGTTTTGCTGTTTTGTATCAGCAGTGTATGTTACACAAAAGCACAAGCGCCAAATGCTTCAACCCAATTCATCCAAAACCTCGCAGAACACTGCGGAAAAGCATACAAAGGATCTATCGTTTCTTCCCCTATACCCGCTGATTTTGACAACAAAGAATTAATCATGTATGTCTCTGCTTGTGATAAACGCGAAGTGAAAATTGCTTTTTTTGTAGGAGATGATCTATCGCGCACCTGGGTTTTTACGCTAAAGGGAGATCGTATTGAACTCAAACACGACCACCGTCAAACAAATGGAGAACCTGATGAAGTAACCATGTATGGCGGTACAACCACCAATACGGGTACAGCACATATTCAATACTTTCCCGCCGATCAAGAAACTACAGCCAGTATACCTGCTGCTGCCGCTAATCTATGGTGGGTAACCATTGACAACAAAGAATACAGTTACAACTTGCAACGTGCAGGAGCTAAAACCAGCTTTAATGTAGTGTTTGACCTAACAAAACCGCTTGTAACGGATAAAAGAGCCTGGTAGTTGGTTAACGGTTAACGGAAAATACTCCATTATAAAAATGCTTTTTTTTAGTTTTTTGCTGATTTGTAAACTTTGTACTTTTTTGACAATCTCTTTGTTTAAAGCAAGTACCTTCTTATTTCAGAAAAAATTATCTCAACACCTCAACACCTCAACACCTCAACACCTCAACACCTCAACACCTCAACACCTCAACACCTCAACACCTCAACATCTCAACACCTCAACACCTCAACACCTCAACACCTCAACATCTCAACACCTCAACACCTCAACACCTCAACACCTCAACATCTCAACACCTCAACACCTCAACATCTCAACACCTGTAAACTAAATCGATACAATAATTTCCTCGCGTTCAAAACGCGATTTAGGCAAAACCCTTGGATGCATCGGGTCCGTTTGATCAGCATATCCCACGGTAACTGCAAACAAAGGAGCGTATCCTTCTTGCTGTAAAATATCGTGATACCCCTGGCGATTAATCCCTTCCATCGGTGTTGCGTCCAACCCGAGACTCATACAAGCAGACAAAAAATACCCCAATGAAAGATACACTTGGTTTTCCATCCACGATTTTGTTGCTTGATCACCACGCGATCGAACTAGAGGTTCATAGAATCCCTTAACCCAACCTTCGGGCAAAATAGAAATATTGCGCTGCTCAAAGTGGTCAATATCTTCCATCACGCTAAAGACAACTACTAATCCAACTGCATTGATGGAATTTTCATTCGTATAGGAATGAGCGGCCAATTGCGTTTTTATCTTTTCGTTGGTAACAAATGTAAACTTCCACGGTTGACTATTTATAGAAGATGGACTTAGTCGAATGATGTTTTTTAATTCTTCTATTTGTTCTGGTGTAATCTTTTTTGTCAGGTCGTATTTTTTTGTTGCATACCTGCGTTGGGCTAGATCTAAAAAATTCATAATCAATTTACTTCGGTTTATAATTTATAACTATACTTTTTATAGTTGCAAACTTATATATAGTAAATTATCTTTGCAATAACGGTCATAAAGGATAGTAACAGATGTATACCATAGACAATCAAGAATACCCTTGCAGTACAAGCTTAACAATGAGATATATAGGAGGCAAATGGAAAGCTGTTATTCTCATTCATTTAATGGAAAAAAAACGATATAATGAGTTGAGAAAAGCCATTCCAATGATTACGGAACGCACTTTAAGCTTGCAGTTAAAGGAAATGGAAGAACACGGCTTAATTAGCCGAACAGTTTATACAAGTAAACCTCCCTTAAAAGTGGAATATGAATTAACCACTTTCGGGCAAACCCTGATTCCCTTACTTGAGGCAATTGCAAAATGGGGTTATCAAACAGGAACGACAAAAAAGGAAATTGTTTATACGCCGGAAGAAACAATTTGCTCCATTTTAGAATAACACTAGCTATAACTACAAAAAAAGTCTTCGATTTCTCAAAGACTTTTTTTATAGTTATTAACTTGTTTTTTATCGTTTATAATACGCGATAATACTTGCTTTTGCGAGTGTTTGATTCCATAAATTAAACCCTACAATAGCAGGATTCACATTAGCATCAAGTCCTAACGTACTTGTTTTCAAAGCATAAACTGTGATAATATATTGGTGAAACCCATGTCCTTCTGGCGGACAAGGTCCTCCAAACCCATTGATCCCATAATCTGTTCTACTTTGGACCGCTCCTTTGGGAGCTAAATTAAGAGCAACATTTCCTGCGTTGGCGACCAATTCACTGCTCGCTAAGGGAATATCAAACACCACCCAATGCCAAAATCCACTTCCTGTAGGGGCATCAGGGTCATACATTGTAATAGCAAAACTCTGAGTTCCTTCTGGTGCATTTTCCCAAGACAACTGTGGAGACTGATTGAGTCCAGAACAACCAAACCCATTAAATTCAAGTGTTTTAGTTCCTTCGCCACCCAAATCTTTACTCGATAGCGTAAACGTTTTTTGTGCAAATACTGATGTTGACAGCATCAAGACGAACAGTAGTAATACCTGTGCTTTTTTCATTCTTGTTGATTTAAAAATTTCAAAACAAAGATACCCCTCGACCTACCATGCTGCATTTGGCTATTCACTCAAAAACTGTTGCTAAAAGCTCAAATCTTATGATGTTGCTTGGGTGTTTGACCATATTTTGCTTTATAGGCCTGAATAAAGCTCGACAAACTTTCATATCCTATCTCAGAATAGATCTCCGTAGCGGTTTTCTTTTCTATATGCAGCAAATAGTGTCCATACTCCAATCGCTTATTCTGAAACCATTTCATCGGAGATTCAGCATAGTGCTTTTCAAACGTTCGCTTAAAGGTAGAAACACTCATATTACACAAAAAAGCAAGTTCTTTAATCGTCAATTTACAATGCATATTGCTTTCTATTGTACGGATAAACTTTTGAGCGCTATTATCATGCGTAGATAGTAAAGAATAAAGGACTCCCCTTCCGTATTTTTCAACAAGGTACCACATAATCTCTTCAAACTTCACTGCTAGTAATCGAGGCTGAATTTCTTTCGATAGCTGATTTACATCGAGTAAACTCTTTACAAATCGAAGAATAAAGTCGTCATATCTAAAAGCATGAACTGATTGATTTTCTATAGATTGATCGAAATCTATTGCAATATTTTGAATAAATTTTTGAATGGCTTCAGTTGAAAAAAACAACAATACACTCCTATAACTTTCCCCTTCAGATAATTTCTCGGTCATCAAACAATGTCCTGCTTTCATAAGGAGAAAATGAGAAGGATCAATAGTTTGAGTAGCACGATCAAAAACGACTTCCTTTCTTCCTTCAAGTAAAAAACTAAAGGTATGCTGGTTGAGTACAATTTGTTGGCGATCGATTTCTTGGACACTGCAATAATCAAAGATTTGGATTGATTGAGCTTGATCGAGATTGAGGTCAGTGGGAAGCGTTATTACATTCATTGAGTTTGATTCTTATCGGATCACCCTGGTATTTCATAAGATTTATACAGAGAAAGAATTAAAGAGCTAGCTAAAAGTACAAATTAAAGAGATATGGAACGTATATAAACAAAAAAAGTCTTAACGATAGTTAAGACTTTTTTGTGATCCAATCAGGATTCGAACCTGAGACCTACTGCTTAGAAGGCAGTTGCTCTATCCAGCTGAGCTATTGGACCCTACACTACTTGTAGTGGTCGGGGTGGCAGGATTCGAACCTGCGACCTCCTGGTCCCAAACCAGGCGCGATGACCGGGCTACGCTACACCCCGAATAAGCGGAGAGACAGGGACTCGAACCCTGGCGACCGTTACCAGTCGACAGATTAGCAATCTGCTCCGTTACCACTCCGGCACCTCTCCGTTGCTTTAAAGAAGAGTTATCTTCTGTATTGCGGATGCAAAAGTAGCACGAGTTTTCGTTGTTTCCAAATATTTACGACACAAAAATTTAAAAAAATAATCAAATTCTTTAAATCGTTTATCTATCAAGCAGATACGATTCTTCTTTTTTTATTCATTTTTTATAAAATCATGCTCTTCGCTCTGCCTCTTTTCAAAATTCGCCATCTTCCTCCCTCTTTGCATCCCTAAAAATCTCAGAAAAGAGGTAAAAAAAATGGCTTTTCAAGATTAATGTTAATATCAACTATTATTTCACCTGACAATTCTATCAAATAAATATATAATGTATATTTGTCGTTAACTATTGAATCAAAATAAATCAAACTTAAATAAACACTATATATTATGAGTAAAAGAGTAGTAATTGTATCTGCTGCTAGAACACCGATTGGTAGCTTTTTAGGTTCTTTATCTACAGTTCCTGCAACTAAGTTAGGAGCTGTTGCTATTAAAGGTGCTATTGATAAGATCAATTTAGACGTAAATTTAGTTGACGAAGTATTAATGGGTAACGTAGTTCAAGCAGGTGTTGGACAAGCTCCCGCTCGTCAAGCAGCAATTTACGCTGGATTAAGCAGCAATGTTCCTTGTACTACAGTAAACAAAGTTTGTGCTTCTGGGATGAAAGCAATCATGCAAGGTGCACAAGCAATTATGTCTGGAGATGCTGAGGTAGTTGTTGCTGGTGGAATGGAGAATATGAGTTTGATTCCACATTACGTACATATGAGAAATGGACAAAAATTTGGTCCTACTACAATGGTAGATGGATTACAAAATGACGGTCTTGTTGATGCATATGACAATCAGGCGATGGGTGTAGCTGCTGATAACACAGCAAAAGTACACAACATCACAAGAGAAGAACAAGATGCTTTCGCTATCCAATCGTATGAGCGCTCTGCTAAAGCTTGGGAAGAAGGTAAATTTGATATGGAAATTGTTCCAGTTGAGGTTCCTCAAAGAAGAGGTGAACCGATCATCGTTGCTAAAGACGAGGAGTATTCTAATGTAAAATTAGACAAAATCACAGGATTGCGTCCAGCTTTTACAAAAGAGGGAACAGTAACGGCTGCAAATGCGTCAACAATCAATGATGGTGCTGCGGCTGTAGTATTAATGAGTGAAGAAAAAGCAAAAGACTTAGGCTTAAAACCATTAGCTTATATCAGAAGTTATGCAGATGCTGCACAAGAGCCAATTTGGTTTACTACTGCTCCTGCTAAAGCATTGCCAATTGCATTGAAAAAAGCAAACTTAGCAATCTCTGATGTAGATTTCTTCGAATTCAACGAAGCATTTTCTGTTGTAGGTTTAGCGAACGCAAAACTTTTAGATCTAAACACAGACAAAATTAACGTAAACGGTGGAGCTGTTTCTTTAGGACACCCTCTAGGATGTTCAGGAGCACGTATCGTTGTAACGTTATTAAGCGTATTAGAACAAAACAACGCTAAAATTGGTGCTGCTGCTATCTGTAATGGTGGTGGAGGTGCTTCTGCTATTGTTATTGAGAGAGCTTAATTCGAATCAAGATATTTCTCTAAATATTAAGTAAAGATGGGTTTGATTTCTTCAAACTCATCTTTATTTTTGTACTCTAAATAAAAAGATCCTTTATGATGTTTGCTTATTGTAATCTTTCGATTGTTCCCCTACGCGCAGAACCAAGCGATAAAAGCGAATTGGTTTCTCAATTGCTATTCGGTGAATTGTTTACGATACTCGAACAAACGGAGAAATGGTCTAAAATTGAATTGGCTTTTGATCAGTATCAAGGGTGGATTGACAATAAACAGCTTCAACTCATCGACAGAAATGAATACGACACCCTAACACAAACTGCACCAATTTATGCTGGTGATTTGGTAGAGTTTTTACATTCTGCGGATAACCAACTCATGTCTATTCCCTTAGGGAGTAACCTCAACGTCTTGAAACACGCCTCTACAAATCCGTTTAAATTCGCTTTTGAGGGTCGCTCTATTACGGGAACATTCACAAAAAGTCAATTTGTAAAAACTGCATTTATGTATTTAAATGCACCTTACCTATGGGGAGGAAAAACGCCTTTTGGTATCGATTGTTCTGGTTTCACACAAATGGTCTACAAAATTAACGGACACCTTATTCCACGCGATGCCTCTCAACAAGCAACCATTGGAGAAGCTTTGAGTTTTATAGAAGAAAGCGAAGCTGGTGATTTGGCCTTTTTTGATAATGCCGAAGGAAATATCATCCATGTGGGAATTATCATGGACAACAATTACATCATTCACGCGCATGGAAAAGTGCGTATCGATCGATTAGATCACCTAGGCATTTACAATGTAGATTCGGGAAAACACACCCATAAACTTCGAGTAATTAAAAAAATTCTCTAAGCAAAACGATTGTCTTTGATCCATTTTCAATCCAATACTTACTACAAGCATAAAAAAACGTATCTTTGTCCAAATAAGATATTTTATGCATACTTTCGAGCAATTTAATCTACCGAAAGCTTTACAAAAAGCCCTAGATGAGCTTCAAATTACTACGCCTACACCTATTCAAACTAAGTCATTCCCAGTTATTTTATCTGGAAGAGATGTAATGGGAATTGCCCAAACAGGTACAGGTAAAACTTATGCTTATTTACTTCCCATTTTAAAACAATGGAAATTTGCCCATGTGGATACTCCACGCGTTGTGATAATTGTACCAACACGTGAGTTAGTTGTTCAAGTTGTTGATGAAGTGAATAAACTAACACAATATATGTCGATTCGTTCTTTAGGTGTTTATGGAGGAACCAATATTAACACCCAACGCAAGGCCGTTTACGATGGAGTAGATATCCTAGTGGGTACTCCTGGTCGTATGATGGATTTAGCCCTAGATGGTGTTTTGCGTTTTGACAACCTACAAAAGTTAGTCATTGACGAATTTGACGAAATCCTAAATCTAGGTTTTAGAACCCAACTTACCTCTATACTAGCCATGATGCGAAGCAAAAGACAAAATATTTTGTTCTCCGCAACCATGACAGAAGAAGTAGATGAAGTATTGGAAGACTTTTTCGATTTTCCAGAAGAAGTATCTTTAGCAGCTTCAGGAACTCCTTTAGAAAAAATAGACCAACAATTGTATCATGTTCCTAACTTCTATACGAAGATGAACCTCTTGATGCACTTGTTACAAGACAAAGAAACCTTTAATCGCGTATTGATTTTCATCAATAGTAAGCGTTTGGCGGATATTGTAATGGAACAATTGGAAGAAGCCTTCCCAGATGAATTTACAGTAATTCACTCAAATAAATCACAGAATTTCCGTTTGCGTTCGATGGCTGAATTTCAAGCCAATGAGTTAAGAGGACTATTGACTACAGACATTATGGCTCGTGGATTGGATATTTCGGATATTAGCCACGTGATCAACTTGCAGTTTACCGATGCTCCAGAACAGTATATTCACCGTATTGGTCGTACAGGACGTGCAGATAAAACGGGAATTGCTATTTCTTTTGTTGATCCAAAAGAAGAGGAAATGTTACTGGAGGCAGAAGAACTAATGGAAAAAGAGCTAAGAGTCATTGAGATTCCTGCTGAAGTTGATATTTCAGACAAGTTAATGGAGTTTGAAAAATCTAAACTAAAGGCTAAGCAATTAGTTAAAGTGAAAAAGCCCATTGAAAAAGGAGCTGCTTTTCACGCAAAAAAAGAAAAGAATACCAAAGTTAATCTAGGTGGCCCTGGAAAGAGAAAACCAAGAAAAACAAAACCGAGAAACCGTGCTGTTGATGCTAAACGTGCAGCAAAGAAAAAGAAAGATTAATCACAAAATAGAAAAAGCCGAAGAGGAATGTCTTCGGCTTTTTTATTATATTTTATTATACTCTACTTCTTTGGTTTACCTACCATACTCAAGACAATAAATCCCAATAGACCACCTAAACCAGAAGCAATTAGAATTCCTAATTTTGCTTGACCAGGAAACTCTGGATGTAAATTAATATCGAAAGCAAGTTCGGTTACAAATAAGGACATTGTAAATCCAATAGAAGCTAATAATCCCAATCCGAATAGATTTTTATACGTCATTCCCGAAGGCATTTTTGCTACACCTAATTTAATAATAAGCGCTGTTAATCCAAAAACACCTAAGACCTTACCTACTAATAGACCTAAAGCCACACCTAGGGTAACTGCACTTAACCCTTCCCCTTCTCCCATGCTAATGGGAATGGCTGCATTGGCCAAAGCAAAAACAGGCATAACAAAAAAGGCAACAAAGTTGTGCATACTATGTTCTAAACGAATAGCTGGTGGTAAGCTGTTCTTAGCTAAATCTTTGATTTCACCTACACAATCCATTTGTTCTCCTGTTAAAGTTGGGATCTTATCATCCGGATCAATGCTGTTGAATCGATTTCTAAGTTGTTCTAATTTTTTGCGGAAGAAAGGTTCGTGAATTTTTGCTGTTGAAGGAATCGCAAAAGCAGCTAAAACTGCCGCAATTGTTGCGTGAACTCCAGATAGCATAAACGCCAACCAAATTCCTCCAATACCAATGATTGCATAGTAAACAGTATTTCGAATTCCAATCAAATTACTGATAATCAACAAGCCAAAAAAGCCTAAACCAATACCTAAATTGACTAGAGATAGCTGATCAGTATAGAAAATTGCAATAACCAAAACCGCTCCTAAATCGTCGGCAATTGCTAAAGCAGTCAAGAAAACCTTCAGTGAAGTTGGTACTTTATCTCCTAATAAATACAATACACCCAAGGCAAAAGCGATATCGGTTGCCATGGGAATTCCCCATCCATGAGCTGCATCTGTTCCTGCATTAAAAATTGCATATATTGAAGCTGGTACAACCATTCCTCCAATAGCTGCGATAATCGGCAACATTGCCTTTTTAGGTGAAGACAATTCTCCCGTTGTTAGTTCTCTTTTGAGTTCCAAACCAACAACAAAGAAGAAAATAGCCATCAATCCATCATTCACCCAATGTTTCAATGAGTGATTCAACGAAAAGTCATTAAATGAAAAAGCAATGTGATTTTCTTCCCAAAAAGCGGTGTATTGATCTGCCCAAGTAGAATTAGCCATAAAAATGGCAATCAAAGCAGCAATAAACAATATAATCCCCCCAGATGTAGACTTTTGCATAAATTTATTTACGGGCGCTACAATCCATTTATCTGCTGGTGTTAACTTCAGATTATCTTCCATTTCTTTTGAGTTTGTATAAATATTTAATAACAAATATAAGTTTCCTCTATCTTTTAACCAAGCAAACCTTTTATTTTTCAACATCCTCTAATTTAAAACACTTCTGTTTTTTGTTAGAATACTACCATTTTTCCAATTAAAAACTCATTTCAGTTGACAATAAATAAATTACCTCCTTATTTATTGCAAACTAATAAGCAACCTTCTAATTTTTACTGTATTTACATAAAAACATTTTTACTATTCATTCTAACAAATAGCAAAAGAAAAACGCTATCCTGAAAAGTGAATAGCGCTTTGTATCTTACATTTCTAATTTCAAAGTGTTTCCTTCGACAAATACACCTGGAGAAGAAGTAATATTTATCTTTTGTTCTGCTGTATAACCAAGTGTTTCTCCATGTTGAAACACAACATCACTACCAATTACATAAGAACATATATTGACTAGAAAACCATATAATTCATCAAGTGATAAAGAAGAATGAATCACTTCGATTTCTTGCTTACCAAAAGCAGTCAATCCATAGGTATAAATACTATTTCCTTCTTCTGAATTACGCAAACCGATATAGATCCACAACGGAACCAAAACTTTTTCTTCATTTAGTTCTTCTTTATAATCTAGATATTGTTCACGGGGTATTAGCAAGGTTTGACTGCCTTGATAGACTCCTACACAAC
Organism: Myroides sp. WP-1; assembly: GCF_014145635.1. Lineage (GTDB taxonomy): Bacteria > Bacteroidota > Bacteroidia > Flavobacteriales > Flavobacteriaceae > Flavobacterium. Next base: position 66,425 of record NZ_JACHTC010000014.1, read on the forward strand.
TAGGTGTTGTTTCCATAATCGCATACAAAATACGAGAAAGCAACAAATAACGCTCTACGATAGACATAGAACCACTCATCACAGAAACAATCGCATGACTGTCAACTGCTTGCGTTTCCTCTATAACTTTTGGCCAATTATAAGCGAATTGTGCAGTATGTTTGATATCTTCCTCAGGAATTGCAGCGGGTATATAAGCGATGGCAAACATCGTACCTGCAATAGTTAAAACTGCAGTTGTATCGTCGTAATCTGTACCCTCGATTTCATATCCCCATTGTGTTGTAAGAACCTTTAATACAGCCTCAATACTGTATTTCTCACCATTTTCAAACATTGGCATCGCCAGTAAAAGACGTTCTTCCTCTGTTTCGGATGGTGCCGTTGTGTTTGTTGTTTCTTTTGTTTCTTTCAGTTCTTTGCCAGAATCTTTCTTAAACCAATTAAATAATCCCATAGCTATTTTTTTATTCAATCAAAATTAAGCAATACTTTAAACATACAGTTATATAAAACAAATAATTATTAGAGTATTCAACGAGTCTTCTCTTTGATCAAAAGAATTTTACTTAGAGCAAAATCACACAAAAAACCAGTATATTTCACGGATTCTCAACAGTTTTATAATTCCTAAAAAACCAAAGATAAAAGAGAAGATTTCAGTATATTTGTACTTTGATAAAATGAAAGTATGGATACAATCTTAGACAAAAATATACAACCACAAGCCAAACCAAAATGGTTGCGTGTAAAATTGCCTACAGGTAAAAAATATACTGAATTACGAGGTTTGGTTGACAAATACAAATTGCATACGATATGTACATCTGGTAGTTGTCCAAATATGGGAGAATGTTGGGGAGAAGGAACTGCTACTTTTATGATTTTAGGTAATATTTGTACGCGTTCATGTGGTTTTTGCGGTGTAAAAACAGGGCGTCCAGAAACAGTAGATTGGGATGAACCAGACAAAGTTGCTCGATCAATTAAATTGATGAACATCAAACATGCGGTATTAACCAGTGTTGACCGTGATGATTTAAAAGATGGAGGTTCAATTATTTGGTCAGAAACTGTAAAAGCGGTTCGACGCATCAGTCCTGGCACGACTATGGAAACGTTAATTCCTGACTTCCAAGGAGAAGAGCGCTTGTTAGATCGAATCTTAGAAGTATCTCCAGAGGTTATTTCTCACAATATGGAAACCGTTCGTCGCTTAACAAGAGAAGTGCGCATTCAAGCCAAATATGATCGCAGCTTAGCTGTGCTAAAATATTTAAAAGACAATGGCGCTAAACGAACTAAATCGGGAATCATGCTTGGATTAGGTGAAACGGAGGAAGAAGTAATCCAAACGATGCACGACTTAAAAGCAGTTGGTTTAGACGTTCTAACAATCGGTCAATATTTACAACCGAGTAAGAAACACTTACCAGTAAAAGAATTCATTACGCCTGAGCAATTCAAAAAATACGAAGAAATTGGGTTAGAATTAGGATTCAGACACGTTGAAAGTGGAGCGCTTGTACGTTCTTCTTACAAAGCTCAAAAACATATTTTATAATTATAATATAGATGGTCGCTTTTGAGCGACCATCTGCTTTTACAACCAATGAAAAATATTAAAGTTGCGATAAATGGATTTGGACGCATTGGCCGAAACCTCTTCAAGTTATTACTCAACCATCCTCTCATTGAAGTTGTGGCTATAAATGATTTAGCCGATGTGCAAACGATGGCACATTTACTCAAATACGACAGTATTCACGGAATCTTACAAGCGGATGTTACGTATGATGCTAATCACTTAATCATCAATCAACAAAAAATACCGTACTTCAGTGCAAGGGAAATAGCAAACTTACCTTGGGCATCCTTAGACGTGGACTATGTGGTGGAAGCAACGGGAAAAAGAAAAACGGCAGTGCTCTTGCAAGAACATTTAACCCAAGGTGCCAAGCGCGTTATTTTATCCGTTCCACCAGAAGACAACGAAATAAAAACCATTGTTTTAGGTGTAAACGAAGAGATTTTAACGGGTGAAGAACGCATCATCTCCAATGCAAGTTGCACCACAAATAATGCCGCTCCGATGGTTAAGATCATCAAGAAATTGTGTGGCATGGAACAGGCATACATTACCACGGTTCACTCCTATACAACTGATCAAAGCTTACATGATCAACCGCATAAAGATTTAAGAAGAGCACGTGGTGCTGCACAATCTATCGTTCCAACTACCACTGGTGCAGCCAAAGCTTTAACAAAGATTTTTCCAGAATACGAAGGAAAAATTGGCGGTGGCGGAATTCGAGTACCCGTTCCAGACGGATCTTTAACCGATATTACCTGCTATGTAAAAAGAGCCATTACAATTGAAGAAATCAATCAGGCATTTAAAGATGCCGCAGAACATGAACTAAAAGGCATCTTAGCTTATACGGAAGATCCTATTGTTTCTGTTGATATCATTGGGAACACCCATTCCTGTTTGTTTGACGCCCAGTTAACTTCGGTATTAGATCGCATGGTTAAAGTTGTGGGATGGTATGACAATGAGATTGGCTATTCCTCGCGTTTGATTGATCTTATTCTTTACTTCAACTCAATCAAAAAAGACTAGTATGCAATGGGAAATTGAACTAGCGCTTATTGAAGAGCTCTTTCAAAGCATGGATTTGGACGTGCGTGTACAATGGGGTGCAAATATTTACTATCACAATCAAGAAATGGTTGTTGCAGCAGGTGGATTCAAAAATTACTTTAGCATTTGGTTCTACAAAGGTGTTTTTCTCCAAGATAAACAGCAAAAGCTAATCAATGCACAGGAAGGAAAAACAAAAGGATTACGTCAATGGAGGTTTACCTCAGCACAAGAAATAGATCTTGAATTAATCCGCCAGTATACAGAAGAAGCCATTGCAATTGCTAAACAAAAAAGAGAACTTCCTTCGAATAATACGCCTATTATCATCGATGCGTTATTCGCTACTGCATTGAAAGAGGATCTTCTTTTACAAGAAAAATTTCAAGCATTGCCTCCTTACAAACAAAAAGAATATTACGCTTACTTTGCCGAAGCGAAAAGAGAAACTACGAAGCAATCGCGTATTGCAAAAGCAATACCATTAATATTACAGGGAAAAGGTTTAAATGACAAGTATAAAAAATAGGCATCTCAAATGAGATGCCTATTCTTTTATTATAAGATTGTTGTTTGCTTATTTTCTATCTTGAAGTTTTTGACTCATATCCATAGAGATAGCAGAACGCTCCATCAATAGTTTTCCTGCCATTGTTTCTACAACAACTGTTAATTCATTTAACTCAGCAATTCTTCCGTGTAAACCTGATTTAGTTATAATACGATCTCCTACTTTAAGACTAGCTTCGTATTCTTTTTCTTGTTTCATCTTTTTTTGTTGCGGGCGAATCATAAAGAAATAGATTGCAACAAAAATAAGAATCATGGGTAAAAATTGTTGGATTGATTCCATAAAATAGTAAGTATTAAAAAATTAGTTTGCTGGAGAAACGTTTGCTTTAATCGTTAAAAACTCTTCTCCTTTTTCTGTATTAGTAGTTAGGGTAACTGTTTTTTGTTGTTGCCCTACTGCTCCCGTTTGGAATCTAACTTTTAATGTTGATTTCTCTCCCGGTTTAATTGGTGTTTTTTGATATTCTGGAACTGTACATCCACAAGTAGCACGAGCATCGATAATTACTAAATCTGCATTTCCTGTATTCGTAAATTCAAATTCAGTTTCCACAGCTTCATTATTTCCAATTGTTCCAAAATCGTGTGATAAAGATACAAACTCCATTGCAGGTGTACCTTGATTTACTTTTGCCGTAGCTTCTTGTTCAATTTTTGCAACATTGTCTTCGTTAATACGACTTGACGCGTCAGTCTTTTTACAAGCGGTCATGCCTAACAATACTACACAAGACAGCATAAATACTTTTTTCATTTGCTCAGTTATTATGGTTAATTAGTCTTATAAAAGTCCTTTTCCAATTTTATTCAAACGGTCTTGCGCTTCTAGTTCTTTCGAAATATTGTCAAGAATCCCGTTGATAAATATACTACTTTTTGGTGTAGAATACTCTTTTGCTAGCTCTAAATATTCGTTTATTGTTACTTTTACTGGAATTGAAGAGAAACGCAACATCTCACAAATCGCCATTTTTAAAATAATAATATCGATAGCTGCAATTCGTTCTACGTCCCAATTAGGTGTTTTTCCATCGTATTCTTTTGCAAACTCAGCACCATTCAAAACTGTTCTACGATATAAATCCATTGCAAAGTCTTTATCCTCTGAATCTTTAAATACTTTAGGCACAAAGAAAGCTTGCTCTATATTTTTAAACTGTCTCAACTGTTTTTGAATCAATGTATTAACAACAGGCATATCATCTACCCAAGTTAGTTTTGTATCCTCTAAGAAATCGTATAACTTCTCGTTTGGCGCAATGATTTCTGTGTACAAATTCACAATAAAATCTTGATCCTCTTTAAAAGAACGCGTCGTCGATTTCATGTAATCTTTATACAATTGACTTGCTTTCACTTCGTCCAAGATTAATTGAACATAGTGATCTTTTCTTTGCCAGTACGTCATATTGCGTTCTTCCACTTTATTGCTAATAGAGGTAGAATTACTCAATAACTCAAGTACTTCGTTTTCGATAAATTTCTTGTTTGGATTGCGTTCTTCGTAAGTAGCTAAATGTTTTTTCTGAGAAATTTCGATGTATTCTTCTTCCTTTTTTCGAATTTCTATCAGGAGGGTTAGCATTAATAAGTATAACTCTTGTATACTATCCATGCTGTGGTTTAAAAATTTCTCACCTACTTGAATTTGGTCAGAATTACTTTGGTGCAGGGCATAAAGCGTCTGCATCACCTTGATACGAATGTGTCTTCGATTTAACATGCTACTAAAGAACTTAAAATGATTTGAATTTTTATTTCAGCCGACAAAGGTAATAAATAATATTTCTTATCAAACTAAATATTGGGATTCCTTCTTTAGATTTAACTTGATTTTACAAACTTTCCGTCTAGTACATTTCAAAAACAAAAAAAAACGAGACCCTTAGGCCTCGCTCTCCGATTTAATTAAAGGTATTGAATAGTGAATCTACCTCTTTGACAATACATACATGTAGGTTCAACTTGCATCTCTTATTCATCTAAACTCGCTTTTTCTGCGCGTCGATCAGCTTCTGAAACATTTTCAGCCTTTCCGAATTTCCAGTAAGAATACGCATAAAGTTCGTCTTTGGTCCAATTTTGCTCTTTACGCAAAAAGTTTCGCATAATCTTTACGGTAGAAAACTCCGCAGCTACATAGGCAAATTTGGATTCCATTTCTCCCTGTGCTTCAATATAAGCGACTGCTTTTTCGGCTAACTCAGTACTTTGTCCGGGTGTTGGATTGATGATCCATTCAATCGATGCACTAGCTTTTGTAGGTAGCACTTGAATATCTTCTTTTGTTTCTACTTCAATAAATGCTTGCGCCTGTACTCCTGCAGGTAAATCTTCTAAAATTGCTCCCAATACAGAAATTGCTGTTGCATCTCCTACTAAAACATAGCGATTAGCTTTCGGATATAACACTGCTGCTTCAGTTCCCATTGCTACGCCTAGCTCTGCCCCTATGGGTGCTTGAATAGCCCATTTAGATGCAGGCCCTTCATCGCCATGTGCAACAAAATCAACATACAACTCATTTGTTTCTAAATTAATTCCCCTGTGTGTATACGTTCGAACACTCGGACGAATCGCTTCATCCATAGGAACCCACTGTCCCTTTTCGAAATCAAACTCAGGTAAGTGAACTCGATCACATCCTTCTGGAGCTAAAAAAATCTTATTATTTACTCCTATAGTCGTTTGACTGAATTTTTGTGCATCAGGGCCTTCCAAAGTAATGCGTATATAATGCGGTGTGATATAAGTTCTATTCTTTAATCTAAATATTCCTCGATCTATCGTTTTCTTAGCCATATATCTTTAATTTATACAAGTCTCGTTATCTTATTGTTGGATAACAAATATAACTCTTTTAAATTAGATTAAGTTTAAATAATATATTGACTCATCGAATAATCCAATACAATCCTCTTTTTGTCTACCTGCTCCACCTTCCTAAAAGGTTTAACAACATCCTAAAACCAAAAAATGTTTTTCCCTTCATTAGATTAATTTCTATTTTTGCTAAAAATTAAAAACACACATGTTAATTATTGGAATTGCAGGAGGAACAGGAAGTGGTAAAACAACCGTAGTTCACCAAATCATGAACGAACTACCTGAAACAGAAGTAGGTATTATATCACAAGATTCGTATTACAAAGCGACTGACAACCTGAGTTTAGAAGAGCGTACCCTGATCAATTTTGACCACCCTAGGTCTATTGATTTTGATCTTTTGGTTCAACATCTCAAAGAATTAAAAGAAGGAAAAAGTGTGAATCAACCCGTTTATTCGTTTGTTAAACACAATAGAACAGATGATTATATACTTACACACCCTCGAAAAGTAATGATTGTTGAAGGGATTTTAATTTTGTGTAATCCAGAATTAAGAGAACTGTGTGACATTAAGATCTTTGTACATGCAGATTCTGATGAGCGATTAATCCGTCGATTAAAACGCGATATTGCAGAACGTGGACGCGACATGATGGAGGTTTTAAATCGTTATCAAAACACGTTGAAGCCTATGCACGATCAATTCATCGAACCATCAAAAGCATATGCAGATATCATTATTCCTAACGATACGTATAATACCGTAGCAATTGATATTGTTCGTACTGTAATTAATGAGAAAATAGGTTAACTTTATACCACATAAATAATAACGCCAATGGATTCTAAAAGTATGCTTCGCAAATTACGATACATCCGAATAGTAAAAAACCCGTTTTTTTTAATAACCATTGGTTTTATTGTTTGGATCGTTTTTTTTGACAGTTATTCTCTTGTCGAACACCATACAATTGATCAGGAAATAGATAAATTAGAAGAAAGAAGAGATTACTTTCAAGGAGAGATCGACAAAGACAAACAATCCATCAAAAACTTGAAAGATGGAGATGCGATAGAAAAATACGCAAGAGAAAAATATTACATGAAGCGAGATAACGAAGATATCTATATCATTGAGTTTGATACTCTATCTTCTAAGTAACCCCGACAATTAAATACCATGAACAACTCACTTTTCGACGAATTTAATTCTATTCCTTCCAAACAATGGAAAAATAGAATTCAATACGAACTACATGGAGCTGATTACAACGAAACCTTAGTTTGGGAAAGTTTAGAAGGTATTAAAGTACGTCCCTTCTATCATGGAGATGACAGTCGGGTAATTGCTGTTTCGACACAAACGTCTCAAGCGCAGATGGCACATCCTATTTACATACAAGATGTAGAAAAAACCATCCTAAATGCTAAGGCCATCCTACAAAAAGGAACAGAAAGTATTTATTTTACCGTACCGCACGCCAACATCGATTTGGAACAATTACTTCGTGCTTTACCTCGAGAAGTTGTTTATTTTTTTAGGTGTTCTTTTTTAGAGGAGACTTATCTACACAAACTTGCGCTTTGGGCAGAACAACACCAGTATACGATTCATATTCTTGTTGATCCAATCCATCAGTTACTCTCAGATGGCAACTGGTTTCACAATGTCGAACAAGACTTCAAGATCTTGGAATCACTACTAAGTAAACATCAATCCGTGTGTCTTGTTATTGATACCAAACGATATCAAAATGCGGGAGCGAATACCATTCAACAGGTAGCCTATGCGTGCAGTCATTTCAATGAATACCTCACGCGATTAACAGCAATCAAACAACCTCTTTTTATTGAAGTAGCTATGGGGTCCAATTATTTTTTTGAAATAGCAAAACTCAAAGCGTTGCGTATTTTATTTGACTTAATTGGAAAGGAATACAAAGAACATCAATTGGATTGTAAAATTATTGCCACCCCAACCAAGCGCAATAAAACTGTTTATGCTTCCAAAATCAATCAAATGCGCACGGCAACAGAATGCATGAGTGCTTTTTTGGGTGGGGCTGATTATGTAGGTAATGTACCTTTCGATGCTTTGTATCGAAAAGACAATTTCGCCAGTCAGGAAATGGCCCGAAATCAATTGTTTATCCTAAAGAATGACAGCTATACTACCGCGGTTAACAACCCAACAGAAGGCGCATATTACATAGAGGATCTCACCAAACAAATAGCAGAAAAAGCATTAGATATTTTCAAGCAAATAGAAAAAGCAGAAGGATTTATCACCTCCTTGCATCAAGGTACTATTCAGCGTAAAATAGAAGAATCTGCAACCAAAGAACAAGAATTATTCCGATCGAATCAAGAAATTTTGGTTGGGATAAATTCGCTAGCCAGTACGAGAGAACAACTCCATGATCAACTAGAACTATATCCTTTTGTCAAGCAAAATCCGCGCAAGACCTTAATTATACCACTCATTGAACGACGTTTGGCTGAGTTAGAAGAACAAAGAAGATTAACAGCGGAAACTAAATAAGCTTATTGTATGAAAAGAAAGGATTTACAACATTTGAATTTGAATTCTACTTCATTCAATACAGGGCCAATGTCGGCTGCTTGTACTGTTATTGAGGGAATAGATATCCGACAAAATTACACGGCAAAAGAAGTTGAAGATATAGAACCCATTGATTTTGCTGCCGGATTTGCTCCTTTTGTTCGAGGAATATCATCTTTAATGTATGTACAACAACCGTGGAATATTCAACTTTTACCTGCTACTCATGCGTTAGAAGCGGGTAATACTTCCTATCGAAAACAAATTGCATTGGGGCAAAAGAATCTTCTTTTTGATCTATCCTCTCAAACTACAGCTGGAAGTTTGACTATTCAGACGGTAGAAGATGTAAAAATTCTTTTAGCGCAATTGCCTCTAGCTGAAATAACAACCACTATTCGCACCAATGAAGCACTTCTTCCTTTGTTTGCTATGTACCTTGTTGCTGCACAAGAACTAGGCATAGACACCAAACATTTACGCGGAAATTTGCAATATGATGTGCTCGATTTTACAACAGATTCAGCTCCTTCTTTGCAAAAAGCTATTCTTGATAGTTTAGTTTATACTGCACAATATATGCCACACTTCAAGGTATTATCGCTTTCAAATGGCTATTTAAAAAAGATAAACAGTACTGCTGACCAAGAAGTTGCCTATAGTTTAGCTCAAGGATTAGCCTTGGTTACTGCTGGGATAAAAGCTCAACTTCCTGTTGATTACGCAGCATCACAAGTGGTCTTTTCTTGGACAGTTGGAGTCAATTACTTCATGGAAATAGCCAAGATGAGAGCCACTCGCTTGCTTTGGTCTAAATTAATTAGTTCATTAGAGCCAAAGAACGAACAAACGCTCGCCTTACCTATTCAAGCGCAAACCCAAACTTGGGGAACTGAAACTACTGGTGATTTAACACCCACTACATTAGCAGCTACAGCAGCTATCTTTGGAGGTGCACAAGCGCTTGCCATCGCCTTTGACCATCCTTCTTATGGAGAACATACTGCTTTACAACTTCACAAATTCATCCAAGAAGAGATGAAAGCTACAAAAACAGTGGATCCTTGGGCGGGTAGTTACTATGTTGAACACACAACGTTAACCCTTGCAGAACAAGCATGGAATACTTTAAAGACTATTAACTCCGCAGACTCAATCGCTCATCTTGTAACACAGGTTGCGTTACAAAAAGAATCTAGTCAACAACGAGATACTGATACAACTAGTGCTATCGATCCGATACAAGTTCAACGTACAGCGTCTATAAAAGCACAGCGCGACACTAAAAAAGTGGAAGCAGCATTAACTCAGTTATCCCAAGCAGCTGCCAATCCAAACGCTAATTTATTAGCTCTTGCTATTGACGCTGCAAAAGAAAGAGCTACAACGGAAGAGATTCAGCTCGCACTGCTTTCAAAATAAACTAACAAACTAATAAGCAAGTAATTAAAAATATTAATCCTGCCTTTTTTGGGTGGTATTTCGTTAGTTACCTTCAAATCGCGTACCTTTGTGTGATTATATAAATAGCGATTATGACATTTGAAGATTTACAGCTTAATAAAAATATTCTACGCGCCATTGGGGAGCTTGATTATCAAACCCCAACTCCTATCCAACAAAAAGTAATTCCCTTGGTTTTACAAGAAAAGGATGTCATCGGTTGTGCTCAAACGGGAACAGGAAAAACGGCTGCTTTTGCCATGCCTATTCTCCACTATTTACATCGATTAGGAAATACTAAACGCACCAAAAATGCTCGTGTACTAGTAGTTACTCCAACCAGAGAATTAGCCCAACAAATCGCAGATAACTTTTCGCTATACGCCAAATATACGAATGCTACCCTAATGACCATTTACGGTGGTGTTTCAAGTAAACCCCAAATTGAACAATTAAACAAAGGCGCTGATATTATTATTGGTACACCTGGACGATTGTTGGATTTATACAAACAGAAACACCTCAATTTAGATCATCTTCACTTTTTAGTACTTGATGAAGCGGATTTGATGTTGGACATGGGATTCATTGACGACGTAAAAAAATTAATTCAAGTTACTCCTGATACTAGACAGACTTTACTGTTTTCGGCAACCATGCCTTTACCTATTCGCGAATTGGCACACGACTTTTTGAAAAAACCAGAATATGTTGCTGTGGACGCAATCTCTTCTAGTGCTAAAACCGTAAAACAACAAGTGTATTTTGTTGAAAAAGGAGAAAAGAAAAAGCTCTTATATCACATCATTCGCAATCAAAAGCTAAGTGATGTATTGGTATTTACTAGAACCAAGCACGGAGCGGATGCTGTAGTAGAAGCTCTACAAAAAAACGGTGTTAATGCAGCTTCATTTCACGGCGATAAATCGCAAAATTTGAGACAAGAAGCTTTGGATAGTTTCAAGAAAAAGGAAATTAAAGTATTAGTAGCCACCGATATTGCAGCTCGTGGTATTGATATTGACTCACTTCCAATTGTTATTAATTACGATTTACCCAATATTCCTGAAACTTTTGTACACCGTATTGGTCGTACAGGAAGAGCGGGAAATGAAGGATTAGCTATTTCTTTCTGTGACAAATCAGAAAAACCGTATTGGGAAGCCATTGTCAAGTTTACGCGTACGCAACCTAAAACTATTTCTGATCATCCATTTCCTTGGAAAGAAGAACCCAAAAAAGGAGAAGCTGCACCAAAAAAAGACTATAGAAACAAGTCTAAAAACGCCAATTCACGTAAATCAGAGAATTCGAAGAAAAATAAAAAACGCTGGTATTAATACCGTTTAATTCCACACCATGAAAAAAATTATCTTTAGCATCGGAATCTTAAGTATTCTTGTGTTACTGTTTATTTGGATAGCGAATGTTCAAGTATCATCTAGCACGAAAGAACAGCTTTTTGATACCGTTGATCACATTCCCTACAACAAAGTAGGTATGGTTTTAGGAACCGCAAAGCAATTAAATGGCGGTCAGCTCAACTATTACTTCACCTATAGAATTGAAGCTGCGGCAAAGCTTTATCACGCTGGTAAAATTAGTTTTATTGTCGTGAGTGGAGACAATAGTCGTACAGGGTACAATGAGCCAAAAGATATGGAAGAAGCACTAATAGAGCAAGGTGTACCTAAAGATCATATCTATTTAGACTATGCGGGGTTTCGTACCTTAGACTCCGTTTACCGAATGAAAGCTATTTTTAACGAAGATTCTTTTACGATTATCTCACAGCCTTTTCACAATGAAAGAGCCGTGTATATAGCGAATCACTTACAGCTAAAAACAGTTGGGTTCAACGCTCAAGATGTGACGCGTAAATACGGTTTTAAAACCTTATTACGTGAAAAATTCGCCCGAGTAAAAGTACTACTCGATAATTTAATCAATAAGAAACCAAAATATTTAGGTTCACCAATTCTCATTGGAGAAGGTCTAAAACAAGAAAAAGTCGAGTAAATACTCGACTTTTTTATTCTTCTATTATTATGTAAACAAGTGCCAAATTTGCGTAACGGTAAAGCAAACAATTAAACCAAAAATGATTGGCATAATAGAAGCAACTGTCGTCCATTTCACACTGTGTGTTTCTTTGTATATCGTGTAAATAGTTGTACTACAAGGATTGTGTAACAAACTAAATAACATAAGGTTAACTCCGGTTAAGGTGGTCCATCCTGCCATCTGTAAGATAGTTGCAATTTCGCCATCCGATACTTCAAACATTACTCCTGCACCTTCGCCAATCGCGGCATCTCCCAATACCATCGCTGTCAGCATTAAAATAGTAGGAATAACAATCTCATTTGCTGGAATTGCTACAATGTAAGCTAATAAAATCACCCCATTCAAGCCAATAAGCATAGCAAAAGGATTCATTCCCTCGATCATCCAAAGAGCAATACTCTTGTCTGCGATATCAATATTACACACTAACCAAATAACTGCTCCTGCAGGAGCGGCGAACACAACTGCACGCCAAAGAACGATAAGCGTACGATCAATTAATGAGGTATAAATAGTTTGCCACACTTTTGGAGGTCGATAAGGTGGTAATTCTAACGTAAAGAAAGAAGATTCACCCTTTAGCATAGTTTTCGATAACAACCACGATGTAAAAAAGGTAAATGAGATTCCTAGAACTACGATACCTACCACCGCTAAAGTTGACACCGTATTGGCTAAATACTTAGGAACTAATGCTCCAATAAAAATAGTAGCCATTAAAATTTGCGTTGGCCAACGTCCATTACACAGGGAGAAATTATTGGTTATAATAGCAATTAGTTTCTCACGAGGGCTATTGATAATACGCGTCGCAACAACACCAGCCGCATTACAACCAAATCCCATACTCATGGTTAACGCTTGTTTACCATGTGCTCCTGCACCCTTAAAAATTCGATCGAGATTAAACGCTACACGAGGTAAATATCCGAAATCTTCCAAAAGAGTAAACAGTGGAAAGAAAATAGCCATTGGAGGTAACATCACAGCAACTACCCAGGCCGTTGCTAAATAAATCCCATCAATCAAGAAGCCTGTCAACCACCAAGGAAAATGTAAACTTATTGCTCCTTCTTTCAAAAAGGGGTATACTTGTTCCAACAAGAGATAAGACAACGCACTAGAAGGGTAATTTGATCCAATAATGGTTAACCATAGTATTCCGCCTAACATTAAAAGCATCAAAGGAAATCCCCATCGCTTACTTGTTACCACCTTATCTATCGCGCGATCCATGCGAAACGCCCGTTGATTATCATCTACCTGAACACGTCCCTTCACCATAGTAGAGACTTGTGAAAAAATTGCTTCTGCCACATTATCAGAATAATCCAGTCCTAAAGCTTCTTGATACTTTTTGGCTTTTGCAACAATCGGTCGAATTTGTTGTTCAGTTACAGACGCAGTTAGCGTTCCACTTAAGAGAGCTGTTTCAATACTTGGGTCTTGTTGAATTAAACGCATAGCAATCCAAGATACACTTGGTAAACTAGGATCAACCGCTTGCAAATCTGAGGCAATATCTTGGACGGCCTTTCTAGAACTGCCAGAAATCCCTGTAATATTCTTTTGTTCTGCTACAAATTTTCCTTTCGCTACCTGATCAATCGCATGTAATAAATCAGTAATCCCCTCCTTATTACGCGCCGAAGTAGGGATAACAGGCACTCCGAGATCTCGGGATAATCCTCGAACATCAATCTCTACGCCATGTCGTTTAGCTTCATCCATTAAATTTAAACAAACGACAACTTTAGTGGTAATTTCTTGAATTTGAACCACTAAACTCAAATGGCGTTCCAATCGTCCGGCATCAACAACGACTACCGTTACATCGGGTTCACCAAATAAAATGAAATCACGAGCTACTTCTTCGTCTTCTGAAGTAGACATCAGCGAATACGTCCCAGGTAAATCAACCAATCGATACGTCTGATCACTGTACAGAAAGCTTCCTTCTGCACGTGTTACCGTTTTTCCTGGCCAATTTCCCGTATGTTGTTTTAACCCCGTAAGGGCGTTAAATATTGTACTTTTTCCTGTGTTCGGATTTCCTGCTAAGGCAACAACATAATCGTATTTACCCGATAAATTACCAAGCTTTTTTAAATCAGCAGCTTGGTTTAAATCACATAATTCACAGGCAGAATTTGTTTTCATATCCTTTCCTTTCTTCTATAATTAATCCTCTGCTTCTAATAAAACCATAGAGGCATCCTCTTTACGCAAAGAAATAATTGTGTTGTATATGACATAGGCTACCGGATCTTTTAAGGGACTAATACTGTGCACGCCAATGGTTGCACCAGCGACAAATCCCAAATCTAGAAAACGTTGATGCACTTCTCTTGGGCAACCTTTTGCGATTCCCTTGATAAGACCTTTATCCCCCATTTTTAAATCCGATAAATTCATACACTACTTTTTGTTTAGATGTACAAAATTACAAAATTAGACAAGTCTAACAATAAATTTAGCGTAATTTATAGTTTTTAAAAATAGTGCAATACCTAACTTGAGGTTTAAAAGAAGATTAAACAAGGCATAGGTTGTCCTTCCTCATAAACGAACAAGCTTACAAAGACAAAATAAATACAATAAAATAAAGCTATTAAATGGCTTTAAAAGCATTTTCAAATGGAACACGATGAACTAAACTGCGACCCAAAGTTACTTCATCCGCATATTCTAATTCATCGCCAACGGCAATACCCCGAGCAATTGTTGAAGTGATCACCTCACAATCTTTAATTTGCTTGTAAATAAAAAAGTTGGTTGTATCTCCATCCATAGTCGAACTCAAAGCAAAAATCAGTTCTTTAACACTCCCTGTTTTTACTTTTTCTACGAGTGATTGAATGTTCAACTGACTGGGTCCTATCCCATCAATGGGAGAGATTTTCCCTCCTAATACATGATAAATCCCCTTATACAATTGCGTGTTTTCTAAAGCCATGACATCGCGTACGTCTTCAACTACACAAATAACCTGTTGATCTCGAGAAGGATTCGAACAAATTTCACAAATTTCAGCATCTGAAATATTATGACAACTCGAACAATAGATAATCTCTTGACGCATTTTATCCAAAGCGCTAACAAGACGCGAAGTTTGATCTTCTGGTTGTTTCAATAAGTGCAACGCTAATCGCAAAGCAGTACGCTTACCAATTCCAGGTAGTTGTGAAATTTCTTCTACTGCTTTTTCTAATAATTTTGAAGGGAAATCCATGGCACAAAGATATAAAATATACAATTATTTTCCATGGTTTTGTCTATAGAGCAAAGTCACTTTTAGCATTCTTCTTAATGGAGATCATAGGATTTGAACTCCCCTTACCCCCCCTTGTCTTTTCCATAAAGAAGATAGGTCTGTATAACTAAAATTTACTTACTTTTGATTTTATACAACAACAAAAAGAACTTGTGCAATGACGCCACTAACTATCATTATTATTATCGCTGTTTACTTTGGGATACTAATTTCCATTTCTCATCTAACGAGTAAAAAAGACAGTAGTAATGATGCTTTTTTTAGTGCAAACAAAAATGCAAAATGGTATTTAGTTGCTTTTGGAATGATTGGTACTGCCCTCTCAGGAGTAACCTTTATCTCGGTTCCAGGAGAGGTAGGTTCGCCCAACGGAGAGCAATTTAAATATTTTCAATTCATCTTGGGAAATGCTGTTGGTTTTATTATCACAGCTTCGATTTTACTTCCGCTCTACTACAAGTACAACCTCGTTTCTATCTATACCTATATTGAAAAAAAACTGGGTTTTTACAGCTATAAAAGTGCTGCTTCTATTTTTTTACTCAGTAGAACTATCGGATCTGCTTTTCGTTTATACCTGGTTGTCATTGTATTACAGCGTTATGTGTTTGACTATTTTGGCATTCCCTTTTTTGCTACCGTACTCATTGCACTACTCCTCATCTATGCGTATACTTATAAAGGGGGATTAAAAACCATTATTATTACTGATTCACTGCAAACTTTTTTCTTGGTATCGTCCGTCATCTTGACGATTATTTTTATCTGCTACCAATTGGATTTATCAGCAATACAAGCTTTTGAAGAAGTAAAAAACAGCAACTATTCTAAGGTCTTTTTCTTTGAAGATTTTATGGGTAACCGTTATCACTTCATCAAGCAATTCTTAGGCGGTATTTTTGTAACCGTTGCTATGGTGGGATTGGATCAAGATTTGATGCAGAAAAATTTAAGTTGTAAAAACATCAAAGAAGCACAAAAAAACATGTACTCTTTTACTGGAATTTTCGTACTTGTCAACCTACTTTTCTTGGGGATTGGAGCTTTGCTTTATATCTATGCCAACAACCAAGGAATTGAAGTGCCCTTAGATACAATCACGCAAAAACCGAGAACGGACTTGTTGTTTCCGGAAATTGCCTTCAATCACTTGTCTATTGTTCCTGCTTTGGTTTTCTTATTGGGATTAACTGCAGCTACTTTCGCAACTACAGATTCTGCTTTGACTGCACTTACCACATCTTTTTGTATTGACTTCTTGCATATGGATAAACAAAAAGATAATCCTTCGAATGTTTGGAAGAGAAAACTCGTTCACTTTGGTTTCTCTATCCTTATGTTTTTAGTGATTATACTTTTCAATGCCATCAATGACGCTTCTGTCGTGAGTATGATTTTTAAAATAGCATCTTATACGTATGGTCCACTATTGGGCTTATTTAGCTTTGCGATATTCTTTAAAAATCGCCAGGTGAAGGACAAACTCGTTCCTTATATTTGCCTACTAGCGCCTTTTGCTACACTTTGGTTTAGCAATCACGCTAGTACGCTCTTAAATGGTTATGTTTTCGATAACGAATTAATCGTAGTCAATGCGTTAATCACACTTATTTTGCTATTGTGCATTAGTTCCAAATCAAAATTGATTCGTGCGTAACAGGACAAGGGTACAAGCTTCTTCGTATCCAATGTTATTTTTAATTAACTGCTTGTAAAAATCTGGATTTTCAGTACCAGGATTAAAGATTACTCTATTGGGTTTTAACTGAATAATATAAGCGTAAAAATCTTCTTGTCGCTGTGGGTTTAAATATAAACTCACTGTATCGATATCGTTATACGGTTGCAATTCAGTTTCAATGTCGACATCTAAAACTTGCCCTTTTCTCAATCCATGAGCTACCACTTCATGCCCATATTCACGCAACATGCGTATGGCTTTATTGGAATAGCGCTCCTCATTGGTAGAAGCGCCAAGTACGATTGTTTTCTTCATATTTCTTTAATTTTACCTTTACAATTAAATATACTAATTTATCTTAAATAAAACAATAATACATCTTCTTTAAAATTTCATTAAAACAAAATCATAACCCAATGATAAAAATCATGTTTTTATACTAAAACAAGAAATACATTTGTTCTAGTATAATTGTAATACAGATAACTATGAAAAAGCTATTTCTATCATTATTAGGAGCTGTTTTATTAATGGGTAATACAGCAACTGCTCAAGAAACACCGACAAACGAAAAAGAATCGTACAAATGGCAAGTACGCCTAAGAGGTGTAGGAGTAATTCCTCACAATAGAGCTGACATTAGCACTATCGGAGGGCAAATAGATGTGAATAACAACTTTATTCCAGAGCTTGACTTTACGTACTTCTTTACAGAAAACATTGCTGCAGAGTTAATCTTAGGTACCTCTAGACACACAGTTGGAACTTTAGGTTCTGATTTAACTCCAGTAGATCTAGACCCCGTAGCGAATGTAGACCTAGGTAGTGTATGGTTATTACCTCCAACTTTAATGGTGCAATACCATTACCCTGTAACTAATAACTTTAAACCGTATGTTGGAGTTGGGGTGAACTACACGATTTTCTACAACGAAAAATCAGGTACAGCAAAAGATATTTCATACGATAATAAATTTGGTTGGGGATACCAATTTGGATTTGATATTGACATCACAGATAAATTCTTCATCAACGTTGACTTCAAAAAATTATTCTTGAAAACAGACGTAACGGTAGATGCTACAAATCTAAATCCAGCAGGAACACAATTAGATATTCCAGCTAAAGTAAAAATCGACCCTATGTTAATTGGTTTTGGTGTAGGAATGCGTTTTTAATTCATACAATTAATTTTTTTTTTATAAATGTTCTTAATCCTAAGGGGTTAGGAACATTTTTTTTGCTCTCCGTTTTTGTCGATCTTTGCCTACCAAGTACAAAGCGACACAATACATGGATCAACCGATTACCTTTAAAGGGATTAACAAACTGGCTATACCTGCTATATTTTCTGGAATATCTGAATCGATCATTACCTTAACGGATATTGCTATTGTGGGGAATATCAAAGAAAACAGTGTTGAAGCTCTAGGTGCTGTAGGGTTAGTAGGTTCTTTCTTATCGGCTATTATTTGGGTAGTTGCCCAAACCAAAACATCACTTTCTGCTACAGTCTCTCAACATTACGGTTCGAATCGTCTTACGGCAATCAAAACACTAATACCCCAAGCCATCTTGTTCAATTTTGCATTGAGTGTTTTTTTATTTTTGACCACTACTTTTTTCGTGCACGAAATTTTTACCGCCTACAATGCGGAAGGATTATTGCTTACCTATGCGAAAGAATATTACTTGATCCGCGCCTGGGGATTTCCTTTAACGCTAATTACTTTTGCTTTATATGGTATCTTTAGGGGACTGCAAAACACGATTTGGGCTATGAAATGCAGTCTAACTGGGGCAGCACTTAATGTTGTTCTTACCTATATTCTCGTTTACGGAATAGAGGGTTTTATCCCTGCTTATCACATCAAAGGTGCAGCTTATGCAAGTGTAGTTGCTCAAACCATTATGCTTGTAATGGCTTTTTACTATTTCTTCAAGCACACTCCTTTTTCGATGCGTATCAGCAAAAACGTGAATCCTACATTAAAGCCCTTTATTAACATGAGCTTTAATTTTATCATCCGAACCGCTACCCTAAACGTGGCGATATATTTAGCCAATGCTTATGCAACAGGTTACGGAAAAAGCTTTATCGCTGCACAAAGTATCCTGATGAATATTTGGCTCTTCTTTTCCTTTTTTATTGATGGTTATGCAACAGCAGGAAATGCCATGGCCGGAAAACTATTTGGAGAACGCAACTATACAGCTATGTGGCAAATGAGTAAAGCTATTAGTCGATACGCCATCATTATCTCCATTATTCTCATCGCAATTTGTTTTGCCTTTTATGAGCAAATTGGCTTATTATTCAATCAAGATCCTGAAGTAATTCTCGTTTTTACTTCTGTTTTTTGGATCATTTTATTAGTACAACCCATCAATTCCCTCGCCTATATTTACGATGGTATATTTAAAGGTATGGGCGATGCCAAATTCTTGCGAAACAACCTGATCTTTGCTACGTTTTGTGGCTTTCTACCTACTCTATTGCTCTTAGATTATTTAGGTTTTCAATTATACAGTGTTTGGATTGCCTTTGCTGTATGGATGTGCTGTAGAAGCTTTCCGTTGATGTTTGTTTTTAAAAAGAAATACGTAGAAAAAGGTTGACGGTTAACTGTTTGTCATTTGCCGTTAACTGTTAACCAATGTAGCAGTGTTGCAAACTTGATTCCCTCCTATTTATATTGTACAGAAGTACTTAACTTTGTATATAGAATAAATATAAATAGATATGATACATCAAGATAAAGACAGTTGTTGCAATTCAAAGCTTGAATTCAACAATAAACCACCGCATAAACACGACCATAATCACGGCAATGACGATCATAGCCATGATGATCACGATCACAATCACGGTGAAATGAGCAGCAAGTACGCTATTGGATTTAGTATTGTGATGTTTTTCTTAGGCGTACTCTTTGCTAATATACTTAAAGCCGAATGGTTTATCAACAACCCTACGCTTCGCGTGTTATGGTATCTAGCGGCTTACGTGCCTGTTGGGTTACCCGTTCTCAAAGAAGCTTTTGCTCTTTTACTCAAAAAAGATTTTTTTAATGAGTTTTCCTTGATGGGAATTGCTACGTTAGGTGCATTTGCCATTGGTGAGTATCCCGAGGCAGTCGCAGTAATGTTATTCTATACGATTGGGGAAATGTTTCAAGAGTCGGCTGTTAACAAAGCAAAAGGCAATATTAAAGCGCTCTTGGATATTCGTCCAAATGAAGCGAGTGTATTTAGAAATAACGTCTTTACGATTGTTAACCCAGAAGAGGTTACTATCGGAGAACGCATTCAAGTCAAAGTAGGGGAAAAAATTCCGTTAGATGGTGAACTTCTTTCTGATAAGGGGAGTTTCAATACTGCGGCACTAACAGGAGAAAGTAAACCTTCTACCTATAAAAAAGGAGAAACAGTATTGACGGGAATGATCAATTTGGAACAGGTGATTGAGATTCGAACAACCAAGTTATATCAAGACAGTTCTCTGGCTAAAATACTAGAAATGGTACAAGAGGCTAGTGCTCGTAAAGCGCCAACCGAATTGTATATCCGAAAATTCGCCAAAGTATATACCCCTATTGTATTCTTTTTAGCTGTACTCTTAACCATTGTTCCATTCTTTTTCTTAGGAGATGACTATGTATTTACTCAATGGTTAGAACGCGCGTTGGTATTCCTAGTTATATCTTGCCCTTGTGCCTTAGTTATTTCTGTTCCTTTGGGCTATTTTGGAGGAATTGGAGCTGCTTCTAGAAATGGAATTCTATTTAAGGGGTCTAATTTCTTAGAACTAATGGCTAAGCTCGATTTGGTTGTTATGGATAAAACAGGAACCTTAACAGAAGGAGTTTTTAAAGTTCAAAAAGTAGAGACTACCCTCCCACAGGACCATTTTGTACAACTGGTGGCCGCGATCGAAAAACAATCAACGCATCCTATTGCTAAAGCCATCGTAGAGGCTTATCCAACGAATTTAGTAGCAGAAAATGTACGAGAAATATCTGGTAAAGGTTTAGTCGGTGCGATTGATGGACAAGAGATTCTGGTTGGAAATGCAGCATTGCTCACTCATTTTTCTATTGCATTTCCCAATGAAATACACGATATCGTTGAGAGTATCGTTGTTGTTGCCTTATCCAATTCTTATGTAGGTTATATCACGATTGCTGATGAAATCAAAATAGATGCTAAAGAGGCCATTCGCTTAATGAAATCAATGGGTGTACAAAAAACGGTAATGCTCAGTGGTGATAAAGATACCATTACCCAAAAAGTAGCCAAGGAAACAGGTATAGATGTTGCGCTAGGAGGATTACTTCCTGAAGGAAAAGTTGAACAGGTAGAAAAATTAAAAAAAGAATACCCTACGAGTTCAATTGCCTTTGTGGGAGATGGAATTAATGATGCACCTGTATTAGCGTTAAGCGATGTTGGTATTGCTATGGGCGGATTGGGTAGTGATGCCGCTATTGAAACGGCCGATGTCGTTATTCAAACAGATCAACCCTCAAAAATAGCTACTGCTATACACATTGGAAAAGAAACCCGTAAAATTGTTATTCAAAACATTACACTTGCACTGGTTATTAAAATTATTGTATTGATCCTAGGTGCTGGTGGAATTGCTACTATGTGGGAAGCCGTTTTTGCAGACGTAGGTGTTGCTTTACTCGCTATCTTGAACGCCGTTCGAATTCAGAAAATGAAATTTATATAATTTATTACGCATAAAAAACGTCCTACTCAATAGGACGTTTTTTTATACTTAATATTGTTTATAGGCAACATATGCACCGATACATATACCCATAAGAAACAGTTTAAAAGCAAAACGAATGCTATCCTGTTTACCACTAGAGGTTTGTTCTATTTTCATTTTCATTACATATTTACGATACAATTAATCCTCAGTTATCATTTTAAATTGATCTAACGTTTCTTTTATTTGCTTGAGATAGCGTCCATACAGGCGTTTAATCCAATATTTACATACAAGAAATACGAATAGACAAAGACCAATAAGATAAATAATAAAATATACATTAGTAAATAGTCTTCCCATTTTATCCAATGAAAATCCTATAAAGAAAGGGATAAAGAAAATAACAAAAGGAGCGATGGAGCAACAGAAATTCTCATACAGTTGAACGTACATACGTGTATGAAAATAAACCTCATACAAGCTATCTCTTGAATTCATCTCAAAAGTACTAGAAGTACGATAAAAAATCGCCATCTTTATAATATAGTAAAATGACACAAAGGCAAATAACAAGTAAACAACATAAAATAGCGATCTATTTTCTTCAGGTATAGTATAAAGTTGAGGAAAAAAAGCTATTCCAACAATACTTACAGATTGCAGCAAGATATCTTTCAATGCATTCTTGCGAATGCGATCCAATGGTAAACGATCTATAGACGAAACCAATGATTCTTCAGTCAGTTTAGGTGTGCTAATTTCTTGTGACGCCCAAGATTTCTTTATATCATCAAAATTCATATCCTTTACGCTTTATTATTTCTTGTAGTTTATTTTTTGTTCGATTCAATTTAACTCTAGCATTTCCTTCTGATATTCCGAGATTTTCACCAATTTCACTATGGGAAAATCCTTCCAAATACAAAAAGATCAATGCTTTTTCAACGTCATTTAGTTCGTGAATAGCCTTGTATAGTAACTGTATTTGTTGTTCTGCGTCTGAATCCACTTCTTCATTGCGCAAATCATCTTGTCCTGCATCTAGTCTAAACGTAACCTTCGAACGCTTACTGTCCTTTTTAAAAAAAGTAATTGCTGTATTCAAACAAACACGATACATCCACGTGGAGAATTGGCTATTACCCTTAAAACCACTATAGGACTTCCAAAGCTGACATACCATTTCCTGATATAAATCTTCTTGATCCGTCTTTTCGTCCATGTAGAGTTTGGCTATCTTAAACAAGATACCCTTATGATCATTTACTCGTTCTAAAAATTCTCTTTCTATATTGATCTGCACAAAATCTTACTTTAAAACTGCTGTTACGGTAAATCCCTGGTCTCTCAACAACTGTATTACACCCTTTTCACCGGCTAAATGTCCAGCACCCACTGCAAAAAGCGTTGCCTGCTCCGGCATTTGATCAACCATCTGAATTATCCATTTCTCATTTCGATCATCTAATAATTTCACCTTTCCTTCTTCAGACATAAACAAGGGATCCGTAGCTGACTGATACAATGCTTCAATATCTTCTTGCTGAAATGCCGTTGCCATATGATGATAATTTTCCTCAAAATCATCTTCTAGCTTTAATTGAGTTAAGATCTCTTTTGCAGTGTAGAAGGACGAAGTAATTTCTACTTGATCTTTAAAGTGTTCTAAACCACCAATTCTTTTATTTTGACGTACCCCTACCTCTAATACTTCCATGTCATATCCTTTTACTTCACACGGAATAACTTTCATTGCCATCAAGCCCATTAATCCAATTGGAGCTAAATAATCTACTGTAGTTAGTGAAATATTGTACTTCTCCAACAATAATTCTTTCAATTCAACTTGCTCGGCTTCATTTAATTGAGAGGATAGAGAAACGGATGAAAACATCAGTTCTTGCAAATTTTCCATTTCTTTAGGATCAGTAAGATTGACTTCTAAAACAATTTGATCCACATCTTGAATCGCCTTTTCTACCTTTTCTTGCAATTTCAAATCCGCTACACATACCATATGAAACGTACCTAACAAATAAGAAGGTGACTTCAAGCCATTTCCCTGAATTTCCCAGAGAATAGATTTCTCCAGATTTTGTTGCGAAAAAACACTACTAAAAGAGAGTACAAAAAAGAAGGTAATAAGAAATAAACGGTTCATGTGCATTGTATTAATGTATGTTTAAAGAGTTAGTACACAAAATACAAAAACGTTACATTAAATAAGTGAGTTTTTTTTTGTTGTTTGTTCGTTGTTTGTTGAGAGGATTTTTCGATTAAAAACGTTCAACCGTATTTAGGGATGTTCAACTAGCAACCTACGACAAACAACCTACGACAAACAACCTACGACAAACAACCTACGACAAAAAAAAAAAGCGAACTCTCGTTCGCCACTGATCACAGTTAACAGTTCACTGATAACCAAAAACAAAAAAGCCTGACTACTTACGTAATCAGGCTTTTCAAAAGAAGGGCGACGACATACTCTCCCACCTTACGGCAGTACCATCTGCGCTAGCGGGCTTAAC
>NZ_JACHTC010000015.1 GCF_014145635.1 Myroides sp. WP-1
TTTTCAAATAAGGAAACTATTTCGCGTTTAAATTCTTCTGAATAAACACGACTTTTTTGAATAATTTTGACATTGGGTTTCATATAAAAATTGACTTTTTATGGTCAACCTATATCAGGGACGTACAAATTCTTATTAAAAGATTATTTTTCTAAAAAAGAAAAATTCACTCTTTTCCTCTCTCTTCTCACTTCTATCCAAAAAAAAATGCCCGAAGGCATCTTTTATTTTAATATTTCAATGTGGCTTTCTGAAACCGTCTTAATCGGGATATAGTTCTTTTTACCTTCTACCAGCAAACACAAGTAGATATTATCAATAGAAATCACATATCCCTGCAATCCATCAATAGACACATATTGACCAATCTCTAAGTTCTTTCTTGCATAAAAAGAATACAACAACTTCGTTACTACATCTTTTGCACCCAAGCCCAAAGACAGTGCCACTGTTAATAAAATTGCTCCTATAATAATGGAGATATTACTCGTTATGATAGACGTATCAATTCCCATTTGATTTAATGTTGTAATCACAACAAAAATCAAAATCAAATAGAACAAAATATTTCCGATCATACGTGCTCCAACAAAATCAACTGCTTTCAGCACTTCAACAATAACTTTCTTGATCCAAGAAGCGAAGTATAGTCCACCAATAAAGATCAACAATGCAACGAATAGCTTAGGAACAAACATCATTAGGTTTCCAATTTCACGAGATACGATTTCTAAGCCAAACAACTCTGCTCCAATCAACACCATTAAGAACACCAAGAAGACCTTAACGAAAAAGAGCATGATTGCATCGACTTTCACGCGAATCTTAATTTTGCTCAAAAACTCATTATCATCTAATCCGTCTTGAATTTTCTCTAAGCGAATTAGCTTAAATACTTTTCGAAGGATATAGGAAAAAAGCTTCAACAACAACCAACACAACAGGACATATCCCGCAATGAGTAGAAAACCAAAAACACCTTTTATCAGTGAGTTCATCACGTCGTTAATCATCTCACTGGGATATTCAAAACTATATAATTTCTCCATCATGATCTTCTTTTTTAATTTTTTCTATTATTTTCTTTTCTTCTTCTCTATCAACATCACCAATAAATGATTCAACTACTTTAGGCACTTGTACCGTATATAATTCCGAAACATCCAAAGAGAGTTTAATAAAATTCAAATTGTCAATCACCCGATCTTTCAGATAGTCCGGCAATTTCTCGTCTTGCAGTATTTTCTTAAAGGGATTTTCCATTATGACAACGAATTATATAATTCCACAATCTTCTTTTTAGCCCTGTGCAATCGCATTTTAACGGCACTTTCTCCTAATTCGAGCAGTAGTGCTATTTCTCTTATTGATTTATCATCTTGATACTTCATCAATAAAACGATTTTATCTTCAGGGTCGATTAAACCAAGTGCTTCTTGAAGCTTTTCCACCGTTAGTGAAAAGATTTCTTCGTCAGACACTTCCTCATCTACAGTAGAAACATACATCGCTTCTTCCTGTAATTCGATATTATCTCGTTGCCGCTTCAAAATAGACTTTGAATAGTTCACGCAATGATTATACGTAAATGAATAAAGCCAGGTTGAAAATTTAGCTTCTCCCCTAAACGACTTTAAATTAAGGTATAATTTGACAAAAACATCCTGCGTCAAGTCTTCTGCAGCATCCCGGGATTCAGCAAACCCCAAGCATTTTTGATACACCTTCTGACCATAGCGATCATAGATAATACCAAATAAACTTGTATTTCCATTGTGGATAATGAACTGTACCAGCTCTTCATCCGTCATTGAAACAAAGTTTTGACTTTGCACATTCATTCTCATATTACTATTTTACCTTCCAAATGTAATATATCTTAACAAACACTTTGAATTTTTAACACCGAATTCTTAAACATTCCTAATCTGTAATAATTTCTCTACATACTTTCCGATTACATCAAATTCCAAATTTACGTTGTCTCCTACTTGATAGTGTTTAAAAATAGTATGTTCTTTTGTATAGGGAATAATCGCGACACTAAAAGTATTGATACCCGAATCTACAACCGTTAGACTAGTACCATCAATGGTGATAGATCCTTTAGATATCGTCGTATGTTTTATTTGTTTATCGTATTCAAATCCGTAATACGTACTACCTTCTGCATCAACAATAGACACGCATGTTCCAACGGCATCCACATGACCTTGCACAATATGGCCATCCAAACGCGCATTAGCTAACATTCCGCGCTCTAAATTAATCTCTTGTCCAACAGTCCATTTTCCTAAAGTTGTCACATCTATCGTTTCTTTGATCGCCGTCACGGTGAAGGTTTCATCCTTTATATCCACTACTGTCAAGCAAATTCCATTGTGCAAAACACTTTGGTCCACTTTCAATTCCTTCACAAAAGAACACGATACCGTTAGGTGTATATTTTCCTTTTCTTTGACACTATTTTTAATGATTGCAATTTCTTCAACAATTCCTGTAAACATTACTCCATTTATTTTATTAAATTTGTTTTCAAAATTACTAATAATTTATACGAAACTATGAGCCATAAAGAAGAAAATGTTAGGGTAGGAATCTCAATCGGCGATTTAAACGGGATTGGCCCCGAAGTTATCCTTAAATGTTTCGAAGACAATAGAATGCTTGAGCTTTGTACACCTGTTATCTTTGGTAGTTCAAAACCCTTATCATATATTAAAAAGAACATCAATAGCAATGTGAATTTTCAGGGCATTGACAGTTTAGATCAAACCATTCCAGGCAAGCTGAATGTATTAAACTTATGGAAAGAGAACGTCAATATTAATTTTGGTGTGAACGATCCAGTAGTGGGTAGCTATGCTATTAAATCATTTGTTGCAGCAACAGAGGCGTTAAAAAACGGAGAAATTGACATCTTAGTTACCGCACCAATCAACAAATACAACAGTCAATCAGAAGAATTTCAACACCCGGGTCACACCAATTACCTCAATGAGCAATTGGAAGGCAATGCATTAATGCTTTTAGTGAGTGACAATCTAAAAGTTGGATTGTTAACAGATCACCTACCTTTAAAAGATGTCCCACAAGCCATTACGGCTAAACGCATTGAGGAAAAGGTAAAAACTGTACGAGAAGCTTTAATGAACGATTTCAACATTTTCAATCCGCGCATTGCAGTTTTAGGACTGAATCCACATGCAGGAGACGAGGGTGTAATCGGCGTAGAAGAACAAGAAATAATCAAACCAACGATAACAAAACTAGCAGAAGAAGGCATCCTTGTTTCCGGTCCATTTCCAGCAGACGGCTTTTTTGGATCACAACTATACAACAGCTTTGACGCTGTCATTGCGTGTTATCACGATCAGGGCTTAGCGCCATTCAAAGCGTTATCATTTAGCAAAGGAGTGAATTACACAGCAGGTTTAAACAAAATCAGAACCTCGCCTGATCACGGAACAGCCTATGATATTGCAGGAAAAAACCTTGCTGACCCTACTTCTTTTCGCGAAGCGCTATACTTAGCTTTGGATGTTTTCACAAACAGAAACAGAAACATCGAAGCAAAAAGCAATCCGCTTATGCCCCAAGAAAAAGAAAATAATACAAAAAAATTTGATAATTAGCTTGTAATAATAATAATTTTTTATCTTTGCACGCTCAAATCATGTATTTGATGAATACTGAAAAAACATATTCGATATCCTTTATAGGATTGAAAAATGGAGAACATACTTTTGAATATCAAATAGATAACGAGTTTTTCAAAAACTACGCCTATGACGATTTCAATCGTATACAAGCAAATATTAGCGTTCTTTTAAATAAAAAAGCTACCCTTTTAGAGGTGTACTTTAAGGTAAAAGGAGTGGTCAACGTTCCTTGTGATGTCACAAATGAAGACTTTGATCTTCCGATAGAGAATGAATTAAACCTCATAGTCAAATTTGGAGAAGAGTACAACGACGATCACGATGAAATACTAATTATACCGATGAATGAATATGAGATTAACCTCTCACAATACATTTACGAATTAGTTGTTTTATCCATCCCTGCCAAAAGAGTAAGCCCTGAAGCAGCCGAAGACGATGAGTTTGACGAAGACGAATTCGACTTTTTATTTGAAGACGATGAACAAGACAATGAAATGGAAGATGAGCTGGAAGAAGAAACAGAAAGCGAATCAGACCAAAGAGATATAGACCCTAGATGGGAAAAATTAAAAAAACTATTAACGGATAAATAATATAGTAAAATGGCACATCCTAAGAGAAAGACCTCGAAAACAAGAAGAGATAAAAGAAGAACACACTACAAAGCTGTAGCTCCGACTATCGCTACTTGTCCTGTAACAGGTGAAGCTCACTTATTCCACAGAGCTTACTGGCACGAAGGAAAACTTTACTACAGAGGACAAGTTGTAATTGACAAAACAACAGAAGTAGAAGCATAAGCTTTTGAAAAAAACACAATAAACTCTCACAATGTGTGAGAGTTTTTTTTTGTTGAAATTTACTGAGAGAACGAGTTTTAAGACTTAAAAACCCTTCAATTCGTTTTTTTTTTGTAATTTTCGCTTCTTTTTGGAATGTTTTTATAAAGTAAAGCAACACCATATGACAAAAATACATGCAGCCATTACTGCTGTTGGTTGTTATTTGCCTGAGACAAAGTTGACCAACGCAGATTTAGAAAAAATGGTTGAAACTAACGACGAGTGGATAACCTCTCGAACAGGCATTAAAGAACGACGAATTCTTAAAGAACCTGGAAAAGGAACTTCGCATATGGCTATTAAAGCCGCGGAAAACTTAATTCAAAAATCAGGAGTAGATCCAAAAGAAATAGACTTAGTGCTATTATCGACGGCCACCCCTGATATGCCTGTAGCCATCACAGGTGTATATGTAGCTTCACAAATTGGCGCTACTAATGCATTTGCATTTGATCTACAAGCTGCTTGTTCAAGCTTCTTATACGGGATGTCTGTTGCCTCTGCTTATATTGAATCTGGTAAATACAAGAAAGTATTGTTAATTGGATCAGACAAAATGTCTTCAATCATTGACTATACTGATCGCG
The DNA here is from genome assembly GCF_014145635.1 of Myroides sp. WP-1. Taxonomy (GTDB): domain Bacteria; phylum Bacteroidota; class Bacteroidia; order Flavobacteriales; family Flavobacteriaceae; genus Flavobacterium. Next base: position 5,095 of record NZ_JACHTC010000015.1, read on the forward strand.
CAACATGTATCATCTTTGGAGATGCTGCTGGAGCCGTACTATTTGAACCCAATACCGATGGTTACGGAATTATGGATGAATACCTAAGAAGTGACGGAATCGGAAGAGAATACTTAAAAATTGACGCTGGTGGTTCTATTTTACCAACAAGCGCTGAGACAGTAGCCAACAGACAACACTATGTGTTCCAAGATGGAAAAACTGTTTTCAAATACGCCGTATCAAACATGGCTGATGTGAGTGAAAAAATCATGCAACGCAACAATTTAACGCATACAGACGTAAATTGGTTGGCAGCACATCAAGCAAACAAACGCATTATCGATGCAACTGCACATCGAATGGGATTAGACGAATCTAAAGTCTTAATGAACATTGAACGATACGGGAATACAACCTCTGCTACTTTACCCTTATTATTATGTGACTATGAAAGCCAATTGAAGAAAGGTGATAACATCATTTTTGCTACATTTGGAGGAGGATTCACATGGGGATCGATATATTTAAAGTGGGCTTACAATAGTTAATTAATTTAGAAAAAACAACTAACCAATACATTAGTATGGACATTAAAGAAATTCAAAACCTAATCAAATTCGTAGCTAAATCAGGAGCTACAGAAGTAAAATTAGAAATGGATGATTTTAAAATCACCATCAAAACGACAGAAACAGGAAGCACTGAGACAACGTATATCCAACAAGTTCCAGTAGCTCAATCTATGCCACAAGCGCCTGTAGCTACTACAGCTGCACCTGTTGCAAGCGAAGCTCCAGCAGCAGCAGCTCCAGCAGGAGATGATTCTAAATACATCACTGTAAAGTCTCCGATCATCGGAACATTCTACAGAAAGCCAGCACCAGACAAAGCTCCTTTCGCAGAAGTAGGAACAGTAATCAAACCTGGAGATGTAGTTTGTGTTATTGAGGCAATGAAGTTATTCAACGAAATTGAATCTGAAGTATCAGGTAAAATCGTAAAAATTCTAGTTGACGATTCGTCACCTGTTGAGTTTGACCAACCTTTATTCTTAGTTGACCCATCTTAAGAAATTAGACAACCCTTCTCTGCTTGCAAAGAAGAAAAGTAAAATTAGAATTTAAAATTTCAGAAGATGTTTAAAAAAATATTAGTAGCTAATAGAGGTGAAATTGCTTTACGCATCATTAGAACGTGTAAAGAAATGGGGATTAAAACTGTAGCGGTTTATTCAACTGCAGATGCTGACAGTCTTCACGTACGCTTTGCTGACGAAGCCGTATGTATCGGACCAGCTCCCTCAAACCTATCGTATTTAAAAATTTCCAACATTATCGCTGCAGCTGAAATCACAAATGCTGATGCGATTCACCCTGGATATGGTTTCTTAGCTGAAAATGCCAAGTTTTCTAAAATCTGTCAAGAGCACGGAGTAAAATTTATCGGTGCATCTCCTGAGATGATCGAGAAAATGGGAGACAAAGCAACAGCAAAAGAAACGATGAAATTAGCTGGTGTACCTACGGTTCCTGGATCTGACGGATTATTGGAATCACTAGAACACGCTAAAAAAACAGCTAAAGAAATCGGATACCCTGTCATGATGAAAGCAACTGCTGGTGGTGGTGGTAAAGGGATGCGCGAAATCTTCAAAGAAGAAGAAATCGAAAGAGCTTGGGAAAGTGCACGTCAAGAAGCAGCTGCTGCTTTTGGAAACGACGGTATGTACATGGAGAAACTAATTGTTGACCCACGTCACATCGAAATCCAAGTAGTAGGAGATTCTTATGGAAAAGCATGTCACTTATCTGAAAGAGACTGTTCTATCCAAAGACGTCACCAAAAACTTACAGAAGAAACTCCTTCTCCATTCATGACAGATGAATTGAGAGACAAAATGGGATTAGCCGCTGTAAAAGCAGCAGAATTCATCAAATACGAAGGAGCAGGAACGATTGAGTTCTTAGTGGACAAAGATCGCAACTTCTACTTCATGGAAATGAATACACGTATCCAAGTAGAACACCCAATCACAGAACAAGTAATTGATTACGATTTAATTCGCGAACAAATCTTAGTTGCTGCTGGTGTGCCAATCTCTGGAAAAAACTATACACCGAAATTACACTCTATTGAGTGTCGTATCAACGCTGAAGATCCATTCAACGACTTCAGACCTTCTCCAGGAAGAATTACAACTTTACACGCTCCAGGAGGTCACGGTGTACGTTTAGATACGCACGTATATTCGGGATACTCTATTCCACCAAACTACGATTCAATGATTGCGAAGTTGATCACAACCGCTCAAACAAGAGAAGAAGCAATCAACAAAATGAAACGTGCTTTGGATGAGTTTGTTATCGAAGGAATTAAAACAACAATTCCATTCCACAGACAATTGATGGATGATCCAAACTATAGAGCAGGTAATTATACAACTGCTTTCATGGAATCTTTTCACATGAAACCATTAGAAGAAGAATAAGAATCACATTATATCGTTATTCACAGAGGGAACTAAATTTAGTTCCCTCTCTTTTTTTCTAAAAATATCCCTTTTAAACCGTTGAAAACACTCGAAAAAATAAAAAAAACACAAGTGAGAATATTTTTTAATAAAAAATTCAAATTCAATCCCTTTAGACACTAAAAAAACTATATATTTGGTGTTCTAATATTTTTATTTTTTTAAAATGCACACAGGCGTAATTAAATTCTTCAACGAAGACAAAGGATTTGGTTTCATTACTAATGAAGCTACTAAACAAGACATCTTTGTTCACATCACAGGTTTAAAAACAAAGAATGTAGAACAAGGTAACCGCGTTTCTTACGAAGAGGAACAAGGTAAAAAGGGGCTTATTGCCACTAATGTACAAGTGATAGAAGATTAAGAAAATATATATAATTTTCCGTTACAGTAAAGCTATCTAACTCGCGTTAGGTAGCTTTTTTTATTCCCTTAATCACTATTTATAATTAATCTAAATACATATTGGGCTATATTAAACATTTAGCACAAGACCAAGAGTTCCAAAGCTTTGTAAAGACGATCTAGGGCTCTATATTTGTATGTTGTATCTAATATAAAACTTGTACTTATGCAATCAAGTCAACTCGATTTTATACCAATTTTAATGCAAATCGCACTAGCTGCGGGATTTGTATCCATGACGATATGGGTTTCAGGAAAACTAGGACCTAGAAAAAAATCAAAAATCAAAGACAGTACTTGGGAATGTGGGATCGAATCGCTAGGAAATGCGCGTATTCCTTTTAACGTAAAGTATTTCTTAGTTGCTATTCTCTTTGTTTTATTTGATGTTGAAGTAGTATTCCTTTACCCTTGGGCGATGAACTTTCATGAATTGGGATGGGACGGATTTGCTAAAATGGGAATTTTCTTATTCCTGTTATTAGTTGGACTATTATATGAATTTAAAAAGAAAGGTCTCGAATGGGATTAAAATACTAGGAAGATGAGCGATAAAAAATATAAAACAGTAGAGGCTCCTGAAGGTTATGTGGGAGAAGGCTTTTTTGCTACAAAATTGAGTGAAGTTGTTGGTTTGGCTCGTTCAAACTCTATGTGGCCCTTGCCTTTCGCAACGTCTTGTTGTGGAATTGAGTTTATGGCTACCATGGCAGCAACGTATGATATTGCGCGTTTTGGATCGGAACGTATGAGTTTCTCTCCCAGACAAGCGGATATGTTGATGGTAATGGGTACAATTTCAAAAAAAATGGCTCCGATTTTACGCCAAGTATACGAACAAATGGCTGAACCTAAATGGGTAATTGCCGTTGGTGCTTGTGCTTCTTCAGGGGGTATTTTTGATACATATTCTGTTTTACAAGGAATAGACAAAGTAATTCCTGTAGATGTATATGTTCCTGGATGTCCTCCTAGACCTGAACAGATTCTTGATGGCGTGATGAGATTGCATGAGATCGTTAAAGCAGAATCGGTTTATAGACGAGGTACCAAAGAATATGATGAGTTATTAAAATCTTATAACATAGAAAGTAAATAGATATGGCATTAGATAATCAAACCATTCAAAAGGCTTTAATCGATCAATTTGGTTTGTCGGTTAAAGAATTTCACGAACAACACGAGATGCTCGTTTTTGAAGTAGCTCCTGAAACACTTCATGCCGTTGTTGAGTTTTTGAAAGAAAATGACCAAATGAATTTCAACTTTCTAACGGATGTTTGCGGGGTACACTACCCTGATTCTGAAGAAGATCGTCAATTTGCAGCGGTTTACCATATGCACAATTGGATGGACAACGTAAGAATTCGTTTCAAAGCGTATTTAAACGGTAAAAATCCAGTGGTTGATTCTGTTGTTGACCTATTCAAATCTGCCAACTGGCAAGAAAGAGAAACCTACGATTTCTACGGAATCAAGTTCAAGAATCATCCGCAATTGAAACGTATTTTAAATATGGACGAAATGGAATCTTTCCCTTTGCGCAAAGAATTTCCAATGGAAGATGAAGGAAGAACAGATAAAGACGATCGCTTCTTTGGTAGAACGATTCACAATTGTTAATAACGGAGTAAGATTCAAGAATTATGTCAGATTTATTATTACCACCGGAACAGAGATACGCGAAGCTTATTGAGGAAAAGTTTAACGAAGATGGTACAGAGTTACAAATCTTAAACTTAGGTCCTACACACCCTGCTACGCATGGTATCTTTCAAAATATTATCTTATTAGATGGTGAAAAGGTTTTAGATGGAGAAGGAACTGTGGGTTATATCCACCGTGCCTTTGAAAAAATTGCCGAAAACCGTCCTTTCTACCAAATCAACGTATTAACGGATCGCTTGAACTATTGTTCTTCGCCTATTAACAATACGGCTTGGTGGATGACTGTTGAAAAAGCGTTGGGTATTGACATTCCAAAACGCGTGCAATACATGCGCGTGATCATTATGGAATTAGCACGTATTGCAGACCACATTATTTGTAGCTCTGTAATGGGTGTAGATACAGGAGCGCTAACAGGATTCTTATACGTATTTCAATACAGAGAAAAAATATACGAAATCTACGAAGAAATTTCAGGTGCTCGTCTAACGACAAACATGGGACGTATTGGTGGTTTCGAAAGAGAATGGAGCCCAACGGTATTCAAAAAAATAGATGAATTTTTAGCTGAATTCCCAGCTATTTGGAGCGAATTTGAAGGTTTATTGACTAGAAACAGAATCTTCATGGATCGTACCATTGGCGTTGGAGGTATTACAGCCGAAGAGGCTATCAACTACGGATTTACAGGGCCTAACTTACGCGCGGCTGGTGTGGATTACGACGTTCGCGTGGCTTCTCCTTATTGCTCTTATGAAGACTTCGACTTCGAAATTCCCGTGGGAACTTCTGGTGATTGTTATGACCGTTTCTGCGTGCGTAATGCCGAAGTTTGGGAAAGTTTAAAAATTATTCGTCAAGCGTTAGATAAAATGCCTGAAGGTCCTTATCACGCTGATGTTCCTGAATATTATCTTCCTCCAAAAGAAGATGTTTACACGAATATGGAAGCTTTAATTTATCACTTCAAAATTGTGATGGGCGAAGTTCCTGTTCCTGTAACTGAATTATACCACTGTGTAGAAGGTGGTAATGGTGAGCTAGGATTCTACTTGATCACAGACGGTAGTAGAACCCCTTATAGATTGCATTTCAGAAGACCTTGTTTTATCATTTACCAAGCGTACAATGACATTGTAAGAGGAGGTATGTTATCAGATGCGATTATTACTTTATCAAGTTTAAACATCATTGCAGGAGAATTAGACGCTTAAATCATGGAAACGAAGAAATACAAACAAAATATAAATATCACGCCGGAACTTCAACAACGCATTGACGAATTGTTGAGCCATTACCCTGCTGACAAAAAAAAATCAGCTCTTTTACCAGTTCTACACGCGGCTCAAGACGCACATGACAACTGGTTAAGTGTGGAATTAATGGATAAAGTGGCGGAGATCTTAGGCATTACATCAATCGAAGTATACGAAGTAGTAACGTTTTACACGATGTACAACCAAAAACCAATGGGTACGTATATGTTCGAATTCTGCTTAACTTCATGCTGTGGCATTCGCGGAGCAGACGATATGATGGAATATGCTTGTGAAAAATTAGGTATTAAACCAGGAGAAACAACACCTGATGGGTTATTTTCAGTGGTTGGTGTTCAGTGCTTAGGTGCTTGTGGATATGCACCTATGATGCAGTTAGGTGATTTCTACAAAGAGCACTTAACGCGTGAAAAAATCGACCAAATCATTGAGGATTGTAAAGCAGGAAAAGTAATTCTTCACGACAAATAGTAATATGGCGACAAAAATATTATTAGACAAAATCAATATCCCTGGGATAAAATCATATGAGGTATACCGTCAAAATGGAGGGTATGCATCGGTTGAAAAGGCATTGAAAACAATGGCGCCAGATGATATTACAGAACAGGTAAAGGCATCAGGACTAAGAGGTCGTGGAGGTGCAGGTTTCCCTGTAGGTTTAAAATGGAGTTTCATCGACAAAAAATCGGGTAAACCGAGACATTTAGTGTGTAATGCCGATGAATCTGAACCAGGAACATTTAAAGATAGATACTTAATGGAATATATCCCTCACTTATTGATTGAGGGAATGATTACAGCAAGTTATGCTTTAGGGGCAAACTTGTCGTATATCTATATTCGCGGAGAATATATGTGGGTATTCAAAACCTTAGAAAGAGCCATCAAAGAAGCGTATGCTGCGGGATGGTTAGGAAAGAATATCTTAGGCACGGATTACTCTTTAGATTTACATGTGCACTGTGGTGCTGGAGCGTATATCTGTGGAGAGGAAACGGCTCTTATTGAATCTTTAGAAGGAAAAAGAGGAAATCCTCGTATCAAACCACCTTTCCCTGCGGTAAGTGGTTTATGGGGTAATCCAACGGTAGTAAACAACGTAGAATCGATTGCTAATATTCCGTGGATTGTAAATAATTCAGGAGATGAATATGCTAAAATTGGTTTAGGTCGCTCAACGGGAACCAAGCTAATTTCTGCCTCTGGACACATTAGAAAACCAGGCGTTTACGAAATAGAATTGGGTATCACAGTAGATGAATTTATCAATTCGGATGAATACTGTGGTGGTATGATGGATGACAGACCCATCAAGGCACTAATTCCTGGTGGATCTTCCGTACCAATCTTACCTGCACATTTAATTTACAAAACAGCCAATGGTGAAGATCGTTTAATGACATACGAATCGCTATCTGATGGTGGTTTTGAATCAGGGTCTATGTTGGGTTCTGGTGGTTTTATCGTATACAACGATACGGCTTGTATCGTGAGAAATACGTGGAACTTTGCTCGTTTCTATGCTCATGAAAGTTGTGGACAATGTTCGCCTTGTCGCGAGGGAACGGGATGGATGGAAAAAGTATTACACCGCATTGAAACAGGTCATGGAACCATGGAAGATATCGATCTATTGTGGAACATCCAAAGCAATATTGAAGGTAATACAATTTGTCCTTTAGGAGACGCTGCCGCTTGGCCAGTAGCCGCTGCTATCAGACATTTTAGAGAGGAGTTTGAATATCACGTTTTATTCCCTGAGAAAGTAACAGACAGAAATCACTATGTCAACGAGCCTTTTTCGAGCGTAAAACACCTGATTAATAAATAATTCACGCTAATTTTTTAGCTAAAAAGCACAATTTATGAAAGTTACTATAGACGGACATGAAATAGAAGTAGAACCAGGAACATCCATTCTACAAGCAGCAAGAATGATTGGTGGGGAATCAGTTCCGCCAGCAATGTGCTATTACTCAAAACTAGAGGGAACGGGAGGAAAATGTAGAGCTTGCTTGGTAGAGGTTTCTAAAGGTAGCGAAGCAGATCCACGTCCTATGCCAAAACTAATGGCTTCTTGTAAAACAGGAGTTATGGATGGTATGGAAGTAAAAAGCATCACTTCACCAAGAGTTTTAGAAGCGAGAAAATCAGTAACAGAATTTCTTCTTATTAATCACCCTTTAGATTGCCCTGTATGCGATCAAGCTGGAGAATGTGATTTGCAAAACTTGGCTTTCCAACACGGAAAAGAACAAAAAAGATACCAAGAGGAAAAGAGAACTTTCGAACCTGAAAATATAGGAAACAACATCCAATTACACATGAATCGTTGTATTCTGTGCTACCGTTGTGTAAAAACAGCAGAGCAATTAACAGATGAGCGCGTACATGGGGTATGTGGTCGTGGTGAGCATGCGCAAATTTCGACGTATATCTCAGCTGCTATCGAAAATGAGTTCTCAGGAAACATGATAGACGTATGTCCTGTGGGAGCATTGACAGATAAAACTTTCCGTTTTAAATCACGTGTTTGGTTTAATAAACCATACAATGCCCACCGTAACTGCCCTACTTGTTCAGGTAAAGTAACCCTTTGGATGTTTGGAGAAGAAATTCAGCGCGTAACTGCTCGCAAAGACGAATTCCACGAAGTGGAAGAATTTATCTGTAACACTTGTCGTTTTGACCATAAAGAAACAAGTGATTGGGTAATTGAAGGACCGCGTAAATTCGAGAAATTCTCTGTGATCAACCAAAACAACTACACCAAAAAATTAGATCATGTTGTGATCAAAACAGAAAAACAGATTTTAGAAGGACGTGAGCAAGATCGCAAAAAGATCAGTATGAAGGCTATTCCTTTGACAAACGATGAATCTAAAGAATAAAACGGTAGAAAATGGATAAAGCAATTATTATTGATAAAGCAATTATTATTGTGGTTGTATTTGCAATCACAATGCTTATGGCGATGTATGCAACGTTAGCAGAACGAAAAATTGCAGCGTGGATACAAGATCGTTTAGGTCCAAACCGTGCAGGTAAAGGAGGTATGCTACAACCTTTAGCCGATGGTTTAAAACTATTCGCTAAAGAAGAGTATGAACCAACAACGCCTAACCGATTCTTATTCAAATTTGGTCCTTTCCTAGCGATGACATTGGCTCTAATGACCAGTGCCGTGCTACCTTGGGGGGATAAATTTGTTCTTTTTGGCAGAGAGATTATCTTACAAGCTGCAGATATTAACGTCGGGTTATTGTATATCCTAGCGGTATTATCTGTTGGTGTATATGGAATTATGATTGGAGCTTGGGCTTCGAATAATAAATACTCTTTAATGAGTGGTATTCGCGCAGCTTCACAAATGATTTCTTACGAAATTGCAATGGGTCTTTCCCTTATTTCTTTGTTGTTGTTAACACAAAGCATGAGTATGAGAGAAATTGCCCTACAACAAACGGGAATGAACTGGAACGTATTTTATCAACCTATCGGGTTTTTAATCTTCTTAATCTGTTCGTTTGCCGAAACTAATAGAGCACCTTTCGACTTAGCGGAATGTGAGCAAGAGCTAATTGGTGGATTCCACACGGAATATTCTTCGATGAAAATGGGATTCTATTTATTCGCCGAATATTCGAATTTATTCATCTCTTCTGCTATCATTTCCGTGTTATACTTCGGAGCATTTAACTATCCAGGTATGGCTTGGGCAGTAGAAAATTGGGGAGTTAATATTGCTAACGTATTGGGTATTTTCGCTCTATTCATCAAAATATTTTTCTTCATCTTTGTTTATATGTGGGTGCGTTGGACATTGCCGCGTTTCCGTTATGATCAATTGATGAACTTAGGATGGAAAACATTAATCCCATTGGCATTATTGAACTTAATCGTTACAGCAGTTGTAATCTTACTATTAAACTAATTAAACATGTCATCAACTAATACATATTCTTTATCAGGAAGAAAAAAGATGGTTTCGAACAAGAAACTAACTTGGAGTGAGCGCATCTACTTGGTTGCGATTTTCAAAGGAATGATGGTTACCTTAAAACACATGTTTAAGAAAAAGGTGACAATCTCTTATCCAGAACAAACACGTCCATTTAGTCCTGTTTACCGTGGTAGACATACCCTAATGCGCGACGACGAAGGAAGAGAGCGCTGTACGGCTTGTGGTTTATGTGCCTTATCATGCCCGGCAGAAGCAATCACAATGAAAGCAGCAGAACGCAAACCGGAAGAAAAACACTTATACCGCGAGGAAAAGTATGCTGAAATCTACGAAATCAACATGTTGCGTTGTATTTTCTGTGGTTTATGTGAGGAATCTTGCCCTAAACAAGCAATTTACTTAACGAAATCAGGAGAGATTACTAAAGCAGATATCACTCGTGAAAACTTTATCTACGGAAAAGATAAATTGGTTATGCCTTTAGAGGCAGCTATTGCTAATACGAACAAACAGAATCAAGCGTAATTATGATAGAAATTTTATTTTACATCCTTTCGACAATCACACTCGGAAGTGCAGCGTTAACGTTGTTGAGTAAAAACCCTATTCACAGCGCTTTGTGGTTGGTTGTTAGTTTCTTCTCAATAGCAGGTCATTACATCCTATTAAACTCTCAGTTTTTAGGTATGATCCATATTATGGTATACTCTGGGGCAATTATGATTTTAATGCTATTTACAATCATGTTAATGAACTTAAATATCAGCCACGAAGTATCAAAACCTTTAGTTTCTAAAGTGGTAGCAACAATTGCTTTCTGTTTAGTAGGATTATTATTGTTATCTATTACTTTAAGAGGAAATCAAGCGTATGAACTTCAATATGCTAATCACGGACAAGACTTCCAGTCGGTTCACGTATTAGGAAAAGTATTATTGAATGAATATGTAGTTCCATTTGAAATGATCGCAGTACTCTTATTATTAGCGATGATCGGAGCGGTATTGATTTCTAAAAAAGATAAATCTGAAAAAGTAGCATAAGTATGGAAAATGTAATTGAAATCATCGGTATTGATAAATACATCTACTTATCAATCTTATTATTCTGCATCGGAGTATTCGGAATATTATACAGAAGAAACGCAATTGTAATGTTCATGTGTATTGAGATTATGTTGAACTCAGCGAATATGTTATTAGTCGCTTTTTCAACCTATCACCAAGACGCACAAGGACAAGTTTTTGTTTTCTTTACTATGGCGGTTGCCGCAGCAGAAGTTGCTGTTGGACTAGCAATCTTAGTATCGATTTACAGAAATATCGGCGCAATTGATATTGATAAATTAAAGAACTTAAAAGGATAATTCCTTATGGATACAAACGTAATTTTACTTTTATTATTAGTCCCTTTACTAGGGTCTTTGGTTAATGTTTTCTTCGGAAAAAAATTAGGTAATGGTTCTGGAATTATTGCAACTGTAGCAGTTTTAATTTCTTTTATCATCTCATTACTTGCTTTTATTCAAGTAAACAATTCCAAACAACCAATTGAAATTGAACTATTCGAATGGATGGCTTTAGCTAACTTCAACGTTACTTTTGGCTTCTTACTCGATCAACTTTCCCTATTGTGGTTGTTATTCGTTACAGGAATCGGAACATTGATTCACTGGTACTCGACGAACTACATGAAAAATGACGAGAACTACGCTAAGTTTTTCGCTTATTTAAATCTATTTATCTTCTTTATGATTGTGTTAGTTACGGGAAGTAACTTATTAATCACTTTCATCGGATGGGAAGGTGTTGGATTGTGTTCTTATTTACTAATCGGATTTTGGCATAAAAACCAATCGTATAACGACGCTGCTAAGAAAGCATTCATTATGAACCGCATCGGGGATTTAGGCTTTTTAGTAGGGGTATTTATCTTGGCTTTCTTATTCCAATCACTAGACTATATGACTATCAAAGAAGCATTGATGAATGGTACTAACCACCAAATCAATATGTGGATCGGATGGGCTGCTTTAGCCCTTTTTATTGGTGCTGTAGGAAAAAGTGCACAAATTCCATTGTATACATGGTTACCTGATGCGATGGCAGGACCAACTCCTGTATCGGCGTTAATTCACGCGGCAACCATGGTAACTGCGGGTATCTTCTTAATCACAAGATTAAACTTTGTATTTGACTTAGCGCCGCATATTCAAAATATCATTGCCATAGTTGGTGCTTGTACGTCTTTATTTGCAGCGACTATTGGATTGGTGCAAACGGATATCAAAAAAGTATTGGCTTATTCAACGGTATCTCAATTGGGATTAATGTTTATGGCCGTGGGATTTGGTGCGTACGAAATCGCTGTTTTCCACGTGGTAACACACGCTTTCTTCAAAGCTTGTTTATTCTTGGGTTCTGGATCTGTTATCCATGCCATGGGTGGTGAACAAGACATGAGAAATATGGGTGGATTAAAGAAATTTATGCCTGCCACTTACGCCACTTTCCTTTTAGCAACTATTGCCATTTCAGGGTTCCCTCCTTTTTCAGGGTTCTTCTCGAAAGACGAAATCCTATTAACGGCTTTCAGTCATAACCCTGTGCTATACGTAATCGGATCTATCGCGTCTATCATGACCGCGTTCTATATGTTCAGATTGTTGTACCTTACTTTCTTCAAGAATTTCAGAGGAACACAAGAACAAAAAAATCACCTACACGAAAGCCCTGCAGCTATCACGATCCCTTTGTGGATTTTAGGTATTTTATCTGTTGTGGGTGGAGTAATTAGCTTACCTGGAAATAGCTGGTTAAATAGCTATTTAGAACCAATCATCGTGAACAGTGCAAATGCACATCCACACGTTTTAGGAACAACAGAATATATCCTAATGGCTGTTGCTGTTATTGGCGCATGTATCGGTTTGTTTATTGCCTATAGCAAGTACATCAAAAAAGGAGAACTTCCTCCTGCAGATGAACAAATGACAGGATTCCACAAAGTACTTTACAACAAATATTACATTGACGAAATCTACATGAAAGTAATTGTAAAACCAATTTACACCCTTTCTGTATTCTTTAGAGACGTTGTTGAAGTTGTATTGTCAGAAACCATTTATGGATTAGGAAAAATAGCAGACGGATTATCTTTACAAGGAAAAAAAGCACAAAACGGAAATATCGGATTGTACTTATTCGCCTTTGTATTCGGAATCTGTTTGATGTTGTATTATTTATTCATTGCAAGTTAATTTAGAGAGATGAACGTAACTATATTATTATTAACGTTATTAGTTGGAGCATTTGCTACGTTTTTAGCAAATAAAACACTTGCCCCTAAAATTGCTTTGCTATTCGGGTTAGTCGCATTTGTAGAAACAATTGCCATCATTTGCCAACACAATTCAGGAGTAAATGCCGGTTTTACCACGCAATGGATCATGAATCCCAACATTCACATTGCCCTAAAAGCGGATGGATTAGCTTTAGCCCTTGTTTTATTAACAACGATGTTAACACCGCTAATCATTTTATCTTCTTTTGGAAATCACATTGAAAAATCAAATCTATTCTACGGTCTAGTAATGTTCATGGCATTTGCTATGACAGGAACATTCTTAGCTGCAGACGGATTCTTATACTATATTTTCTGGGAGTTATCTTTAATTCCAATCTACTTCATCGCTTTACTGTGGGGGAATGATACCTTCGAAGCACGTAAAAAAGCAATTTTCAAATTCTTTATTTACACGTTCGCAGGATCTTTATTCATGTTGGTTGGTTTTATCTACTTATACCAAAAAGCAGGTAGCTTCTTACTTACAGATTTATACAAGGTAAGTTTAACAAGCCAAGAACAATACTGGATTTTCCTAGCGTTCTTCTTAGCTTATGCAATTAAAATTCCCGTTTTTCCTTTCCATACTTGGCAGGCTTCTACTTATGAGAAAGCTCCTACGGTTGGAACGATGCTTCTATCGGGGATTATGTTGAAAATGGGATTGTACTCAATCATCCGTTGGCAATTGCCTATTACGCCTTCAGCGGCGAAAGACTTAATGCCGACAATTTTAGTATTGTGTATCATCGGTGTAGTATACGGATCGATCGTTGCGTTAAAACAAGTAAACATCAAGCGTTTCTTCGCTTATTCTTCTTTAGCACACGTTGGTTTAATTGCTGCTGGTGCATATACTCTAACTTTAGATGGTTTGCTAGGTGCAGTATATCAAATGTTAGCCCATGGTTTCGTAATTGTAGGTTTATTCTACGTTGCTGAAATCTTATACAACAGATTCGAAACTAGAGCGATTAACGAAATGGGAGGAATTCGCCAACAAGCGCCTCAATTCGCATCTCTATTCATGATCTTACTATTTGCTTCTATTGGTCTACCAGGAACATTTAGTTTTATCGGTGAGTTTAGCTTGCTTTTCGGTCTATCGCAAATCAATATCTGGTACGCGATCATCGGAGGAACAAGTATTATTTTCGGTGCCTTCTATATGTTGCGCATGTTCCAAAGATCTATGTTAGGTGAAACGAATGCCAAAGTATTTACTGACGTAACGTTAAACGAAAAAATTGTTTTAGGTGTTTTAGTCATCACGGTAATTTTCCTTGGTGTTTACCCTAAACCAATTACTGATTTAATTACGCCAAGTTTGGTTGAAATCGTATCCTATATTAAATAACAATTGAGATTCAGCTTATTCTGAAACCATCATTCCAAAATATAAAAGATGAATACATTAATAGCAGTTGGAGTATTAGCGGTTATCGTTCTACTAGCAGAGATCATTAATTTGAGAAAATTAATCATCCCTGTAACAATTGTAGGACTAGTGGGAATTCTCGGTTACACGCTTTGCAATATTGACGTGGTGGAAGGCCACTACAACAATATGATTGTAACTACGAAATTTTCAAGCGCATTTTCTTCTTTATTTATTGCCCTAACCATCTTGTTAGTTGGCTTGAGTAAAGATTTTTATCAAACGCAATTTTCTAAAATATCAGACTATATTTCGTTGAAATTATTCTTGCTCATGGGTGCTATCTCCATGGTAAGCTTCGGAAATATGGCCATGTTTTTTGTGGGATTAGAAATTCTTTCTATTACCTTATACATTCTTTGTGGATCAGATCGTACGAATATCAAGAGTAACGAATCTGCCATGAAATACTTCTTGTTAGGATCTTTTGCTTCAGGGGTAGTTCTATTCGGAATTGCTTTGATCTATGGTGCTACAGGATCTTTTGACTTGGCTCAAATTACCCAGTTAACAACAAGTAACCCTATGCCTGTTTGGTATGCTTTAGGGGTAACGATGGTGATTATCGGTATGTTGTTCAAAATAGCAGCCGTACCTTTCCACTTCTGGGCACCAGACGTGTACCAAGGAGCACCAAACCTAACTACTGCAATGATGAGTACGTTGGTAAAAGTAACCGCTGTAGCTACGTTATACAAAGTATCGATCAACTTGCTACACCAAATGCCTTCGCACTATACAACAGCAATCGTTGTTATTGCAATCTTAACTATGTCTGTGGGTAATATCATGGCCTTACGTCAAGATAATATGAAACGTCTATTAGCTTACTCAGGTATTTCACATGCTGGATTTATGATGATGGCGTTGACCGCTTTAGGTAGTGCTACTCCAAATCTTTTCTACTATGCTACTTCATATGCTTTTGCAGGTATCGCTGCTTTTACGGTACTAACAATTGTAACAAAAGGAAAAGACAACGAACATATCAATAACTTTAAAGGATTAGGCAAATCTAACCCTCTTTTAGCGGTTATCTTATCGGTTGCCTTATTATCTATGGGAGGTATTCCAATCTTCGCTGGTTTCTTCGGAAAATTCTTCTTATTCACAGAAGCAGTGAAAAACGGATTCATCACTTTAGTTATCTTCGGGGTAATCAACTCGTTTATCAGTATCTACTACTACTTAAAAATTATCATCTTGATGTTTGCTAAGCAGGGGGAAGAAACAGAGACAGAACCAACACCAATTCAAGTACCTCTATCCTACACCATCGTAGGTTTACTTGCAGTAGCTGCAGTAGTGGTATTCGGATTATGTCCTTCACTTGTTTTAGGACTCTTCTACTAAGAACAAATAAATAACAATTCAATAAATTACTCAAAGGCTAAGGATGCGACAACATCACTTAGCCTTTTTTTTGGTTATGAGTGATCTGTTATCGGTTATGAGTGATCCCTAAATCTGGTTAACTGTTGTTTGTATCAACTGTACAACAAACAACTTACATCTCACTCTCTCACTACCTTCGTATCTTCTTAAACAATTCAAACCACTATTAAAAATCTCATTCAAAATTCAAATAACCAACTAATAAACAATAGGTTAAGTGATTTAAAAATTCTCAAACACTGTATATTTGATCTTCCTAAAGCAATAACATTATACTTCATAAAAGACTTTCCCGTAAGGCAAGGTGGCACATTCGGAAACTACTGCAATGCTGTTATTGGCATAGGACACCTAAACCTTACGGTTTTTACACTATTCTTAAACAATAACAATATGAGTACAAAACCTCAACCCCACATGCTATCCAAAAACGATAGCCACAACTTAGCGCTGTTGCAAGAGCTGTATGACCTCAACCCCGATTTTGCCTCTTATGCGCAAAGTATCAACGCCTTGTTTTACTACTACGTTCAACATTGTACAGAAAACGCGGATGAATTCTTTCTCAATGCATCTGACGTTCATCAAGTTCTGGAAATCGTTCACACGCTACAAAAACTAAAGAAACCTAAAAATTAATCGTTCTCTTATGATGCATCATCTTCTAACATAAAAAGCAGCAATAAACCCAAGTCTATTGGTGCTTTTCTATTTTTTGAAATATATTTAATCACATTCGATTGTATGATCTCTTTGTACGGAACATAATTGGTCTTCTGAAGCATGTCTATAATAGTATGATCAACATTAGATTTTATTCAAATTTCATCCATAACGTAAGACATACTAAATGAGTAGTTATCTTTCTTTTCCGTGTCAACAACATATTCTTTTGAATCCGAATAGTTGAGATTACCTTCTTTTTTTAAAACAAAAAAATAAGAAAAAAGCATACTTCTTCCTTTCTCCAACTAAATGAGTCAATTAGGTGTATCTATTTTTAGACATTGCATTTAATATTTCATCATCACAACTAGATCTATTAGCTACAATAACTGTATATCTTTCGCTTGCCATTTCTTCTTGAAAATGTTCACCCATCCTTCTTTCTTTAAAAAAAGAAATCAAAGCCTATAATCTCATTCACAATTCAAATAACTAACTAAAATACAGTGGATTAAAAGACAAAAAAACAATATTAAGACATTATCTTTAGTACTCCTAAATTTCAAGTTTTACACCACAAAAAAAATTTGCCTGTAATTGGATGGTGGCGCTATTGGAAACAACCGCAACGCTACTTGAAGCGTAGGACACCTAAACTTTACAGGCTTTTATATTTCCAAATTCAAGTATTATGAGTCCAAAACCTCAACCCCACATGCTATCCAAAAACGATAGCCACAACTTAGCGCTGTTGCAAGAGCTGTATGACCTCAACCCCGATTTTGCCTCTTATGCGCAAAGTATCAACGCCTTGTTTTATTACTACGTTCAACATTGTACTGAAAACGCGGATGAATTCTTTCTCAATGCATCTGACGTTCATCAAGTGCTGGAAATCGTTCACACGCAACAAAAACTAAAGAAACCTAAAAATTAATCGTTCTCTTATGATGCATCATCTTCTAACATAAAAAGCAGTAATAAACCGAGGTTTGCAACTGCTTTTTTATTTTTTGAAATATATTTAATCACATTCGATTATATGACCCCTTTGTACGGAACATAATTGTTCTTCTGAAGCATATCTATAATAGTATGATCAACATTAGATTTTATTCAAATTTCATCCATAACGTAAGACATACAAAACAAGTAGTTATCTTTCTTTTCCGTCTCAACAACATATTCTTTTGAATCCGAATAGTTGAGATTACCTTCTTTTTTTAAAAGAAAAAAGCATACTTCTTCCTTTCTCCAACAAAATGAGTGAATTAGGTGTATCTATTTTAGACATTGCATTCAATATTTCATCATCACAACTAAATCTATTAGTTACAATAACTGTATATCTTTCACTTGCCATTTCTTCTTGAAAATTATCACCAATCCTCCTTCCTTTAAAAAAAGAAATCAAAGCCTATAATCTCATTCACAATTCAAATAACTAACTAAAAAACAATCAGTTAATATTTTAAACTAGCAAAATTTATTTTAGATTTAATATTCCTAAATATTAACTTTATGACATTTGAACAAGATTCTACCCATGTAGTAAGGTGACGGAATTGGAAACAACCGTAACGCTGTTAATAGCGTAGGACACCTACTCTGCATGGGTTTTAATATTCCTATTTATTAACAATATGAGTACAAAACCTCAACCCCACATGCTATCCAAAAACGATAGCCACAACTTAGCGCTGTTGCAAGAGCTGTATGACCTCAACCCCGATTTTGCCTCTTATGCGCAAAGTATCAACGCCTTGTTCTATTACTACGTTCAACATTGTACAGAAAACGCGGACGAATTCTTTCTCAATGCATCTGACGTTCATCAAGTGCTGGAAATCGTTCACACGCTACAAAAACTAAAGAAACCTAAAAATTAATCGTTCTCTTATGATGCATCTACTAACGTAAAAAGCAGCAATAAACCCAAGTCTATTGCTGCTTTTTTTATCTTATTAAAATGAGGATGTCCTCAAGCTATATATTTGTTATGAACATCCACAGTTTCCGCTCCCACAAGAGCCTCTACAACAATTTTTTAAACACCAAGATCCAACTGATTTTTTATCAAATTATAATATGTTTTTCTATTGGATATTAATTTATCATGATTCCCTAGTTCTACAACTTCTCCTTTTTCTAAAACTACTATTTGATCTGATTTCTTTACTGTGGATAATCTATGAGCAATTATAATAACAGTTTTAGTTTTTTTTTTTAATAAAATCTGGTCTGATATTCACATCCATTTTAGTACCAACAGTAAGATTAGCTAATTCTTAATAACTTCAATACGTATATTGACTATTTTTAAGTAACAAATAGAATATATAATTAAATTAACTTGATCAAAGTTTTAATACATTAGATCCTTGTTGGTATTAGGTTTGCAAACATTCATTCTCAATTTGCCCTTGAAGTCTCTTCAAAGTCAATTGTTTTATCTTTTAAGGAATTCTTTGATTTACCAAACGTATAGGTAGCAGAAAAAGTAATATTTCTACTATCGTAATAATTATCGAACTGCTGTTGATTTGAGCTAAATTGTTTTTTTCCTTTGGCTCTAAGCTGCTGGAATATGTCATTAACAGCTATATTTAAAGCAAGATTTTTTTTAGAAAACAGAAATTTAATTCCTATATCAAATGAAGCCATATTTCTAAGAGAACTATTCCCTTTTTTTGAAGGAAGTCTATGCCAATAATTAACATATAGAAACCTCTGTTCCGGTTTCAGAATTAACGTATTATTGAGATAATAACTTGAAGCAATTCCTTTTTCTCCAATAATAGTATTCATCTTCGATTTCGCATGTACATAAGCTAAATTTAAAGAAACGCTATGCTCCAAAAAATCAATCAATGATTTAGTATACATTACATTGAAACCAATACTTTCTTGATTGTAATAATTAAAATAGGTTGAAACTTCTACACTGTTTTCAAAATTTGATATTTGTCCAAACTCGTTAACTACTTGTTGATAATAAAGGTCTAATGATAGAAAATCATGCAAGAGATATCCAAATTCAAAATTGTTATTATAAGATGGCAACAGTAGTGGATTTCCCGTTGAATATGAGTTCGGTGTACTATACCACCTAAAGGGGTCGACTTCTCTAAAACTAGGTCTATTAATACGCTTAGCATAGGACATATACAGAACATCTGATTCACTAGCATTATACTTTAAATACACAGAAGGAAAAAAGTTGTAATAATTTGTTTTTTTTGCTTCATCCATCGACTTTGAAACACCTTGACTAATCGTATATTCATATCGTAATCCTAACTTAAGTTCCCAAGACTTAAAAAATGTTTTAGCGAAATCTAAATAAGCAGAATAAATATTTTCATTATAAGAAAACACAGCTGATTTAGAAGAATCTTTAAGATAACCCTGAGCTATCCAATTAAAATATCCAACATTTGAATTATTGCGCATCACTGCGTATTTCGCACCAAATGAATATAAGCCCCAATTAGTATTCAAAACAAAATCAGCAGTAGCAGAAAGAATCTGGTAATCAATATCAGAATGAGTTTTGATCACATCGTGATTCAACGTTTTATAAAAATCATCTGTAGTAAGATTAATGGTTGATGTAGAATTACTTTCAAAATAATTTAATCCGATATCGACTAAATCATCCTGATCAGATAGTTTACTTTGCGAATATAGATTTAATGTATGCATGGGGTTAGTATTCCTGTGATGCGCTAAAGTTTTCAGGTCCTTAAATGGTGTAATCTCTTCATAAAAAACAGACCGGTTAGAAACTTCTTTCGTATTAATAGCTGCTCCATAATTATAAATAACTCCAAGTTTAGTATTAGTAGATAATGCATATCTTAAACTAACATCTATACCAATCCCTTTGTAAAAATCTCTGCGTCTATCCATAGACCTCAAAGATTGCTGAGCTATAATATCATAGTACTCCTGTGCTTTAATAGACGTATAATATTGTCTTACTGAAAACGACGAACTAATTTTTTCTCCTTGATAATTAAGCGTTAAACCATTTGAAAAACTAAAATAGGTTGCTTGTTGCATTGAGCTAGTTACATTGCCATTAAGCCCTTTCTCTGTATTCTTTTTTAATACGATATTAATTAACCCACTATTACCTTGTGCATCATATTTAGAAGAAGGAGAAGTGATTACCTCAATCCGCTCTATATTTTCAGTACGGATAGTATTCAAATATACTTTGAGTTCCGTCCCAGTTAAATAAAGGATTGTATCGTCAATTAAGATCCCTACTTTGTTCTTTCCGACAATAGAAACATTTCCATGTCCATCAACTGAGACTAAAGGTGTAATTGCTAATAACTCTAAAGCACTAGATCCACTTGAATAAATAGATTGAGAAACATTAAATACAATTCGATCTGTCTTCCTTTCTAAAGTTTTTTTCTTTATTCTTATTTCAATTTCATCAAGATTAGTCGTCTCATTTACAATTAATTCTCCCAAATTAAGATCTTGATCTAACTCAATATCTCTACTAACTAGAGAAGAACTAAACCACAAAACCTTCAATGCGTAACTTCCTTTTTCTTGATTCAGTGAAAATTCTCCCAAGCTATCCGTATAAGCTTGTGCTACAGGGATGTTATCTTTTTTCAATAAAAGGACGGTAACAAATGACAGAGGAAAGCCATCCGTATTGTGAACTTTTCCTCGTAAAGAGAACACTTGTCCAAGTAGATTATGAGAGAAAAGAATAAGCAATAAGCAATAAAAAATGTTTTTTATCATCTAAAAAGGCATTATTGTTATTAATAATACCTAAAACTACAAATAATATTAAATTATATTTAAAATTTTACTAAACAAAAACAAACATTCTCAATCAATCTCTAACTGTATTCAAATAAATCATACTGCGATCTTTAAAAGAGTATCTAGTTAAGATAAAATAGAGTGAGAAATTAATTCCTCATAATCAAAATGATTTTTAAAATCTAGTACCTATTTTAATATAGACTTTAGAGGTACAAGTAATTTCAACACATAATCACAAAATTTTTATTCATAAGACATCATCTTCTAACATAAAAAGCAGCAATAAACCCAAGTCTATTGCTGCTTTTTTTATCTTATTAAAATGAGGATGTCCTCAAGCTATATATTTGTTATGAACATCCACAGTTTCCGCTCCCACAAGAGCCACCGCCTTTTTTGTTGTTCTTTTTACCAAAACTCTTTTTGACAAAATAACCAATGGCAAAAAGCAATAAGGCGTAAACGATAATTTCTTGATAATTCATATCGCTTTACTTTAAGAGTTGATAGGCTATAAACGCTGCCACATAAGCGAGAACCGTCATAAAGACCAACTGATAAATGGTCCATTTCCACGATTTTGTTTCTCTACGCACAATCGCTACTGTTGCAGTACATTGCATGGCAAAGGCATAGAAAAACATCAGAGAAACCCCACTAGCCAAGGTAAATACTTTTTCTCCAGTATCGGGCCATATTTCAGCTGCCATTTTTTGTTTGATACGTCCATCTTCGTCATTTTCATCTCCAGAACCTACATTGTAAATCGTTCCTAAAACTCCGACAAAAATTTCACGCCCAACAAAAGACGACAATACAGCAATCCCTACTTTCCAATCATATCCCAACGGTTTAATCATCGGTTCGATCGATTTACCAAGTATTCCTATATACGAATTTTCTAAGCGGTAACTGGCAACATATTCGCTCATTTCCTCCTCAGACACCTCTTTGTTTTGGTGTACTTGAGCCATGTGCTCTTCTGCATTTTCAAAATTATCACCAGGACCATGCGCCCCTAAAAACCAAATGATAATAGACAACACAAAGATGATCTTTCCTGCTCCTACGACGAAAGCTTTAGTCTTTTCGTACATATTCGCCACGACGTTTTTGATAATTGGTGTGCGGTAATTTGGCATTTCAATAACAAAATACGACTTGCGTTCACTTTTAATGTATTTACTCAATGCCCATGACGACACTAAAGCCGCTAAAAATCCGATGAAGTAAAACAACGTCAACGTCAATCCTTGCAAACTTAAAAATCCAAATAAACGCGTTTCTGGAATAACTAATGCAATGATAATAATATATACAGGAATACGAGCAGAACAAGTCGTAAACGGCGTTACTAAGATCGTAATCAATCGCTCTTTAGGGTTCTCAATATTACGTGCAGACATAATCGCTGGAATTGCACAAGCATTACCTGAGATTAAAGGCACTACAGATTTTCCACTCAATCCAAACGGACGCATTAATTTATCCATCAAGAAAACCACGCGGCTCATATATCCTGTTTCCTCTAAAATAGAGATAAACATAAACAAGATGGCGATCTGCGGAATAAATGGCATTACCCCTCCAATACCCGGTACGATACCATCGGCAATCAGATCGGTTAATTTACCTGGTTCCATTACTTCGTGTACCCATGAACTCAAATTGGCAAATTGTTCGTCAATCCAATCCATCGGAATACTAGACCACTCGAAAATCGCTTGGAATACCAACATCATAATACCGAAGAAGATCAAATATCCATATACTTTATGCGTTAGAATTCGATCCACTTTAGAGCGGAGTCCCGTAGCTTTGGATGTATCACGCGTATAGGTTTCCTTCAGCGTATCATTGATAAACTGATAGCGCTTGATGGTTTTTTTATGTTGTAATTTTTTAATTTCACTGTCAGACAAATGAATGCCCTTGGCTTCTATATCTTTCTTTCCAATGTTTCCAATAGTGATATCTTGTGAATAAATCATCCACAATTTAAATACCGAAAAGTTAGAAAAAGTCAAGGCTAATTTTCCAAAGAAATCCGGATCAACATCCGTTGCATTTAAACAAGGTTCAATGGAGTAATTTTTATAATCAACTACCGCTTGTTTTAATTCTTGAATACCCAATTTCTTTTTGGCACTCATTAAAACAATTTTGGTATTCAATTTCTTTTCTAAGGCAGCTACTTGGATGCTAATTCCCTTTTCTTCCATATGATCTGCCATATTAATGACTAAGATCGTTGGGAAGCCCAATTCTTTCACTTGGGTGAACAGCAATAAATTTCGCTTTAAGTTTTCGATTTCGGCAACAACAACGGCTACATCTGGATAATCCTCATTAGTCGGATCAAACAATAAATCCAATACAATGCGTTCGTCTTCCGAGCTTGCGTTGATACTATAAGTTCCAGGCAAGTCGATGATTGTAGCGGTTACCTCATCGTTTAATTTAGTTGTACCTGACTTTTTATCTACCGTAATACCAGGATAGTTACCGATTTTGTGATTTAAACCTGTTAAAGCATTGAATACAGAGGTTTTACCCACATTAGGATTACCTATTAGGGCAACTTTAATATCTTTTTTCATCTACTCGTTCTCCTACTATTTGAAATTACCTTCTAAGCTAACCACAATTTCCCTTGCCAATTCTTTGCGAATCGATAGATGTGTATCATTGATACAGAAATAAATAGGATCTCCTAAAGGAGCTACTTCCAAAAGCTCAACAGCATTACCTGGTAAACATCCCATTTCTAATAATTTTAAAGGAACTTTATGCATATCAAAATCAGCAATAACGCCCTTTTCATTTCTTTTCAATAAGTCTAACGTTGTATTCACCTTATTTAGATTTAATTCACATTGCAAAAGTAAGGAATAAAAAAAGAATTCGAACACTATTTTGGGATTAATTAGTCCAAATACTACTAAATCAACGTCTTGTACACACCCTATTTTCAAGGATTTTTCGTCCAACTAAAAAAATAGCCAGGTGAAAATTCGACCTGGCTATTCCTGTTCTATTATTGATTTTTTACTTCGATTTCTTTTCGTGTTCATACAACCACTGGATGTCTTCCCACAACTCTTGCATATTCTTATTTTCAGGGTCTTTGGTATCGAGATTTGTACCATCATAAAACCCGCGAATTCGTCCTTCACTATCCACTAGAATAAAATTCTCTGTGTGTACCATATCATACATTTCATCCGGTGATCCTGTCTTCACGGCTAAATAAGAATTTCTTGCCATAAAGTAGATATCGCGTTTATCTCCAGTGACCAAATTCCAAACCGCATCATCTACCCCTCTTTTTAACGCATATTCTTTTAATACAGGTACACTATCTATATCCGGTGTGACCGTATGTGATAATAACTTCACTCCGGGTACAGCTTTAATCTTTTCTTGAAGCCACTCCATGTTATCGCCCATGATTGGACAAATAGTAGGACATGTAGTAAAGAAGAAATCTGCCACGTAAATATGTCCTTCGTAATCTTTGTTGGTAATAGTATCTCCATTTTGATTGATAAAAGTAAATGGAGCAATGCGATGCCTTTGTTTATTTGCCTCGTGCTGAATTAAACTATCTACCATTTCTGGATTAACCATTGAAGGTGTGTATACTGGCAAGCTCTTTCTATATTTTAATGCATTGTAAAACAAAACGAGAATTCCACAACTCATCAAAAAGAAAAATAGAAAGAAATATCTATAGCGTTTAAAAAATTGAAACATGATATTTTTGAGTTTCCTACAAACTTACAAATTCCAACCTATAAATACGTTAAAGGGAGCTTAAAACCATCGCTTACAAAATGTCCTTATTCCTTCCCTATATAATTGTATAAAACCAGCAAATCAATAGAAAAAGGAAGATTTATTCCCAAAAAATCAATTTATAGGTCCAAATAGAAATTACTAAAAAGATATTTTCTATTTTTGTTTAAACTTGAATTAAAGTAAAAACTGAAATAAAAATGAAAAAAAGAGTATTATTAACCTCTGGTCTTGCTCTAGCTTCATTAGTTGCTTGTAAAGATGGCAAAAAAACTGAAGAAGTTGCAGATCAAGAAAATCACGGAATTAACTTAGAATACATGGATCTAAGTGTAAATCCTGGTGATGACTTTTTCCGTTTTGTAAACGGTACGTGGTATGATAACACAGAAATTCCAAACGACAGAACGCGTTGGGGAAGTTTTGATGAATTAAGACAAAACACAGATAAAGACGCTCTAGCTATTTTAAAAGAAGCAGCAGCAGCTCATAATCTAGATGCTAAATCGGATCAAGCTAAAGCAGTTGCTTTGTTTGAGTCTTACTTAGACAATGCTACGCGTAACAGTGTAGGTGTAACTCCATTAAAACCATACTTGGATCAAATCAACGCGATTCAAAATCCGGCTGACGTTACTAAATTAATCAATGATTTAGCAGACGAAGGTGGGTTGGGATTATACTCTTCCTATGTGTATGCAGATATGAAAAACTCAAATGAAAATACCATTTATTTAGGTACAGGTTCATTAGGGTTACCTGATCGCGATTATTATGTATTGCAAGATGCAGACATGAAAGAAAAACGCGACCAATATGTGGCACACGTAGCTCGTATGTTAGAAATGGCTGGTGAGTCAAAGGAAGAGGCAACAGCTGATTCAAAACGCGTACTGGCAATCGAAACAAAGATGGCTGAACCTCGTTTAACAAGAGTAGAGCGTCGTGATAGCCGTTTAACATACAATCCAATGACGATTGCTGAGCTACAAAAAATTGCTCCAGTAGTAGATTGGACTGCTTATTTTGCAGCTACAGGATTGAAAAACATCGACAAAGTTGTTGTAGATCAACCTAAATATATGAAAGCATTAAACGACATTTTATCAGCTAAAAACATCGATGATGTAAAAGCGTATTTAAAATGGACGTTAGTAAACGGTTATGCAAGTACTTTATCTACAGAGATGGAAACTGCAAACTGGGAGTTCTATTCTAAAACATTAGAAGGAGCTAAAGAACAAAGACCAGCTGAAGAAAGAGCTCTTGCTGTTGTAAACAACACAATTGGAGAAGCTTTAGGTCAATTATACGTGGCTAAAAAATTCCCTGCTGAAGCGAAAGCGAAAGCACAAGCAATGATCAAAAACGTATTAACAGCATTTGGTGAGCGCATCAAAAACTTACCTTGGATGGCTGAAGAAACGAAAAAAGGAGCTTTAGAAAAATTAGCTACGACTACCGTTAAAATTGGTTACCCTGACAAATGGGAAGATTATTCTAAAATGGATATCAAATCTCCTGCTAATAAAGGAAACTATTTCGAAAACATGAGAAATGCATCGAAATGGGAAGTAGCTAAAAATAGAGAAGACTATGGTAAACCTGTAGATAAATCTCGTTGGGGAATGTCGCCGCAAACGGTAAATGCATATTTCAACCCATTGTATAACGAAATCGTATTCCCTGCAGCTATCTTACAACCTCCTTTCTATGACTATAAAGCAGATGAGGCGATCAACTACGGTGGTATCGGTGCTGTTATCGGACATGAAATCTCTCATAGCTTTGATGATTCAGGTGCTCGTTACGACAAAAATGGTAACTTGAACAACTGGTGGACAGATGCTGATTTAGAAAGATTTACTACACTAGGTGATAAATTAGCTTCTCAATACAGTGCTTTAGAGCCACTTCCAGGTGTTTTTGTAGATGGTAAATTTACTTTAGGTGAAAACATTGGAGATTTAGGTGGTGTAAATGCTGCTTACGACGGATTGAAAATCTACTTAAAAGAGAACGGTGATCCAGGATTAATCGATGGATATACACCAGAACAACGTTTCTTTATCTCTTGGGGTACAATCTGGAGAACGAAAGCACGTGATGAAGCTGTTAAAAATCAAGTAAAAACAGATCCACACGCTCCAGGTTACTATAGAGCCTTTGTTCCTTTACAAAATGTTGATGCTTTCTACGAAGCATTTGATATTAAAGAAACAAACAAGCTTTACATCAAACCAGAAGATCGAGTGAAAATTTGGTAATATACAAAAAGGGGAATTTCGAAAAGAAATTCCCCTTTTTTTTGTTATGAGTGATCTGTTATGAGTGATCTGTTATGGGTAAAGTTTACTGAAATATATTATTTTTCTAGAAAATGAAAAATAGGTTTTAGCCGACAAACTTCCGATAACCGTTAACTGTTAGTTACTTTCAAAACCATCGGATCTGTTTTCAACAACCATTGATAATAATCCTTTTGATCTTTTAATTGATTCAAGTATTCAGCAATCAGAAAATGCATTACTAATTCTTTATGGCGATCAAATTTAAAGAACAACTTATTACTTTCTAAATACGCTTTAAAGTCACTATATTCTTTTTTATCAGCTTGAAGGTGTTCGATGAGTTGTTCGGTTGTCATCTCCTTATACCTTTGACGTTCTTTATCTATCTCTTGGAAGACATAATAGCTCACCATACCAGATTTCATCATCATCACGATGGCTTCTTCTCCGTGTTTTCTGGCAATTGGCACAAACACATCTGGCACAATTCCCCCTCCTCCATAAACAATCCTACCTTGTAACGTCTTAAATTGGAGGCTATCTGCTACCTTGATGCTATCTGCTGCATACAATTCGCCGTGTTCGTAACGCGAACGGAAATCATTGTTATAATCTTCGATACCGTTTTTGTAATTTTTTTGAATAGACCTACCCGATGGAGTATAATAACGAGCCGTTGTCAATCGAATGGCTGAGCCGTCACCTAACATTAATTCGCGTTGAACTAATCCCTTTCCAAATGTACGTCGTCCGACAATCGTTCCTCTGTCATTATCTTGAATAGCACCTGCAATAATCTCACTCGCTGAAGCGCTATTTTCATTCACTAAAACATACAGTGGTTTTGTTGTAAATAAATTGGTGCTCTTTGCCTTGGTTACTTTTTCTTGTCCTCCTCGATTAATCGTTTTCACTATGATTTGATCCGTCAACAAAAAATCGTTTAAAATCTTACTCGACTGATCCATATAGCCTCCACTATTATCGCGTAAATCAATAATCAACCCTTCAATTCCCTCCTCAATTAATTGGAGTAACCCCGCTTGGAATTCTTCGTAAGTAGTACTAGCAAATCGGTTGACTTTGATATAGCCATATTGACTGTCTAACTTTATCGCAACATCTACGCTTTTTAGGGGTATCGGTTCTCGTTTTACTACAATATTCTTTCTTTCCTTAGTGGTTTTACGATAAACTTCTAGTGTAAGAGCTGTTCCTTCTTCTCCTCTAAGTACTGAGGAGATCGTATCTGAAGAAATTTCTTTGCCATACAACGGATGTTGGTTTGCTTTTAGAATGCGATCACCAGCCAAAATACCCGCTTGAATAGAAGGTCCTCCTTCAAGAGGTTTAATTACGGCTAAAGAATCTTGATACAGATAATATTGTACCCCAATACCTACAAAACTCCCTTGCATGGATTCTGTAACCTCTTTCATCAACTCTTTCCCTATATAAACAGAATGGGGATCTAATTGTTCTAATATTGTAGTAACCGTACGGTCTACAATAGAATCTGTATCGACCTGATCCACATATTCTTGTTCGATAAAGTCAAGTAGTCGATTTAGTTTTAATTTATTGTGATTGGTAAAGAAATTACCTTGAGTTCGTTGAGAGGCAGACACTAAAAATCCACCTAAGAGTACTCCTAGTGAAATAGATATTGCAATGATTAGGGGCCAAAAAATTCTTTTCATATCCTTTATTACTCTAAATCATCTATATGAACAACCTCAACACCTGCTTTAATCAGGAAATCGATACCTGCCATATCTTTATACCCCTCTACATAAACCACGCGTTTAATTCCTGCTTGATGTATTAGTTTACTACAATCACGACAGGGAGACATCGTAATATATAAGGTGGCATCTTGACAACTTTGGGTTGAGCTAGCTACTTTTAGAATGGCATTCGCTTCTGCATGTAAAACATACCAATAAGTTTGATCGTTTTCATCTTCACAACAATTGTCAAATCCCGTAGGTGTTCCGTTATATCCATCGGATATAATCATTCGATCTTTGACTATAATTGCCCCAACTTTTTTGCGTTTACAGTATGATAATTGTCCCCATTCGCGTGCAATACGCAAATAAGCTTTATCATACTTAGTTACTTTAGGATTTGACATAAACCTCCATTTTATAACTCTTAATATACGACAAAAATACGCATAAGTTTCACTTGACTCTCTATCCTCTTTTGAAATAATATAGAATCCTGGTGTAATTGATTCTTTACTCGGGATAAAAAAGTGCGATAACCCCTCTTTTTACCTGTGTTTTTCACTATTATTTTTTTAATTAATACACGCATTTATCTAAAGAAATTTTGTACATTACTTCTAATTAACACCTTAAACCAATTAACAACAAAAAAGAATGTATTATGGCTTATTTAGATTTATATGACAGTGACTTTAAAGAGCGTAACAAAGGACATTTTGCTTCCATTGTACGCGTTGCTTTAGCTGACGGAGATATCAGTCAAGAAGAACTTAAATTCCTAAACGAATTAGCGGATAAATTAGATATCACAGCTGAAGACTATGAGAAAATCATGGCCAATCCCGAAAAATACCCTGTTAATCCCCCGTATTTAGAGATTAACCGAATTGAGCGTTTATATGATTTAGCTCGTATGGTATATGTCAATCA
The DNA here is from genome assembly GCF_014145635.1 of Myroides sp. WP-1. GTDB lineage: Bacteria > Bacteroidota > Bacteroidia > Flavobacteriales > Flavobacteriaceae > Flavobacterium. Next base: position 35,323 of record NZ_JACHTC010000015.1, read on the forward strand.
TGTGTTAGGACCTAAACAAAAAGACATTTTGCGCAAATTTACTGCTGCATTAGGCTTTACCGGAGATATTGATTTAATTGTAAATAAAGCTTTATCTCTTCTAGTTCTAGGTGTTGACATTGACACTTTTATCACAGAAATTCAACAGCTGAAACATTAAAAAAAGGGGTTTTACACGTGTAAAACCCCTTTTTTTAATGTTTTATTTTTATTGGTGTAAAGCCATAAATTCTTCTGCTTTTTCCACCATATTTTTACTTCCACAGAAAAATGGAACACGTTGATGTAAAGCTGTCGGTTCAATCTCCATAATACGTTGGTAGCCATCTGAGGCTCTCCCCCCTGCCTGTTCCATGATAAAAGCAATTGGATTACATTCATACAACAATCTCAATTTTCCTTTTGGTGCTTTTGTACTTGTTGGATAAATATAAATACCTCCTTTTAAAATATTGCGGTGAATATCCGAAACTAAACTTCCGATATAACGTGCAGAATACGGACGATCTCCTTGTTCTTCTTGGCAGTACTTTAAATAATCTTTTACCCCTTGTGGGAATTGAATATAGTTTCCTTCGTTAATCGAGTAAATACTTCCATCTTCTTTAATCTTCATATTAGGATGAGACAAATAGAATGTTCCAATTGCAGGATTTAAAGTAAAGCCATTTACACCAGCTCCTGTTGTATAAACCAGCATCGTAGAAGATCCATATACAATGTATCCTGCTGCAACTTGGTTTTCACCTTTTTGCAAGAAATCTTCCATTTGCACTGGAGTTCCTGCAGGTGTTACACGACGATAAATAGAAAAAATTGTTCCTACTGACACATTCACATCAATATTAGACGATCCATCTAAAGGATCGATCAACACCACATATTTACTATCGTTATCTCCTTTTTTACCTTGGATGGTAATAAAATCATCTTCCTCCTCAGAAGCAATTCCACATACAATTTCGCGATTAACTAAGGTATTGATAAAAATCTCATTCGCGTAAACATCTAGTTTTTGTTGTTGTTCTCCTTGTACATTCTCTGTACCAAAAGCTCCTACAATATCAACTAAACCTGCTTGGTTTACTTGATGACTAACTACCTTTGCAGCAAGTCGTAAAGAGTTAATTAAACGAGAAAGCTCTCCTGAAGAGAATTTGAAATCTTCTTGTTTATCAATGATAAATTCCCCTAGGGTTTGATGTCTTTTTGTTGTCATGGAAAAATGATTCTTTAGTTGTGTATTTGCTGTGCAAATATCGTTAATTTTGTCATTCAAATGAAGTTATTAACCATAAATCCAACAAAAGAGATGAATGTTAGAACAGCTACTCCAGCTGATATGCCAGCTGTACTAAATTTAATTCAAGAATTAGCCACTTTTGAAAAGGAGCCTGACGCTGTAATCATCACGGCTGAAGATCTAATTCGCGATGGTTTTGGTTCGCATCCCCTTTTTCAAGTGTGGGTAGCTGAGCAGGACAACGTACTTATCGGTATGGCACTTTTTTACTACCGTTATTCTACATGGAAAGGAAAAACCATTCATTTAGAAGATTTAATTGTAACAGAAAAAGCTCGAGGAACAGGTGCTGGCTTAGCCTTGTATAAAAAAGTAATAGAGATAGCAAAAGAAAAACAGGTCAAACGCGTGGAATGGGTTGTTTTAAATTGGAATACCCCTGCTATTGAATTTTACAAAAAATCTGGTGCTACTGTATTGGAAGATTGGTACACTGTACAAATGGATGAACAAGGAATTCACGCCTTTATAACAAATTAGTTGGACATGAAAATATACAAATTTGGCGGTGCATCAGTTAAAGATGCAGACAATGTAAAAAACGTTGCCCATGTACTGCGCACCGTAGGTTATGCGGATAGTTTACTCATTGCATCAGCCATGGGAAAAACGACCAATGCACTAGAAGTAGTCGTGCATAATTACTTTCAGAATCGGTTTGATTTGGCAGAATCCGTACAACTTGTCAAAACCTATCACCTCGATATTCTACACGGGCTGTTTACCGACTTAAATCACGATGTATATGGCGCAGTAGAAGCCTTGTTTGAATCGCTAACTTCTTTTTTACTCAACAATAAATCTCCTAACTACAATTTTGTTTACGATCAAATTGTCAGTTATGGCGAGCTGTTGTCTACCACAATTTTACATCATTATTTACAATTTTGTGCCATTGACAACACGTGGATTGATGCTCGAAATTTAGTCAAAACAGATACAACCTACCGCGATGCTAATGTGCAATGGGATATCACTTGTGATGCCATTACACAAGCCATAGACAAAAAAGAATTGTATATCACACAAGGATTTATCGGTTCTGATTACAATGGTTTCTCTACCACTTTAGGAAGAGAAGGATCAGATTATTCAGCAGCTATCTTTGCTTATGCTTTACATGCGGAGAGCGTTACCATTTGGAAAGATGTACCGGGTGTACTCAATGCGGATCCACGCTATTTTGAAGAAACAACATTATTAGAACAAATTTCCTACCAAGAGGCGATTGAACTAGCATTTTACGGAGCTTCTGTTATTCATCCGAAAACCCTACAACCACTTCGTCAAAAGGAAATTCCTCTTTATGTAAAATCGTTTGTAAACCCTACGCTAGCGGGAACTTCGGTCTCAAGAGGAGCGGATTTAAAACCTGCTATTCCTTGTTTTATTGTCAAGAAAAACCAGTTGTTGATTTCACTGTCTTCGAAAGATTTCTCGTTCATCATGGAACAAAATATCAGTGATATCTTTAAACTGTTTTGTGAATACAACATCAAAGTTAATGTCATTCAAAACTCAGCGATTAGCTTTTCGGTTTGTGTGGAAGACAAGTTCAATCACTTCGAAGAATTGCGTCAAAAACTAAACGATCAATACCGCGTGAGTTATAACGAGAATGTTTCTCTCTATACGATTCGCCATTTTGACGAAACCTCAGCGGATCGCATTTTACAAGATAAAACTTTATTGCTGAAACAAGTCAACAGAGAAACCATGCAAATGGTGACTAAAGAATAAATGCTTTTTGGCATGGTAAATGGTAGTACTCTTTTCGGGAATTACATTCCTGAAAAGAGTGACTTAGCCTAGTTTTCTACTAGAAAAAGCTACTTCACTAGTATCTAACTTCATAACTAACTAAGTGATGACTTTACCCTACAAAATGCCTTCGTACAATACGAAGTTTGGCTATCTAGATGAGAGGAGAATCGTTTACAGTAGATTTATTCATTCTGAAGAAGGATCTGCTAAACTATCTCCTGCAGGTTCCCTCAACCTTAAATATCCCAATCCAACCACCGAGCGCGGAGTTAAAACAACAATGTTTACCTCCTTTGTCTATGGATTCTACGATGTGTATACTGATGATACCGTTGATATTCAAGCGCAAGTATCCGTGAAAGGCAACAATGACCTCAAAGGATATACATTGAGCTATTTGTATAAGGAATATCTTGGAGCTCCAACAAACATCACTTTACTTATCAATCCCAATATAAACAATTACTTATATAACGATTATTCTTTAGTTGAACCAACGATTGTGGAGCAGGGAATTTCGGTAATGAAATCGTTTAAATTGTCTAATTTCAAAATTAGCCAGAACAGCAAGCTCTATATTTACGTTACCTTACCTCTGCTGTCCAGCGCAGGAAACAGCTTTGTACAAACACAACACGAAATTTTTATACAAAGAAGATAAGGCATAGTATCACACCCTTCCTGTTTCTACTCCTAATTCAAAGCTGTCAAAAGAAAGAGTATGGCATAGAGGATTTAGTTAAAAGTAAGGGTTTATTTTATGTACCAAATACCCAAACACTATTTACAGGAGAAACCATAGATTACAGTGTCAATTTAATTATCAACAGTTTTGAAAATGGACAATTGCAAACGGAGTCGAATTACAAAGACAATCTGTAGTTGAATGCATACATCAGCTATTATGAAGATGGGGCGCTCAATTCAAAAGGCTACTCACTAGGTAATGAATGGACGTATTACAAAGACGGTAAGCTCCATCGCTACCGACATCAAGGAGAAAATGAAAAAAACAACTTTATTTATTATGTCTTTAACCCTTGTACTAGGATGTCATAAAAAAGAATACACCCTAGATGATTTAGTCGAAATTAAAGGACTATCCTACAGCAAAGACTCCAACGAACCCTATACAGGTGAAGCTCTCAATTACTTGGGCAAACAAATAACTGCTATTCATCTATATAAACAGGGGGAACACATCCAGGCCACTACCTTTTATCCCAATGGAAATAAAGAATACGACATCCAATTTAAAGACAACAAAGAAAACGGTTTTTGGAGGTATTATTTTTACAACGGACAATTAAACTATGAATATTATTATGTAGAAGGTCAACGCCAAGGAAAAGCAAGGTTTTATTACGAAAATGGACAATTGCAAACGGAGTCGAATTACAAAGACAATCTGCAGTTAAATGCATACATCAGCTATTATGAAGATGGGGCGCTCAATTCAAAAGGCGACTCACTAGGTAATGAATGGACATATTACAAAGACGGCAAGCTCCATCGCTACCGACATCAAGGAGGAAAAGAAACTTTTTACAACAAAGAGGGAAAAGAAGTCCCGTATGAAGAAGTAGAACAAGATTACAAAGCACAGTATAGCTCTTGATTTTTTCACAAAAAAATTGTTTTTGAAGTAAACAGCGTACAACAATAATCGAGTATTGAGTTAATTCTTCCGTGCGGCATACCGTTATGCGCTTCATTCTTCGGCTGTAGATATCATTGTTAAATATTATGATAAATACACTACTTTTGACGAAATGGAGTTTATACATAGATGAAGCTACAGCGTTTTTTATTTCTTTTCCTTTTTTGGTATTCTTGTTCTTTTGCACAAGAAGGAAACTCGCTGTATAAACAACAGATTTGGGAAGAAAATCAAACCACATTTCAGCTTCCCTCTGCTCCATTAAACAATAGTTATTTTGAAATTCGAGATGCACAGCAAGTAGTAGTTCCATCATCAGCTTATCAAGTTGATTTTAAAACCAATACCATTACGTTGTTACAAACAACTTTTGCATTTCCTTTAACTCTTTACTATTTAGAGCTTCCCTCTTTTCTTACCTCTCCGATTAGTTACTATGATACTTCGCGTATTGTTCCCAACGAAGCGGGTAGTTTTACCTATCAACATCAGACCAACAATCGACCTGCTTTTGTACCGTTTGAAGGGTTAAATACCATGGGAAGCTTATCAAGAGGACTGACCATGGGAACCAATCAAAGTGCAGTTACCTCATCGAATTTAGATTTACAAATCACAGGAAATTTGTCTGATCGCGTTAAGATTCGCGCCTCCATTCAAGACAACAATCTTCCCTTGCAATATGGTGGGTACTCTCAAAAAATAAATGAATTTGATCAAATATTTATTGAACTATTCTCAGATGATTGGTCCATTCGAGCAGGAGACATTTTCTTAGAAAATAGAGCGCGTCGTTTTCTAAACTTCAACAAAAAAGTACAAGGATTATCTACGCGTTTTGTCTTTGAAAAAGACGAAGCTAAAACAACAATCGAAGCGGCGGCAGCATTGGCTAGAGGACAATACACGCGCAGTACTTTTACGGGGCAAGAAGGCAACCAAGGACCTTATAAGCTCAAAGGGAGTAATGGCGAATTGTACATCCTAATTGTATCTGGTTCAGAAAAAGTGTATGTCAATGGTTTACTGCTTCAACGAGGGGAAGACAACGACTATGTGATCGATTACAATTCGGGTGAATTGCGATTTACAACGCGTTACCCCATTACCTCAGACATGCGAATAGCAATCGAATATCAGTATACTGACCGCAACTATACGCGTTTTGTTGGCTATGGCAATATCCAACACGAAACGCAAGCTTGGCAATTTGGTGTTACCGTATTTACGGAAACCGATTTAAAAAATCAAACGCTACAGCAAAGCTTAACCGAAGAGCAAATTGACATCCTCAAACAAGCTGGTAATGATCCCAACAAAATGATTGCTCCTTCTGCCTATAGAGATACCTATTCTGAAAATAAAGTATTGTATACCAAAGAACAAACTACAGATGGACAACCTTATTTTGTTTTTTCAACCAATCCTGATGCCGAGCTCTACCAAGTAACCTTTACGGCAGTTGGTAATAATCAGGGAGATTATATACTAAAAAGCACGCAATCCATCGGACGTATTTATGAATATGTAGCTCCTATTCACGGTGTTCCACAGGGAAATTATTCTCCTGTAGTAAAGCTTGTTGCTCCAATTAAAAATACCATTGCCACATTTAATGCAGCATATCGTCCATCAGAAAAAACGTCGTTGGATGTCGAACTCGCTTTTAGCAATCACGATGCCAATCTATTTTCCTCCTTGGATCAGGAACAAAACAACGGTTGGGCTACTGCTCTAAAGGGAAAACAGCGTTTATGGACACGTGACCAAGCACAACTTAATGTGCTAACAGATGTTCAGTTTATTCACAAGAATTTTCATTCCTTAGAAAATCTATTTTCCATTGAATTTGATCGCGATTGGAATTTACAGTATACCACAGGCAATCAAAGCTTACTTACCGGTGGTCTTGAATTTAAAATTCCGGGTAAAGCAACCGCCACATACCTGTTTGAACAGCTCAACTTTGGTGATGATTATAAGGGTTATCGCCAAAACCTAATGGCCAACTGGCAATCGAAGCCTTGGCTAATTGAAACAAAAAACAGCCTCATGCAAGCCGATGGTTTACTACAAAAGACCACCTTTATACAGAGTCATTCTCAGGTTAAACACAGCTGGGAATCTACGTATGTGGGTACACGTCTTGCCTTTGAACAAAACAAAGAAACACTTCAGGAAACACAAGTACTCAATCCGATGAGTCACCGTTATTCTTCTCTTGATTTATTTGTAGGAAAAGGAGACTCTTTAGGGCAAAATATTGAATTAGGTTATCAATTCAGGCTCAACGATAGCATCCAAAACAATCAACTTGAACGCTTCTCAAAAGCGCATACTTTTTACGTCAAGTCTCAACTGTTGAAATCAGAAACGCGTGATTTGAATCTCTATGCAAACTATCGCTCTGTTCGTCCTGTTGCGGAAGATAAACCAACGGAAAACACCATCAATAGTATCTTAACCTACCGCGATCAATATTTTAAAGGTTTTGTACAATCTCACACATTATATGAAATAAGTTCTGGAACGATTGCCCAACAAGAATTTACGTACTTAGAAGTTGAACCAGGTCGTGGACAATACATGTGGATTGATTACAACAACAATGGCATTCAAGAACTGGAAGAATTTGAACTAGCTCCTTACCCTGATTTAGGAAAATATGTACGCTTATATTTGCCTAGTCAGGTTTTCTTACCAACCAATCAAAATAAACTAACGCAAACCTTAACGTTAAATCCTGCGGCTTTATGGCAAAACGCAACAGGAATTAAACGGATTTTGGCTTTCTTTTATAATCAAACATCGTATAGTATAGATCGAAAAGACTTAAAAAAAGGCAACCAGCTCCGACTACATCCTTTTACAACTGACAAGGAAGAAATGGTTGGTTTATTAGAGAATTTCAACAATTACTTATACTATAACCGCGGAAAAAAACGCCATAGTGTAACTTATATGTATACCAAGTCCAAAAACAAAAATCTGTTATCTTATGGATCAACTGAAAATAAAATCCAAACCCATCAATTGGGATATAATCACTTGATTCGAAAAACATGGTTGATTGATCTTTTGGGTAAAACCACCAAACAAGAGACTATATCCCCTTCTTATGCCAGTAAAAACTACGAGTTAAAAATTCAAGGTTTCGAAACCAAGTTATCTTATTTATTTTCCTCACAGGCTCAGGTTGATCTTTTCTACACGTTTCAAGAAAAGAAAAATCAAACCGCTGATTTTGAAAATTTACAGCAACACCGTCTTGGCTCTTCTTTCACATTCAATCAAGTAAAATTATTTACAGTGAATGGAGAATTGTCCTTTTTTCAAAATACCTTTACTGGAAATGCTTTTTCCCCTATTGGGTATCAAATGCTTGAGGGATTACAACCAGGAAAAAACATGACTTGGCGTTTGATGTTTCAAAAAAATCTAACAAATTACTTAGATTTGAGTTTGAATTACCAAGGCCGAAGCAATGAATCAACCTCAACCATTCACACGGGAAGCGTACAGTTGAGAGCGTTTTTTTAATTGTTGAAAAGGTGTGATGATGTGATGGTGAGGTGTGAAAGTGTTAGAACTAAACCGATAACCTTTAGATTTTCTTTTTCATTTTTCGCAAGTTGCTTTTTCGCCAGATTATCGATTAAAGAATATATATGTCATTAAATCAAAAAGTTAACTGATAACTATAAACCGTAAACTGTAAACCATTATGTATAGCGATAAATATTCCCTTTGTTTTCAACCTGATCTTGCTTTAATAGAACAAGTCAAAGCGATGAAATTACAATTGGGAGAAGTTATTGGTTGGTTCAACAGTAAAAATTCATTAGCCCATTTAACGATTGCTGAATTTCAAGCCAGTGAACAAGACATTCAGCGCATGCATCAACAAATTACCCGTTGTTGTAACGGATTTACACCGGTAGAAACGCATTTATCTTCTTTTGGTACTTACCCTAATGGAACTTTTTTTTTGGAGGTAGATCCACTAGCCAAACCACAGTTAAAGACATACGCACAAAAATTGTTTCGTACCTTACAGCTAAAAAATGCTTATAAATGTACAGATCCTCACTTATCTATTGGACGCAAGCTCGATGACACCAAAATACAGCAAGCATATGCTTTGTTTGAGCAACCTCAACTTTCTTTTTGTTGTGATTTAGTTGTTCTTCGTCGACTCAATACGGAGCGTCGACAGTTTGACATCATTCATTATTATCCTTTTTTATCTCAACCGATGGAAGAGGATACACAGTTGACTTTATTTTAAAATCGACCTCTTGAACTTCATCTTTTTCGCATTTGACAATTTTTATGTTTTAATTTTTCCTTATTTTTGAGTTTACACAAAACTTAAATTATGGAAAACAGCAACAATAATACGCTAACGTGGGATGATTTCATGAAAGTAGAAATGCGCGTTGGTACGATTATTCAAGCCGAAGAATTCAAAGAAGTCCGCAATCCTGCATATAAATTAGTAGTTGATTTTGGAGAAGAAATTGGAATGAGAAAAACCTCAGCCCAGATTACAAAATTATATACTCCTGAAGAGTTAATTGGAAAACAGGTCATTGCTGTGGTCAATTTTCCACCCAAACAAATTGCCAATATCATGAGTGAATGTTTGGTTATGGGAGCAGTAGAAGGAAAAGAAGTAACCCTAATGAGCTTAGACAAACCCGTAAAAAATGGGTTAAGAATAGGATAAAAAAAAGGTTTCGCAAGCGAAACCTTTTTTTTATTGATGTACTAAAGCATAGAGTGCAAAGGTTCCTAACCAATGACTTCCCATATAGTCATCATCTGTTATGTTGCCAAAAGAAGCATCAAAATGTTGTTTTCCAATGGCTCTTAAATGAGCTAATTCTGGTAATTTTTTAGATAAATCAGTCAAACAAGTAGTTCTACTAAAGTTTAATCCATCCAAATGGACGAGATGACCATCGGTTCTATCGGATACTTGCCCTACAGCTAATTGAAAATCCGCAGTAAAAACAGCAGGTAAAAAAGCGGTTAACCACGTTCTAAACGTCGCTTCATCTTGTATTTTACTCATCAAACGCGCTTCTTCCAAGCAAGGAGATAAAAAATCATGTCCACTCGGTTCAAAAGCTAAGTTACAGTCAACATCTTTTGCATACAGGCGATTAGCCGTTTCAATTAAGAGCGTCTCAAACGCAGTTTTTTTCATCAAGCGTGCATATTCTAGAGAGAGGGATAATCCATAGGCTGTATTGTCGTGTGTTCCCGTGCGGATTGGATAATTCAATTTTGGTAAATACTCTTGGTAGCGCTCGATTAGTATATCAGCTAAAGGTTCTATTAATTTTGCCCAACGCTGTGCATCAGGGTCTTCCCAGGTAGATAACGTTCCGTGTAACTGAAAAAGCCAAGCCCAACCATAGGTACGTTCAAAAGTTCTATTATTAGGATCTTCAAAAAAGGCCATTTCTACTTGTACGTTTTCTGCCGTAATCAGTGTGTTTAATCGCTCGCGAATATGGTGCTGCTCTTCAAGCTCTGGAAAGCGCTTCATCAATTCAATAATTGACCAATACCCATGAACCGCTGAGTGCCAATCGAAACAACCATAAAAAATAGGACGCAATTGTTTGGGTGTTTTTAAATCCGCATCAGCTCCTAAAACCTGTCCTAACTTATTCGGATACTCTTGTTGAAGGCAGTGCAACGGCAAAGCAATGATCTTTTTCGCTTCTTTTAAACTTAACACCAGAGGTGCGGTTGTAACAAGTTCCTTTTCTATTTTTTTATCCTTTTCTTTGGGTGTACAGCCTAATAAAGCCAAACTCAACACAGTGTAAATACCTATTTTTTTCATTCTTTTACTTTAAACACCCAATGTAGGAATTATTCTAAAAAAAAAGAACTTCAACAGTCAAATAATTAGCTTATTTTCTTTAACAACACTCTTTTTATCTTCCTGATTGTCTTTGTTTTATAAAAAATAAACTGATTTAAAAAATATACAGCGCGGACGTTCACTTTTTTGTACATTTGAAATAAAAAATGCGTAGAATCACCTTATCCTTTTTCAGCGTACTCTTGTTGGCAACCACCATTATCTCGTGTGATAACAAGTCTTTAAATCCCTCTAAGGCAATTACAGCTATTGAGGCTTATATGGAAACACAACCCATCTATGAAAGCACGACCTTTACAGTTGGAGAAACAAAATTAAGAACCAAAAAAGACGGAGAACTTATCAAACAATACCAACAATTGGCGGATGACGGTTACCTAAGTCTCTCAGATTTTTCAACAAAGAAACGCTTTCTCTCTAAAGATAGTTTATGGCAAGGAACCATCAAACTAACGGAGAAGGCTCACCCTTTTGTCTTAGAGCAAAAAAACAATAAAATTAAAATTAAAACCATTGAGTATTTGGTCGATAAAGACAATGGGTTTCAATTAGATACCAAGGGCAAAAAATCGGCAACAGCAACGGTTATGCTGAAGAAGAGCCCTACGCCTTTTCATTTTCTTAAAGAAGACAAATCACCTCATACTGAATTTATTACTAGAAAATTCAAAATGAAATATTCTGAAGAAACGGGCTGGAAAATCACAAAGTAACAAATGGGAAAGAATATATTTATCTTGGTTTTAATCCAAGCGCTTTTGGCTATACTTATGGCGTTTTTAATTTCGAAAATGTCCTTTATCGGTCGAATGGGTATTACGTTTGTATACAAAGAGTATTTGGTTTTTAAATCTCCTTGGAAAACGGCTTTGCTTCTTTTTGCCGTTCAAACTTTTCTGATCCTCATTCTTGCCTTTTTCAAGTATTTTACCCCGAGTAAAATAGCCAATACGGTAGCTGTCTTCACGATATTAATTGGTCTTGGTGCAGCTTACTATACCTATCTTGATTTTACGACTACGTCACACAAATATATGAAGAGCAATTTCCATATGGGATTTTACCTGTTTTGGTTTGCTTGGATTTTTTCAGCAGTGTATCTTTTGTTTTTAAAGAAAAAGAAAGTTGCATTGACCAACTTAGAAATACAAGAGGTAACCTCGGCATAGTCTAATACTATTTTAAAACTCAACTACATGAAAGCATCATTTCTCTTTTTTAGTTCCTTTGTACTTCTCACACTGTGGAGTTGTACAGATAAAAGTAAAGAAACACAAGAGCCAACGCGTATCAAGTTGGAACAACCGACTACGACAACAACGGCACAACCCGTTCAAATTCCCATGCACGGAACTAAAGAAAACAGCTCTTCTGGCATGACTTCTTTCAAAATGAAAGAAGATTTGAAAGAAAGCAGTACAGAAAAAAACACAAATAAAGAATAAGGTTTAACTTCTAATCGTTTTTATTCCAATTAAAAATAGTTAAGTTTACCATACAAACCAATTAACTAATCATGAAGAACTATTTATTTGCAGTATCATCCTTGTTGCTTTTAAGTTTAACAGCTTGTAAAGACACAGGTAAAGAGCCCTCTAATATAACCATTGATGGGGCTTCGACAGAACAACCAGCAAGTACGTCTACTCCTGCAACAGCAGAAGAAGCTACCCCTGCACAAAATACAACTACACCTGTAGCGAGTACACCAGCCACAACGAATCAAGCAGCTGCAGCTAGCGGTAAGTTGAATCCTGCACATGGGCAACCAGGGCACCGTTGTGACATTCCTGTAGGAACACCATTAGATGCTCCTGCTGGAGGAGGCATGCAAGCATCAGCTACTCCTGCACCTGCACCATCAAGTCAAGGTCAACCTTTCTTGGTTAATGATCAGGCAAAAGGTCGTATCATGCAAGAGCAAGGGCAAACAGCAAGTAGTGGAAAAATCAATCCTCCACATGGGCAACCAGGACACCGTTGTGATATTCAAGTGGGACAACCACTACCATAATGTAGTTATTTTATTATTTAATATCCGTAAAAAAGGCAAAATCAAATTGATTTTGCCTTTTTTGTTGTCCAATTTGGGTAAAAAGCGAAAAAAAACACTTCAAAATAATCCATTCAACTTCCAGCAATATTGTTTATTTTTGCATTCTTATTAATTTCATATAGAATATAGTTTATGATACAAGATCCGAAGAGATATACGCTAACTGCGGCATTGCCTTATACCAATGGGCCAATCCATATTGGACACCTAGCAGGTGTTTATGTTCCAGCTGATATTTATGCTCGATTCTTGCGAATGCAAGGCAAAGATGTTGCCTTCATCTGTGGAAGCGACGAACACGGGGTGGCTATTTCTATGAAAGCAAAAAAAGAAGGTATTACCCCTCAACAGGTAATCGATAAATACAATGGTATAATCAAAAAATCATTTGAAGATTTTGGTATTACTTTTGACAACTATTCGCGTACTTCTTCTTCTATTCACCATCAAACAGCATCTGAATTTTTCAAGAAATTGTATAACGAGGGAAAATTTATTGAAGAGGTAACGGAGCAATTATATGATGAGCAAGCACAACAATTCTTGGCCGATCGTTTTGTAACGGGAACTTGTCCAAAATGTGCGAATGAAGAAGCCTATGGAGATCAATGTGAAAAATGTGGTACTTCACTAAATGCAACGGATTTAATCAATCCTAAATCGACGATTACAGGAAGTAAACCGATATTAAAATCAACGAAACACTGGTTTTTACCTTTAGATCAATACGACGGATTCTTGCGTCAGTGGATCCTAGAGGGGCATAAAAATGACTGGAAACCCAACGTATATGGACAAGTAAAATCTTGGTTAGATGATGGTTTAAAGCCTCGTGCTGTGACGCGCGATTTAGATTGGGGTATTCCTGTTCCAGTGGAAGGAGCTGACGGAAAAGTATTGTATGTATGGTTTGACGCTCCTATTGGGTATATTTCATCAACCAAAGAATGGGCACAACGCGTTGGAAAAGATTGGGAACCTTACTGGAAATCTGAAGACACTAAATTGGTTCACTTCATCGGAAAAGACAATATTGTTTTCCACTGTGTGATTTTCCCTGCAATGTTAAAAGCTGAAGGAAGCTACATCTTACCTGACAATGTACCTGCTAATGAGTTCTTAAACTTAGAAGGAAACAAATTGTCTACCTCTAAAAACTGGGCCGTTTGGTTGCATGAGTACTTAGAAGATTTTCCAGGCAAACAAGATGTATTGCGTTATGCACTAACTGCTAATGCACCTGAAACAAAAGACAATGACTTTACATGGAAAGATTTCCAAGCGAGAAATAACAACGAATTAGTTGCTATTTTTGGAAACTTCATCAACCGTGTAGTGGTATTAACCAATAAATATTACAACGGAGTAGTTCCTCAACCTCATGCTTTTTCTGAGGTGGATATTGCAACGTTACAAGAGTTAAGAGCCTATCCAGCAGTGATTGAGAGTTCGGTTGACCGCTACCGTTTTAGAGAAGCTTTGGGTGAAATGATGAATGTAGCTCGTTTAGGGAATAAGTATCTAGCAGATGAAGAGCCTTGGAAGTTAATCAAGGAAGATGCAGATCGCGTACAAACACAAATGTATGTTGCTTTGCAAATTGCTGCTGCTTTAAGCACATTGGCGGAGCCTTTCTTGCCGTTTACTGCGACAAAATTAAAATCAATCTTGCGCTTAGAAACGCCAATCGCATGGTCGGCTGTAGAGGTTGATCAACCTTTACTAAAGGCGGGACACCAAATTGGAGAAGCGGAACTATTATTTGCTAAGATTGAGGATGAAGAAATTCAAAAACAACTAGATCGCTTAGAAGCATCTAAGCAAGCAAATAAAGCTGAAAATGCGGTAGTAGAACCTCAAAAAGAAACAGCTACCTATGACGATTTCGCTAAATTGGACCTTCGTGTAGGAACGATTATCGAAGCAGAAAAAATGCCGAAAGCCAATAAACTTTTAGTGTTAAAAGTAGACACAGGACTCGATGTGAGAACCATTGTATCGGGAATTGCAGAACACTTTAAACCTGAAGATATCATCGGTCAACGTGTAACTGTTCTTGCGAATTTAGCGCCTAGAGCTTTACGCGGTGTTGAAAGTCAAGGAATGATCTTGATGACAGAAGATGCTAATGGTAAATTAGTATTCGTCAACCCAGATGAAGAGGGTGTAAAAAACGGAGCAACTATTAATTAAATATAAAAAAGGGAGCCTATCGGTTCCCTTTTTTATTGCTTGCAGAGACTAAAACAAAGTTTATATTTGTGTTAAATAACCAAAACACCTTATGATTAAATTTTTTTCAACACTGATACTATTAAGCTTTGTAACAGTAGGACAAGCACAGGTTGTAGAAGCGAAAATCCCAACGGATTTAGCCAATATCAATGCTGTCTATCATTTTAACCGAGGCGAAAAAAACTGCTTTTTCCTTTTCGAAGAGACTTCCATGCAATTTGCTCAGTTATCTAAAGATCTCAACATTGAACAATCTTTACTGATCCCTTTACATCAAGCAAAGGGAACTTTTGCTTCCTATCTAATGAAAGATGATCATGTCCTAACTACCTTTTGAATGAGTCAAAAGGAAGTTTACGCCTTACATACCGATTTAAAAGAAAGCACAACAACAGCCAAGTCTTATTCCATAAAGGAAGACAACGAACAGGTTCTTGCTTATATTACCTATGAACAATCTTTTTATATACTCAAAGTAGTCAAAAACTCCAATTACCTAAAGCTTTTACAGTTTGATGCAAATCTTTCGCTTGTATCGAGTACACTTTTAAATTTTTCGGATCAGAAGTTTTTCAATAGACACAACGAAAAAACCGATTTATATAGCGTACTAAGAGAAGAAACACGAAAAGAATCGTCTATGGTAACTCCTATTGTCGCCAATCAACGTACCTCATTAATAAAAGCTTCTGCAAAACGAAAACTCTATGTATTTGACAGCAACTTGTATATTACTTTAGACAACTCCAAACTAAGAACAATTTGTTTATCTGTTAATTTACTTACAAAACAAACAAACACACAAGTCTTCAACCAAAATTACGATATATCAAAATCCCTAATTTTTGATTCTAACTCTTTTATGTTTGATGACAAACTAATACAAGCAAGTTTTACGAGAGAGTACATCAACTTTATTATTCGCGATCTTGCTGGAGTACCCATCAAAACGTTTCGTTTAGACAAAAAGGAAAAAGCAGATTTTTTAATCGGTGATATTTCAAAAATATCCGATAATGCTTTTGGTCGAGACAAAGCTAGTTCCTTTACAAAAACCAAGCGTTTTTTGTTTAACATGATGGATTACAATGCTCAAGCTATTGCGGCTTATCCTTATGAGGACAGTTATATCCTAACGTTTGGTGGAGTATCAGACTTGAAAAAAACGCTAACTCCTGGCAGAGATATCTTTGCTTATTTGATGGTTTCACCAAATCGAACAAGTATTTTCAATGAATACTACAATGCTACAGCAATGATTGCCACGGGAGCGCTAACACGTGAGTTAGAGCCTAATCCAACCTTGACCCTGCCAGAAGATAAATTAGCCGATTTAAGATACTACAACAATTTTGATCCTAAGGATCCAAAATACAAAGTTGTGTTCAAGGTCAAAGACCAATACTATTACGGCAAACAAGAAACTGGAAGCAAAACGCTTGATTTAGTTTCTTTTTAATAAAAAAAAACGCGTTTGTATAGTTATACAAACGCGTTTTTTTATACCTGTTATTTTTACTGGAAGAAAACCTTTTTCTTCTAGTTCCATGCACTACACACTTCCAATAGCGTTAAATCATCTGAATCCAATTTAACTTGGGTAGCTCGAATCAAACTTTGCATTTGCGCGGCATTCGTTGCACTGACAATAGGTGATGTAATCGTTTCTTGAAACAGCAACCACGCAATAGCCACCTCAGCACTTGTTGCCCCATGCTTGGAAGCGATTTGAGCTAGTCCATCTAAAATACGCAATCCTCTATCATTTAAGTAGTGTTCCATCATCATTTTACGAGCGCTACCTTCTAGATCCGCTGTTGATTTATACTTGCCAGACAAAAAACCACTTGCCAAAGCAAAATAAGGCATTACAGCGAGTTTTGTATCTGACACTATATTCTTATACTCTGATTCGTATTTTTCTCTATCATAGAGGTTGTAAAGAGGTTGCAACGCAATATAAGGTGTCCATCCTTTTTCTAAAGCTATTTGATTACTCGCCATCAAGCGCTCCCCACTTAAATTAGAAGCACCAAGAGCGCGAACTTTTCCGGCTTGAATAAGCTCTTGGTATGTTCCCATAATCTCTTCAACTCCTACGTTCAAATCATCATGGTGCGAATAGTATAGATCAACATAATCAGTGCGCAAGCGAGTCAAAGAAGCATCAATTCCATCAATGATTTGTTGTCTCGTTAATCCGCGTTCAACCCCTTGCATACCGCCACCTACTTTAGTTGCTAATACCACATCTTGTCTTTTTTTGCTTTCAGCGAACCATTTTCCAAGAATGCGTTCTGATTCGCCACCCACATTTCCTGCTACCCAATGAGAATAACTATTAGCCGTATCGATAAAATTAATGCCTTGTTCATGCAGTTCATCTAGCATACGCAACGAGGCTTTTTCATCCAATGTCCATCCAAATACATTTCCGCCAAAACAGATTTCGGAAACCGTTAATTCTTTATTTACGTGTTTTCTCTTCATCATCAAATTGTTTTATTTTATATCGTTTATACACAAATCTGTATGTACCCCAACTTACAAAAAAATGGCAAGGTCACCAACAAAAAAAGGATGGTTATTACTAACCATCCTTTTATATTATCATTTAGAAAATTTACTAGAAATTAAATCTCATTGTAAAGTTCCAAGTTCTACCAGCTCCTAACATAACTTCGTTACGAACATCAACACCTTTCCAAGTTGTACTTTCTGGAGTTGCTTCGATATTTGTTCTTGCAGAAGCAATATAAGTCGTATCGAATAAGTTATTCACGTTGAAACGCATTGTTAATGCATTTTGTTTTGCTTTACCAACTTCCATTCTGTAAGATAATCCAGCATCCCATAAGTTAAATGCAGGTAACTTCATCGAACCACTTTTACCTTCTGCATCCGCTTTATCAATTGCTAAAGATCCATAGAAGTTATCATTGTATCTGTAGTTACCATCGATTTTTAATCCTTTCACGATTTCGTAGCTAGCTCCTAAGTTTACGATCAACTGTGGTGCTCCACCTACTTTTGCTCCATCGATATACAATGTATGCGTTTTGAATCCTGATGCAGGGTTTCCTGGCTCAACATAAATTGGTTCATTTGTTTCTTCATTGTAATATGTACCTGTTACATTTGATGCATATTTCCAATCACCCCATGAGAAAGATCCTGTTACAGTTAATTTATCTACAGGGTAGTAAATGAAGTCCATCTCCATACCAGAGTGAATTTGCTCAACTCCTACTAAAGTAGCATATCCGTTAACTTGAACTGGTTTTCCATTAGATCCAATTTCTTCAGTATCAAATCTACCTGTCGCACGAGTTACTCTATCTTTCCAAGAAGTTCTATACAAGTTTAAATTTGCTCTTAATTTATGACTTCTATATCCGTAACCTGCTTCAAAGCCTAATACTTTCTCATTAGTAAGGTTCGGGTTTAATGTATTTGTATTGTTCAAATACACTCCATTATTCATAAACGGTTGACGAGAGAAATAACCTGAATTCACGAATACATTGTGGTTTTCGTTGATGTTATAATTTGCTCCCCCTTTAATACTACCTCCTAAGATACTTTCCCAGTCAGTTTTGTAATCTTTTGCTCCTGCTTCAGTAGAACGATCGTAGTTAAAGTAATCTACACGTTGCATCCATTGGTTAGAGATTGCACCTTGAACGAAAACTGAAAGGTCATTTTTAGAGTATTCAACTTGTCCAAATCCTCCTAACCATTTTACGTTTCCGTCATTGTGGTATCCTACTTTTTCTCTATTGTTCCAGTCTACCCATGGGTTCATTGACGCTTTAGCATCATACGTTTGACCAACTACATAATGTTGACCTCCGTTATTTTTATTATTATTTACATAATATCCGTCAGCACCTAACAAATTGTCTAATAATTGGTAGTGGTATCCTTTGTAAATACGTCCATCTAAACCAAAATCAACTGTCCAGTTTTCATTTACTTTAGCATTCATGTTGATTACGGTTCCGTACCAGTCATGTGAGTTGATACTTGAACGACGTGCCCAACCACCTCTACTTTTATTTCTTGAATCATAAGCCATTACATAATGACCTTGTTGACCTGGGTTATTAGGATCATCAACTAAAGGATTTCCTGTATTACCCCAATCTGCGATTTTCTCTCCTCTATTCCAAGCAGCGATATCGTCAAAACGCACGTGTCCGTTAGCATCTCTAACTTCTGTACCGAAATCTCTGTAACCGTTTGGTCCACCACCAATTGTTCCAGTTCCTCCACCACGACCCCAAGATCCGTAAAATACAGCACCTAAAGTCCAAGTTTCGTTGATATTGAAGTCATAGTTAATTGACATCACTGGTTTATTGTAGTAGTTCGATTTGAAGTTAAAACGCTCTCCGTTATAGAATCCAGTATCAGGGTTAAATCTCTTGTCCATTTTCCCATCGTTCCATTTTTGGATATTTTCGATAGAAACTGAAGTAGAACGTTGATCGTGATCTTGTTTAGCTCCAGTGAATGTAAATTGAACATTGTGACGAGAATCTTTTGATTTGTACCCTAAACCTAAGTAATAGTTATACCCTTCGAATCCTGTACCTTCAACATATCCACTTCCTCTTGTATAACCTAATAATACTGAAGCAGATAAACCATTCTCTAATACACCTGTATTATAAGAAGCTAATCCTTTGAAGTAATCACCTGTACCCACACCTGCAGAGATAGATCCTCCTTCGTGTGCGTCAGAAGTACGTGTTAACACGTTAATAGTTCCTCCAACAGATGAAATTGCAATCTTAGAAGAACCTAAACCACGTTGAACTTGCATTGCAGAAGTAACATCTGATAAACCAGCCCAGTTTGACCAGTATACAGCTCCACCTTCCATATCATTAACAGGCATACCGTTAATTAATACAGCAACGTTTCTTTGGTCGAATCCACGAATATTAATATTCGAGTCTCCGTACCCTCCACCACCTTTAGATGCATACACTGAAGGCGTTGTGTTTAAGATTTCAGGAAATTCTTGAGATCCTAATTTTTCTTGAATCTCTGCTGCTTTAATTGTAGATACAGCAACTGGAGTTTTACGGTCTTTAGCAACGTCCGCAACTCCCATGATAACGATATCCGCTAACATGTTTTCATCTGGGTTTAAAACGATGTTTCCAATGTTTGCAACTTTGTTTGCATCAACTTTGAAAGCCACTGTTTTAGACTGATAACCAATAAAAGAGATAACAACTTCTCCTTTATCGCCAGTTACATTTAAAGTAAACACTCCATTTGCATCTGTAGATGTTCCATTTTGTGTTCCCTTCACTAATACAGTTGCACCAGGTAAACTCATATTAAGTTCACCGTCGATAACCGTACCCTTTACTTTGTTTTGTGAAAATGCAGATGTTGACGTAATCACCATTACGATAAACAACATCCAGTTCTTCAAGTTTCTCATTTTGTAAGTGTAAGTGATAAATTAATTTCACCGCAAATGTACAAAAAGATACTCCTTAAATGTTACGAAATTATTAATTTTAACGTGCAACCCAATTTATTGAATTCTAAACTCTTCTATTTCGCAAGTAATAATTCAGCAAAAACGCGGTAGAACTATCGTGTTTCAATACATTATTCGAAATAATTTCCTCTTGAATATTTTTTGCTAACACCTTGCCATATTCGACACCAAATTGGTCAAAACTGTAAATATTCCATATCACACCTTGTATAAAAGTCTTGTGTTCATACAAAGCGACTAGTCCTCCTAGCGATTCTGGCGTTAATTTATCAATCAAAAGTGTATTTGAGGGTTTGTTTCCACTAAATTCTCTAAAATTTTGAATCAATGGATCTTCATTCTCTCCCTCTTGTGTAGCACCTTTTCCATTTAACAGCGCTTCGGTTTGTCCAAAAAAGTTAGACATCAAGATATTGTGGTTGGTATCTTTGTCAGAAAAAGGATGAACAAAACCGATAAAATCCACGGGTACAATTTTTGTTCCTTGATGAAACAATTGGAAAAAGGCATGTTGAGCAGATACCCCAACTTCTCCCCAAATCAGGGTTCCTGTTTCGTATTGGATTGAACTTCCCTCACGGTTTTTATCTTTTCCGTTACTTTCCATGATCATTTGCTGCAAATGAGCTGGAAATTTTTCTAAGAATTGACTATAAGGAACTACAGCCTCTGTTTCATATCCATAGAAATTATTATACCATACACTAAGTAAAGCGCAAACAACTGGAATATTATTTTCGAAAGAAGCCGTTCTAAAATGTTCATCCATTTTATTTGCCCCTTTCAATAGTCTTTCAAAATTGGAATAACCAATAGCTAAAGCAATAGATAATCCTACAGAACTCCACAAAGAGAAACGCCCACCTACATAATCCCACATAGGGAAAACATTTTCACTTTTCACTCCGTAGGCTACTGCACGGTCAATCTCTGCCGTTACACCAACTAGATGTGTGCTTATTGCTTCTTTTTTAATTTTAGCAGATAACCATTGAACTACTTTATCGGCATTTAAAACAGTTTCTTGTGTAGTAAATGTTTTAGAAACAAGTAAAACCAAGGTAGTTTCAGGATTTAATTTATCCAATACCGCATATAAATAATCGTCGTCAACATTAGAGATAAAATGTGTCTTTAAGTGATTGCGATAATTTTCAAGTCCTTGCACAACCATTTTAGGTCCTAAATCTGATCCTCCAATTCCAATATTAATTACATCTGTAAATGATTGACCTGTACTAGAAGTATAGGTTCCATCAATCACTTTTGTAACAAAATTTTGCACGCGGTTTCTTGTTTGGTGTATTTCATCCAAAACATTCACTCCATCTACTACAATAGAAGCGTTTGGAGTAAAATCGCGTAAAGCCGTATGTAATACGGCTCTATTTTCTGTCTTATTCAACTTACTTCCCGTGAACAAGGCATTTATTGCTTGTTTTAACTTTACCTCTTCACCCAATTCAATCAGGTAAGATAACGTTTCTTTCGTAATCTTGTTCTTAGAGTAATCAAGTAAAAAATCATCAAATTGAATATTAAATGAATTCCCTCTACTAGGATCTTCTCTAAAGAGATCTTGCATTTTAATAAACTTCATTTGCTCAAAGTGCTCGCGTAGTTTACCCCATGCAGCAGTACTAGTAGGATCAATTGTATGTAACATTTTGACTTAAAACAGCTATTATTGATTAAATTTTTCTTTTATCATTGCGTCCAACTCCGTTTTCAGTGGTTGGATATATTCTTTATAAGCAGGAATATCTTTTTTATCCATCGGCTCAGAATTAGGTAAAACTTGTCCTAATGGATCCACTTGAACTCCGTTTTTCCAGAATCTGTAACAAACGTGTGGTCCAGTGGCTAACCCTGTACTACCAACCAATCCGATCGTTTGACCTTGATCAACATATTGTCCTTTTCTAACAAGAATCTTAGACATGTGTAGGTATTGAGTTGAGTAAGTACCATTGTGTTTTACCTTCACATAATTTCCATTTCCTGCAGTATAACCCGTACGTTCTACAACTCCAGAGGCAGTTGTCATAATTGGCGTACCACTAGGTGCTGCATAATCCGTTCCATTATGCGATTTCCATGTTTTTTGAACAGGATGAAATCTACTTTTGGTATATCGAGAAGTAATTCGAAAGAATTTTAATGGTGCTTTTAAGAACATGCTTTTCATCGGACGTCCAAGCTCATCATAATAATCTTTTCCCTTTGCTCCTGGTCTTTGGTACGGAAAAGAATACAAATCTTTTCCTCTATAATTAAAATACGCCGCCTCTACTTTAGAAATACCAACATAAACGGTATCATTAATAAATTTCTCTTCAATTGTAACAGCGAAGCGATCTTCAGGTTGCAATTTAAAAAAGTCAATCGACCAAGCGAAAATCTGCGACATACGCGTTGCTAGTGATTGATCTACTCCTTCTTTACTCAAACTGATCGAAAGAGAACCATCAATGGTAGAAGCAACCGTTCTTCGACGGATGGTAACAGGATAGGTTTTGGTATAAGCTGTAATAGTATCACGCAAATCAATCACTTGATAACCCGAAATATTTGGGTGATAAACAAATGCAGCCAACTTCTCGGGATTGTCTTTGTATTTAATCAACGTATAGGGTTGCCCTGCACGTATTCCTCTAACATTAATTGTATCTTTTACTTTGGTAACAATATTGTGAACATCAGAAGCATTGAGATTATAGTTACCAAAAATCTTACCCAAGTTATCTCCAGACCGGATCGTATCTTCTTTTACGACATAATCTTTCAAATTAAACCCATATAATTCAGCTACTATTTCCTCTACTGTTTCTTGTTCAGCATCTGCACTTACTTCAATTTCCCCTTCCTTTTTACAAGAAGAAAATAGAAGTAGTCCTGTTAACAACATAAAAATTTTATACTTCAAACCTTCTTTTTTTCAATTTTTAAACCAATCCTTTTCCCCAATTTTGTTTCTCCTCTTCTGACCATAAAGCAGGAAAGAAAATTCTCTTTTGATACTCTGGCAACATATATTTCTTCCAATCACTGCCTCCTGTTGCCTCTTTGGTAACTCCTGTACTTTCCAAGTATTTCAGCGCTGTTTTATAATGGCCTATAACCCAAGTAACGTTCACTGTATAATCATAGTGTCTCATCGCTTGAATTAATTCTGGACGCTCTTGTGCTTCTTTGGGAAGTTCAACAAATTTCTGCCATAAATTTGTTTTTTCATAATCTTTCATTGCTTTAACAAAAGTTTGACTGTATTTCTTTTCAAACTCAGCCAGTAGATAGGTCTTCTCCCCAGTCTTATAATTTTTCCCAGCCGCCTGCCAGTACATAAACTCTAACGCATCTTCTTCCGAAATATTTTCTGTCATTTCGTGAATAAAGCGTTTATCTATTAAATTTTTCCAATCTGTAGAGCCAAATTCGATCAAGCGATATTGTGCACTTTGAAAACCGCTAGCAGGTGCAAGTGTATTTCTAAACTTATTGTATTGATCAACATCCATACCATCACCCATAATGCTAAAAGAATTAGTCAACATATCAAAATATCGGCTAATTCTCATCAACTTATCCGTAAACACGTCCACTTCAATTTGCGTTGTTACCGCTAATTGCTCAATTTCCCATAGAATCATTTTAAACAATAATTCATTCACTTGATGGTACATAATAAACACCATCTCATCCGGATACAAGGTACGTTGAATCTGCAAACCTAACAAGGCATCTGTTTGGATATAATCCCAATAAGTCAATGGTTTTCCATACACCAATCCTTCAAGGTGAACGTTGGGATTTTGTCCCATTTTTGTAAACTTTTCTTCTAAGCTTTTTATGTGTTGATTGGTTAAATCATTCATTGTTTATTCTTGTTTTAGAGTTGAAACTAACCCTTTGTACTCTTCTAGATCAGCTTTTAAGGATCCGACAGCTAAACTGGCTTTAATTCGCAAAGGCACTTTATTAGCATCTGCTGACACCCAAACAGTTAAGCTTTCTTTTTCTTTAAAAACGCGCCCAGCCATTACGTAGGGTCTAAAGGTTAAGGCTTTAATTTTCCCAAATTTAGTCTTTAATTCCGTTGTTCCTAAATACAACAGCTTAAAACGAAACACTTCACCGTCAAAAAACATATCGATTTCAACAGCTTCATTTTTTTTCAGGTTATCTAGTTTGGGATTATTTCTCAAATAGTAGAAAGCAGATACAATATCCTGTACATTCGCAACGATAGGATAAGTCGTTTCTTTATTTTTTTCGTAGTCTTTGACTAAGACGTTATTTTTAGCATAATTAAAAAAACCTTCTTGGTCTTTGGTATAGCCACCTTCATCAATTTTGCGTATAAAACGATGAGGCACTACTTGATCTTTTTCAAAATAACTTTGATAATCATCATAAACCTTAAAAAACACTTTGGAAAGTCCGGTAGTATATCCAATACCTTTGGCATGATACATACTTTTACCTTTGTAGGTTACTTCTGACAGTTCCAGTTCGGCAATACCTGCATTCAAAATACCATATGACACTCTGAACTTTAGGTACTCACCTGCTTTAAATGCTTGTGGTTTTGTTTGTGCAAACGAAAGAGTTACACAACATAGGAGGGTATAAAAAACAAATATAAATTTTTTCATAGTCGGCTAATTTTATTCAAAAATAACAAACAAAAAAACCCAGTCAAATAATTGACTGAGTTTTTATGCTATTAACCAACCAAAAAACTATAAATTATGAAAAATTTATTACACTCAAATAAAGCTTATGACATCTTTATTTTTGCGAGTGCAAATGTACAGTTTTTTATTGATTATTCATATATCTCACATCTTTTAACCTCACTTTAACGATAACATGCTCAAGATGAGTGTTTTTAAGATATTCTTAACTCAGATTATAGCGTACCTCTCAACTCTTGCTCACGCTCAATTGATTCAAAAAGCGCTTTAAAGTTACCTGCACCGAATCCTCTTGCCCCCATTCTTTGAATAATTTCGAAGAATAAAGTTGGACGATCCTCTACTGGTTTAGTAAAGATTTGCAATAAATATCCTTCTTCATCTGCGTCAACCAAGATACTCAATTTTTGAAGTTCTTTGATATCTTCTTTCATCATATCCATGTGCACACCTAAACGTCCAGGAATAGCATCATAGTATGCTTGTGGTGGTGCAGATAAGAATTCAACTCCTCTAGCTCTCATTTGAGAAACCGTTTTGATGATATCATCTGTTGCAACAGCAATATGTTGAACTCCAGGACCATTATAGAAATCTAAATATTCTTCTACTTGAGATCTTTTTGCTCCTTCAGCTGGTTCGTTGATAGGGAATTTAATACGTCCATTACCATTTGACATTACTTTACTCATCAAAGCAGAGTACTCTGTATTAATTTGTTTGTCATCAAAAGATAAGAAATTAACGAATCCCATTACATCTTCGTACCATTTTACCCATGTATTCATTTCATTCCATCCCACGTTTCCTACCATGTGATCCACGTATTTCAATCCAACTGGTTCTGGATTATAATCGCTTTCCCATTTTACGAAACCTGGTAAGAAAACTCCAGTATAATTTTTTCTTTCTACGAACATGTGTACAGTTTCTCCGTAGGTATAGATACCAGCGCGTACTGTTTCACCAAATTCGTCTTTTTCAACAACAGGTTCCATGTATGATTTTGCACCACGACTTGTTGTTTCTTCATATGCTTTACGAGCGTCTTCTACCCAAAGTGCAACAACTTTAATTCCGTCACCGTGTTTTACGATATGGTCATTTAGAGATGATTCCGCTGTTAATGGTGTAGTTAATACAATGCGAATTTTATCTTGTACTAAAACATAAGATGCTCTGTCTTTTACTCCTGTTTCTAATCCAGCATAAGCTAAAGATTGGAATCCGAAAGCTGTTTTGTAAAAATGTGCCGCTTGTTTAGCGTTACCCACGATAAATTCTACGTAATCTGTTCCTAATAGAGGTAAGAAATCTTGTGCCCCTTCAAATATCTTTTCTAAGCCAAATTCAACCGACTTTACTTCTTTACTCATAATATAGTATTTATTGTTGTTTATTTTTATTTACTTTTCTTTTGTATTCTTATTCTTCTAACCACGATTGGTAGTATTTTTCGTCTGCAATTTTCATTGCTTCCTCAGTAACCATTAATGGTTTGAATGTATCAACCATTACAGCGAGTTCTTCTGTTACTGTTTTACCAATAGAGCGCTCTGCAGCACCTGGGTGTGGTCCGTGTGGAATTCCTGCAGGGTGCAAAGAGATATGTCCTGGTGCGATATCATTACGGCTCATAAAGTCTCCATCAACATAGTACAATACCTCATCACTGTCGATATTACTGTGGTTGTAAGGTGCTGGAATTGCATCTGGATGATAGTCGTATAGTCGTGGCACAAACGAACAAACAACGAAACCTGCAGTTTCGAATGTTTGGTGCACGGGTGGTGGTTGGTGAATACGTCCTGTAATTGGTTCAAAATCGTGAATTGAAAACGCATAAGGATAGTTATATCCATCATACCCTACTACATCAAATGGATGGGTAGCATAAACCATTTCAAAGATTTCATCTTGTTTTCTCAACTTGATTAAGAAATCTCCTTTTTCGTCATAGGTTTCTAGATTTTCAGGGCGTCGAATGTCTCTTTCACAGAAAGGAGAGTGTTCCATCAACTGACCAAACCAGTTTCTATAGCGTTTTGGCGTGTAAAACGGGTGTTTAGATTCTACGATAAACAAACGGTTATCTTCTGTATCGAAGTCCATCTTATAGATCATTCCTCTTGGAATTACTAAATAGTCTCCGTATTTAAAGGTTAAGTTTCCTAAAAAAGTTCGCAGTGTTCCTGAGCCCTTGTGAATAAAAATCAATTCATCTGAATCAGTATTCTTATAGAAATAATCCTCCATTGATTGTTTAGGAGCCGCTAATACAATGGTACAGTCACTATTGGTCAAAACTGCTTTTCGGCTTTCTAAAAAATCATTTTCGGGTTCTACTTGGAAACCTCTCAGTCGGTAAGATTGAATGTTATTTGCTTTCGCAATTTTAGGTGCGACAGAATACTGTTTACGTATTTCTTTCACCTGTGTTGGTCGGTGTACATGGTACATATTTGTTGACATACCGTCAAATCCTACTGTACCAAACAATTGTTCATAATATAAGTCACCGTTCTCCTTGCGGAAAATCGTATGACGTTTAGGGGGTATATTCCCTAAGCGATGATATAAAGGCATAATTACTTATAGTTTTAAGGTTGGAAAAAAAATAATATAAGTAAAAGTCTCTCATTCAGGATTTCTCTTGATCAGAAACTTAATATAAGCCAATAAACCGTCCCATTGTATGTTCATAATATCACAAATATCGACATAAAATTGATATATCCAACTTTATAACTAAATTTTATTTGCGTATTAGTAAAACACTGCCCGTTAGTTACCTTTAAATCTTAATTAAAACCAAAATCCAACGGAGAAAGCTGTATAGCTACTTCCGGTATCTGGAGAGTATCCATACTTCACTTCTATAGGCCCAATCATGGTTTGCATCCCGTATCCAATAGCATAACCTGAATACTTCGACTTGAATAACCAATCTGAACCTGAAAAGATATCTTCTCCTACATTAGCAAAATTAGCTGTAAAATTTATATGGTGTTTTTTAAATATTTCATAGTCTAGGTTGAGTGAACCTGTGATATAAGAATTTCCTGTAATACTCAATAAATCATATCCGAAGAAAGGAATAATATTATCGCGTTCTGCAAATCCATATCCTCCCAAGAAATACATAAATCCTATAGAAGGTGTATTGCCGATAGTTGCTCCCATACGCGAGCGTAAATCCACGTATAGCTTATCTGTCAATCGGCTAGCATAACCTACTTGTCCTGTAATTGTTGAGAAGTTCTGAAAATTATTTAAATAATCGGAAGAATAGAAGTAGTTTTTATATTCTCCTTTGAACATAAATCCCTTACGCGGAAAGTACTTATTGTCATAGGTATCGAACGTAAAATTGGCAAATCCCCCTAAATAGGTACTGCGATCAAAAATACTTTCATTTATCGACAAGGTATTGCTTTTAATGTCAAAATAGCGGTGTTCTAATCCGACAGCCAACAGAAACTTTTGTTGGTAAAAAGTTTGAAACACCAATCGGTTTTCTACATCTTTATAATCCACGCTAAACTTGGAGGGTAAACTCGATAGATCTATTCCTGGAGGCAATTCAAATCGCTCGTTATTCGCAAGCATTTTAAAGCGTAAGTCACTGCTAAATTGATTGAATTTAGAATTAATTCCAACACTCCAATAGAAACCGTTATCAACGAAATAATTAAAATTATAACGCACGTTATCACCAACAGCTAGGTCTAAGGAAGCAACGTCACTCTTCATCAGTAGATTTTTCTGTGTGACGTTTACCAATGCAGCAGATTTATACAATCCATCATAATGTACACCAAGCTTTAAGTAGCGTTTGATCGGATTTTCTACAATATCTAACACCAGCGCATCACCATCTCCATTTTGGTCAAAGCGATAGGAAATACTGCTAAAGTTGTCTGTTGCATTTAACTGATCTATTCCTTTTTCTAAATCGTCAAAAGAAATAAAACTTTCGGGCTTAAACCCTAATTTTCCGTGGATATAACGTCTTGTATATCGAGTTAATCCATTAATGTCAATTTCATTAACATACAACTCGTCTTTGTATTTTGGCACGAATTGCTTCTGCAAAACGTTCTTTCTCCCTCCAATCTTTTTAATTTCGTCTAGTTTTACATTAGCGGCCTCTACTCCTCTTTCAATAATAGCTTTCCCTTCTTCAAAAGAAATAACGGTATAGCCTGAGATATCGGGTTTGATGTAAATATCCGTCATTCCCACTTTATTTTTCATCTGATTGATCGTAGAATAGTTGGAAATTTGAAGGAGTACATCTGCAGCACCATTAATATCCTCCATCGTTTTGAGTCCATCCTGAACATCTACCCCAATAATAATATCGGCACCAAGAGCGCGTAGTTCTTCAATAGGATAGTTGTTGACGATTCCACCATCGATCAGGTGATGTTCATCAATAACAACAGGAGCGAACAAAGAGGGAAACGCACCACTAGCTAAAATGGCTTGCGGCAAATAACCCGAATCAATCAATACGGGTTTCCCTGTTTCAATATTGGTAGCGATACACAAAAAAGGGATATTCAACTCGTTAAAATCTCTCACGTGTCTCACGTGTGCTAGCAGCTTATTCATTAAGTTGTAGTTATACATTCCTCGAGAAAAAGCTTTAGGCAATCCTATTTTAAACTTATCAAACGGCAAGGTCAACGCATAAATTTCATCGTTTTTCTTTTCGTAAAAAGACTTTGACACACGTGGAATATAATCGCGAATTAAAGCCGTTGCATCAATACTACTGAAAATAGAATCTAATTCTGCAGCGGTATAACCAGAGGCATACAATCCACCAACAATAGCCCCCATACTCGTTCCGGTAATGTAGTCTACCTGCACTCCTTGTTCTTCCAATACTTTTAGAACACCTATATGAGCCAGTCCTTTTGCACCGCCTCCACTCAATACAACTCCAACTTTTGGACGTTCTTCTTCTTGGGCGAAACTAATACCTGTAACGAAGGTCATTGCTAGTAATACGATAATTCTACGCATAGTTATCCTCTTTTTATGCTACTAATTTACTTTAAATGTTCCAATAAAACTTTGGTTTTTGCTTTTCCGATGATACTTTCTATTTCTGTTATAGGCGCTTCCTTGATTCGCTTCACTGATTTAAAGTGATTGAGTAACTTAGTTTTTGTTTTCTCACCAATACCCGGTACTTCATCTAATTGACTTGTAATCGCATTTTTACTGCGTTGATTGCGGTGAAAAGTCAATCCAAATCGGTGTGCTTCATCTCGAAGGTGGATAATAACCTTCATTGTTTCGGATCGTTTATCTAAATACAGCGGATAGCTATCTCCAGGATAAAAAATCTCTTCCAAGCGCTCTGCCAAACTAATAATGGGAATTTTACCTCGCAAGCCCAAATCTTCTAAACTCTTTAGTGCAACACCTAATTGTCCTTTTCCTCCGTCAATAACAATCAAATCAGGCAAGGCTTCTTTTTCATCGAGCAAACGCTTGTATCTTCTGAAAACGATCTCTTGCATGGACGCAAAGTCATTGGGTCCTTCAACCGTTTTTACATTAAAATGTCGATAGTCCTTTTTACTGGGTTTACCATCTTTAAAAACGACACAAGCCGCCACGGGATTGGTTCCTTGAATATTGGAGTTGTCAAAACACTCAATATGTCTAGGTTCTTTTGGCAAGCGCAAATCCTTCATCATCTGTTGCATGATTCGCTTCACATGGCGATCGGGATCTACAATTTTTATTTGTTTCAGCTGATCCATGCGATAGAACTTTGCGTTGCGTTCAGACAAATCCAACAGCGCTTTTTTATCTCCCATTTTGGGAACCGTAACTTTGATATGTTCTCCTAAATCTACTTCAAAAGGCGTCAATACTTCTTTGGTTAGTAGCTCAAATCGACTTCTGATCTCTACAATGGCTAATTCTAATAATTCGGCATCTGTTTCTTCTAATTTCTTTTTGAGCTCTAAATTATGGGAACGAATAATTGCTCCATAAGACACTTGTAAGAAATTGACATAGGCATTAGTTTCATCTGAAAGAATAGAAAACACATCAACATTGCCTATTTTAGGATTAACAATAGTAGATTTTGCTTGATAATTTTCAAGCAACTCAATTTTTTCTTTGATTTGTTGTGCTTCTTCAAAGCGCATGTCTGCTGCCAATTCAAGCATATATGTTTTAAATCCTCGAAGACTTTCCTTGAAGTTACCTTTTAAGATATCGCGTATTTCGGTAATTTTCTTATCGTATTGTTGAACGGATTCGTGTCCTTCACAAGGTCCTCCACAATTGCCAATGTGGTATTCCAAACACACTTTAAACTTTTCAGTGCGAATATTTTGTTGAGAGAGGTCTAAACTACAGGTGCGAATGGCATAGAGTTCTTTAATCAACTCTAATAGGGTACTCACCGTTTTTGTACTAGTATAAGGTCCGTAGTATTCCGAACCGTCTTTTACCATTCGACGCGTAGTAAAAACGCGCGGAAAAGGTTCTTTTTTGATGCAGATCCACGGATAAGATTTATCGTCTTTGAGCAAGACATTGTATCGTGGTTGGAGCTGTTTAATCAAATTATTTTCTAACAGTAGCGCATCTGTCTCTGTCGGCACAACGATGTGCTTGATTTTGACAATTTTCTTGACTAAGACATTGGTTTTAGCGTTATCGTGAATTTTATTGAAATATGAGCTAACTCTCTTCTTGAGATTTTTCGCCTTTCCGACATACAGAATTTTACCTTCTTTATCAAAATATTGATATACACCTGGTTGGTCAGGCAAGGTTTGAATTTGTAACGCTAACTCTTCTTTTATTTGCATCTACTCCGTGATTAAGCAACAAAATTAAAGCTTAAATATAAGAGAACAAAAAAGCGATGAAAATTCATCGCTTTTTCCCATTTAAATTAATCAATTATAATGGATATAATTCCTCTATTTTTTATCTGTCCAAAAAGATAAAGCTAACTATTTTTTACCGTATCATTTATAGGCTGGTCTATCGTATTAAATCTAAGGTTTGGCCTTAAACAACTTAATACTGATCCCCAAAACCAGAACCATACAAACAATGGCAACCCAAAACCAAGCAGGAGGAAATACCCAAAAGTTCATCCCTGCCCATAGTAGCAATAACACTGCAAATATTTTAAACCGATAGGTAATTATAAGTTCCATTACTGTCTTTACTTTCTAAGGATATAATCAATATTGATTATGTGTTTTACTTCATTTTTTACATACCCTTTTTCTAGTGTATTTTTTCTTTGTTTCTGACCAGCATTCCGGTCTGCTCCTTTTGCATTCCGGATTGCCAGCTATATAGAAACAACACGTTTTATCTTACTTTACTTTTTTATATTCATGTGCGATTGCTGCAAATAATACTGCACGCGCATCGCTGTTTTGATATCCATAAACAAAAGCAAGTGGTTTTCTTCCATTCCAATCATCATCAGGATCATTAATATCTTTTACGAATTGCAATAACTGAACCTCTCTCGCACTTAACAGAGGGTTTGCCTCAGGGCTAATAGCCCATTCTTTGTTATCTACTAACACTTGTTTCAAATACGCTTTGGCTGTTGCACTGTAATTCGTTGAATTAATCACCTGCGTTTTATCCATATTCATCACATTCTTCACCTCTGTTTCCATTGGGGTCACATAGGAAGAATCCATCATTGTCACAAAACCAGGAATAGACAAAGCCTTATTCTCTACATGTGTAATCA
The DNA here is from genome assembly GCF_014145635.1 of Myroides sp. WP-1. Classification (GTDB taxonomy): domain Bacteria; phylum Bacteroidota; class Bacteroidia; order Flavobacteriales; family Flavobacteriaceae; genus Flavobacterium. The sequence goes on from NZ_JACHTC010000015.1 coordinate 68,229, forward strand.
TAAGTTTCGTACTGAAGTAATCCCCTTTATCTTGACACGCCTGTTCAATGCTTGTCATAACATTCAACCAATTTGTCGTAGTTACTGTGTGAACCTCATTTGAATATTTCACTGATTCCGTTTGCCCTTCATCTGTACTACATGAAGCAAACAACAACCCGAATACTGCGCATATATAAATCTTTTTCATAGTTTTGCCTTTTAAATTAATGTTCGTTCTCATTTACTGAGTTAAATTATTTAATGCCTGAATGAATTTGATCTGTTGTGATTTTCAAAGCAAACTTAGAGGGTTTGATCAAAAAGCGCAAGTTTTACCCTATACAATGGCGGAAGTATTGTAAATAGCTCGGGACAATTTGTAAAACACGCTGATTTTTAATGGATTAAATCTTTAAAATTAGCTCAACGGAAAATTTGTAATTTGACCAGAAAATTTGTAAAAAACACTGAACATCAATGTTTTATAAAACATAAAAAAACATTACCTTTAAGAAAATGCTTTTAAAACCTTACAAAATGTTTTTAAAAAAACTCTTGCTTCTCTTTTTTCTAATACTCATTGGAGGATTTTCCTATGCACTGCCTACTCAAAATAATAGAGATTATAAAAATTGGTCCTTACAAGATCTTCTTTTTAGTATCAATTCTGACTTATTGAGTCCTGCAGACAAGGAAATTTATCTCGAATATTACCTACAAAAAGCAAAAAAAGAACAAGTGCCAGAAGCAATTATTGTGGGTTACCGCAAAAAAGCTTTTCTAGAAAAAGACTATAACCAGCAAATATTATATGCTGATAGTTTACTGACTTATACCTTAACGTTAAATGATATCAAAGCTGTAGGTACTGCCTATAATGTAAAAAGTTACGTTGCCTATCTAAACAAAAACTATAAAACAGCCTTAGAATATGGTTTAAAAGCGGAAGATTATTTACAAAAATCGCAAGATGAGTATAATCTCAACAAAGTAAAAGGGGCTATCGGGGCTATTTATTACCATCTAGAAGAATATGAGAAATCTGAAAAAACGACGAAAGAGGCTTTAACCTATTATCAAAGTAAACTTCACGATACAACCAATGCCTATAATAATTTAAGAGGCTATATCACCAATGTTTTTGCTCTGAGTAAAACCAACTTCCGTCAGCAGAAAACGGATACCATTCAACTTTTATTGCGTGATGGTTATGCTGCTATCAACAAATTAACTTCTAAGGATAAAACACTCGAAACTGCTTACTTTGATTTGATCAATGGAATGTACAACCATCGTTTAAAGCAATATGCAACCTCTGACTCTCTATTAACAAAATCATTAGCACCCATTCAAACGAATGGCGATTTTGCCAATGAACATTTAGCCTACCTTTATTTAGGAAAAAATGCTTGGGAAACGAATCAACGAGAAAAAGCACTACCCTATTTCGAAAAAATAGAGAAACTATACCAAGAAACCCACTTTGCCAATACGGAACTAAGTGAGGCTTTTGATTACTTAATTACCTACTACCAAAGCAAAAAGAACCTAGAAAAGGAGTTACATTATACCAAACTATTAATGGAGCTTTCTTCAGAATTACACAAGAAGAACAGTAAGTTGAGTTCTTTTATGCATATACACTTAGACACTAAAAAATTAGAGGCTTCTCAGAAAAAACTAGAATATGAATTATCTAGAAGCAAATCAAAAATAAAAGGATTGTACGGTGTTGTAACAGTGCTTATACTCGTCGTATTCCTCGGGCTTATTTATTACCAAAAAAAGCAACAGAAGGTTCAACTACAATACAAACACGTGATTCAGCATTCGCCACAAGAAGTAGTACAACTTACTGAACATTTTGAAGAGCCTGTAGTAAACCAAACTCCTATTATTACCACTGATGTACATCAGCCGATGAGTACTACACAAGTGCTCAGCAAAAAATTGGACGAATTTGAAGGAAAGAAAGGTTTCTTACAAAAGATAACACAAGATGAATTGGCCCGCCAATTTGGAACAAATCGCAATACGCTTTCTAAATTTTTCAACGAGGAGAAGAACATCAACTTTTCGGATTACCTCAAGCAACTTCGCATTCGACATGCGGTACGAGAATTGACGTATAACCCCAAACTTCACTTGCTGAATCTAACGGGTTTAGCAGAGGAATTTGGCTTTGGAAACTCGAAGAGTTTCTCCACTGCCTTTAAAGAAATCACCAAACTATCGGTTACGGATTTCATCAAAATGCGTCAACAAGATGCTGACTTTAAAGAAATAGATCAAAAACAACCTTTACACTAAATAAAAAAGGCGATGAGATTCATCGCCTTTTTTTATCAACATACAGTTTAGAAATAAGTTCTATTTCTGTTTATCAATAACTAAATCTCTAACTTTCTTTGTTCTCTGCACACTAAATCTAACATACTCGAAAATAGAATAACTCTTTTCAAATGGTACATCCTGTGCACCAACGGTGTTGATAGTCAAATATTTTGCCAATGACAGTTCTGAACGGCTTGATTTGTACAATTCGAATAAGTTTAATCGTTGCTCCAATCTATCTCCTACTAGCTTGTAGTTGACTTCAATCAAGTGTTCTACAATCGGACTTTTTCTTTTTCGATCAGAAGAAAGAAGCTCTACTTTTGAATTAACAAACCGCACGACACGTTTGTCCATAGGATCGATCTCAAACTGCCAATAATTAACTCCAGTAGCATCATAAACAAAATAATCTGTATTGATCTTATTGACCTTTGCTGCTTTAACTTTTTTAATCAACGCTTTAAAATGTTTTTTACTGTTGAAAAAAAAGTAACTTTTATCTTTTGCTATTAAAGGAAGAAAAGACACCATCTCCATAGTATCGTAAAAATCTGCTAAGCGATCAGATATAAATAAAGAGGTGTCATAAAAAGTTGAATTTTTGTTGAACCCTCCCTTCTCTTGTATTATCAACTCTCCTTGGTTGTTGTTTTCATAGATAGTTCCCGTATAAATAAACAGCTGTTTGTCATACGGATCAACACGATACTGATTATAGGTATTTTGAAGAATATCCAACAACTCTTTTTTGGCGTCAAATTGCATTTCAATCACAATCGTATTTAACGATTGATCGATACAAATCACCTCTTGCCTCACCGTTTTAATATTCCCATAGGATGGATGCACTAGGGTAATATCGACAACATCTTCACTTAATTCTATTGCTCCATGCGCATCCGAAACTCCAATTATGGTATTGTTATTCGTGTCGTACACGACAACATTAGCAACGAACTGCTGTGTACTACAATCTTTAATAATCGTTTGCCCAAAAGAATTTCCAATGATTAAAAACAACAAACACATGACTACTACTCTCATCTTTTCTTCTTTTTAAACCCAAGGAAAAATTACACCTCTCTCCTTGGGTATTAGTATTTGTTAATTTAAACTAGCATAGTATTTTATACCATAACGATACGTTGCCATTCCTATAAGCAACGCTTCTTTCACATCCGTTTTCAGATTCTTATCCTCTTGCACTGCTTGTTCCATCGTTTTAGAATAAGCTACAAAAGAATCAATATAGCCTTCTTTTACCGCTTCATAAGAACTTGCATAAAGCTGTAAAATCTGAACAAATGCGGGATCTACCTTTTTTCCATTAGAAGAAAACACGCGATCATAGTAGGCTGTGCCTTCCGTATAGCTCTCTCCTGGTTGCAGTTTTAAAGAGTTGTAGAAAGCAGTATAATCTACAACATCCTCCATAATTTGAGCATCAGGATACAAGATTGAAACCTCCTTTTTTACTCTTTTTACTATAGCCTCATCACGTGCTTCTATGTCACTAATAGCGATGTATTGGTCGATATCATTTAAGACATTATTCACAACAACATAATGATTATATCCGATTATATCGAATTTATTTCCAACATGCTTCGCCTCTTCTAATACCAGTAAATCAGGCAGTCCAGAGTCTATCGTTATTTTTTCATTTTTCGTGACCGCATCAATAGAAGAACCAATACCCACTAGCAAAGTTATAGGGATATTTGGATAGTCCTGATATTGCTTCAACATCGCCTCTCCATCTGCATTTAGAAACTTCTTTATACCTTTCCACAGTTTCCCCCAAAACTTAAGAGGGGCTGTAAGATCTGGTGGAGTTGTATCATTTTCAACAGATACAAGGTATTGAGTTGTTAGTTGCTCATAAGCATTTACATCAATGACCTCAGTACTACTTGTTTCTTGTGTTACAGTATTAATAGCCGAGTCATTCTCTTTGTCACATGATACAACTACAAGAGCAAAAATAAACGGCAGCAAAAAAAATTTTATCTTTTTCATTTTTTAAACATTTTTATAGATTCCATCCATTACGATAAACCTATTGATTACTACATTACTTTATTTGTTTCTCAATAGTATTCCGGACCACTATGATTAAACAAAGGATTTTCTCAAAACCTTCAAAACAAACTTAACTGGCTTCACAAAAAAAAACAAGGCTTTGTTCGTTGCACATCGAACCATTTGTCAATCAATATCGAACCATTTAACAAAATACTTAGTATCAATTTATTAGAAATAGGATTAAAGGAAGTAAGGAAGAATTGTCACGCTGGCATACAAATTGTACCACAAAAGAAGAATTGTCAAAATGAGAATTTAGGGTGCTCATTTCTATAAACAATCAAAAAATTTGCACAATGATATTAAAAAAGCGTTTATTCTTATCATTTTCTATTTTTTCAAGTTTTCTTGTGATTGCAGCTTCCTCACTGTTTAAAGAATCCATTATTAAACAGTGGTCGAAGCAAGAATTACTTTTTTGCTTCGCTAATGATCTTCTTAATCCGATTGATCAAGCTATTTGTATTGGATACTATCTGCAAAAAGCGAAAGAAACGAACCTAGTAAAGGACATTATTAATGCTTACCACAAAAAAGCGCTTTTACCCATTTCCTATGAAATGAAAAGTAAGTACGCTAATAGCTTGCTACAATACGTACAAAACGCAAAAGTTAAAAAGGATTTTGAGAAAGAGCTACATTATATCAAGCTTTTGACGGAGATTTCCTCCAAATTACACCCAACCAACAATCAACCCCGTTCCGACATTCACACCTATCTAGACATTAATAGACAAAATTCGTCTAAGCGAAACCTCGAATTGGAAATTTCCGCTAATCAATTTTTGATCAAGGAATTAAACAGTCTCGTCTATCTTCTTATTTTAATTGCTATTGCGGGAATGCTTTATTTCAAAAAAAGAAGACAAAATATACGGAATCGCTATAAACAGATCATACGTGAAATATCTCATCCCTCTAAAGAGGATTGGAACGAGAATCAACAAACATCAGAGTTCAATATTTCTTTAACTGAATCGACAAAGATGGAGCAATTCATTACGCTGTCAGCTGCACTTCATAAAAAATTAGCTCATTTTGAAGAGTCAAAAGGGTACCTAAAAAAAATTACACAAGACGAACTCGCTCGTCAATTGGGTACCAATCGCAATACGTTATCTAAATTCTTCAACGAAGAAAAACGAATCAGTTTTCCAAACTATCTCAAGCAGCTTCGCATTCAACACGCAATTCATGAACTAACGCAAGACCCTAAACTTTACGAACTCAATTTGAAGGGATTAGCGCATAAATTTGGTTTTGGTAGTGCCAAAGGTTTCTCCACTGCCTTTAAAGAAATCACCAAACTATCGGTTACTGATTTCATCAAAATACGTCAACAAAATGCTGACTTTAAAAACTTGGATCAAAAACAACCCAATGTCTAAATAAATAAAGCGATGAGATTCATCGCTTTATTTTTTAAAAGTATAAAGTTTAGTAGGTGTAATGCAATAATCTAGGGCAATATCCAGCTCAGAAACATCTGCTATACTCCTTTCAGCTTCAAAGAAACTCAAGCCTACTTTAATAACATCAGGTTTGCACTTTTGCAAAAATCGATCGTAAAATCCCTTGCCATATCCAACTCGATTTCCTTGTTCATCAAAAGCTAATAAGGGAACAAAAACCACGTCTAATTGAGATTCGGCAATTTGAATGCCCTCTTGCGGTTCGGGAATTCCATAGCTATTCACTTTGAGTACCGTATTATCTGTTAAAAGGTAGTGTTGCATTTCTCCCGTTTTAAAATCAGATTTAGACAAAATAATATTTTTGTCTTTTCCCGCTAACACTTGTAACAAAAATTCTGTATCGATTTCCTTTTTTGATACGATTGACAAGAACAAATGATAGTTTGTTTTATCCCAAATAGGTAGACGTAAAGCTCCATTGGCAATGGCTAAGCTCCTTTCTTCAATTTCATCTAAAGAAAGTGCTGCCCTAGCTTGACTATAGTTTTGACGCAAAGTATTTTTATTCATTTGACGTTTTTTTAGAAAGGTGAAAAATAGCATCTCCTTGGTATACGATAGGTGAATCATTGACATTGATGACATAACCGCTATTTGGGGCTTTGATCATAACATTTTCTTTACCATAGGGATCCGAGATATAGGCTAACGCTTCTCCTTTTCGAACATACGTGCCTATGGCTACTTGATCGTGCATCAACCCTGATTGTTTGGCGCGAACCCAAATAGATTGTTCGATCACAACCATTTTATCCGTTCTATTCTCCGTTTCAAATTGATCGTCAAGCATACCAAAATGACGCAATACACGTTTGGTACCCTCTACCCCCATTTTGGAGACTTCTGGGTTAATATCGAGTGATTTTCCACCTTCAAATAACAACATACTTACTCCTCTTTTCGCACAGGCATTTCGAAAGGATCCTGTAATCTGATTCGAATACAAGAGAAAAGGAGGGTGGAAAATAGACGCTAAAGGTTCTAATACAGCTTTGTCTTCTGTAGCAATACGCAATTGAGGCGCATTAAATCGACTTTGTCCTCCTGCGTGAAAGTCGATAGCAAAATCAACGTGCGGGATGACATGCGTTAGAATATGATAGGCAAATCGACCAGCTAAAGATCCTGTTTTACTTCCAGGAAATACTCGATTTAGATCTCGACCATCTGGAAATTCACGTGTCTTATTAATAAATCCGAAAATATTAATAACGGGAATACAAATAATAGTCCCTCGCTTAGGACGATTAATACCACTGTGTACGATTTGACGAACGATATCTACTCCATTGAGTTCATCTCCGTGCAAACCTGCAGAAAGCAATATAGTAGGTCCTTCTTCAAGGGCACGAGAAATAATTACAGGAATTTTTAATTTGGTTGCCGTATGTAATCTGGCAATTTCTAAATTGAGCGTTTTACTCTCTCCTGGTAAAACGACTTCCTCTAATATCTTCATAGCTTGCTCTATTTTTCGAGAAGTGAAGATAGCAAAAATTTTTTTTGCACAGTTTGTTTGTTGTGGAAGTTACGCACTGTATTGTTTCTTATTACAATACACTAATTTTTAAAAATTCGCTTATTCCAAACAATCAAAATACCTACACCTACAGAAATAGCGGTATCCGCAAAATTAAAAATCGCATTAAAAAAAGTAAAGTACTTTCCTCCCCAGATGGGTAACCACTCTGGCAAGTTGCCTCTCCAAATAGGAAAATAGAGCATATCCACTACCTTTCCGTGGAAAAAGGTTCCGTAGGGTTTGTCCGTAAAAAGTGTCGCTAATTGATGGGTGCTATCGTCAAAAATAACACCATAAAAAATAGAATCAATAATGTTACCTACTGCCCCAGCTAAAATTAAAGAAATAGCAACAATCAAATAATTCGACAGTTTTTTCTTTATCGAATCTTGTAGCCACCAACCAATACCAAACACCGCAATAATTCGGAATAAAGTCAAAGCTAATTTGCCATAATCACCAGGAAGAGCAACTCCCCAAGCCATTCCTTCATTTTCAATAAAGTGAATCCTAAACCAATCAAAGACAAAAATTTCTTCGTCTAGTAAAAAATTAGTTTTGATATAAATTTTAGACCATTGGTCGATAATTAAAATTATAGCAACTAGTAAATAGGCTCTCTTTAGTGACATTCTTTTCTATTTTAGAAGCAAATGTAAACGATTTTACGTGATAAAAAAAACGCTCTTTTAGTTAAAAGAGCGTTGTTTTATTGAATTAACGTTGCATATTTTTTGCTTCAATACTCATTGTTGCGTGAGGAACTAATTTTAAGCGTTCTTTATCAATTAGTTTTCCTGTCACCTTACACAATCCGTATGTCTTATTTTCAATGCGGATCAATGCATTTTTTAAATCGCGAATGAATTTCTCCTGACGAATTGCCAATTGAGAATTCGCTTCTTTTGACATCGTTTCACTACCTTCTTCAAATGCTTTAAACGTTGGTGATGTATCATCCGTTCCATTGTTTAAATCATTCATATATGCACTTTTGATCAATTCTAAATCAGCTTGTGCTTTTTCAATTTTAACTTGAATCAACTCTTTGAATTCTGCCAACTCTGCGTCAGAATAACGTACTAATTCGCCAGTCTCTTTCATAATTTTAATTTTATTTTAAAATTAATACTCGCGTTTTAAGCTCATCAAACTCTACATCTACACCGTTTTCTAACGTATCTACAAATTCTAATGTATGAGTTAATGTTTCAGATTTAATATAATCTTCATTTGCTAAAACAGCTTCTCTTATTTCTACTACATCTTGCAATGTAACTTTTACTTTATCTGTTACTTCGAATCCACAATCTTTACGAATATTTTGGATGCGATTAATTAATTCACGGGCAATACCCTCTTTGCGTAATTGCTCTGTAATGGTAATATCAAGGGCAACTGTAATTCCCCCATCATTAGCAACTAACCATCCTTCGATATCTTGAGAAGTAATCTCAACGTCCGAAAGTGTTAATATAATACTTTTTTCTGTTAAATTTAAAACAATCTCCCCGTTTTTCTCAATTTCATTAATATTGTCTTGTGTGAAATTTTGTATTTCCTTAGCAATCAAGCCCATATCTTTTCCAAAACGCGGACCTAATGTTTTGAAATTAGGTTTAATTTGTTTCACTAAGATACCCGAAGCATCATCTAACAGTTCAATTTCTTTCACGTTAACCTCAGCTTTGATCAAATCTTCTACTGCTTGGATCTCTAAACGTTGATTTTCATCCAAAATTGGGATCATAATACGTTGTAACGGTTGACGTACTTTAATCATTTCTTTTTTGCGTAGAGACAATACCAAAGACGAAATAATTTGTGCTTTATGCATTCTACTTTCTAAACCAGCATCAACAAATGAAGCATCAAACTTTGGAAAATCAGCCAAATGTACAGATTCAACGTTTTCTTGTTTCGTTGCTAATGTTAAGTCTCTGTAAAGTCTTTCCATAAAGAAAGGAGCAATAGGAGCACCTAGTTTAGCTACGGTAATCAAACAAGTATATAGAGTTTGATAAGCAGCGATTTTGTCTTGCGCATATTCTCCTTTCCAGAATCTTCTACGACATAAACGCACGTACCAGTTACTCAAGTTTTCCGTTACAAATTCTGTAATAGCTCTTGCTGCACGTGTTGGTTCATACTCTGCATAAAATTCATCCACTTTTTGCACTAGTGTATTTAACTCAGATAAGATCCAACGGTCAATTTCAGGTCTGTCTTTTAAAGGTACCTCAGCTTCACTGTAGTTGAATCCATCGATATTAGCATATAATGCAAAGAAATTATAGGTATTATAAAGTGTTCCGAAGAATTTTCTTCTTACTTCAGTAATTCCTTCTAAATCGAATTTCAGGTTATCCCAAGGGTTTGCATTAGAGATCATATACCAACGTGTGGCATCTGGTCCGTGTTCTGCAAGCGTTTCAAAAGGATCAATTGTATTACCTAAACTCTTAGACATTTTCAATCCATTCTTATCTAGTACTAAACCATTAGAAACTACGTTTTTATATGCTTTTGTATCAAAAACCAAAGTTGCGATTGCGTGAAGCGTATAGAACCATCCTCGCGTTTGGTCTACTCCTTCAGCGATAAAATCAGCCGGATAAGCGCCATTTTGATCTACTAGTTCTTTATTCTCAAATGGATAGTGCCATTGTGCGTAAGGCATTGCTCCCGAATCAAACCATACATCGATCAAATCTGATTCGCGATACATTGGTTTTCCACTAGGAGAAACCAAAACAATAGCATCCACTACGTTTTTGTGTAGATCAATTTTGTCATAGTTTTCTTCTGACATATCTCCTACAACAAAGCCTTCGTAAGGGTTGTTTTGTTGAAAACCTGCTTGTTGAGATTTGGCAATTTCGGCCATCATCTGCTCTACAGAACCGATGATCATCTCTTCCGTTTTATCTTCTGTTCTCCAGATTGGCAATGGAATACCCCAATAACGCGAACGTGAAAGGTTCCAGTCATTGGCATTTTTCAACCAATTTCCAAAACGTCCTTCTCCTGTTGCTTTTGGTTTCCAGTTTATTGTTTCATTCAGCTCGAACATACGATCTTTTACCTCTGTAATCTTAATAAACCAAGAGTCTAATGGATAGTACAACACGGGTTTATTTGTTCTCCAACAATGCGGGTAACTGTGTACGTATTTTTCTACTTTGAATGCCTTATTTTCTTCTTTTAATTTAATTGCAATTTCCACGTCTACAGAACGTTCTGGTGCAGTACCCTCATCATAATACTCATTCTTCACATACTTACCGCCTAACTCTTCGCCCATTTCTTTAACGAAACGACCTTGTAAGTCCACTAGAGGTACCGGATTTCCTTCTGCATCTAAGATCAACATTGCAGGAACTTCAGGTGTTGCTTCTTTAGCAACCTTAGCATCATCTGCTCCAAAAGTAGGTGCTGTATGCACAATTCCTGTTCCGTCTTCAGTTGTAACAAAGTCTCCTGCAATAACTCTAAAAGCATTTTCAGGATTTTGATAAGGTAAGGTATACGGCAATAATTGCTCGTATTTAATCCCTACTAAATCCGATCCTTTGAAGTCTTTTACAACAAAATACGGTATCTTTTTATCTCCTTCTTGGTATGCATCTACCTCTGCTTCAGTTTCAACCGCAACAAATTTACCTGCAAATTGTTTACCCACTAAAGGTTTAGCCAAAATCACTTGGATTGGCTCTCCTGTATACTGGTTAAATGATTTCACTAAAGCATACTCAATTTTTGGTCCAACCGTCAAGGCTGTATTGGAAGGTAATGTCCAAGGTGTAGTTGTCCAAGCTAAAAAATGAATTGTTCCAAACCCTTGTAAAAAAGCAGGAAGTGTTGCTTCAATCGCTTTAAACTGCGCTACGATCGTTGTATCTGTTACATCCTTATACGCACCTGGTTGGTTAATCTCATGTGAAGATAAACCTGTACCTGCTTTTGGCGAGTACGGTTGGATTGTATATCCTTTGTACAATAAATTTTTATCGTAAATCTGTTTCAACAACCACCATACTGTTTCCATGTATTTTGGCTTATAGGTTACGTAAGGATCATTCATATCCACCCAGTATCCCATTTGCTGTGTTAATTCATTCCACAAGTCAGTATAACGCATTACTGTGCGCTTACATGCTTGGTTATATTCTTCGATGGTGATTTTAACCCCGATATCTTCTTTCGTAATCCCTAATTCTTTCTCTGTCCCTAATTCAACAGGCAATCCATGCGTATCCCAACCTGCTTTACGCTTTACTTGGAACCCCTTTTGTGTTTTATATCGACAAAAAATATCTTTAATCGTACGAGCCATTACGTGGTGAATACCAGGTTTACCATTTGCTGAAGGTGGTCCTTCAAAAAACACAAAAGGCTTATTATCCTCTCTTGTACTAATACTTTTTTCGAATATGGATTGTTCTTTCCAAAACTCTAGCATCTCTGATGCTACACCTGACATGTCAAGATTCTTATATTCTGTAAATTTAGTGCTCATCGTTATTATTCTACTATTTTTTAATCAATTGGGCGAATTTACGCATTTTCATTTAATTACATACCAAATAATTGCTACTAAAAAGAGCAAAAATTGACTGTTTTTTGTTGTTTGTGAGATTGGATGGTTGTTTTTTTGGTGAGACGGTGAGGTGATGAGGTGATGAGATGATGAGATGATGAGATGGTGAGATGGTGAGGTGATGAGATGGTGAGGTGATGAGATGGTGAGGTGATGAGATGGTGAGGTGATGAGATGGTGAGGTGATGAGATGGTGAGATGGTGAGATGGTGAGATGGTGAGATGGTAAGGTGATGAGATGATGAGATGGTGAGGCGGTGAGATGGTGAGGTGAGGTGAGGTGATGGTGAGATGGTGAGATGAGCAAACCTCACGCAAATACCTCCTTCAACA
>NZ_JACHTC010000016.1 GCF_014145635.1 Myroides sp. WP-1
CTCACCATCTCACCATCTCACCATCTCACCATCTCACCATCTCACCATCTCACCATCTCACCATCTCACCATCTCACCATCTCACCATCTCACCATCTCACCATCTCACCATCTCACCATCTCACCATCTCACCACCTCAACACCTCATCACCTCATCACCTCAACACCTCATCACCTCAACACCTCATCACCTCAACACCTCATCACCTCAACACCTCATCACCTCAACACCTCATCACCTCAACACCTCATCACCTCATCAACAAACAACAGTTCCCCCATTCTAATCGAATTCTAATCTAGTTTTAATATCCTATTAATGCTATTCCAAAGCCCTTATAATATGGGGTTTGTAATTTTGATCTATTAATTATGAGCACCATGTTTAAAAATGTAATAACCTTATCTCTATTCGTTTTTTCTACTTGTCTCGTCTTAGGGCAAGAGAAGCAGCAAACACTGAATATGAGTAAACAAGAAATAGAACACGTATTTCTGGAGCAAAATTTAGATTTACTTGCAAAAAAATTAGAAATCTCACAGGCTGAAGCTCAGCTAATTCAGGCGCGTTTATGGCCTAATCCCACCTTTGAAATTTCAGAAGTCAACGTTTGGCGAACTACAGACATTGAAGAGCAACCCCTTATTTTTGGAAATTGGGGAACTTCTCAACAAATTTCCTTGCATCTAGAGCAAGAAATCGAAACAGCTGGAAAAAGACGCAAGAGAATCGATTTGCATAAATTAACTATTGAAGAACGAAAAACTGATTTCGAAATTGTTTTACGCGAATCTAAATTATCCTTGCGCAATACGTTAACTTCTATTCAAGTATTACAACAACAACGCGATATCTATCAACAACAAATAAAAAATACGGATCAACTGATTACAGGTTACAAGAATCAACTGAACCAAGGTAATATTAGTCACAGTGAATACATCCGTTTAAAAGCAGCTCAACTTCAATTTAAAAAGGAAGTTGTCGATCTATCTAAAGATTTAGAGGAGTCGTTAAAAGATTTGAAAAACTTCATCAACATCGGATCTAACACAACTATTGTTATTACAGATATTCTTGATGTTCCGACGGCGATGGTTAGTGAGTTGCAAATTGAAGATTGGATTGTTCACGCACAAGAAAATAGACCTGATATTTTGCTACACGACAACTTAGTAAGCCAGGCCAAAAAACAAGTAGAGATCGAAAAGGCAGAACGCACACCTAATATCACCTTAGGAGTAGATTACGATCGTGGAGGAAATATAATGCGTGATTTTGTCGGCTTCGGACTTTCTTTTGATCTTCCAATTTTTGATCGCAACAAAGGAAATATCAAAGAAGCAAAAATTGGAGTTCAACTAGCAGAATTAGAGTCAAAATCAAAGAAAAACGAAATTGCCAACGATATTATTGAGGCTTTGAGAAACTACATCCAAGCCAAAGATTTGTATGATCAAATTGAAAGTACTTACGAAAGTGATTTGGATAAATTGCTCGAAGCTTATGTAAAAAACTTCCAGAAAAAGAATGTTAGTCTAATTGAATACTTAGACTTTGTAGAGGCATATCTCGACAATAAAAACATCTTGTTAGAGACAAAAAAAGAACTACACGAACAACTTGAAAATTTACAATTTGCTGTTGGCAAAGATATATAATGATAAAACGAATAAAAATGACTTCAAAATATACCCTAAGCTATGCTGTATTAGCCTTGCTAACCTTAGCATCATGTAAACAAGAAACGGAAACAAAACAAAAAGAGAACTATTGCATTCCGGAAGAAATTGGTCAAGGGCTCAATTTCGCTAAAGTCACGCAACGTCCTATCCAACGCACCATTAGTTTAAGTGGTACGGTAGAGTACAACCAAGATAAAACGGTTCCTTTTTACAGTCTTGTAGAGGGAATTGTACTCAGTGCTAAATTTTCTTTAGGTGATTTTGTCAAAAAAGGACAACTGCTTGCAGAAATTAGAAGCACGGATCTCAATGAATTCAAAACAGAGTTACGAGCAACAGAGGCAGAATTAAAAGTAGCTAAACGCGAATTAGAATCCGTTTCTTCGATGTACAAAGATGGGCTTTCCTCTCAAAAAGAACTTATGGAAGCAGAAGAAGATGTACAGGTATTAGAGAGTAAATTGCGTTCTGCAAAGAGCAATCTTGCTATGTTTAACGGACAAAACAAGGAAGGGATCTATCAAATCCTAGCCCCTCAAGATGGTTATATTGTTACTAAAAACATTGTTGCAGGAATGACCTTAACAGATACTGACGAACCGTTATTTACCATTGCTAATTTAAATGATGTTTGGATTATGGCTAATGTTTATGCTACGTCAATGCGTTATATCCATCTCAATGCGGAGGTACAAGTAAGTACACTTGCTTATCCTGATGAGAAATTTGAGGGTAAAATATCTAATATTTCGCAAGTATTTGACGCCGAAGAACGCGTATTAAAAGCGCGTATTGTCATGGGGAATCACGACATGAAGCTACGTCCTGGTATGTCTGCTGAAATTCATTTACTCATTGACGACAACCAAGGGGAAGCCCTTGCTGTTCCAAACAACGCTATTATTTTCGACAACAATCAAAACTATGTGGTGACCTACCAAGATGCTTGTCATCAAGAAATTCGCCAAATTACTCCCCTAACAAAGAATAAAGAATTTACCTATATCTCTAGTGGCGTTCAAGAAGGTGAAACTGTCATTACCACAAACGAACTATTGATTTACGAACAATTAAACAATCATCTATAACCCATAAAGAAGAGTAGAAAATGCAAAAATTTGTCAAAAATATTGTAGCCTTTTCCCTAAAAAATACGTTCATCGTGCTCTTTGGCGTGTTGTTGTTGTTATTTGGTGGAATTTACAGCTATATTCATACGCCTATTGAGGCCTTTCCTGATGTTACCAACACCCGTGCGCGTATCATTACGCAATGGCCCGGACGAAGTGCTGAGGAAATAGAAAAATTTATTACTTTACCCATTTCCAAAGAAATGAATACAATTCCGAACAAAGCAGAAGTTCGATCCATTTCACTCTTTGGCCTATCTGTAGTAACGGTTATTTTCAACGACGAAATTGACGATTTTTACGCTCAACAATATGCGTCAAACCGAATGGGAAACGTCAATCTACCTGATGGTGCAGATTTTGAAATCGAGCCGCCTTCGGGAGCTACAGGCGAAATATTCCGTTATATTATCGAAAGTGATTTACCCATAAAAGAGGTAACAGCAATTCAAGATTGGGTTGTTGAACGCGAATTATTATCTGTACCTGGGGTTGCGGATGTGGTGAGTTTTGGTGGAGAAGAAAAAATATTCGAAATCCAAATTAACCCTACAGAACTAGTAAATTACGGTTTATCTCCCTTGGATGTTTATGAGGCTGTTGAAAAAAGTAACATTAACGTAGGTGGAGACGTTATTCAACGTGGAGATCAAGCGTATGTGGTTCGCGGTGTTGGATTACTAGACAACCTAGAAGATATTGAGAATATTCTGATCGAAGTAAAAGGCAATACTCCCATTTTAGTTAAACACGTTGCTAAGGTTGAAATCAACGCTAAACCGCGATTAGGTCAGGTAAGTTATCAAGATAAAGACGATGTCGTACAGGGCATTGTAGTCATGTTACGCGGTGAAAATCCAAGTGATGTCATCAGCAAGCTGAAAACTAAAATCGAAGATCTCAACGATCGTATTTTACCTAAAAATGTAAAAATAGTACCAATCATTGATCGAACGGACTTGGTAAACACGACTGTACATACCGTAACGAAAAACTTGATCGAAGGGGTTTTATTAGTATCTGTTATTGTATTTATCTTTTTATATAATTGGAGAACAACCTTTATTGTTGCAACAGTAATTCCATTGTCTTTCTTATTTGCAATCATTATGCTTAAGATTCAGGGACTTCCTGCAAACTTAATCTCCATGGGAGCTTTAGATTTTGGTTTACTACTAGAAGGTACACTGGTAATTGTAGAACACGTCTTTGTTGGGTTAGAGAAAAAAGCTCAAATTGTCGGCATGAAGCGCTTCAATAAAATGTCTAAATTAGGCACGATTAGAAAAAGCGCTAGTAGTGTTGCAGGTTACATTTTCTTCGCTTTGTTGATCTTAATTGTAGCCTTAATGCCTATTTTCTCTTTTGAAAAAGTAGAAGGAAAAATGTTTTCTCCTTTGGCCTTTACTCTAGGTTACGCATTATTAGGTTCACTAATACTAAGCTTAACGTATGTACCTGCAATGTGTAAACTCTTGTTGACTAAAAATATAGAAGAAAAAGAAAACGTTATCTCTAGATTTTTCAAAACTTACATTTATAAAATGTTCAACTGGAGTTTTTATCACAAAAAGCTAACTTTCGGTCTCTTTGGTTTGATCTTAGTTATTTGTGGTGTTCGATTCCACTACTATGGGTCTGAGTTTCTTCCCAAATTAAACGAAGGAGCAATCTATATTCGCGCTACTTTACCTAGTAGTATTAACTTAGACGAATCTGTGCGTTTGGCAAAAGAAATGAAGGGAATTTTACGCGAGTTTGACGAGGTAAAGTTTGTATTAACGCAGACAGGGCGTCCAAATGATGGAACAGATCCAACAGGATTCTTTAATATTGAATTTCACACCCAACTTAAACCTGAAAAGGAATGGAAACGCTCGGTATCTAAAGATCAACTACTTGAAGAAATGCGTATTTCTCTAGAAAAATATCCGGGAATTAACTTTGGTTTTAGTCAACCGATCCAAGATAATGTCGAAGAATACGTAGCGGGAGTTAAAAGCTCTCTTGTTATTAAAATCTTTGGTGACAACCTATTTGACTTAGAAAAATATGCCACTCAAGTTGCACAAAGTATCAAAGATGTGCCGGGAATTACAGATTTAAATATATTTAAAAACATTGGTCTTCCTGAATTACGCATCTCTTTGAGTGATACAAAAATGGCGAAATATGCGGTTACGACTGCAGATGCACAAGCTGTAATCGCAATGACAATTGGTGGTCAGGCAGCCACAACCTTTTACGAGAATGAACGCATGTTTGATGTCGTATTGCGTTTCGATAAAGATTACCGTGATTCTGCTGAAAAAATTGGAGAAATTTTAATTCCAAGTTTGGATGGTAAACAAGTTCCCTTAAAAGAAATAGCAACCATTGATTACCATACCGGACCTGCTTTTATCTATCGTGAAGGGAATAGTCGTTACATCGGTATTGGCTTTAGTATTGAAGGACGTGATTTGGGTAGTACCATCGCAGAAGCAAGAGCAAAAGTAGAAAAAGAAGTTCAACTTCCTGCCATCAATAAAATGGAATGGGCAGGTGAATTTGAGAGTAAAGAAAGAGCAGCAAAACAGCTAATTCTCGTTGTTCCTGTATCGTTAGTGCTCATTTTAATTCTACTATACTTCAACTTTGGTAATGTAAAAGATACAGCAATCGCTTCCCTAACCTTGCCTTTTGCTTTTATTGGTGGATTTATCTCCCTTTGGGCAACGGGAACAACGTTTGGAATTTCAGCAGGAATAGGCTTTATTATTTTATTCGGAGTTTCTACCATTGATGGAATTGTCCTCATTGGAGTAATGAAAGAAAACCTCAAGAAGCGAATGTCTTTAGAAGATGCGATTCGCGATGGTGTTAAAAGCCGTATTAGACCTGTTATTATGATTGCTTTAATGGGATCAATGGGACTCCTACCTGCGGCTTTATCCAACGGAATGGGTTCTGAAATTCAAAAACCATTAGCTATTATGATTGTAGGTGGATTAATTATCGGTATGATTTTAGCTTTTACTATTTTACCTCAAGTGTTTTATTGGGCTTATAAAGGAAAGAAGAGAGAGGAAAGTAGAGAGGAGTAAATGATCTAAATGAGAATACATACTCTAAATTAATGATTTACAGCATATTAAATAAACTAAGAAAGGGGAATTGCAATGCAATTCCCCTTTCTTAGTTTATAAAGATTCAGAAAAAATCTCGTTTCCAAGTTGGTTAGACAGAGTCCTACTGTTACTATTCTTCATCTGCTTCCCCTTTCTTTAATCTATAGTAATTGGCACTTTCGTCATGTGAAATTTCTTTTGAAAAATATTATCTTACTAAGAAAAATCTCCACGCTCCACTTTCCAATTAATTCGTAAACAATAACTCGCGGTATTTAGTCAAAGTCCACAATTCGTTGTCAACCATCATTTCTAATTTATCACTGTGGTAACGGATAATATCAAAATACGGTTTTACAATATGGCAATACATTTTTGCTTGTTCTTCTACATCTTCAATCGCATTGGCAATTTTTCGTTGATCTACCATTTCTGCAACTTTTGTATTCACTTGTGCAATGTGGTATGAGATTTTCTTTAAAATACGCAATTGTTCTTCTGCATATTCTTGATAGTCCTCTTCTCCAAAAATTTCTTTCAAGCCTTTTACGTTTTCAATCACCAAGTTTTGATACTTAATTGCTGTAGGAATTACGTGATTCTTAGCGATATCTCCTAAAACACGTCCTTCAATTTGGATTCGTTTTACATACTCTTCCAATTCAATTTCATAACGCGCCTCAACCTCAACTTTTGTCATTACTTGCATTTCTTCAAATACTGCAATTGACTCAGGATATACTTTTGCTTTTAAAGCTTCTGGCGTTGTTTTATGGTTGCTCAATCCGCGTCTTGCAGCTTCCTCTTCCCATTCTTTACTATAGCCATCTCCTTCAAATAAAATACGCTCACTTTGTTTGATATACTCACGCAACACATTAAAAATAGCTTCGTCTTTTTTCAATCCATCTTGATCTACCAAGCGATCTACTTCAATTTTAAACTCTTTCAATTGTTTGGCTACAATTGTATTTAAAACAGTCATCGGACCTGCACAGTTTGCTGTTGAGCCAACGGCTCTAAATTCCCATTTATTTCCTGTAAAGGCGAATGGAGATGTTCTATTTCGGTCTGTATTATCTAATAATACATCTGGAATTTTACCAACTACATTTAGTTTTAAATCCGTTTTTTCTTCTGGAGATAATTTCCCATCTGTTACTTCTTTTAACTCTTCCAACACTTTAGTTAATTGTTGTCCGATAAATACAGATACAATTGCAGGTGGTGCTTCATTCGCTCCTAATCGGTGATCATTACTTGCTGATGCAATTGCTGAACGCAACAATTCTTCATTGTCATTTACAGCCTTAATGGTATTAATAAAGAAGGTCAAGAACTGTAAATTGCTCTTAGGCGTTTTACTTGGGCTTAATAAGTTAACACCTGTGTCAGTTGCTAAAGACCAGTTGTTGTGCTTTCCTGATCCGTTTACTCCTTTGAATGGTTTTTCGTGGAATAAAACTTTGAAATGATGCTTTTCTGCAACTTTCTTCATAACATCCATCAACAAAGAGTTGTGATCCACTGCTAAGTTAATTTCCTCGAAAATAGGTGCTAATTCAAACTGATTAGGTGCTACCTCATTGTGTCGTGTTTTTACAGGAATTCCCAACAAAATACAATGGTTTTCCAAGTCGTGCATATAGTTCAAAACACGGGTAGGAATAGAACCAAAATAGTGATCATCTAATTGCTGTCCTTTAGCAGCAGTATGACCTAATAAGGTTCTACCTGTTGTTAGAATATCAGGTCTTGATGCAGCTAAAGCAGCATCAACAAGAAAGTACTCTTGCTCCCATCCTAACGTTGGTGTTACTTTTTTTACGTTTTTATCAAAATAACGCGCTACTTCTGTTGCAGCATCGTCAATAGCGTTGATTGCTTTTAAAAGTGGGGTCTTATTATCTAAGGCTTCCCCTGTATAAGAAATAAATACAGTTGGAATACACAAAGTAGATCCAAATATAAACGCTGGAGATGTTGGATCCCAAGCTGTATATCCTCTTGCTTCAAATGTATTGCGAATTCCTCCATTCGGAAAACTCGATGCATCGGGTTCTTGTTGTACTAATTGCCCTCCATTAAATTGTTCTACTGGATCACCGTCAAATTGCGTTTCGAAAAAAGCATCGTGCTTTTCTGCTGTCGTTCCTGTTAAAGGTTGAAACCAGTGTGTATAGTGTGTCACTCCTTTTGAAAGTGCCCACTCTTTCATCCCTAATGCGATGTAATCTGCTAATCGACGATCAATCTTAATGCCTAGTTGTGCATTCTTTACCGCCTGATAAGCTTCGGGTGTCAAAAATTGGCGCATCGACTTGTCATTAAAGACATGATCTCCAAATATTAATGATTTTCTACCCAGTTCTTCTACCTTCACAGCGCTTCTTGAGGCTGCTTTTTCAATTGCTCGAAAACGAAATGTTGACATAAATACACTTTTTAATGGGGTACCCCCTATTTTTATGATGCAAAAATAATAAAAAACATAAAAACACAACACATACCCCCTATTTTTTACTGTATTTTTTTTTATTTTAAACTTTGCTCTTTAATTATGTAGTCAAAAATAGATTTATACAACCTAATTTAACTATAAACGCATAGCGCCTTACTACTACTCCTCTAAAAGCAAAAAAAAATGGACGAATCTACATTCGTCCATTTTTCTTAATACATTTTTTGTACAGGTGCCTTCGTTAAGTTGTACTTAAGAAGTAATTCCTCGTAACTTAGTTTTTTATCCTCTCCACCTACAGCATTTGCTTTCATCTGTATTGGATCTTTACCTGCTATGTAAACCACTCTAAAAATCATATTCGTAACATAACCTGGATCTTTATCAGAACCCGGTGTTCCGTTGAATAACCCTAGAGGTGCAGTTGCGCGAGCAACAATCTCAAAATCTTGTAGTCCAAAATTATAGATATACTCCAACTCTTCGTCTTTTTGTGTTGCATTGTCTTGTACAAAATAACGCATAGGCAAAGGTGACCAGATAGGATTTTTGTCTTTATCTGTCCCATCGAGAACATAGATCATAACAGTATCACCAAAATAAACTTTGATTGGGTGCTTGACAACTTGCCCTGCAATATTAGCATTTAAATTTTGATTAAAATTTAAATGGTACTCATATACTTTACCTAGGACAACTCCTTCAGGTCCTTCCGGTCCTGGTGCACCTTGTGGTCCACGAGGTCCTTCACAGCTAACGGTTACTAAACTTCCGATTACCACTGCAAATAATAACATCAATTTTTTCATAACATTTCTTGTTTACCTTTTTCAAATGTATTGTTTAATTCATACGCAGAATTACTTATTAAGACATTTTTAGCATTTTTATCCTGCCCCAGACAAAACTTCTTTTAGTACTTCTAAAACTAAGATTCTTTTGGCAAAGAAAAAAACAAATTCACAAAAAACGACATTTCTCGCTTCAATCCTTTACATTTATGGTATTGTTTAAATTGATTTTTGCCATGAAAAAGATTGCGTGTATTTGTATTCTCTTCTTGAATTTCTTTTCGTTTGCACAACAGTTAAAACCCACAGCAGACCTGCAAGAAATTGAACACAGCTTGTACTTAGCTGAAGATATTCACAAACCCTATACCAAGGATTCTCTTTTTCTCTTAACTCAATACGAAAATATTTATCGTTCACCTGAAATGGGATTAACGAATCAATGGGGACTTTATTATAATAAGGAATCCCGTGTTGCTGAAATCGTTATTCGCGGTTCTGTTAACAAGGGAATTAGCTGGCTCGCCAATTATTATGCGGCTATGGTTCCTGCCAATGGCACAATTTTTTTAACGCCTGATCATCCCGTTTCTTATCGTTTTTCGGACGATGATAAAGCAAGTGTACACGCAGGTTGGACGATCGCTTCGGTTTATTTGCTACAAGATATCAAACCCAAAATAGACAGTTTGTACCAAACAAACAACAAAGAAATTCTCATTTCAGGACATAGTCAAGGAGGGGTAATTGCCTATTTAATTACTGCACAGCTTAAACAATGGCAAAAAGAAGAAATTTTACCACGAGACATTCTATTTAAAACTTATACGTTAGCTGCTCCCAAACCAGGAAATAATTACTTCGCTTATCAGTATGAAAAAACAATGACGCAATGGAGCTATTCTATCGTGAATACACAAGATTGGGTACCTGAAGTACCCCCTACTACACAGCGCATACAAGACTTTAACCCTGTCAGCCCATTTAGCAAAGAAAACATAGATGCAACGATTAAGAAAGTTAGTTGGCCTAAACGCTGGTTTGCCCGTGGTTTGTATAATCGCGTAAGCAACCCAACGAAAAAGAGCGTCAAGCGCTACGCCAAATTACTCGGCCCTTTTTTGTTTAAACAAATCAATAAAACACTTCCTGACTTGCAAGAACCTACCTACCGTCAGGAAAGTAACTACAGCCGCTGTGGTAATCCTATTATATTAGACGGACTAACGAATCAAGCTTATCTAAAGCAATTCAATAAACCAGAGAATATTATGTCTCATCATTTGCCAAACGCCTATTTATTCTTGTTGAAACAGTAACTTTCCTTTTTACTTTTCAATCTCATACAAGCTGTCTTTTCATTCAGCGTGACGCATTGTATCCTAAACACACCTCAAAAAAAGACTAAGATTACCTCTTAAATAACTTTTTTACTTCCATAACTCCTATGATTTTCACATTTTTAGCCCTAAAAATAAAAAAAAATTTAATTTAAAATTACCTCAACATCAACAAAAATAATATGCATTTAAAGCTAAAATAAAATAACTTTTTCTCTTTAAAAATATAAAAAACAAAGATTACCCTATTAATTTAACAGGCCAAAACTACCATATCATCACCTTTCGATTTGGTTTTTTACAAAATTCTTATTAAACTAGCATTAAAATTGCATTAAAACTAGATTAATAATTAGAATGCAGTTTTGACAACCAAACAAACAACACTAGCTAACCTTATGAAACTTGAATTATTTGAAGAAGTACAACGTACCCTTCAACACTTTGTTCGGCATTTTGCCAAAATCTTTCCGCATGGAAATCTAAACTCACTCGCTTTTCAACATTATCATTTTAATAATTTTAAAGCAATGACCTCCACTCTTTTTGAAGCTTTACTGCATATTAACTATGCGCAACTTCAAAAAAGCGAAGACAAGATAACGTACAACACTCCGTTTTCGATCACGTTAAATGATTCTTACGAATTAATTCGGGAAATTGAATTTTCGAAAATAAATTCGGAAAAACAGGTTAAAATACTAGCAGCGGTTCGACAAGAAATAAAAGATAAATTTCATCAACAACCACCGAATACATACACCAGTATAACGTTCAACTGTTTAGACCGAACCAAACAAATGTGTGCCTTAGTTGGAACCATCCACATTTCAGAAAACAGGGAATTTACAGTCAACCTCTTCTATTTGAAAATAGAAACCCATTTGGAAGACTTACTCTTAGACTTTAATTTCTACCTCAAAGACAAAAACAAACATCAATCGATTTATAACAACTTAGTAGAAACAGAAACTGCCGATGATATAAAACTACTTTCTTTATTACAAAACCACAATTTATCTCTAGAAGAATTTAATACCAATATCTTGTATTTTTATGGAGATACTTTATCAAACTATCAAAGAAAAGAACGTTTCTTAAAATCGCTCGAACTACTTCTGTTTTCACAAAACTCTATGGAAGAAATCAAAAAGAGTTGTGAAGAAACAAGATCTCCATATAGCTTAACTCAATTTTTTAGCAGCACACGAAATGCTAGAACGAATGCAGTTATTCGATATAATGTTGGTTAACAGCTAACGGTTTACAGTTTACAGTTAACTGTTCGCGGTTAACTGTAAACTGTAAACTATTTTTTATATCTTTGTCATTAAATGGATCATTCTTTTTAAACATTCATTTTATTCCATGAAGAAATATCTATCCATATTAGTACTCTCTTTATCCGTACTTGTTACAGCGAATCCAATTATCAGTTGGAATTGTAATGAGATGACTACGGCTATGGCTAGTTGTATGGAGATGGAAGAAGATGTAATGCCTTGCTGTGCTACAGACGGAATGGATAGCCATCACAGTATGGCTGATATGCTTTGTTGTTCTCCTATGGCTCGAATCAATACGGTTCAGGCAGATTTACAGATTGAACAAACGGAAGCTACACCAAACACCAAAGAAAAAAAAGCAGCTATACGCGCCAAGTGGTTTAACTCAAACTACCTGACCGATTTAAAATCAGTTGATTTAACCCTTGCTTATACAACTCCCCTAGCCGTTGATGGATTTAAATTCAGTTCCGTCGACCGGCTTTCTTACATTTGTACTTATCGTATATGATACCTTTCTTAGGCTGAGTTTTTCTCCTTTCTACGGATATTTCTTAATCCATTGAGGTGCTATCTAGCCTATTCTTATTTTATTTATCGAAACACTTGACTTGCTTTATTCAGATTTGAATGATATACAACTTCATTATAATCAATGCATTGTATATGTATTTTACTTATCTTTAATATGGTCAATTGCATAAATAGCCTCATTTTTGAAATGAAGTGATGCAATCGGTGTTTCTTATAGCGTATCATTAACACTTTAAAGACATCAAATATGCTTAATAAAATCATTAAGTATTTCCTTCATAATCGACTAATTACGATGTTGATCCTAATTGTCGTTATAGTATGGGGATTAATAACTGCCCCTTTTACTTGGCATCAGAACCTTTTGCCAAGTGATCCTGTTCCCGTAGATGCTATTCCAGATATTGGCGAAAACCAACAAATTGTTGCCACAGAATGGATGGGAAGATCTCCAAAAGACATTCAAGAACAAATTACGTATCCCTTAACAACTTCGTTATTAGGAGTTCCGGGTGTAAAGACGATTCGAAGTAGTTCGATGTTCGGTATGTCTTTTATCTACATCATTTTTGAAGAAAATGTCGAATTCTACTGGAGTAGATCGCGTATTTTAGAAAAGTTAAATTCTTTACCTTCAGGGACACTTCCAGAAGGTGTAATTCCGACTTTAGGTCCAGATGCTACGGCCTTGGGTCAGGTTTATTGGTATACCTTAGAAGGACGCAATCCACAAACAGGTGAGCCGACTGGTGGATGGGATCCTGACGAACTGCGTACTATACAGGATTTCTACGCTAAGTATAGTCTAGCTTCTGCTGAAGGTGTATCTGAAGTAGCTTCAATTGGAGGTTATGTAAAAGAATACCAAGTAGAGGTTAAACCCGATGCTATGCGTGCGTATAATGTTAGTATTATGGACATTATGACTGCCATTCAAAAGAGCAACTTAGATATTGGCGCCGAAACCATCGAAATAAACCAAGCAGAATATCTCGTTCGCGGATTGGGGTATATCAAGAGTATTCAAGACTTAGAGGATGCCGTGGTCACCGTTCGAAATAATGTACCTGTCAAGATCAAAGATGTCGCCATAGTCAACTTAGGTCCAGCTACTCGTCGTGGTGGTTTAGACAAAGAAGGTATCGAAGCCGTTGGTGGGGTTGTTGTGGCACGTTATGGCGCCAATCCCATGGAGGTCATTAACAATGTAAAGAGTAAAATTAAAGAAATGGAAGCCGGACTTCCACAAAAAACACTAGCAGATGGCACTGTTTCCAAAGTAACGGTTGTTCCTTTCTACGATCGCTCGGGTTTAATTAAAGAAACCATCGGTACGTTAGAAACCGCTCTGGCTCATGAAATACTCATCTGTATTATTGTGGTGATTGTATTGGTAATTAATTTACGTGCCTCTATCATCATATCCAGCATTTTACCTATTGGAGTATTAGCAACTTTTATCATCATGAGGTATATGGGGGTTGAAGCAAATATTGTTGCTTTATCTGGAATAGCCATTGCCATTGGTGTTATGGTCGATGTTGGTGTCGTCTTTGTTGAAAGTATCATCCGACATATGGAAGAAGAACGAGCCAATGGAGTTGAAAGTAAAGGAAAGGCTTTTGTCAATTTAATTGTCAAAGCAGTTTCTGAAGTTTCTGGTGCGCTATCAACAGCTATGTTAACGACAATCATCAGTTTCTTACCTGTTTTTGCCATGGAAGCGCAAGAAGGTAAATTATTTAAACCTTTAGCTTATACTAAAACATTTGCTCTAGTGTCTGCTTTCCTTTTAGGTATCATTATTTTACCTACACTAGCCTACTATATCTATTCGATCAAAATCAACAAAACAAAAGTGCGAAACATCGCCAATTACACGTTATGTGTATTGGGTATTGCCCTTTGGATTTACACGGGTGTTTTTACGGCAATTGCCTTAACCTTAGTAGGTATCAACAACTTATACACCCCCAAATGGAGAAACGAAAAAGTAGCCAACTATGTCAATATTGGGATTACCTTGTGTATCGCAGTTTATTACCTTGCTATTGAGTGGTTACCTCTAGGAACACAAGCGAGTACTGGTCTTAACTTTATTTTTGTGATTCTGGCCATCGGTAGTATTTTAGGTATTTTGTGGTTATTGGTTATTTACTATGAAGAAATCTTGCGTTGGGCCTTAGCGAATCGTTGGAAATTTATGACAATTCCCATTATTACGGTTGTTTTTGGTATGCTTGTTTGGCTGGGCTTCAATACTTCTTTTGGATTTGTAGCGAAAGGATTTGAGACTGTAGGTTGGAAATCCATTCGACAAACTTCATTTTGGCAAAAATCATCCCAAGCCTTTCCTGGTATTGGTGAGGAATTTATGCCGAGCTTAAACGAAGGATCTTTCTTATTGATGCCAACGAGTATGCCTCATACGGGAATTGAGCAAAATTTAAATTTTATCCGCACATTAGATAAACGCATTCAACATATTCCGGAAGTCGAATTGACGATTGGTAAATGGGGACGAGTAAATTCTGCCCTAGATCCTGCTCCTACGCAAATGTTTGAAAACACCATTACGTATAAACCAGAATACTTCTTGGATGAAGCGGGACATCGTGAGCGTTTCAAAGTGGCTAAAAATGGAGAATTTGAATTAGTAGATGGTTCGACTTACGCCGTTGCCAATGGTTATAGACAAATACCCAGAGATAGTTTAATTCCTGATAAAAAAGGAAAATTCTTCCGTCAATGGCGCCCAGAGATCAAAAGTGCTGATGACATTTGGCAACAAATTGTCAATGTATCTCATATACCAGGATTAACCTCTGCTCCTAAATTGCAACCCATTGAAGCGCGTTTAGTCATGCTATCTACAGGAATGCGTGCTCCGATGGGATTAAAAGTATCTGGTCCGGATTTAGAATCAATTGAAGATGGCGGAAAAGCACTAGAAACAGCGCTTAAAGATATTCCTTCCATCATGGCTTCTACCGTATTTTATGACCGTGCTGTTGGTGCTCCGTATGTAGAGATTCACTTAAACCGAAATAATATGGCTCGTTATGGTATTACGGTTGCGGATTTACAAGAAGTTCTTGAAGCTGCAGTAGGTGGTATGCAATTAACAACTACTGTTGAAGGACGCGAACGCTTTCCTGTCCGCTTGCGCTATCCTCGTGAGTTAAGAGATAATCCTGACGCTTTAGCGAAGTTATTAATCCCTACCGCTACAGGTGTTCAAATTCCCCTAAGCGATGTAGCTGATATCACCTATGCTAAAGGTTCGCAAATGATTCAAAGCGAAAACACGTTTTTATTGGGTTATGTAATCTTCGATAAAATTAGTGGAAAAGCTGAAGTTGATGTGGTACATGAAGCAGATGAAATACTAAAAACTAAACTTGCCTCTGGTGAATTAACCTTACCAAAAGGAGTAACGTATACTTTTGCTGGAAATTACGAACAGCAAGAACGAGCTGCGCAACGTTTACTATACGTTGTTCCGATGAGTTTATTGGCGATTCTATTAATCTTGTATTTCCAATTTAAAACAATAACAGCATCATTAATTCACTTTTCAGGTGTTTTTGTCGCTTTTGCTGGTGGTTTTATCTTGCTATGGCTCTATGGACAACCGTGGTTCATGAACTTTTCTATTGGCGATATGAATATGCGTGATTTATTCCAAATGCACAGTATCAATTTGAGTATTGCCGTATGGGTAGGTTTCATTGCACTCTTCGGACTGGCTACTAATGATGGGGTCTTAATGGGAACGTATATCCACGATACTTTTGAGGCTCGTAATCCAAAAACCAAGCACGAAATTAGAGAAGCAGTTGTATATGCAGGTCTCAAACGTGTTCGCCCTGCAGCAATGACTACAGCAACGGCCTTGATTGCCTTACTACCTGTGATGACCTCAACGGGAAAAGGAGCTGAAATTATGATTCCCATGGCTATTCCTACTTTTGGAGGAATGCTCATCCAATCGATGACGATGTTTGTCGTTCCTGTATTCCAATGCTGGTGGAGAGAATGGGCTATTAAAAAAGAACAAAAATCAACTGAAAAATCCATTGAAAATGAATAAGATATATGCGATACTTTTCGTTATTGGAGGGTTATTTCCTTCTGCAACGAAACTGTGGGCACAAGAGAGTAAAAAAGATTCATTGGCCTACTATACCCAACTAGCGTTAGAACAAAATCCTGGATTACAATCACAACGCTTAGCGTATGAAGCCTTTCTCGATAAAATTCCACAAGCCGGTGCTTTTGACGATCCCGAGTTATCGATGGGTTTCTATACTAAACCGATGGATATTGTTGGGGGAAGACAAATTGGAGATCTTACGTTAATGCAAATGCTTCCTTGGTTTGGCACAAAAAAAACTGCCAAAAAAGAAGCCAATCACATGGCTAGCATGCAATTACAACAATATAGAGAAGCAAGAGAAATGGTTATTTTACAAGTACACACCCAATGGTATGTCCTACAAAAATTGCAACAACAAGTTCTTAATGCTCAGCAAAACAAAACGCTTTTAGAGCAACTAGAACAATTGGCGATACAAAAATTTTCTGCTCCTTCTGGCGCAACAGCATCAAACAGCAGTGCAATAAGTATACCTACTATTGCAACAACTACGAGTAGTAGTGGTATGGGTGGCATGGCTATGGGTGGCGGAACAACAGCAAGCGCTTCACCCTCTTCCACTTCTACCGCATCTAGTAGCGGAGCAATGGGCGGAATGAGCGGTGGCAGTAGTGGTTCTGGCATGTCTGATGTATTGCGTATCCGCTTGGAAACAATTGAAATTGAAAACACCATTGAAAGCTTACAGGCGCAAATCAAAGCCGAAAAAGCAAAATTCAACGCCCTACTCGATCAAGAGGTTCAAACGGCTATCACCGTTCCGCAAGCGATTGAAAAAGTACCTTTTTTCTTAACGGATGAAGAAGCACAAACAATGATTGAATCCAATAATCCAATGTTGGCCATGCTAACAGAAGAAGGGTTAGCATATCGAGCCAAAGCGGAAATGGATAAAAAAATGAGCTATCCTATGTTGGGATTGGGTGTTCAATACATGATTATTGGAAAAACCAATGATGCCATGCTAGCGATGGGTGATATGAATGGGAAGGATATGATCATGCCTATGGTTACCCTCTCACTTCCGATATTCAGAAAAAAATACAAAGCGC
Organism: Myroides sp. WP-1; assembly: GCF_014145635.1. Taxonomy (GTDB): domain Bacteria; phylum Bacteroidota; class Bacteroidia; order Flavobacteriales; family Flavobacteriaceae; genus Flavobacterium. The sequence goes on from NZ_JACHTC010000016.1 coordinate 17,551, forward strand.
AACAAGAAGAAGGCAAAAAATGGTGGAAATCAAGTGAAGAAAAATACAAAGACACCTATAATACCTTAGTTGCTTCTTACTATAGTTTTAAAAATCAAGTAGAAGATGCGGAACGCACGATTACGCTACTTGAAAAGCAATCTACTTTAGCAGAGACAACCTTTAACCTCATCGTTAAGGAATTTGTAACGGGCAAAAGCGATTTAACAAACGTTATCCAAGTACAGCGTCAGCTATTGGATTATCAGCTTAAAAAAGCAGAAGCGATTGCCAATTACAATACACTTGTAGCCTCAATTGAAAATATGACAGCTACTCCTAACGATTTATAAGACAGAAATTATGAGTAAATTAAACGATATAATTAAAAATAAAGCAGTAAAATACGGAGTTATTTTATTGGTTGGACTTCTTTTAGGTTGGTTGATTTTTGGAGGATCAGCCACCCATGAGCACAATGGAGAGCCTGCTCCTACTGAAGAAGCGGCTGTTGTTTGGACGTGTTCTATGCACCCACAAATCAAAATGGATAAACCGGGCAAATGTCCTTTATGTGCTATGGATTTAATTCCGCTAAAATCATCCGGTGGCGGTGATGATGCTATTGACGACGATGCCATCCAAATGTCGAAAGAAGCGATTGCTTTAGCTAATATTCAAACAACTGTTGTTGGGCGTCAAGAGGCTATCAAAGACCTTCAACTTTATGGAACTATTCAAGTAGATGAGCGCTTACAACAGTCGCAAACCTCACACGTCAACGGTCGTATTGAGAAATTGTTCATCAATTTTACGGGTGAATCTGTCAGACAAGGACAACTCATTGCAACGATCTATTCTCCGGATCTACTCAATGCACAACAAGAACTTTTAGAAGCACAAAAACTTACGGACTTCCAGCCGATGTTGCTTGATGCAGCTAAGGAAAAATTGAGATTATGGAAAATGTCTGATGCCCAAATCAACAAAGTATTAGCAACAGGTAAAGTTTCTCCTTATGTAAGCATTACGGCTAATACGAGTGGAATAGTTACCGCTAAAAACGTCAATCAAGGAGATTACATCAACCAAGGTTCTGTCTTGTATAGCATTTCAAACATGAATAAGCTTTGGGCCGTATTTGAAGCCTATGAAGCAGATTTGCCTTTTATCAAAGAGGGAAATACCTTAGAATACACCCTTCAAAGTATTCCTGGTAAAGTATACAAAGGAAAGATATCCTTTATCAATCCAATTATTGATGCGACATCCCGCACAGCCAAAATTCGCGTCGAAGCAGACAATAAAGATCAGGCGCTAAAACCTGAAATGTATGCTACAGCAACGATTAAGGCAGCCATTAGCGGTACGGAAAGTCATCAATTGACCATTCCAAAATCGGCTGTTTTATGGACAGGGAAACGCTCGGTGATTTACGTTAAACAACCGAACACTACAACACCAGCTTTTAAGATGAGAGAAATTGTATTAGGCCCGTCATTAGGAGAAAACTACGTGGTAGTTTCAGGTTTACAAGATGGTGAAGAAGTGGTAACACGTGGGGTATTTACTGTTGATTCTAGTGCGCAATTGGAAGGAAAACCTAGTATGATGAATAATGAAGCTTCAACACATCCTGCTCCTGGTGAGGAAGGACACACCATGTTTACTGTTTCAGGAAACTGCGATATGTGTAAAGCGCGCATTGAAAAAGCAGCAAAAAGCATAGCAGGTGTAACGAGTGCTACTTGGAATTCGAAAGATCAAATGCTCCACCTCAACTTTGACAAGACAAAAACGGATCAACAAAAAGTAAGTAAAGCCATTGCAGCCGCTGGTCATGATACAGCGCTAGACAAAGCTGCAGACAAGGCTTATAATGCTTTGCCTTCTTGTTGTTTGTATAGCAGAGATCAAGCGAAACCCAAGCAACAGGCGGATCATGGAGATCACACTAAACACGATACTCCTTCCACTAGCGCAACTAAACCAATGTCTAAAGAAGGACATCAAGGACATGCCATGCTTCCTGTCAAAGGAAACTGTGGATTGTGTAAAGAACGCATCGAAACAGCTGCTAAAGGTGTTGCTGGAGTTTCCACGGCGAATTGGGATGTAAATGCAAAGGTGTTACACCTCAACTTTGATCCAACAAAAACGGATCAAAAAAAGATCAGTAAAGCCGTTGCTGCCGCAGGACATGATACTGCTCTAGACAAAGCAACAGACAAAACCTATGCGAATTTGCATGGTTGTTGTCAATATGAACGCTAATCTAATCTAGAAACCAAGGAAAATCGTCTAAAAACAGAGGGGACAAATTTCTAATTTTCAATCAGTTATTTTATTATTTTCATTTTTATGCGATTATCCTTGGTGTTTCTGTAAAAAATAGAATATATTTGCACCATCAAAATAAGAAAGTATAATGCTTTTTCATTTTGATGGTTTAAATCACTTGATGATTTAATGGTCCAATAGCTCAGCTGGATAGAGCAACTGCCTTCTAAGCAGTAGGTCTCAGGTTCGAATCCTGATTGGATCACAAAAAAAGCCTCAGCACATGCTGAGGCTTTTTTTATACCGTATAGTTAAACTTTCTTTGGTGGTAGATTGAAGGCAACCGCTTCATGTTCAAAGTGTCCTTTGTGTGCACCATCGCAAAATGGTTTGTTTTGTGAAAGTCCACAACGACAGATAGAAAGTACAGTTCTACCTTCTAATCCATACACATTTCCATCTTTATCTACGATCTCGAAATCGCCTTCTACCTTGACTGATCCGTTATTGTTAATTGTAAGTTTTGTTTTTGACATCTTTATTGTTGTTATTTAGTTTACCACAAAACTAGACTATTAAATCAAATCCTATATAACTGTATTTCTATTTAGAAACATTCCTTTTTAGCAGTAATTTGAACGTATCATCAAAAAGACAACAACCTATTCCTTTTTATCCTCCCATCTTCTCAAGCGATACACAACATAAAAGCAACAATAAACAAGAAGTAGAAATCCTATTCCAATAATGTATTTATAATTGCCTATTTGATGTAATACTAAAGCGACTTTGTCTTCTTCTACCTCCGTTTCTATTGTACCATCTGCTAACTCTAATGGCGGATACATTTCTTTGAGTTCTTCTCTAGTAAAATTGAGATTCATAGAATTTTGATCATTGGAGAACTTTATACTATCCGCATACATAATCACTCGTTTTCTGTGTTTTGATAAAATAGTTAATACCTTAATATAAGTCGAATAAGGAACTGTTTCAAAAGTAAACACTAAACCTCTCTTCTTTTCATCATGCGAGAGAATCGCCTCTATTTTATCTTCTGCTTGTTGTAAAAGCTTTTCATCTTGTATAGAATTTCCAGTAAACGTTAAATTTTCAAACAACACACCTTCAAATAATTCACCTTCTATACAGGTAACATAACCTATCTCTTCAAAATTCACTTCTATCATTCTACAATCGCGAGTAGGGATCGTTTTTTGGATATACCAATAGCCAAGTAAGGGAAGTAACAACATGGTAATCATCCCGGGAATATAGTATTTTCTCATTAGTAAATGGGTTGGTGAGGATTTGATCGAAATGAAATTTTATTCTTCTTTCTAAAGATATAAATTTCGAGATGATCTATGGAGTAGGGCAACTAAATTTTGAGCAAATTACTAGGTTTCCTCATATTCGTTTTTTGCACCATTAAATAAAAATTCGAACCACTTTCTCTACTAAATCTTCCGTGAGCCATAAACTGCCAACCGTAAACCATCTCCCTATTTCTCTTTAATCCAATAGCAAAGTAAATACAAGATATGACACACAAACAAAGCGATTCCTGTTAAGATTAATAAATCTAATGGTATAAGATTGGTCATTGCTGAGATTATAAACGTCAACATTAGCTGAAGAGAACCGAGTAAGGCAGAAGCCGATCCGCTATTTTCGTGAAAAGGTTCAAGGGCTAATTTAGTTGTAGTAGGAAATAAAACCCCCAACGTTAGGATGATAAAAAACAACGGAATAAGCAGCCATTCGATGGGTTGTTGCGCAATACAGAATCCCAAGAAAACAACACTACAAATAAGTCCAGCAATTGTGGTGTAGAAAATAATTTGACGAATGGACCACCAACGAGTAAAGCTATTGGAAATCCACGCTCCTACCATTAATCCCACCGCGTTAAACGCAAAGATATAGCTAAAGGTTGCGGACGATAACTGACCGTACTCCATGATCAAATAAGGAGCATTCGCCAAATAGATCATCAAAATACTGTACGTTACACTGCCAATAAGGGTATATTTTAAAAAGGTTTTCACCTTAAATACCGCTTTAAAATCTTGCATAAGATTGCGTTTAGGAGCATTGAGCGCTGTTTTCACTTTCGTTTCAGGTAAGAAGAAAACAACAAGCAATAAAGAGATCACCCCCAACACGAATAAAGTTACAAAAGTTGATTGCCATTCAAAATGAGACACCAGGAAATTTCCCGCTACAGGACCAATGATAGGTGCTACACCCGCAATTATGGCTAAGAGTGAAAATACACGCATGGTATCGTCCTGTTCAAAATATTCGTTGACAATAGCACGAGCAATTACCACACCCGCACAACCTGCAAAAGCTTGAAAGAAACGAGCGATCCAAAATTGCTCGATACTAGTCGCATAAATACACGCCACTGTGGCTGCGATAAACAACAATAGAGAGATAATGGTTGGCCATTTACGACCATACTTGTCTGAAATGATTCCCCAAAACAATTGGCCAACGGCAAATCCTGCTAAAAAAGTAGAAATGGAAAACTGAACGGCTTTTAAATCCGTGTGATAATATTGGGAGATTTTCAAAAATCCCGGTAAATACAAATCAATACTAAAAGGCTCTAATGCCGACAAAAGCGCTAAAATAAATACAACGATAAATTGCTGTTTCTTTAATTTACTCATACTATTTTTCTAAAAGCGCAAAAGTACTTCGACAACAGCAGTACAAGCTTATCCAAATAAGACTTATCCTTGGACTTTTTTCACCTCTTCACGGAATTCTTTAGGCGTTTGCTGTGTTAGCTTTTTAAAAAATCGATTGAAATAAGACACTTCAGAGAAGTTTAAAGTATCGGCGATCGTTTGTATATTCTCTTGACTATACCCTACTAAGCGCTTGGCTTCTAACAGCAATCGCTCTTGTAGTTGTTGTTTCAGTGTTTTGCCGATAGCGTGAAATAAAATTTCATTCATTCGCTTCACTGAAAGAGATACCTGATCCGCGTAGAATTCATTTTTTCGCTGTGTGATATAGTGTTCTTCAATAAGTTGTAACAATTTGTGTAAGCGCTCATCTAAGACCATGTGTCGTTCTTCAATGCGTGGTAAATCTTGCAAGTGAACAACATATAGTTGTAGGTATTGTTCCAAGACCATGGGGCGTTTAAAAGAATTGAACTCAATCTCGATCAGGAGATGCAGGTACTCCAACCGCTGATTTTCCTGCGTTGTAACAGTAAACTTCAATTGGTTGTGTCCTGTAAAAAATTGTTGTTTCGCTTCTTTAAACAACACACTATTAAAATAATGCTTATCGATCACCAAACAATATCCTTTGCTAAAGCGCGGATCAAAATGGTGCACTTGACCAGGATAAATAATCCAAATTTCTTGAGGTTTTATCGGATAGGATATAAAGTCAATCTCGTGTTCTTGGGGGGTATCAACTGAAACAAACCAGTAAATTTGATAAAAATCGTATTGATAACGTCCTTCGAATTCAAAGAGATCAATACTCTCCTCGATTCGATAGAATTCGATAGGAATATTTTTATCCATTTGTTGTACTTGAACAACTTTTGCCTTTGTTTTCATGTATCCTTTAGATTATCAAACGGTATCCTAACACTGTTCTCTCAGGTATTTCAACTTTGCTATACGAAGCAACAACAAAGGTAGCGCTTTTTAAAAAACAAAAAGACCCGTTTTTAGCGAGTCTTTTATATACTTTACAATTGGGTCATTGTTACTAAATGGGAATGAGGCACCTTAAAATGTTGCGTCCCATCACTAAAAATGTAGTGATTTACTTGTTGTTTTTCTGAATAATCAAGTGCAATGAGTTTTTTGTCTCGTTGAACGGATTTCATTGTTCCGCCTTGCTCTTCTTTATACGAAACCATAAACCTTTTTCCTACTAATTCGCAAATGCTAGTGGTATCTAGCTCAAAAATCTCATTTGAGGTCATATTTGTAAATTTTAAATGATATAATCCGTAAGATACTAAAAATTAAGTAAATAAGCAAATATAACTACTAACCCTATTACTTATATCTTCAAAAAATGTAATTGTAAACAATAAAAAATTATCTTTATTTTTTTAATTTCATAACCTAATGACGATAACTTCCTTAAACTTAAAAACAATTGAATTAAAGAGTTTTATTCCCACTAAGGATTTTCAAATTTCTCTTGCTTTTTATACGGCATTGGGCTTTGAAATTTTGTGGCAAGATGATCAACTTTGTTTATTTGGCTTAGGCAATACTAAATTTTTCTTACAGCATTTTTACAACCAAGAATTAGCTGAAAACACCATGCTCCACCTTCATGTAGAAAATGCGGATGATTGGCATAATCACATTCAAACGCTAAACTTATGTAAAACCTTTGACTGCAAAGTAACCACTCCTGAAGATAGAGAATGGAAGATGCGTGATTTTATATTGATTGATCCTTCAGGTGTGCTTTGGCGTATTGGGCATAATATATAAAAGCCTCCCATCTTTTATTTTTTCACATCCACTTTGTATTTGTTTTAATAGTTAAATAAAATGACCACATCACTTCAATTTCAATTTCGCAACTTGTTCAAGGGCTATTCGATTGATCAAGATCTAATACAATCCTTTTGGTCGGAAATTGAACTACACTATGAAGCATCAAATCGCTACTATCACAACTTAACACATCTCGAGAATATAATTGATGAGTTAGCTCCTCTACAAAAGGAAATTGACAATTGGGAACTACTACTTTTCTCTGTGTTTTATCACGATATCATATACCAAGCAAGTGCTCAAGATAACGAAGAACAAAGTGCTTTATTAGCAAAAAAACGATTATCCCAGATTGATTTACCTGAGGCAGACCTCCTCGTAATCTATAATCAAATTATATCCACCAAACAGCATCAAAAATCTATCTATACAGATACCAATTACTTACTTGATGCGGATCTTTCAATTTTGGGAAAAGACTGGGAACAATATATTGTTTATAGTCAAAACATTCGAAAAGAATATGCTATTTATCCCGATCATTTATACCATGCAGGAAGGAAGAAGGCGTTAATTCATTTTTTAACCTTTTCAGAAATCTTCAAAACGGTGCATTTCAAAGCAAAATACGAAAACCAGGCTCGACTAAATATAACAAAGGAGATTTCTCTTTTATCTTCTTCCTTTACTTATTAGCCTCGTATCTAGCCTGTAAATAAAAAAGCCTTTGGTTTCCCAAAGACTTTTTTTTATTTTGCTTCAATCAATTCATCTAGTATCACTCTAAACTTAGAGCTATTCCAATCAGCGGCTCTAGTCTTTTTCACTACGATATTTCCTTTCTTATCCAGAGCATAAGAAGCAGGTAAAGAGGTAGAATACAAAGCTGCTGGTGGCCCGTCTTGTTGGAAATAAGTAGGTAACGTATAGCCGTGTTTTTCTTTAAAAGCTTTTACTTTGTCGGCATCATCTGTTGTGACAAACAAAAAGACAACACTGTTTTTGTAATCATCATATAGCGCTTGAAAACTAGGTTTTTCAGCAATACAAGGAGGACACCAAGTAGCCCAAAAGTTTAGGATCACTACTTTTCCTTTGGTTGTAGTCATATCGAATACACGACCTTCCTCATCTAACAAGGTCCAACCATCCAAGCTTACCTGTTCAAAGTCCTCTTGTTTCTCTAAACTGGGACTCATCGCCAATAGTTGATTCATCCACACCTTAAACGTCGTCCCTAATGGAGTGAATAACAACACAAAAAGAATAAGGATAAAAAACAGATTTCCAATCCATCCTTTTCTCTTTTTTTCTCCTTTATTAAACATACCTAATTTTATTTAGCATAAATATATGAACTTTACACCTATAGTGCCAAATAAAAATTATTAATTTTAATTTTAATAATTTTTAACCTTTTTTATTTAATATATTCACAATTTTATTCCTTAAACATATCATCAAAGGTAATTTCTTTTCTTCCTGGCAATACAATATTTAAAATAATACCAATAATGGAAGCTAATGCCATCCCTTCAATTGACATTAAATCACCGATATGGATCGCTGCACCGCCAATTCCGATGATTAAAATCACAGAAGAGATAATTAAATTTCTTTTGATCTTAAAATCCACTTTATTTTCGACAAGCATACGCAAACCGCTAGAGGCTATAATTCCGAACAACAGAATCGAAACACCTCCCATCACAGGCGAGGGTATTGTAGCCAATAGGGCTGTTATTTTACCGCAAAATCCAAAGAGAATTGCAAAACAAGCTGCGCCTATAAATACATAGATACTAAAAGCACGTGTAATAGCTAAAACACCAATATTTTCTCCATACGTAGTATTTGGTGGACCTCCGATAATTGCAGCTAACATGGTTGCTACACCGTCTCCAAGCATGGAACGATCTAATCCTGGGTCATTAATTAGGTCTTTATTAACCACTTTGCTCAACACCAGTTGATGTCCGATATGTTCTGCAATAGGAACAATCGCAACGGGAAGCATCACAAAGATAACATAGAGCGTTATGCTAGGTGTATAATCGACAAATGGAATTGTAAAATTAGGTACCTGAAACCACGAAGCCTCTAATACAGGTGCGAAGTTTACTACCCCCATAGTGGCAGAAAAAACATAACCTCCAATAATTCCCACTAAAACGGGAATTACACTTAAAAACCCACGTGTAAAAATAGCAGCTACAATCGTAATCATCAACGTTACTAAACCAATTGTCACATACGTAATATCATACGTTCCTGTTGGATTATTGGTAATCATTCCTACAGCAGTACTCGCCAATCCCAAGCCTATCACCATAATTACAGGACCTACGACAATTGGAGGTAATAATTTCATCAACCAATTTGTTCCAGCCTTTGCAATTAAAAGAGCAACGAGAGAATACACAACACCAACCAAAAAACTACCTACTAGAAAACTACCTACTGGTACATCATTCGAGGTGACTTGTTCCATGGCTTTAATGGCTATAATAGGATTGATAAAAGCAAAGGAAGAACCTAAATATGAAGGAACTTTTCCCCTTGTAATAGCAATAAACACTAAGGTACCTATTCCACTAGATATTAAAGCAATGGCAGGATCCATTCCCGTTAAAGTTGGCACTAAAACCGTTGCGCCAAACATGGCAAATAAATGTTGAATACTCAACAATAACCATTGTCCTAATTGGGGTTTCTCATCAATTGCCAAGACGATCTTTTGATCCTGATTGTCATTCATCGTGTTTTTCTTTTTAAATTGATACGAAAATAGATCATTTTCAAACAAAAAGGAAACAATCGATTAGGATACTCTTTATTTAACGGATTTAGTGCGCGTGGTGATATAGGTTGCCACAAGGGCGATAGAAGCTAAAACCAATAGGGTTAAAAAGAAACCACCCCAATTATCCTTATTAATAAAAAAACCGGTAGAACTGCCAATTAACGTAGATCCCATATAGTAAAAAAACCAATATAACGCGGTAGCAGAACTCTTGGCTTTTCCCCCTAATTGAGTGACTACTCTACTCGCTATGGTATGACCACTAAAGAACGCTACTGTAAAAATTGTCAGTCCTATTAAGATGATGAACAAATTAGAAATATACATCAATCCCAATCCCACAAACAATAAGATAAGAGCTAAAAGAAGTATATTTTTTGCGGCGTATCGATCTGATAATCGCCCTGCTACTAAATTGCCAACAATTCCGAAGGCATACATTAAGAAAATCAACGCAATAATATAATGCGGTAAATTATAAGGGGGTGCTTCTAACTTAAATCCGAGATAATTGTAGATACTAACAAAAGTTCCCATTAAACAAATCGCAACCACATACATAGCTAAAATTTTCTTATTTCTAAAAATGCGTTGCATTTGTCTTAGTTTTTTGTCAAATTTGACCTTTTGTGGTTGAAAAAAAATAGATTCAGGAAAGAGAAAATAAAAGAGAATAGCAATTCCTAAGGCCAATAAACCGATAGTCAAAACCGCTACTTGCCAATTAAACCAACCACTGACTAAGGCAGCAATAATACGACCAAACATTCCTCCAAAAGTGTTTCCTGCCAAATAAAAACTGATAGCTGTTCCGATGGATTTAGCATCAATTTCCTCTGCCAAATACGCTAAGGTTACTGCAGATACTCCCGAAATACAAATTCCCTTGATTAGATTAATATTAATCAAAAGTGAGAAATCCGTAACAAACACAGAAGTTAACGTCAATAAAGTTGAGGTAATTAGCGAAAAGAGCATAATGTCTTTTCTCGGATAACGATCTGCAATAAAAGCAAATAACAGCAATCCTATTGCCATTCCAAAAGTCGAAGCCGAAACTAAATAACTACTTTCAGCAGGAGTAACGGCAAAATAATGTGTAATCTCAGACAACAACGGTTGATAATTATACAGTTGTGCAAAAACAGAGACTCCTATTAAAAAAATCCCCCATTTGATTCGTTTATATCGCACGCTGCCCTTGACTGCCTTTTCGGTATCTCTAAAGTCAATATACGTCGTTGTTGCCATTTTTTTCTTGATATTTGAAGTAAAGTTAAGCTTAAGTTCTAAATTTGTAAAACGGTATTTTTCTATAACATCAATCGATAAAACCGATTAATCATGGAACTAAGACAACTCAAATATTTTCTAAAAGCAAAAGAACTGCTCAATTTTACAGAAGCAGCTAAAGAGCTATTCATCACACAAAGCACGCTTTCTCAACAGATTAAACAATTAGAAGAAGAATTGGGCATTCCGTTATTTGATCGCATTGGCAAGCGCGTTTCAATTACAGAAGCAGGAGAACTCTTTGCTACGTATGCAGAAAAGAGTCTTCAAGCGTCAAATGACGGTAAGCTAATCCTTGAGGATTTAAAACAAATCAACACGGGAACCTTGAGTATCGGATTGACTTGGGGACTAAAGTCAATTGTCATCAATGCGTTCAAAAACTTCATTGAGCAATTCCCCAAAATCAAGCTTCAAGTTACCTTTGGTACAACCACTGAATTAATTGATGCCTTACTCAAGCAAGAGATTGATTTTGCACTTACTTTTTACGAAGGAAAACACAGCGACGAACTCGTGCATGAACCGATCATGAGTTCAGACATGTCTGTGATTGTTTCTGCCCATAGTCCTTTAGCAAACAAACAGAGCATTAATTTTAAAGAAGTGGAACAGCTCACTTTAGCACTTCCTGTTAAAGGATTTAGTACGCGAGATTTTTTAGATCGTCAATTTGAAAAGTATAAAATACACCCTAATATCACAGTAGAGGTTAATTATACTGCCACAATTGTAGACTTGGTTCGAACAGGTGCTTTTCAAACGATTCTTACTTTAGCGACGGTTCACGGAGAAAAAGAATTATGTGCCATTCCGATTCGAGATAAAAACATGAGACGAGAGGCGGTTACCTTGCGCTTAAAAGACAGCTATCAGAAAAAGGCTGCGCTGTATTTTATTGATTTATTAAAAGCAGAAGATAAGGAAGAATATAATCAGTTGTGAATTGGAGAGAAGAGAGAGGAAATCGACACGCAGTAAAGATTCATCAAACGTTAAAAAAATCGCAGCGAAGCCTAGATTCATCGAATACCAAAGCAAATAGCTGTTCTCAATGAGATAAAAGAAAAGATTAGAAAATTTATGAATCGCCATTTATAGCGTTTACATACGCATAAATATCCTATTTTATGTATTTCTACAGCTTTTTCTTGCTCACTTTCTCAAAAGATCACATTCAACAACATATTCTCTAAATTATTGCAACAATTAAACATATTCCATAATTTAGCCCGAAAAAAAACATGAATTTTATCAAATCTTTACCTATCATTCTGATCCTTGTTCTTTTTAGTTCTTGTGGTCCTAAACAACTAACACTAAACAAAGTAGATTATCACGCACACAATAATGTAGCCGTTATCATACACCAACCAACAACTTATGTAGGAAAAGGCGGTTCACAAGGTTTATTGGACATGGCAGTTACTCCTCAAACAAAATACAAAGAGGCAGTTCAACTATTAAGCGAAGCCTATACTTCGAACATACACAATTCTATAAAAGAAGAATGTCAAAAAATTTATGATTATACTGGAAAGAAGTATCTAATTCTCGATAGTATTGCAACCTTGCCAACAACAAACATTGGTAAGAAAGAAGTTATCGATTACCAATACATTAAAGAAAAATACAAGGTAGACCAGGTTCAGGAAATTTGGTGCACCTATGGTGTAATGATTAATTATTACGGTTTTATCGAAACGGATAAGTATATCTTTGTTTCTATTGATTCCGTGATAAGTGATATTGAAAGGCAACAAAAATTACAACAATACAACAAACAAAATAAAGTAAAATTGAAAGGTAAATGGCAGAAAAATGATTATGCTATTTTTAAAGAATCATTGAATAACAACATTAAACTTTCACTACGAGAATTTAATAGTCAATTTTAAAAATCAAAAAGGGATCGGTTGTTAAAACCGATCCCTTTTTTAATTTTTTAAGAGAGTCTATGCATGTGAATTTTCTTTTTAAAAAAATTCAACTTATTTAGAAAAAGTTACTCTCTCTCCTCTTTCCAATCCACTATTTACCAGCTGCGATAAGATTCAATGCAGAACCTGCTTTAAACCATTTCACTTGACTAGCATTATAGGTATGATTAGCAGCAATTACATCTTTGGATCCATCAGCATGAACGAATTCAAGGTGTAATTGTTTACCTGGAGCAAATTCAGTTAAGTCTAAGAAGTTGATAACATCATCTTCTTGTACTTTGTCATAATCAGCTTCATTAGCAAATGTAAGGGCTAACATTCCTTGTTTTTTCAAGTTTGTTTCGTGAATACGGGCAAATGATTTCACCAATACTGCAGCAACCCCTAAATGACGAGGTTCCATAGCGGCGTGTTCACGAGAAGATCCTTCTCCGTAGTTTTGGTCACCTACAACGATAGAAGGGATTCCAGCTGCTTTATATGCACGTTGCACAGCAGGTACGGCATCATAAGCACCTGTCAACTGATTTTTTACTTTATTTGTTAAGTGATTAAATGCATTTTCAGCACCAATCAACATATTGTCAGAAATATTGTCTAAGTGACCACGGAAACGCAACCATGGTCCAGCCATAGAGATATGGTCTGTTGTACATTTTCCAAAAGCTTTAATTAGCAATTTAGCTCCTGTAATATTTTGTCCGTTCCAAGGAGCGAAAGGTTCTAACAACTGTAAACGACTAGAAGTTGGCGATACTATTACCTCAACATTTGATCCATCTTTTGCTGGTGCTTGGAAGCCTGGATCTTCTACGTCAAATCCTCTTTTTGGCAACTCGTCTCCAGTAGGTGGAAGCAATTTTACTTCTTGTCCTTCATCGTTAATTAAGGTATCTGTGATAGGATTAAATCCTAAATCTCCTGCAATTGCCAAGGCAGCTACCATTTCTGGTGAAGTTACGAACGCATGCGTATTAGGATTACCATCTGCACGTTTGGAGAAGTTACGGTTAAACGAGTGAACAATCGTGTTTTTCTCTCCCTTATCTGCTCCGGCGCGATCCCATTGTCCGATACAAGGTCCACAAGCATTCGTAAATACTTTGGTTCCCATTTTTTCAAAGGTCTCAATGATACCATCTCTTTCGATCGTATAGCGAATCTGTTCTGATCCTGGGTTAATTCCAAACTCAGCTTTTGGCGTAATTCCATGTTTAACTGCTTGTTCAACAATTGAAGCGGCTCTTGACATATCTTCATAAGAAGAGTTAGTACACGATCCGATCAATCCCCACTCTACTTTTAGTGGCCACCCATTTTTCTCAGCATCTTCTCTCATTTTTGATACAGGTGTTCCTCTATCTGGTGTGAAAGGTCCGTTGATATGTGGTTCTAATTCAGATAAATTTATTTCGATTAATTGATCGAAGTATTTTTCTGGATTGGCGTATACTTCTGCATCTGCTGTTAAGTGCTCTGCTACTTTATCTGCTACATCTACTACATCTTGACGTCCTGTAGCAGCTAAATAACGACGCATTGAATCGTCATAGCCAAAAGTAGAGGTTGTTGCACCAATTTCAGCTCCCATATTACAGATCGTACCTTTACCTGTACAAGACATCGATAAAGCTCCTTCTCCAAAATACTCAACAATAGCACCCGTTCCTCCTTTTACAGTAAGGATATCTGCTACTTTAAGGATTACGTCTTTTGGGGCTGTCCATCCGTTTAATTTTCCTGTTAGTTTTACTCCAATCAGTTTAGGAAATTTCAATTCCCAAGCCATTCCCGACATCACATCTACAGCGTCTGCTCCACCAACTCCAATAGCCAGCATTCCTAATCCACCCGCATTTACGGTATGAGAATCGGTACCAATCATCAAACCACCTGGAAAAGCGTAATTTTCCAATACAATCTGGTGAATAATACCCGCACCAGGTTTCCAAAACCCGATACCGTATTTATTTGATACAGATGACAAGAAATTAAATACTTCAGACGATTGAGTTTCTGCAACTTTTAAATCCGTTGCTGCACCTACTTTTGCTTGAATCAAGTGATCACAATGTACTGTGGTCGGAACGGCTACCTTTTCTTTTCCGGCATGCATAAATTGCAATAAAGCCATCTGCGCTGTTGCATCTTGACAAGCCACGCGATCTGGAGCGAAATCTACATAGTCCTTGCCACGCTCAAACGTTTGAGAAGGTACTCCCTCCCATAAATGAGTATATAAAATTTTCTCTGCAAGTGTTAAGGGACGACCTACTAATTCACGTGCTTTTGCTACGCGATCAGGCATCTTTTCATACACTTTTTTAATCATTTCAATATCAAAAGCCATAATAACAATTCTTTTTATTTATACGAATTAAAATTTCTAAACAATTTACAGATTTTTACCTCTAATAAGTTCTATACAAATGTTAAAGCACTGTATTTAAAATGGTTCTATTTTGCGAATTGTAGTTTGCGCGGTTTGCTCGGTTTGTGCGGTCTGCTCGGTTTGCTCGGTTTGCTCGGTTTGCTCGGTTTGCTTGGTTTGCTTGGTTTGCGCGGTTTACGCGGTTTGTACGGTTTGCTCGGTTTGCTTGGTTTGCTTGGTTTGTGCGGTTTGCGCGGTTTGTGCGGTTTGTGCGGTTTGTGCTCTGTGGTTTGTACTTTATTTGGTTTGTATGATTTATGGAATTTTATTTCTTATATAAAAACTCAATAAAAATTGGAATAAATTTTGAATAAACTATAAACTTGTAACCCCTATTTTCTATATTATATGCACCAATATTTTTTTGAAAACCTCACTGTATGGCAGAATGCCAGAAACACAACCAAAGATATTTATATACTCACTAAGAAATTTCCTATTGAAGAAAAATATGGTTTAGTTTCACAACTTAGACGAGCAATGTTAAGTGTAATGGCAAATATAGCTGAAGGAATGGCAAGAACTACAAATAAAGACAAAGCACGTATGATAAATATTTCATACTCTTCCGCTATTGAAGTAATTAACTTTCTCATTTTAAGTTTAGACCTGGAATTTATATCTGTTGAAGAATACACTAATCTCCGCAAAAAATTAGAACATATTACGAATCAACTAATCAGTTTACGTCAAAAATTAAAAAACTAATTGATCTATTAAGCAAACTTACAACGAGCAAAAAACAAACAGCACAAAAAACAAACAGCACAAAAAACAAACAGCACAAAAAACAAACAGCACAAAAAACAAACAGCACAAAAAACAAACAGCACAAAAAACAAACAGCACAAAAAACAAACCTCACAAAAAACAAACCTCACAAAAAACAAACCTCACAAAAAACAAACCTCACAAAAAACAAACCTCACAAAAAACAAACAGCACAAAAAAAAAGACCCTCTTTAAAAAGAAGGTCTCATTTTTATTGAATCGATTCTATTAAAAGAATTATTTCGTAGAAATAGGTTTGAACTTAGTCAAGTTGATTCCTTCTACAGAAGCTTTGTATTCTTCCATTGTAGGAACTCTACCCAAGATCGCAGAAAGAACAACTACAGGAGTAGAAGCTAGTAAAGATTCTCCTTTTTTGCGGTCTGAATCTTCTACTACACGTCCTTGGAATAAACGCGTTGATGTAGCCATTACGGTATCTCCTTTTGCTGCTTTCTCTTGGTTACCCATACATAAGTTACAACCAGGACGCTCTAAATACATAATATTCTCGTATTCTGTACGTGCGTTGTTTTTAGGTAATAGGTCACTGAATTCGAAACCAGAATATTTTTGTAAGTATTCCCAATCTCCTTCTGCTTTCAACTCATCAATAATGTTGTATGTTGGAGCTGCAACAACTAAAGGTGCATTAAATTTCACTGAACCTGTTTGTTTTTCGATGTTTTTCAACATTTGAGAAACGATTTTCAAGTCGTCTTTGTGAACCATACAAGATCCCACGAAACCAAGGTCAACTTTTTTATCACCTCCATAGAAAGAAAGCTCTCTAATCGTATCGTGTGTATAACGTTTAGAAACGTCATCGTTATTTACATCTGGATCGGCAATCATCGGTTGATCGATAATATCAAGATCAACTACTACCTCAGCATAGTATTTAGCATTTGCATCTGGAGTTAACGCTGGTTTATCTCCTGATTTAATTTCTTCAATACGTTTGTTTGCTCTGTTGATTAACCCTTGTAACACGTGGTTTCTGTTATCCATTCCTTTATCGATCATGATTTGGATACGGCTTTTCGCGATTTCCAATGATTCGATTAAGGTATCATCTTGAGAGATACAGATAGATGCTTTTGCTTTCATTTCAGCTGTCCAGTCTGTGAAAGTAAACGCTTGATCCGCTAATAAAGTACCGATATGAACTTCGATAATTCTACCTTGGAAAACGTTTTCACCACCAAACTGTTGTAACATTTGCGCTTGAGTAGCATGAACAACATCACGGAAATCCATGTGTTCTTTCATGTTTCCTTTGAACGTCACTTTTACTGACTCTGGAATTGGCATAGAAGCTTCTCCTGTTGCTAAAGCTAAAGCTACAGTTCCTGAATCCGCTCCGAAAGCAACCCCTTTAGACATTCTTGTATGTGAATCTCCTCCGATGATGATTGCCCATTCGTCTACTGTAATATCGTTCAATACTTTGTGGATAACGTCAGTCATTGAATGATATTCACCTTTCGGGTCACGTGCAGTAATTAAACCGAAATCGTTCATAAATTTCATCAATTTCGGGATATTTGCTTGTGCTTTTTTATCCCAAACTGATGCTGTGTGACATCCTGATTGGTAAGCACCGTCAACGATAGGAGAAATAACAGTTGCTGCCATTGCCTCCAACTCTTGAGCGGTCATTAATCCAGTTGTATCTTGAGATCCTACGATATTCACTTCAACGCGAACGTCAGAACCTGCGTGTAGTACTTTTCCTTTAGTTACACCCACAGCATTTCTATTGAAGATTTTCTCAACAGCTGTTAATCCTTGTCCTTCAACTGATATTTCCTTAGAAGGAGCAAAAACTACAGGTGCATCCATTCCCAATAATTTTGCAGCAAATGTTTGGATTTTTTTACCAAATACGATTGCATAAGAACCACCTGCTTTGATAAATTCCATTTTTTGTGGCGTTAGAGCTTTCGAAATATCGATTAACTCTTGGTCACCATTGTATAATTTTTTTGTTTTTGTATTAATAGTCAATACAGTACCTGTAGCTACTGAGTAAACTTCTTCTAATACTGGCTCACCTTTTTCATTGCGAACTACTTCACCATTAGCATCTGTTTTCTTCACCCAGTTTTTAAGGTCGATACCGATACCTCCAGTTACGTCAACCGTTGTTAAGAAAATTGGAGAAATTCCGTTAGTACCTGCAACAATTGGTGCAATATTTACGAATGGAACGTAAGGACTTGCTTGTTTACCTGTCCAAAGCGCCACGTTATTTACCCCTGACATTCTTGAAGACCCAACTCCCATCGTTCCTTTTTCAGCAATTAACATCACTTTTTTACCAGGATGTAATTCTTGTAAAGCTTTGATTTGTTGTTGTGCTTCTGTACTGATCATGCACAATCCGTGTAACTCACGGTCAGCACGAGAGTGAGCTTGATTTCCTGGTGATAATAAATCGGTAGAAATATCTCCTTCACCAGCAATGAACGTCACTACTTCAATTTTTTCGTCTACTTCTGGAAGTTTTGTAAAGAATTCCGCTTTTGCATAACTCTCTACGATGTCTTTTGCTACAGCATTTCCGTTTAAGAATGCTTCCTTCAAACGGTCTGTATCAGCTTCGTACAAGTATACTTGTGTTTTCAATACTTTGGCTGCTTCTTGTGCAATAGCAACATCATTACCTAAAGCTAAATCTAATAACACTTCAATAGAAGGTCCACCCTTCATGTGTGATAACAATTCAAAAGCAAAAGCAGGAGTGATTTCATTCACTATCACTTCACCTAAGATGATTTCTTTTAAAAATTTAGCTTTAACGCCTGCTGCACTAGTAGTACCCGGTAAAACGTTATAAATAAAAAGCTTAAGAGATTCAGCGCGGTGCTCGTTCTCTGTATCTTTTACCTGTGCTATAATTTCACTTAATAGCTCAGCTCCATCAATTGGCTTAGGGTTAAGTCCTTGATTTTTTCTTTCTTCAATCTCGTTGATGTAATCCTTATAAAAGCTCATAATTCAGATCTATTACTTACAGGTTAATGAAAATCAGAGATCTCCTCTCCCCCATAACTGATTATTTTGTATTAGTTATTTTTTCACTTGTACTTCTCTTCTTACAACATTGTTGATCTATTTTTTGCGCAACAGAAGAACACTTCTTTTGTCATATCTAAACAACTGTGGATTCAAAATTCTATGCGATTGTATGAGAACTTTTATCACCTGTTATTTCGTGCAAAATTTAAACCCACAGTCTGCTGTTCAAAAAGAGCGTTTGACTTGTATTTATTTTTTGTCGTCGCAAATTTAATCAATCTAATTAATTTTCAAAAGTTTTTAATATTTCCCACAAATCCAAAAATTATTATTTATAAACATTCTACTTTGATGAAGAAACAACAATACTTTTAGCGTTTATGATTAATAAATCTGAAATTAATTATTATTTACCTTATAAAATTAAGAAATTTCAATTTTTCATTCTTATTTAATAAAAAAACGACATTTTAGTCTATTGCTAAAATGTCGTTTTCAATCGTTTAGATTATTATTTTCTTAGTTTTTAAGCCAATTATTATGGAATTTGCAGTCTCTATATTCCCCTTGAATGTTAATATAGGCATCTTTTATCTTCTTAGCAATCCATTTTTGTAACTCTTCTTCCTGTTTTTTGTTCAATGCCATGTTTTTTACCTTGGTATAATCGTCAACAAAGTCAATTTTATGCGCAGGAATTCTCTTGTTAATCGTTACGATACGGTAGCTTTTTTGATCTCTATAATCTGTTTTTAAAGACACGGGAGAAACTTCATTTTCTTTTAGTGAATTCACTAAAAAATAAAGATCTCTATCTTCCATTTTATTAAGGTCAAAACGAGTATCCATGGTCATAGGATCTCTCAACACCCCACCATTTTGTCTAGTATCTTTATCATCTGATGAAGCAGCTGCGGCATCAGAGAAAGAAATCTCTTTATTGGCGATTTTTTCGCGAATACTCTCTGCTTTTTTCTTTGCATCTTCTAGTGCTTGTTCTGTTGGTTTTGGTACCAATAGAATATGGCGAACGTCTAGATGTTGTCCTCTAATTTTTTCTAAATAGATGATGTGATATCCAAATTCGGTTTCAAATGGAGCTGAAATCTCCCCTTCTGCTAAGCTAAAGGCAACTTCTTTAAATTCTTTGGCAAAAGGATCTTTTTTTGTGATGGAATAAAACCCACCATTAGCTGCGGATCCTTTATCATCTGTAAACAATACTGCTTTACTAAAAAAGCTAGCACCATTTTCTAAAACATCTCTACGCATTTCGTTTAAGCGATCGATCACCTTTTGCTTTTGTTCTTTTGAAATTTCTGGTTTTACAACAATCTCAGCAATTTCAATTTCGTCCCCTATTGTCGGTCTCTCATCTTCAGGAATGGCCTTGAAAAACTGTCTTACTTCTTCCGGAGTAATAGACACCTTTTCGACAATATGTCTTTGCATGGCTTGCGTTAGTTTATTTTGTTTTACAATATCAAAGAAGTA
Source organism: Myroides sp. WP-1 (assembly GCF_014145635.1). Classification (GTDB taxonomy): domain Bacteria; phylum Bacteroidota; class Bacteroidia; order Flavobacteriales; family Flavobacteriaceae; genus Flavobacterium. The sequence continues at coordinate 38,068 of NZ_JACHTC010000016.1, forward strand.
ATCTCTAAATTCTTCTTCTGTTTTTTTGTTGTAAAACCCTAAAATACGATCAATTCCACCTACTTCTTCAACCATGCGATTGATTTGCTCATTCATAAAGCTTGTTACTTCTGAATCGCTCACTTCAATACTGTCTTGAACCGCTTGGTGGGCATATAATTTATCTTCTAATAAACGCTCAAATAAATCACATTTTGACAAATTATCAATAGGAACACGCTGTGCTTTCAATTCCAACAACGTTTTATCAATCTCTGACTCTAAGATTACATAATCTCCAACTACTCCAACTACACCATCAATCTTTCTTTTCCCTGTTGGATTTTGTGCTTGCATACCGCCTATCATCACACATGACAATCCCAGTGCAAACATCACCTTCTTACTGATAAATTTCATAACTTTTATCTTTTTTTGCATCTTTTAAAATATCTTCTTCTATCTGTTTCAACAATTCCATTTTTCGATTATTTAAAACCATTAATCGCAAAGAGGGTTCTAAATAAGAATAAGGAACAACATCTCCTTTTCTCAATACTTGATTGATACGCACAAAGTACGTACTATTTTCATCCTTAACCTCGAAATAGGTGTTATTTTTTAAATATTGCTCTCTATTTTCGGTATTAATAAAAGGTAGCTTCTCATAAATTTGAGACACATTCACCCAAAGTGAGTCGTTTAATACATAAGACTTCATCTGTAAAGACAACTGATCTAACAACTCATATTTGACATTTTTACCTCCGTTAAATCCGTTTTTAATCTTATTGAAATGGGTGTTATTATTGAGTATATTCACATAAGACAATTTCACCAACATATCATCTACTCTAAATCCGCCTTTGATTTGATTGTAGTATTCTTTCAAATCGCTCGCTCGAACAACTGTATCAACAGATTGTTGTACCAATTTTTCGAGGTATCCTTTAATTAAAAGCTCCGATTTAAAATTCGCAACCAATTCGTCTATTTCTTTTTTCTTTTCGTCAGAGAGATTAAATTCGGCGGCATCCATTAACAATTGTTTGGTTGCCCATTTATTGATAAACAGCTCCACCATAGCGATACTGTCTTTTACTGTACTCTGTGGAGGAACAAGATTTTGAAGAGAAGAACGCTCTAAATACTTATTATCTACTCGAGCTACATAGTTATCACCATCCAATTGTTTCTGTTTATCACAACTCGTATAGCCCAAAAGCACGGCCAATAAAACAACACCGTATTTTATGTACTTTCCTTTGATATCCTTCATTACCATACTTCCATTTGATTTTACTTCGCCAACAAAAATAACATTTATAAGCTGTAAACGAGATTATTTTTAAAAAAACGGATAAAAATACGCTTAAATAAACAAGTTAAAAAACTTAATTAACAATATTACTAATACCTCATTTATTTACCTTAAGGATTAACATTCTATTTAGTTTTTTCCACGATGTAAAGGCGTATTTTTTCAATCTTTTCCGTTTATTGTAGTACCTAAAAAACCGCTAACACTGTATGAATCTCATTGCTTAACGAAGGATTGCCATTCATTATTATTATTTTCAGCAAATAATGAGTATTTTTGCAACCTAATTTTTTTAGAGATGAGTTTTTTAACAGAAATAGAACGCAGAAGAACATTTGGTGTAATTGCTCACCCCGATGCCGGTAAGACTACTTTAACCGAGAAATTACTACTTTTTGGAGGAGCAATTCAAGAAGCAGGTGCAGTTAAAAATAATAAGATTAAAAAAGGAGCTACTTCGGATTTTATGGAGATTGAGCGCCAAAGGGGAATCTCAGTTGCTACATCTGTATTGGCTTTTAATTATAAAGACAAAAAAATCAACATTTTAGATACACCGGGTCACAAAGACTTCGCGGAAGACACTTTTCGTACGTTAACAGCAGTAGACAGTGTTATTGTTGTGATAGACGTGGCAAAAGGAGTTGAGGAACAAACGGAAAAATTGGTAGAAGTATGTCGTATGCGCAACATTCCCATGATCGTATTCATCAACAAATTAGACCGTGAAGGTAGAGATGCATTTGACTTAATGGATGAAGTAGAACAAAAACTTCAATTAAAAGTTACCCCATTGAGCTACCCTATCGGAATGGGGTATGATTTTAAAGGAATCTACAATATTTGGGAAAAGAACATCAACTTATTTACAGACGATAGTAGAAAAAACATCGATGATGTTATCAATATTTCTGACTTAGAATCGGAAGAATTAGATCAATTGATTGGCAACAAACCAGCGAATAAATTGAGAGAAGAATTGGAGATTATCCATGAAATCTATCCTGATTTTGATCGCGATGCTTACATCAATGGACAATTGCAGCCTGTGTTTTTCGGTTCCGCTTTGAACAATTTTGGAGTAAGAGAGCTATTGGATTGTTTTATTCAAATCGCACCTTCACCAAGAGCGAAAGAATCAGATACAAGAGTAGTTGAACCAACAGAAAAAGGATTTAGCGGATTTGTATTTAAAATTCACGCAAATATGGATCCGAAACACAGAGACCGTTTGGCTTTTATCAAGATTGTTTCGGGAACATTCGAAAGAAACACGCCTTATTTACATGTGCGTCAAAACAAGAAATTAAAATTCTCAAGTCCCAATGCTTTCTTCGCAGAGAAAAAAGAGATTGTTGATATTTCATATGCGGGAGATATTGTGGGATTACACGATACAGGAAACTTCAAAATTGGAGACACCTTGACAGAAGGTGAAATAATGAGTTTCAAAGGAATCCCTAGTTTCTCACCAGAGCACTTTAGATACATCAACAATGCTGATCCAATGAAATCTAAACAATTGGAAAAGGGAATTGACCAGTTGATGGATGAAGGTGTTGCACAGCTATTTACCTTAGAGATGAATGGTCGTAAAGTAATCGGAACCGTTGGTGCTTTACAATATGAGGTAATTCAATATCGTTTAGAACATGAATACGGTGCTAAATGTACGTATGAAAACTTTCCTGCTTATAAAGCGTGTTGGGTTCGACCAGAAGATCCAAAAAATGAGGAATTCAAAGAATTTAAACGCATCAAACAAAAATTCTTAGCTTTTGATAAATCAGGACAATTGGTTTTCTTAGCAGATAGCGAATTCTCTATCCAAATGACACAGAGTAAATTCCCTACTGTAAAATTAGGTTTTACGTCAGAAGAGATTAATAAATAATTAGTTATATAGATACGCGAGTATTGTTCAAATAAAAAGAGGGTGTCATTGATACCCTCTTTTATTTTTATTCCTAATTACATCATCTACTCTTTTCTTCTTCTGATTTAGCTAAATCTCTAACGTCTTATATCATTTGGTCTTTCAATTGGTTCAAACTGCGGTTTAAACTGCGAACAGAGATTCCCAAATACGCCGCCATATCTTCTTTGCTCAGGTTGAGATCTTGTTTTTTCTGCATCTCTACCAATTGGTGTAAGCTATATTCTATGGTGTACAACTGTTGATAAGAAGCGCGTTTTGCTGTATTGACAATACGCTCCGCAAAGGAATCTAACAACAACTCGCACAATACACTGTCTTTTGTTAACAGCGATTGAAAAAAAGGATAAGACAATACATATGCTTCCACTGTATCCAAAGCTTGTACATTACAAAGAGAATCAATCTTTCGAATATACTCGATATCGCCAATCACCTCTCCTTTACTTAAAAACTCAACGATGTATTCTTTTTCATTTTCTTCTTCAAAAAAAACTTTTGTTACTCCTCCTTTAATAAGCAAAATACTAGAAGCTTTTTCATCTTGAATAAACAAATAATCTCCTGGAGCATAAGTCACAATAGCTATAGCATCATGGGCATAATGCTGTTGATGATAAAGTTCATCAACATACTGCAAAAAGGTTTCGTTGGTTCGTATCATACGCTTTTGAGACAATTGTCCCTTTTGTTTATTTTTATTTGTAGAAATTTACCGCATAAATTGCAAAAATACAAAACATGCGACTACAAAATAAAATAACCACCATTGCCTTTGATGCCGACGATACGCTATGGGTAAATGAACCTTATTTTCAAGAAGCGGAACAGCAATTCGTCCATTTTTTACAAGATTATAATACGCCGACTCAGCTTTCAAAGGAGTTGTATCAGACCGAAATGAAGAACTTACCTTTATATGGATTTGGAATTAAAGGTTTTGTTTTATGCATGATCGAAACAGCACAACGCGTGAGTCAACATCAAGTGTCCCCACTAATTATATCTAAAATTATTGACCTCGGTCAGGATTTACTACAACAACCCATCGAATTACTTGAAGGTGTTCAACAAACGCTCGATGCCTTGCATGGGAAATACAATTTGATCCTTGCCACAAAAGGAGATCTTCTCGATCAACAAAGGAAAATAAAAAACTCTGCCTTAGGCGACTATTTTAACCACATTGAAATAATGAGTGATAAACAAACAGCAGATTATCAACGTTTATTGCATCGCTTAGCCTGTGTGCCTGAACAATTTTTCATGGTGGGTAATTCGATGAAATCCGACATTCTACCAGTATTAGATCTAGAAGGTCATGCTGCTTTTATCCCTTATGCTGTAACGTGGTCTCATGAACAACAAGAAGCTCCTGTCCAGCACGATAAATTGATTACCTTACAAACTTTCGACGAGTTATTACTCTTTTTATAAGCTTTATGAAACATTTAATCAACATAGAAACATGGAATAGAAAAGAACAATTTGCCTTCTTTTCTACTTTTGACGAACCTTTTTTTGGCATCACGATAACCGTAGATTGTACTACAGCTTATACCCATGCAAAGCAAAAAGGGCAATCTTTTTTCTTATACTATTTATATCGCGCTTTACAAGCTGCCAATCACATTGAAAACTTCCGTTATCGCATAGCAGATAATCAGGTATATTTATATGATCACATCCACGCATCGCCAACGATAAACAGACCGAATGGCACTTTTGGTTTTGCGTATATGAATTACCACGAAGACGAAGAAACCTTTATTCAACGCGCTCAAGAAGAGATAAAAAAAACGCAGGAATCAACCGTTTTATTACCTGCTACAACAGGTGAAAATGTCATTCATTTTTCGGCAGTACCTTGGTTAAATTTCACATCACTTTCTCATGCGAGAAGTTTTTCTTTTCCTGATAGTGCCCCAAAAATTTCCTTTGGCAAGGTAACAGAAAATCAAGGAATACTGAGTATGCCTATTTCAATTCACGCACATCATGCCTTAGTTGATGGTTATCATGTAGGGTTATTTGTTGAGGAATTTCAACGATTGATGAATGGATAGCTTGTTGTTGATTGTCGGTGGTTGGTTGTTGTTGAATTTAAGAACTATAGTTGTACAGTCAGGGCAGTACTCAATCTAGTTCGTTCGAGATGAGTCCATAGTAAGTCCATAGTAAGTCCATGGTGAGTCTATTAAAATGATGTTTTTAATAGACTCACTATGGATGCATCATAAAGTCAAGGTAGATTCATGTCAAAGAACCCCCATCTATAGTTGGTTCTTACTAGGAGTTATCCGTTGACAATGATCAACGAACAAAAAAAACCATCCCTACAAGGATGGTTTTTGTATAACTGTATATATTCTGTAAACTGTAAACTATCTAATTCCCGATTGGTTTAACCAAGCACTGTATTTTCTACTATTTTGATTGTGTTGTGCTAATGTTGTAGCAAATTCGTGATATCCCATACGATCAACACTTGCACAGAAATAGACATAATCGTGTTTTTCTGCATTCAATACGGCATCAATCGTACCTTTATCAGGCATAAAAATTGGTCCAGGAGGAAGTCCTACATTTTGATATGTATTATACGGAGACACAATTTCTGTATCTTTGAGGTAGACTCTTTTGATTACTTGGTCAAAATCGTTCGTATACAATTTCTTTGCATACACTACAGTTGGATCAGCTTGAAGAGGCATACCAATGCGCATACGATTTAAATATACACCTGCGACTTTGGATTTTTCGTCATTTTTACCTGTTTCTTTCTGTACAATCGAAGCTAAAATAGCTACTTCCACTGGAGTTAAACCCAATGCAGCTGCTTTTTCTTTTCTTTCTTCATTCCAAAACTTCAAGTATTCTTTGTGCATTCTGTTGCGCATTTTTAGAGGCGTAACCGTCCAATAGAACTCATACGTTTCTGGCAAGAAACAAACTAAAACACTTTCTTTGGTAAATCCGTTTTCCTCTAGGAATTGAGCGTCATAAAATACCTCCATCATGGCAAGGCTATCTGCTTCAACTTGAGAGGCTATCCTACCTGCCAAATTCTCAATTCGCTCTTGATTGTTAAATGTCAATCGAACAGGAACATTTTTTCGCAAAGCCTCTATCAAGCTATAGCTATCCATTCCATTAGTCAATTTAAATCGACCCGCAATTAGATTGCTATTGTAACTTCTCTGACTTGCAATTTCTTCAAATCCTTCTGGATCATTTAAATACGGACGCAATGTTTGCAAAACATCCTGAAAATTATCTGAGGTTTTAATGTAGAAGTATTCTTTTTCATCCCAATTTTTCACATTGGGTAAAAAGGCCTTTTGATACCACATATACAAATAACCTAGAAAAACAAAAGCACCTATTACAGAAAGTGCAATCAGTATATTTTTTAATTTCATATTTTCTTTAAAATATTAACTGGTACATTATTTCATCTTTAAACGTTTGTCCCACTTTGGTCCACGCTTTTTTTATTCCAATCTGTTGAAAATTAAACTTGGCGAACAACCGAATACTCGCTTGATTATCGGATGCAATATTAGCATAAAGTTGGTTCAAATATAGGTATTCTCTGCTATAATTTAGCACTAATTCTAATGCCTGAGCACCAATTCCTTGCGCTCTATTTTCGTCATTTTGAATTACAATTCCCACTCCTGCTCTACTATTTTTTGGATCAAAATCAAACAAATCAATTAATCCTAATGTTTCATTTGTTTCTTTTGCACAGATTACTAATCGCAATTGTTTGGCTTCGTAAATATCTAAATGTGCATTTTCCAAGTATTGGTGAATCAAAAAACGACTATAGGGCGTTTGTGTATTGCTGACTTCCCACAAACTCACATCATTTTCTATTTGATAGATAAATTCTAAATCTTCTGGTTCTAAAGCACGCAAATAAATGGTGTCTGTTTCTAATCTAATCATGTGTTATATTCTAATACTCCCTTGAAAGACAAAAGTTGCAGGCCCCTTTAAGAATACCTGTTGGTAGGTATTATTTTTATATTCAAAAGCGACAAAAAGTGTTCCGCCCTCTACATCAATTCTCACTTCATTTTGATCGATTTTCCCCAAATCATGCATAGCTAAAGCGACAGCTGTTGCCCCTGTTCCACAAGATAGAGTTTCGTCTTCCACTCCTCTTTCAAAAGTTCTAATTCTGAAGTGATTGGGTCCTTCTTGCTCTACAAAATTTACATTTGTTCCCTTAGGCGCATAGGCTTCACTCGTTCTAATTTGTTTGCCTTTTTTATATACATCAAAATACATTAAATCGCGTACAATTTCGACGTGATGTGGCGATCCGGTATTGAGAAAAACACTTTTTTCTCTTCGGTCTATCTGCATGACATCGATCATTTGTAGCGCTACATTATGTTCTTGATCTATCGTTGCATAGTGCAATCCATCAATAGCGGTAAAGTGACATTCTTCATGAATTATTCCCAGCTGTTTGGCAAATGAGACAATACATCTTCCTCCATTCCCACACATGGTACTTTCTTTTCCATCCGAATTAAAATACACCATTTTAAAATCGGCCTTTTCATCTTCTTCTACGAGGATCAATCCATCTGCACCGATACCAAATCGGCGATCACACAAATGAGCAATGAGATCCACATTGGATGCATCGAATGTTTTTTGACGGTTATCTATCATGACAAAGTCATTTCCCGTTCCTTGGTATTTCCAAAAGGACAACATAAACAATTGTTTTTAGCTAAGTTTGGAACCAAATTTACAAATAATCTCATTGATTTGGTACTTTGTTAACCATTGGTTAAACACTTTTTAATTCCTTTTTTGCTTTTTTATTTTTACTATCGTTTCATTTTAACTCTTATTGTATGATGAAAAAATTCTTAACTACTTTTTTAACTTGTTTGCTTACAGCTGCCATTACCTTGGTGGGTTACACCTATTATATAGAAAAGAACACTAGTAAGGCACAAAGCAATACTACTACTCCTTCAGCAATCCAGTCGTCATCTGGTTTAGTACAAGGAAATCCTGTTGACTTCACAAGCGCAGCAGAAAACACAGTAAATGCGGTAGTGCACGTCAAAAATCTGAGCTATATCACCACTAGAAGTAATCCTTTACTTGAATTCTTTTATGGATATAAAGGAGGTACACAAACGCAAATCGGAACAGGTTCTGGGGTCATAATTTCTGAAGATGGTTATATTGTAACCAATAATCACGTAATCGCCAATGCATCCGAATTAGAAGTTACCTTAAACAACAATAAAACCTATAAGGCTAAACTCATAGGAACAGAAAAAGAAATGGATTTGGCGTTGATAAAAATTGACGCTTTAGAAAAACTGCCATTTCTTACTTTTGGCGATTCGGACGCCATACAACTTGGCGAATGGGTATTGGCCGTCGGGAATCCATATAATTTAACTTCCACAGTAACAGCTGGTATTATTTCAGCCAAGGCAAGGAATTTATCCGAAACGGGGATTCAATCTTTTATTCAAACTGATGCGGCAGTCAATCCAGGAAATAGCGGTGGTGCTTTAGTCAATGTACAGGGAGAATTAATCGGTATTAATACAATGATTTCTTCCAATACAGGCTCATATGTGGGGTATGCATTTGCTGTTCCTTCCAATGTGACGAAAAAAATTGTCGAAGATTTCTTACAGTACGGAGATGTACAACACGGTGTACTAGGGGTGAGTGGATTTGAGCTTAACTCTGCTTGGGCACAAAAATTACAGCTATCAACGGACAAGGGTTTTTATATTCAGGACATCGATAAAAACGCCGATGCAGAAAAAATACAGCTACGAAAAGGAGATATCATCACCGCTATTAACGGCAGAAACATTTCTTCTTTTGTCGATATCAAAAATGTACTCAATACAAAACGTCCAGGGGATGTTGTTCAATTAACCATTCAAAGAGAAAACCAAACGCAACAAAAAGACATTAAATTAGTACAAGCTAATTCAACTAGTTTTATCTTTCAAGGCATTGAGTTTAGTGAGCTAACAAAAGAAGAAAAAGCAAAATTCAACATCAATTATGGCGTAAAAATAACAGCTATAACGGCAGAAAAATTTCTCCCCTATCAAGCAGAATTGACGAATGCCATTTTACTCAGTATACAAGAAAAAAAGATAAGCAACATAGAACAAGCTAAGCAATTATTATCGCAACTAAATGAAAATCAACGCATAAAATTAGATGTTTTATCTCCAAAAGGTGAATTAATCAAACTCTATTTGTAAAAGATTGAGCCTATTAATTACGAATTTAACTTTTGCTTTATTCATAAAAAAAGCGGACTTTTGCACTAATTTATACAACACAATCTAATACAATATGAAAGATACGAGTTTATACGAAAAGGAATTGGCTTTTCAGGCAGACAGAAGAAAAGCATGTGTAGAGTTTATCAAGATCATCAGTGATTTATGGTTTGATAAATCTATTGAGTTATTAATGTTCCGCAATCAATTGATTGACCGAAGTGTTAGTGACATCATTAACTTACATGAGTATGCTGCTAAGTTTGTTGAGAAACCAATTAACATTTTTGATACAGTTGAAATAGCAAAAGCGATTCAACAAGCTGATCTTCCACCTTCAAGAATTGACATTGGTCGTTTAACCTATGAATATCATTTAGAAGACAACAAGCATAGCAATGCGTTAGGTTTTGTTGTAAGCAAATTAAAAGATGCTAAAAACACAGGAGAGATTGTTCCTAAAGATGTTGTACTATACGGTTTTGGTCGTATTGGTCGTTTATTAGCTCGCGAGTTAATGAACAAAATTGGAAAGGGACAACAAATGCGTTTAAGAGCGATTGTTACACGTGATAAAAATGATGCTGTATTATTAGAGAAGAGAGCTTCTTTATTGAAATACGACTCAGTACACGGTGACTTTGAAGGTTCTGTAATTGCAGATCCAGCAAACAATGCGTTAATCATCAATGGAACAACAGTTCACATGATTTCTGCGAGTACACCTGAAGAGATTGATTATACAGCGTATGACATTGACAATGCATTGATCATTGACAATACAGGAGCATTCACTACAGAAGAGGCATTAAAACGTCATTTATCATCAAAAGGAGCGTCTAAAGTATTATTGACTGCACCAGGAAAAGGAATTCCAAATATTGTACATGGTGTAAACCACAATGCATACAACCCATCAGAAGTAAACATTTGGTCAGCTGCTTCATGTACAACCAATGCAATTACTCCAATCTTGAAAGTAATGGAAGATAATTTTGGTGTTGTAAAAGGTCACTTAGAAACAATTCACGCGTATACAAACGACCAGAACTTGGTTGATAATATGCATAAAAAATACCGTCGTGGTAGAGCTGCTGCTTTAAACATGGTAATTACAGAAACTGGAGCAGGAAGTGCAGTTGCTAAAGCATTACCTTCATTAGCAGGTAAATTAACTTCAAACGCTATCCGTGTACCAGTTCCTAATGGTTCTTTAGTTGTATTAAACTTAGAAATTGAAAAAGAAACTTCAGTTGAGGCTTTAAATGAAGTGATGCGCAAAGCTGCCTTAAATGGTGATTTAGTTGAGCAAATCAAATATTCATTAAACAATGAGTTAGTATCATCAGATATTGTTGGAACATCTGCTCCTTCTATCTTTGACAGTAAAGCAACTATTGTTTCTGCTGATGGTAAAAACGTTGTACTATACGTTTGGTACGATAACGAATATGGATATAGCCACCAAGTAATCCGCTTAGCGAAATACATCGCACAAGTAAGACGTTATACTTACTATTAGTAGATAGCGGTTTACGGTTTACAATAACAAAAAAAGAGAGCAATTGCTCTCTTTTTTTTTAACTAACTGTAACCAAACTTACTTTATTTGTATGAATATTGTTCTAATTGGTTCTGCCTTATACTTCTTGTATTTCCAATTGACTTAATTTTTGATGTAGTGTAGGCTTATCTTGTACATAATCTTCTACCCATTGTTCTAAGCGATCTACATCGTAAGGCAACATCTGCATTAAGGCTTTATTAAATTCTTTTACAAAAAGTTCCGAATCGAAACTTACATTTTCTAGTATTCTCTTTGTATAGTCAAACATTAATCTGTTTTCCATTTTTAACTACTCTTTTTCACATTAAACAACAATCAAAAATAACCTATTAACAAATAAAAAGCAAATTCAATAGTATTTTTTACATTTTTTTAAAATTAAAACAACATACGCGCAATATATACTATTTTTACAAGGTCCGCTGGACTTCTCTTTACATTTTATGCAGTATTTCATTTTTTTTTCTAATTAAACTGCAAAACAATTGAAAAGATAATGAATCTTTTTTCTTTTGATGTTCTTTTCTTCAGGTTATAATTTAATAGAAAGCAAAAAAAGAAGAGGAACACACGCTGCTCCCCTTCTTTTATTTCATACTAGTTATTGAACTTGGTAATTGACAATTGTGTGTTCTTGAACATATTTCATCGCCCAAGCGACTCCATTAGTATAGAAGAAACTGTTGTGTACTGTAGCTCCACCATAATAGGCTTTACTCAATGGAGAACCTCCTTCTGTTCTAGGGGCTGGCCATTTTGTTGTGTGTGTATTCTTAACATCACCTGCAATCCATCCTCCGTCTCCAATAAAGACAAAACCTAGTGTTTGATGCTTCAAAATCCACGCACGAGTAGTATTTCCTTCTTGATGTGAAATAACATCATATTCTGGAGAGAATCCCGTAACATAAATAGAGTTATTTAAGTCACTTCCTAAATCCATTCCGGCAATATTTCTGAACGGTCCATTTAATGTTGGATCATCAATTGCTCTTGTTGGATTTACATAACTTCTACCATCTGTAATAACATTCGTCGTTGCAGAATAAGCGATTGAATTGATTAAATTTCTCGCGGCAGTAGCATCTCCTTCTTGTCCATAAAACAGTACTCCTTTTTTGTTTTTCACAAAATCCTCTAATACTGAAATACTCTGACTATTAGCAACATAACTATATCCAACAACAATGATATCGATTTTGTTGTTGTTGATTTGGGCAGCTAGCGCAGCACCTTGACTAGTTCCACCGTCTACTACATTCAATTGTTCTACTCTTACAATTCCATTTGGTCCAAAGTTAGATGGTGTTTTTAACAATGTACCTGCAGAATAATTAGCTGAAGCTGATCCTGGCTGGTATCCTGCTCCACCTAATCCCAATATATTTATTCTACGGTAGGTAAAATCAATATTTTTATTACAAGTATTGGCTCCAAATGAACTATCTGTAGTGATTGTATAACGATGAGTTCCACCTGCTAAAGGTAAACCTGTAGCGTATAACGTAACAGTCTGGGTTCCTGTAGTGGCAAACGTTCCTGTTGCTTCAAATTTGACTCCATTTACCATATTGGAACTAATATTGTAAGGACCAGGATATTGTACATTTACACTGATCGTCATAAAGTTTCTAGCGTCTACTGGCACACCTGGCGCGAAAGTACCAAAGGTTGTTATGGACTGACAATTCATTGAATATGATACGGGTTGAGCAATGACTTCTAGATCAAAGAAACAGATAGCTTCCATACCATTGGCTGCTTCCAATACATATTGATGACTTCCCGAGGCTTGTGGTGTTCCAACAGCGGTTAGTACTACCTCTCTCGTTCCTAAAGCATCAAGTGAAAGCGGTCCAGAAGTAAAGTAAAGTCCATTTACTGTATTGGTTTTAATCAGTGTTTCCCCAGTAGCCGATACATTCACGCTAATTCTAGCGGTATGAGAAGCAGTTACAGGTTCGTCTTGTCTATAAACCCCTGTAAAGGAAACCCCAGTACAATCGACGGTATATTTTGTATTTTTCACTGTTACTGGAATATTTGTACACGACATTCGAGTATCTACATCTGAATTTGTTGTTAGTCCGAATTCATTTGTACCAGAAGTCAACGGTGTACCTGTTCCCAATAATACAATATATTGTACTCCAGGAGCATCGAAGATCCCAGATCCTCTAAAGGAGTAACCATTTACGGTATTGGTTGCGATACTCCAATAACCAGTAGAAGTTACATTGACTTCCAACGTCATTTTATGTGTATCACCTAAAACTTGTCCGATCATATAATCACCTGCAACAGTAATCTGAGCACATGTTACAGTATAACTTACATTGGCATTCTCTACTTGTACATACGCTTGGCAGCTCTCCGTCTTATTGTTTAACGTTATGGTCAACAAATCCCCTTGCTCTCCTACAGCATATCCAATATTAGGCGTTCCTACCCCCTGTAAAACTAACGTGTAACTTCCTGCAGATGGAAATGTTCCTTTTGCTGAGAAATAATAACCATTATCCGTTAATGCAGTAATTTCATAAGTTCCATGTTGTGTTACTGTCACGGGAATCGTCAAATAGTTTGCTGCAGTCAGAAATTCTCCTTGCTTAAATACTCCATGAGCTTTAATGGCATTACATTGAGCATCTGTAATTTCAAATACAGCAGGCGGTGGTGTTCCACACATACTCAACCATGTATCTTGAGCATCGCTCCAATAGTTAAAACACCCTGTTGTTTTGTTGTAAATTAACAATCCATCCGTTCTATTTGCCACGCTAATGGCATCGCGTTGTTGCGTGGTCAATCTCGGGGTTAAGAATCCTTTATTGGCACTTTCTAATTCCAAAACAGCTCCAAGACTTGGCGTAGTTGATGTTCCAGAAAGTGTTCCATCCTTAATTTTAGTCATGTGCGTTTGTGCGAAACTCGAAAACACACTCATAAAAAGAATCAGAATAAGGGACAGTGTATATTTTATTCCCTTGTATATCGTGTGATTATATTGCATATTGAATAATTTTAAAAAGTTAGTTTTTTTGCATGAATTCCAATACCATTTGCTCCAATTGTTCTACTTTTTGTTGAACACTTTGATTTGCTTGCTCTAGTTCTTTAATTCTAGCTTCTTTTTCTTCGAGTGCTTTGTTTTGATCAATAATGTGTAAGTACAACTCTTCCGTTTTCTCTAATAATTGAACTGATAATTCTGACACATTAATAGCATATCCTTCCTCTGTTTTATTCAATTCGTGAATAGGCGTAATTCCAGGTAAATGACGATTTGTTTTAATGAAATCTTCAACCACATCTAGGCTATTGAACTTATAATCGTATTTCAAGGCTGAATATCCATCAAAGTAATTTTCAAATACATAATCGGCATAGTAGCTGTTTACAGCCGTAATACTTCCATTTACTCTCAACTTTTCACTTGGTGAGCTTGAAGGTTCTGTAAAGCCTATTCCTACCCATCCTTTGGTATAAATATTATCATTTGGATTGGTAGCAATTTTATGTGTTGAAGAATTTAACCAAGGATGCTTGTTGATTGCATCAATTTCAATGGTGTGAATAACCTGATTCTCATCGGTATATAAAAGGGAATTCGTAGCTGTATCAAATTCTAATTTGGTTAATGATTCTCCGCCTTCTACTAACTCTTTTAATTTTAATATGGTTGATTGACCAGCTTCATTCGTATACGTTAGAATGTAATTTGCTGGATCATATTCTAAGGAAGTTATCGTTTCATGTCCGCGAACCAAAACCTCAATATCAATTGGATTCTCCGCTCCAGCCTCGTCGGTATAGGTTAATGTATACGTTTTAATTTCGTCTCCATCTTCATTTTCCTCTATTGCCTCTACGTTTTTAAGTGTAGTTAACGTTTCATTTGCTGTTACTAAAGCAGGAATATCTACTGTTACAGCTATGTTCTCCTCATTTGTATACGTTATTACACCATCTACATCGTTTAATGTAGTTACTGTTTCGTTATCCGCAATTAAAGCTGGAATATCCACTTTTACCTCAGTTTTCGCCTCGTTGGTATACGTTAAAACTCCGTCTACATTCGTTAAGGTGGTTACTGTTTCATGCATTCTAACAAGATCTCCAATGCTTATCATCACAACATCTCCATTCTGATTTACATAGGTAAAATTTTCTCCATCAAACTTAACATAACCATTATACGTGATAAACGTATTTAGACTGTTGATCACTTCGCTATTCTCAATGATTTTTTCAAAATTATTAATCACCTCTGCCGGAATATCAATCACCACGACATCATCCGCCTCGTTGGTATAGATGTACTTCCCATTACCCAAAGAGTCTTTTTCTATCGTAGTAATTGTTTCATTGGCTTCGAAAATATCTTTCCATTCAATAAAGACAATATTGTAATCCTCGTCATAATAGAACAGTTTTTGGGAATTAACATCAAAACCTACATTACCAAATTTACCCTCTAACTTATTGATAATAATATCAATAAAATCAGTATTATCTCCCAACTTGGTAATGAAATTCTGGTTTATTGCAATATGCTCTACAAAGATTTTATTGGAAGCGATATCCGCAAGCGATAATTCAACCGAATTACCGTCTGAATCAGTAATAACCAATTGATCATTTTCTAAAGTAAAACTCTCGTTGATGGTATTCAAATCAGTCCAGTCAATCGGCTCTTGTGTACCATCCACTTTGATGTAGTAGAATTGATCTTCTGTTGCATTATACACTACGTTTCCATATTTACCAGCTAACTTGTTGACAATATTTGTGATTAACGTATTATTATTGCTCAACTCGGTAACAAACGTCGCATTGTTAGCAATCTCTTTTACATCTAATTGAACTGAATTACCGTCAGAATCAGTCACCGTTAACATATCATTTTCTAACGTAAAACTCTTGTTGGTCGTGTTTAAGATCGACCAGTCAATCGGCTCTTGTGTGCCATCGGCTTTGATGTAATAGAATTTCTTCTCGGTTACATTGTAGAAAACGTTTCCGTATTTGCCTTCTAGTTTAGCGATGATCTCCGTGATAAACTCCGCATTGTTAGTGATGTTAGTCACGAATTCCGTATTGTTGGTAAGCTCCGTAATAAACTTAGAATTATTCGCAATTTCACTAACCGCTAACTCTACGTTATTGCCATCTGAATCGGTAACGGTTAACTTGTCGTTGACCAATGTAAAGCTAACGTTGGTTGTATTTAAGATCGACCAATCAATCGGCTCTTGTGTGCCATCGGCTTTGATGTAATAGAATTTCTTCTCGGTTACATTGTAGAAGACGTTTCCGTATTTGCCTTCTAGTTTAGCAATGATCTCCGTGATGAATTCCGCATTGTTAGTGATGTTAGTCACGAATTCTGTGTTGTTGGTAAGCTCGGTAATAAATTTTGAATTATTCGCAATTTCACTAACAGCCAACTCTACGTTGTTGCCATCTGAATCGGTAACGGTTAACTTGTCGTTGACCAATGTAAAGCTAACGTTAGTCGTGTTTAAGATCGACCAGTCGATCGGCTCTTGTGTGCCATCGGCTTTGATGTAATAGAATTTCTTCTCGGTTACATTGTAGAAAACGTTTCCGTATTTTCCTTCTAATTTAGCGATGATCTCTGTGATAAACTCCGCATTGCTGGTAATACTCGTTACGAATTCCGTATTGTTGGTAAGCTCGGTAATAAATTTCGAGTTATTCGCAATTTCACTAACCGCCAACTCTACGTTGTTGCCATCTGAATCGGTAACGGTTAACTTGTCGTTGACCAATGTAAAGCTAACGTTAGTCGTGTTTAAGATCGACCAGTCGATCGGCTCTTGTGTGCCATCGGCTTTGATGTAATAGAATTTCTTCTCGGTTACATTGTAGAAAACGTTTCCGTATTTTCCTTCTAATTTAGCGATGATCTCTGTGATAAACTCCGCATTGCTGGTAATACTCGTTACGAATTCCGTATTGTTGGTAAGCTCGGTAATAAATTTCGAGTTATTCGCAATTTCACTAACCGCCAACTCTACGTTGTTGCCATCTGAATCGGTAACGGTTAACTTGTCGTTGACCAATGTAAAGCTAACGTTGGTCGTGTTCAATATAGACCAATCGATTGGCTCTTGTGTGCCATCGGCTTTGATGTAATAGAATTTCTTCTCGGTTACATTGTAGAAAACGTTTCCGTATTTTCCTTCTAGTTTAGCAATGATCTCCGTGATGAATTCCGCATTGTTAGTGATGTTAGTCACGAATTCCGTATTGTTGGTAAGCTCAGTAATAAATTTTGAGTTATTCGCGATTTCACTAACCGCTAGTTCTACGTTATTGCCATCTGAATCGGTAACGGTTAACTTGTCGTTGACCAATGTAAAGCTAACGTTGGTTGTATTTAGGATCGACCAATCGATCGGCTCTTGTGTGCCATCGGCTTTGATGTAATAGAATTTATCTTCAGTTACATTGTAGAAAACGTTTCCGTATTTGCCTTCTAGTTTAGCAATGATCTCCGTGATAAACTCCGCATTGTTAGTGATGTTAGTCACGAATTCCGTGTTGTTGGTAAGCTCGGTAATAAATTTTGAATTATTCGCAATTTCACTAACCGCTAGTTCTACGTTGTTGCCATCTGAATCAGTAACGGTTAACTTATCGTTGACCAATGTAAAGCTAACGTTGGTTGTATTTAGGATCGACCAATCGATCGGCTCTTGTGTGCCATCGGCTTTGATGTAATAGAATTTCTTCTCGGTTACATTGTAGAAAACATTTCCGTATTTGCCTTCTAGTTTAGCAATGATCTCCGTGATAAACTCCGCATTGCTGGTAATACTCGTTACAAATTCCGTATTGTTGGTAAGCTCGGTAATAAATTTTGAGTTATTCGCGATTTCACTAACAGCCAACTCTACGTTGTTGCCATCTGAATCGGTAACGGTTAACTTGTCGTTGACCAATGTAAAGCTAACGTTGGTTGTATTTAGGATAGACCAATCAATCGGCTCTTGTGTGCCATCGGCTTTGATGTAGTAAAATTTCTTCTCGGTTACATTGTAGAAAACGTTTCCGTATTTTCCTTCTAGTTTAGCGATGATCTCCGTGATGAATTCCGCATTGTTAGTGATCTCTTCAAGATTGTTGATTACATCACCTACAACATCGATAATTACTTTCTCATCCGCCTCGTTGGTATAGGTGTATTGGCCATTACCACTAGCGTCTTTCACTAAAGTTGTAATCGTTTCGTTGGCTTTGACCATTGCTTCTATATCAATGGTATGTGTACCTGAAGCATCCGTATACGTAAAAGAGTTCCCGTCATAGTGAACGTTACCGCCTACAGTGTTGACGATGTTATTGATGATTTCCTGTACATCAGTGTTGTTGATGATCTCTTCAAAGTTGTTGATCACATCAGCTGGTACGTCGATAATTACTTTCTCATTCGCCTCGTTGGTATAGGTGTATTGACCATTACCACTAGCGTCTTTCACTAAGGTTGTAACCGTTTCGTTGGCTTTGACCATTGCTTCTATATCAATGGTATGTGTACCTGAAGCATCCGTATACGTAAAAGAGTTCCCGTCGTAGTGAACGTTACCGCCTACAGTGTTGACGATGTTATTGATGATTTCCTGTACATCGGTGTTGTTGATGATCTCTTCAAAGTTGTTGATCACATCAGCTGGTACGTCGATAATTACTTTCTCATTCGCCTCGTTGGTATAGGTGTATTGACCATTACCACTAGCGTCTTTCACTAAAGTGGTTACTATATTTAATTCTTCAATAGCAATAAATACAAAATTATCCTCTGTATCGTATAATTTCAACAATCCATCTTCTACTACAAATTTGCTATTAGTAGGAAAATTTAATCCTTTATCATCTATTTCCGTCAAGAGTCGAGTCCAACTATTTTGTTTCCAATAGTAATAACCAGGCTTTACCGTTCCATTATTTGTAGTATTATACACCAACAAACTTTCTACATTGCCACTGCTTATTGTTGTATTGTCTGTAAGGTTTTTCAGTGCTATTTGCGGGATCAAAACCCCTCGTTTATCGGAAGTTATCTCAAGTTGAGCAGATGGATTAGGGGTAGCCGTACCTATTCCAACTTGAGCATAACTTACTGCCCCAGTGCAAAAAGCACTGAGTAAAATCCATCTCTTTTTCATGTGATTAGCTATTTTAAATTATGTGTTCCTGTGTGTTACATTTCGAGAATAATAAATTCACTACGTCTGTTTTCTTGGTGTTGTTCGTCTGTACACGAAACACCATTACTACATTTGTTTAACAATTGAGTTTCTCCATACCCTTTTCCAGTCAAGCGACTTGGGTTAATACCTTGTTTAACCATCCATTGAATTGTTGCTTTTACACGACGCTCGGATAACATCCTATTGTACTCGTCATTTCCTCTACTATCCGTATGAGAGCGAACATCAATTTTCAGGGTAAGGTATTCTTTCATTACCTCTACTATTTTCATTAACTCAATCGAGGCATCTCGGCGAATATTCGATTGATCAAAATCAAAGTATATCGGTTTTAGATTAAGTTTCTTAAATAAATCATCCTGTAACTCTAAAGGTTTTTCAGCTTTTTCTAAGCCAATATTCACCGTTTTCACTCCAGGTTCACGATTGACATTGAATGCCACCTCTACCGTATTGTATAACTCTTTCTCTGCTTTTATGCGGTATTTGTAACCACAGTCTAATGATTCTGTTTGGTAGAATCCCTTGCTGTTCGTAAATAAAGTATCTGATTTTTGGTACAAGGCATCCGCAACAATTACCCGCGTATGTGCTAATATCTCATTGGTATCATTATCGTAAACAATACCCTCTAATGTTTGCTTACAAGGTTTTTCAGCGAGAAAGTAAATATTGTCTATCTCTTTTTGTTCCCCTCGATTGGAGCTTATAAATCCTTTATTTTGTTTAGAATCCAAGTAAAGTCCGAAGTCATCCCTATTACTATTAATGGGAGCCCCCATATTAACAACGGGACCCAAACTTCCGTTGGGATATAGTTTAGTTACAAAAACATCAAGACCACCCAGTCCTGGATGCCCATCTGAGGCGAAATACAATTGATAATCAGCAGAGATAAAAGGAAAACTTTCTCTACCTTCTGTATTAATTGTTTTTCCTAAGTTTTCTACAAGACCATACCCTCCATTTTCATATAAGGCCACGCGAAACAAATCTGATTGTCCTATTGTACCATGGCGATCCGAAGAGAAATATAACCACTTTTCATCTGGCGTTAGAGCTGGATGAGCGGTATTAAAATCATCTGAATTGAGGCTTAATTCTTCTACTTGTCCCCATTGTCCATCTGTTTCTTTTACGGCTTTGTACAATTTCAACAGCGATGTTTTATCTTTATTTTGTTTGCTTTTCCCACTAGATTTAGTGTTGTTGCGCGTAAAATACATTGTATTGCCATCTTTGGTAAAGATTGCTGTTGCATCATTGACCGTTGAGTTGATTTCTGGAGCAAATAGGACAGGCTCTTCAAAGCCATTTTGACCAATTGTTGAACGATATAAACTCGTATAACTTTCGTTGGTCCAAGTGTGGATTTGATTTCCTTTTTCGTGGTTGGTTGCTCGTGCAGAAGTGAAGATCAATTGATCTCCTAATATTGTTCCTCCGTAATCGGAATAGATTGAATTAAAGTCTAATTTTTGGATGTTATATCGATCGGAACGATTTTCGATATGCGTTAAGTAGTCTCGATTTTTAGTATATAATAAAGCACGAGAATCTGTTTGTTCAAGTGCAGCAAACTGATCCATCATTTGTTGAGATTTCTCATAGTCTTGTATCGACTTTAGTGTTTGTGCATAACGATAATAGTATTCTGAAGAAAGTTTTGCCACCTCTTTATCGTCGTAGGTTCCTTCGAACAATTCGGTATACCATTTATTTGCTTCTACATATTTTCCGCTAAAAAAATAAGCATCCGCCAAATTTTGCAACATATCCGCATTACTATAGCCATTTTCTGCCATGCGTTCATATATTTTGATGGCATCAACATAAGCCAATCGTTCAAAATTTTGATCTGCTTGTTTTTCCTTTCTAGTTTGGCTATACCCTAACGTTCCAGTACTTAGTACAAGGCATAATATTCCTACATGTATAATTTGTCTTACCATAGTACTTACTTTTTAGAAGAATCGTGGAGATGCCACACGTTTAAAACCGTTGAATAAGCTAAAGCGCATAAAAATTTCATGAGAGCCCGAATTATAACGCGCTAACTTCGTTGTTTCAGCATCATAACTATAGCCAACCATGATACTTTCAGATACCTGAAAACCAACCATTCCACTTATAGCAGCATCCCATCGATAAGCAACTCCTGCTGTAAATTTGTCGACAAAGAGGAAGTTAGCAGACAGATCTATTTGCAGAGGAGAGCCTTGTTCTAGCTTTACTAGGGTAGCAGGTTTAAATTTGATCTCGTTCGTCAAATCAAAAACATAACCTCCTGTTACATAAAGATGTATTTTTTCACGCAGCGTTTTGACATTATTATCGTCATAGCGAGAACGCGTAAGTAGGGTCGGTATGGATATCCCTACATAGGACTTGTCTGAGTACAAGAACAAGCCAGCGCCAATATTTGGAGTAAACTCATTTTTAATATCATCTTCAGCAACGGGATCTGTTGGGTTATAAATATTTAATTTACTGTAATTCACATCGAGTAAATTAGCAGATCCCTTCACCCCAAAGGCCATTTTATAGTTGTAATTCAGGTTGATTGCATAGGATAAATCTACAGAAAATGTATTGTCATCCATAACACCTAAATGATCATTGACAAAACTAACGCCCAGTCCAAGCCCCGAATCACCTAAAGGAGTATTTACCGACAAGGTAGCCGTTTTGGGAGCTCCTTCGAGGCCAACCCATTGCGTGCGATATAGTCCAAAAATATTCACTCCTTCTCTACTTCCAGCATAAGCAGGGTTAATATTCGAGTGATTATACATATATTGGGTGTATTGTGGATCTTGTTGTGCATGTAATTCTTGCATACAAAACAGTCCGATACCTCCAAGTATCATAGCTCTTAATGTGTTACTTACTTTCATCTATGCTGGTTTAATTGGTCTCTAAATGTAAATTGGCGGCCTTTTTAATCATTCGACTACCATGAGCATCCGTATACTCATAAGTCACCACATAATAATACGTTCCGCTCGGTAATTTCTTGCTCTTATCCACGGTGATTTTACCGCCAGAATATCCCGTAAACACATTAGTACTACCATCTCCATAAGGGTCGTATCCTGTTGTTTCATATACTTTTACTCCCCATCGATTGTATATTTCTACTTTATTATTGGGGAATTTTTTAATATTTTCAATAATAAAATAATCGTTTTTACCATCTCCATCTGGAGTAACTAAGTTGTAAATCACTACATCTCCATCTATAATCCAATCCTTTTTAACGGTAGCTAAAGTGAAATAACCATAGTTTTTAATTGTTGCTGGTGTTGTTACTTTTTTTGTAGACATATCTACTACACCACCTTCATCGACCCACAAGTGTTGTTTCTCATCCCAACGGACAATGTGCAATTCTCCTTCAGGATCTTTTAACAGCTCTTTCGGTGTTGTGCGATCATCCCAAGTTAAACTCAGAATAATGGAATTTTCTTCTGCTGATTTTCCATGTACACGCCAATATTCTTTTTCATTTAAAACCTCAATAACGCCCACTGCATTTTTGCGTTCTTTAAAAAAAGAAGCATCATCGATATAGTACTGAGACAAAATAGCAGCGGAGATATGATCAGGTGCACTAATAAATGCGGGGCGATAATACACATCCTTTCCAATGGGAAACTCAAAATAATCACGACCTATTTTTTCAACTTCACCATCAACAAAACTATGATCCCCTACATTAGTATGTTGAGCACTAGGCATAAAGCTCATCATCCCAATAGGAAGTGATTTTTCACCAGTTTTTGTAGGGTCTACTTTTACAATACCATTTTTAAAATCAGCTAAACCATAGATATCTAGATTATTTTTTAAATCAAAGGCAACCCCCTCTAATTCACTATCGAACTCTACGTCATACAAGGAAGTTAATCCTGCTCCATAGATTTGTTTAGCTTGAGTCTCCTTATTTAATATAAAATGAGTAGAGGAAGTTTTCATACCTGTAGTTAAGCCGAAACTTCCATCATTTTTGAAGTTTTTATAAAAAATTAGACTTCCATCATTTACAAAGTTACCTGCTGTAGTATTAACAAAATCGAAACGAGTAGCCACAACTGTTTCTGGGCGGACACTAAACACCCCCGTATTCACCAGTTGCATACTCGTCGATTCTTCTTGTCCATAGGATAAACTGTGAACACTGACGAGCAGTAAAATGATAAATTTTAAATAACTCTGACTCATATTACATTATTTTAAATGGTTTGTTTTCCTTTATTACTCAGCGTTCATCTATTGTTTTTTTATTAAAACATATCTTAATTTAAAACATTTATATCTTAAATTTTACTTAAAATTAAACAAAAAAACCAAACAAAAAAATATTTAAATAAAAAACAATAGTTACATATTTTAATAATTAATATTAATTATAATATATTTTTAACCAAAAAACACATTAATCAAATATCAATATTTGTTTTTTAACGAAAAAATCAATATTTATAAAATTATAATGATTTTACAATAATTTAAATATTTTTAAAAAAAATGAATAATAAAAAAACAGAAAAAGATACTTAACGATCAATCTTTTAGTTCCTAAACAAAAAAAAGCCCCACAGAATAAATATTTCTGTGGGGCTTTTTTTAAAGCCTTCTTTTACATTCAGCGCGACTATTTAAACGCCAAAGTCATTTCTCTTTTACCTGGTGGTCCGGGTACTATTTCTAGGGTAAAACCAACAGCCTTTAGATTTCTTTTTATTGCTGATCTACAGGCGTAGGTTACTAAAACTCCTCCTTTTTTCAGGCTATCGTATGCTTTTTTGAAGATTTCTTCTGACCATAGGTGTGGTTGAAATTGATATCCAAACACATCAAAATACACGATATCAAAATAATTTGTTTCGACAGTCACCTCTTCAAATTTTGATTGTAACTTTTGTATGACAACCTGTTTGTGCAATTGTACTTCTCGATTCCAATCTGCTTGATGTAAAGTAGCGAATAAAGTTTTGCCCTCTTCAAATTCAGGAAGCAAGGAAGGAAAATCCAAAACCTGATACTCTTCTTGATTCAA
Organism: Myroides sp. WP-1; assembly: GCF_014145635.1. GTDB lineage: Bacteria > Bacteroidota > Bacteroidia > Flavobacteriales > Flavobacteriaceae > Flavobacterium. Next base: position 62,469 of record NZ_JACHTC010000016.1, read on the forward strand.
AGGAAAAGCTTCTATGCTGTGATACACAAGTGCTTTCTCTTTAGGTACAAGAACTGCCATAGTTAGAAAGGCATTTAATCCTGTTCCTAAACCGAATTCTAAAATGTGAATTTCTTCTTGGTGGATGAATTTCATCAATCCTTGTTCAATGTATACGTGATTAGATTCTTGTATAGCACCGTGAATTGAGTGATAGGTTTCTCCCCATTCTTCCATTTCTAACGAATGAGATCCATCAGAGGTTACAATTATTTTTCTCTTCATTGTCTGTTAAGGAATCAATAGTTTTTTTATTCTTGGAATAGGTCCTCCACATTTTTTCTGATGACAACTTAGACACGCTTGAACAATAGCATTGAATTTTTCTTTGGTCTTTTGATTTGGATCGGCATAAAATTCTTCTTCTACTTGAATAAATGCACGGGCTTGAGTTTCAAAAAACAAATCTCTCTCAGAAGGATCAGTCATCACAGCACTAAACAAACGATGATGTAAGGTTGGCATAGTATCATCAATCTCTATTTCTTGTACTATTCGATCGCGAATGCGTTGATTATCTACATACATTTGCTCCATCAGCGCGGCCATTTCGGACATTTCATACAGCTGAAATCCACTACGCTCTTGCTTGGTTTCGGTTTGAGGTTTCTTCTCTTTGTTTACGTGTTGACAGCTCATACTAACCGTGAGTAGCAACAGTACAACTGCAAATTGTATTCTCATTGATTCTTATTTAGCAATAGCGATACCATCCGCTTCAAATGCATAGGTGATTTTTGGTTCAGTAATAGCTTCTATTTCTACTTCACTTTTTCCAGCGTCTTTTGCATAGTGTTTTAATTCATCAACTGAAACAACTGACACAAATGCTTTTCCTTGCATAACCACCTCATGTCCACCTGCATTCATAGGCGCGAAAAAACCATAATCTTTAAATCGAACAAAACTACTTTTTTCCTGATCTAAATCAACTTGCATCCAACACCCTTTCTTCTGACAAACTTCTTTGATTGTAGAGGCAAATGAGACACGCAAAGTATCACCTTCTTTTAATTGTTCAAATTCTTTCCACATGGCTTCTTTAGACAATACTTTTTGCTGTTTATCTAAGTCTTGCCCAAATGTTTCATATTCTTTTTCACTTGTAGAAACTACTGTTTCTAACTCGTTTTTTTGATCTGATTTCTTTACACAACTAACGGTTACTAAAGCAAGTAACCCAAGTGTTAATACTAGGTGTTTCATGTGATTGATTGCTACGAATTATTCATCCAAAGATAATTAAAAAACAAAATAAAAAAGATAGACGATCTCTCTTCGTTTTTGTCAGGCCTCTTTCGCAAAAACTACAGGTCAATCGCACTAAAAAAGTAGGTATTCAACTTTGTGTCTTTTGCGAAATCCAGCAACATAACCCCTTTACTATCAGGATCAAACACCGCTTCCTATCTTCTATTTTTTAACAAAAAAAGAAGCCTTTTTCGTTACAAAAAGTTAAAAATACCCTAAATAGGGTATTTCAGTAAATCAATGATTAAGTGATATTTGCCTTACAAATAAAGAACAAGATAAAGATAGCCGCTTTATATATTAACATATCATTAACCGAAATAAATCATTTTTTTTAAACAAACCTTTAATATTATTATTACGTATGAAAAAAGTAGTTCTAAGTCTAGCTATGCTAGCAATTGGTTTTACAGCGAGTGCTCAAAGCCACAAAAACAACCTTACACAAGCTGGGTCAGGAAATAACACGACGGTAACTCAAACGGGTATTTTACTTAACAACGCTGCAACAAACCAAGAAGGAGATGGAAACACAACTACACTAACACAAAGCGGAAGCCTACACAACTCTAACGTTGAACAAGCTGGAGAAGAGAATAAAGCTTCTGTTGCACAATATGGTGTTGGACAAACTGTAGAAATCAACCAAAGTGGATTAGACAACAGAACTGTTGTTGACCAAAGAGAAGGTGCAAATGGAGCTGTAAATACACAAGAAGGAGAATACAACAGTATCTACGCTACTCAAGATGGATACCTTAACGCTTCAACTATTAGCCAAAACGGAGAAAGAAACGAAATCGTTTCTGAACAAACAGGTGCTTTAAACTTCTCTGTGATGGAACAAAATGGAAATAGCAATACGATTGCATTCACACAAGGAGAATTAGGAAATGATTCGACAATCACACAAAACGGAGATGAAAACAGTGTAGATTTCGTACAAGCTGGATCATTCAATACTTCTGCAATCGGTCAAGCAGGAAACGGGAATGCATATAGCGGAAGTCAATCAGGTACTTCAAACACGAATGTAGTATCACAAGGTGGTGAAGGTAATACAGCAAACTTGGCTGTTACTGGACGTTTTAACACAACAAAATTCAACCAAGAGGGTGATTACAATAATGCTGAAATGGATATCGTAGGAAACGACAACATCGTTAGCATCGACCAATTCGGTGATAACAGTTCTTCTGTTATCAGTGTTGAAGGAAATGACAACCGCGCATACAGCTACCAAATTGACAATTCTGAGTCAATGATTGAACAAATAGGAAATGGAAACGTGGCTCATGTTGTTCAATATGATGCTAACCAAACTTCTGATCTTTATCAAGATGGTACATACAACAGAGCTGAAGTAACACAAAAAGGAGCAAACAACTACAATTATGTAGCTCAAGTAGGCGAAGGTAACGAAGCGTATACCTCTCAAGATGGAAGACTTAATTACTCCGTAATTATGCAAGATGGAACAAACAACAATGCGGTACTAAACCAAACAGGTAATTCACATCAAAATGTAATTAGCCAATCTGGAGTAGGAAACATGGCAACTATTACACAAGGATTAAACTAGTCTTTGGCTAAAACTAAATTGACTGGTAGTTCTACCAGTCAATTTTTCTTTTCATTTTTAACCTCAACTATTTTCTATCATGAAAACTTATCTTGCTTCTGTATTTATTTTTTGTTGCTGTTTGCCCAGCATAGCACAAGAAAATCCGATGGCACTACAAGTCGTTGAACACAAAGGTCAATTGTTGATCCAAAATGCACCAAAAGAGATCTTGAATCAAACCGCGATCCAACAAGATAATGTAGTGGCCGTTTTACAAATTGGCCATAACAACACGGTTCAAACAGTTGTTCAATCTCATACCGCTGATTTGACTTATACACAACAAGGTGACAACAACCATATTGATATTATAGCAAAAGGGGAAGACATCAGACACAACATCGCTCAATACGGTGATCAAAACTCATTTGAAAGTTACAACTTCAACTCTAGCGCACAACAAACACTAGAACTTATTCAACAAGGCAACCAACAAGAGGTGTCAATTTTTGGAGAAAACTCCATGTCAAAAGACATGAAAATAACCCTAGAAGGAAATGATAAAACACTAATTATAAGAAATTTCAATTAGAAACTAGTGCTAATCAACGTTCTTATGAAAACACCATTTATCTACTTCCTCTTTTTTTTTCTTAGTTTTTTTCATTCAAATGCTCAAATCATGAATACGCAAATTGAAGCTATTCTAGATGTTAAACAAGATACTGATCAACTGCACATTACAAGTATAGCACAGAGTAAAACAGAAATCACAACCAGTATATCGTATAAACTATCTCTAATTAAGACCAATTTACTCACTCATAATCAATCTAAAAACGACCAAAGTGGACGTCAAGTTCTTGAACCTTTTCAACGCATTGCGCTTTCTTCTACCCAAGTAAACCTAACAGGTGAAGATCGACTGATTATTCTCTTACTCCTCTATGATGTCAATGACAAATTAATAGGAACAGCACGTCACGTCATCAACGAGACTAGAAATGAAGATCACATAAAAGAAACGCTAACCCAACAAATCGAAGAAGAAGCGAATAAAGCCAAACAAGAAGATATTCCCTACGGGCAAATTAATTTTAAAGGCATTGTAGTGGATGAAACAAAGACAAAAGCTGGTCGAGATTTTTATCAACTCTATTATTCAAACTATCTATCTAGCAATATTAACTCAGAGCATATTATAACGATTACAGAAACAATTACACTGGGAAACAACACCAAAATAACACTCAAAACAAACCAAGCCCTCATTTTTGAATTCTTCGTTCGCACGCAATATGATTACCTCAAATCAATGAGTAATACTGCATTGACGCTGACGTTAAGACATCTAGAACAACTAAGAATAAACAACCAACGAACTAAAACTTTTTAACAATGAAATTCACATTTTATTTATTTGCCTTTTTCATCACCTCTTTATGCTCAGCACAACAGTTGACATACAAACCGATGAATCCCTTTTTTGGCGGTGAAGTTTTTAACTACCAAATGATGCTGAGTTCTGCAAATGCACAAAACTCTTTTAAAGATCCTGCAACGACAAAGCCCAAAACAACGAATAGTTTAAATCAGTTTACGGAACGCTTAAATAGTCAATTATTAAACCAGATTTCCCGTCAATTGTTCAGTGATTCTTTTGGCTCTGAGCTAAAGGAAGGAACTTTTACCTTGGGTAGTTTGTCTGTTGAAATTTACGATTCACTAGAAGGAATGGTTATTAATATTCTCAATACGGAAAATGGTGAACAAACTCAAATCATAATGCCTACCAATTAATTGAATAATGAATTTTTTACGACTTCCCCTAGTAACGATTTTACTGAGTAGTTTGTTGGTTAATTGTGGTGCTTACCTCAATCAGCCCGTTGCCAAACAAAGTGCTCGTACTGGCGAAATAACTTCGACCAGTACTACTTTAAAAAACTTACCCAAACCAAGTGAACCTATTGTTGTTGGTGTTTACAATTTCAGAGATCAAACAGGTCAATACAAAAATATTGAAGTGGGTAGTTCTTTTAGTACAGCAGTACCCCAAGGAGGAACGACAATGCTAAACAAAGCACTAGAAGATAGTGGTTGGTTTACTGTTGTGGAACGAGAAAACCTTGGAAATTTATTAAATGAACGAAACATTATCAATACCACCCGTGAACAATATCGACAAGCGGGAGACAATACACAAAAGCAATTACCTCCTTTGTTATTTGCGGGAGTTTTATTAGAAGGCGGAATTGTTTCCTACGATTCTAATATACTTACTGGCGGTGCCGGTGCTCGCTACTTCGGTGTAGGGGGATCGACGCAATATCGTCAAGATCGCATTACGGTTTACTTACGCGCCGTTTCTACCACAAACGGAAAAGTGTTGAAGACAGTTTATGTTTCTAAAACCATCTTATCTCAAGCAGTATCTGCCAGTCTTTTTAAGTATGTAAACTTTCAGCGTCTACTCGAAGTTGAAACTGGATTTACAGCAAATGAACCGATTCAACTCGCCTTAAAAGACGCTATTGAAAAAGCAGTTGAAAGTATGATTATTGAAGGAATTGAGGCTAGTTTATGGAAAACAAAAGACGGTAAAGATATCGATGACAGGTTACTCGCTTCTTACAATGCACTAAAAAAAGAAGAAGAAGCTACTTTGCTATATGAACGAGAACAAATTGAACGCAAACAGAAAAATGAACTTGCCCTTGCAGGTGGAGTAAATCTCTTCTATGGCGATCTCAAGGAGAAGAAAGTTGGTTATGCTTTTCGATTGGCTTATGCTCGAAAACTGTCTCATACATTTGCTGTTGAACTCAACTTTACTCCAATCGAAATTAGAACAGGAAAAAGTTATACCAACCAAAAATACAGTATTGATGCTAATTTACGTGCATTCCTACTTCCACAAGATAAACTTTCTCCTTACCTCTACCTTGGTCCTGGTGTAATTGGCGATTACTTTATGACACAGAAAAGGGAAGCAAGAGACGAAAAATTCTATTGGAAAATACAGTATGGAGCTGGTCTAAACTACAGTTTCAACTCTTCCTATGCTCTTTTTGCCTTTGCTGAACAGAACTTCACTTTTACAGATAAGTTAGAAGGTGTTAAACAAGGTAAATACAAGGATTATTACTTCAATTTTGGTTTAGGACTCAAATACTATTTTTAAAACAGACACAACACAATGAAACACTTACTTATAAAATTCAGTTGGTTCCCTCTTCTTTTTCTCTTCCTTTCTTGTAGTGAGGATTATGTAGATGAAAATGGTACGGGAAGCGTTACGGGAAAAGTTGTAGCAGCAGAATCAAACACACCATTAGCTAATGTAAAAATAGAAACTTCTCCTAGTTCAACTACTGTATTTACAGATGATAAAGGAAATTTTGTTTTAGAAACGCTTAAACAGGGGGAATATTCTGTTAAGGCTGAAGCAAAAGGTTATACCACCTCTTTTAAAGGTGTTACGGTTTATGAAGGAAAAACAAGCAACGTAATTTTTGAGCTGACATCAGCAAAAAATACACCACCCGCTCCAGCTATTCCAAAATTGATCACACCGATTGACAATGAAGTAATAAAATCAACGGCGGTTGTTTTCAAATGGTCGTCGAAAGATAAAGATAAATCGAAACACAGCTATTCCTTAACACTAAAGAATGATTCAAATACAACAGTAGAAACTTTTACCGAAATTAAGGATACGCTATTTGAATATTCCCATCTAAAACTAGGGGTAAAATACTTTTGGCAAGTAACTGTAGAGGATCAAGTAAATAGTCCCGTAAAAAGTGAAATGGGGAGCTTTAGTGTATATAATGCACCAAAAAACAATCGCTTTTTTTACACCAAAAAAATCCAAGACAATTTAGTTATTTTCTCTTCAGATGATGAAGGAAATGAATTTCAACTTACAGATTCTAAATACAATAGCTTTAGACCTAGAAAAAACGAAACAGCAAATAAAATTGCTTTCTTTCAATCTAATGGAACAGCTTTAGATATCTACACCATGGACACCGATGGAAGTAACGTTAAGAAAATTACTTCTTCTGTTAACCCCAACGGCTTTAATCTCAATGAAATTACTTTTAGTTGGCCCGCTAATAGCAATCAAATTTACTTTGCCAATTTCGATAAACTATATGCGATTAATTCAAATGGACAAGGCTTACAACTCCTGTACCAAACCAAAAATGGCTCTTTTATTTCGGAGGTTGATGTCAATGTGGAGCAACAGCGTATTGCTCTAAAAACCAACAATGCAATGGGGTATCAAGTACATATTTTTTGTATCGATTTTCGAGGAAATCACTTATTTACGGTACTGAAAGATAAACCTGGTGCTAGTAGTGGTTTACAACTTTCTAACAACGGTACGAAGGTCCTTTATGCTTATGATCTAGAGGGAACTGAAAACAGAAACTACCGTCGAATTAGTTCTAAACTTTTTATTTATGATAGCGTTGCCAATCAATCGACAGAAATATCAACTGAGATTGAACCTGGCACCAATGATCTAGAACCTCGTTTTTCACCAAATGAAGCGTATGTAATTTTTACTAATACTTCTAACGATGAACGATCACCACAACACGTTTATATCAAAGAGTTGAATAATCTCCTCAAAACAAGAGTGGAAAAATTTAAAAATGCCGCAATGCCCGATTGGAATTAACATTAAATAATCAACAAAAATGAAACTAATTGCTATATTAAAAAAGTACAGTACACTTTATTTTATTCTTTTACTGTACGTACTTTTTATCAGTTTACTCTTTAGTTTATCAATAAAACTAAAATAAGTACAATTATTTTTATGTGAAAAAGGCTGTCTTTTATGTTGTCAAGACAGCCTTTTCTTTTTATATCAACTCACTTCTACCATTTACTTTTAATAAGTTGTAAATTATTTTCAAGTGATATTTTACCGTATTTTCTGATATACACAAAATGAGCGCAATTTCCTTATTTGTTTTACCTGCTTTGACCAAAGACAAAATAGTTGCTTGTCGTTCTGTCAATACGGGTTGATCTTCTTGTTCTTTTTTCTTTTCTTTTTCTTGCTTTAAGCTGGTATAGTTTGTTTTTAATTCGCGATTCTCTAATTCAATTAATGTTTTTCTCTTTCTGTTTTTCTGGTAAGAAACGAATGAAAACCCAATCAAAAGACAAACCACTACGACAGATCCGAGTAGGATGCTTTGAATCGTTTTGCTCTTTCGTTGTTCTAATACTTTACTTCGCTTTAAAACGTCTTTCTCTACAAAGTAAAGCTTACTACCTAAATGGGGGCTACTATAAGCTGTACCTGTTATCAATACAGCCTCACTTAGCGCTAAACTTTCTTTATTCCATCCAATAGATTGATAGTAGTCGGCCAAAAGACGATGAAGCTCAAGAACCTCTGTTGTTACTTTTAATTCTTCTGCGTAACGCAATCCATGCTCATAACTTTCAACCGCCTTTTCGTGCTTGTTTAATAGCATATACAAACGCAATTGTTCTTTATACACCATCGGTAAATAATCTGATTTTTCTTGTTTGAGTAGTTCGATTGAAACATCCAAATCAATTAATGCGCTGTTGTAGGACTTTTCTTTTTCAATTTTATACAATCCTTCTAAAAAGAGATACAACGCATATTCAGTAGATGAGTATGCTGAACTATACGGTCTTATTTCTTCGACAAGTGCAATGGCTTTTTGGTACTCGTACTGCTTATAATAAAGAACTGCAGAAAATAATTTGTAACGCCCTTCATAGCTGTCTGTTGTTTTTTTGTCTTTTACCGCTTGCTGCAAAAACCACTTTAAATTGCTTTCTGCTTCCGTATAAATTCCAATTTTACTATAAATTTCGTGTTTGAGAAAAAAAGCTTCTGCTTTAACTAGGTTAGAACTAGTAGGATCTAAAACTATCCATTGGAGCTTTTCTATGGCTACTTCATACTCTTCTTTCCTACTCAATTCAGCAATTTCCTGTTCAAGTTCTAGAATTTCTGGTGTTTTTCCCATAACCAGCACGCTCCAAATTCCTATAAAAAAAGTAATCCAAACTTTCATTGCTACTTATAATTTTACGCGGCTATTGACGCGCAACACTTCATAAATGTTTTTTAAATGATATTTTACGGTGTTCTCTGAAACAAACAGCATATTGCCTATTTCCTTATTCGTTCTCCCTTGTTTGACCAATTCAATAATTTCAGTCTGTCTCTCTGTTAATCGAACAGGATTTGAAACATCACTTTCTGTCTTGCTAAATAGGTGTAAGATATCGCTACGCAAACGTTCATTCTCTTCCTCTAATTGTTGTTTGTTTTTTCTTATTCGATTGAGGTATCTAAATAACAAAAGCAAGAGAATGAGTACCAGTAATAAAGAACCAGTTAATGATAGGATAATAAAACGATCGCGTTTTTCTTCTTTCATAATTCGTTCTTGCATAAGCTGACTCTCTAATACATTAAGTCGACCTAATACTCCGCCTTCGTTATATTCTTTAGCTAAAATATTACAGATTTCTTGCGTTTGAACTGCCTTTTCTAAGTTGCCAATTTGCTTATAGAAATACGTCAAATCAAAATACATATTCAAAACATAAACGTCAATATTGTACTCTTTGGCATAATACAACCCTTTTTCAAAACTCTCTATCGATTTATCATATTGATTCATTTTGCGATATAGATCAATTTGTTTGCGATAAATCATCGGTAAGTTTTGAGGATCGTGTTCTTCAAGTAAGGTGATCGATTTTTTATAATATTGTTCTGTTTTTTTCAGCTCATTACGCTTCAATTCCATCGTACCCAATACTGCGTAATAATAGGCTTGGGTTCGAAATGTGATATACTTCAAATCTTCGTCATCTATTGCCAAAAGCAACTGATTAACTTCATCAAATTTAAGCGAATCAAAGGCTAAAAATAATTTTTCCAACTTCACTTGAGCTGAGACTAATTCTTTGTGTTCACTTTTTAACCCCTCTTCTAATGCTAAATCTAAATTGAAATTTGCCTTGTCGTAAATGAACAATCGCTTATACGTTTGATACTTTAAACTGTAGGCTTGATAACGTTCATAATGGGTCGCTTTTTTGTCTTCTATAATGTGTTCTAAAAGCAATATAGTTTGATCAAATTCACTGTCATTATTGTGCTTTGTCACCTTCTTTCCAATCTCAACAAAATCATACGTCTGACTATACATTTGACAAAATGTGCCAAACATCAATAACATAATCGATAAATGTAGAAGAGTTTTTATCATCATCAGAGTCTATACATACAACTATACGCTAAAATAGCATAATTATTTTTACATCTGTAGCTTATTATTTTAAAAAATTCGCAAATAATCACTTAAAAAGGAACCATTCCGTTCCCTTACCTTGAGTTTTGTCCCTTGGCATGTCCACCCAAAAGGGGACACTAAAAAACAAATTAAAAACCTCATAATCAAAACATTAAAAACATCAGGTTTGGTTTTAGTTTGTGTTTCATTTTATTGTATACCAAAAACTACCCAAATACTACCCTTCCAAAAACTTGGTTTTTACCTACAATTCATCATTTTTGTAATGCAAACAACAAACCAACATTCCTAGCCGTTCCCCCCTTTAAACGGTCGTTTGGAAAAATAAAGAACAGTACTCATGTTTCACCCTAAAACCAATACTTTTATTTATCAACTAAACACAAACTCACCTATGCTGGCTAAAACAAAATTTACCCCACAAAATCTTGTGATTGGCTTAATTTTTATTGCCTTTTGCTTGTTGCTACTATTATTAGCAATTCCTCTAGATTTACCCTAAAATCTAGTGTCAGATATACTCGTGGAGCATCAACTACTCCACGTGTTTTTACTTTACTTACCAACGAAAAAAACTTCCTTTTTTATGAACAATTCTACAGAATCCCAATGGTTAGACTTGTACAATAAACAAAATGCAAGATCCAATACCACAAAAAAAGAAAAAGTCGGACAACAACTCTGTACTTATTTCTTTATTTACGATTGTATAGAAGATACTATTCTATTTATTAACTCTGCTTTTACTGCAATAACAGGGCATCATACGGATGGTTTTAACCTCAATTTTCTCATTGACCTGATTCATCCAGCAGATCAATCTTATTTTTTCGAAAACGAAGAAAAAAGATTAGCATTTACCAATGCCCTAAAATTTGAAGAACACTTTCGCTATACTACGAAGTACAGCTACAGGATTCAAAAAGCAGATGCAACCTATTTGCGGATCAAACAAGAATGCCAAGCACTAGAAGTAGATGATCAAGGACATTTAGCCAAAACGTTGATTATCCATAAAATTCAAGATCAAAAAAATTTTTGTGCCCAAAATGACTACAAAATTTTTGATAAGGTCCACAGCATTTACTTGGATTTGAACAATGATTTTAATCTAACTAAACGCGAACTTGAAATTTTAACCTTAATCAAAGAAGGTTTAACGAGTAGAGAAATATCAGGTATGCTCAATGTGAGTATGAATACCATTTTAACACATCGAAAAAACATTTTATACAAAACTAATAGTAGTAGCTTTATTGAATTGGTCAAAAAAATAAGCTGTGCTGAATACTAGTCTTACTCTTCCCCTTAAAGAGTATAAAAAAACAAGTGTTTGATAACCAGCCGTTCAATAGTAATACAACTATTTATACCATTTTGAACGCTTGTTTTATTATTTCTGATTAGTCCCCTAACAACATAAACAATGCAACAATTTAGTCCCTCATTGTTCCAAAACTTACGCCTAGTTTTGGTTCTTTTCTTTATTTGTCTTTCGTTACATGCAAACAATACAGTTCAAACTTCCGTGCAGCATTTAACATTTAGACCTCACCCTACTCAATCAAATCTTATGATTGCTTCTGATTCTTTTGACAATACCTGGATCAAAGGAACAATCAAACCGAGTGAGTTAAACACAGATATGACGTTTCAAATTCAGAATCCTCATATCTATGACTATGAATTATACGTCTTTCAAAAAGATTCTCTTCGAGCGTTAACTCCGAATATTGACAGTAAAAACAATTCCATTCGCTCTAGATTTGCTCAGTATAATTTCAATACAAAAGAGTCTACTTACTATGTTAATCTCAAACAGATTGATACAACAAACCTTCCGATTGTAATTGAAGAACAAACGCAATTTGCTGTTTCAGAATCTTTTCATCTTTTACGCATCGGGCTCTATTATGGTATCGCTATTATGTCTATTGTTTTCAACTTAGTCTTCTACTTTATCTTTCAAGATAAACGCTTTATAACCTATAGTTTATTACAAATCAGCATTTTTACTTCCCTTTTTTTTGAAGATGGTATGTTCTATTACATCTCGAATGGTCATTGGGAAATGAGTGTATTATTAATTTGGAATGTTCCACTTACTTCCTTTTTAGCCTGCTTATTCACGGTTTATTTTTTAGATATTAAACAGTTATTTCAAAGTTATAAGTTGATCTTTATTTCTCTTTTTATTGCTATCCTTTTCTTATCAACAATACAAAGCTTTTTGGCGTTAACCACGTTAAAACACTTGATTAATATTTTGTGTTTTTTACCTCCTTTTTTCTGTTTAATCTTAGCGGCAACGCAGTTCAAAAAGAACGTATATGCGCGTTTTTTACTGTGTACTTTTGGATTAATCCTTTTATTTGGTGTAGGTTACTTTCTTTACATCTATTTCAACTCCAATCAGTTTGCTTGGTTTAATCTGGATACATTCCGCCTAATTAGCAATATCGAATTAATTAGTATCACATTTGCTATTATTTATAAAGTACGCGACCTACAAGATGAAAACAATGGTTATAAAGAACAAATCAATCATTATCTTGTATTGCTAAATAAAAACGCAGATATGCCCTCTAAAATGCATTATCGCCCTTTACTTGATACCTTAGAAAATTTGAGAATTACACATAACCTTACCACAAGAGAAACAGAGGTACTTCAGTGTATTTGGGAAAATATGAGTAATCAAGAAATAGCAGATAAGCTTTTTATTTCGCTAAGTACAACGAAATACCACATCAGCAATTTGTACACCAAACTAGAAGTCAAAAATAGAAATCAAGCTCTATTATTTAAAAAGAAAAAATAGCGTGTATTTTAAAAAAGGGTGTTTACTAAAAAACACCCTTTTTTTACTGTATTATTTTAAATCCCACAGCTGGATTATCAAAAAAAAATTGCTTGCGTCTTTTCAATACTTGATAACGTAGCTTTATATCTCTAGGATAATAAACTCACTACGTCTGTTTAACTGGTGTTCTGCAGCAGTACACGGTACGCCATTGCTACACTTATTCAGCAATTGACTCTCTCCATATCCTTTACCTGTTAAACGATTTGGATCAATACCCTGCTTAATTAACCAAGCTATTGTTGATTTTACACGGCGATCTGATAAACTCATATTATAAGTATCATTTCCTCTGCTGTCTGTATGCGAACGAACATCTAATTTTATCGTTGGATATTCTTTCATAACCTCCACGACTTTCATCAGTTCAATCGCTGCATCTTTGCGAATATTCGATTTGTCAAAATCAAAGTAGATCGGTTTTAACTGTAATTTTTTCACTAAATCATCGTGAACCTCCATCGTTTTTTCAAGTCCTAAATGAACCGTATAAGTTCCTGTTTCATTTTTAGCTTGTAACACAACTTCAACTTCGCTATACGTTTCTTTACTTGCTTTAACAGCGTATCTTGTACCGCAATCAATATCAGTTATGCGATACGTTCCATCGACATCTGTAGTAAATTGATATTCTTTTTTATCGGCAAGATTTACAATCGTAACTATTGCCTTGCTAAGTTTTTCTTTGGTACGCTGATCGTAAACTGTTCCTTCTATTTCATGTAAACAGTGTTTGACAAGGGCATATATATTGTCTCCACCTTTTCCTTCACTACGGTTCGAAGATACAAATCCATGTCCTCTACCAGCATCATAATAGAATCCAAAATCATCTAAACTGCTATTTACTGGTTTTCCAAGATTTTCTACAGGACCAAAACTGCCATCTTCTTTTATTGTTGACACAAAAACATCAAGTCCACCTAACCCCAAATGACCATCAGAGGCAAAAAACAATTGGTTGTCCGAAGAAATGAAAGGAAAACTCTCTCGCCCTTCGGTATTGATTGTATTTCCTAAATTTTCTACTTCTCCATATCCTCCATTTTCATATAGCGCTACGCGAAACAAATCTGATTGTCCCATTGTTCCCGCTCTATCAGAAGCAAAATACAGCCATTTACCATCCGGTGTTAAAGCAGGATGGGATGTATTAAAATTGTCTGAATTAAATGGCAATTCCTCTACTAGTCCCCACTTCCCATCCGATTGCTTTAGCGCTCTATATAACTTTAATAAGGATGATTTATCTTTATTTTGTTTACTTTTTCCATTTTTCTTAGCGTTATTACGTGTAAAATACATCGTATTCCCATCTTTAGAGAAAACAGCAGTTGCTTCATTGACTTGTGAATCATCAGCAAAGTCAACTAATACGGGCATTTCTAATCTTCCTGTCCCCTGTATTGTAGCACGATACAATTGTGTGAATGGTTCATTTGTCCAGCTATGGATATCTTGTACTACATCACGAGCAGATGTAAATACAAACTGATCTCCAACTACGGTTCCTCCATAATCGGAATAATCGCTATTAATATCCAATATATCAACAGCATATGTTGAGGGTATACGTTCTATCTGCTGAATATAATTTCGATTTTGATTGTAGCGTTTGGCTCTAGAATCTTCTTTTTCCATCGCAGCAAACTGATCCATCAACTCTTTCGACTTGTCGTAGTTCTCTACGGATTTTAGTGTTTGTGCATAGCGATAGTAGTATTCTGAGGGCAATAGTGACGTGTCTTTATCCTCATACGTTCCTTCAAAAAGAGCTGTATACCACTTGTTGGCTTCTGCTAATTTTCCGTTGAAATAGTAAGCATCGCCCAAGTTTTGTAAGATAGACGTATTGGTTTTTCCTTTCTCAACAAGCGCTTGATACCCTGTAATTGCTTTCGTGTAATCCAAGCGATCAAAATTTTTGTTGGCTTGTTTCTCTTTTTTTATCTGGCTGTATCCTACAAGGCTAAAGCTCAAAGCTGCACTTAAGATACTCAGTTGTATGATCTGTTTTACCATTCTTTTTCC
Source organism: Myroides sp. WP-1 (assembly GCF_014145635.1). Lineage (GTDB taxonomy): Bacteria > Bacteroidota > Bacteroidia > Flavobacteriales > Flavobacteriaceae > Flavobacterium. The sequence goes on from NZ_JACHTC010000016.1 coordinate 77,551, forward strand.
TTTTAGAAGAACCTTGGCGCGGTGATGCGCTTAAAGCCGTTAAACAATGTAAAGCGCATAAAGATCTCGTGTGATCCGGAGTTGTAATTAGCCAGCTTTGTCGTCTCTGCATCGTAGCTATAACCTACAAAAATGTTCTCCGAAACTTGGAAGCCTACCAAACCACTCACCGAAGCATCCCAACGGTAAGCAATACCCGCTGTAAACTTATTGACAAACATAAAGTTCGCAGATACGTCTACTTGCAATGGCGAGCCTTGCTCGATTTTTACCATCGCAGCTGGTTTGAATTTGATATCGTTACTCAAATCAAAAACATAACCCCCTGTTGCATACACGTGCAGTTTCTCGCGAAGTGTTTTAATGTCGTTGTCGTTGTAGCGAGAACGAGTCAACAAATTCGGGGCAGATAAGCCTACATAGGCTTTGTCTGAGTACAAGAACAAGCCCGCTCCTATATTGGGTGTGAATTTGTTCTTAATATCACTCTCAGCGACAGGATCAGATGGATTGTAAATGTGCAACTTGCTGTAGTTCACATCCAGTAAATTAGCTGATCCCTTCAGTCCAAAGGCCAATTTGTAGTGGTAATTCAAATCAATAGCATACGATAAATCTACCGATAAGGTATTGTCATCCATTACCCCTAAATGGTCATTGACAAAGTTTACTCCTAATCCTAATCCTGAATCTCCCAAAGGAGTATTTACGGATAAGGTTGCTGTTTTGGGAGCTCCTTCTACCCCAACCCATTGGGTGCGATACAAGCCAAAGATGTTTAATCCCTCATTACTACCCGCATAAGCAGGGTTGATGTTTGAGTGATTGTACATGTATTGTGTATATTGTGGATCTTGTTGGGCATAGGTC
>NZ_JACHTC010000017.1 GCF_014145635.1 Myroides sp. WP-1
GTCATCACCTAAAAAGTCATCACCTAAAAAGTCATCACCTAAAAAGTCATCACCTAAAAAGTCATCACCTAAAAAGTCATCACCTAAAAAGTCATCACCTAAAAAGTCATCACCTAAAAAGTCATCACCTAAAAAGTCATCACCTAAAAAGTCATCACCTAAAAAGTCATCACCTAAAAAGTCATCACCTAAAAAGTCATCAGACAAAAAAGCAAAAAAAAAAAACGCTCCTTAAGAACGTGGTTTGTATGTCATAAAAGTTCCGTCTTTATAAAAAACAACAATTTGTTCCATGTCAGAAGAAGTAAAAAAATCGGGAATATTTTTAGTTGGAGTTATGTCCTTTTTTACTTCTTCATGGAAGGAAGGAGCAGAGGTGATTTGAACTTCTTTTTGTGGTTCTTCAGAAAATAGATCCCTGGATTTTGATGTGTTTTTTTCCTGATTTTGAGTCCCAGAATAGGTGCCAATTCCCTTGATTAACCACTCGATATTTAGCTCCGGAAAAGTGTCGTTTATTTTCAAAATAAAGTCTAAACTCGCTTTGTTTCTCCCTGATAAAATATGGGATAAACTAGAGCGTTGTACCCCAATTTTATCTGCAAAAGCAGAAGCAGATAGTTCAAAATGTCCAAGTAAAAATTCCAATCGGTTTACAAAATCTTCCATGACTACAAATGTATATTTTTTGCTCTAATAATTTACAAATGTAACTAAATTATTGAATTAACAAATGTATACAAGAATAAAAAGATAAAAATAATATAGAGTATTACTTTAATTAGAGGTGAGTAATATATTGAATATTAGTGTTTAATAAGTTTAAAAAATTATTTGTTAATTCTTACACTAACCGTTTGAACATAGGACAAGCACTTTGTTGACAAATGTAAAAACAAAAAAAGAATTGCATGTTTACATTTGTAAAAAACTAATTGTTTACATTTGTAATATTGTAAACAGGCTTAGGAAATGAAAGAAAAACAAAAGGCAGAAGCCTATCAAGTAGAGGCGATAAAAGGAAGATACATCACCAATGAAAAAATAGCTAATTTTATCAACAACTTAAAGTATTACTTTAATGTTCGAGAAATTGGGAAATCGGTTGAAGATCGGTCTATTTACGCTGTTGAATATGGACGTGGAAAAACGAAAATTTTGATGTGGTCTCAGATGCATGGAAATGAATCGACAACCACAAAAGCGGTATTAGATTTACTTCATTATTTGAATGAAACGACAGATGAAAATAGCACTAAATGGCAAGAACAATTCACCCTTACTATTGTGCCTATTTTAAATCCTGATGGTGCTTTTTACTACACAAGAGTTAATGCGAATCAAATTGATTTAAATCGTGATTCGATCGATTTGAGTCAACCCGAAAGTAAAATCTTGCGTCAACTCTTAGAAGAAATTCAACCCGATTTTGCATTTAATTTACACGATCAACGTAGTATATTTGGAGTGGGTGAAACTGGAAAGTCAGCGGCTATTTCTTTTTTAGCTCCTGCTTATAATGAAGAAAGAGCGATCAACGAGAATCGAAAAAGAGCAATTCAAGTCATCGAAGCGATGAATGAGGTAGTACAAAAAGTAACGCCAGGGCATGTTGGTCGATTCGACGATTCCTTTAATATTAATTGTATAGGCGACTATGCGCAGTCAAAAGGTATTCCTACTATATTAATAGAAGCGGGGCATTTAGGTGTGGATTATCAACGAGAAAACACTCGAACCTTAGTTTGCATGAGCCTTCTACGTGCATTAGAGGTAATTGCTACAAACAGTTATTTAAAGTATGATATGGAATCGTACTTCTCACTTCCTGAGAATACTAAATGCTTTAATGACGTCGAATTGAGAAGTGTGAAATTAGCTCATGAGAACAAAAAAATTATAGCGAAAATTCAATATAAAGAGGTTTTAGTAGAGGGAAGTGTTAAATTTTGTCCTATTATTGTGGATATTGATGAAAAAGAGAGTAAATTTGTACATACTTTAATAGAAAAGGAGTGTGAATTAAGATCTTTTATTGAGAAACCAAGCGATATTTTGGAACGAAATTTTGAGGATGTTGTATCGTTATCAGTTCAAGAGGTTAATTATTTATTAAAAAAATAGGTAAAATTGCTATTTTTTGAATAAATAAGATTTTTTTTTATTATTATTGTACTGAAATATAGATTTAGAATTAACATAAATAATTGATTTATGAGTAAGTTTCGTTTAGATGAAATCGACCACCAGATCTTAGATATGCTGATCGATAATACGAGAGTGCCTTTTACAGATATCGCTAAGAAATTATTAATTTCAGCAGGTACGGTTCACGTACGTGTGAAAAAAATGGAAGACGCAGGAATTATCCAAGGTTCTTCATTAACGTTAGATTATGAAAAATTAGGATATGCATTTATTGCATATATCGGAATATTTTTACATAATACTTCGCAAACTAAGTTTGTTTTGGAGAGAATTAATGAAATTCCATATGTGACAGTGGCTCACGTAACTACTGGTAAATTTAATGTGTTCTGTAAGATTAGAGCTAAAAACACGCGTCACGCCAAAGAAGTTATCTACATGATTGATGATATCGATGGAGTGTACAGAACAGAGTCGATGATCTCTTTAGAGGAAAGTATCAACGATAAAAAACGATTAATGCATACAATTTTCAAAGAATTGTAATCAATTTTTTTTAAAATGTAAATGAATAAAAAACTGCCTTTGTGCAGTTTTTTTTTATATTCGTTGCAGATATATTTAAAAAAAATGGATTCGTTAACTCAAATTGTCTTAGGGGGCGCAATTGGGAACGCTTTATTGGGACGGAAGCTTAAAAACAAAGCCGTATTATATGGCGCTATAGCTGGGACCGTACCTGATTTAGATGTCTTAGCAACATTCTTTACTGATCCAATTACTGCATTGGAATTCCATCGTGGAATAACACACTCAATTTTATTTGCTATTTTCGGTGCTTTCTTTTTTGGTTACCTGTTACATTGGTTTGAAAGGAAAAAGGGAGTTACCTATGAGGAAGGTTGTTGGTTCTTTTTTTGGGGACTTTTTACGCATGCCTTGCTTGATGTGTTCACCACTTGGGGAACGCGCGTATTATGGCCAATGGATTATCCTTTTGCTTTTAAATCGATCTTCGTTATCGATCCGCTATATACGATACCTTTTTTATTTTTCTTGATTCGCTCCATGATGGAGCAAACGAATATTGAAAAAAGGCTATACTTTAATAAGGTAGGGCTTTATGTGAGTACAGTGTATTTGTTGCTTACGCTACTGCTTAAAGCAATGGCATTCTATAGCTTTACAGCTGTGTTAGATCAAAAACACATCGCTTATAAATCCATGTCTGTAAAGCCTACAGCTATGAATACAATCTTGTGGACAGCAATTGTTGAAACGCAAGATGCTTTTCTCATTGGTGAATATTCATTCTTTAGCGATGAACCCGTTACTTTTCAATCGTATCCCAAAAATCACGCCTTAATCGGTGGATTGGAAAATCATCAGCTTATTACTCGACTCGTAAAACTCTCTGAAGGGTGTTATACATTTACAGAAAAAAATAACGAAATCTATTTTAACGATCTGCGCTTTGGTGTATTGCGTGAGCAAGGAGGTGAGGTGCAATTTGCTTTTAGCTATAAATTTGATTTAGATGACAAAGGGGAGTTAAGAGCAAAAGAAGTAAAAAAAGATAGGGGTGATGGCGTGAAATTGTTGAAATCTATTTGGCGAAAGATTTGGGGATTGAAAGAAGATTAAGGGAAGAATGGTTATATTTGAAAAAAAAAGAAGATGAAGATTGTGGTGTCTCCGGCTAAGAGCTTGGATTATAAAACTAAAGTACCTTTTACGGCTGTCTCAACACCTTTGTTTGTGAAAGAAAGTAAGAGGATTAACGAGGTGTTAAAAGAGAAAACACCCGTTGAATTAATGGAGTTGATGAAGGTTTCTGCTAATCTTGCAGATTTGAACTGGCAAAGAAATCAAGAGAGAAGCTATAAGAAAAATAAAAAAAACGAAGCGGATTTTAAACAGGCTGTATTCGCTTTTAGCGGTGATGTTTATGTTGGCTTAGATGCTTATACGTTAGAAGAAAGTAAAATGGAGCGCCTGCAAGATACTTTGCGTATTTTGTCAGGTCTATATGGGATCTTGAGACCTTTTGATGAGATTGAGCCTTATAGACTTGAAATGGGAACTAAAATGAAGGTAGGTGAGCAAGCGAATTTATACGCTTTTTGGAAGCCTATTCTTGTGGAATATTTAAACAAAGAAATGAAAGAAGGGGAGTTGTTGGTTAATTTAGCCAGTAACGAATACTTTAGTGCTATTGATTACAAGAAATTAAAAGCCTCTTTGGTTGTGCCTGAGTTTAAAGAATTGAGAGACGGAAAGCTTAAGACGATTAGTTTTTTTGCAAAAAAAGCCAGAGGAATGATGGTGCGTTATATTATAGATAACGATATTAAGGACATTGAAGGCTTGAGAAAGTTTAACTTAGATGGTTATGCTTGGAGTGAAGCAGAGTCAACAGCAACTAATTTGATATTTACCCGATAATAAATAAAAGTATATAGCCAATAAAATTATGGAAACAGTACATTATATAAGTTCAGATGTATTTACAATTGAGAAATTAAACGAGATTATTACCCAAAATCAAAAGTTAGATATCTCAGAAGAAGCGCGTGCAAATATTGTAAACTGTCGTGCTTATCTGGACAATAAAATGGAAATACATAAGGATCCTATTTACGGAATTAATACAGGATTTGGATCTTTGTGTAATGTAAAAATTAACGACAGTGATTTAACGAAATTACAAGAAAATTTAATGAAGTCTCATGCTTGTGGTACAGGAGAAATTGTTCCAAATGAGATCGTTAAAATTATGTTGTTGTTGAAAGTAAAATCGTTGAGTTATGGGAATTCAGGGGTTCAATTGGAAACAGTGGAGCGTTTGGTTGATTTCTTTAATCACGATATTCTTCCTGTGGTATACACACAAGGATCACTTGGTGCTTCTGGAGATTTAGCTCCTTTGGCACATTTAACATTGCCTTTGATTGGAGAAGGAGAGGTGGTGTATGAAGGATATAGACAACCAGCAAGTAAAGTACTTGAGAAGATGGGGTGGAAGCCTATTCAATTAAAATCTAAAGAAGGATTAGCGTTGTTGAATGGTACGCAGTTTATGAGTGCTTATGGGTGTTATGTTCTCATCAAATCGAAAAAAATGTCGTATTTGGCTGACTTGATTGGAGCGGTGTCTTTAGAGGGATTTGATGGAAGAATTGAGCCGTTTAACGAATTGATTCACCACGTAAGACCACACCGCGGACAAATTGAAACAGCTTCTTTCTTTAATGAGGTTTTAGAGGGATCGGAATTGATCGCTCGTCATAAAGAACACGTACAAGATCCGTATTCGTTTAGATGTATTCCACAAGTTCACGGAGCGTCAAAAGATGCAATCGAATATGTGAGTAAAGTGTTTAAAACAGAAATTAACTCTGTAACAGATAATCCAAATGTATTTTATAAAGATGATTTAGTTGTTTCTGGAGGAAATTTCCACGGACAGCCTTTGGCATTGGCATTTGACTTCTTAGGAATAGCGTTGGCTGAATTAGGGAATATCTCAGAAAGACGTACGTATCAATTGATTTCAGGATTAAGAGGATTACCTGCGTTCTTGGTTTCAAATCCAGGATTAAACTCAGGTTTCATGATTCCACAATATACTGCAGCAAGTATTGTTAGTCAAAATAAACACTTGGCAAACCCAACAAGTACAGATAGTATCGTGTCGAGTAATGGACAAGAGGATCACGTGAGTATGGGGGCAAATGGAGCAACAAAAACACTGCGTATTATCGATAATTTAGAGCGCATTTTAGCAATTGAATTATTAAATGCAGCACAGGCGTTGGAATTTAGACGTCCGGCAAAATCAAGTGACTTTATCGAGTCTTTTGTTAAGTCTTATCGCGAAGAAGTGCCTTTTGTTTCTCAAGATCGTATTTTACATTATGATATTGAAAAAACAATTGCGTTTTTAGGAAGTTTTCAAATTGAATTAGAAGAATAATCGCGTTTTTTTAAAACCGTTTATACAAAAGCTACATCTTTTTGTAAAAAAGAGATGTAGCTTTTTATTATATTGTTATCTTTGTTTCGTATAGTACAAAATAATTTATCATCGTTGATTACAAGCAATAAATTAAAAATACTGAATGATCCGATTTACGGATTTATATCTATTCCCAATTCATTCGTTTATGATTTGATTGAGCATCCTTTTTTTCAAAGATTGAGAAGGATCTCTCAGATGGGGGTGTCTTATTTGGTCTATCCTGGGGCACATCATACCCGTTTTCACCACGCGCTAGGCTGTATGCACTTGATGCAAAAAGCAGTTCAGGTACTTCGATTTAAAAATATCGCTATTTCAGATGAGGAAGAAACTGCGCTTTATGTAGCAATTTTATTGCATGACATAGGGCATGGGCCTTTTTCGCATGCAATGGAAGAAAGTATTGTGGAAGGAGTGCACCATGAGGCTATTTCGCTTTATTTTATGCATCAACTCAACAAAGAATTCGCAGGTAAACTAGATTTAGCTATTCAAATTTTTAAAGGTGAATACCATCGCCAATTTATGTTGCAATTGATCTCAAGTCAATTGGATATGGATCGAATGGATTATCTAAAACGCGATAGCTTTTACAGCGGAGTAGCTGAAGGAGATATCAATTCGGAACGATTGATTCAGATGTTGAATGTAGTCGATGATAAATTAGTCGTAGAAGAAAAGGGAATTTATTCAGTAGAAATGTTCTTGGTAGGTCGTCGCTTAATGTATTGGCAGGCGTATTTACACAAAACAAGTGTTTGTGCAGAGTTGATTTTAGTGCGTATATTGAAACGAGCAAAAGAATTAGTACACAAAGGCGAAAAACTTTGGGGTAGTAGTGCGCTGTTGTTTTTCTTAGAACATCAAGGTGTTTTTGAAGATTTTGAGCAAACTGCCTTGGAACAATTTGCCTTGTTGGATGATTCTGATATTGTTAGTGCTTTAAAAGCGTGGCAGTTTCACAGTGATTTTGTCTTGTCTCAGTTGAGCAAGATGATTGTCAATCGAAAATTGTTGCGCATAGAAATAATAGAAGACAAGAAATTAGTTAAAGAAAAACTGAAAAAACGATTAGAAGACGTGCAAACCAAAAATAAGCTTTCTGCTGAATTAGCGAGCTATTTTGTTTTTAAAGGAAAGGTTAAGAATCAAGCGTATAGCAAGGATAAAGAACCGATCATGATTGTGCGAAAAGATGGTCAGGTTGCAGATGTTTTGTCTGTTTCGGATCAATTAAATCTTAAAGCATTAACCAAGCCGGTAACCAAGCATTTTGTTTGTTACCCAAAAAGCGTTTTTGAAAGTTAATTTTCAATTATATTTTATATTTTTGCGGTGATGAAAATAACAGCAGAACAAATAGCGTCAGTATTAGAAGGAGAAGTAGTTGGGAATCCTCAAGAAGAGGTGTCTACGTTGGCCAAAATTGAAGAAGGAGCAAAAGGCTCAATCTCCTTTTTAGCTAACCCAAAGTACGTTCACCATATCTATACTACTAAGGCATCGGTTGTCATTGTGAATAAAACATTTGAACCGGAGTATGAAGTGGGAGCAACATTGATTAAAGTTGATGATGCCTATAAAGCGTTTTCCAAACTTTTGGAATACTACAATCAAGTGAAATTAATGAAGTCCGGGATCGAACAACCAAGTGTGATCTCAGAAGGAGCTACTTATGGTACAGATTTGTACTTAGGGAGCTTTTGCTATGTAGGAAAAAACACCAAGATCGGAAATAATGTAAAAATTTATCCCAATACTTTCATTGGAGACAATGTGGTTATTGGAGATAACACAGTGCTATTTGCAGGTGTGCGCGTTTATTCGGAATCTGTTATTGGTTCAGGATGTACTTTACATGCTGGAACAATCATTGGTTCAGATGGATTCGGATTCGCTCCAAATGGAGATGGAACCTACAGTAAAGTGCCGCAAATTGGAAATGTAATTATCGAAGATAACGTTGAAATTGGTGCCGCTACAACAATTGATCGCGCAACATTAGGATCAACTGTGATTAGAAAAGGAGTTAAATTAGATAACCAAATTCAAATCGCACATAATGTCGAAATCGGTGAAAATACAGTTATTGCTTCTCAAACAGGAGTAGCAGGGTCAACAAAAATTGGCAAAAACTGTATGATCGGTGGACAAGTAGGAATCGTCGGACACTTGACTATTGGTGACAATGTTAAGATTCAAGCGCAATCAGGTGTGACCAAGAATTTGGAATCAAATATTGCAGTTCAAGGATCACCAGCCATTGGACATACGGATTTCTTGAAATCGTATAGCCATTTTAGAAATCTACCTAAAATTGTAGATGACTTAGAAGAACTAAAGAACGGAAAATAGTAACCTTATCGAAATACAAAAAGATTTTATTATGGTTAAGCAAAAAACCATCCAAAGTGAAGTTACCCTTGAAGGAGTAGGTCTACACACAGGACAGAATGTTGTAATGACATTGAAACCTGCACCGATTAACAATGGGTTTACTTTTGTTAGAGTGGATTTAGAAGGGCATCCTGTTATCGAAGCAGATGCAAATTATGTTGTTAATACACAACGCGGTACAAACTTAGAGAAAAAAGGAGTTCGTGTTCAAACGACAGAACATGTTCTGGCAGCTTTTGTCGGATGCGATCTTGATAACGTGATTGTTGAGTTAAATGCATCTGAACCACCAATCATGGATGGATCATCCAAGTATTTTGTTGAAGCTGTTGAAAAAGCAGGGATTGTAGAGCAAGATGCCGAAAGAGAAGAGTACATCGTGAAAGAAGTAATCTCTTATGTGGATGAAGCAACAGGAAGTGAGATTATTGTTATGCCAGCAGATAGCTACCAAGTAACAACAATGGTCGACTTTGGTACGAAAGTTTTAGGAACACAAAATGCTACATTAAAGGATATGAATGACTTTAAGGTGGAAATTTCTGAAGCGCGTACGTTTAGTTTCCTACACGAATTAGAAGCGTTGTTAGCTAATGGATTAATCAAAGGAGGCGATTTAAATAATGCTATTGTTTATGTGGATAAAGAAATATCACCGGAAACAATGGGGCATTTGAAAAAAGCATTCGGTAAAGAAGAAATCAGTGTAAAACCAAATGGAGTTTTAGACAATCTTACTTTACACTATCCAAACGAAGCAGCAAGACATAAATTATTAGATGTTATTGGTGATTTGGCGTTAATTGGAACTCGTATCCGAGGAAAAGTAATCGCAAATAAACCAGGACATTCCGTAAATACGAATTTCGCTAAGAAAATGTCGAAAATTATTCGCAACGATAAGCGTAATCAAGTACCTACGTATGATTTAAATCAAGAACCTTTAATGGATGTGAATAAAATCATGTCCCTACTACCACATAGACCTCCTTTCTTATTAGTAGATAAGATTTTAGAGATGACTGATAAACAAGTGGTAGGATTGAAAAATGTTACGATGAACGAACCGTTTTTCGTAGGACATTTTCCAGGAGCTCCAGTTATGCCAGGTGTACTTATTGTTGAAGCAATGGCTCAAACAGGGGGGATCTTGATTTTAAGTTCAGTACCAGATCCAGAAAATTATATTACGTTGTTTATGAAAATAGATAACGTTCGATTTAGAAATCAAGTGCTTCCAGGAGATACTTTAGTTTTTAAATTAGAGCTTTTAACGCCAATTAGAAGAGGCATCTGTCATATGCAAGCTACAGCTTATGCAAATGGTAAAATTACCACTGAGGCTGAGTTAATGGCACAAATAGTAAAAAAACCAAATTAAAAGAACAAGTATGAATCAGCCTTTAGCATATGTACATCCAGGTGCGAAAATTGCACGTAATGTTGTAATTGAACCTTTTACTACGATTCACAATAATGTAGAAATTGGTGAGGGAACTTGGATTGGATCTAACGTAACGATCATGGAAGGGGCTCGTATTGGGAAAAATTGTAAGATTTTTCCTGGTGCTGTAATCTCTGCTGAACCACAAGATTTAAAATTTGAAGGTGAAGTGACTACTGTTGAAATAGGGGATAACACTACAATTCGTGAGTGTGTAACAATCAACAGAGGAACAAAAGATAGATATAAAACAGTAATTGGAAAAAATTGCTTGATTCAAGCATATAGCCATATTGCACACGATTGTATTATTGGAGATAACTGTATCTTCTCTAACTCAAGTACTTTAGCAGGACACGTAACCGTAGGTGACTTCGTTGTCTTAGCTGGTTTAGTGGCTGTACATCAATTCTGTACAATCGGATCGCACTCTTTTGTAACCGGAGGTACTTTAGTTCGTAAAGATGTACCACCATACATCAAGGCGGCGAGAGAACCTATCTCTTATGCAGGTATCAACTCTGTTGGTTTACGTAGAAGAGGGTATGAACCTGAGAAAATCAGAGAAATACAAGAAATTTACAGAATTTTATTTCAAAAGAACTATAATACAAGTCAAGCACTGGAAATTATAGAAACAGAAATGGAAGCAACTCCAGAAAGAGATGAAATTTTGATGTTTGTTCGCAATAGTTCAAGAGGAATTATGCGTGGATATTCAGGAATGTATTAATAATAAAATAAAGATTTATAAAAATGGCAACAACTTCAGATATCAGAAATGGTTTGTGTATTCGTCATAACAACGATATTTACAAAATCACAGAATTTTTACACGTTAAACCAGGAAAAGGACCTGCATTTGTTAGAACAAAAATGAAAAGTTTGACGAATGGAAAAGTATTAGAAAACACATTTTCTGCTGGTCATAAAATTGATCCTGTTCGCGTTGAAACACATAAATTCCAATACTTATACCCAGAAGGAGATCAATTCCACTTCATGAACGTTGAATCATACGAGCAAATTACTTTATTGAAAGATATTTTAGATGCTCCAGATTTATTAAAAGAGGGAGAAATGGTAATGGTGCAAATTAATACTGAAACAGATATGCCATTGGCTGTAGATATGCCTGCATCTGTGATTTTAGAAGTAACTTACGCTGAACCAGGTGTGAAAGGAAACACGGCAACAAATGCTACTAAACCTGCAACAGTTGAAACAGGAGCTTCAGTTAACGTGCCTTTATTTATCAACGAAGGAGATAAAATTAAAATCGATACAGCTACAGGTTCTTACATTGAGCGTATCAAAGAATAGTCTAAATAGAGAAGATGCGTTTTTCAAAAGTTCAAGATTTACAAACAATAGCTGAAATTATTGGTTGTAAATTCGTCGGATCAGCTGATTTTCCTGTGTATGGGATGAACGAAATTCACGTGGTACAAGAAGGAGAAATTGTATTCGTAGATCACCCTAAATACTATGATAAAGCTTTAAATTCAAACGCTACCATCGTTCTAATTAACAAGGATGTGGAATGCCCAGAAGGAAAAGCTTTGCTAATTTCAGATGATCCATTTAGAGATTTTAATAAGTTGTCAACTTATTTTAATCCATTTAAACCTGCTACGCAATTGCAAGCAAAAGATGCTGTGATCGGAGAGGGAACAATTATACAACCAGGAACTTTTATTGGAAACAATGTAGTAATCGGTAAAAATTGTTTGATCCATCCCAATGTAGTTATCTATGATGGAACTGTAATCGGAGACAATGTTGTGATCCATGCAGGTACAATTCTAGGTGCAGATGCTTTCTATTACAAGAAAAGACCCGAAGGATTTGATCCTTTAGTTTCATGTGGTCGAGTAGTGATCGAAGACAATGTCGGAATTGGAGCTGCTTGTACAATTGATCGTGGAGTTACAGGAGATACAACCATCAAAGAAGGAGCTAAGATTGACAATCAAGTGCATATTGGACACGATACTGTAATTGGAGTTCGTTGTTTAATTGCCGCACAAGTAGGTATTGCCGGTTGTGTTGTGATTGAAGATGAAGTAACACTTTGGGGGCAAGTAGGTACAACAAGTGGAATTACCATCGGAACAAAAGCGGTTGTATTAGCGCAATCAGGTGTTTCTAAGAGCTTAGAAGCAGGGAAGGTTTACTTTGGTTACCCTGCGGAAGAGTCACGAGAGAAACTCAAACAAATGGCTAATACAAAGAAAATACCTGCTATTCTAGAAGATCTTAAGAAATTACAGAACAACTAGACCTAAATCAGGTAAAAGAATAGATAATTAATCGTTAATTGTTAAGCTTATTTAACTAAGATTGCAACTAAAAAGTTTTAAAGCTAATTAGAATTGTTTATTTTTGTGTAAGTAAGTTTTAAAAATAAATAAAAACAAGATCATGAGTGTTTTAGTAAATAAAGATTCAAAAATAATCGTTCAAGGATTTACTGGAAGCGAAGGTACTTTTCATGCTTCTCAGATGATTGAATATGGTACAAACGTTGTAGGTGGAGTAACGCCAGGAAAAGGAGGAACTAGCCATTTAGATCGTCCAGTATTCAACACTGTTTCAGAAGCAGTTGAAAAAGCTGGTGCAGATACGTCAATCATTTTTGTACCGCCTGCATTTGCTGCAGACGCTATTATGGAAGCTGCAGACGCTGGAATCAAAGTAATTATTTGTATTACTGAAGGTATTCCAGTTGCTGATATGATTAAAGCTTATGACTACATTAAAACAAGAGATTGTAGATTAGTAGGACCAAACTGTCCAGGTGTTATCACTCCAGGTGAAGCTAAAGTTGGTATTATGCCAGGATTCGTATTTAAAAAAGGTACTGTAGGTATCGTTTCTAAATCAGGTACTTTAACTTACGAAGCTGCAGACCAAGTTGTAAAACAAGGTTTAGGAATCACTACAGCAATCGGTATTGGTGGAGATCCAATCATTGGAACAACAACAAAAGAAGCTGTACAATTGTTAATGGCTGACCCTGAAACAGAAGCAATCATTATGATTGGAGAAATCGGAGGACAGTTAGAAGCTGATGCTGCTAGATGGATCAAAGAAAACGGAAACAAAAAACCAGTTATCGGATTTATCGCTGGAGAAACTGCACCTAAAGGAAGAACAATGGGACACGCTGGTGCTATTGTAGGTGGAGCTGATGATACAGCTGCTGCTAAGAAAAGAATCATGAGTGAGTGCGGAATTCACGTAGTTGATTCTCCTGCAGAAATCGGTAAAAAAGTAAAAGAAGTTTTAGGATAATCCTAAGCTCCAAATATAAAAAAAGCCACATCATCTGATGTGGCTTTTTTTATTAGGTATGCGGTCGTTATTTTGCTGCGATAAGCAAGTGAGCTCTAAAGTGAATATGCTTTTTAAAAAGACATCCAATAAAAAGCAACAACCAACTAATAGCGTTTTCAAATAAAAAAAGCGGTCATTTGACCGCTTTTTTTATCTCAATTGAGCTCCGATATTATTTTCTAATTGGTACTGAATTTTGCCCATGATCTTCTCAATTTGGCTTTCAGTTAGTGTCTTAGTATTATCTTCCATTAGGATTGAAATAGCATAAGATTTTTTACCTTCTTCGATTTTATCTCCTTGGTATACGTCAAATAACGTAACATCTTTAATGATGCTTTTGTCTACTTGTTTAACGATATTGAATATTTCATCAAACGTTACTTTCTCATCCAAAAGCAATGCATAATCTCTCTTTACAGTAGGGAACTTGTTTAAATCGGTAAATTTAATTTTACCACTTACTAATTTTAAAATAGCATCCCATTTGAAATCAGCATAACAAACTTCTTGTTTGATGTCAAAATGCTTAGTTATAGCCTTTTTAAGAACACCGAAATCAACGATAGTCTCTTTACCTACACAATACGTAATTCCTTCTGAAAATGCGTCATTTTCCGTTGGTTGGGTTGTGAATTTAGCAATTCCTAAACGGCTTAAGATGCTTAGGATATATCCTTTAAATTCAAAGAAGTCACTCGATTTTTGTTTAGAGTTCCAAGAAGCAGTTGTGCTGTTTCCTGTAGTAAATAAAGCAAAGTGCTTGTCTTCTTCAAAATTGTTCAACATTTTGTGGTATGTTTTTCCGAATTCGAATAAACGTAAATCACTATTTTTTCTGTTGATATTGTATGAAATCGACTCTAATCCTCCAAATAACAAAGACTGTCTCATCACAGCAAGATCTGTACTTAACGGGTTAACAATATCTACTTGGTAGCTCTTGTTGATACTCTCCGTTAGGTTACTATACGTTGGCGTTGTCAAAGAGTTGTTCATGATTTCATGGAAACCCTGTGCAACTAATTGATTGGCAATGATGTTTTGAACGCGGTGATCTTCTGTTCTTGAACTGTTTGAGATAGTCGCATTTAATTTGGAAGAGAAGCTAATGTTATTATAGCCATATACGCGTAAAATTTCTTCAATAACGTCAATTTCTCTAGTTACATCTGCGCGATAAGCAGGAACAGTAATTCCCAATCCCACATCAGACATACTGTGTACTTTAATATCCAAAGAAACAAGAATTGTTTTGATTGTTTCTTTAGAGATGTCTTCACCCAAGATGCGGTTGATGTTATTAAAGTTTAAGAAAACAGAGTGATCTTCAACTTTTTTCGGATACAAATCAACAATATCTGAAGTGATCTCACCCCCAGCAACACTTTGAATCAATAACGCTGCGTGCTTTAATGCATATTCTGTGATAGATGGGTCGATTCCTCTTTCAAAGCGGAAAGATGAATCTGTATTTAAACTGTGTCTTTTTGCTGTTTTTCTAACGCTTACTGGGTTGAAATATGCACTTTCTAAGAAGATCGTGGTCGTGTTTTCTGATACGGAAGATTTTAATCCTCCAAATACCCCAGCAATACACATAGGTCCATTTTCGTCGCAAATCATTAAATCGTCCTGATGTAAAGTGCGTTCTACACCGTCTAATGTAACGAATTTAGTACCTTCTGCTACTGTTTTTACGATTACCTTGTTCCCTTTGATTTTTGCTGCGTCAAAAGCGTGTAAAGGCTGACCTAAATCGTGTAAAACGTAATTAGTTACGTCGACGATGTTGTTTTTAGGTGAAATACCGATGGCTTTTAATCGATTTTGTAACCATTCAGGAGAAGGTTTAACTTCAATACCTGAAATTGTTACTCCACAATAACGCGGTGCTTTTTTGTAGTCTTCAACGCTTACATCAATTTTAAGCGTTCTTCTTTCCACTTTGAATTTACTTACAGCAGGTGTAATAAGTTCTTTATGTGGAGTTTCTATATTTGGGTTTTGCAAAAGACCCGCACGCAAGTCACGAGCAACGCCCCAGTGGCTCATTGCATCTGAACGGTTTGGTGTCAGTCCAATCTCAAAAACCTGATCTGTTGTAATATTAAAAATGGTTGCAGCTGGTGTTCCAGGTGCAATAGATTCATCTAAAACTAAAATGCCACTTCCATCTGTTCCAATGCCTAATTCGACAGCAGAACAAATCATACCAAAGCTATCTTCTCCTCTGATTTTTCCTTTTTTAATTTGAAAGGCATTTCCTTCTGCATCGTACAACTCTGTGCCAATAGTAGCAACAGGAACTTTTTGTCCAGCAGCCACGTTAGGAGCACCACAAACGATTTGTACAGGTTCCCCCGTTCCTAAATCAACTTTTGTAACATTTAATTTATCTGCATTGGGGTGTTTAGTGCAAGATAACACATGTCCTACAACAACTCCTCTTAAGCCACCTTTTAAGCTTTCAAATTGAGTAATTCCCTCAACTTCAAGACCTAAATCCGTAAGAATCTCTGATGTTTCTTCTGGCGTGATATCTAACTTAATGAATTGTTTTAACCAATTGTATGAAATATGCATTCGAAAATAATTTTGTTGTAGGCAAATATACGGATTGCCTTAGTTTAAGTAAAATAATTTTGTTGTTAATATTAAAAATTCAAAGTTTGTATGATTATAAGAATTTTTTGCGAATGGACTCATCAGGAATCATACATTGATCCTTTTTTCCGTACCATTTGTAGCGATTTTTTGCGATAAAATCATACAGAGAATCGGCGAGGCCTGTTGGCAAAATAAGAAAGATAGTTAGTAGAGAATACCAACCACCAAGGTATTTGGCAATCATCAAGGCTGCTTGTGATTTGATATAGTACGCTTCGCCAGGTATGTACAAAACGATGCTATCTGTTTTGGCGCGATCTACCCCAATTTGGTGTAAAATCTCTTGACCTAATTCAGAATCAAGCGAAGTAAATCGAAATTGATCTCGATTATCCGCGGCAATAACCTTCTTAACAACATTGTCACACAAGTTGCAAACACCGTCAAAAAGGACTATTTTTTTGTTTTTAGGGAGTTTTTCTATCATTTTTTACGCTCTACCATTTCAAGTTGATCTATATTTACTTTTGAGGTAAAGAAACCGTAATTCACCGTTGCTGTTTGTTTCTCAATACTGTCAATGGTTCCAACAGCTCGACCATCTTGCATACGGACGCGATCGCCCACTTTTAGTGGGAATTTAGTCTTGTTGCTTTGTTCTTGCAGTTTTTGGGTTTCTTTTTTCTCTTTCTTTTCTTTGCGAATAACTTCAACTTTTTTCTCTACTTCTTGTAATAAAGCTTTTTGCTCTGCTTCTTTTTTCTTTTTCTCCTGAAGCGTTACTTTTTTGCGCTTCGAGTTTTCGATCTCAACAACTTTGAGTACCTCGCTGAATAGGGTTTTCTTACTCTTGTTGTTGAAGTATTTATCGGATAAGTCATCTAATTTTTGACCCAAGTAAACCAAACGCTGATTGGAATCAAATAGCTCTTGATAGCGTTCTAATTTATCCTGAACTTTAGCATTGATGCCCTCTAGTTTTTTGCTTTCTTCTCTAGCTTTTGTCTCTTCTTCTTTTAAGTTTTGAGAGGTGCGCTCTAGTTTGTGTCTTTCCTTTTGAAGATTGGCAATCGTTTTGTCAAAGCGAACTTTTTCAGTTTCTACTTTTTTCTTCGCACGATTAATCAAACTAAAAGGAATTCCATTTTTTTGCGCTACTTCAAATGTAAATGAACTTCCCGCTTGACCAATATTTAACTTGTATAAAGGTTCTAGCGATTTTTCGTCAAATAACATATTAGCATTGGTTGCCGAAGGTAGTTGATCTGCTAAAATCTTGAGGTTTGTATAGTGCGTGGTGATTATTCCATAAGCTTCTCTATCGTAGAACTCCTCTAAGAAAACCTCTGCCAAAGCCCCTCCTAATTCAGGATCCGAACCGGTCCCGAATTCATCTATTAAAAATAAGGTATTTGAATTACATTTCTTCAAAAAATAATTCATATTTTTTAATCGATAGCTATAGGTACTTAAATGGTTTTCAATAGATTGATTATCACCAATATCGGTTAAAATTCGATCAAACAAAAAGGTGTGACTGCGCTCGTGGACGGGAATTAATAACCCCGATTGTAGCATGAGCTGCAGTAAACCAACTGTTTTTAAAGTGATACTTTTTCCTCCAGCATTCGGACCAGAAATAACAATAATGCGACTGTCTTGTTCGAGTTGAATTGTCTGTGGATAGGTTGTTTTTCGCTTTTCTTTGTTGTTTAACCACAAAATTGGGTGATAAGCCTCTCTAAAATACAGCGTTTTCTCTTCTCGAATTTCAGGCAGTAATCCGTTGATTTTTAAAGCGTATTTTGCCTTTCCTGCGGTAATGTCGAGCAAGCTTAAATACTGGGTATATTCTAGTAATAGTTCTTTAAACGGGCGAATACAATTGGTTAATGCCTTTAAAATGCGAACGATTTCTTCGCGTTCTTCATATTCTAAGTTGTTGAGCTCTCTTGAAAAATGCAAGGTCGCCTCCGGTTCAATATAAATAATACTTCCTGTTTTAGACTGTCCTAAAACACTTCCCTTTACTTTGCGACGGTGCATGGCAATTACAGCTAACACACGTCGATTGTCTACGATTGTTTCTCGAATATCGTCAAGGTATCCCGCACTGTTATATTGGGATAAAGCATAACCGAAACTTTGGTTAATCTTACCGCGTACTAAATTAATGCTCTTGCGGATATTCAATAAGTCAACCGATGCATTGTCTTTGATTTCTCCATACTTATCCAATACATTTTCAATTTCTTTTGCAATGCTTTTTTCTAAGGTCAGGGTGGCTGTATCTGCCGAGAGATGAGGATAATAATCGCTAAATTTTTTAAAATAAGTGATTAAATTACTCGTTGTCTCAGTGAGGTTGTATATTTTTTTAAAACTGCTGATTTCTAGGAAGCTATCTTCGATGCCTAAGAATTTTAATTCATAGTCAATACCGTCAAAATAATGATTGGGAATGACGTTATTATTAGTAAAAGAAGCTAAGTATTCTGAGGTTTGTTGTAGGGCATGTAGGGTTTGTTCCTTTGTTTTATAAGGAACAATCTCCATCGCCATTTCTTTTCCACTTTCTGTTACACACAGGTTGGAAACGAAGGATAAAACGGTGTGGAATTCTAAATCTTGTAAAGTCTTGTTGTTAATCGATGTCATGTGTTACAATGAGATTATCTAGCAAAAATACTACTTATTTATGGAAAAAAAAGGAGAGTAGAGGAAAGATATATTGCGCTTTATACAGAAAAGAAGCACAGGAAAAGATTTGTTTTATCTTTGAACAACGAACACAAAAACGGTTTTAGCAATGACAGAAGTACTACAGCTAATTAATGTAGTGATTTTTTTCTTTTTGGGAGGAATCCATGTATATTGGGTATTGGGAGGAAGTTGGGGAATAAAATTCGCGATTCCTAGTACAGAAGAAGGACGGCCTGTTCTTAAACCGAGAAAAGTAGGAACATTAGTTGTTGCTATCGGTTTAGTTGTTGCTGCTTTGCTGAACTTGAACGTTCTTGTATTTGGGCATGGGGTTTATTTTGTTATAGGTTTGCTATTTGGTTTGCGCGTTATAGGCGATTTTAAGTATGTTGGACTTGGGAAAAAAGTAAAAAATACGATTTTTGCTCAGAAAGATGCAACTGTTTTTATTCCCTTGTGTCTTTATTTGAGTTTAAGTCATCTTTTTTTGTTTTTTTGGTAAAAGTTACTTGTTTTTGTAGTGGTATGATGAATATCAGTTCTTTTCTTTGTTAAAATTCAGTAATTTGTATGCGAAATAAAAGTAACAATACTTAATTTTAAAGAAAAAAGAACCTATGAAATATGTAACTGCTCAAGAAGCCGCAAAAGTTGTCCAATCAGGTGATCGAATCTACGTACATGCAGCAGCTGCAACACCGAATGTTTTAACCAAAGCTATTAGTGATAGAGCGAGCGAATTGCGCAATGTCGAATTTTGCCATATCCACACAGAAGGGGAGGCGCCTTATGCTGATCCTGCTTTAGCAGATAGCTTTCACGTTAACTCCTTTTTTATTGGAAAAAATGTACGCCATACCTTGGCGGCCGGAAATGGTTCCTATACTCCTGTTTTTTTAAGTGAAGTGCCTTTACTCTTTAGAAAAGGAGTGTTAAAGGTTGATGTTGTTTTGATTCAAGTTTCTCCACCTGATGAACATGGTTTTTGTTCTTTAGGAGTATCGGTAGAGGCTTGTGTGGCGGCGATGGAAAGAGCGCGTGTTGTCATTGCTCAAATTAATCCGCAAATGCCACGTACATTTGGAGATAGTGTGTTACACAGTTCGAAAATTGATTTAGCCGTGGATCACAACTGCCCAATTTACGCTTCCAAAGAGACTCTTATTACAGATAAAGAAGCTACTATAGGTCAATATGTTGCCAACTTAATTGAAGATGAAAGTACACTTCAAATGGGAATTGGCTCGATTCCAAATGCTGTTTTAGCACAATTAAATAACCACAAAAATCTGGGGTTGCACACAGAGATGTTTTCCGATGGTGTTATTGACTTGATTAAGAATGGTGTTATTGATTGTTCTAAAAAACGCATTGCAAAAGGAAGGGCTTTGGCTACCTTTTTAATTGGAACAAAGAAGTTATATGACTTCGTTGATAATAATCCATTTATTGTCTTGAAGGAATCAAGCTATGTAAACGATACCGCTATTATTAGAAAGAATCCAAAAGTAGTTGCCATTAATTCCGCTATTGAGGTAGATTTGACAGGGCAAATCTGTGCAGATTCAATTGGTCATAAGATGTATTCGGGTGTTGGTGGACAGATGGATTTCGTTCGTGGGGCATCATTAAGTGAGGGTGGAAAAGCAATTATAGCGTTAGCCTCCACAAGTAATCAAGGACATAATCGCATTGTGCCCTACTTACGTCAAGGAGCAGGTGTAGTTACAACACGTGCACATGCACAATATATTGTAACGGAGTATGGAGTGGCTGATTTGTATGGAAAAACACTGAAACAACGTGTGGCTGCCATGGCTGAAATTGCTCATCCTGATTTTAGAGAAGAAATTTTAAAAGCGTATTTCGATAACTTGAAAGGGTAGTGTAGTTAATAGTTGACGGTTAACAGTTAACAGAAGATAATCAGAGATAAGAAAAACCATTCCTTTGTAGGGAGTGGTTTTTTTTGTGTTGGGGGTGAGGTGTTGAGATGTTGAGGTGTTGAGATGTTGAGGTGTTGAGATGTTGAGGTGTTGAGATGGTGAAATCGGAACGCAGTGAAAATCGAAACGCAGTGAAGATTCATCGAACACAAAAACCAATATAAAATAGGTGAGATAGATGTTGAGGTGGTGAGGTGTTGAAGTGATAAGAGGATGCTATTTTTTGTATTGTATTGAAAAGGGAGAACAAGAAGCGTTTGTTTATCTTTGCTCATTCAATGATGTGTATGGAATATGAGATTTTATATAGTGTTCTGAAAGATAGCATAGGGCTGATTGGTTTCATTCCTACTTTCATAGGGA
This sequence comes from Myroides sp. WP-1, assembly GCF_014145635.1. Taxonomy (GTDB): domain Bacteria; phylum Bacteroidota; class Bacteroidia; order Flavobacteriales; family Flavobacteriaceae; genus Flavobacterium. The sequence goes on from NZ_JACHTC010000017.1 coordinate 20,972, forward strand.
TTGGAGCTCTAGCTGTTTTGTGTTATCACAAAGAACAAACGAAAGGCCGTACAGTCTTGTTTAAAATTTTTCGCGCAATTGGGTTAGGGGGAGTGGCTGTAATAGCTTTTATGGTTGCTTTTTCTGTTTTTACTGCTGACTATAAGGCGTATCGAGAGATAAAACTGATTTTTAATACAGGAGCTTATGGAATAGCCGAAGGCGATATCGAGGAGTTTACTTCTGAATTAGGTGGTCGAAAGGAGTCTTTTTTTGTTCAGGGTGTTTACTTCGAATATCACCCTTATGATTTGAGATATCACGGGTATAATGAGCGAGCAAAAAGCAATGGAATTATTCATGAAAAAAGCGGGGTTTTGCGCATTGACTATATTGAAAAAGAAGAAGGTAAGCGGATTTTGCGTATTTGGCGACCCAAGAAGAAAGACAAGTAAAAAAAGGAAGAATCACGTTGAATCGTGCATTTTTGTTTGTAGAATAACGATCTTGTACTCTAAAAAATCTATCGCTAACTTGATAATGCGTCTTTGAGAACTTTTTCGTCTTTTGGTACAATAAATATGGCGCGATGCTGTTTAAAAAGGGTATAAATCGTTATATTTGACACTAAAATAAATAGAAAATCAATGCGTAGAATTAATAGGTTGGCTTGTGTAGCTGCACTAGTGGGTAGTATGAGCCTTTATGCGCAGCAAACTGCTGTATATACAGGACCTTATGCGACGTTTAATCATGCCGTAGCCCTGTATAATGAACAAGAGTATTTGGCTGCCCAATTGTTGTTTGATAAAATTAAGAAAGAAAATAACGCTCAAAACAAAGAGATTGAATCAGATTGTGCGTATTATATCGCTAATTGTGCAATTCGTTTAGATCAAAGTGGAGCAGAGAATAAAATTGACGAGTTTGTTGCAAATTATCCGACGAGTTCTAAACAGAACATCGCTTATATAGAGGCTACAGATTATTATTTTACTAGAGGGCAATTTGCGAAAGCCGCACATTATGCCGCAAAAGTAAAAGAAAACGTAATTGAAACAGAAAAGGTTGCGGATCGTTTCTTTTTTGAGAAAGGATATAGTGCCTTTTATATGAAGAATAAAAAAGACGCCAAGAAGTATCTTGAAAAGGTTAATCAAAAAGGAGAATGGGGAGAGCAAGCTACCTATTACCTGGGGTATATTGCCTACGATACGGATAATTTCGACGACGCTAAAAAACTTTTTGAAAAGGTAGAAACCAAAGAGAAGTACAAAGAAAAAATGGGGTACTTCCAGGCGGATATGAATTTCAAAACAGGAAATTTTGAACAAGCTATTGCTGATGGTTTGGCTCAAATTAACAAATCAAATCCTCAAGAAACATCAGAATTATCTAAAATTATTGGAGAGAGTTATTTTAACTTGAAACAATATGATAAAGCACTTCCTTACTTATTAGCCTATAAAGGTAAAAATGGTAAATGGAATAATACCGATTACTATCAATTAGGGTATGCGTATTATCAATCTAAAGACTATGAAAGAGCAATTGAACAATTCAATAAGATCATCGATGGTGATAATTCTATTGCACAAAATGCATACTATCATTTAGGGGAAAGTTATCTTCACACACATAAAAAGACACAAGCATTAAATGCGTTTAAAAATGCGTCTGAAATGCGTTTTGATTCAAGTATTCAGGAAGATGCATATTTGAATTATGGTAAATTGAGTTACGATATTGGGAACGCCTACCAAAGTACACCTAAAGTTATTAGCGGATTTATTGAGAAATATCCAAGTTCACCTAATCGCGAGGAAATGGAAGGCTTGCTGATTGATTCTTACATTACGTCTAAAAACTTCAAAGAAGCATTGGCTTTGTTAGAGAAAAACAAAGCAACAGCGAATAAAGAAGCTTATCAGAAGGTAACGTTCTACCGCGGTCAGGAGTTATTTGCGGAAGGCAATTACGAACAAGCGGCAGGAATGTTTGCTAAGTCATTAGTGGAGCGTCAAGATGGAGTATTTACAGCTCGTGCGTATTATTGGCAAGCGGAGTCGAATTACGCGATGAATAAGTTTTCTGAAGCTATATCCTCTTATGTAAGTTTCTTGGGAAGTCCGCAAGCGAAAAATACCAATGAATACAAGCATGTGAATTACGGATTGGGATATACGTATTTCAAACAAAAAGATTATGCTAATGCAGTTAAACAATTTCAAAGCTTTATTGCTACATCTCCCAAAGATGAAGCAAGACGCATTGATGCTTATTTGCGTTTAGGAGATAGCCAATTCGTAGAAGGAAGCTATTGGCCAGCAATGGAGGCGTATAACAAGGTAATCGAAGCAAATAAAGTTGATGTAGAGTATGCGCGTTTTCAAAAAGCATTAGCCTATGGATTTGTGGATCGCTTGCAGAAAAAAGCAGATGACCTGATTGCCTTTACAAAAGATTATCCTAAATCGGGATTAGTAGACAATGCACTCTATGAACTGGGAATGACATACGTGGTAATGCAACAACCACAAAAAGCAACTCCTGTTTTTGATCAATTGTTAAAGAATTATCCAAAGAGTTCATATGCTTCAAAAGCACTATTGCGTCAAGGATTGATCCTCTATAATAGCAACCGCTCAGATGAAGCTTTAGCAAAATTTAAAGCTGTAGTAGCTACTTATCCAAGTAGTGCAGAAGCAATTGAGGCTGTGCAAAACGCAAGGTTAATTTATGTAGATCAAGGAAAAGTTGATGAGTATGGAACATGGGTTAAAGGGCTTTCTTTTGTTAGTGTGAGTGATTTGGAATTGGATAAAGACAGTTATGAATCAGCAGAAAAACAATATATCCAAAACAATACTCAAACGGCGATTCTAGGTTTTGAAAAGTATTTGGCTACTTATCCGAAAGGATTAAAAGCATTACAGGCACATTTCTATTTAGGACAGATGTATTTTGCTGAAAATAATTTCAAAAAAGCACAGTCACATTACTTGGCTGTTGTAGACGGAAATAAAAATGAATACACTGAAGTGGGAATGTCGCGTTTGGCAGAAATGTATCTGAAGGAAAAGAATACAGATCAAGCGTTGTTGATGTTAAGCCGACTTGAAAATGAAGCGACGCAAGAACAAAATAAAGTTTTTGCTAAATCGAATTTAATGAAGTTGTACTACCAAGAAGAGGATTATACCAATGCGTTGGAGTATGCAGAACAAGTATTGAAACTGACAAAAATCGATGATAAGGTTAAAAGTGATGCGCAAATTATTATTGCAAGAACTGCTTTTGCCAATAAACAGTATGACAAAGCGAAAAAAGGATATGCCGATGTAGCGAAAATTGCCAAAGGAGAATTAGCTGCAGAAGCGTTGTACTATGAAGCCTTTTTTAAACGCATGGACAATAAATTTGAAGCGTCAAATGAAAGTGTTCAAAAATTAGCTAAAGATTATTCAGCTTATAAATATTATGGTGCAAAAGGATTGGTGTTGATGGCTAAAAACTTCTATAGCCTAAAAGATGCTTATCAAGCAACATATATATTGGATAGTGTAATTAAAAACTTTGGTGATTTTTCAGATGTAGTAGCGGAAGCACAACAGGAGCTAAATACAATTAAAGCGCAAGAAGCGAAAAGCAATTCATCTGTCGTACAATAAGGTTTAATCGAATTAGAAAGTAATTATGAAGCAGATCAAAATATTAACCTTAGTATCAAGTGTTTTATTTGTTGGTACAGCGGTTGCTCAAGATAAAAATAAAGGTGATTTAGGAACGGAAGTTGTTGATGTTGTAAGACGTTATGACGCTACAGTTTCTGAGGCATTTAAAGTAAGAGAAATCCCCAATTTAGAGGAAGAGGTAAAAGGCAAGAAAAAAGAGGTGGTGTATACAATTACATCTTTTCCTGTGGCTTCTACTTTTGTGCCAGCTAAAGGTGAAGCGGCAAAAGTGGAGACAAAACGCAATTTAGCTCGCTTTGACAACTATGCGTTGTTTGCTATTGGAAATTATACCAATATCAATGGAGAGCTATTCTTGAGTAGTCAACTAGATCAAGATAGTTATATTGCAGGATTTGTCAATCACTTTTCTTCACAAGGAGGAATAAAGAACTTACTGCTAGACGACGATTTTTCTAAAACTAAAGCTGGAATTAACTTCTCCGGTCAAAAGAAAAATATAGGTTGGAATACAGAAATTGGAGGATCATACCAAACGTTGAATTGGTATGGATTACCGCAAAAAGAATTAGACTATTTCATTCCGGAAACCACAATCGCTAGTATCAATTCAAAACAAAAATACAAGTCATTTTACTTCGATGGAAGTGTGTCTTTTGAAGATTTGCCAATCAAAGGAGTAGATGTATATTACAATAATTTTAGCGACGATTTTGACCGTGCTGAAAATCACTTCGTTTTCAAACCGAAGGTAGAAACAGCTTTTGCTGATAATTTTACAGGTAAGATGAATCTTGTAGTGGATTATGTTAGTTCTGAATACAAGAGACAGAATTTCTTTGATGGAAATGGAAATGAAGATTTCGCAAACCACAGCATTCAAACAATTAAGCTGAAAGATCAGCATTTTACGTTTGGCGCAGAACCTAGTGTAGTAATTAAAGGAGATGAATTCTTCGTTCAATTAGGAGTTGGGTTGTATTATAACAATGGTAAAATTGGCGGTAATTCAGACAATAACTTTTACTTCTATCCACAAATTCAAGCTTCGTATAACTTAGTGCCAAATTTAGTAGTGGCTTATGCGGGAATTGATGGGCGTTTAACACAGAATACATTCAAAGATTTTGTAGATCAAAATCCGTTTGTTTCTCCTGAAGCGGGATTATTGCCAACAGATAAAACGTATGACTTTTATGCGGGGATGAAAGGGAAGTTAGATCATACGGTTTCTTATAATGTAAAGGCGTCTTACCGCAAAGAAAATGATAAAGCGCTATTTATTTCTACTCCGTATTCTCCTAATGTTAATCGATTGAGTTACTTGTATGGTAATGCTATGGATGTGGAGTATGCTGAAGTAGAAACGTTTAATCTGTTTGGAGAGTTGCGTTTTGATTTGGATAATACCGTGATTATGGGAATTAGAGGAGAGTACAATCACTACAAATCAACCGCAGGAGAAGCGTGGGGATTACCTGATTTTAAAGTAGGAGCCGATGCTTTGATTAATTTTACAGATCAGTGGTTCGCTGGTGTTGATTTACAATATGTAGGACAGCGAAAAGATTGGTTTGTAAATCAAGCCTATGGATGGGATGGTGCAGTTATCCCTACAAGCGTGGAGAAAAAAGTTGATAGCTACGCAGACTTGAGTTTAAACGTAGGATATAGACCAACAAAGAATTGGACTGTATTCTTGAAAGGGAATAATTTACTCGATCAGACTTATAATCAATGGGGTAGTTTTAAATCGCAAGGAGTGCAGATTATGGGCGGTGCTATTTATAAATTCGATTTTTGAGAATAATTACAACTTAATTATTGTTAAAATTCACTTTTTTTGAGGTTAAAGCAGTTTTATTCATGCGTTTTAATTTTTTTTGATACTTTATTGCCCTATTTTTGTCACACAAACAACAAAAACGGATCCTATAAGGTACTTAAGAATTTAAAAATGACACTAAAACAAGAACTAAAGGCTACATTTTTACAACGCTTAGATGATAAGATAGATGCCCTTCGTGGTATTGTAGAAGATTTGGCAGTTGATGCTCAGACAGACGCGAAAAGTTCTGCTGGAGATAAACATGAGACTGCTTTGTCAATGATGCATCTAGAGCAAGAGAATATAGCAAAGAAAATTAAAGAAAGCCTTGAATTAAGAGAGGTGGTAAAGCGAATTGACGAAAACAAAAATTCTGATACTGTTGAATTTGGAAGTATAGTGAAAGTCAATACCGTTTATTTGTTTTTAGCTGCTGCCTTGCCCAAGGTAACGGTGGATGAAATGTCTGTACTTGGTGTGTCTATGGAGGCACCAATTGCAAAAGCACTTTTAGGACGTAAGTTACACGATTCTTTCTCGTTTAATAATTGTGATTTTACAGTGAACTTCTTAGAGTAGATACAAGATAAAAAACATAGCAAAACAGGTGTAAGCAAAAGCTTACACCTGTTTTTTTTTGGACGTCTTAAAAAAGAAAAATAAATGACTCTCTTTTTTGTGAAATGACAGATTAATATTGTAATTTGAAATTCTTCTGCGTTATCTTAAAAATGTTTCGTTTAAATGGGAAAAACGCCGAGATAAGAAGTATAGAAGTTGATAAATTGTTTTAAAAAAGCTATATTTGTACGTTACTTATTTTAGAAAATTATTATGAGCCAAGAAGTAAATAAGGGAAATTATTCAGCCGATAGTATTCAGGCACTAGAAGGAATGGAGCACGTAAGAATGCGTCCTTCCATGTATATTGGAGATGTTGGAGTGCGCGGATTACACCACCTTGTATATGAAGTAGTGGATAACTCTATTGACGAAGCGTTAGCTGGTCATTGTGATACAATCAATGTAATTATTAATGAGGATAATTCTGTTTCTGTTGAAGATAATGGACGTGGTATTCCTGTTGATATGCACAAAAAAGAAGGGGTATCTGCATTAGAGGTAGTAATGACCAAAATTGGTGCTGGAGGAAAGTTCGATAAAGACTCATATAAGGTTTCAGGAGGATTACACGGGGTTGGAGTATCGTGTGTAAACGCCTTATCTGATTTATTGAGAGCTACTGTTTATCGCGATGGAAAAGTCTATGAACAAGAGTATTCAAAAGGTAAAGCTTTATATCCGGTAAAGGTAATTGGTGAAACAGATAAGCGTGGTACAACGGTTATGTTTAAACCCGATCCTACTATTTTTACTCAAACCTTAGAGTATTCTTATGATACGTTAGCCTCTCGTTTACGTGAATTAGCCTTTTTGAACAAAGGGTTAACAATCACCTTAACAGATGCACGTGAAGTGAATGAAAAAGGGGAAGTGAAAAGAGAAGAGTTCTTCTCTAAAGAAGGATTAAAAGAGTTTATCAAATTCCTAGACGGCAATCGTACGCCAATTATCAATGAAGTTATTTGGATGGAATCGGATAAAGGCGATGTACCTGTAGAAGTAGCTTTGATTTACAACGATACGTATTCTGAGAATATCTATTCGTATGTTAACAACATTAATACACACGAAGGTGGTACGCATTTACAAGGTTTCCGTATGGGATTAACACGTACGTTGAAAAAGTATGCTGATGCTTCTGGGTTGTTAGATAAATTAAAATTCGAAATTAGTGGGGATGATTTCCGTGAAGGATTGACTGCAATTATCTCTGTTAAGGTAATGGAACCACAGTTCGAAGGACAGACAAAAACAAAATTGGGGAATAGAGAAGTTGTTTCTCCTGTGAGCCAAGCTGTGTCTGAAATGTTAGAAAACTATTTGGAAGAAAATCCAAACGACGCTAAGATCATCGTTCAAAAAGTAATTTTAGCAGCACAAGCTAGACATGCTGCTAAGAAAGCACGTGAGATGGTACAGCGTAAAACGGTAATGACTGGTGGAGGTCTGCCAGGTAAATTATCGGATTGTTCTGAACAAGATCCTACAAAATGTGAGGTATTCCTTGTGGAGGGTGACTCGGCAGGTGGTACTGCCAAACAAGGAAGAGATCGTAATTTTCAAGCAATCTTACCTTTGAGAGGTAAAATCTTGAATGTTGAGAAAGCAATGGGACACAAAGTGTTCGAAAGTGAGGAAATTAAAAATATCTTTACAGCTTTAGGTGTTACTATCGGAACAGAAGAAGATAGTAAAGCGTTAAACCTAGAAAAATTACGTTACCATAAAGTAGTGATTATGTGTGATGCCGACGTGGACGGTAGCCACATTGCAACGCTTATTTTGACTTTCTTCTTCCGTTACATGAGAGGATTGATTGAAAATGGACACGTATTTATTGCAACTCCTCCATTGTATATGGTTAAAAAAGGACAACGCAAAGTTTATGCTTGGAGTGACGAAGAACGCATCGATTTGTTAGAAGAGATGGGTACAGGATCAAGCGTACAACGATATAAAGGTCTTGGAGAGATGAACGCAGAACAATTGTGGGAAACTACAATGAACCCTGAACACCGTATTTTAAGACAAGTAAAAATTGACGATTTAAAAGAAGCAGATTTAGTTTTCTCTATGCTAATGGGGGATGAGGTTCCACCACGCAGAGAATTTATCGAGAAAAACGCAACATATGCGAAAATCGACGCTTAAAGAATAATATCAAAAAGAAAAGGTCAAGCCTATTGCATTGACCTTTTTTTGTTTAACGTAAACTTTAAAGCCATTAATTATGAAAGTATCTGTAATTGGAGCAGGTAACGTAGGTGCTACTTGTGCCGAAGTTATTGCATTTAGGCAAATCGCTAGTGAAGTAGTCCTTGTGGATATTACTGAAGGATTAGCAGAAGGTAAAGCAATGGATATCATGCAATGTGCAGCAAATTCTGGTTTTGACACCGTTGTAAAAGGGGTGACAAAACAATATGCTCGTACTGTAAATAGCGATGTTGTTGTTATTACTTCTGGTATTCCCAGAAAACCGGGTATGACTCGTGAAGAGTTAATTGGAACGAATACTGCTATTGTAAAAAGTGTAATGGAGAATGCTTTGACTGTTTCTCCAAATGCTATTTTCGTAATTGTAACCAATCCAATGGATACCATGGCTCTGGCTGCACTGAAAATTTCAGGATTGCCTAAGAATAGAATTATTGGAATGGGTGGGGCGCTTGACTCAGCTCGTTTTAAATACTTCTTAAGTCAAAAGTTAGACAAACCTGTAGCTGATATTGAAGGAATGGTAATCGGTGGTCACGGAGATACAACTATGATTCCGCTAATTCGTTTAGCTACATATAAGGGAATTCCAGTTACACAATTATTGTCTGTGGAAGATCAACAAGAAGTTGTGAAACAAACCATGGTGGGGGGAGCAACCTTAACGAAATTGTTGGGTACTTCTGCTTGGTATGCACCAGGAGCTGCAGTAGCACAATTGGTTGATAGTATTTTAAACGATCGCAAAAAGATGATTCCTTGTTCTACTTTAGTAGAAGGAGAATATGGAGAACACAGTATCTTTATCGGAGTTCCTTGTATTATTGGGAAAAACGGAATCGAACAGATTGTCGATATCGGCTTAAATAAAGAAGAAAAAGAAGAATTTAGTAAGAGTGCGGAAGCTATTAAAGAGGTGAATAAAGAACTTCATAACATACTTTCATAAAATTATTATAACATGTCGAGCAAATAGATGTAAAAATCATCGTTTTTTTAGCGATAAACTTGCCAAAAGAATTGGTTAATCTGCCATCATATTTTATATTTGCTCGTTTTAAAAAAATAATTAATTAATTTTTAGTAATAATGCAAAACAAGGGACTTGTTAAATTTTTTGCAATAATTTTTGCTCTGGTAAGTATTTACCAGTTGTCTTTCACCTTTGTTACAGGCCATTATGAGGACAAAGCGAAAGCTTTTGCTAAAGGGGATTCTGAGAAAGAATTACACTATTTAGACTCTATTGGTAACCAAACAGTTTTTTTAGGACAGACATTTAATGAAGTAAGAGCTAAACAAATCAACAAAGGATTGGATTTAGAGGGAGGTATTAACGTAACGTTACAAATCTCTATCAAAGACATTCTTAAAGGTTTAGCAAATAATTCTAAAAATGCTGTGTTTAATAAAGCATTGGCAGAGGCGGAAACAATGAGACAAGGTAATCAAAGTTACCTTGATGCGTTTTATGCTGCATTTGAAAAAGAATCAAAAGGTAGTGTGAAATTAGCTTCTGGAGATATTTTTGCAAACAGAAACTTAAGTGAGATTACAGTAGGAATGTCAGATAACCAAGTAAAGGCTATCTTAGACAAAAAAGTAAAAGAATCTATTGAGAGTGCGTACCGCGTATTCAGAGAGCGTATTGACAAATTTGGTGTTGCACAACCCAATATTCAAATGCTTGGTGATACTGGTCGTATCTTAGTTGAATTGCCTGGTGCAAAAGACGTAGATCGTATTAAAAATCTTTTACAAAGTACTGCTCAATTAGAGTTTTGGGAAACGTATAAAGTTGAAGAAATTGGTAACTACTTAGCATCTGCGAATGAGTACCTAAAATCAACAGAAAAAGCGGCTAAACCTGAAACTACAACTGAACAAGTTCAAGATTCTACAAAAACAGATGTAGATGCATTATTAGGTGGAATCAAAGCTGATTCTACAGATACAGAACAGTTACAAGAATTAGGACCTTTATTCAGCTTATTCGTAGCGGGTGGGCAACAAGGAAGTCCTATTTTAGGATATGTACAAACAAAAGATACGGTTAAGGTAAATGGTTTATTAAAACGTCAAGACGTTAGAAACTTATTACCGGCGGATCAAAAATATGCGCGTTTTGTTTGGGGTAAACCAAGTAAAAAGGCTCCAGATGTTGTTGAGCTTTATGCTTTAAAAACAAACCGCGAAGGGGTTCCTCCTTTAAGTGGAAGTGTAGTAACTGGTGCTCAGGATGAGTATGACAACTTCGGTCGTCCAGTTGTTGGTATGACCATGAGCCCGAAAGGTGCTAAAATCTGGGAAGAATTAACAGGAAAAGCATTTAACGAACGTTCAAATATTGCGATCGTTTTAGATAACGTTGTATATTCTGCACCAGGTGTTACCAATGGACCAATTTCTGGTGGTAGATCTTCTATCTCTGGTGATTTTACAGTTGCTGATGCAAAAGACTTAGCAAATATCTTACGTGCAGGTAAATTACCAGCAGGGGCAGATATCGTACAGTCTGAAATCGTAGGACCATCATTAGGGCAACAAGCAATTGATGCAGGTATGTTATCTGCAATCGCTGGTTTAATTGTTGTTTGGTTATGGATGGCATTCTACTACGGTAGAGCTGGTTGGTATGCAAACGTTGCGTTATTAGCGAACTTGTTATTCATGTTTGGTATCTTAGCTAGCTTAGGTGCGGTATTAACCTTACCAGGTATTGCGGGTATCGTATTGACAATGGGTACGGCGGTAGATGCGAACATTATTATCTCTGAACGAGCGAAAGAATGTCTGCGAAAGGGCATGAACTTAGCCGATACAATTAAGGAATCTTATAGCTGGCACGGTGCAATGCGACCAATTGTAGATGCAAACGTAACGCATATCTTAACAGGGGTTATCTTATTCGCTTTCGGATCAGGACCAATCAAAGGTTTCGCAACTACGTTATTGATCGGTATCGCAACTTCGTTGTTTACTTCTATCTTCATTGCTCGTATCTTTATGGATAGAGACGTGAAAGCAGGAAGATCATTAATGTTTGCTACTAACATCACGAAAAACTGGTTCACTAACTTTAACTTTGACTTCTTGAAAATGAAGAAAGCAACGTACGGCCTTTCTGCTGTAATTGTTGTTGTTTCTTTTGCTTCATTCTTTATCAACGGATTTGATGAAGGAACAGATTTTGTCGGAGGTAGAACGTTCCAAGTGAAATTTGATAAAGAAATTTCTGCAAATGATGTAAGTGAAAAATTAGGCGAGGTATTCGGAGTTAACGTTGAAGCTAAAGTTTTTGGTAATAAAGAGCAACTAAAAATTACTACAAAGTATAAAGTAGAAGAAGAAGGGGCTACGGTTGACCAAGAAGTAAATGAATTGTTGTATAAAGGATTAAAACCTTACTATACCAAAGATATTACGTATGAAGAATTCGTTAACGCTACTGAAGGAAAGGTTTACGGAGTTATCCAAGCTTCTAAAATCGGACCAAGTGTTGCGAAAGACGTAAAACAAAATGCATACTGGGCTGTTTTAGGTTCAATGGCTGCCATCTTTGTATACTTGGTGATTTCATTCCGCAAATGGCAGTACTCTTTAGGAGCTATTGTTTCTGTTGCCCACGATGTTATTTTTGTACTTGGAGTTTACTCTTTAACTTACAAATTTATGCCTTGGCACATGGAAATCGATCAACACTTTATTGCTGCTATTCTTACAGTAATTGGTTACTCGATGAATGATACCGTAATTGTATTTGACCGTGTACGTGAGTTTATCGCTGGTAAAACAAAAGGTGATTTCAATAAAATCGTTAATGATTCAGTAAATACTACATTATCGAGAACAATTAATACATCATTGACTTTGATCTTTGTATTGTTAATCATGTTCATCTTCGGTGGAGATTCAATTCGCGGATTTATCTTCGCTATGTTGATCGGTATTATTGTAGGTACTTATTCATCGTTATTCTTAGCTACGCCTGTATTAGTTGATACAATGCCTAGAAAAGATAAAGAAGAAATTGAAAGATTACACCAAGAAGCTCAAGAAGAGTTTGAAGTGGAAAAAGCATAAGCTGATAAATCTTAAAATAATAAAAACCACGCTCCCAACAGGAGCGTGGTTTTTTTATCTGTGTACTTTGTTTTCTTCACTAAGGTATTGCTTAGTATAAGCGATTTAAGCACTTTTGAACGAGCATAAAGTGAAATTATGTCTACTTTTATTTTGATTCGCAAGAAGATAAACTACTAGATAAACTACAGATTGTTATCGAATTAGGTAGATTATGCTGGTTTAAGATTAACTTAAAATTCAGACTTTAACCAATTATTTATAAGGGTTTGGTAAAAAAATGCGTTAAGTATTTTTTAATTTTGTATTTTTGATACATGGAAAAGAAAAGCAAGGATCAGGGAAGGAAATTTCCTAGATAGTCTGCGAATGAAAAGTTTAATAAATCGTGTAAATTCAGCCAAGAAAAGAACGTAAAAGTATAGAGGAACCCCTTCTACTTGTTTATTATTTGTAAGAGTTTTACGAGATAAATGATCAAAAATAAAGTGCTAGAACATTCTTTACAACAAACTATTAAAGTATATGAGCATGCTGATGAAGCATCCCTTTACGTTGCTGATAAAATTGCGCAAATAATCAGAAAGAAGCAAGACCTTGGTGAACTTGCTGTTTTGGGGTTGGCTACTGGGTCTACTCCAAAAGGAGTGTATAGAGAACTCGTGCGTTTACATCAAAACGACGGCTTGAGTTTTCAAAATGTGGTAACATTCAACTTGGACGAATATTATCCCATGTATCCCGTAGAAGATCAGAGTTATGTTGCTTTTATGAAACACAATCTGTTTAACCATATTGATATTCCAGTACATCAAATCCATATCCCAGATGGTACACTTTCTCTCGAGGGAATTCAAGCATACTGTGATTTATACGAACAAAAGATTGTAGATTTCGGTGGACTTGACGTACAGTTGTTGGGAATTGGTAGAAGTGGGCATATCGGTTTTAATGAACCTGGATCACTTCAAAACTCGATAACACGTCTGGTTTCCTTAGATGATATTACGCGAGCCGATGCTTCTGATGACTTTGGAGGTAAAGACAACGTACCTACACAAGCAATCACTATGGGCATTCAAACGATTATTCAAGCAAAACAAATCTTTTTGTTAGCGTTAAGTCAACGTAAGGCAGAGATTATAAAAAAAGCGTTAAAAGGTGAGATCTCTGCATCTGTTCCAGCTTCTTTCTTACAACAGCTCGAACATGTTGAATATATCTTAGATCAAGAGGCTGCTGCGTTTTTATAGTCAAATAGCTTAGATTTGCTAAAAAAATATTTAATCATACAGAAAACCATTCCTAAATAGGGATGGTTTTTTTTTTGTAATTGGTTGTTAAGGAGGTGAGTTGTTGAGGGGTTGAGATGGTGAGTTGTTGAGGAGGTGAGTTGTTGAGGGGTTGAGATGGTGAGTTGTTGAGATGGTGAGTTGTTGAGGGGTTGAGTGGGTGAGAGGTTGAGGGGTTGAGGGGTTGAGTGGGTGAGGGGTTGAGTTGTTGAGATGGTGAGTTGTTGAGATGTTGAGATGTTGAGATGTTGAGGGGTTGAGGGGTTGAGTCGTTGTTTGAAACGAAAATATCATCGTCTCATCGTCTCAACGAACGACAAACAACAAACAAACAAACAAACAAACAAACAAACAAACAAACAAACAAACAAACAACAAACAAAAAAACCTATTCCAACCGATAAGTATCCATAATAGAACGAAAGAGCTCTGCATTGGTAGGTGGGGTTAAAACTACGGCGTTAATCTTTTTGTTTACCATATTTTGTAGCGATGCAAAGGTTTTTCCTCCCGTAGAAATTAAAGGAAAATTAGGATGTTTTTTCTGTAGATAATCTACAATCTCTTGCGTATTGGTTCCGCCAGTTATATTAAAACACGATACTCCAGCGCGAATGCGTTCTTCAAAATCAAAATTTAAAGTAGATATACTCGATATGATGGGAATAGTTAGATGCTCCTTTAGTTTTACAATATCTTCATTTTTAAAAGGTTGATTTACAATAACGGCTGCTGCTCCAGCATTTTGCGCTTCAAGGGCAATTGAAATCGCAAAGTCTCCTTGCGTCATTCCTCCACCAATACCACAAATCACAGGTTTATTAGAGAAAGCAATTAGCGTTCTGATAATGCGTAGGGAAGGAGTAAATGGATATACCGCTAGCAAAGCATCTGCGTCGTTATTTTCAATTAACGCTAGATCTGTGGAGTAAAGTATCGTTTTTATTTTTTTGCCTTGTAGCTCTATTCCTTTACAAGCTTTTGTAATGTGAGCTGGAGTTGGAATTTTAGCTTTTTCTGTTCCCGTTGATTTCCAAAAGATCAAAATATCCCAAAACCGCCTTTTACGTGGGATGACTGTCCAGATAGAGGTATTGTTTGTTGGTATAGACATGAGATATATCGTTTAAATGTGTACAACAAAGATTAGATTTTCTAGCGCTGTTACGAACTTGGTGTTGTTAATCCAAGCAAAACTGTAATGAACCTTTAATTTTGTGTAATATTTTACAAGAGGACTTGTCTTTTTCTATAGCTTGTTGGTTTCACAGGATCACACAAAAAATAGTAACAATTTTATTGCATTTAAATGCTTTGTTTTTTATAGATTTATCGGACAAATTAACCAATACTTATAATAAATTAAATGAAAAGAATATTTGTAGTATGTGCCCTAGCTGGTTTTCTAGTTTCGTGTACGAAAAAAACAACAGATTCTAGTGCTATTGAATCCAATACACCAGTGGTTGAACAAAAACAAGAAGAGGTTGTTGAAAATCAAAAAGGACAAAAGTTTGACATCGAAAGTATTGCAGTATCGGATGCAGATATTGGCGATTTTCCTTATTTTACTTTACCAAGTGGATTAAGACATTTAAACAAACCCTTGCAAAGAAATTTTGACGTTTGCTTTTTTCCTGTTGATGGTGTTATGACGCCTTTTGAAGGTAAATTGTACAAGGTTAATATCGATTCAGAGCAAGGAGAGCAATTTTCTCAACGTTACTTTGAAAAGAGTATGGAGGACTATTTGGAAAGTATCGGTGCGGTAAAAGTCTTTGATGGAGAAATTACAAGAGAAGAATACGAGCGTTATAATAAACAAGATCCAAATAAAGGAGATGAAGGTGATATTGGTTATGCAGGTCAGCTTATTCGCTTTTATGTTGTTCGTTCAGCTGAGCAAGGCAATGTTTATGTTCAATATACCGCAAATAATGCTGGAGCAACTTTGAACATATTACAAGAAGCGGGTTTTAAACAAACGATAACTAAAGTAAAAGCAGAAGATATTGCTAAGGATTTAACTACAAAAGGAAAATCAGTACTTTACATTAATTTTGATGTAGACAAAGCAACCATAAACAAGGAAGCTTTAGCTGTTGTTAGTGAAATTACAAAGGCACTCAATGCGGAATCGTCTTTACATATCAGTATTGAAGGTCACACAGATAATACGGGAGATAGTCAACACAATAAACAACTCTCTGCAAAACGTGCTGATGCGGTTAAGGAAACGCTAATTAAACAAGGAATAACTTCAAGCCGTTTAACTTCTACAGGTTATGGTGCGGATAAACCTTTAGTGGATAATAATTCAGAAGAAAACAAAGCAAAAAATAGACGTGTAGAATTAATTCGCGTTAAATAGCAAAAGCTCTTTTTTACAGTACTGTAAAAAAGAGCTTTTTTTATTCTGTATAATTGGGAATCGTCCATTTTGCCATATACCAATTGACTTGATACGGATAAGTTTCATAAGGAGAATCTCCTTCGTTGAAGGTATACCCCTGTTCAAAATTGATTTTTGCTTCCTGCATAAGGTTCTCCGCCTGTGCGGTATCGCCCTCTACCAAATAACACAATCCTTTGTAATATTTAGCATCCGAAAACTGAGGATATTCCAATAAAGCTTTATCAAAGTATAGGCGTGCTTTAGTATAATCTCGTAATTCATAGTATATAATACCCATATAAAAGAGATCTAAGTAGTGTATCCACGATTCTCCCTGCTTTTGAATCGTGCGATTAAAATCTGCTTGTAAAATTTCATGTGCTTTTGTAAATGCATTGAGTTGCAAATAACTAAGTGCGATATAAAAAGAATAGGAATGATCACTTTGGTAGTTGTAGCCAAATTCTTTTTGCGCTAATTGCATATCCTCAATAGCACCTTGATAATCCTTCTTGAAAATACATTTGAGGTATCCTCGTCGACCTAAATACGTTTCTCGATCATACAAAACGGCTTTGTCATAACACGCTAAAGCAAGGTCGTATTTTTTTGTTTTCCAATAAGGTAAGGCTTTGTTTTGCCACAAAATAGCAAGGGTTGAGTCTTGTGCAAGACCTAAGTCGATCTGATCTTGCCAACCTTGTAAGGTATAGTGATATCGGTATGCACCTTGGGTTAAGTATTTTTCAATAATTGCATCTTGTTTTGATTGACTCAAACAAGGTAAACACATTGCGAAGATGAATAGAACAAGTAAAATTTTCATAAATAAGGTGTTGAACGACAACTAAAGTAGCAAAAAAGAAGGGAAGACTTGGTGTGTTTTTTTCTAGATTGTTGAAAGAAAGGGGAAATGAATTAGAAATTGAAAAAAACACATAGAACCCCCAAGTTGTCTCATTTCACAAAAGATAAATTATTTATCCTATGATAAATTTAATGTGGGGGAGGCACCGTAATTTTGCCTCGTTATTCTAACCTAAAAGATTGAAAAACAATGACTACTAAAAGATTAGTATTAGCTGAAATTTTTCCAACCAAAACGAGACTTCGACTAGTAGCGGTGTGGTTGATTGTGATTTTATTCCTAGTTTTTGGACAATGTATCTTGGGTGATTCGTTCACGGGTACAATTGCATTAGGAGTATTTTTAGTTTTACTCTTTACTATTATTGGAGCAGCATTTGGCGTGGTTAAAGAAGCGGATGAATTGGCACATAAACTAGGTGAGCCTTATGGCACTTTGATTCTGACATTATCTATAGTTTCTATCGAGGTAATTTTAATTGCGGCTGTAATGTTAGGCCCAGGAGAGAATCCAACCATCGGAAAAGATTCAATATTTTCAGTGATGATGATTATTATGAACTTAGTTATCGGTTTGTGTATTCTACTCGGGGGATTAAAGTTTGGGGAGCAAGAATACAATGCTCAAGGTACTTTATCCTATATGGGAATGATTATCATGCTCGGTGGAATAGGTTTGTTATTGCCTAATTTCATTCAAGGAGCCGGTGGAGGACAATTTACAACAACGCAGGCGGTTGTGCTAGCTGGATTAGTGATTTTGCTCTATGGTTTTTTCTTACTGTTGCAAATGAAGAGATACAAGCATTTGTATATTCAACCGAAGATAGGAAGTATGGAAATCTTATATGCACAACGCGATGATGTAAAAGGAAAAGAAGAGACAGATGTAACGAAATCAGAACCAGTAGATAAAAAGGAAATTTGGGTACGTACGTTGATTTTATTAGGGATGATTTTACCCATTGTCTTGCTTTCTCACAATATGGCTGTAGTAGTAGATTACGGAATTAAAGCGGCAAATTTGCCTCCTTTGTTGGGCGGGGTTTTGATTGCTATTATTGTATTTACCCCAGAATCAATGACAGCGGTGAAAGCAGCTTTGAATAATGAATTTCAACGCGCAATTAACCTTTGTCACGGTGCATTTGTATCTACGGTGGGATTAACGATCCCTGCAGTATTAATCATGGGACTTATTACGGGAAAAACTGTCTTATTTGGAATGAACCCTACAGAGATTATTCTCTTCGTAATCACTTTGCTATTGAGCTTGATGACTTTTATCGGCAAGCGAACTACGCCAATCATGGGAATGATGCATTTAGTACTTTTTGCTGTATTCATGCTTTTAATTTTTAATCCTTAATATAAAAACGTAAAATGGAACAAAACAAAGGACCCGTTTCACAATTTTTAGCAAGCAATTTTTTACATTTTAATGCTGCATCAACTATCGATGCCGCAAAGGGATACGAGGCGCATTTAGCAGCAGGAGGGAAGATGTTGATCTCTTTAGCAGGTGCAATGAGTACGGCCGAGTTAGGTATCTCTTTAGCAGAAATGATCCGCCAAGGGAAAGTGGATATCATTAGCTGTACTGGAGCTAATCTAGAGGAGGATATTATGAACTTAGTTGCTCATTCACAGTACAAGAGAATTCCCAATTACCGAGATTTAACTCCACAAGATGAATTGGACTTATTGGAAAATAAATACAATCGCGTAACAGATACTTGCATTCCTGAAGAGGAGGCTTTCCGCAAGATCCAACATCACATTGAAAAAATATGGAAAGATGCTCAAGCGCAAGGTAAACGCTATTTTCCACATGAATATATGTATCAATTATTGCTTAGTGGAGTTTTGGAACAAGATTATGAAATTGATCCCAAAAACTCGTGGATGTTAGCCGCCGCAGAACGCAATTTACCTATTGTTGTTCCAGGATGGGAAGATTCAACGATGGGTAATATTTTCGCCTCGTATATCATCAAAGGAGAACTGCAAGCATCTACCGTAAAAAGCGGTATTGAATACATGGTTTGGTTAGCTGATTTTTACGAAAAAAATGCAGTAGATCAAGGCATTGGTTTCTTCCAAATAGGAGGAGGAATAGCAGGCGATTTTTCTATGTGTGTAGCTCCAATGCTTGTGCAAGATTTAGAGAAAGATCAGGTGCTAAAATGGAGATACTACTGTCAAATCACTGATTCTACAACATCATATGGATCGTATTCAGGTTGTATTCCCAATGAAAAAATTACGTGGGGTAAGCTCGATGTCGATACACCAAGTTTTGTGATCGAATCAGATGCTACTATTGTAGCTCCACTAATATTTGCTTGGATCTTAGGTAAATAGTTTAATTCTTTACCAGTAGTTTGCCTGTGTTGTCAAGCTACTGGTTTTTTTACATATCGCTTGCTTTTTTTATATCTCCACACTGTTATATGAATGAAAAAAAAGGGTACATTAGATCTCCACGTAATAGGAGATAGAAATCATGGCTTTAAAGATTTATCCCGAATACCCGCTTGACGAACTAGAGCAACTCATAATTAATGGCAGTAAGGTGCCGTATGGAGAATTTTTAATTTACGGCGATTTGGTTCAATCACTAGCAGAGAGTGAACACGATTGGTATGTATGGTATAGTTTGCGACTACCTTTTCACGATAATACGCGAATTCAACGAGCTAAAGCTGATGCTGAACTCGATTTTATTATCGTTTCTCGCTTTGGTATTATCGTTCTAGAAGTTAAGGGAGGAAATGTTTTTGTTGATCAGGGCCGTTTTTGTTTTAAAGATGGTGAACACACCAAATGGTTGCCTCAAAATCCATTTGAACAAGTTAAAGGATACAAATACACGTTGATGAATAAGGTTTTTCCAAATTTTAAACACGTGCAATTCTGTGAAGCTGTTGCTTTTCCAACAACAAAAATAGCAATTGAAAACACGATTTATGACAAGAACTTGATTTATAGTGATTTCACTCGTAAAAATGAGTATCACAATATTGAGAATTTTCTACTTCATATCTACAAGTATACGCGTGAAAAACTAGAAAGCGTCCATCCAATTACGTTTAAAAAATTGAAGAAAAACGATTTAAATTATATCGTTAATACCTTTAGTCCCAAAGTACAAGACACGAATGTATTCGCTTCAAGAAACTCATTTCAATGGTTAAAAGAAAGGAACTTAGACTATCTATATTCCCTAGCAGAGAACCCAAGATTAATGATTGAAGGTTCGCCTGGAACAGGAAAAACAACCATGGCAATGGCCTATGCCGAAATGCAGGTTGAACGTCAGGGGATCTATTTGTGTTGGAATTCACTTTTATGCGTGTACAATCAGCAGCGTTTCAATGAAAAAAATGTTCGAATTGACTGTATTACTTTTAAGCAGTTTATAGCCAAGTATCACCCCAGTGTCCAAGAAAAGGAAGTATATTACCTCAAGCCTTTAAGTTGTGCCAAGTTAGTACAAGAAACCTTACAGTATTTAGAAGAACAAGAGCAATTGCCTGATTATGACTACATGATTATCGATGAAGCACAAGATCTCTTTGATCGAAATTTGGCACTCTTGATTGATAAACTCTGTGGTGATGGGCAAGGATTGTCGCAAGGGAATGTGATGTTACTATATGATTTGGATCAAAGTTTTTCTCTTTTTGGTCGAGATGTAACAGAATACGCCTATTTCTTAAAAGATTATTTTACCCATTTCAAGCTGCATAAAATAAGAAGAAGTGCTCAAAAATCACAAATTCGTCAAATTGCAGAACACATTCAGGAATCTCCTGAGGAATGGGAAGAAATAACAGATCATCAAACAGAATACGACGAAATTGAATTGCGTTCGTTTGAGGACGTTGAAACGTTGAAAGAAGCGATGAAGATTATCATCGACAATATCAATGATCCTAGCTCTTCCTTACTCGCAGAAGATGTGATTGTATTAGTACAAAGTAAGGTTTGGCAGCGTCGAAACAATGTAGCGGATTTGATTGTTGCATTGGATATGGAAGAATTAACCCCAGAGAATTTGACGTTAAAACCCACGCACTTACAGTTTACAACAGCTTTGAAATACAAGGGGTTAGAACGTAAAAATGTTATTCTTATTGTCGACAAACCCGATCAGTTTACTCCCTTTGAATGGTATGTTGGTTGCACAAGAGCAATTGATAATTTGAGTATTTGGCAATTACATACCTATCAAGAGCACGAAGAATAGTTTAGTAAAGAAAATAAAGTATTTTTGTTGTTCCATTAAATACAAACGCATGAGTGTAGCTGAACTATTAAAAAAGAAAAGAGAACTGTTGGAAAATACCAATAAAGAAGAAGGAGCTGCTTTTTTAGCCCAGTTTATTCAAAGAGACGGAGTTGTCGTATTACCTTGTGGGATTGCTTATGAGATCATAGTACAAGGACAAGGGGAGACAGCAACGATAGAAGATACAGTACTTTGCCACTATACGGGAACTAACGTAAAAGGAGAGATATTTGATAGCTCAGTACAACGGGGTACTCCAAGTGCATTTAAGTTAAAAAAGCTAATCAAAGCCTATCAAGAAGTAGTGCCTCTAATGCCCATGGGAACCAAGTTTACAATGGTTACACCTCCAGAATTTGCTTATCGAGAAGAACATATTAGCAAAGAAATTGGCCCATATAGCACGTTGATGTTTGAGATAGAACTCTTTGAAATAGTAAAATAAAATCTGTCAATGATAAAATAACCACGGTAAGTGGTTTTTTTATTGTGATTTTTTAGCTTTTTGACGGAGAACATACAGATATAAAAGCTCCGTTTTTTCTCTCGCCCAAGGTGTTTTTCTCAAAAATTTCAAAGAAGAATTAATACTGGGATCATGTGTAAAACAACGAATGTTAATCTGTTTCCCCAACCCTTCAAAGCCTTGGTAATAATCAACCAATTCTTCTAGTATTTCTGCTAATTTTTTGCCGTGTAAAGGATCTTTGGACGTCTGCATGGAATTTGTTTTGAACAAAGATATGTTTTTTTATGCGATTGATGGTTGTGAGAGGGTGAGAGGATTGTTTAAAAGAATGAAACCTCTTTCTATGGAAATCACCCGATCATTGATATCTAACACACGAATGAGCTTTACAAGCAAACAATATTGAGCTTTTTAAGCAAATCTAAAAAAGATCTATTCTTTAGATTTGTTGAAAATTAATTCAAATGAAAATTAGTAAAAGCAGAAGGAAGTACAGCATAGTACTAGGTTGTTTTTTCTTGGGTTTACTTTCAATGACAAGTCTATATATGATGCATCCTAAATTTGGTAAACGTCCGTCTGGAGAGCGTTTAGAACGAATAAAAGAATCGAAAAACTATCGCAACGGCAAGTTTTATAACCTTAGTGATACTCCTCAACTAACACAACCATTAACGACCGCTTTATACGATTACCTATTTGGCAAGTCAAAACAGCGTAAACCTGACAAAAAAGTTGCTTCTATAGCTGTTGATTGGCAGGTTTTTGATGTAGAGCAACCACAATTAATTTGGTTTGGACACTCTTCTTACTTATTAACCCTGGAGGGAAAAGTAATACTCGTCGATCCTGTATTGAGTGGTAGTGCATCTCCAATTCCAGGAGGAACGAAGTCTTTTGATGGAACTGATATTGTTAAAGTTGAAGATCTTCCTCCAATTGATTTTTTGTTTATCACCCACGATCACTATGATCATATGGATTATAAAACGCTAAAAGCATTGCAACCCAAGGTGAAAACTGTTGTTTGTGGTTTAGGGGTAGGTGAGCATTTAGAATATTGGGGGTATACCCAACAACAACTCATCGAAAGAGATTGGTGGGATGCGATTGACTTGAATCATGGGTTTGAAGTGATTTTAACTCCTGCACGCCATTTTTCTGGACGAAGTGTTTTTTCAGCAAATACACTGTGGACTTCCTTTGTTCTCAAAAGTCCGAGTAAAACAATTTTTATTGGTGGAGATAGTGGGTATGATTCTCATTTTAAGGAAATTGGAGATAAATTTGGTCCTTTTGATCTCGCTATATTAGAAAATGGGCAGTATGACAAAAGTTGGAAATATATTCACATGATGCCTGAAGAAGTGATACAGGCAACTAAAGACTTACGTGCTCAAGTGCTGTTCCCTGTGCATTCTGCTAAATTTGTTTTAGCCAATCACGCTTGGGATGAGCCTTTAAATGCAATTTCTACTTGGAGCTTGCAAGAAAATATTTCCTTGATTACCCCGATGATAGGAGAAAAGATTAACTTAGATTCCATGCATACACAACCCACTTTTTGGTGGAAAAAGTAAGAGTTATGGAAGAATCTGTCGATTTGTTTGGAATACATCTTGCCTGTTATACAAAGAGTAAGAAATCAGGTGAACAACTAATAAAAGAACATGGAGTTTCTTATATCATTTCTGGTGAATTAGAAGCTTTTGACGGTAAAACTAAGTATTTTTATCGCAAAGGAGACCTGATTGTTTTTCGTAAAAACTCGCTCATTCGATTTGTAAAGTATCCCCATAAAGAAGAAGCTTTTCAGGCCATTTCTGTAGTGTTAGATGAATCTACTTTACAGGATTTCGCTGTTCAGACTGACTTGAAGCCAATCCGAAAGATAAATTCAAACCTCTTGCGTTTAGAACCTGATGTTCTGTTGACCTCTTATTTTGAAACACTTAGGAATTGGTTTACGTATAAAGTTAACAACGAGGCTTTAATTGAACTGAAAAAGAAAGAACTGCTATATTTATTGCTTCAGCACAATGAAAATATAGGTTCGATTTTGTTTCACTTTAGTCAACCTGGTAAAATAGAGTTAGCCAGTTTTATGAATACACATTTTCGATTTAATATTCCCTTAGCAGAGTTTGCTTTTTTGACGGGAAGAAGTCTTGCAACTTTTAAGCGAGATTTTGAGAAAGTTTTTGCTAGTTCTCCAAGCAAATGGTTACTTACAAAGCGCTTAGATGAAGCTTATTATTTATTGAGTCAAAAAAAAATGAAGGTAAAAGAGGTCTATTTGGAGGTGGGGTTTGAAACGCTTTCTCACTTTTCTCATGCGTTTAAACAAAAGTTTGGAGTAAATCCCTCGACAATCCAAAAATAACATGCTCCTGTTATAGCAGAAGGTTTAGGAGCAAATCATAGTAAGGTACGAAAAAAAAATACACAAATACCTGTTAATAATCAGCTTTTTATACTTTTAATTAAGGGAACTTTATACTAGAAAATAAAACGCTATGAAACAAAGAGTGCCCATTTCACAAATTATGACTAAGGTATTAATTGCTGTACCAACCACAAAAAAAATCAGTGAAGTCAATCAACTATTTAATGATTATAAAATAAGGCATATTCCCGTGGTTGAAGGAGAACAATTAGTTGGAATTATCTCTAGTAATGATATTTTGAAAATTGGATATAGTACAGCAGAAATGGATGCAGAGGCAATTAATGCGATCTATGATGCCTATAAGTTGGAAGATATTATGACTGCTAATCCCGTTGTAGTGAACGACGATATAACAATTAAAGAAGTAGCCGAATTATTAGTTGAACAACAATTTCACTCTTTGCCAGTGGTTGACAAAAACAACAGCTTGGTGGGAATTGTTACAACAACAGATCTCATTAATTACTTAATTGCTCAGTATTAATGATACATGAGATTTGCTTTTTAACCTTCTATTTTCTAAAAATAGAAGGTTTTTTGTTTATTGTAAGACTTTTATCATCGCTGATTTTAATTCATGGCTACATGAATATCGGAAAAAAGGAAGGCGAATATTTTCACTGCATTACAAAAAATCGAAAAAACAAAGCCTTATCTTTGCAGTTAACCCAAGTTAATTGAGAATGGATTCTTTTGTAGCCTTAGATTTTGAGACCGCCAATCAGCATAGAAGTAGTGTTTGCAGCGTAGGATTAGTTTTTGTAGAGAATAGACAAATTGTAGATAAATACTATGAATTAATTAAACCTACACCTAATTTTTACAGCTATTGGAATACAAAAGTACACGGGTTGACACAAAGTGATACAGCCCAAGCAGAGGAATTTCCGACGATATGGGACTATCTGGTTGATCGCATCAAAGATTTGCCTTTGGTAGCGCATAATAGTGCGTTTGATCAAAGCTGTTTGAAAGCGGTTTTGGCTAGTTATAATTTGCCTCTTCATCAAAATCCGTTTTACTGTACATTTCGCAAATCAAAAAGTGTATTTCCAACGTTACCCAACCACAAGTTAGATACCGTATCTTCTTATTTGGGATTTCAACTCGATAATCACCATCATGCTTTAGCTGATGCAGAGGCCTGTGCACATATTGCCTTACACGTATTTCAAGACTAATTTATCCAATGAAAATGAGCAATAGGCAGAAAACAGGCTATTTTATTGTTGGAGATATACATGGCTGTTACTATACGTTTTGTCAATTATTAGAGCAATGGGATAGGGAAAAAGAGATTTTAATTCTAGTGGGAGATCTGATTGACCGCGGAAATTACAGTGCTCGTGTTTTGCGCCTGTGTATGGAATTAACAGAGGCAAACGAATGCGTCGTGGTTTTAAAGGGAAATCACGAAGCAGAACTTATTCAATACGTTGTTGAAGGAAGCAATGATAATTGGACAAGCCAAGGAGGCAATTTAACGCTCGTTGATTTTGAAGCTCATCAGTTGCACCCACAAATGTATATTTCATGGTTACAAGCCTTGCCTTTAAAGTATGAAACTTCTAAGATCATCGTTACCCACGGCGGAGTAACCGCTACTGCTGATCCCTTCTTAGAAGAGCACGAGGATAGTGTGCTGTGGAATAGAAAACCAGTGGTAAATATTGGCAAACTTCAGGTTCACGGTCATACACCCTTACACCAAATGCAAGCGCAGTATACCCCTTGTTCAAATTCATGGAATATTGATACGGGGGCATACTATGGCTATGGTTTAACAGCATTGCGTATCGATAGTGAAACGTTTACTCAAACGCCCATTACAGTAGAAACGAATCCAAAAGATCGTCGCTTAGAGGTTAGGTAGGTAGAGTAAAACGGTTGTACCTTTTCCTATATCCGATTTGATTTTTAATTGTGCACCAATAAGTTGTGCTCTTTCTTTCATATTTTCTAAACCTATTCCCCGATGAGCACTGTATTTGATTCCTTTACCATTGTCTTCAATGCTCAGTACAATCGTATCGTCTTCTAAAGCAATTTTTAATTGACATAGCGATGCCTGTGCGTGCTTGTTTACATTTTGAAAAGCCTCTTGAATGATTTGATAAATATTGACTTTTTGCACGGTACTTAAATGTTCTAGGCACAAATTAGGTGTTTGAACAAGAGTAAACTTCGTTTTGTTTTTGTTGGATTGTTTCTGAACTAATTCCGTCACTAAATTTTCAAACGACTTGTTTTGGAAGATACTTTGTTGCGAAAAGGCGTGCGAGATATCGCGAACTTTATTTTCCAACTGTACTAATTCATCTACAAGCATGCTTTTGAGGTTATTATCGGCAATTTGCAAGAGCTGTGTATTGAAACGCAAGGTAAAAATACTGTTGATGATTCCATCGTGTAAATCTTTTGCAATTCGATTTCGCTCCTTTAAAATTGTTACGTTTTCTATGGTATTATTTTCAATTAACAGATTCATAATCTGTTCATTTTTTGATTTTTCACTGTTGCTGTGTTCCAGGTCTTTGTTTTTATTTCTCAATCGAATAAAAACCAAAAGAAAAATCAAAGTACCAATGACGATGAATGCTCCAATATAGACAAAGTAAATGCGCTGTTTTAGCGTATCGTTTTCCTGTTCAAGAACTAGGGTGTTGTATTCAATTTTAGCAAAACTCTCTAAGGTTTCTTTTTGGACGGTTTCAAGAAATCGATTTACCGTAATGAGTTCTTGCACAAGTTGTGCCGTGTGTGCATCTTTGTGATCAGTCAGTAGTCGTTCTAGAATTTCTCTTTTGTAGCTGTAAAAATTGTGTTTTTCCGCAAGATCGTAGGCATTTTCTAACCATTCCAAGGCTAATTGCTTATGTCCTTGCTCAAGATAGACGGTTGATATAACCATCGAAATATCAATGGCGTAAAAGTAGTGATTGAGCTCTGTATAGATGTGATAAGATTCGACCAAGCGCTCAATGGTTTTGTTATCTTTTTTTTGTTCGTATAGAGCTAGGTAGTATGTACGGTTTAAATGGGCATATACTTGAACAAAATGGGGAGATTTGGCATAATATTCTAATCCAATTAAAGCATATCTTTCTGCTTCTTCATAATTTTCTAAATCGTGGTAATTCATCCCTATATTTCCCAATAAGTTAGCCATAGCTATGTTGTAGGTATCGTAGGGTAAAACTTTGTATTTTCCCTCGTCTTTTTTAAGGGATTGATAGATTTCGAGTAGTATATTTAAAGCAGCTGTATGTTCATCGTAATGGGTTAAATAAAACGCTTTAAGTTGATTAGCTTCAATAAAAATAGGATTGTCGAGGTTGTTGGAAAGTAATTTTAGCGCTTGATACAATTTTACTTCAGATTCTTTATCCAAACCCGCCTCATAGAGTAAGCGAGCTTGGTAATATCTGTTTTCAGCTAACGCTAAACTGTCATTTGCTTTTTTATACAGTTGTTCTGCCTTTAAATAGTAATGATAGACACTATCTAGTTGTTGATTGTCGTGATAAAAAACGGCCTTTTTTTCAAAAATCTGCGCCAATCGGCTTTGGTCGTGTTGCTTTTTTGCATCTCGTGTAGCGATGTCTGTTAAGGCAAAAAACTCTTTTTCGCGACCTGTGTAACGCAAATAGTTGAGAATACTATCGATATAGACCTGATTTGATTCTGTATTTGAGAGCTGCTGAATCTTGATGACATCTGCTTCATACTTCTTAAAAAGAATGTCTTTTTCTTCTGGTGTTCGTTTGATGGCATATAAATTTCCAAGATCTGTTTGATGTGGGCTCTGCTTGTATTGGCAACTAGTCAAACAAAGAGGAAGAAGAAGTAAAAAAAATACGTTAAAAAAGGGGGTTTGGGTTAAACGCATGTATGTGTGTGTTAGTTGTTGTTGTTGTTGTTGTTGTTGTTGTTGTTGTTGTTGTTGTTTTAGGAGTTAAGCTTTAGGTAGTTGGATCATAACCGCTGTATATTCACCTAGTTTGGAAGCAATTGTTAAATGTCCCTGGTGGATATTGATGATTTTAAAAGCGAGAGATAATCCTAAGCCTGTCCCTTGAATTGGGAAAGCATTCGATGAACGATAGAAGGGAAGTGTTAACTTCTCAATATCTTCTGCTTTGATTCCAATACCGTAATCTTTAACCTCAATGTCAATAGTTGTTGGCGTACTGGTTAACGTCAAATCAATGGTCTGATTAAATGAAAATTTATCAGCATTTAAAATAATATTGGATACCGCAAGACTAAGGAGTTGTTGATTGCCTTTGAGGTGTAATTTGTGCAGCTCTTCTGTTGTTTGAACGACAAAGTTTAGCTTTAAATTTGGGTGATGTAACATTAAATTGTCAATAGTTTGCCACCAAAAAGTTTCAAAATCTAATGGAGATAAATCATAGTTTACTTGATCTAATTTGGCTAGTGTCAGTAGATTGTTGATGATTTGATCCGTGTAAATTGTATCCTGAATAATAGCTTGAAGGGCTTGTTGATAGGCTTCTGCTGTTCGCTCTTGAGTTAAGGTAATTTCTGCTGTTCCCAACACGGCAGCAATTGGTGTTTTCAACTCATGAGAGGCATGAGCTACAAAGGCTTTTTGACTTTCAAAAGATTCGTGTAAGCGTTCAAACAAAACGTTGATAGCCTCACTTAGCGATCGAATTTCATCTCTAGACATTTCAGCTGTAGAAAAGGGTTCGGCTAAAGTGTCTACATTTCGCGTTTGTACGTGTTGAATGATTTTTTTAATAGGATGTAGAAAAGATTCTGCAAACAAACGAGATAAGATAAAAGTAATTAACAACGCAATCAATAAGCTAATCAACATAATAGATCGCAATTGTTTCAGTGCGTCTAATCCTGTTTGATCTATCGCCTTTGCCATAACAATATAATCTCCAGAATTGTCTTTATACAAAATTCCAAAAATGTATTCATCTCCATGCTTAAACCATACGCTATTTTGATCAACAACGGCCTGAAGAATATCTTTATCCCATTTCAAATCACCTTCAGCAATAAAGATGGGGTTGAAATTTAGGGTGTAAATACGGATTTGCTCCTTGGGTAGGGTACGAGGAAACTTACGTAGAACTTCTTGAAACTCAGCATATGTAAAGTTGTCTTCTGCCAAGTAATTATGCCCAACAATATAGGCGCGATCTTCTAATTGCTTGAAAAAATTCTTTTGCCAATGATCGGCAACTACAAAATAAATCGCAACTAATACAATAGATAGCAAGATGGTAAATAAACCTAAAAATTGGAGGGATAGTCGAGTTCTAATTTTCATTAAAAAGTCTTTTGAGCGTCTATCTCTTTGTTGAATAAACAGGTCTAAAGTAAGGATTAATCCTTAAAAAACAACTGTTTTGTAGTTGTTTCTCCTAATTTGCTCTGTCAGACATAGAATGCTTTTTAAATTTTATACTCGCTAAAGGCTCACATGGGAAAATAAAAAAAGCCAAAGAAAATTGCTTTTCCTTGGCTTTTGTATGAAGTGAATTATTTCTTATTTTTTGATGCGTACTTCTTGTGCTTCGTATTCATCTTGACCAGCAGTATAGATTTTGAATTTTACTTCAAATTCTTCTGGAACGTAAATTACAATTGGCATTCTACCATTGTAACGTGTAGTTTCAGGTTGACTAGATACGAATAAGTTTCTCTTTGGAGCATCTGGACATGCCATTTGTGTTGAGAAAACATCTCCTTTTGATTGGAATACGTAGTAGTCATATCCCCAACCTTGTAAATCTTTTTTCTCTAGTTTCCCCATCAAACCGAAACTGTTACAACCATCAACTTCCATCATTTTACCAATTGTAAACTCGATTTTTTTGTTGTCATCTTGTTTGGAGTGAGGAACCTCAATTACCATTTGTTTGTATCCTTTTTCTGGTTTAGGGAAAATAGATACGTCTACTTTTTGTGCCATACTAGCTGTAGTTAAACTTAAAAAAACACCTAAAAATCCGATTAATTTGTTCATATATTTTTTTTATTAAGAATTAGTGTGACAAAGTTAGAAATAAAATCGCGTATGGTTAAGTATTTAATAAAACATTATCGTTTGGTTAAAGGGTTTTAACGAAGGAGTCTGATGGCTTATCCGAAAAGTAGACCGTAAAATAATGGCGATCAATTTCATGATGGTAAACAATCATCCAATGATGTAATTTACAAATTTCTTTTACAATAGACAAGCCCAATCCTGTACCATTTTTTTCTTCAGTAGCTCGGTTAAATCGCAAGAATACATTTTCTCCGTCAAGGGCAATTGTTCCTGAATTTGACAGTTGAAAACCAGTATTGTTTAGTTCCAAGTGAATAGAACCTCCTGGTTGACAGTATTTAATTGCATTGGAAAACAAATTGCTAAATAGCGATTCAATAAGCGTATAACTGCCGTTTACATGAATGATATCCTCTATTTGTTGAGACATGTGAAGGTTATTTTCTAGGGCTAATTCTTCGAAAAAGTGCCATTGTGAGCGTACAATTTCTGATAAGTTGAGGTGTTCAACCTGTTGAAATTGGTTGTTTTCGATTTTGGCGAGTAAAAGCAAATTTTTGTTTAGCCTATTAAAACGTGAAGAAACATTGTAAAGTGATTGAACAATGTGCATCTGTTTTTGGGTTAAATCTGTATCCTGTAAAAGTAAATCCAATTGCGATCGAAATACCGCCAAAGGGGTTTGCAATTCATGAGATGCGTTATCAATAAAAACGCGTTGTTGCCTGTATACGTTGAGATTGTTTTCTATAAGGTGCTGAAGATTGTCGTTCAAACGTTGGAATTCAAGTGTTTTCGTTGGTTTAAAAACAGGTATGTTTCCCTTTTCTAAGTTGTAGTTTTCAATTTGATTTAAGGTGTGATAAAAAGGAGACCACAATTTTTTAGCTAGGAGTTTCTGAATTAAAACAAGAGATATAAAAAATATCAATACAAGTAAACCATACTCGTAAATTAGCGTATTGAGCAAGTCTCCTGGTTCAACCATAGCAATACGAGAGAGCAATAAAAACGGATGATCTTCAATGGAAATTGGCGTATAGAGTGTGCGATATCCGACTTCATATCCCTCCGCAGGATTAAAAAAAGAAATCAACTGAGGTTTATTTATCACCGTTGATTCATCGTAGGGCAAAATCATTAGATCATAGTTGTAAGCATTCCAAGTAGCTAAGTCAGTGATGCGGAGATGCGCTAAGTGGTTTTGTTTAAAATTCGTGGTACGATATTCAATCAACTCATCCAAATCTTCGGCATAGCAGTATTCCATGACCCAATAGAATAGGGGAGCACACCCAATTAATAAAAGTGCGGTGTACAAAACAAAATAACGTTGATAGGTAAAGAGTAAGCTTTTCATTCTTCGATCCATTGATAACCAGTTCCATAAATTGTTTTAATACTGCCTTTGCATTGATGATCCTGAAGTTTAGCTTTTAAATTTTTTATATGTGCATAGACAAAATTCTGATTGTCTAACATATCAGCCATATCTCCAGAAAGGTGTTCTGCGATTGCATTTTTTGAAATTACGCGTTTCTTATTACCAATGAGAAATAGAAGTAGGGCGTATTCAGATTTAGTTAATAGCACCGATTCGCCATTAACCGTAACTTGTTTACTCAACAGATTAATCGTTATGTTACTAGAGGTTAACTCATTGGTTGTTGTTGCCAATCGCCTTCTTAATTGGGCGTGAATACGAATGCTTAATTCTGGTAAAGCGAAAGGTTTGGCTAAATAGTCATCTGCACCTAATTCAAGGCCTAATATTTTGTCTTCTAGTGCATTACGTGCAGAGATAATTAGAATAGAACTATCTAAATGTAATTTTTTGATTTCTTCTAACAAAAGAAGCCCATCGCCACCCGGTAATCCCAAATCCAGCAAGATGCAATCATACGTGTACAATTTGAGTTTTTCTATTGCTTCTTGAAAAGTAAAAGCTTGTTCGCATAGGTAGTTGGATTCTAAAAATAGAACGATGTTTTGCGATAGTTCGCGCTCATCTTCAATCAGTAATAGCTTCATAAGTAATGAATTTGAACCAAAAGTAGTCGATAAATTTAAAGAAATTTTGAATTTGTGCCAGTTAGCATAAAATAATTTTTAGAGTAAAAATTTTATAAAATTCAAATTTTCTACAAAATGAATGTTTCCTTTTGTCTTTAAATTCTATCGAATAGAACGAATTAATTATACTGCTAATTTTAAAAGTACATCTCGTATGAATAGCGAAAAAGCCTTAGGAATTTCACCCATTATCTCTTGTTTTTCTGTATTGAGACACACCGTTAAACGTTTAGTTGGACTTGCCGTTATCTTCGGTTTTTTACTGCGCCTAGTTTTGGCTTTTCAAGTAAGAGAAGATCTCAATCTACTTTATTTTTTTAAACTAAGTCTATTAGGTGCAGTCAATGACAGTGCATTAACCCTAATTGCCTGTTTATTGCTTGTATTACAGTTGGTTGGGGTTTCACAAGCTAAGTATAAAAAACCTTGGGGATACCTTATTTTTGGTGTATATGTGGTGCTACTTCTTTATGTATTGTGCTTTAATACGATATTTCATGAATACGGTAACGTAGTACCCACTATAGCTCAAAGTTTTTTTCTATTTAAAACATTGAGTTTCGGCTTGCGTCTTTTTATTCCCAAGATTCGTTCTACATGGAGCTATATCGTGTATGTATCTATTCTTTTTATTTATATCGTTATACTCCTTCAATTTGTAGTACTAGGAGAGTATTTGTTTTGGGATGAGTTTGGTGTACGCTATAATTTTATTGCTGTTGATTATTTGATTTATACCAATGAAGTAGTTGGAAATATTGCCGAATCTTATCCCATTAAAACAATTCTTGTGAGTGTTTTCGTAGGCGCTTCGCTGTTAACCTATTGGATGCTGAGAGGTGTTCGACCTGCATTTGCACAACCGATGGAGTATAAACAAAAGATTGGAACCTTATTGGGATATGGAATAGTACTAGTGGTTTGCATGGGAATTTTAAACTATACAACGAAATTTCAAACGACTGATAATGTGTATTACAACGAATTACAAGCCAATGGAACGTATAAGTTTTATCAAGCATTTAAGAGCAGTCGTTTAGATTACAATGATTTTTATGCCAAGTTAGAAGAGAAAGAGGCTCAAGCTATTGTGAATGCAATGTACAAGAGCACAGGCTTAGATAATGTTCAACATATCGTTGATACGGTACCTGCTATTCAAAAGAATATTGTGTTGATTACAGTGGAGAGTTTAAGCGCCTCTTTTATGGAGCGCTATGGTAATACCGATCAAATTACGCCTCATCTAGATCAACTAGCGAAGGAAAGTTTGGTTTTTGACAATCTTTTTGCCGTAGGAAATCGCACGGTAAGAGGATTGGAGGCAGTGACTTTATCTCGTCCGCCGAGTGCAGGGGAAAGTTTGGTTAAACAAGAAAACAACGCTGACTTATTTTCGATGGGCAAAGTGTTGAAAAACAAAGGATATCAAGTACAATATCTGTATGGAGGAGATAGTTATTTCGACAATATGAAAACGTTTTTTGGTGGTAATCACTACGATATTATCGATAAAAGTACTTTGGATAAAAATGAAATCACCTTTAGTAATATTTGGGGGGTATGCGATGAAGATATGTTTGCGAAGGCTTTACGTGTTTTTGATGCAAATAGCCAAAAAGGACACCCTTTTTTTAGCCATATTATGACAGTTAGCAATCACAGACCTTATACGTATCCAGATGGCAAAATTAATATTAGTAGTCAAGAACAATCTAGAGATGGTGGAGTGAAATACACCGATTATGCTATCGGTAAATTCATCGAACAAGCGAAAACAAAACCGTGGTTTAAAAATACTGTTTTCGTAATTATTGCTGATCACTGTGCTTCCAGTGCAGGAAAAGCGAGCTTACCTTTAGAGCGCTACCACATTCCAGCGATGATTTACGCACCTGGATTTATCGCACCGAAGGAAGAAAAACGCCTGATTTCCCAAATTGATGTCATGCCAACTTTATTGGGATTATTGCACTTTACTTATGATTCTCATTTCTATGGCCAAGATATTTACAACAAACCATACAGCGAACGTGCCTTTGTTGCTACCTATCAGAATTTAGGATATTTGGAACAAGGTATATTGACTATATTATCACCAAACCAAAAGATAGAACAGTTTAAAGTAACACCTAAAAAAGATGGAGCGTATCGCATGGAAAAACAAACGAAACTCGATGATTATTTAGTGAAAAGAGCAATCGCCAATTATCAGGTCGCTAATTGTGATAAGTAGAAAGTAGAAAGTAGAGAGAAGAAAGAGGAAAGAGGAAATCGTAACGCAGTTAAGATTCATCGAACACAAAAACCAATATAGAATCCGTGAGATAAAGAGGAAAGAGGAAATCGTAACGCAGTTAAGATTCATCGAACACAAAAACCAATATAGAATCCGTGAGATAAAGAGGAAAGAGGAAAGAGGAAAGAGGAAAGAGGAAATCGTAACGCAGTTAAGATTCATCGAACACAAAAACCAATATAAACTCAGCGAGATAAAGAAGAAAGAAGAAATCGAAACGCAGTGGATTCAACACCAAACACCAAACACCAAACACCAAACAACGCACAACGCACAACGCACAACAAATATCTCACCATCTCACCACCTCACCATCTCACCATCTCATCGCCTCACCATCTCACCATCTCACCACCCACTTCTATCTTCTCTCTATTAACTAATATAATTCCATATACTCGTATTTTGATTCAAGCGATGTAGTTTTTCTTTAATCTTGCTGTTATTGGGGTTTTCTAGGGTTGGATCCTCTTTGAGCAGTTGGATTGCTTGATGTCTGGCGTAGTGTAAGATTTCTTGATCTTGTACGATATCTGCAATTTTAAGTGGAAGTGTACCACTTTGTTGTGTACCCATAATATTACCAGGACCGCGAAGTTTTAGGTCTACCTCTGATATTTCAAATCCATCATTGGTTCGACACATCGTTTCCATTCGGATTTTGCTGTCGTTACTCAATTTATCACCTGTCATGAGAATACAGAAGCTCTGTTCAGCGCCTCGTCCTACACGACCTCTCAACTGGTGTAATTGTGATAAACCAAAACGTTCAGCACTTTCAATAATCATCACAGAAGCATTGGGTACATTAACACCAACTTCGATGACCGTTGTAGCAACCATAATATTGGTTTCACCTTTGGCAAAGCGATCCATTTCTTTGTCTTTCTCGGCGGGAGTCATTTGTCCATGTACAATACTAACGCTGTATTGAGGTAGGGGGAAATCTCTTGAAATCCCTTCATAACCTTCCATTAAGTTTTTGTAATCGAGGGTTTCGCTTTCTTCAATGAGCGGATAAACAATATAGACCTGTCTGCCTTTGGCAATTTCTTGTTTAATGAAATGCCAAACCGCCAGGCGTTTACCTTCAAAGTAATGCATGGTTTGGATGGGCTTACGCCCGGGAGGTAATTCGTCAATAACCGAAATATCGAGATCGCCGTATAAGCTCATCGCTAGGGTACGGGGAATTGGCGTAGCCGTCATTACGAGGATGTGTGGCGGAATGGTATTTTTCTTCCATAGTTTAGCGCGTTGTTCCACACCAAAACGATGTTGCTCATCAATAATCGCTAACCCTAAGTTTTTGAATATTACCTTGTCTTCAAATAGCGCATGCGTTCCGATGAGAATCTGCAAACTACCTTCCTCCAAGGTTTGGTGAATAACCCTTCTTTCTGCTGTTTTAGTTGATCCCGTCAGTAATTTAACCTCAATACCTAAAGGAGCAGCTAACTCTGAAATACCAATAAAGTGTTGGGTAGCCAAGATTTCAGTAGGAGCAACAATACACGCCTGAAAACCATTGTCTAAAGCAAATAATGTACTGATAAACGCTACGATGGTTTTACCCGAACCCACATCTCCTTGTAACAGGCGGTTCATTTGAGCCGGAGCCCCCACATCATTGCGTATTTCTTTGATTACTCTTTTTTGCGCATTGGTTAGCGGAAAGGGAAGGTGATCGTTGTAAAAGCGATTGAAATAATCTCCTACCTGTGTAAAGGGAAAACCTTGAATTTTGCCTTTTCGCGCAATGTTTTTGATGAGCAGTTGCATCTGAATGTAAAACAACTCTTCAAACTTTAGTCGAAATTGCGCTTTGTTTAATTCCGTTGGATTTTTGGGAAAGTGAATGTTCACCATTGCCTGATTCATTGGCATGAGTCCCAATTTGGTACGCAATTCATCTGGAAGTGAATCACGGAACAACGGATAGGTTTCTTGTACCAGTTGATGCATGAGTTTATTCATGGCCTTATTGGTAATACGAGCGCCTAATTTTTCTGTAGATGGATAGACGGCTTGCATGGTTGACGCCAAGTTATTCTGGTGTTCTTCAACCGTTTCCATTTCAGGATGAGGCATAGAGTACACATAGTTAAAGTGATTCAACTTGCCAAAAATAACGTAAGGGGTGTTGAGTTTTAGATTTTCTTTGATCCATTTAAAACCCTGAAACCACACAATCTCCAATTGGCCTGTACCATCGGTAAAGGTGGCAACTAAGCGTTTTCCTCTTTTTTGTTCTACCGTTTTGAGGTGGATAATTTTCCCCACCAATTGAACTTCCGCTAATGTTGTCGTTAGCTCATTAATCTTGTAATAGCGCGTGCGATCGATATATCGATTGGGATAAAGATGCAACAAATCACTGTACTTAAAAATGCCTAGTTCTTTTTTGAGCAGGTCACCACGTTGAGGACCAACTCCTTTCAAGTATTCAATAGGGGTATCAAGTAAGTTATTGTACATGCTAAATCTAAATCTAATTAAAAAACCTAAGATAAGGGTTTTTGATGGAATGAACCTTGTTCTTTTGAGAGAAACCTTCGCAATATTTAGCTGCTATTTTGGGTTTTGATTAAGTTTTTATTTACTTATATTTAACAAAAAAATATATATACACCTCATATGAAAGTGATTCCCTTACTTGTAGTCTTATTGTTGTTGACGTCTTGTGCAACAATATTCAATAAAGATGATCAGAAGATCTACTTTTATACGGCTACCAATAAAGAGTCTTTAGAGGTAAAAGATTCGATATATTCTTTACCTGCAAAGATGAGGGTGATCCGGTCCAAGGACGATTTGAAAGTAACGTTGATCAACGACACATTGACCAAAGAATTCACGGTATTATCTGAAACAGATCCCGTATATACGATTGGGAATGCCTTCACGCTTTTGGGGTATTTGGTCGATGCGAATAGCGATCGACGCTACATGTATAGAGACAGAATTTACTTGAGTTTCCTCAACGAAAGTCAAACTGTAGGTTCGGCAGCTGCCGTGTATGATAACAAACAAAGAATAGAACGTGAACAAAATCCAGAACGCAGTTTGAACAACGCAAAAGGAGATCTTTTCTTGTATTTGACCTATTCGCCATTGAACTATTTGGCGTTTGATATGCCAAAATATGATTCTACTAGGGACAATTTTGGTACGTGGTTGATGGATATTGGAGCCACCTATTACTATGCAGATAAGCGTTTCATTCAGGTTGGAGTAGGGATGAAATCTAGTGCACATCTTGTTCCTGTGGAATATCATGCGATTTTGATTTCGAGCAGTTTACAAGTTTTAAATTTCCACGAGGTCAACCGTTTGAATCTAGGGTATGGATTGTTTGTGAGTGATCAATTTTATCGCGAGGAAGAAGCCCCAGAAAATCCTCGTGATCGCAATATTATTCATAGGGATAGTCAAACTGCGATGGGAATTTCCTTGGCTGCGCATTTTAAAGTTTCCAATACTTTTTCGGTAGGATTAGGTTATCAAAGCAATGTATATCGTTTGAGTAGTCCGAGTAAATTCAACAACGGACATGTAGTGAGTGTTGAATTAACGCAGCGCATTCGATTGAGTAAGAAAAAGTCGACCTTTAAATAAGAACAGATTTTTAATAAGATAACGAAATACATGAGCAAAAACGGTTAAAATGTCGTATTTTAGAAGAGGACTTAACGTAGGTTAAGTGCTGAGGTAGAAAAAGAGAAGTATCTTTACCTTACAAAAAATGAACGTTTAAAACCAAGCTTATTATGTCAAATGTAGATTTAGTTATTGAAGAAAGAGCGGCGAGTATTGGTAATTTTCTAGTGGGAAGATTACTGCCTTTTCGTCAAAAAAGAACCGTTGGCCCTTTTGCCTTTATTGATCATATGGGACCTGCTACTGTGAAAGAGCACGATAATTTAGATGTAGATCCTCACCCGCATATTGGTTTATCAACCTTGACGTATTTATTTGAAGGATCTATCATGCATAGGGATAGCTTGGGTAGTCATGTTGAAATTACTCCAGGGGCGGTCAACTGGATGACGGCAGGACGCGGTGTGGTCCATTCAGAACGCATGCCCGTAAATATCCGTCAAGAAAAACCCGATACCGTTTTACACGGTTTACAGATTTGGATAGCTTTACCTAAAGAATTAGAAGAAGTAGAACCTTCTTTTGTTCACATCGAAGCAGAAGCCTTGCCAAGTTGGACGGAAAATGGGGTTGAATATAAACTAATTGCTGGAAAAGCCTTAGGACACGAATCTCCCGTACCCGTTCACAGTCCTCTTTATTACATTGAGATCAAGAGCAAAGAAGCAGCCAAAATTAATATCGGTGCCGGTTTATTTGGAGAAGCTGCCATGTATATCCTCGAAGGAGAGGTAAAAAGCGGAGCACACACTTATGGAAATAAAAATATCCTAATCTCTAATGATAGTACCTTATGTGAGTTTGAAATGGCTCCACATACAACCGTGTATATTTTTGGGGGTGATGCTTTACCTGAAGAACGTTATATCCTTTGGAATTTCGTATCGCACGATGTAGAACGCTTGGAAAAAGCCAAACAAGATTGGATTGATCAAAATTATGAGGCGTTTCCTCTTATCGAAGGCGATGACAAGAGTTATGTTCCTTTTCCGGAAGGGATGAAAAATTTCAGAAATAAAACAAACGAAAAATAAAAGCGTATTACTATGGAAGTAAAAGTAACAGCCACTTTAGGCAACACCTTATATCAAACCGAAGTCAACACAGGTACACACCGTATTATAAGTGATGAACCTGCCGATTTAGGAGGTGGAGATACAGGGATGAATCCTTTTGAATTGCTGGCTTCTGCTTTGGCAACTTGTACAGCAGCTACGTTGCGCATGTACATGAATCGAAAACAATGGCAAGCGGATCAGATTATTGTTTGGGTAGAAATGATTGAAGATAAACCAAACAATGTGACGAATTTTAAGCGTGAAATTCAGTTTACAGGTGATTCACTCGATGAAGAGCAGAAAAAACGTTTGCTACTTATCGCAGAAAAATGCCCTGTTCACAAGGTAATAACTGGAAATGTAGCTATAGCAACAACCATAAATAACTAAAAGAGATGGAAATTAAACACGAACAAAGCGAAAGCAAAGGCGTTTTTTCCGCCTGGATAGACGGAAAAAAAGCGGGTGAAATGACCTATAGCGTAGCAGGAACGGCTATGATTATTGTTGATTCTACTCATGTAGATGAAGCTTTTAAAGGACAGGGAATAGGAGTGAAGCTATTAAACAAAGGTGTTGTGCCATTCGCTAAAGAAAAAAAGGTGAAGATCATGCCGTTGTGCCCGTTTGTAAAAGCGCAGTTTGATAGGCATCCAGAATTGGCGCCTATGCGTGCATAAAAAACAGGAAGTACTAGTAATAATTGAAAGAAAAGACTTAGTAGACAAAATAAGGAGGCAAGGCATTCCTTTGTCTGCTAAGTTTTTTTACCTTTGTACCTAAGTTTAACTGCTATAAATATTGCTTTATGAATGAACAAACATCATTTGGTTTACTTTCAACAATAGAAGTCCCTTTCGCTATTCAAGCGATGGGTAGTTGTTGGTCTAAGAAGGGCTTATTGTTAGCAAACTACGTGTTTACAGATGCTGAGGATCCAACATCTTTTGAATTAGTCTATACGCTAGTTGATGAAGAAGGAAATAAAAGAGAATTGGTAGAGTCTGAAGGTGTTTTGCCAACGTTGTTTTTGAATCCATTAGCAACCAATTTCGTTGCCGTAATAGATGACAAAGACGAAAGTGAATCTCGACAAATCTTACCTGTTTTTAAACGCAATATTGGCGAGCAGTTTAACTTTGATAAGGATTTGGCTGGTCGATTTGTAGGCTGTACCAAAGCGTCTACCATTTTTTATGAAGTAGATATTTGGAAAGAAAGCAAACAAGATGTTATGACTTGTCTTACTTTTAACGAAAATGATATCTTAGGTGGGAAGCAAATTACTGTACCCATGCCTAAAGGAAATAAGGTTTGTGTTCAAAATGGAGAAATCCACCTAATTACAGAGGTAGAGTCTGGATGGTTACACCGTCAAATTAATGAAAGTGGACAAGAAGTACGCAGTCGCGTTCTCGAATTTGATTTCCCTTTTGTACATGAAGCACTGTGCCTGTCCTTTGATCAGAAATCCTATTTGTTGTGTGAAGAAAATGGAGAAATTGGACTCGTTGAAATTGACGAAGAAGGAAATTGTCTCTATGGAGAATTATACAACTTAGGTGATGAGTTCTTCGGAACGTGGCACCCACAACACTTAAATGACGAAACGAGCGCGGTTCAATTTACAACCGAACACGGTAATGGTTGGCTTGTTATACGCAACGACCACTTGGTTGAATTAGTGTACAACAAAAATAAAACAGGCTATAAGAATTTACTTTCTGGAGAGGTTTTTACATTAGAAACCAATGATTTAGCTGTTTCGTCTATTAGCCCAATCGCAGCGGATAAAATCGGAATTGTTTTCCATCCGCGAAAATCACGCAAAGAAAAATATCAAAAAGTATATGTATTGCAACATGGGTTGTAATTGGTTATCGGTTAACGGTTGATGGTTGACGGTTGATGGTTGATGGTTGACGACAAACTGAACAACAAACAACAAACAACAAACAGTTTTCTAACTAAGTCTCTACAGATAAAGGATAACCCAAGCAAAAAACGGTACAGTTATAGCGGTACGGTATATAGTTTGTTTTGGATGAGTCCATAGTGAGTCCATGGTGTGTCCATAGTGAGTCCATTAAAATGATGTTTTTAATAGATCCACTATGGACACACCATACAGGTATGTTAGATGTATCCAAAAGAAGAACTATACATAGCCAGTTCCTGTTAGAAATAATTGGTGATCAGTTAAACATTTCTAACTGAGATTTCCCTTTTTTAAACGAAAATCTAACTTCGCGAAAAAGCAATACTCGTAATGTTGGTTGTTGTTCGCAACGTACAACGCACGATTAATAATCAGCTCCCTCATAAAAAACCGTTAACTTTTCTTTTTTTCTTCTCAATTCTTCTACTTTTGGGAGTTAGAGAAAAAAAATAAGGACAAAGTATGAGTTTAAGTTTAGCTACGTGGAATGTAGATCCAGAGATTTTTCGAATTGGTGATTTTGCTGTTCGCTATTATGGTGTGTTTTTCGCCGTTGGAATGATCATCAGTTATCAATTCATGAAGCGAATCTTTGGAAGAGAGCAAGTGGAAATCAAGTATTTGGATAAGCTTTTGATATACATCGCGATAGGTACTGTAGTTGGTGCTCGTTTAGGACACTGCTTGTTTTATGATTTTGCTTATTATTCTCAGCATCCATTAGAGATTATCTTGCCTATAG
Source organism: Myroides sp. WP-1 (assembly GCF_014145635.1). Lineage (GTDB taxonomy): Bacteria > Bacteroidota > Bacteroidia > Flavobacteriales > Flavobacteriaceae > Flavobacterium. The sequence goes on from NZ_JACHTC010000017.1 coordinate 62,969, forward strand.
CTAAAGTAGACGGGAGTTATCACTTCGTGGGCTTTATGGGATTGGCGAGTCACGGTGGAGCTATTGGCGTATTAATTAGTTTGGCTTTGTTTTGCAAGAAGTACAAGGTAAACTTGCTAAAACTGTTAGACCGATTGGTTATTGCAATTCCCATTACAGGAGCTTTTATTCGTTTTGGAAACTTTATGAACTCCGAAATTTACGGTAAACCCACTGATTCTGTGTTCGGCATTGTCTTTTTGAGAGACGACACATTAGCGCGACATCCCACACAATTATATGAAGCTTTTGCTTATTTGGGGGTAACCGTGATACTCTATGTTTTGTATCAAAAGAAATATGGAGGGTATAAAGGGTTGTTATTCGGGCTTTTCTTAGTTCTTATGTTTACGGCTCGTTTTATATTGGAGTACTTTAAGGAGGATCAAGTGGATTTCGAAAAGGGAATGCTCTTCAATATGGGACAGCTTTTGAGTATACCATTTATGGTGGTAGGTCTTGCTCTAGTGATTTGGAGTTTGCGCAAACCAAAAGACAATTCAAATTTAGTGATTGCCAATGTAAATGAAACTGTGGAGGATAAACAATCAACGGAATAGTAATACAAGAAGAAAACCTTTTGACACTTGAGCAAAAGGTTTTTTTTATGGCTTTTACTTAATGTAGGTTAAGCCTTCCATTGCGCTAGATGTTGTAATTTTATAGTGTACTAAAAAACAAGAAGTTATGGAAATAGGAATCAGCATGTTTGGGGATTTGCGTTTGGATCAGCAAACCAACACCTATCAAGCACCCCAACAACGATTAAATGAATTAATTGAGGAAGTTAAATTAATGGATGAGGTAGGACTCGACGTTTTTGGAATTGGTGAGCATCACCGTCCTGACTATGCCGTTTCTACGCCAGAAATTATCTTAGCAGCCGCAGCAAGTGTAACGAAAAATATTAAACTCACCAGTGCTGTAACAGTGTTGAGTTCGAGTGATCCCGTTCGCGTGTATCAATCTTTTTCAACCATTGACTTGTTGTCTAAAGGTAGAGCAGAAATTACGGTTGGACGTGGTAGTTTTATCGAGTCGTTTCCTTTGTTTGGTTATAATTTAGAGGATTATAGCGAATTGTTTACGGAAAAATTAAACTTATTATTGAATATTAACGCAAGTGAAGAACCGTTAACCTGGACAGGAAAGCACCGTGCTTCTTTGCAAGCACAACAAGTATTTCCGCGTGCCGAAAAACCTTTAGATGTTTGGATTGCAGCAGGTGGAACACCTGAATCTGTATTGCGCGCTGCTAAATTGGGATTGCCCTTGGTTTTTGCAATTATTGGGGGAATGCCAGAACAGTACAAGCCTTTCTTTGATTACTATAAGGCAGAGTATCTAGCAGCGGGACATGATCCTAAAGCCATGCAAATTGCCACTCATTCTCACGGATTACTTGGGGTAGATGGAAAGGCCTTGTCTAAAGAGTACTTTGATTTATACAAAGGACAAATGGATCGCATCGGCTCATCTCGAGGATGGCAACCCTATACCTACGAACAATATGAAGGAGGAAGAAGTAGGGATGGAGCCTTGTTTATTGGCGATGTCAATCAAGTTGTCGATAAGATCTTGTACCACCAAGAAATGTTTGGTTTGACACGTTGGTTGATGCACATGGATTTAGGTGCACCAGATCATCAAACCATGATGAAGTCTATTGAATTGTTAGGAACAAAAGTAGCCCCAGCAGTTAAAAAAGCACTTCAACAATAAGAAGAAATCCCCACTGAATAGTTAAATTTGTTTTTTATAAATTTTTGGTTCGAAGAGATTGGAGTCATCCAATCTCTTTTTGTTATTTAAAATACGAAGTAATGGTGTATATAGAAACAGAACGATTGCTGTTCAGGCAATACAAACAAACAGATTTAGTCGACTTTATTCGCTTAAATAGTGATCCAGAAGTAATGCGTTATTTTTTGAACACAAAAACGGCAGTTGAATCGGAGGAGATGATGCGCAAACTACAAGACAATCTAGAAGTAAATGGATATGGAGTCTTTGCAGTAGAAGAGAAGGCCACGCAAAAGTTTATTGGATTTATAGGATTTAATCAATTTGTGTTTGATGTTGACTTTGCGCCGGCAATAGAAGTTCTTTGGCGATTATTGCCTGAATTTTGGAACAAGGGATATGCGACAGAAGGAGCAAAGGCTTGTTTGCAATTTGCGAAAGAAGAGCTGAAGTTAGAACGTGTGTATGCTTTTACGACGCTACCTAATAATCCTTCGGAACAGGTAATGATTAAAAGCGGCATGACTTATGTTAAGAATTTTAATCATCCGTTAGTTCCTCTAGATCATCCCTTGTTGGAACATAAACTCTATGTGAAAGAGTGGAAATAGAAAACATAAAAAAAGAGCACGCTAGGTGCTCTTTTTGTGTATGACATACTAAATTATGCTTTCGTTTTTGAAATTTCTTTTACTAAGATATAACGAATTGAAGGTGCGTCAGCAGGTGGATTTGGAACATCTTCTCTGCGTACTTCTAATTTGTAATTATACCCTTCTTCGTACTCAAATCCCTCAATAGAAGTGTAGAATAACGTCCACTCGCCATCTTCCGTTTCTTTTACTTGTAAACATTTCATCGGTCCAACTCCAGTACAATCTACTTTTTTAGGCCCGATAAACATCGTTACGATATCCTCTGCTTCTTTTGTTTCTGGTGTAGCTGTTTGATCTAGTGTTTCTTCTACACTAACTTCTTCAACAGCTCCTTCTTTTTGTTCTTTTGTGCCTTGACAGCTTGCAAAAGCGAACATACCTACTAAACTAGCAATTAAAAGTGTTTTTTTCATGGATTTAAATTTTGATAGTAAATTTACGCATAATTAAGGAGTAAAGTTACTTTTTTTAGTTAATAATATGGTAAAAGGAGAACGACAAATGAATGATTTTGCGTTTTGTGGTTTTTTGTTCGCTGAATAAACGACAAACTTGTAGTTAGGCAATTAAAAGGTCAACGACTAACCGTCAATTCATAAGTGTCAAAAAGTATTTAACCTACTAAAATATTAGTTTTATTACTTATATTTGCGTCTATTTTAAAACTTAAAAAAACCGTATTAAAATCAAGATAATGAGTTTAGACGAAAAATTTCACGATGAAATGGGAGACAACCACATTGCTTCTAGCGATGCGACTCCATTAAGAAGTGATGCGTTTGATCGCACAGACGAGGAAAAAATTGAGTCAATTAAAAAAGACGTTGAGAATATTTTAAATACGTTGGGGTTAGATCTAACAGATGACAGCTTAAAAGGGACGCCAAATCGCGTGGCTAAGATGTTTGTAAAAGAGATCTTTGGTGGATTAAATCCAGCAAAAAAACCAAGTTCATCAACGTTTGACAACAAGTATAAGTACAATGAAATGCTAGTTGAAAAAAACATCGTTGTTTATTCTACTTGCGAGCACCATTTATTACCTATCGTAGGGCGTGCACACGTAGCTTATATCTCTAATGGAACTGTAGTTGGTTTGTCAAAAATGAACCGTATCGTTGATTTTTATGCTAAACGACCTCAAGTTCAAGAGCGTTTGACTATTCAGATTGTAAATGAATTGAAACGAGTATTAAACACAGAAGATGTTGCTTGTGTTATGGATGCAAAGCACTTATGTGTAAATTCTCGTGGAATTAAAGACATCGAAAGTAGTACTGTTACCGCTGAATTCGGTGGACGTTTCAAAGAAGAAAGTGTAAGAAAAGAATTCTTAGATTATATTAAATTAGACACACAGTTCTAATTTACAACGATTAAATCATTACTATGGCATTATATCAAGAACAACAATTAAAAGTTTACAACTCTCTTTCAGGAGAAAAAGAAGTTTTCGTACCGATTCACACTGGTAAAGTAGGAATGTATGTTTGTGGACCAACGGTTTACAGCTATGTGCATTTGGGGAACTGTAGAACTTTTATCTCTTTTGACTTGGTATTCCGCTATTTGAAACACTTAGGATACCAAGTGCGCTACGTGCGTAATATTACGGATGTTGGACACATGGTTGATGATGCAGATGAGGGAGAGGATAAGATTGCTAAACGCGCGCGTATTGAGCAAATCGAACCAATGGAAATCGTGCAAAAATACACGGTAAACTTCCATAATATCCTTAAACAATTCAACAACTTACCACCGAGTATTGAGCCAACGGCAACGGGACATATCATTGAACAAATTGCCATTATTCAAGGAATTATCGACAATGGTTTTGCTTATGAAGTAAATGGTTCGGTATACTTTGATGTAGAGAAGTACAATACACAACATCACTACGGAATTCTAAGTGGACGTAAAATTGAAGATTTACTGTCGAATACGAGAGATTTAGATGGGCAATCAGATAAACGCAATCCGTTGGATTTTGCTCTTTGGAAAAATGCAGAAGCACAACACATTATGCGTTGGCCTTCTCCTTGGGGAGATGGTTTTCCTGGCTGGCACTTAGAGTGTACAGCTATGAGTACTAAATATTTAGGAAATCACTTTGATATTCACGGTGGAGGAATGGATTTAAAATTCCCACACCACGAATGTGAGATTGCTCAAAATGAAGCTTGTACAGGAAATACGCCTGTAAACTTCTGGATGCACGCCAATATGTTGACGCTAAACGGCAAAAAGATGGCTAAATCAACAGGAAATAATATTTTACCCAATGAACTGTTCTCTGGGGAGAATGCGGTTTTAAGTAAAGCATTTGCTCCTGCAGTGGTTCGCTTCTTTATGCTTCAAGCACACTATAGAAGTGTGTTGGATTTCTCTGATGAAGCGATTTTAGCTTCTGAACGTGGATTTAATCGCTTAATGGAAGCGGTAAAACACATGGGAGAATTGCCTGTTTCTGCTGAATCAACAGTGGATATCCAGGATTGGAAGCAACAGTGTTATGATGCAATGAATGACGACTTCAACAGTCCGATTTTAATTTCTCATCTATTCGAAGGAGTACGCCTTGTTAACGTGATTAAAGAAGGACAAGAAAAAATCAGTGCTGCTGATTTAGCTTTGTTTATCTCGTTAATGCACGCATTTGTATTTGATGTATTAGGATTAGAGTCGACGAATATGATGGCTGCAAACAACGACAAGCTAGAAGGTGTTGTTAGCATGTTAATTCAAATGCGAAATGAGGCTAGAGCCAATAAAGATTTTGCTATGTCAGACCACATTCGCGATGAACTAGCACAATTGGGTATCCAATTAAAAGACGGAAAAGAAGGAACATCCTTTTCTTTATAAAATGTATAAAAGCTATAGGATTTCTCTTATAGCTTTTTTTATTAATTTCATGACCTATGTTGCGAAAAATACTCATTGCTCCTTTTATCTTACTGGTGCGTTTTTATCAAGGTGGTATATCTCCTTTCTTTCCGCCGACCTGTCGTTACACGCCAACCTGTTCGCATTATACGATTGAGGCGCTACAAAAACACGGACTATTGAAAGGGGGATGGCTTGCTATTAAGCGAATCTTAAGCTGTGGTCCTTGGGGAGGAAAAGGATACGATCCCGTACCTTAGTACTTTTTTACCGTAAATTGTTAAATAATTTTTCTATTTTTACGTATTCACTAAAGCGGAATACCGCACTAATAATATAACAAATTCGATTAGTATGATTTGGAATCCTTCGGAAGGTTTTGATTTAGGTTTTATGCAATTGCGCTATTACAGCTTGATGTTTGTCGTAGCCTTTGGTTTAGGTTGGTTCGTTATGAAAAAAATATACGACCGCGAAGGATTGAGTGTAGAAAAACTGGATAAGCTATTTATATATACGGTATTAGCAACCTTGATTGGCGCGCGCTTAGGGCATGTCTTTTTTTATGATTGGGATTATTTCAAAAATCACTTACTCGAAATTATTTTACCTATTCGCTTTTCGCCAAAATTTGAAATTGTTGGATTCAGCGGTTTAGCGAGTCACGGTGCGGCAATCGGTATTATCGTAACGATGTATTACTACAGTAAAAATATCATTCAAAAGCCCATTTTGTGGATTTTAGACCGCGTTGTTATTCCCGTTACTTTAGGAGGGATCTTCGTTCGTTTAGGAAATTTCTTCAACTCTGAAATTGTTGGGCATGAAACAACAAGTGCATTGGGAATTCGCTTTATTCGCGATAAATTTTCACCGCGTGAAGCGATGGAGATTACAGGGATGAATGATCACAATGCTGCATATGATGCAATTCAACACAATCCGCAATTTGCACAAGCATTAGCGGAGGTATTGCCAAAGCATCCAACGCAATTGTATGAAGCTTTTGGGTATGTATTTGTATTCCTAATCTTGTATTTTATGTATTGGAAAACTGATGCTCGTAAGTATGGAGGATATATCTTCGGTGTGTTCTTGGTATTGTTGTGGATGGTGCGTTTCATTGTAGAGTTTGTAAAGGGAAGCCAAGGTGGATTTGAAGAAACATTGGGACTTTTGTCAACAGGGCAGTGGTTGAGTATTCCATTTATCATCGCAGGGGTTTACTTGTGGGCAACGGCAAAAAAGAGAGTTTACGCGTAATTATTCAACGCAAACAGATAGTAAATAGCACTTCTTACCTAGAGAAGTGCTATTTTTTTTAGGTTGTAATTCGGTTGTTCTAAAACACTTACATTTTTAAGTGGGAAAAAGCGTAAAATTTATTGACTTATTATTTGTCAAAGTCCCTAAATACACTATATTTGCACTCGCAATACAGAAGTAAAACAGACTACTGGAGAAATGGCAGAGTGGTCGATTGCGGCAGTCTTGAAAACTGTTGACTGTAACAGGTCCGGGGGTTCGAATCCCTCTTTCTCCGCAATAAACACTGATACTTAATCAGTTAAAGCAT
>NZ_JACHTC010000018.1 GCF_014145635.1 Myroides sp. WP-1
TGTTTGAAGAGGTGTTGTTTGAAGAGGTGTTGTTTGAAGAGGTGTTGTTTGAAGAGGTGTTGTTTGAAGAGGTGTTGTTTGAAGAGGTGTTGTTTGAAGAGGTGTTGTTTGAAGAGGTGTTGTTTGAAGAGGTGTTGTTTGATGAGGTGTTGTTTGTTGAGGTGTTGTTTGTTGAGGTGTTGTTTGTTGAGGTGTTGTTTGTTGAGGTGTTGTTTGTTGAGGTGTTGAGATGTTGAGGTGTTGAGCCAACTGTTAACGACAAACAGATAACCCCTAATAAAAAACCCCTTCTATAGCAAAGAGAAGTTTGAGGCTATGGAAGGGGTTATATTTTTTAAGAATTTCAGTATAATATATTTAGTCCCCACTAATATTTTTATGATATCTTAAAATAAGTAAACACAATCAAGTATTGTGTTTTTTTCAAACTTCATAGACAAAAGTACAAGTACTTTTGTAAAAACAAAACACAAGTTTGCTTTTTTTTCACATTAAACCCTAGTATTTATCCCTGTTTAGAGAAATATCAATGTGATATTCTCAAAGTAATTACTTTAAAATCAAAGGATATAAGATACTTTATTAGAGAACTCAACCTCTCAACAAACAACAAACAACCAACAGCACCCAACCAACATAAAAAAAAACCACCCCTATAAAAGGAGTGGTTTTCTATGATCGATATTTTTTTATTTAACTATTTCAATAACTCTTCTATATTGCGATCGAAGATATTGACGAAAGCCTCTTGGATACTAGCATCAGCGTTTAAGATGATACTGCGTTGTATTTTGGTAATAATCCACTTGTCTTTCATCTCATTAAAATCTGTACAGCGCAATTCGATTAAGTTGGGGTGTTTGTATTGACTTACAAGATCTCTCCATTCGTTGTGTTCTCCGTCAATGCACACAGAAATAACCTGAATGTTAGGGATTTGTTCAAGCAGTTGTAAAGCTCTTTTATGGCTTGCTTCTGCATGAGCCAACCCGTTTTTGGTCCACACGAACATCAGTGTCTTTTTGTTGATCAACTTTTTGAATTCAACTGGTTTTTCGTTGAGATCAACTAGTTCTACACGGGGTAAGCGATTTTCGTACTTCAGATTTTGTACGGCATTCTGAATTTTTACAATCTCTTGATGCTGTGTCGTATCGGTTGAAAGTTTAAAATACGCTTCAAAAAACTTATCGTTATTATTGAGGTTTTGATCTTCCAGGAGGTAGATCAATGCTATATTATCTAAAATTGTATTCTTTACCTTTTCGTTGCGGATTAACGTGTCAACAACATTGAGTTTTGTTATGTTTTTGTCAAACTTTGTTTGGCTGTCAAAATCGAGATCCGACTCATCGCTAACTGAACTTAGCATAATAGCCAAATATTTGGTGAAAGACGAATAGCGGATTAACTTTTCATTGTTGAAATCTACTTTGTTTCGAAATGAATAGTAATCGGCAGGTAGTTGATCTCGGATATCTTCTTTTGTTCGAACATAATGCGCAATAGGGTAAATCTCTTTTTGACTAAAAAAGTGAAGATCTAGTTTTGTTTTGGCATACATGTCAAACTCAGGTCCCCAACCAACGATGGCTTTACTGCGTAAATAATAGGTGGTACGCGCTGCATGTGCAGAGTCTATAAAACGGATGAATTGATTCACACCATAATCGTAGTTTTCGTAACGCGTTGATTCGTCTACTAAATTTTTAACAGTAAGGTTCATTAAGAAGTTGTTCTTTTCTGCTCCACGACCTGAAAAAATGATAGAATGATCAAAGTCTCTGGAGTTTAAACGCAGGTGTAAGCTGTCATTTTTGTCAAAATAAACGTACTGAAATTCGGGGTTCATACGGTAAATGTAGAGCCCAGGTGAAAGTGAATCGAATTTCTTTTCAAAGTGGTTGTTTTTATCTAAGTAGATCGTGTCTAATAGGTCGTTATCTTTGAAAAATAAAATGTAATTGGTGGTTGGGTTTTGTATTTCGCCACTGAAATGAGCAGAGTAATCGGTTGTCTCGAATTTCTTTTGACAAGAAAATAACAAAACAACCAATGGCAATAAACCATAGCGAATACTGGTATGTAAAAAGTTACTACACATTGTTTGGGGAATAATGCTAGTTAAAAAATTGACGTCGAGGACAAAAGTAAGTTTTACGGTTAGTTAATGTTGTTAACATATGGTTAAAATAAGTAATTCAAAATTGAAATAAATTAAGAGAGATTAAATCTCATATATATTTAGTAATTTTGCAACAATTTAAATCAAACAAGAAATAATGTTAACAGTTTCAAATCTGTCAGTTCAGTTCGGTAAGCGAATTTTATTTGATGAAGTAAATGTAACCTTTACACAAGGTAATTGCTATGGAATTATCGGTGCAAATGGTGCGGGTAAATCAACTTTTTTGAAAATATTATCAGGAGAAATTGATCCTACATCTGGACACGTTATTCTAGAGCCTGGTAAACGTATGTCTGTGTTAAACCAGAACCACAACATGTTTGATGAGCATACAGTGCTTGAAACAGTGGTGATGGGAAACAAAGATTTGTTTGCCGTTAAAAAGGAAATGGACGAACTGTATTTGAATTATACAGATGAGAACGCTGATCGTATCGGAGAGCTTCAAATTCGCTTTGATGAGATGAATGGATGGAATGCCGAATCTGACGCAGCGACAATGTTGTCTAACTTGGGAATTGCTGAAGAATTTCACTATACTTTAATGGGCGAAATGGACGCGAAACTAAAAGTTCGCGTGTTATTAGCGCAAGCTTTATTCGGAAATCCAGACGTACTAATCATGGATGAGCCGACCAACGACCTGGATTTTGAAACCATCGGTTGGTTGGAGAATTTCTTGGCAAACTATGAAAATACAGTGCTTGTTGTATCTCACGACCGTCACTTCCTTGATGCAGTATGTACACACGTATCGGATATCGACTTTGGTAAGATTACTCACTACTCTGGTAACTATACATTCTGGTATGAATCTAGTCAGTTGGCTGCTAAACAAAGAGCTCAACAAAACAAGAAAGCAGAGGAGAAAAAAGCTGAATTAGAAGAATTTATCCGCCGTTTTAGCGCGAACGTTGCCAAATCAAAACAAGCAACTTCTCGTAAGAAAATGATCGATAAATTGAAATTAGACGATATTAAACCTTCTTCTCGTCGTTATCCTGCTATCATTTTTGATCAAGATAGGGAAGCAGGTGATCAAATCTTGAATATCACCGGATTGGCAAGTTCAATTGACGGTGAGGTTCTATTTAAAGATGTAGACTTGAATGTGGTGAAAGGGGATAAAATTGTTGTTATCTCTCGCGACTCTCGTGCAACTACAGCATTTTACGAGATTATTAACGACAACCTTAAAGCAGATGCAGGTAAAGTAGAGTGGGGAATTACTACTTCTCAATCTTACTTGCCAGCAGATAACCATGCGTTTTTTGAAAATGACTTAACGCTAGTGGATTGGTTGCGTCAATGGGCAAAAACAGAAGAAGAAAGAGACGAAGTTTATGTACGTGGCTTCTTAGGAAAAATGATTTTCTCAGGAGAAGAAGCGTTGAAAACGGGTCGTGTATTGTCTGGAGGTGAAAAAGTACGTTGTATGTTGTCTCGTATGATGATGCTTAGAGCAAACGTATTGATGCTAGATGAACCGACAAACCACTTAGACTTAGAGTCAATTACGGCTTTTAATAACTCATTAAAAGGATTTAAAGGTACGGTGTTGTTCACTACACACGATAAAGAATTCGCACAAACTGTGGGAACGCGTATCTTGGAATTAACACCAAATGGTGTAATCGATCGCTATATGACGTTTGAAGACTATTTGGATGATCCGAAAGTAAAAGAATTAAGAGATAAAATGTATAAATAGTTAACGGTTTACGGTTAACGGTTTACAGAAGATTTTTCAATTGTAAGAAAAGCCATTCCTTTGTAGGGGTGGCTTTTTTTGTTTTTTGCTTTTCGCAAGTTGCTTTTTTGCTAGATAATCGATTAAAGAAAAAACATCCTTAAATCAGAAAATTATCTGATAACCGATAACCACAAAAAAAGCCAACCCAACTAAATGGATTGGCTTTTTTGTTGCTGATAATTTACCGTTAACTGTAAACTGTTAGTCGTTAATTATCTAACTCTTCTAACTTCAACTGCGTTTAAACCTTTTTTTCCTTTTTCAACTTCGTAAGTAACTACGTCGTTTTCACGGATACGGTCAACTAAACCTGAAGTGTGTACGAAAATATCTGCTCCGTTATCGTCTGGTGTAATAAAACCAAACCCTTTTGTTTCATTAAAAAACTTTACTGTTCCTTGTTGCATAATTAATTGAATTTATTATTCTGTTTTAGCTGCTTCTACAGCTCTAATTCCATTTTTACTTTGCTCTAATTTAAAGCTTATTTTTAATCCTTTTTCCAAAGGTATATTCAGATCATTTTGGTGAAGAAAAATACTCTCTCTCGTCTTAGAATCGATAACAAAAGCATATCCTTTATCCGTAACATAACTGATGGTACCTTCGTGATTTTCTTGAGAGATTTTTTCTGTATTCTTGTAGTCTTGCTTTTCTTGCAAGGCTTGTTCTTCTGGGGTTAGGTGAGTTAATTGTCCTTGTTTATCTACATAAACAAATAAATCCTCTAAATCCTTTCCTTTATTATTGTGTTGTTTACGCTCTTCTCTGCGTTTTAATTTTTCTTCTTGTTTTTGTTTTTTCTTTTTGTTGTTTTCTTTTTTAAAAAATGAGTCTGCCATTAATTGAATAGTTAACAAATGCTCAAAGCATCTGCAGGTTTATATATAGGTGTTGCTTGTACAGCAACAAAGAGTAATATGATTTATTAAATATGTAGCCCCATGGGGTTCTTCCTTAAGAAGTGAAATGAGAAGTTTGTTTGGATAAAAAAACTGACTTACTACGTATGAAAATAAACAATATTTATCTTTTGGTGATAAATGCAAAAACAGTAGTAAAAGTTTGAAAAAGTTAAACGAAGAATACTCTTCGATTGAAATTTACCAGGCTATACAATATAGTTTAATTGCCGAAATCCCGACAAAGGTATTGTTTTTTTAATTAGAAAAAGGTTTTTAGTTAAAAAATATTTTTTTATTCAACACAAATAGAAATCTGCTATAAGCTTCGTTTTTTGAATTGAATCCATCTTGACTTTTTTAATTGAAGTGAAAATAAACTATTTTGAGTCTGATTAAAGGCGTTTTTAAGTTGAATAGCAGGGCTATGGAATGAAAAAAGGACAAAAAGCAGGTTCAAAAGAGCGATTTTTTACCAATTAGAGAAAGTTTAGAGCAATTCATCGTTCTATGGATGGACAAGTATACATCAAGAAAAGAAAAAACGCAAAAGGAACAAACCTCTTGCGTCTTCGTTTTAGATTGACTGTTTTGATATTGATACTTTGCTCAATATGCCTTACTAAACGCGTCTTTCTTTTATAGCAATTTTTTTGTATTGTGGGGTATGTAAACTTCTATTTCTTTTGTTTGTTGATTGTTGATTGTCGTTTGTTGATTGTCGAGATTTTCATCTCACCACCCACAACTCACGATCTCTATCTCCATTCAAGTGTTCCATCTTCTAATACAACAAAAGAGAATTCGTAATAATTTGTCGATGTTGATCTCTTTTTGTATCGCACTGCTTCACCTACTTTTTTTGCGTGAAGCGTTAAAGAAGCTCTTATTTTATTTTTTCCCTCTGCTTTAAATCTGTAGCTGTGTAGCACAAAATTGTTGTAGGTTTCATCACTATCTTCAGGGTATTCTTCCATAACCATCGTAACGGCTTTGATGAAGTTTTCGTAGGTTTTACTATAGTCTACATCTTTAATTGTAAAAACAAGGTCTTTTGATTTTGCCGGTATCTGAGGAAGGCGTTTTATATTTTGAGAAGCTAGTGTTTCTTCTTTGGGTTGCATGCCTTCTTTTAGGTTGTAAAACTGTTGAAATTCTTCTTCACCTTCCCAAAATTCAACTGAGATGTTTTGTAATCTCGTATCAAGTGGCGGGGTTGATAGGAGTAACTCACTAACTTCCATATCGGGTGAAAATGCTTTTTCTACTTCTGCTTTTAGTACAGCGGCATTGTTTTCTTCTTGTAAGTGGATCGCAGTATCGCTTCCACAAGAAAAAGCTAAAAATGAAACGATTGTACTAAATAGGATAACTGACTTTTTCATATACTTTTATTCTTAATTGTGTTTATATCTGTTAGAAAACCAAGTGAAGAATAAATCATTTACCTGCACATTAGCAGCAACATTACTTGATTTATTCTTCATAACGGTTGATTTATAGAACAAACAAAGAGTATCGAAAAGAAAATAGTCGATGTAAACGCGATTCAACTTATTGCACACAACACAAGTAGTCTGTTTATGGTCTACTGAATTTCTTTACGATGGGGCAAAGGTAAGTGCTTTCGCTACGAAAGATAGGCTGTATTGATTTTCGTCTATGCGCAATCAATATTCGTTGCGTTTGTTGGATTATTCGTTGAAAACTAGGCTAGGAAATGCGCTGTATATAGGCTGTAATCGCTTCTTTTTTTCGTTCAGATACGGGAATAATCGTTTGATCTACCAATTCGAGGTGACCTTCTTTGTAATATTTGCTGATATAGGTTGTATTGACCAAGAACGATTGATGACAGCGAATGAAATGGGCAGGTAGCAACAGCTCTTCATATTCTTTGATCACCTTAGAAACCATAAGTTTGTCTCCATTGGCCAAATAAAATGTCGTATAGCCTTTATCACTTTGACAGTACACGATATCGGCAACACAGACAATTTGTGTAAAGTGAAACGTTTTCAACGCAAGGCGTTGAGGAGGTTGCGGAGTTTGTAGTTGCTCCATAGCTACTTGTAGTTGTTCTTCTGCAAAAACATGTAGATTTCGTCGTTCATAACAGCGTTCGATTGCTTGTGTAAATTCTTGGTCGTCAAGTGGTTTTACCAAATAGCCCAAAGCACCTAGGTTCAATGCTTTTATTGCATATTGACTATAGGCTGTAATGAAGATGAGCTGCATGTTGGGATTGTTTATCTGCTGTAATAGTTCAAAGCTCGTACCGTCTTTGAGTTGGATGTCTGCCAAAATCAGGTCGGGTTGTTGAGCAAGTATTTCAGGATGTGCTTTGCTAATAGAATCAGAATACCCCACAAGCTGAAGATATGGAATATCAACCACTAGAGATAGAATGTATTTTAAAATAGCAACTTCGTCTTCGAGAATATAAACTTTCATAGGAACAATATTAAGCATAAATAAGAGGAATACACAACAGAACTTCAACGCCAGTACCTGAAGTTTCATCTTCTATGGGATACAAACGAAAAAAAGCTCGTTTCTTCTCTGAGTGAAATAGAGCATCCAAGCGCTCTTGTGTAATAACTTGCGCGAGTGATTGTTTTGTGGTATTTGCCGTCGCTTCTTTGGGCTGTAATCCGCACCCATTGTCGCGAATATAGAGGAGAAGTTGTTCGTCTTTTTCTTTTACCGTTAGGGTTAGTATCCCCCGATACGCTATGTTCTTAAACCCGTGTTCAATGGCGTTTTCTATAAAAGGTTGTAGCAGCATGGGCGGAATGAGTATTTCATCCGTATTGATAGCTGTGCAGTCTATCCGAAAGTCAAAAGAATTGTTATATCGCATTTGTTGAACCTGAAGGTAATTTTCAATCGCATTCAAATCTTCCGATAAAGTAACAAAATCGCGGCGATTGAGTTCGAGAATATTGCGGATCATTTTTGATAAAGTGATCAAATATCGATTGGCTTTTACTTTGTCTTCCTGGTTGATAAAACCTTGTAGGTTGGCAATTGCATTGTAAATAAAATGCGGATTGAGTTGTACTTGTAGTAGACGCTGTTCTAGCTCCATTTTTTTGTTTTCAATGGCGAGTCCCTTGTTTTTTTCGCTAAGCAATCGCTGGCGATATAAAATCAAAGAGTAAGAAAGCAAACCAATGATAAAGAGTACAATAAACGAAGTGATCCAACGCTGTTGTAAAAATGTTTTTCTCTGCAATTGATAATTCTCCTTGAGAGAGGAGATCTCCACATCCTTTTGTTTAGTTTGATATTGGAGTTCTAGTTCATGGAGTTTACTGGCATTTACTTTTTCTTTTATCCGAGTTGAATGCGCAAAAGAAGAGTCTAAAGCAATAAGTGCCTGTTGATAATCACCTTTGTGTTTGTATACATTACTCAATCCACCATAGAGTTGATTTTGTTCCAGAATTTTCATTTGTTGCGCCAACGCAATTCCCTCTTTATAGTAGTGAATAGCAGAGTCAAGTTGTTGATTGCGTTCAAAACTAGTCGCTAAATTATTGTATACTGTCGGATGAAGCTGATTGCGTTTCTTGTTGTAATGAAAGTAGCGTTTACTACTTTGTAGGGCCTCATCAAAATGACCAATCAGTGCAAAATAACGTGCTTCCATATCGTAGTAACGCGCTATAGCAATTTCGTCATTCGAGTCTCTTAGTAATACTTTTAACTGTTGTAAGGCCGCTTGCGCCTGATTTTGGTCTTGTAATTCGGCAGCTAATAAAAATGAAATGTCATAAAAACGCGTTTTAATGCGACGGTTATCCCTGAAAGGATGCTGAGCATAATAACGTTCTGTAAAGTCAAGAGAACGTTCCATATCGCCATTTAAGAAATACGCTTTTGCAAGTAAATCATACAATTGATAATCTAAAATCGTTGCGTGCTTGTTTACGAGGTCCAATTGTTGATAGAGCAATTCCATGAATTCCACCGAAGCTACTCTTTGATATTTAATTTCTTGCCCAAGCTTGGTATATGTCAATAAACGCTGCCAAACGGGATCTACTGCCGGATACGCTTCAAAAGCCTGTTTAAAATAAAGATCCGAACTATCTTGCTGCTGTGTGTACTGAAACAAGAGACTCTGGAAGTAAAGTCCATATGGAGAGCGCTTGAACTGTGAGTCAGACTGATGAAGTGCTTCTTCTATCACTTGCTTGCGATCTAGCGCCGCGATCGTATCCAAACTAATGTATAGTGCTAAACTCTTTTTTGATTGAGTCGTGTCTGAGGGAGTGCTCCATTTTTTTTCTGATAAACTAGAGGCTTTTTTTTCACAACTACTTAGCAGGAGTATCGCAAGTAAAAAGGAGAGTATACGAAGCATTTTTTTTTGTGTTGATTGTTGATTATTGTTGAGGTGTTGAGGTGCTGAGGTGTTGAGAGAGAAGACAACTCACCGTCTCACCAACTCACCAATTCACAACCGATCAGCAAACTTAAATTATAATTTTTTACTAAAAAAGAGAAAAACGGTGTTAGACCTCAAACAACAATCAACAAACAACAATCAACAAACGACAATCAACAATCAACAAACAACAATCAACAAACAACAAACATCACAATGGATTTTGTACCTTTGAAAAAAAGGACTTCGGATCATGTTTAGGCATCAAGGTAAAAATCGGGCATATTCACATAATCTCAAATTAGCTTCCGTACTATCAGGTGTGGCGGGGATCGTTAATATTGTAGGAGTATTGGGATTGAGTACCCTAACTACCAATGTGACAGGACATTTTGCTTTTTTTGCAGAGGAATTTATCGAAGAAAACTACAGTAGAGCCTTAGTTTACCTCATTTATACTTTTTTCTTTTTGTTGGGTTCTTTTATATCTAGCCTTATTATGGAATGGGTACTTAAACACAAACCGGAAGTATCTTATGTAATTCCGATTTTGATAGAAGTGATCTTGTTGGTAGGAATTAGTGCTGTTGATATTTTTTATGAAGGCGCATTGCAGAAATACAGCGTTTTCTGTGCTTTGGTGCTCCTGTTCTCTATGGGGTTACAAAACTCCTTGGTAACGAGAGTTTCCGGTGCAGTGGTTCGAACAACACATCTTACAGGGTTATTTACCGATTTGGGAATTGTACTCTCTCAATTGTTCTTTTATAAGAATAGAGCAGAACGTGTGCGTCTCTTCCGAAGTGTCTTCTTAATGCTTGCCATTATTGGCTGTTTCTTCGTTGGCTGTGTAGCGGGCGGATTTTTGTACTTTCACTATCAGTTTAAAACACTCGTCTTAGCTGCTATACTGCTGTTGTTTGCGCTTTGGTACGATCAATTGCTCATGAGCTATTATACTTTGAGAAGGCGAATTCGTTTGTAGGGGTGTTTGGTGTTCGGTGTTTGGTGTTTGGTGAGGCGTTGAGATGTTGAGATGTTGAGATGGTGAGATGGTGAGATGTTGAGTTGGTGAGATGGTGAGACGATGAAATCGGAACGCAGTGAAAATCGAAACGCAGTGTAGATTCATCGAACACCGAAACAAATATAAACTCAGTGAGATATATTCATCGAACACAAAAACCAATATAAACTCAGTGAGATATATTCATCGAACACCAAAACAAATATAAAATAAGTGAGATAGATGGTGAGGCGATTGGACGATGAGATTGTTGAAAGAAAGTAAATACCTTCTTATTACAGCGTTTTTACTTAACGAGAAACTCAACAACTCAACAAGAAACTCAACGCCTCAACAACTCAACCAATAAATTACTTATCAATCGTTCTCATCGCTTTTTTAACAATATAGGTTGTAGCTTTAGTATTGCTTTCTTTCAACCATTGTGCACAGAGGTTACGCACAAAATCGGGTTGTGTTTTACTGGCGTCATTCAACCAGTTGGCTACGCTGTCTTGCACGTATTTAGCAGGATCATTGCGAAGATTTTCCAATAAAGGCAAGGCTAGTGCCGGATTGTTTTTTAGTATTTCGATGTGTGCACACCAAACGCCACGCGGACGAATAGATTCAGTAGCAAAGCGACGGATATTTTCATCAGCGTTTAGTGTCCAAGGCAAGAGTGTTTCTAAACTCAGCGATAAATTGGCAATAATAGTAGGGCGAACCGCCATCCATGCTGTTTCTCGAACACCAAAATGCGTGTCAGCAGCAAAAGCTTGAATAGCATTTAATTTTTCTAAGGGACTATATGTCGGGTGTAGTCCAATCATGTAGGTGGCCCAACAACGAACCATATCAGCAGGGTGATGACTCAAGATAGAAAAGAGCTTCTCGTCTTTGGCTGTTGTCGCTTGTTGAAGGAGAAGTTCGCCAATAGTTGCATTTCTCAGGGTAATTGTAGGTTTCTTTAACGCAGCTATTGCCGCAAGTGTCGCAGGTAAATAGTCCGTTCTATCGCACTGCTCCAAGACCGTTTGTAGTAATATACTTGAGTCAATAGCGAGCCATTCAACTAAATTAGCTGTTTCAATTTCACCTCGGTTTAACTGCTCCAATAGTTCAGGCGGAATCCCCGCAACTGTTTTAGAACCTTTTCGTTTTACTTGATCCATTTTTTTTTCTCTATGTTCATACAAAGGTTGTTATCTTTTTTTGACCTTGCAATACCGCATAAAAATGTCACCTATGTTTTTTTGGAAAGAGGAAAGAGGATAGAGGAAAGAGGATAGAGGATAGAGGAAAGAGGAAATCGCAGCGCAGTGAAAATCGAAACGCAGTGAAAATCGAAACGCAGTGTAGATTCATCGAACACCGAAACAAATATAAACTCAGTGAGATATATTCATCGAACACAAAAACCAATATAAACTCGGTGAGATATATTCATCGAACACCAAAACAAATATAAAATAAGTGAGATAAAGAGGAAAGAGGATAGAAAGAGGAAAGAGGATAGAGGATAGAGGATAGAAAGAGGAAAGAGGATAGAGGATAGAGGTGTTCTCACCATCTCACCATCTCACCATCTCACCATCTCACCATCTCACCACCTCACCACCTCACCATCTCACCACCAAACAACAAACACCAAACAACAAACACCAAACAACAACTCATAAAAATCCAATAAACGCTGATATATAATAATATAAGTTCTGTAATTTAAACGTATTTAACTTTTTATATATTTAATGCATGATTTTTTAAGGGAGTGGGAGAATGCTTTTACTTAAAAATAATAAAAGGAATGTTATGCGAAATGGTTAAAAAATGTACCTTTGTGTGCTTAGGGAAATAGCTTAAGCTAAAAACACCTTACTTTTTTATCTGAATTTTTAAGTAATAAGAAAGTAACAAAAAATGAAAAAGAAATTTAAGATTGCTGTTATAGGGCAAGGCTACGTTGGTTTGCCTTTGGCTTTAGCATTTTCAAAACACTACCCAGTAGTGGGATTTGATATTAATGCAAAGCGCATTTCGTGTTTGCAACAAGCGCAAGATGATACCAAAGAAGCAGATCAAGAGCAGTTAAAGGTATCGTTGATGACCTACCAAACTTCTGGTGGTGTTGTTGGATATTTACCTAGTTGTGAAATTAAAGATTTAGCTGACGCTAATGTTTTTATTATTACTGTTCCAACGCCAATCAATCAATTTAATGCACCTGATTTATCTCCGTTAAAAAGCGCTTCTCGCTTGGTAGGAGAGGTACTGAAGCCTGATGATATCGTGATTTATGAATCTACGGTATATCCCGGATGTACCGAAGAAGAGTGTATCCCTGTGATAGAAGCCACATCCAAACTACAATTTAACCGCGACTTTTACGTTGGATATTCACCAGAGCGAATCAATCCTGGAGATAAGGTTAATACGTTAGAAACTATTGTTAAAGTAACTTCGGGTAGCACACCTGCTATTGCAGAAGAAATAGATCAACTCTACCAACAAATCATTCATGCCGGAACTCATAAAGCAACTTCTATCAAAGTGGCAGAAGCAGCAAAAGTAATTGAAAATGCACAACGCGATGTCAATATTTCTTTTGTTAATGAACTGGCGTTGATCTTTGACCGTATTGGTATTGATACCCAAGAAGTGTTGGAGGCTGCAGGAACCAAGTTTAACTTCTTGAAGTTTAAACCCGGATTAGTAGGAGGACACTGTATTTCAGTAGATCCGTATTATTTAGCACATAAGGCCATTCAGTTGGGGTATTACCCAGATGTGATTCTTTCAGGTAGACGAGTAAACGACGAAATTCCCGTTTTTATCGCGAGTAAGGTAGTGAAACTTATGGTGCAAAAAAACATCAATGTAAGCCAAGCTAAGGTGTTGTTATTGGGCTTTGCTTTTAAAGAAAATTGTCCGGATACGCGCAATACCAAAGTGGCGAAGATATATGAAGAGTTGATTTCTTACGGCATAGCTGTTGACGTTTGCGATCCGTGGGTAAACCCCAGCGAAGTGAGAGACGAATACGGTTTAGAACTTGTGTCATCGATAGATATACTCAAAAAACAATACGATGCTGTGGTATTAACTACAGCACATAAAGAATTTGATAAATTAAACGTCAGTGAATTAGTACATCATACAGGCGTTGTATTTGACACCAAAAGTGTGTTAGACAAAGATAAAGTAGATAGTAGATTATAATAAGATTAAAGGTAGAATGAAAAAAGTTACTAAGATTTGTTGTGTGGGGGCAGGTTATGTAGGTGGACCTACTATGGCCGTTATTGCGTATAAAAACCCTCATATTCAGATTACGGTAGTTGATGTCAATGAAGCGCGTATTCAGGCGTGGAATGATCCAAACCTAGATAAATTACCCATTTATGAACCAGGTTTGGATGCTGTTGTAGCAGAAGCAAGAGGACGTAACTTATTTTTTGATACCAACGTAGATAAAGCTATTGACGAAGCGGATATGATTTTTATTTCCGTTAATACTCCGACCAAAACGTATGGTAAAGGAAAGGGAATGGCTGCCGATTTAAAATACATTGAACTCTGTGCGCGTCAAATTGCCCGTGTAGCAAAAACGGATAAAATCGTAGTTGAGAAATCAACACTGCCCGTGCGTACAGCACAAGCGATTAAGCGTATTTTAGATCAAACGGGTAATGGAGTGGAATTCCAAATCTTGTCAAACCCAGAGTTCTTAGCAGAAGGAACAGCCATTCAAGATTTGATGAATCCTGATCGCGTGTTGATTGGAGGGGCTGAAACGCCAAAAGGACAAGAGGCAATCGAAGCGTTAGCTGCTATTTACGGAGCTTGGGTACCCCAAGAGCGCATTTTACGCACCAACGTTTGGTCGTCAGAATTGTCAAAATTAACTGCAAATGCTTATTTAGCTCAACGCGTGTCTTCCATCAATGCTATTTCAGAACTATGTGAAGCTTCGGGAGCAGATGTGAGCGAAGTAGCTAGAGCTATCGGAACAGATAGCCGTATCGGAAGTAAGTTTTTGAAAGCATCTGTAGGTTTTGGAGGATCGTGTTTTCAAAAAGATATTTTAAACTTGGTGTATATCGCTAAATCTTATGGTTTAGAAGAAGTGGCGGATTACTGGGAACAAGTGATCTTGATGAACGACTACCAAAAGCGCCGTTTTGCAGAAAACATCGTAAGTACGTTGTTCAATACCGTAAACGATAAGAAAATTGCATTCTTAGGATGGGCATTCAAAAAAGACACCAATGATACCCGTGAGTCTGCAGCTATTTATGTAGCCAATGATTTGATTGAAGAAGAAGCACAAATTCACGTGTATGATCCGAAAGTAACTGCACAGCAAATGTTGTCTGATTTAGACTATTTGGCTACCCGTGAGCCAGAAGCAAATAAAAAACACCTTACCGTACACCAAGACCCTTATGAGGCTTTAAAAGATGCACATGGTATTGCAGTGCTAACGGAATGGGACGAATTTAAAACCTATGATTGGCAACGCGTTTACAATGAAATGCAAAAACCAGCGTTTATCTTTGATGGACGTAATATTTTAGACCGTCAAGCATTGGAACAAATTGGTTTTGAAGTGTATACGATAGGGAGAGGAAAATTAAAAAAATAGATTGTAATTTAAATTATAGCAAGCAAAATGAAAAAGAATTTAATTGTATTCGGTACAAGACCAGAAGCTATTAAAATGGCACCCCTGGTAAAAGAGTTTAAAAGGCATAAAGATCAGTTTGATACTCGTGTATGTGTAACAGCGCAACACAGAGAAATGTTGGACCAAGTTTTAGAATTCTTTGAGATCGTACCGGAGTATGATTTGAATTTGATGAAACCCAATCAAAACCTGTATTCTTTAACAGGAGATATCATTGTAGGGTTAAAGGATATTTTAGAGGAGTTTAAACCTGACTATGTTTATGTACACGGAGACACAACTACAACAATGGCGGCGAGTATTGCTGCTTTTTACAGTGGTGCAGAGGTATGCCACGTAGAAGCTGGGTTGCGTACACATAATAAAAGAGCTCCTTTTCCTGAAGAAATTAATCGTCAGATTACAGGACGTGTGACAGATTATCATTTTGCTCCTACAACAGCATCTCAGGAAAATCTATTGAGAGAAAATATAAATCCAAAAGACATTCTAATTACAGGCAACACAGTTATTGATGCTTTGTTGGAGAGCGTAGAGCGAGTAGAAGACTTGCAGAATGCTGAAATTGACCAATTAAAACAAATGGTTGAAACGGATAAGAAATTAATTTTAGTAACAGGTCATCGACGTGAAAATCACGGAGATGGGTTTATTCGTATATGTGAAGCATTAAAAGAAATAGCAACAACACATGCGGATGTACAAATTATTTATCCCGTTCACTTAAATCCTAATGTTAAAAAACCAGTGTATGAAATTTTATCTGGTATTTCTAATATTAAATTAATTGATCCATTGGCGTATCCATCATTTGTTTGGTTGATGAATCAAAGTTATATGATTGTTACTGATAGTGGAGGGGTGCAAGAAGAGGCGCCAAGTTTAGGTAAACCTGTATTAGTGATGCGTGAAACAACAGAACGCCCAGAAGCTGTAGCAGCTGGAACTGTAATTTTGGTGGGAACAGATAAAGAAAAGATAGTAGCAGAAGCAAATAGCCTGTTAACAGACACACAACGCTATGCTAAAATGTCTGCTTTACACAACCCTTACGGAGATGGTAAAGCATGTCAACGTATCGTCGAGTTTATTGGTAAATTGTAATATAGTATCGAGCAACATAAAAAATAAATAGAGTTAGAAAAATGAATACACAAGTAGTAACAATAGGGTTAGGATATATCGGACTACCAACATCTGCACTAATTGCACAAAACAAAATTGGTGTACATGGTGTTGATATTTCACAACATGTGGTAGATACCATTAATGCAGGAAAAATTCACATTGTCGAACCAGATTTGGATAAGGCCGTTGCAGAAGCAGTGAATAATGGTTATTTAAAAGCGGCAACAACACCTATTGAGGCTAGTACTTATTTAATTGTTGTGCCTACACCGTTTAAAGGAAATCATGAACCGGATATTTCGTACGTAAAAGCAGCTACTACAGCTATTTTACCTTTGTTGAAAGAAGGTGATTTATACATCATTGAATCTACATCACCTGTTGGAACAACAGAGAAAATGATGGAATACATCTTTACTGAGCGTCCAGAATTAGTAGGAAAAATCTATTTAGCATATTGTCCAGAGCGTGTATTACCCGGAAATGTAATGTATGAATTGGTTCACAATGATCGCGTAATAGGAGGTGTAGATGCCGCTTCTACAGATAAAGCTGTGGCTTTTTATAGTCAGTTTGTACAAGGTACTCTGCACAAAACCAATGCACGTACAGCAGAAATGTGTAAGTTAACAGAAAACTCTTCTCGCGACGTGCAAATTGCCTTTGCAAATGAGTTGTCTTTGATCTGTGATAAGGCGGGAATCAACGTGTGGGAACTAATTGAATTAGCAAACAAACACCCTCGTGTAAATATCTTACAACCGGGCTGTGGAGTTGGAGGACATTGTATTGCTGTAGATCCTTATTTTATTGTTTCTGAATTTCCAATGGAATCGAGAATTATTGCTCAAGCTAGAGAAATAAACAATTATAAATCATTCTGGTGTGCTGAGAAAGTAAAATCGGCTCGTTTAGAATTTGAATTAAAAGAAGGTCGCCAACCAGCTATTGCAGTTATGGGATTAGCGTTTAAACCAAATATTGATGATTTACGTGAATCACCAGCAATTTACATTGCTGAACGCATCTTACAAGATTCAGGTGATGCAGATATGTTTATCGTTGAACCAAATGTACATGATCACAAAGTATTTAAACTAACGGATTATAAAGTAGCTGTTGAAAAAGCTGATATTGTTGTGTTCTTAGTTGCTCATAATGAGTTTAAAACCTTAGAAATAGCAGAAAATAAAGTAGTTTTAGATTTTTGTGGGATAATTAAGTAAGATGAAAAAAATAGTTATTACAGGAGGAGCAGGATTTATTGGATCACACGTGGTACGCCAGTTTGTGACTAAATACCCCAATTATCAAATTTACAATCTTGATGCGTTGACCTATGCAGGTAATTTGGAGAATTTAAGCGATTTAGAAAAGGCCCCTAATTATACGTTTGTAAAAGGAGATATTACGGATGAACAATTTATTCAAGACTTGTTTCAACAAGAACAATTTGATGCGGTTATTCACCTTGCTGCTGAATCACATGTTGATCGTTCAATCACAGATCCTTTAGCCTTTGTTCGCACCAACGTAATAGGTACAGTGAATTTGCTTCAAGCGTTTAAATCGCTGTGGCAAGGCAATTGGGACGGAAAGCGCTTCTATCACGTGAGTACAGATGAAGTATACGGTAGTTTAGGAGAAACAGGTTTCTTTTATGAAACAACGGCTTATGATCCAAATTCGCCTTATTCAGCTTCTAAAGCTAGCTCGGATCACTTTGTACGTGCTTATGGAGAAACTTACGGTATGCCTTATGTAGTGAGCAACTGCTCTAATAACTATGGACCCAATCACTTTCCAGAGAAATTAATTCCCTTGTGTATTCACAACATTATCAATAAAAAACCATTGCCCATTTATGGAGATGGAAAATATACCCGTGATTGGTTGTTTGTGATTGATCATGCAAGAGCTATTGATGATGTATTCCACAAAGGAGGAAATGCCGAAACATACAATATAGGCGGATTTAACGAATGGAAGAACATCGATTTAGTAAAGGAACTATGTATGCAAATGGATGCTGTTCTTGGGCGTGAAAAAGGAGAAAGTGAGCAATTAATCACTTTTGTCAAAGATCGACCAGGTCATGATCTGCGCTATGCTATCGATGCAACGAAGATTAATAAAGAGTTAGGGTGGTCGCCGTCAGTGACATTTCCTGAGGGATTAGCCAAAACCATCGCTTGGTACATGAGTAATCAAGAATGGTTGCACAATGTAACTAGTGGTGCTTATCAAGATTACTATAAAGAACAGTATAAATAATAAATTTTATCTTGTTTTGATTTTAAGAATTTAGCTAAAAGAAAGACAGGATATAAACGAAAAAAACTATGAAAGGAATAATATTAGCAGGTGGATCTGGGACGAGATTACATCCATTAACACTTGCCGTATCGAAGCAATTGTTGCCGATATACGACAAACCCATGATCTATTATCCACTGTCTGTATTGATGTTGGCAGGTATTCGCGAGATACTTATTATCTCAACTCCACATGATCTACCCAATTTTAAAAAGTTATTTGGGGATGGTAGCCAATTCGGAATTCAACTAAGTTATGCAGAACAACCAAGTCCCGATGGCTTAGCACAAGCTTTTATTATTGGAGAAGAGTTTATCGGAAATGACGATGTTTGTTTAGTACTGGGAGATAATATTTTCTATGGAGCAGGGCTACAACAAGTATTAGAAAAATCAGTTGAAACAGTTCGTAAAGAACAAAAAGCTGTAGTTTTTGGCTATTATGTTAATGATCCAGAGCGCTATGGCGTGGCCGAATTTGACGCAGAAGGCAATGTGTTGAGTTTGGAAGAAAAACCAGCACAACCCAAATCAAATTATGCAGTTGTAGGTTTGTATTTTTATCCAAATTCTGTGGTAAAAATTGCCAAAGAAGTAAAACCATCACACCGTGGAGAGCTCGAGATTACTTCTGTAAATCAAGAATACTTGGCACTAGATCAATTAAAACTACAAACGATGAGTCGTGGTTTTGCCTGGCTAGATACCGGTACACATGAATCCTTAACGGAAGCAACCGAGTTTGTAAAAGCGGTAGAAAAAAGAACATCCCTAAAAATCGCTTGTTTGGAGGAAATTGCCATACGAATGGGATTTGTTGAAAAGAATCATATTCTTAGTGCAGTAGAAGGTTTAAAAGGAGATTATTATAATTATATCCAAAATCTATTGAAATAATGGCATCTAAATATTTTTATTCTGAGTTAGAATCAAAGCGCTTTAACATGAATATTGTTAGAGCTAGTGCTGAAAATATAGAGGTAAGAGAATTGAGTAAAACGATTTATAGCAATCTTACCGATATCGTTTTTTTACGTGTTCCTTCTTCTAAAGGATTTCAAATGCAAGAGCTGAATAAGCTGGGGTTTGAGTATTTTCAAACAGATACGCTAGTTTATTATATTGTGGATTTTTTGAAATACAACATTCAAGATTTACGCAATCAAGACCTGATCTTCAAAAAGGCTACTGCAAATGACACCCAGGTACTTCGTGGAATGGTAGAGGTAATTTTTGAAGGATATACAAACCATTATTTCTCTAATCCGTATTTGTCAAAAGAGGGTATTTTAGAAGGCTATATCGAGTGGGTATTAAACTTTTTAAATGAAGAAACAAAAGAAGTATTCCTTGTTTACCGCGGAGAAACACCTATTGCTTTTGCTACATGTAGCTTAGATGAAGGTGTTGCAGAAGGTGTACTTTATGGGGTAATGCCTGATTATTCAGGAGGAGGAATTTACTCTGATATCATTCGTTATACCCAAAAATATTATCAGGCCAAAGGTGTTGAGAAAATGAAAGTTTCAACCCAGGTTCAAAATTATGCTGTACAAAAAGTTTGGGCAAGAGAAGGGTTTTATATGAACGAATCTTTCTCAACGATACATATCAATTCCTTGTTAAATTACTCTGTAGAAAAAGTACATAGCTTTGAGTATTTAGTAAAAGAAAGTGATATTGAGAGTTACGCTCAAGCAAGTAAAGACTACAATGAAATTCATTTTGATGTAGAAGCTGCTAAAAAATCAGGGTTTAAAGATCGAATTGCACATGGATTATTAGCAACAGGAGAGATATCAAGAATTATCGGTACCGAATATCCAGGAGTAGGATCTATTTTTATGAACTATAAGAATATTTTCTTAGCTCCAATGTATTTGAACGAATCATATCGATTTGTTGTGACAACTCCGTTTAAAACAGAAAAAGGCGTTTATATCTGTGTTGTTAAAGTGATGGATAAAAATGATAAATTAGTAGTAGTCTCGTATAATCAAGTTCTTAAGAGAAAGTAAGTAAATGAGAAAAGAAGTGGAATATCTAGAATGGGATAGTGATTTTTTTGGACATAGAATAGGTAGAACTTACATTGATGATTACTCAAATTTTACATCACTTAATAGAGACGATTTTGATCTTGTTTACGTGTTTAGTTCGAAGCCAATCGCTGAATTAGATTGGGCATTGAAAGATGAAAAATGCGTATTGAGTTGTCAATTAGAACAAGAGGAACAAACTAATTTATTGATAAGTAAGGATGTTATTGTCGAATCGTTTGATTCTGACAAACATTCATATGATCAATTGTTAGCGTTAGTATATGAAAGTGGTGTTCAATCTAGATTTAAAAAAGATACAAACTTTACCAGTACTGGGTTTAAAGAATTATATAAAAAATGGCTAGATAATTCTTTATCAGGTCATTTTGCTTTAGACACTTTAATTGCTAAGTATAAAGGAGAAGTTGCAGGATTTCTAACTTTTAACGACAGCGCAGATGGTACAGTGAATATAACCTTAACTGCTGTTCATTCCGACTTTAGAGGAAAGAAAATAGCGACAATTTTAATTCGTGAATTCAAAAAAAGAGTTCAGATGAAAGGATATAAACGCGCTATGGTTGTAACTCAGTTTACAAATGAGCCAGCCATGCATTTATATCAAAAGAATTTATTTAATATTTATAGTATAACCTACATTTATCATATTTGGAAGCATGATACCATTTAATAAACCCTATTTATCAGGAAAAGAACTCGATTATATTCAAGATGCGGTTCTTAATCAAGGAAAACTTTCCGGTAATGGAAAGTATACCAATTTATGCCAGAATTTTTTTAATACACGTTATGGGTTTAAAAAATCACTACTGACAACTTCATGTACAGATGCATTAGAAATGGCTGCTATTTTAGCAGATATTAAAGAAGGAGATGAAGTGATTATGCCTTCTTATACTTTTGTGTCTACGTCAAATGCATTTGTTTTAAGAGGAGCAAAAATTGTATTTGCCGATAGTAGAGCAGATCATCCAGGTATTGATGAGGATGCAATCGAATCGTTAATTACTGCAAAAACAAAAGCCATTGTTCCTGTTCATTATGCTGGTGTAGCTTGTGATATGGAGAAAATCATGAACCTTGCAAATAAATACAATTTATTGGTTATTGAAGATGCGGCTCAAGCTTTAGATAACGATTTTACTTTTTCTGATGGTACGAAGAAAGCTTTAGGTGCAATTGGGCATTTAGCCGCTTTTTCTTTCCATGAAACGAAAAATATTATTTCTGGTGAAGGAGGGTTATTAGCTATTAATGACGAGCGTTTCTCAAGAAGAGCAGAGATTATTTGGGAAAAAGGAACTAATCGTTCTGAGTTTTTTAGAGGTGAAGTGGATAAGTATGGTTGGGTAGATATGGGATCTTCTTTTTTACCTTCAGAAATGATCGCTGCTTTCTTATGGGCACAGTTAGAAAATATCGATCGAATTCAAGAAAGACGTATTGCAATTTGGAATCAGTACGAAACACAGTTGAAAGATTGGGCATTGAAAAATGATGTTATGTTGCCTTTTATTCCAGAAAATTCAACAAACAATGCACATATGTTTTATTTGGTTTGCAAAGATGTGGAACAACGCACAAATTTAATTCAACGATTAAAAGACAACAAAGTATCAGCCGTTTTCCATTATTTAAGCTTACACAAAAGTGCATTTTATCAAGATAAACACGATGGTCGTCAGTTAAAACAAACAGATCGATATTCTGAATGTTTAGTGCGTTTGCCATTGTATTTTGAATTATCGAATGAACAAGTGAAAATGATAACAGAGGTAATTGTAAATGGCTAAGATTTTACATTTAATTCCAGATGAAAAAGTAACAGATAATGTCATTGAAAATTTTGAAAAAGTTTTCAATGACAATGTTTTTTTTGTGTATGGGAATCCTAATAATAGAAAGTATTGTAAGTCGGTAGGGGATCATATTATTTTTGGACAAGAGGAACTGTTTGTCAAAGAAAATATCAACTTAGAAGTATCAGGAATAATCGTTCACGGACTCAATCATATTTTTGCAAAATTGATTCTGACTGTCGATAGAAAGATTAAAATTGGATGGTTTGCATGGGGATACGACATTTATTTTTTACCCAAATTAGTTGACCGACTCTATGCGTCTGATACTTATAAGTTTTTGACTCAAAGAGATAGTAAATTTGTACTCGTTCAAAAAATTAAAAAGAACCAACTTTTAAGAGGGTTATACTATAAGTTAGTTGTAAAACGTGAGGATTTCTATTTAACCTACGAAAAAGCACACCAGCGTATTGACTATTTTTGCAGCTATATTAAAGAAGATTATGATCTTTTTAATTCGGTATACGCTAATAAAACGTCCTTTCTCGAAACGGGTTATTTTTCAATCGATCAATATCTTGCAGGACAAGAAGAACTGCGTGTAAATATCGAAGCATCAAATATTTTGATCGGTAATTCAAATTCTCCAGAATGTAATCATTTGGATGTTTTTAGCTTGCTTAAAGAGAATGAGTTGAATCAAGTAAAACTAATAGTACCATTAAATTATGGTACTGATATCTCGTATAAAAATGAAGTTCTAAGACAAGGCAAGTTGGCTTTTGAAGATGATTTTTTGCCCTTGCTAGATTTTATGGATCGAGCAAAGTATTTTGAGCTTTTATCTAGTTGTAGTACGGCAATATTTTATCATTACCGCCAGCAAGCCATGGGCAATATCATTGCCTTCTTGTATATGGGTGGACGCGTTTATCTGTCTAAGAAAAATCCTGTATTTCACTATTTTAACCGATTGGGAATTAGAGTTTTTGATTTAGATACAGAGTTTGAACGTTATAAAAATCAAGTGTTAGAGGAAGATGTCATTTTGCATAATCAAACTATCTTAAAAAGATATTTTAGTAAAGATGTTATTCTAAAACAAAGTAAAGAATTAGTAGATCAGTTGTTGAATGTCAATAGATAATCAAATTAGAAAAGGACTAGGGTGGACGACAATTTCAACGGTGGTTATTGCTGTTGTTGCTATTGTTAAAATATCAGTGCTTGCTCGTTTTTTAGACAAAAGTGATTTTGGTTTAATGGCTATCGTAACTTTTGTTATTTCCTTTATGGAGTTGTTTAATGATTTTGGTGTTTCTATCGGAATTTTACACAAACAAGACATAACAAAAAGAGAGTACCACAGTTTGTATTGGGTCAATCTCGGAATTAGTGTTATGCTATTCGGTGTTTTAGCTGTTTTGAGCCCTTTTATTGCGGGATTCTATGATATGCCTCGCCTAACAGAATTACTCTGGCTAATTGGCTTTAATCTCGTAATTAGCGGTATTGGACGACAGTTTAAAACGATTGAACAAAAGGAGCTTCAGTTTAATTATATCGCACTTGTTGATATGATTGGTGCCTTGTTGTCTTTAGTGGTAGCTATCTACCTTGCCATGCGTGGGTATGGTGTACTTTCTTTAGTCTATTCCCTAATGATACAGTTTGGTTTTGTAAACCTCTGCTATTTTGTTCGTGGAATTAAAAAGTATGGACTATCTTTTCATTGTAAAATAAAAGAAACGATCCCCTTTTTGAAGATTGGTATGTATCAAGTAGGTGGACAAGTAGCTAATTATTTCAATCGAGATTTAGATGTACTGCTGATCGGTAAATTCTTTTCTCCCGATGTCTTAGGAGGTTATAGCTTAGCAAAACAGTTGGTATTTAGACCTTTTCAGCTTTTAAATCCTATTGTATTACGCGTAGCTTCACCCGTTTTGGCCCGTTTTCAAAATGATATAGCCGAGTTAAGACGACGCTATTTGAGTATGCTAAATATGATTGCTACTCTAAATATCGTAGTTTATGGATTGTTGATCATTTTTGCTCCTTTAGCCGTTCATATTTTATACGGTCAGGAATTTGATTCGATTGTAATCTTGGTGCGCATCTTGTCTATTTATATGATCTTTAGAGCCATCGGTAACCCAGTAGGAAGTTTAGTGATAGCAACAGGACGCACAGATTTAGATTTTTATTGGAATCTTTTGCTACTTTTAATCATGCCAATATTTATCTATGTGGGGAGTTTATTCGGTATAATAGGAGTAACTCTATCTCTAGTGTTGGCCATGATTGTGTTATATATTCCTAGTTGGAAATTGTTTATTAGTAAATTGCTTGATGTAAGTTTAATGGATTATATAAGATCCTGTTTCGTTTTAGATTTTAAAAAAATTATCCATGGAATCAAATCCTAATATGTTAGATGCTGCAAAGCAAAGAGTAAAATTTAAATTATCATTTGAGGTTGTCCTTGTCTCATTAATTATTTTATTACCTTCAGTTGAATTATTTAGCTATCTTTTTAGAGGATTAATTCCTTCGTTTGCTCTTTTTTTTTTGTGGATTGTTGTTTATTTCCTGAAAGGATATAATTCGCGGATTAAAGTTATGCGTGAGTATTTTTCTATCTTTTTACTTTTAATGATCATATACCTCGCTATTTTTATTCATTATAGCCTATCAAGTACGGGGAAGGCAGGACTATTACAGTTTCTTAATTTGTTACATCTAGGATGTATTTTTACAATTTGTGTTTATTATTCTAGTGATTACGAAAAGGATGTCAATTTAAGACATAGTGTGTTTGTTGTAGTTCTTGCTGTATTGTGTGTCTTTTCTATTATATCGATACCTTATATTTTCAATAACGATGTTTTAGTGATTCGAAATCTATCTAGTGGACAATTGACTTCATTTCAAGAGCTTGATGCTAAAAAACATGGTTTAGGAACAAATGGACTTTACTCCAGTTTGTCTATGATTATTGTTTTTGCATTAGGTACGATGAAATCGTTTAAATTAAATAAAAGTAGTAGAAATTTGCTTTTACTTTGTCTTATACCTTTGAGTTTAAGTATTTTTATTTCTACCTTTTTTGCGTCTGTAGGATTATTTGTATTTGCATTATTCTACTATTTCATGATTAACACAAAAAAGAATCCCTTTGTGCTTATTTTTCAAGCCTCTTTATTGGTAGCAGGTAGTTATCTTTTATTTAATTTCTTTCTGGTAGACTTAGAATTGTTTAAGCCCATTCTAAATAAAATGGAGCGATTCAATGAGGTAGGGGGAGATGATACTGGTAGAACGATTTTAGCTAGCAATTCCATAAATACTTTTTTAGAAAATCCATTATGGGGGATTGGTGTACCCGATAAAGGTAGTTTTAATTTGATCGGAGAACATATGCCTTGGGCTGATTTTTTAGGACAATATGGGATGATTATTACAGCTTTGATCTATCTAGTTTTTTTACTCTTGTTTAAGAAAATATTTCTGCAACCTCGCAAAATTAGCAACAAACTGCTGAATCCAGCGAATAAAACGATATTCATATTATTTATATTAGGTAATTTCATTAGTCCAATGATATTTTATCCTTTAAGTTATTGTTTGCTATTTTTATGTGGATTACCAATCTTAGATAGAAGTAAATTATGAAAAAATCAAAAATATTCATTTTCTTAAGCGGTCTATTAGTTATAGTCTCTTTTTTATTGGTTCAAAATGTAATAGTAAAGAATAAATTCAATTTTAACTCTGCAGATGAAAAACTCTTATTCGATGACGTAAACAGGGTTAAGAATATTATTAATGATAGATCTGCTTATCCTGTAATGCTCAACATAAGAAAAGACAAGACGATGTTGATCGAGTATGAGGATCATGTTATATTTGATTTTGCTAAAGATAACATCGATGCTAAATCTTTTAAAAAAATAAAAAACAGTTCATATAAGAGCGCCTTGTATTCATTAGGTTTCCTAAGAAATTATATGATTGAAAATGGAATAGAAGGGATTGATGTTGAGCAAGTGGATAAGCTTGTGGATGAAGTTATTGATTTGGCACAGTCTTTTGTTGTTTATGATGTATATATAAATCACGATCATCCTGTAGCTGAGCGGTTAGAATCCTTGGTCTTGTATATCTCACTAAAAAAAGCTGCGGGCTATGTAGTATCGAATAAAGAGGTTAATCACGTTAAGCATTTAGTAGACCTTCTTATGGAGAAAGATTTTTTCTCTTATCATATGAATCACGGATTAATGCAAATACGTGCTCTATTAAGAGTTGGAACAATTGTACAAAAACAAGAAATTATTGATAGGGCAAAAGAGTATTTATTTGATGTTTTACCTATTTATGTTAGTGAGGATGGAAGTATTTTGGAATCGGCTTTTGGTTATCAATACTATATTTTTTTGCAATTTGATTTATTCAATACTATTCTAGGTTATAACGATGATCATACACTTCGAGAAACTGTTGAAAAGCAAAAACGCTATCTTAATTCGATCGTATCGACTACTGGTTTTTTACAAGGAACAGGCGATTCGTATAATCAAAATATCGATACTACATTAATTGCTAACAACAGTAAAGGATATAATATTTTTCAATTTGAAAATAATGTAGCGGGGTTGTCTTCTGAAAACAAAGACTTTATGATGTTTTTCGTGTCTCTTGACAATAAACCGAATGTTCATAAATTACAAGAAGATTTAGGAGTATATCTTTATTATAAAAGACCCTACATCATAAATTCAGGAACTTATTCGTATGAAGTAAATGACGAGTTTAGAAAAATAGTTCTTGGACCAACTATCCAAAATGGGCCTAAATTTAAAGAAGAAACAATTACGAGTTCGGAGATTAAATCAGTTAATATCGAGGAAAATGAAGTTAGTTTTCTAGGACATGCACAATCTGTATCAAATGAAATAGATCGAAAAGTGGTTTTTAGAGACAAACATGTAATCGATGTTTTTGATTCTTCTGAATCAAATTTTACCTCTTCTTTTATTATTCATCCTGAAATTAAAGTAGAAGCTATTGATAAGTTTATGGTTAAGTTAATAGCAGAAGAAGATCAAATAGTGGTTCAGAGTTTAAAACCAATATACATGGATACTATTTTTGTATCGGATAGCTATAAATCAAAAGTGCAAACGATAAAGTTAAGTACAAAAGATACTAATCAATTTTCTTTCTATTTGCCTGATAATTTCGAAATTGATCTTACTACTTTGTCGTCAAAATTGAAGCATGGTAATTCTGAAAGGTATAATGTAATGAAAGAATTAAAACATAAGTATCCAGTAACTTTAGTAGTGAGGAAGGTTTTTGTTAGTTATATTTTGCTAGCAGGAACTTTTGTTCTTGCTTCATTGGCATTTTTACTTAGAAGGCTCTTTTTTACCTATCTATATCTCTTATTTAATTTATTTTTATTGTGTAATCTTTTCACTAGTGGAAAATTGATTATTTACATTGTATATTTTATTAACTCTTTGAAATGATGACGAATATTGTATTTATAGCCAAAACGAATCTTAACAATGATGGAAGAATTCTCAATCAAATTAAAATATTGAATGAGGTTAATTATGGAAAAATTAAATTTGACTTTATACTCTTACCTGATAAACCGGTAAATATTAGCTTAGATTCTAATGTTGAAATACATGAGATTAATCCTTTAGTGAGAAATTCGAAGATATTAAGACCCTTGATTGTTTTAGAATTTACATTTCGTGCATTAATGAAGTTGATTAAGCTAAAACCAAAAGTAATTCATACTCAGGATTTTGCTGTAGTTCTACCCGTTTATATATATAAAAAATTTATTCGTAGAAAAACAATATTAATTTATGATGATCATGAAATGCCAAATGAAAATGAGTCATTTCAGTATCGTATTCTTCAGAGGTTTGAGCGAAAACTAATGAAAATAGCTGACGCTGTAATTTATGCGAATAGTGAAAGACAAGAAATTTTAGATAAAGAGCTTGGATTAAGTAAAAGTTCATACTTTCTTAATCTTCCTTATTTTGAAGTTGTAAATGATGATTCTAGCAAATTATCTATTGATCTCCAAAAGAAATTAAATGCAATCAAGCTAGTAAAAACAGAGGGAGGAAAAGTAGTTATTCATCAAGGGGCACTAGAAGAAGAACGTGGAAGAGAAAAATTGGCAGTTTTGAGTTCAAAGCTAGTTGGTAGTCAGTATCGAATTGTATTGTTAGGAATTTCAAGACAAGAATTTGATGCGTTTTTAACCCAATATCAATTGTCTGAAGATGCATTTATCTTTGTAGGAAGTGTACCTTACCAATCGCTAGACTTGTTTTGGCAATTAGGAGACATTGCTGTTGTTATGTATTTACCTACATATATAAATAATAGATTATGCGCGCCAAATCGTTACTTCATTGCATTAAAAAATTGCATTCCAACCTTAGTTAATAAAGATAATCCTGTTTTGTTTAATTTTACTAATAAATATAATTCAGGATTTTATATTGAAGATATTGAAGATGTAAAAAAACTTGATCAGGTCGCTAACCATAAGTATCAAAGCGAAGTGCTTTCAATATTGAAGGAAGAGGAAATCAATAAATTTTTGTCTGTCTATGAGAATTTTATTTAATCTTTTATTTTTCACTCTTTGTTTTCAGTGTTTTGCAACTGAAGATTTATCTGTTTTAGTTGAACGCTTAAAATTGAAGGCAGATTTTGTTATTCTTTCTCAATCCGATTTTATTCACGCTTTAGAAAATAGTAAAGAGAATGACGTCTTATATATAAAAGGAGAGGTAGAAATAGATTTAACGGGAGTGGAGGATATTGAATTGAAAGAAGGTGTTAAATTAATTGGAGATCGGTCAAAAAATAAGCAATTAGGTGCTCTATTATATACAAAAAGTGATGGCGTTTTTCCTCTTTTTAAAGTTGAAGGCGATGATGTACTTATTGCGGGATTGCGAATTAAAGGGAATGATGGGAAAATTTTAAAAGGTAAAGATCATCTAAAAAATAAAAGTAGAAGAAAGATTAAAAAAAACTATTTAGAGTATTACAATAAAAATATGTATGACCCTCCTGTTTCCATTGGAATTTATACAAGTGAACGCAATACAATAATTTTTAACTGTGAATTATCCCAATGGACCCATGCAGCGATATACCTTCAAAAAGGTGCAACAAATATAAAAGTTTTGAATAATGATATTTTTGATAATCAACGATTTGGTCTAGGATATGGTGTAGCCGTTAATGGTGGGGATGTTGAGATAGATGGAAATTTTTTTAAAAGTAATAGACATGCTGTTGCTTCAAATGGAGTTAAAGGATCTTCCTATTTTGTGAGCAATAATACTTTTGAAGTTTCAAAAGGAAATCATTGGGCTGTTGATGTGCATGGTGGAGTTGATAGAAAAGATGGTACGCAAATAGCAGGTACTTATTTTGTTGTAGAAAATAATTTATTTATAATAAATGAAAAGACTCCAGCAGTAGTAGTTAGAGGAGTACCAGAAAAACTTTTCTTGATTAGTAATAATCGAGTTATCTATACTCTGGAAAATAAGGATCAAAAGTTGATTGGATATTTTTTTGAGCAAAGAAATGCTAGAGGCAATTTTAAAGTTGAAAATAATAATGTTTTAGTAAAAGAGATATGAAAATCTTAATTATTGATAGTAATTATCCCATAAATACACGTAATTCCAAAATAGGTGATTTTTTGAGGCATAAGCAAGACGTCACGGTGATTATAAGTGCTTGGTTAAGGCAAGGAACACTACTTTCTAAAGAAGCTTCTGGAAAGGAGTATATTTTTGAATATCCAAGTAAGCTAGGTGATAGATACAGTAAGGTTATGAATATTTTTAGGTATTTTAAATATTTAAAGAAGGTCAATCACATTGAAAAACCTGATGTTTTACTGTGTTCTCATTATGACATGTTGTTTTTAGGCTATTTTTTAAAGAAGAAAGGACAAATTCTTGTTTACGAAAATTTAGATGTTCCTACACATTCCAATAGTTTGGTTTTAAAAACTTTACAAGCTATAGAAAAGTTTAGTTTAAAAAAAACAGACTTTATGGCTTTAGCCTCAAGGTTTTATGTTGATTTGTATTCCAAATTCACCAAGGATATCCTTGTTTTGGAAAACATTCCTAATCTTAATAAGAACACGGAAGTTGCCCCTGATAAGGTTAATAATACAATACATAATCCAGATAAAATAGTAATTTCTTTTATAGGAGGTGTTAGATATGTTGATATCTTAATAAAGTTAATAACATTTTCTGCAGCTTATAAAAATGTGGAAATCAGAATTTATGGGGAAGGACATGAAAGTCATATACTTAAAAGCTTTTTAGCTAATGAAGCGTACTCTCATGTTAAGATAACAGGACGGTATGATTACAGTGAAATTAGCAACTTTTACTTGATCAGTGATTATATATGGGCTGTTTATCCTAGCGACAACCACAATGTTAAGTATGCAATTTCTAATAAATTTCATGAATCATTATTTTTTGATAGACCAGGAATTTATGCAAAAAATACTTGTTTAGGTCAATTTGTCGAACATGAAAATATAGGTTTAACAGTTGATTATAAGGATGATGAGTCTTTAAAGCAATTATTTGATAAAATTGTGGAAGAT
Organism: Myroides sp. WP-1; assembly: GCF_014145635.1. GTDB lineage: Bacteria > Bacteroidota > Bacteroidia > Flavobacteriales > Flavobacteriaceae > Flavobacterium. The sequence continues at coordinate 30,939 of NZ_JACHTC010000018.1, forward strand.
AAATCGATATATAATGAATTGTTATCATCTATTGCTAAGTATAAAGAAAAAAATGATGTTTCTTGGGATCAAAGCATGAATGAGTTTTATGCTGTTTTAGTTAAGCTTGTTGGTAAAAAATAATAGAAAAATACTATGATAACCAAAAATATACTTTTTTTATCTTTTTATTTCGAACCTGATTTATGTGCAGGTTCTTTCAGAAACAGCCCCTTATTAGCCGAGGTTTCCAAACAATTGGGAGATAAAGGAAAGATTACAGTTATAACTACCAAACCCAATCGGTATAGTAGTTTTAAAGAAGAAGCTTTATCATTCGAAGAGAAGGAAAACTATACAGTGCACCGTATTCAATTGCCTTCACATCAAAGCGGTATGAAGGATCAGATTTTTGCATTTAAAGCTTATTACCAAGCTGTAAAAAATCTAGTGAAAAATGAAAAGTATGATTTAGTTTATGCTTCTTCCTCACGTTTGTTTACAGCTTATTTGGGTTACACAATTGCAAAAAAACAAAATATTCCTTTATATCTCGATATTCGAGACATTTTTGTAGATACAATGAGTGATGTTTTACACCAAGGAATTGTAAAAAAAATTGCTTTACCTGTATTGAAAAAAGTCGAGAAAAAGGTATTTTCTTATGCTACTCATATTAATCTCATATCAGAAGGATTTAAGGGGTATTTTGATAAATACGAAACAACTTTTAGTTATTTTCCTAACGGAATAGATGACGTTTTTCTGGAAAACAAGGCGGATCAGACTAAGGTTAATGATAAAAAGGTAATTACCTATGCAGGTAATATCGGACAAGGACAAGGATTACACAAAATTATCCCTAAAGCAGCAAAAGAATTAGGAGATTCTTATGTTTTTCAAATTATTGGTGATGGGGGAGCAAAACAAGAGTTGATAGAGGAAGTAGAAAACCTTGGTTTGTCAAATGTAGTTTTCATGAAACCCGTTAGGCGAAACGAACTTATTGATATCTATAATCATTCTGATTATTTGTTCATACATTTGAATGATTTTGAAGCGTTTGAAAAAGTATTGCCTTCTAAAATATTTGAACTAGCTACATTTAAAAAACCAATAATTGCTGGTGTGGGCGGTTTCGCTTACAGTTTTATGAAGGAAAATGTAGCAAATATTATTTTATTCAAACCTTGTGATGTTGATGATATGGTACGTCAAATGAATGAATATGTGTACCGTTTAGAGGAACGAAACGAGTTTAAAAATAAATTTAAGAGAACTCAGGTCAATCAAAAGATGGCAGAAACAATTCTTCAGTATTTAAAGTAAATCAATGTATAAAATTACAATAACAGGAACCTCTGGATTTGTTGGACAAAATCTTGTCCCTTATTTAGAGCAAAAAAAATATAAAACAGAGCCATTATCTTTAAGACAACCTAATTGGCAAAAGGAAGTTGCTAAAGACGCAACGGTATTTATTCATTTGGCGGGTAAAGCACATGACACCTCCAATACAGCAAATGCGGAGGAATATTTTGCTGTTAATCGCGATTTGACGATTGAGTTATTTGAGCTTTTTTTGGCTAGTGAGGCGAGAGATTTTTTCTATTTCAGCTCAGTAAAAGCAGTTGCAGATACTGTAGAAGGAGTTTTAGAGGAAGATGTTGTGGCTAAGCCTTTAACACCCTACGGGCAATCAAAACATGAAGCAGAACAATACTTGCTAAAAAAGCAACTCCCTCAAGGGAAGAGAGTTTTTATTATTCGTCCGTGTATGATACATGGACCAGGAAATAAAGGTAATTTAAATCTGCTTTATAAAATTGTAGAAAAAGGCATCCCTTGGCCGTTGGCCTCTTTTGATAATCATCGTTCTTTTTTATCTATTAAGAACTTATGTTATTTGGTAGAAGCCATGATCCAAAATGATACCGTTCCTTCAGGAATATATAATTTCGCAGATGATAAAGCTTTAGCAACAAATGATTTGGTTGCTTTAATTGCCAAAATATCCATGAAAAAACCGAAGCTGTGGTATCTTTCGAAGAAGTTAATGTCAACTGTAGCCTCGATTGGAGATAAAATAAAGTTACCTTTGAATTCCGAACGCTTAAAGAAACTAACGGAGAATTATGTTGTTTCGAATGAGAAAGTTAAACGTGCTTTAGGCATACATCAATTGCCTGTTAGTGCAGAAGAGGGATTAGAACATACCATTAGAAGCTTTAGAAAATAAAAATAGATTATGGAATATATTCTGTTAGTAGCAATACTTTTTATTGCAGAATTAGTGTACTTTAAGATAGCAGATAAGTACAATATTATTGATAAACCCAATGACCGAAGTTCTCATACGCAGATTACTTTAAGAGGGGGTGGAGTAGTATTTTATTTTGGGGCTTTAGCCTATTTTATTTACTCTGGTTTTGAATATCCTTACTTTTTCTTAGGATTAACCGCCATTACTATTATTAGTTTTTTAGATGATATCTTTACATTATCCAATAAGATACGTTTACTCATTCACTTGATATCGGTGCTGTTGATGTTTTATCAATGGAATTTGTTTGCCTTATCCTGGATGTGGATTGTTCCTGCATTAATAGGAGTAATAGGTACAATTAATGCCTATAATTTCATGGATGGTATTAATGGAATTACCGCTTGGTATAGTATGGTTGTTTTGGCTTTATTAGCCATGGTAAACATAGATGTACAGTTTGTAGATCAAAATCTAATTATATTTGCTATGTTGGGCGCAGCGGTATTTGCGTTCTTCAACTTTAGAACTAAAGCAAAAGCTTTCGCGGGTGATGTAGGTAGTGTATGTATGGCATTTATTGTGGTATTTCTACTAGGACAATTAATCATTACAACAGGTAACTTTATTTATATTCTTTTCTTGGTTGTTTATGGTATTGATACTGTATGGACAATCGTACGACGTTTGTTGAAAAAAGAAAATATCTTTCAGGCGCATCGTTCTCACCTATACCAATACTTGAGCAATGAAGCTGGTATCAATAAGTTGTATGTGGCTTTTGCTTATGGAATTATTCAATATCTAATAGGTACTTCAGTTATATCTTTAACACACGAATCTGTAACGGTGCAAATAGGAGTTAGTATTGGAATATTAGTGGTGTTAAGTGGTGGTTACTTACTTTTAAAACGAAACATTATTACTAAATATGTAGAACCTAAAAACTAGTATAACATTTACTTTAAACAGGAGCAAACAGATGGAAAAAATAATGATTTACGGAAAGGGTGGCCATGGAAAGGTTGTTGCAGATGCAATTCATCAAATTAATAATACAATTTGTGTAGATTATTTTGATGATGCTAGTAATCCATATCAAGTAAGTTACGAATCAGAGGCGAAGATAATCATTGGAATAGGCAATAATGAAGTGCGCAAAAGAATTTCAACAGAAGTAGAACATTCATTTGGTATAATTGTTCACCCAACCGCTTATGTAGCACCAACTGCAAAAATAGGTGAAGGAACGGTGGTATTGGCTAATGCGGTTGTACAGGCTGATGCACAGATAGGAAAACATTGTATTATAAATGCCAATGTTACTATTGATCATGATGCTATTATAGAAGATTATGTCTGTACTTATCCTTCAGCTTATGTAGCTGGATTTGCTCGTGTTACCGCTTTACAAACACTAAAACCGGGACAAGTGGTCTGGAAATCAGAGACTTTTTAATATAAAAAAAAGGATGTTCAATAGAGCATCCTTTTTTTTTTGTTGTTCGTTGAATGTTGTTGCAAAACAACGGGAAACAAATAACAAATATAAAAGCAAAAATACTTTTATTCCTTAAATTGCAATTCAACTAGTGGTTCTTTAAGTTGTTGTAGGGTATGGACTACTTCGAGGATTTGCTGTATATCCGTTGAAGTTAAAAAGAGATCATTTCCATTTTCTGTGCAATGTTGAACGTAGTAGTAAAACAGTTCGTTAATGCTTTTTGCATAGGATTCAAAACAGGCATTGTGTTCGTATAACATATGCAGTAGCATTAAATTATGTTGATCACTATTGATCACTTGAAACTGAGATTGAGGGGGTTTGTTCATAATCGAAACTAGTTTTAAAGATAAACTCGTACAATTTAGGTGTCCTAACGTCTAGATATCGATTTTCACGTTTACGGTTGTTTCCAATACCGTCACCATGTTATACGAGTAATTTTTTAATATCTTCTAAAGATATCTAGTTAAATAGGAAGTATAAAAGTAAGGTGTTTTTAACTTTTTAAAAAGTGTAAAGTGTTGTAAGTCTGTTTGTTATTTGAATAGTGAACGCAATTGTAAGTTTTTGTTTGTTGGGTGCATGTTGTTTGTTGTTCGTCGATAGTTGTTTGTTGATGGGAGGGTGAGTTGATGAGGTATTGAAATCGAAACGCAGTGAAAATCGAAACGTAGTGTAGATTCATCGAACACAAAAACCAATATAAACTCAGTGAGATATATTCATCAAACACTAAAACCAATATAAACTAGGTGAGATAGTTGATGAGTTGATGAGATGTTGAGTTGATGAGATGATGAGGTGTTGAGATGGTGAGATGGTACAACAAACAACGAACAACAAACAACGAACAATCTACTCACTCCAAAAGCGGTTCTTGTAGTTGTAAGAGAGAGTTGACTACTTCAAGAACACATTGTACGTCTGTACGATCGATAAATAGCTCATCTGGATTATCTGTACAGTTTTGTACATAGTAGTAGAAGATTTCGTTTATGCTCTTGGCATAGGTTGTAAAACTGGCATTGTTGTCATAAAGCGCTTGTAGAATGGCCAAATTATGACGATCAATAGCCGCTTGCGTTTGTGGTAATGGAAGCTTACTCATAATCGATAAAATTAAACCCGTACGGAGTAGGTGCCCTAACGTCTAAACAATATCATTTATTTACGTTTGCGGTTGTTTCCAATACCGCCACCTTGCCGTACGAGCAATTTTTCTTCATGTATGGATATTGTTTAGTTAATAGGAGAGATAAAAGTAAGCTGTTTTTTGTTTATGTAAAAGCATAACTAATTGTAAATGTGTGTTTTATTTGAAAATTGAACGCAATTGTAAGTTTTTGTTTGTTGGGTGCATGTTGTTTGTTGTTGGTCGAAAGTTGTTTGTTGATGGGAGGGTGAGTTGATGAGGTGTTGAAATCGGAACGCAGTGAAAATCGAAACGCAGTGTAGATTCATCGAACACTAAAACCAATATAAACTAGGTGAGATAGTTGATGAGTTGATGAGATGATGAGATGATGAGGTGTTGAGATGGTGAGATGGTACAACAAACAACGAACAACGAACAACAAACAATCTACTCACTCCAAAAGCGGTTCTTGCAGTTGTAAGAGAGAGTTGACTACTTCAAGAACACATTGCACGTCTGTACGATCGATAAATAGCTCATCTGGATTATCTGTACAGTTTTGTACATAGTAGTAGAAGATTTCGTTTATGCTCTTGGCATAGGTTGTAAAACTGGCATTGTTGTCATAAAGCGTTTGTAGAATGGCCAAATTATGACGATCAATAGCCGCTTGCGTTTGTGGTAATGGAAGCTTACTCATAATCGATAAAATTAAAACTCACATGGGGTAGGTGTCCTTTACGTTTCAACATATAATCTTTACGTTTGCAGTTGTTTCCAATACCGCCACCATACCATGCGAGTGAATTTTTTGATCATTATTTAAGAAGTTGAATTAAAAAGGAAGTATAAAAATAAGCTGTTTTTTGTTTATGTAAAAGCGTAACTAATTGTAAATGTGTGTTTTATTTGAAAATTGAACGCAATTGTGAGTTTTTGTTTGTTGGGTATATGTTGTTTGTTGTTCGTTGAAGGTCGTTAGTTGAAGGTAGATTTTGCTTAAACAGAAAGTACTTTCTTTAAAGAAGAATCCCGTCATCTCACCGATTCACCGACTCACCATCTCACCATCTCACCAAACAACTAACCATCTTGTGCAATTACTTGTTGTATATTCGTTGGGGTAACGTGAACCACGCTATCAAGGGTACCATTGGTTACGTATATAATTCCTAGAGAAGGTAGTAAAGAATCGAGAGCATTTAGTTTTGGTTTATACTGAATAATTGTACATGCTTTATTTTGGAAAAGATTGTGGTTAATAAAAGTTCCTGTATTATTGAGGAGAATAAGTTCTTGTTGGGTAGGTTGTTTTTGTGTCAAGTAATGGAGGAATTCATTCAAACAAGGTCCGCAAGAGATTTTGTTTTCATCCACAAGGTAAATTTTCTTGATGTGAGGGGTAATGCGCACTTGATACTTTTTTTCCAGATAAGTAATAGGCGTTTGTTTGGTGTGTTGCGTACAGCAAAATAAGCTGAAGAACAGAAACAAAGTGATGCTATATTTCAGTGTGTATTTCATAGGTTAGTTGACCAAAGGTTTCATTTCTTTTTTCTACAAATAGTTTGTTGTTTGCTAAGAGAACTGAGTTGATATTATATTCTTCTCCATCAAAAATTTTTGAGCCAAGTAAGTTAAAATGTTTATCGTAATGTTTAACCATAAATGAAGAGACGGGGAGCTGAGATACATTATAACTATAGACATCATTGTCTATGCTAATAATGACAAAAAAATCTTGAGTGTTTTTATCGTATACGATATTATCGATATAGCTTACTTTTTGGTTGTCTTCTTTTTTGTCTTCTCCTGCTATCAATTGCTCTTCTGAGATTATTTGCGTTTGCGATAGAATATTCATGTTGTAGTCTAACTCATAGATGACTCTGCTAAAAGGGCTGTAAGCGTAGAAACTATGTGCTAGATCAACAAGTAACGTTTTGCTGATGATCGATTTTTTTTCGTCAAAAAGACCGGGTCTCATTTTGATCCTAGGAGCGGTAAATAAATGCTGGACCACAAGTAAGACGAAAGACTTTTTTTCTAAAGTACGCAGGGCTTTTTGTCGTTCAACTTCAGATAAATGGGCATGAGCCTCTGTATAGTCTTGATTAGGGCTAAACAAAATGGTTGTCGTAAATTGCTGAAGAGAAAAATGCGTGTAGCAATTATTTCTAAAGGGAACTAAATAGTAGTCATGTTCATCTCCCATCTTTGAAATAAGAGGTTTTAAATCGCGTGATTGTAAAACATCTCCTTTGGGATTAATAAGGTAAAACTGATTGAGATCTTCTCTGCTTAACGTGTATAAAATGGAATCTTTACTTATAAATTTGATGTTGTTAGGGCTTTTTTGCAAGTGAAAGTTGATGGTTAGTGAATCAGTTTTATTACCAGCTAGGTCAAAAAAGTAAACCAAGGGATTTTCAGCTTGGTTGTTGATAAAGTAAAGTTGATAACTTTGAGTTGCTTTATCGTAAAATATTCCTCTGCCGACAATAGGATGGGTATTATATCCTAGATCTAAAACAATAGTATGTTGACTTTTAGAACAGCCAGAAAAAACTGTTGCAATACACAGTAGTACTGCAACAGTAATAAGAAAAGAGAGATTAGGTTTGCTGTTCATTTGAGTTTACTATTTGAAAAGCGATTGTTTGTGTAGGAAATTGCGCTTTCTTAAGGTGAAAAAAAAGTTTGTTTAAACTTTGGTTTTTTGCAAGCTCAATGGTGTACCCTTGGTTCTCTAAGTCTTGTTTAAGTTTTTCTACGGATTGTGTATAGCTTGGGGTCGGTGCTATAACAATAACGATATCAGAAAAATTGCAGTCGCCATCGTGATTTGTACATTCATTCATGGTGTCAACCCATACTCTTCTTGGAGGAGATTGTTGTGTTAGGAAATTGCCTATCAGAGCAATACCTTTTTCATCGATGTAGAGTTTATTTAAATCTCTATCACTCAAGCTTTGCTTCTCGTTTGAAACGAAAGTTGAATTGTTTTTTTCATTTACTACGCTTTCATCTTTGTTACAGGATGAAGTTGTTAGTCCCAATGTAATTATGGAGACGAACAATAAATTAAGTGACTTCATTGTTTTTTTTTAAAGGGTTAAATTTTTATATCATATGAATTTTTGTCATTAGTTGATGAGATGCTCAACAAACAAGTGAATTTCCTTAACATCTCAACAAAGAGCAAAAAGGTTGAGTTGATGAGATGTTAAGACGTTGAGATAGACCCAACAAACAAAGATTCATAATCGAAACTAGTTTTAAAGATAAACTCGTACAATTTAGGTGTCCTAACGTCTAGATATCGATTTTTACGTTTTCAGTTGTTTCCAATACCGCCACCATGTTATACAAGTGAATTTCTAATATCTTTTAGAGACATCTAGTTAAATGGGAATTGTAAAAGTAAACTGTTTCTTGTTTATTCAAAAGCGTAACTAATTGTAAATGTGTGTTTTATTTGAAAATTGAACGCAATTGTAAGTTTTTGTTTGTAAGGCATATGTTGTTTGTTGTTCGTTGAAGGTCGTTAGTTGACGGTAGATTTTGCTTAAACAGAAAGTACTTTCTTTAAAGAAGAATCCCGTCATCTCACCGACTCACCATCTCACCATCTCACCATCTCACCGACTCACCGACTCACCATCTCACCATCTCACCGACTCACCGACTCACCATCTCAAACAACAAACAAACCTCACTTTAAATCAATCCTTTTTTATTCTCATTTTGTGAAAAAAACCAAGACGAGTTACCAAAGGAGTGAGAATTATAGATTATTGTAGGGGCTAAAATTCAATATATGTCACTTAATGTCTTGTTAGTCAATCATTTGTGGTGTTATTTTTTCGATTTTATGAAAAAAAAACTAGTTTCTTTACACATAATTAAAAAGTTAATTGCATAAATTAACAAAAGCATTAATTTTTAGTACAAAATTGCGGTTTTATTGAATATATGTTAAGTGTTTTTTGTCTAAAACAAATAATAAATCAATAAAATTGCTTTTTTTATGATATATTTGCATTATATGTTAACGTGCTAAAAATAAAAATATGTTAGATTCAGTTGTTTTAAAACAAGAATCGTTAAGGCAGGATGATTATTTTGATGAGTTTTTAGTTTTGTTAGAAAATAAAAGAAAACAAGGTCGAAATTATCTCTCTTTGTCAAAGATTCCTATTAGTTTGCATTATCGATTGATACAAGAGGGGTATTCTATTAAGAAAGAAAAAAAAGTAGTTACGCGCTATTTTTTCTGGAAAAAAATTATTTATTACTATAAGGTTGAACGATCAACCTAAAACAAACTTTTGTTTACACCCGAGATAAGTACTAACAATCTAAATCGAAATCGCCCATACCTTTGAAGGTTGATCAATAACAAAAGCGAACCCCTTTTAAATATTGTGTGCAATAAAAGCACTGCTACTGAGTGTTTTTTATTCTGCTTATCTAAATATACCTGTCTTATTAGACAGGTATTTTTTTTTAGTAGAAAGACTATGTTCTTTTTCAACTGTGAAAATTAACGCAAAAAAAAAGAAGACAACGAAATTCAGGCTGTGTATTATTGAAACTAATTGAAAATAAATTAACAATAGTTAAATAAAATGAAAAGTTTTTTCTGTTAAAAGATGTAATAATTATTTTAGTTGAGTTTATTTATTTTTATTTCACTTTTTTTTAATAAAAAATATACTTTTAGTTGTATTATTTACTATATTTATAAAGTCTTACTTTAATAAACCAAAGGCGTTATTAATGAAGCGTATGGGTCAAAATGGCAATTGAAATTGAGCATTTTGTGTTTTTAGTTCTTTTAAACTGAAAATAAGAATGTAATAACGTAGCATGAATAGAATAATGCGCTAGTATTTGATTGAAAAACAGTTCCTCTAAAGAAATGTGATCGATACAAAATAAAAGGAGTACAAACGAATGCTAAATGTATGTATTTGGTAAAGCAAGTAACTCCAATTAAAGATAAATATTTGTTTTTTGTTTACACCTAAGATAAATAAGGAAAGAGTAGATTCAATGTATTGCAAAAATATTTGAAGTCAATAGAATTTGTTAACCGTTATCCTCACTGCAATCTTAAGGAAATACGATACAGTGAATCCGTTCTAACCGTATTATTTATCGCATAAAACCTGCTCGGAACTACTTTCTCTGAGCAGGTTTTTTTTTGATTGGTTATTTGATGAGGTGGTGAAATCGAAACGCAGTGTAGATTCATCGAACACCAAAATAAATATAAAATAAGTGAGATAGTTGATGAGGTGGTGAGTTGATGAGGTGGTGAGTTGATGAGGTGGTGAGTTGATGAGGTGGTGAGTTGACAGTTAATGGCTTCCTTCTCAACGTCTCAACGTCTCAACACTTCAACGTCTCAACACTTCAACGTCTCAACACTTCAATGTCTCAACGCCTCAACACTTCAACGTCTCAACATCTCATCAACTCAACGTCTCAACATCTCAACATCTCATCAAACAACGAACAACGAACAACGAACATCAAACAACGAACAAAAAAAAACGCCTCAAGGGCGTTTTACTATATGGCTATCATTTTTCCATTTTCTTTTTCTGCGACTTCTTTTCGCAAAGAGCTGCTAGAGAACCGATGGTCTCTGGAATTGTAGTACAACTCAATTCCTTTCTCTTCGCAGTAACTTCTACCTGTAAAGTTCTTTGACGCATATTCATCGCCTAAGATTCTAACATGTATGTGAAAAGCACGTAAAATATCTTCTAAATCTTGCTCTGTTGTATACGGAACAATTTCATCTACAAATTTACAACCTTTTAACTGAATGTAGCGTTCTACTACAGTTTGTGTAGGTTTATTTTTTTCAGGTCTGTCAATAGTAGGATCTGTTTGTAAACCTACAATTAAATAATCGCATTGACGTTTAGCCTCTTCTAACATTTTGATATGACCTGCATGTAACAAGTCAAATGAACTAAATGTAATACCAATTTTTTTTGTTGTCATAGCATAATGGGGGTTAAAAGTTTATAATCGAAATGCTTGTTGTAAGATGCAATACGGTTAAAACTTTTGATAATATCTACAAAAATACAGTGTTTTTATCTAAACTACCAAAGGATTTAAGGGAATATTAAGCTTTGGGGTAGTAATAATTCTTTTGTGAAAGAAATAGTAAACAAAAAGCGCCTATACCATAGAAGTATAAACGCCTTTTTATGTGTTATCGTATAAGTAGAATCTAATCTAATGAACTTTTGCCGCTATAGTAGCATTTTCTCGCTTCTAAGAACAAATAGTATTGAACTCCAAATAGGATAGAGGCTAAAACTAAGTGGGCTGTCTGTGAGCCAAACGGAAAATGGGCATATTGCATCGCAACGCCAGTTAAAATTTCCAGTACTAAGAGTATAGCTACCCATTTTACCTTTGAGAATCCGAGGTTGAGTTTTTTGTTTAAGAAGAATAAGTAAAAGTTTAAAACAAAAACTAAAATCGAGAAACTACGGTGAATGTAAAATTCAACAGTAGGAGTATTTAACCAGAGGTATTCATTTGTAATTCCCGCTTTTACTTGTTCGTCAACAAATTCTCGCACTTGTGTTCCTAAAACAACTTGTACCAACGTCAGCAAGAGCGTAATAACTGTTAAGACGCGGAAAGTAGCATTGTATTTTTTGATTTCCGTTTTGTTTTTTGCTGCTTTGATAATATTGATTAACAAGGCCACAATAACCAGCGCCATTACCATATGAACGGTAATTTTAAGCGGATTGAGTACAGAATAAACCACTGTAGCACCTAACCAAGCTTGGAATCCCATCAAGAAAACAACGAGCCAAGAGCCCAATACGAGTTTCTTTTTAGTTGACCAATAGCCAAAGGAGGCGATAGCTAGTGCTAAACAGGCTAAACCTGCTACGGCACCACAAAGTCGGTTGATGTATTCTGTCCAGGTGTGTTGAGGGTTAAACTGGGCATAGTCGTGTTTGGTATACTTTTCCCAATGCACTTCGTCATAAACGGATGAGGTTGTAAAGGTGTCTTTTGCTTTCCATAGCGCTTCATCGTGAATGATCATTTGTCCCTTTTTATATGTTCGATCGGGTTGCCACGTCAGAACTTCTTCTTCTGTAGGGGGAATGTAGTAGCCAAAACACTTGGGCCAATCCGGACATCCCATTCCAGAACCAGTCATTCGAACAGCTGCTCCCGCAAAGATCACCATGTACACAAGTACAAGTGAAATTTTCGCCAAAGGTAAAAAAGAGCTTTTCATAGTATTATTTATTTACAATTGTTAGTCCTATTTTTTCTGCTTTTGCAAGCATAAAATCATAGGCCGCGTCGTATTCATTGGGAATAACTCCCTCTAAAATAGCCTCTTTGATGGCTTCTTTTAAAATACCTATTTCCTTGCATGGCTGTAAGTTGAATAAAGCCATGATTTCCTCTCCTGTAATTGGGGGTTGGAAGTTGCGGATATGATCTCTTTCTTCCACTTCAACAATCTTTTTGCGTACCATTTGAAAGTTGTTGTGGTATTTCTTAAACTTGTTTGGATTCTTTGTAGTGATGTCAGCTTCACATAGGATCATCAGGTCTTCTACATGCTCTCCGGCGTCGAAAACAAGGCGTCTAACAGCCGAATCGGTTACTTCTTTTTGCGACAAAACAATAGGACGAGAACTCATCATAACCATCTTCTGCACAAATTTCATCTTCTGATTCAACGGCATATGCAGACGGGTAAAGATGTTTTTAACCATTTTACCTCCCAAAAATTCGTGTCCGTGAAACGTCCAACCTTGTTTTTTCGAGAATCGCTTGGTCGGTGCTTTACCTATGTCGTGCAACAAAGCCGCCCAACGCAACCACAGGTCATCTGTGTTTTGCGCAATATTGTCAACCACTTCTAAGGTGTGATAGAAATTGTTTTTATGGGTGTGTCCTTCGATTTCTTCTACCTGATTTAATGCAATGAGTTCTGGTAAAATCAAATGAAGCAATCCCGTTTTATACAACAAGAGAAATCCCTTTGATGGCTGATCAGCCAATAGGATTTTGTTGAGCTCCTCAACGATGCGTTCTCCTGATATAATAGCTAAGCGCCCTGCATTTCTGGAAATAGCTTCTAGCGAATCTTCTTCAATTACAAAATGAAGTTGCGCGGCAAAGCGAATTGCACGCATCATGCGCAAAGGATCGTCAGAATAGGTGATGTCTGGATCAAGGGGAGTGCGGATCAATTTGTTTTTGAGATCTTCACTTCCGTTAAACGGATCGAGAAGTTCGCCATAGTTTGCCTTGTTCAGCGATAAAGCTAAAGCGTTAATGGTAAAATCTCTTCTATTTTGATCATCTTCTAAGGTTCCGTCTTCCACTACAGGTTTACGGCTGTCAAAGTGATAAGATTCCCTTCTTGCGCCAACAAATTCAATATCAATATCATCATAACGCAACATCGCCGTTCCGTAGTTTTTGAATACCTGAACTTTAGGATGATTAGGAAGCAAATTTGAGACAGCCAAAGCCAATTCAATACCGCTGCCTACAGCAACAATATCAATGTCTTTTTTTGAATCTCTTTGCAGTAAAAAATCGCGTACAAAACCGCCTATTACATAAGCGTCTACGTTTAAGTTTGATGCGGCTTGGGCAATAATTTCAAAAATAGGATGGTGTAGTGCTTCTTTATATGTTGGGTTATCTTGGGTCATAGTTTCAAATGGCACCTTTACTTTCTAATGATCGTTACTTGTGCGTTTTCTTTTAATTTAATGATAGTTGAAGGTTTGATTGGTTTATCTTCTTGCTGACGCAATTGAACAACGTAATCCACACCTTCAATAATACGTGGATCAATGTCTTTAAAGCGCTGAGGCGAAGGTGCACCACTAATATTTGCCGAGGTTGAAACCAAAGGCACTTTCATGCGTTCAATTAAGTTATAGCAGAAAGGCTCTTTGACAATGCGCATACCTAAGGATTGATCTGCCGCAATAATTTCGGGTGCAACCAATTTTGGATTGTCCAAAATAAGCGTCGTAGGTTTGTCGCTAAATTCTAATATTTCCCAAGCTACTTCGGGAATATTGTGAAATACGCGGTGTAAAAGGCGATCGCCATTTACTAATACAATCATGCTCTTGCTTTCTGCACGTTGTTTTAATTGATATATCTTTTTGATGGCTTCCGAATTCGTCGCGTCGCAACCAATTCCCCAAATCGTATCTGTGGGATACAAAATAATACCGCCATTTTTAATCACTTCAAAAGCGTTGTGAACTTCTTTTTGGATATCTTCCATTATCAGTCTCCTTACAATAAAATTGGTTCTCTATTTTAAGGGCTTAAAAATACTAAAAAAATAGGATACACATGAGCCTTGTAGCAGAAGAAATAGACCCATACTTTCAAAAAAGAAAGAATTATAATATTTTTAAGAGGAGTACATCTTTTTTGGCTTACTTTTAAGACGCCTAAAATTAGTTATATTATGCATGTGAAACGCAGAAAGGATTTTAATAAAGAAGAGGTATTGGCAATGTATGCAAAAGTGTCTAAAAACACGTTGATGGAAACATTGCAAATTGAATATGTAGATGCAGGTCCGGAGTTTTTAGTGGCTACAATGCCCGTGAATGAACGTGTACATCAGCCTGCAGGGTTATTGCACGGTGGTGCGATGGTTGCCTTAGCAGAAAGCTTGGGAAGCGGTGCTTCTTTGATGCTGATAGACCCAATGCTACAAGAAATTAGAGGTATTGAGATCTCTGCCAACCACGTACGAAGCAAAAGAGCAGGACAAGTAACAGGAACAGCGCGTTTAGTACACCGTGGTCGAACTTTGCATCTATGGGAAATTCGAATCACAGACGAAAATGACGTGTTGTTATCGGTGTGTAAAATCACCAATATTGTAATTGAAAAAAATAAGGACTAATGAAGTTATATGAGACGTGGACCGCACATATAAAAGAAAATAAGCCTTATGTTCTGTATAAAAAACCAGGGCAAACAAACATAACGGGATTGTTTCAAAGGGATTCTTCCTTGCATCTTGTTGAAAATTTTAAAGAAAGTGGATTTGTACTTGCGCCTTTTTACGAAGGCGTGCGTTTTTATATCCCCTTTAGTGAATCTCATCGGATAGAAGGTGAACTCTTAGAGCATAAGTTTACTTACGGAGCGTTTGAATTAGCGTATGAGCAGCAACCAGCGAAAGCCAATTTTGAGCATTTAGTGCAGCGCTGTGTACAGGCAATTAAACAAGGCGATTTTGAGAAAGTAGTGCCTTCTCGTAAGGAAGTATTAGCGCTTCAAGAACAAGATATACAATTGCTTTTTTCCAAACTAGTTGTCGCTTATCCCGAAGCATTTTGCTATGTGATTTACCACCCTCAAGTTGGATTGTGGATGGGGGCAACCCCCGAAACACTCGTAGCGCTTGAAGGACATGTACTCCACACTATGGCGCTTGCCGGAACCCAAGTTAACCACGGTAAAGACGAGGTTTTTTGGGGCGATAAAGAGAGAGAAGAACAGCAATATGTAACTGATTTTATTGTTGAGAAATTGAGACCAATGAGCAAGCAGATGGAAGTTTCTCTGCCTTTTACTAAAAGAGCAGCTAAAGTGATGCACATTTGTACTGCTATTAAAGCACAGTTAGAAGAGGTTGACCTGAAAATGATTGTCGATGCATTACATCCGACACCTGCCGTTTGTGGAATGCCCAAACCGATTACCCGTGATTTCTTGTTGAGGGAAGAAGGATACACGAGAAAGTATTATGCGGGGTATTTGGGAGAGTTGAATCACACCATACAACAAGAAAACACCTTGACAACGGAAAGTCATTTGTTTGTTAATTTGAGATGTATGGAGATTGAAAATCAACAAGTTAATTTGTATATTGGGTGTGGCGTAACGGAAGATAGCGATCCGACGAGTGAATTTGTCGAAACCGTAAACAAATCGACCACAATGAAAAAGATTTTATTTTAAGCGTATGAAAGTAGATATATTAGCCTTTGGAGCACATCCAGATGACGTAGAATTAGGATGTGGAGCAACCATAGCAAAAGAAATTCACTTGGGAAAAAAAGTTGGAATTATCGATTTAACTCGTGGTGAATTAGGTACAAGAGGCAGCGCTGAGATTCGAGCGCAAGAAGCCGCTGATGCCGCTGCTATTTTAGGCGTTACAGTAAGAGAAAACTTAGGGTTTCGCGATGGTTTCTTTGTCAATGATGAAACCCATCAATTAGAAATTATAAAAATGATTCGCAAGTACAAACCCGAAATTGTTTTGTGCAATGCGATAGACGACCGTCATATCGATCACGGAAAAGGTAGTAAATTAGTGTCGGATGCTTGCTTTTTGGCGGGATTAAGACGTATTGAAACCACAGTAGATGGAGTAGAACAGGAGGCTTGGCGACCAAAATTGGTATACCACTACATTCAATGGAAGAATATCGAACCTGATTTTGTTGTAGACGTAACGGGATTTATCGATCAAAAGATGAAAGCAGTATTAGCCTACGGAACTCAATTTTACGATGTAAATTCTAAAGAACCTTCAACGCCAATTACGTCTAAGAATTTCCTTGATAGTATTATTTACCGTGCACAGGACCTAGGGCGATTAATAAACAAGGAACATGCAGAAGGATTTACAGTAGAAAGATATTTGGCAGTCAATCGTTTAGATGATTTGATGTAAAATTTTTAAAAAAATGCTTGCAACGTAAGGAAATATGGCTACCTTTGCAAGCGTCAAAATAAGACAAAAACGGTGGTTATAGCTCAGCTGGTTAGAGCGTCGGATTGTGGTTCCGAAGGTCGTGGGTTCGAAACCCATTAATCACCCAAAAAAAATTAGGTGAATGTATTGAAACACCTTAAAAAATATACACGGTGGCTATAGCTCAGCTGGTTAGAGCGTCGGATTGTGGTTCCGAAGGTCGTGGGTTCGAAACCCATTAGTCACCCAAAATCGCACAAAAATATACACGGTGGTTATAGCTCAGCTGGTTAGAGCGTCGGATTGTGGTTCCGAAGGTCGTGGGTTCGAAACCCATTAATCACCCCAAAAGAGAGTATGAGTTTTCATGCTCTCTTTTTTTTTAGTTAACAGCGAACAGTTAATGGTAGATTTTGCTCTTTGTTTGCACCATCTCACCAACAAACAACAAACAAAAAAGGAGAATGCTGAGGCATTCTCCTTTTTTTTAAAACTTATATCCTACTGAAAGTTGGAATACCCCGTTTTTACTAGATTCACCTTCTTTGTTGACTTTACTTAAACCTAAGTTGTAGCGTACATCAGCAAATACTCCCATTGGTAATTCGTAACCTACACCAAAGTTTAAACCAAAGTCTACCGCGTTGATATTGTCTTTGACGTCTTGTTTAACTTTAGTTCCGAATTCTTTATATTCAGAATCAGCTTTTACATTAAAACCAATTTGTGGACCTGCCTGAACGCTTAAACCATCCATTACATAGTATTTCGCCATGATAGGAATGTTTAAATAATCCAATTTTAGTTTGAAACTTTCATCTCCTTTTACTCCTTGAGAAGAGTATAAAATCTCAGGTTGAACAGAGAATTTTTCGTTGATGAAGATCTCAGCTAAAGCCCCTACGTGAAAACCAGTTTTACTAGAAGTGTTGTCTAAGTTTGAAACATTTGAAATGTTTAAACCCGCTTTTGCTCCTAATTTAATGTCTGGAGTTTGTGCTAATGCAGCACCGCTGAATGCGAAAACAGCTAATAGACTCAATGTAATTTTTTTCATAAACATTTATGTGTTTGAAGTTTAATTAGTATTAAAAGTATGTATTTTTTTTGATAAAAAATATTTAAAATAAACTATTTTGTAAGTATTTGATAAAGAGTATGTAAACATGTTGAGATTTAACTTGTATTAAAAGTTTCTTTTTATGTGAATTTTATACTTACAATAATTAAATATGAAATATTGTGAATTGAAAACTAAATGAATCAAATTTTTGTTTGATGTTGTAGGTAACGGTTGATAAAGAAGGAAATTTGTGTTGTATTGCGATCTTTTGACATGAAAAAGAAAGGGAACTCGTGGTGTAAATGCGCGAATAACGTTTGACTGAAAAAATTAGGTCATGCTAACTTTTAGTTAGACCTTTGCTTGTATAAGAATAAAAGAGGATGCAGAAACAAGTCATAATAGATAAAGTATGTCCCTTAGAATACGCCGTTAAAGCGATAAGTGGAAAATGGAAGATTCCAATTATTTGGAGAATTAATGAGGGAGAACGCAGACCAAGTGAATTTTTACGCGGCATTGCAACAGTAGATCGTCGGGTGCTCAATCAACAACTCAAAGAATTGGAAGAAACGGGTATCTTGACAAAACAGCGTTTTGATGAAGTACCGCCAAGGGTTGAGTATACCCTTACTCCAATGGGACTAAAATTAGTAGAGGTTTTAACACAACTCAATGCCTGGGGTTCTCTTTTATTGGAAGAACATCAGAAATGAAAAATCTATAGGTTGTGATGCGCTAAAGTCGTAGCAGGCAGAATGTCGAAAAAAAGCTAGAAGTTTAACTACTAGAGGATAAAAAGAGAACAGAAAAGACAAGAATTAAAATGAAAAATTCACTTTTTTTGATGAATTTAGACCAAAAACAAGTGAAGAAAGAATAATGTTTTTTTGTTTTTTTTGTGTTATGTATAATTTTATTGAGCGTATTTTTCGTTTATTTTAGTTGGAGTTTTTATTGTATTAAAATAAAATTAAAAAGATCAATCACTGTTTTTTTTTCTTGTTTATTAACTAGATTGTTATTTCCTTTGTTGGGGAATTAAATAAATGAGTGAAGGGACTTTAGAGCTAAATATTCTCTTTTTTAAGTAAGGCGAAAAGGGAGGTATACGAAGCGAAAAAATGGAACTTCATGTTGAATTAGAATTCTAAAGGGTGCTATTTATTTGTTTGTTGTTTCAAAATAGCCCTTTAAATTGTAATGAAAGTTAAGTGATAAAAACGGGTAGTTTTTAATGCAAGACAAAAAAATTTGTGAAAAAGAAAAAGCAGGACTCTATTGGGGTCCTGCTTTTTCTTTTTAACTTAGTTATCTCTACAAAAAAAGTAAAAGCAATACGCATGAATAGGGTATCTTCATCTGAAATTAACTTATTTCCCATCAACGAATCAAATCATTCTCAATTACTTGAAATAAAGAAAGGAGGAATATCTTATTGTGTTACTTCTTTCGAAAGGGGAGTGGCGGACGAGGCTGTGTTTGATAAAATAGGTTATTTCGCACAAAGACAAGACGAAGTTGTAGGCTATTTTACGCTTCGTCCCGAAGGAAATTTTGCTCACTTGGATGAATGTTGTCTGTTGTCTACTTTTGGAGATCAAGAAACGATAAAGGCGTTATTTGCTAAAATTAAAGCAATTGGGCAGGCCAACCGCTATGCGTATCTGTTAGCGTGGACGATAACGCCATTTAAATCTGTTTTCGAACAGTTAGGCGGACAACTCTCACAAGTAGTTCCCTCTGAGATGATAGACCAAAATAGACTTGCCTATTACCTCACAGTGGTTGATGAACCGTGGATAGATTTACCAACAGCTGGATTAGTGTGTTTAAAAGGAGATCAAGTACTTTTGGCGTATAGCAAAAACAAAAAGGCTTGGTACTTGCCTGGAGGAAAAATTGATCCAGGAGAAAATAGTCAAGAGGCACTAATTCGAGAAATTGAAGAAGAATTATCTCTCTCCTTGCAACCAGATCGGTTGTCTTTTCTAACGCGTATTGTAGCTCCGGCTTATGGAGAAAAGAAAAATATTATGATGCAACAAGATTGCTATCTGTATGATATAAAGCAAGATAAAATAGAAGTCGCCAATGAAATTGGTGGAGTGGAGTATTTTTCCTTAGCCGAATATATACAACATCAAATTCCCGTTCCAGGGGTATTGAAAGTGTTTGAATTTTTAACAACGAAATGGAAATAATTCTTCTGATTGTGTTTTTATAAAAAAATTAACAGGCGTAATTCTTGTGTTTTTTTAGAAAAAAAATATTTTTGTTTCCATGAAATACGCGTCAATACTCGTTTTACTTTTCTTTGTCAACTTTATTGCTACACCGACTATTGCGGTGCTAGCTGGCATTGAATTAGATATTCCGATGATTACTATTTCTGAAGAAAATAAAAAACCCATCACCAACGCTGAAGAAGAAGAGAAAGGACACTTTAATGACTTTCATTGTTTTCAGGATGATTTTATCTTCCAAAATCAAGAAGATACTGGGCTTACTTTCGCTCAGTCGAAATTGGTGTATGAATCTTTAGAATTTGACGTTTTATCACCCCCTCCAGAATTTTTTGTTGCTTAATTGATGATCGGTTATCAGTGATCGGTTATGCGTGATCAGTGATCAGTGATTTTGTTGTAAGAAGACTTTTCTTATGACCAAATGTGTTTTATCGTAAACAATCAACAGTCGACAATCAACAGTCTACGGTCAACCGTTAACTGTTAACAGTCAACTAATTTTAAGTAAACAAAAAATGAAATTCAATATAAATTTGGCAACGCTTAAACCAAGTGTTGCTCCAGGCCTTGTGGTCTTTTTAGTCGCGCTTCCGCTCTGTTTGGGAATCGCATTAGCTTCGGGTGCTCCGCCCATTGCCGGAATAATATCGGGAATAATAGGGGGGATTGTCATTGGTTTTTTGAGCAATTCCAATGTAAGTGTAAGTGGTCCGGCAGCAGGATTAGCAGCGATTATTTTAGCGGCTATTAGTGAGCTCGGGTCTTTTCAATTGTTTCTAACAGCAGGAATCATCGCTGGTTTACTGCAACTTCTCTTTGGTTTCTTGCGTTTGGGTACGCTAGCTAACTTTTTCCCATCTAGTGTAATAGAAGGGATGTTAGCAGGTATTGGATTGGTTATTTTAATCAAGCAATTGCCTTTGGTTTTAGGTGTAGATATCCAAACTGCTTTTGCAAATTGGGCTACCATACACAAGGGAACACTACTTCTTGCTGCTTTGTCGTTAGCTATTCTTATCCTGTGGAATAAGAGTTCCAAATTGAAGAAATTAACTTTTTTACCTCCGGCTTTAGTTGTTGTAGGATTAGGTATTGCGTTAAATCAATTTTGGATTGCCACTGCTAGTTCATGGGCCATTGATCAAACGCGTTTAGTTTCCATCCCTGCATTGGACAGTTTATCTGATCTAGGTTCTATTTTTGTTCTACCTGATTGGAGTGGTTTTTCAAACTCTGCCGTATGGATTGTGGCTGTAACCATCGCCATCGTTGCGTCTATTGAAACACTTTTGTGTATTGAAGCAACAGATCGTTTGGATCCGTTGAAGCGCCATACGCATATGAATAGAGAACTTAAAGCACAGGGAATTGGCAATGTGTTGAGCTCTCTTATTGGAGGTTTACCCATGACATCTGTGGTTGTTCGCTCTTCCGCTAATATCAACGCAGGTGGACGTTACAAAACTTCTGCCATTATTCATGGAGTGTTTTTACTCCTAGCTGTGGTTTTGTTGTCTACCGTACTCAATATGATTCCTTTAGCTTCTTTAGCAGCTGTTTTAATTATGGTCGGTTATAATTTAGCCAAACCAGCTATTGTCATCCATTTTTGGCACAAAGGTTATACCCAGTTTATTCCTTTTATCATCACTTTTATTATGGTTGTAGTAACCGATTTATTAATGGGAGTTTTAGCGGGAATGGCTGTTAGTTTCTTCTTTTTATTGCTGGGTAATGTGCGTAAAGCTTTTGCGATGGAACACACTATCGTTGGCGATCAAAAAAAGTATACCCTGACTTTGGCACAAGAAGTGTCATTCTTGAACAAAACAGCAATCAAAAATAAACTCGATCAATTGCCTGACAATTGTGAACTAGCCATTCGCGCAAAGCAAATGAGCTATATCCACATTGACGTGGTTGAGCTGATACAAACGTTTATCAACGAAAAGGCCAAAGAAAAAAATATCTGTATTACAACTACTGGATTTCACAAATCAGTACAAAGTAACGAAGGAGAATCAAACATTATTTTATCACATCGAAAATCTATTTAAACATGAACTCATTTACAAAAGAAATATTAGCAAATACTACACCAGAACAAAGTTTGAACTTATTGTTAGAAGGAAACAATCGCTTTGTCAATAACTTAAAATTTAATCGAAATTTCTTACACCAATTGCAGGAAACAAAAGACGGACAACATCCGCATGCCGTAATCTTGAGTTGTATGGATAGTCGTGCTCCCTTAGAACACGTTTTAGATCAAGGAATTGGAGATATTTTTAGCTTGAGAATTGCAGGAAATGTATTGACGGATGAAGTGATTGGAAGTATGGAATACGCATGTAATGTTGTTGGGAGTAAGCTAATTCTAGTCTTGGGACACAGTCGTTGTGGCGCTGTAACAGGAGCGTGTAATCACACAAGTTTGGGGAAACTAGATACCATTTTAGAACGCATACACCCCATAGTAGAACAAGTACGTGAAAAGCACAAAAATGAAACAATAAGTCAAGCTGAATTGGTCGAATTAGTGACGATGGAGAATGTTCGCTCTATTGTTCGTCAGCTGCAAGAAGTTAGCCCTTCTTTAACTCAATTGATTGAACAGGGCCAAATAGGTGTTGTCGGTGGCTATTATGATGTAGTGAGCGGTAAAGTAGAACTGATTTGTTAGTGGTTTGTACACTTTTTTAACGTTGATTAGCCCCAATTATTTGGGGCTTTTCTTTTGCCAATTTATCCTACTATGCCTTTGGTTTTATACCAATGAAAAGAGCTAAAATGCATGTTATGTGAATATTATTGTTAAATAAGTTATTATTTGTGATTTTTTTGTACATTTAAGCGATTGAATTGTTTGTTAATATAATTAAATATAAGCAGGTAAAGGTTGTTTTGTGTGTAAATTAAATCTTTATTAATTTTTAGAAGCTATTTTTTTGTTGTTTTATTTGTGATTATTTAATTATGATTAAATATTTTAACATTAATCGATAAAAGCTAGTTTTTCAACTATAATAGAAAGTAAACTATGTTAGACGCCAACGAAATAATTAGAAAACTAAAACAATTACTTGGTTTTAAGACCGACTTAGAACTAGCTAATTTGTTAGGGATAAAACCCAATACGCTCTCGTCATGGAAAATTAGAGAAACTTTGCGCTATGATAAGATTATTGAGATTTGCAGAAAAAATAAAATAGACTTAAATGAGGTTTTCCTAGTGCATCCCAATGCGGTTTACAATGTTGATATGGATAATCGGGTTGTGAAAATGATTGCCGCAGATCACCATATCGAATATTGTATTAATCCCAAGAAATGTTTGGCAACTTCTCCTTCTTATGTATTTCCCACAGAAGAAGAAGTAAATATTGGATTTCAAATTGTCGTTGAAAATATGTATCCTACCATAAAAGTAGGCTCTTATGTATTGTCGAAAAAAATTGATATAAGCGAAATTAAACCCTGGCATATTTACGTTATCATTATCGAACAGAGAGGTGTTCTATGCTATCGTTTTAAACGTTGGACAGAGGATGCTAATCTTTTGTTTATAAGTGATAATCCGGTGTTTGAAAACCTAACGCTTCAACCTAGTGATATTCGAGAAATGTTTATTATTCACGGTATTTTCTTACCCAATGTAAAGAAACTTCTAGAGTATTAATAACAGTTGTTCTTCGGGCATTTTACAATTATATATTTTGTAAATATTGACTTGGGGATACGCCGTATTTCTTTTTGAATGCGGTAGCAAAATGACGTTGATTTTTATAGCCAATTTGATCGGAAATCTCGCTGATGTTTAATACTCCTTCACGGAGTAAATGCACAGCATGTTCCATTTTTGCATGTGCCCAAAAAGAAAAAACCGTTGTGCCAAATAGCTCTTTAAACCCTTTTTTTAAAATAAATTCGTTAGTGCCAACGATATGGGCCAAATCAAGTAAAGAGTAGTGACTGTCCAAATGCTGAAGGATATACTGACGTACGGCGTGGATTTTATCAATGTCGTGCTGTTTTAAAGAACCTTGATAGGGGAGTTTGTCGCAAAATTGTTCAAATTGAAGAAGGAGGAGTTCTATAACTTTTGCCTCTAAAAAGAGGCGTTTGAAAATTCCCTTTTTATCACAATGGATAATCTGTTCTATGATCTGATACATCTGGTGGTTAATCTGGTAGTGCTCGGGGTGTAATAAACTCGATTTTCCCTTGGCTATAGCGTTTCTAAATTGATCAAAAAGAGGATGATCTGTTGGTGTGAATTTTGCAAAATATTCGGGTCTCAAGTTGATTTCAACCTGTTGGAAACAAGCGTGTTCCCATTCCATTTTTCCTCCTAAACCATTTGTGTATAACAAGTTGTGAGCATGCGCATTGAAGCTTATGTTACGGTCAAATTGACTTGTATATGCCGTACTCTTTCCCTGTAAGGTAAAGTGCATCTCGATCGTTTCAAAGTTACTGTCAAATCCCAATAAAAGTTTGTGCGCTAACTGCATATCACCAAAACCGATATGTATACCATCAAAGTAAATTTCTTTGTAAAATCCGCGACCGAGAAAAGAATTTAGGTAGGTGGTATGCTCTTTAATTCCATCTTTCCCCAAATCAAAATAAGTCGAGGGATATTCTTTTTCTACTAGTGTTTGCTTGTGTTTGCTGTCATACAAGCGCAAGGTCATTGCCATAGCTTTTCTTTTTGCGGACCTTTTAATCCGTATTTGAAACATTGTGATAGAAATGAGCTTCTACCTTTGTACAAATATATGAATTATTTAGAACGAATCTTAATAATTAAATAAATGAAGCCGTTAGGTTGATGATTAGAATAAATACAGTCAATCAACGTAGCGAACGCAAAATTGTAAAACACAAAAAAATGACGTATTCAACAAAAATTAAATGGTCTTTTATTTCTAGTATTATTGCTTCCATTCTTTGGGTAGTAGGCGATATACTCATTGTGGGGTTTCACGTAGATCCAGCAAAATATCCTTTATTTACATCAACTTATGTAGATCAACTTGATTCAACATTAGCCTTACTCATGATTGAGGGCTCAACAGAACGTTTGATGTGGGGGGCGTTAATCGCTTCGATGTCGGCGTTTTTATTTTTACCTGGGGTATGGTTGGCTTATCAATTTTTTCGTGATAAAACGAAGGCTTCCGCATGGGTTACTTACTTTATCTTAGTTATTAGTGTGGTCTTAATGCCTTTAGGTCATGCGGATTTCTTTTATAGTGGTGAGCTATTCAAAGCAATTTATCATACAGATCCTAGTGCGCATCCGTATTTAATTGAAATGGCCACAGCGTTTACCAAAGTATTGTACATCGCTTGGGGAACCGCAATAGCTGTTCTACTTTTTGGGTGGTTGCTATTTTCAATCTTTGTTTTTAGCGGAAAAACAATATTGCCGAAATGGGTAGGCTTTATTTCTCCTGTATTTCTTGCACTCTATCAACAACCTATCAAAATGCTATTACCAGAAGGACTTCTAAAGGCATGGATTAGTGCTGCGGGATTCAATATTGCTTATTTAATTTTCTTTGTGCTGCTTTTTGTGTTCTTTCGCAAAATGGAAGGGGAAAGCAAATAATACAAGGTAAACAAAACGACTAGAAGTGGTCTAAAGAGTTTACATGGTAAAGGGATGGTGATTTCGCTATCCCTTTTATTCTATAGAAAAACGAGTGGTTATTTGAAGAGATACACCCGTTTTATCTTTTAGTATTCTACTTTGAATCATTTCGTTTTGAGGAACTTTGTAAACCGCTTTATTGGAAATGATGGGATTGATAATTTGATGTTTTAGATCTGGATGATGTTCTTTGAAGCTGAGTATGGTTTCTTCAAATTTTCTTCGAGCATCAGTTAACCAACCTTGATTGAGCTTTGTCTTTATTTCGAAAAATAAAATCCAATGTGCTCCATCAAATAAAAAACCTTCACATCGTTTAATGAGTTCGGTACCTTGATGATCAGATGAGAAATCAAGAGGATTACTATTGTCATCATTTACATTGTATGCTCCTGTTCTATATATAGGAATACAAAAATCGATTGCTTTGTATTGTATGGCATTGTTAGTAAGATTTTCAATGGTAAAATCCCAAAGATCTTCTTGATCAAAGAGTACAACAGCAGGAACTCGATTAGAGGCACTTGCATCGCTTATTCCAAATAGACTTTTCGAAAATGTACTACAACAAGGTACGGCTGTTGTTGAACAATTGCCATTGGGAGTTGTACAAGGGTGTGCAAAAAAATCTACAGGCATAATTCGTCTTCAAGTGCTAAGAGTTTTGAAAATAGTTCGTTGGTTTCAGCAAGGCCATCGTTTAGGTAATTTTCATCTGAAGGTAAACCATTATACGTTTTTAGCTTAGTAATTGTACCAGTTGTCTCGTCTAATTGATAAATGATTAAATCATCTGCTGCTAAAGTAGCGTCTAATGGAACAATGTCATACAATCTGTTTCTTAATTCAACTGAAGAATCTAGCATTTTTTCTTTTAACTTATTTGCTTCAATAGCTAATGTTAGGTAATTAACTAAATATGGACTATGCGTTGTCATTATTAATTGATTGTTCCCGCTATTATAAGCTAATAGTTGATTTAATAATAAACGCTGAGAACTTGGAAACAAATTCTGCTCTGGTTCTTCTACAATATTGATGAGGTGTTTAGCAATGTACTTGCCATTGATTTGTTTCTCTTTTTCACGAATGACTTTTTCATCATAATTGTCTAAGGCAATGCCTAAACTCAAGGTATTTAATTCTTTATTTCTGCGAATTGTATGATCGGGACTTAGTAGCTTAAGTAAATTTTCATCCCCTTGTTTCAAAAAATTTAAAAGATATTGAGTCACCCATACTAAAGGTACCAACGAATGGAAGCCACTAGAAGCTTCTGTTAGTTTTAAGCGTTTTCCTTCATTAAATTCAATAAAAGTTTCGTCTATGGTTGGGTCATAGATAACTTGGGTATTGTTAATAGGCAATAATAAAGGTTTCCCTTCCTGAGTTAATTGAGCATTTCGATATTCTACTGCATAATATTGTAAACTGCCAATAATTAAATTAGATACTTTGTTGATATTCGGTATAGCACTTAAAAAATTTCGCTCTGCGGGTACATACATGATTTTTGGCTGTTCAACAAATGTATGATGATGTTTATTTATTAATATTATTTCATTTGTACAATGAATTGTATATACAGCACCTATGTATTCAAGCGTAGTACTAGGTGAAAAATAGTTTTCAATGCGATGAAAACGCAAAAGTTCTATAAAATTTGAAAAAGTCATTACATGAGCGTCTATATCACCTCTAATTAGAGCTTTTTCCAACCACATGAAGGTGGCAATTAGTTTAGCAACAGTACTTTTACCAGATCCCTGATTTCCAATAAAAACAGTTACTTTGTTGATATCCATCCAGCCTTCTTTGTCTAAGAAGCCCTCTTTAATTGGACCAAAGTTTTTAATCTTGATTTTATGCATGTTTGTACAGTTGTATAGATATGTCAAACAAATTTACAAAAATTGATTCAATTATAGTAATGCAAGAAAACACCGTGAAAACTTTTACTTCTAGTGGAAGAATCTTACCTTAGTAGGTATTCTATATGATACGCCTGATATGAAACCCATTCATTATTGTATTCCTTTTTTTAATTTGCTATTGGCTGCTTTGCTGGGGTTATTGTTGAGGAGTGCTTTTGTTTTTCCATTAGAGGGAATGACTTTTTTGTATGTATTACACGGACATTCTCATGTGGCCTTATTGGGATGGTTGTATTTATTTGTATATGTAGTACTAGTCGATCAGTTTGCGCAAGATACTCCTAAAGAGCGAAAGTTTTATCGCCAATTGTTTTGGGTAACGCAAGGTGCTGTTCTCGGTATGGCGGTGACGTTTCCTTTTCAAGGCTATGCCGCACCCTCAATTGTTTTTTCTACGCTTCATATACTGTGTTCTTACGTATTTGTATACCGCTTGTGGAATAGACATAAAAAAGTGGAGCAGCAACGCCTTCTTTGGTTGAAGACCGCTTTGTTCTTTATGGTGTTCTCTACCTTAGGAGTGTGGTTCCTAGGACCTGCTATTGGGATGATGGGAAAGGTTAGTACTTTTTTTCAGTTGTGTATTCAGTTTTTTCTGCATTTTCAATTTGACGGCTGGTTTTTTACTGCCTTTATTGCCATATTGTATTCCTATGCTTTTTCTAATCCTCTACAGCAACAGCTATTTAAAAAAGGATATGTCTTGTGGATTGTCTCTGTTGTGTTAACGTATGCTTTACCTGCTAGTTGGTATGTCTCAAATCCAATCTTGTTTTACCTCAATGGAGGAGGAGTACTACTTCAAGCCCTTGTGCTTTATATGCTCTGTAAAGCTTTGATATTGAAATACACAGAAGAAAAAGTGAACTCTTCTTTTTGGGAAAAGGGGTTGTTGTTATTGGCAATCAGCTGTATGGGAATCCGACTAGTCTTGCAACTAGTAACGCTAATTCAGCCTTTAGCTCATGTATTGCAGGGAATGAGAAGTTGGATTGTCGGATTTATTCACTTGAATATGCTGGGCATTTTTACGGCTTTAGGTGTGTGGCTTTTTATTCAGAAAAAAAGAATTATCCTTACTCTATGGACAAAAGTAGGATGTACATGTCTTGTGCTCGGATTTTTACTAACGGAAGGAGTATTGGGTATACAAGGTGCGCAGCAATGGCTTGGTACTTCCTGGATAAGTAGTCATACGATTTTTCAACTGCTGTTCTGGGCTTCTATTTTCTTACCTCTTAGTGTTGTTTGTTTTTTATTCAATATTGAGTGGAAAAAAGAAAGAATAAATCGAAACACATCGGAGATTCATCGAACGCGAAAATAAGTAGTAACTTGCTGATTTATACAGAAAAAATAAGGTTTTTCTCAACTAAAAAAGTACCTGCTTTAATCGCGAGAATGGTCAAAAAATAAAACAGTGAATTCCATAAAAAAAGCTGGTATAAAACCAGCTTCTCTTACTTATGCATCGAGATTTCTAATCTGTTGTAATTTATCTTGCCAGATTTTCAATTCATCTCTATTTTTTTCAATGTTTTTATTTACTTCTTTTACTAGTGGATTGTCTTTTGTTGCATTAGAAACATAAGCTAAGTTATTTTCTAGTTGCAAGATTCCGCTTGTAATTTCTTCAATTTTACGTTGAATAAATATAGCTTCTTGTTGTAGTCTTCTCTTGTCATTAGATTCTAATAAATCATCTAATCGATTGGAGAACTTCATCGCTTCGGCTTCTCTTTTACTCAAGCTTAATTTATCGAACAATACATCCAATATCTTGTTGAATTTCCCTTCTATGAAGCGTTTATTGTGTGGTACATTTCCGATGCTTTTCCACGTATTAATTTTTTCCTTAATCGCTTCTAAATCCGTCTTGTGTTCACCAACTAAAGTAAAGGATTTTAACTCTTCTAAGAATTCTTTTTTCTTGTTGTAGTTCTCATTTCCTTCTTGGTTTTCACTGTTTCGGATCGTGTGTAAGCGATCAAAGTAGTGGTTACAAGCGTCTTTAAAATCTTTCCACAATTGATCTGAATACTTTCTAGGAACATGTCCGATTTTTTTCCAATCTTCTTGAATTTGCTTCATGATTGGCGTTACTTTATCGTAATCTTCGCTGTCTTTGTACGTTAATGCTTTTTCAATTAACGCTAGCTTATCGTTGTAGTTCTTTTGTTGAACTTTTTTCAGGTCTTTGTAGAATTTATTCTTATTGGCATTGAAATTTCTTGTTGCTAATTTGAATAAGTTCCAAACTTCTTCATTGTTGTCCTGTGGCACTTTTCCGATAGAAAAGAAGTGATTGCGGAGTTCTTCCACCTTTTTAATCTCTTTTTGCCATTGGGTATGAGACGTGATCTCTTGTCTTGATAACAAATCGATTTGGCTGATTACATGCACTTTTAAGCCCAGGTTTTCTTTTTCGCCTTCTCTTAAATTTTCAAATAACAGCTCGCGTTTGTCGTGGAGTTGTTTGGTTAAATCACTGAATTTTTCCCAAATTTCCTCTCTGATTTCGCGATCAACAGGTCCGATTTCTTCTCTCCAGATACGGTGCAATGTTTGCAACTCTCTAAAAGCTTTGATTACATCATCTTCGTGAAGTAACTCTTCTGCGCGAAGGATTATTTTTTGTTTTTGATCGAGGTTATATTTAAAATCTAAATCTCTCGATTCTCTATCTAGATGTAATTGATCGTAAAAACGCTCAATGTGGAAGTGATAGTTATTCCAAACGTGGTTGTATTTGTCTTTTGGAATAGCCCCTGCATTTTTCCATTCATCTCTTAAATCACCAAGTAATTTAAGTGCATCAGCTTTGTTTTCACTTGTATCAACTAGATCTTTAATACGGTCAATAATGCTTAAGCGCTTGTTTAAATTAGCGGTTAGATTATTTTGTAATTCTTTGTAATATGAATTCTTCTTTGTTTTAAAGTCGTGGTAAAGTCCATCAAACGTAGCTTTGAGAGGTAGGTTATAATCAAAATCACTTGCATTAGCGTCGGGATTTTCTTCTAAGAAAGCCTCTTTTTTCTCGTCTATTAAGTCATTGTATTGTCTGTAGAATTCTTTTTTAATATCTTCTACTAGATCCTTAATATTCGTGATTTTATAGCTTTGAATTAGCTTTTGCAACTCAGAAGTGAGTTGTTCCATATCCAGCTTTTCATAGTCAAGGATTGTGATGTCAGTTTGTTCATGCACATCATTGTCTTCGCCTTCTTCAGCATTTGATGCAGTAATAGAATCTAGAGCTTTCTCTCTTTCAGCAAGGTGTGCAGAATTTGGGGTATTTGATTCCGGATTTTGTCCATCTGCTAGCTCGTGCAGGTTTTCATTCTTTTGTTCTAACATAGGTATAAAAATCTTATAATTAACAACAATAATCCTTGATTAGGATATTTCTTATATCGAACTCATCTTGACTTTTTTTGATTGAAGTGGAAATTAACTATTTTGATTCTGATTAAAGGCATTTTTAAGTTGCATAGCAGAACTATGGAATGAAAAAAGGACAAAAAGCAGGCTTAAAAGAGCAATTTTTTAACCAATTAGAGAAAATCTAGATGAGTTCATTCTCAAATTTAGTAAAAAATATCTAAAGTATGAGGAATTAATTAGATTAATACGCAATAAAAAATCTAGATTTTAGTGATTTAATCTTGTTGAAATCGCTTAGACCATATTTTATATGCTTTTTCTGCTTGTAAGACCAACATTTCATATCCGTTTTTTACAGTAGCTTGATTTTCCTGCGCCAAGCGAAGAAAAGTTGTTTGCTCCGGATTGTAGATCAAATCGTACACTAAGTGTTGAGCAGTTATGTATTGGTATGGTATGTTGGGTTTTTCTGCAATATTCGGAAAAGTTCCCAAAGGGGTAGTATTAATGATAAGGGTAAAACGAGTGAGAATGTCTTCATTGAGTTCTTCATAAGTAAATTCGCTGTCTTGTTTGGTGCGACTGACGAACTTATAGGTGATTCCCAGTTTTTTTAAGGCATATTCAATGGCTTTACTCGCTCCACCTGTTCCCAATATAAGGGCATGGGTGTGCTGTTTTTTCAATAAAGGTTTCAGCGAATGATAAAAACCATACCAATCTGTATTATACCCTTTTAGTTTGTTTTTTTTGGTAATGCGTATCGTGTTAACTGCTCCAATTTGGATTGCCTTTTTTGATAAGCTATCCAAATAGGGGATAATAGCTTGTTTATAGGGAATAGTGACGTTTAGCCCTCTTAGATTGTCACAACGTTCTAAAAGGTCTCCAAATTCGCTAATTTTAGCCATATCGAAGTTGCTGTATGCCGAATCGGTAAGTCCCAATTGTTTAAATTTCTGGGTAAAATAGTTCTGTGAGAACGAATAGGTAATATCTTTTCCAATTAATCCATATTGTTTCTTGATCATAGCTAATGGTATTAAAATGAAACAGCTATTCAAACAAGTGAATAGCTATTTTTTTATTTGGTGTAATTTTTTATGGCATTTTGCAAAATGGGATTTTCCCATTGTTCATGAAAAAGGGTTTCAATCAATGACACTTTTTCATAAGCTGTAGCTAATCCTTTTTCTAACCAGCCTAAGGCTTCTTCGTTCTTGTTATTTGCAAGGTGATAAACCGCTAAGCGATAATATATTTCTGCTGTGTTGGGATGTGTACTCTCAATTTGATTCAATTTATCAATAGCACTGTCATACTCTTCTAACAAGTACAAGATATCCGCCCAATCAATCCAGTAATCTAAAATATACTCTCCTAATTCAGTTGCTTTGCGATACCCCAATTCAGCCTCTTTAAACTGAAGTAAATTGCGATTCAATACGGCATAACGTACCCAATATCTCTCATTTAACTCATCGATATGAATCGCCTTTTGTAAGGTAACTAAGGCTTTGTCAAATTGATTTTCTTTGATGTAAATATCAGTCAAAGCAATCCACCCCTTATCGAGCATAGGATCTTCGTGAACTGTTTTCTTGTAATACTGGATGGCCAACGGAAAATTGTTGAGCGCTTCATAACAGATACCGATACGCAATAGAACATAAGAAGAAGGAGCATCAAGCTCTAAGGTAATCATATAGTTATCAATAGCTTCTTGATACTGTTCTAGTTTTTCAAGCGATTTTCCTTTTTCTAAATATGCTCCTAAGAACTGTTCGTCAATAAGTGTTGCATAGTTAAAGGCCCAAACGGCTTTTTCGTAATTCTTTAAAGCGTAGTATTGGCGTCCTAATTGGTGCCAAGCGATTTCGCTGTACGGATTTTTGTCAATGAAAGAGTTGAGATAGTCAATTGCTTCTTCTGTTTCATTTAAAAAGTCAAAACAGTATACAATGTTGTACAAGGTTGACTGATCTTCATCGTCGTGTTCTAGACACAAGATAAAGCTCTGTTTTGCTTTTTCAATTTCGTCAATAAAGAGATACTCCATTCCCAAAAGAGAATAGATATCAGCTAGATCTTCCGTGATGCTTAACGCTTTTTCCAAGGCATTAATTGCCTCTAAGTGGTTTCCTTTTTTGGAGTAGATACTCGCTCTGTGGATGTAAACTTCATCGTTATGCGGTTCTACATGTTCTATTTCATCAAGCAGGCGGTCTGCTGCTTCTAATTTGTTTTGAAAGATTAATATTTCTACTTCAACTAATTTTAATCCGATAGAAGTAGGGTGCTGGTCTAGCGCTAATTTAAGCGCTTTCTTAGCCAAATTTATTTTACCCGAATCCAGGTAATGTAGTATGATATTTTCAAACTCTTCCGAATCAAAAAACAAAATCTTATTCGTTTTGAGCATTGACTCAAAACGAGCAAGTGATAAGTTGTTTTCTTCTTCTTCGTTTTTATTGAAATCCATTGCTGTTTTTTACTGCGTTAATTGTAAAGTTATAATCCTAACTCTTTTTGTACTTCATCTAAAGCTTCTAAAAGAATAGCACATCCCTCTTTTATTTCAGTTTCGCTAATGGTCAACGGGGGAGTGATGCGAATAGCTTTCCCTTCGAATAATAACCAAAACAAAATTAATCCTTTTTCTTGACATTTTACGATAGCGCGGTTGGTAATATCACTGCTAGGTGTCATTGGCGCAATCATTAGTCCTCTTCCGCGAATTTCGGTGATTAAAGGATGTACTAGTAAACTTCTGAAAAGCTTTTCTTTTTCCAGCGTTTGAGCCATAAGATCGGTTTCTACCAGTTCTTTTAGCGTAGCCAAACTTGCTGCGGCAATCACCGGATGACCGCCAAAGGTTGTTATATGCCCAAATTTGGGGTTGTCGTATAGTAAATTCATGTGTGCATCACTAGCAGTAAATGCACCAACGGGCATTCCGCCACCCATTCCTTTACCCATCACAATAATATCGGGAACTACATCGTAATTTTGAAAACCAAATAGCTTTCCAGTACGTCCGAATCCCGGTTGAATCTCGTCGACAATCATCAAGGCACCTACTTCGTCACAGCGCTTTCTAACTTTCGTAAGAAAACCGTCAAAAGGCTCCACAAATCCAGCTCCTCCTTGGATAGTTTCCAAAATAATTCCCGCTGTTTTAGTCGTAATCTTTTCTAGATCTTCTACACAGTTAAAGTGAATAAAGTCGACATCTGGTAGTAAGGGGCGAAAAGCGCGTTTTCTCTCCTCAAATCCCATAACGCTCATAGACCCCATTGTATTGCCATGGTAAGCATTAAAACAAGAAATTAATTGACTTCTTCCTGTTACTCGTTTCGCCAATTTTAAAGCACCTTCTGTTGCTTCTGTTCCCGAGTTGACCAAATAGGTCTTATTGAGTGGAGAAGGAATGTTTTCTGCTAGTATTTTACAGAATTCTACTGCAGGATCTTGAATGTATTCACCATAAACCATAACGTGGGAATACTTGTCTAATTGCTCCTTGATTGCGTTGTTTACCTTAGGGTGTTGATGACCTAAGGTACAGGCAGAAACACCTGCAACGAAATCTAAATAAGCTTTTCCGTTTTTGTCGTATATGTATGACCCCTTTGCGTGGGAAATTTCCATCGCTAACGGATTCGGTGATGTCTGTGCTTGATATTTAAAAAAATCTTCTTTCATTTCTATTTAGAGTTTTTCTTTACAACCGTCGGTTGTTGAGGTTCAGAAATTGGATTTAGTGTTTCTTTCTGAACTTCCATCGGCTCTTCTGCCTCTTTTTGTTTTTGTAATCGTTCTTCTTTATTTTCTTCTTCGTCCTGAATTTCTTCGTCGCTGAAGATATCTGCTAGCGAATTTATTTTCTCATCGCCCCGCCAAATAAAATCCTTGAGGAATCTAGCGTTCTCTGGTAGCATATGATCGGGGTAGAGTTGACTCTCAGGTGATACAAATAGAGTAACACTGCTAATTTCATTCTCGCTAAAACCAACATTAATATGACTGCAGATTCCCTTGTCAATACCGATGAATTCATTTTTTTCGTTATAGGCGAAGTATATCATCTCAGCATTTTTGACTAAATCTAATTCGTTGAGTTTGTTGTTGACAAATTTTCCGTAGAGATTAACGCCTTTTACTTGGTTATAGCCTGTGCCTAGGGTATCTTTCTCTACAATAAAAGCATTGTTTAGTACCTTGAGAGAATCCATTTGTTTGGTTTCTAGATTGCTTAACATATGCATGACTTCTCCTGTTACTTGGCTATCGCCATTCCAAAGAACAGGACGTCCTATCATTTGTGTTAGTCCAATTTTTTCACTCCAATGAATCGAATCGGCTTTTCCACTCATGCTATCTCTAAAGATGCGTGCATCGTGATAACCGCGAATGACACGATCTTTTTCAGGACCTGTCAATACAATTCGCTTCGCACTGAAATAAACCGAATCTCCTTCTTCGGTTAACATGCTAACTAAGGCCTTTTTTGTAACAAAGGTGGAGTCTTGGAGCTTGTATAGTTCCGCGTAATGCCCTGTTATTTTTGATTTGTTGATTGTATCCGTTATGCGAACGTGATTCGTCGCTGATGCAAATTCAATGCGTTTGTTATAGTAAATAGAATCACCCTCAATTTTCCGTTGATCATACCATATATACGAGTTCTTGACCATTTTACCCAGGTCTTGCTTGACGTCATAATAGCCATTTTCAGTATAGATATAGTCGTCTTCATTGGTGATTGTCGATGGACCAAATACATATGCATGCTCGGGAACTTCGTAAAAATCTAAGTGATTGGATTTTACAATTGTACCTTGGGTTGTAGTGATGGTAACAGCCGTGAAAAATTGAAACTTTTTCTCCGTCAATAAGTATTTTCCAGCTTTGCTCTTTAATATATTTCCTTTGTTTACAATGGTTCCGGGTGTATTGTAATAAATTAAGTTCTCATTTCTATTAAAGCGAAGTGTATCTGTTTCTAACGTGGAATCAGGAGAACGAACAATAACATTACCTTCAGCGTAAGCAAAACCATTGATGGCATTGTATTCTGCATATTTACTGTCTAAAAACAGCGTATCCCCTTGATTCATTCGTACATCGCCCAAGAGTTTGATGTAGTTTTCCTTTTCAAAATAATAAGCTGTATTACAGTTTAGGATAATTCCGTTGTGTTCTGCTGTAATATTTCCTCGCAATAAGGTTGCATCAGGCAATTCTGCTTGGTTTCGATCCGACAAATCTGCGTGATGGATAATAATCTTATTTTTATCTTGGCTAAAGCTAGAAAAGCTTAGTAATGTAAATAGGATAAAGAAATAGAGTGTTCTCAAGTCTATATTTTTTTTCAAATTTACACAAAATATACGAAGTTCAATTTGACTTAAGAAGAAATTATAGGGGGAGGCTGTTTGTTGAGGTGTTGTTTGTTGAGGTGTTGTTTGTTGAGGTGTTGTTTGTTGAGGTGTTGTTTGTTGAGGTGTTGTTTGTTGAGGTGTTGTTTGTTGAGGTGTTGTTTGTTGAGATGTTGTTTGTTGAGGTGTTGTTTGTTGAGGTGTTGTTTGTTGAGGTGTTGTTTGTTGAGGTGTTGTTTGTTGAGGTGTTGTTTGTTGAGGTGTTGTTTGTTGAGGTGTTGTTTGTTGAGGTGTTGTTTGTTGAGGTGTTGTTTGTTGAGG
>NZ_JACHTC010000019.1 GCF_014145635.1 Myroides sp. WP-1
AAAATTGACTGTTTTTTGTTGTTTGTGAGATTGGATGGTTGTTTTTTTGGTGAGACGGTGAGGTGATGAGGTGATGAGATGATGAGATGATGAGATGGTGAGATGGTGAGGTGATGAGATGGTGAGGTGATGAGATGGTGAGGTGATGAGATGGTGAGGTGATGAGATGGTGAGATGGTGAGATGGTGAGATGGTGAGATGGTAAGGTGATGAGATGATGAGATGGTGAGGCGGTGAGATGGTGAGGTGAGGTGAGGTGATGGTGAGATGGTGAGATGAGCAAACCTCACGCAAATACCTCCTTCAACACTTCCAACGATTTTGGTTTTTTAAAAGCGGTAAAGTGAACTTCATAGTACTTCATCAATAGGGTTAACAGCGTTTTTCTATCGCGAGAAGAAAACACTTTTTGATCCGAGTCAAAGCCCAGTTGCAATAAGCGCTTCAGTAAAAATGTTTCTTCTGCATCAAAACAATTGGCCACGTGAATATCAGTAAAAACTCCTTCATACCAATCAAAATAATGGCAAGTTACTTCTGATACATCAGGATAAAAGCCGAGATATTTCGTCAATTCGACTAACAACAACAAATGAAAGTTAGCTGTTTCTTCATGGGTATCTAACCACAGCAAGGCAGTCTCTACAAAGGCATAAAACTGTTTGTCTCGCTCTTGTTCACTAACTATCATACTCAAGATTTCACTGACAAAAAGTGCAATGCTATTTTTGGAAAAATCATAGTAAATCGTCTGATAGACTTGATCTACTTTTATCTCCTTAAAATACTCCATTCCCCCTTTATTCTTAAAAGCAAACGTAACATCTAACAACATTAAAGGTTGAAAATACGCTATTTTCGGTGCATTTTTCCCTTTGGAAAAAGCGTTGCGAACAAAAAAAGTTTGAATCCCAACTTCTTCTGTCAAGCATTTGACAATTAAACTTTTATCTTGGTATTTGATCGCTTGTAACACGATCGCTTTGGTTTGTATAATCATTAGCGAATGATCATTAATTTTTTCACTTTTGTATTGCTGTGATCATCGGAAGATACCATAATCAAATACACTCCTGATCCAACTCTCTTCCCATTAAAGGCATGCGTATCCCAAATAACTGTACCGCCATTGGACGTGGTCTCAAAAACTAAATTACCTTCAATATCCGTAATCTTAACTACAGAGCGATCCATTAATCCAACGATGCGTACTTCACCTAAATATTCTGGTCGAACGGGATTTGGGTAAGCATAAAACGAACTATTGGTATCTTGTCCTTCAGAAGTATCTGCCATAAAAGAAACAACACCGAGATCAGTAGCGAAGAAGATTTCTCCAGCTATCGGATCAGCTGCAATATCATTGATGGTATTACTGGGTAAAGGTGAATTGTCTTTTGTAAAATGGTAGATTATTTCTTTCCCTGTTGCAGACACTAAGAATACTCCTGCATCAGCAATAGCCACCCATTTTCGATTAGCTCCATCTACTTCAATCTTCGTAATATACTGTTGATAGAACAATTCTTCTCCAATTCCATTTTCTTCAATTACAATATTTACTGGTTTGAGAGCAGAAGTCTGTAAAAACTGATTGACATTCTGAATGACGCGCAATCCTTTGTTTGTTCCAATCCATAATTGGTTATTTTTATCTAGGGCAATCGCACTTACGTTATCTGAGGGTAGTGTACCCGAATCGGTTCCTAAAGAGGTCAATCGATTGTTTTTCGTTTCGTTGAAAACAAGCAACCCATCTTCTAGTGAGGGTATCCATTTGGTGTTGTTTTTATCGACAACTAATCGCCCATAATTTCCTCTTTTATAATCAAACATAACGGCAGACGTATTGTAGGATTCCCATTTATTATTGGCGTCTTTACTCTTTAAGGCACTACGCACAAAGTTATTAGTCACCCACAGCTTTCCTTGCTTATCGAAAACCACTCCATTGACGCGAACACTGGCATAACCCGCTGGTAAATTGGAATTGTTAGGATCAATTTCTAAATTTTCTAATCCTGTTGTCCCAGTATTTTCATGGTTCCACAAGGTTACTTCGCTATCTTGAAGAGCTTGACTTTTCAATTTAATTTGCAACAATCCTGAATGATAGGACCCAACGTATAATTCATTTTCATTTTTGGGATTCAGCGTGGCATAGGTTAGTGCACGTGCTTCTTTCAATTGACTAAACGAAATAAACTCCCATCCTTTTTTCTTGTTAAAATAACTTAGTCCCCTCGCTGTCAAAGTGGGAACATAAGGGTTGTAGGTGTTTTTATCGTACCCACCACTGATAAACCAAGTTCCAGCACGTGTAGCAAGTAACGAGAAAACGCGATTGGATTCGGGGCCATCAGGTGAAAGTGACTCACGAGAGCCGTTTTTGTTCCATTGAATCAAGCCTTGGTAGTTACTCCCTAAGTAATAGCTACCATTTACCGCAACCGCATCAATAAGATCAGATTGGCTAAGCAGTTCTACTAGTTGGTTTTCGGCATATAATTCAAATAACTTAGACGAAGTAAGCACTATTAATTTTCCCTCTTCATTGACATTAAATTTTACTATCGGTTGATCCACCTGTGCTACTGCAGTGATTTGTTGTGATTGAATCAATCGATACAAAGTAGCATCTTCTTTTGCACTTAAATAAATCTTGCGACCCAAGACGTAGCCTCGTTCCCACGTTTTAGTGTTTTCCCAAGTGTCCCACTGTCTGTAGTCTACCTTATTAGTGTTCTGTAATGTAATTTGTTTCACTCCCTCAACTGTAATAGCGAATAAGTCTACATCAGTAGCTATGATATCCTTTACCGCAATATTCTTGCCATTTTGACCAATATAGTAACTATCGCCAAAAGTGTTATTGTTGAGATTAAAAAGGCTGATACCATAATTAGTGGCAATATATATTTCTCCTTTTACCTCTAAAAAAGCATTAATTCTACGCTCAATTTGTTGTAAGCTAGGTTTGTTCTTGATATCTAAAATCGTTCGAATACGATCGCTTTTCAAGTCGTAAACAAGCAAACTTCCATCTTCATTTCCAATCAATACTTTTTGATGAACTTCACTAAAATAAAGAGCCGTGATGGTATTGGTTTTTAACCCACTAATCGAATTGTAAACTTCAACACTATTGCTATTTACATTATAGCGCAACAAAGCAGATGGAGTTGCTCCAAAAACAACATCCTTCCCTTTTGTAAGTGCAACTAATTCTTTATAAGAAAAATAGCTATTCCACTTTTGATTTTCTTGTGCACAAAGACTTGTAACCACAAAAAATAACAACCCTATTAAACCTCTGATTTTCATACAGCTTATTTACAATCAAACAAATATACTATTATCGTCCAAAATAAAGTAAAAATGAGCCAATTTTGGTTCAACGCCTGCGCTAAAATCCCTTTTCTGCACCATATTGCAGATTCTTGTTGTTTTTTAATTCTTCTGTTGAAAAACAACCACCCCTTCTATTCTTCTTGTTTTTTATCAAAAAATCACAGTATATGACAAAAAAACACAAAATAAAACACATTTTTAAAACCAAAATAGTAGTATATTTCCTACTGCAAATAACAAAACGACTGCCCTTGGCAAGGTAGTTGT
The DNA here is from genome assembly GCF_014145635.1 of Myroides sp. WP-1. Taxonomy (GTDB): domain Bacteria; phylum Bacteroidota; class Bacteroidia; order Flavobacteriales; family Flavobacteriaceae; genus Flavobacterium. The sequence continues at coordinate 3,619 of NZ_JACHTC010000019.1, forward strand.
GAAATTAAATCGCATATTAAATAAACCCCCGCTATGAAGAACAGCGTTTTCCTCTTTTTGATAGGATTTGGCCTAGCGTGTACTAGTTGTATCAAAGACGAAGAACTAGATACAAATGCAGATATATTGGAAGCTTATATTCCGACAGAATATTTGAAGATGGATCCCATTATCACGAATACCTCTGTTGAATTTCGCGTAAAGTCTAATATTAACTTAGAAAAGCAAACTCCTTTTTTCATCATTTCTCCCAACGCGACCATGGATCCACCCAATGGGGTAACTCGTGATTTCACGACCGCACAAGAAGTAGTCGTTACTGCACAAGATAAACGTTGGAAGAAAACGTATCTAGTCAGCTTTACGAGCGATGAATTAAGTACGTTTTACAATTTCAACAACGCAGAATTGACGGATAGAGATCGCTATTATCGCTTTTATGAGATAGGTTCTAATGGAGAAAAAATTTACGATTGGGACAGTGGAAATCAAGGTTATGCTACAATTGCGGGTTCTACTCCACCAGAGGACTATCCTACCGCGGCTGTTCCGGGACGACAAGGAGGATTAGCCGTTAAAATGCAAACGGTATACACTTCAAGTTTCGCTGCAGGTACGGGAAACCCTATAGCTGCAGGAAATTTATTTTTAGGACAGTTTAAACTCAATCCTTTTAACACACTAAAATCAACGCGATTCGGATTGCCTTACACAGAAGCATTACCCTCTAAGGTAAGAGGTGTTTACAAATATACTGCTGGCGAAGTTGTTACTGATGAACACTTCAAAGAAGTCGTAGGCGCGAAGGATTCCTTTGATATTTACGCCATCATCTTTGAATTACAGAAAAAAGATAATTTTTTAACTGGAGATCACAATTTTGAGGACCCGAGAAACGTAGCCATAGCAAGAATTCCACAACAAGATCGCCTAGAAACGAACACGTGGAGTACTTTTAATTTTCCATTTGAAATGGTTGCTGGCAAGTCTTATGATCCAAACAAAAACTATATGATTGCCCTTGTTATGACTTCTAGTATTGATGGCGCGGCATTTAAAGGCGCTATTGGAAGTACCTTGTTAGTTGATGAAATAGAATTAGTTTATGAAAAAGAATAATCGCATCCTCTCTCTTACTTTACTGTTGGTTTGTCTTCTTGCACAACCAAACAGCCTTTGGGCACAATCAACTCCAATAACCGTCCAACAAGAGGAAAAGACAGCCAATTTTGTTGCCTTTTTCACGAAAAACACAACCTATCAAGCCCGTGCACAATTTAGTATTGGAGGCAGTACACCATTGGGTATACCTGCACAAATACGCGAAATAAATAGCTACAATCCAACTTTACAGTTAGGATTAGAAGTTAACGCAACCAAATGGCTTTCTGATGACCAAATCTGGGGAATACGAACGGGATTGCGCTTTGAAGGCCGAGGAATGCGAACCGATGCACGGGTAAAAAATTACTACACGCAAATCGATGGAGAAGCCGGAAAACAAACCAAAGGTTACTTTACTGGAAATGTAAAGACTAAAATGAAAAACTCCTATATAACATTTCCTGTTCTTGCGGTCTATCAAGCAAATGAGAAATGGAATGTCTACGGCGGTTTTTACTTTTCTGGTTTAATTGACAAAGACTTCACAGGCTATGTATATGAAGGTGTTTTAAGAGAAGGCAATCCTATAGGTACCCCTGTTGAGTTTAATAATGGCGGTAAAGGAGAATATGATTTTTCTGCTGATCTCAATCGCTTTCAATGGGGAACAGAAATAGGTTTTGAATACAAAATGGATGAGCACTTTCGCCTGTTTTCAGATCTGAATTGGGGACTTAATAACCTATTTAAAAAAGATTTCGAAGCTATTACGTTCAATATGTACAGTATATATGTAAACATTGGTTTTGGATATCAATTTTAAATGCCCTATCGACGAATAGTACACAAAGAAGAACTAAAACTACTGAGTAATTGCAATTATTCAATTTGTTTTAAATGATTTTGCTATAAAAACACAGTTTTATCTTAATAGGATGAAATTTATATAACAATTTCATTCATTTTAAGCACTAAAAATCACAATATAAACAACTAAAAAGCAAAAAACGATAATTCTCAACAATATAAAGTAAATTTGTAATATAGGGTTACGCTAAGAATAATAAAACGTTACCCAAACATTATAAAAACTACTTTCAATGATGAGAAACAACTATTTTTTCTTATCCCTATCGCTGTCGATAGGGCTACTTTTTTCATCTTGTATCAAAGATGAAGCCTTAAATGCAGAAGCAGATATTGAAACGGCTACTATCAATCAAGAATTTTTACTAACAGCTCCGATCGTTAGTAATGACAAAGTAACCTTTCGTGTTTCAAAATCGCTTGACTTAACTCAAATTGCTCCTGAATTTACCCTTACCCCAGGAGCTACAATTATCCCTCCAAGTGGAACTGTAAGAGATTTCAGTAATGGACCTTTAATTTATAGAGTTACTTCAGAAAGCAAAACATGGAGTAAAATTTATACGATTGACTTTACCAATGCTGAAATTTCGACAATTTACAACTTTGAACTATTCAAAGAAATAGCGGGTGGTTTCTACGGAAACGACTACTATCATGTTCTTTATGATATTCTTCTAGATGATAAGGGGGTAGAGAAAGAAGAGTTTATATGGGCAAACGGAAATCAAGGATTTGCCATGACTGATGGTAATCCCGATAATCCTAAAAAACCAAGCGATTTCCCTACTTCCGTAATTCCAGACGGTTTTGTGGGTCACGGTATGAAATTAACAACCTTATCTACAGAGCCACTAGGTCCAATGATGGGAAGTCCATTAGCCGCTGGAAATTTATTTTTGGGCGAATTTGATTTAGCAACCGCTGTTTCAAAACCTTTAAAAGGAACCAAATTTGGTCTTGATTTCAACTATGAACCAACAGTATTCAGAGGATTCTTTAAGTACACAAGAGGAAAAGATTTCCAAGTAAACAATCCAGATAAAAACAAACTAACAGAAGATCGCTGGGATGCGTACGCTATTCTATTTGAAGCAAATACAAATGAATTTCTATATGGTGATCACGACTTTGTTGATGAAAAGATTGTTTCCATTGCTCGTGTTCCTGACACATTAAAAAAAGAAACAAATACATGGACTTTGTTTGAAATTCCGTTTACCTATGTTGAAGGGAAACACTATGATCCACACAAAAAATACAAATTAGCCATTGTTTTCTCCTCAAGTGAAGAAGGCAGTCTTTTTAATGGAGCCATTGGAAGCACACTTTACATTGATGAAGTTGAGATTTTAAAAAACTAATTTAATTACACAGCAATGAACTTTAAATATCTATATACGATCTTGTTATTTCCTTTAGCATTATCGACCTATGCTCAAGAAGAAGAGGCAAAATCATCGCATTTTTTTAACGAGAACGTCACCTATCAAGTTCGTTCTCAATTTAGTATTGGAGGAGCAGCTCCTTTGGGATTACCTCGTGAGATCCGCAAAGTAAAAAGCTATAACCCCACTATGCAATTAGGGATGGAAGCCAATGTGACCAAATGGTTTTCGGATGAACAAAAATGGGGTGTTCGCCTTGGAATTCGAGTGGAAGGAAAAGGAATGAAAACAGATGCTAGAGTGAAAGATTACATCACGGAGATCAACTATAATGGTGCACATGTAAAAGGTCATTTCACAGGGGATGTTAAAACGGAAATTCGCAATACTTATTTAACTTTTCCTGTCCTTGCAACCTATAACATCAACAAGCAATGGAATGTCTATGGAGGATTATACTTCTCCACGGCAATTGATCAGTCTTTTGATGGGTATGTATACGATGGTTATCTAAGACAAACGAATCCCACAGGACAAAAATTAATCTTTGAAGATGGTAAGAAAGCTGATTATGATTTTTCCAATAATGTGAATAAATTCCAATGGGGAACTCAAATTGGAGCTGAGTGGAAGCTCAATCAAAACTTCTTTCTCTTTGGCGATGTTACCTACGGGTTCAACGGCCTTTTAGATAAAGATTTTGATGCTATTTCATTTAGTATGCACAACATCTATTTGAACTTAGGTTTTGGATACCAATTTTAAACCATAAAAAAACTCGATCTTCATCAGATCGAGTTTTTTTTTATGGATAAGCTTTATCTTATTTTACAACTTCTTTTATAACTCTTTTATCTCCATCAATTTTTTCATAATCGACCTTCAAGTCAAGAATTTTTGCAATAATTGGATAAACCAATACATTTTCGAATGAATCTACTTTATTATTTTCACGAATATTTGGTCCTGCAGCCACAAAAATAGCATGCATTTCATTTACTACATTTGGATCAAAACCATGACTACCTGCTAATGGTTTATTCGTAAAATAATAAGGAGGATTTGCAGTTAACACAATGTCACCTACTCTATCAAATCGATCATCTTTGCCAGAGAAATGGAATTCTTTTGGCAATTCACCCTTTAGATATACCTGCATCAGTTTCGGATCCATTGTCTTTTTGATCTCATCATAATACTTCTTAATATCCTTTTGTTGATGAACGAAAAGACTTACATAAGTTCCATTTGATGCTACTGAAACTTCTTTTTCTTCAATCTTGATTGGCAACTGTAATAATGTCTCTTGATCAAGCTCTAACATTCCATGATCCGAAACAACTATTAGATTAATTGGCAATGGTGTGTTTTCAACGATCATTAATAATTTTTTCATTGCTTGATCCACCTCAAAAACTGCTTTTTCCGTTTCTGGAGCATCAGGTCCGTATTGGTGACCCGCATGATCAACATCAGGCATATAGAACGTAATAAAGTGAGGGCGCTCCTCTTCTGGTAAGTTTAACCATTTTTCAACTTGGTTTAAACGACTATCGATACTACTTTTCTCAGAATACTTATAGTAATACGTTGGCAATGTTTCTTGGATAGCGGCTTCCGATCCTGGCCAATAGTAACAAGCACTTAGCATTCCTTGTTGTTCTGCTAATACCCATAGTGGAGTTCCACCATACCACTTCGCATTGGTAACTGCTTTTTCATTTCCTAATGAATATCGATCTCCTGTTGATCGATCATACATGTTATTCCCAACTAACCCGTGATGTCCAGGGTATAATCCGGTAACAATAGAGTAATGGTTTGGGAAAGTAACCGAAGGATAAGAAGGAACTAACGATTTTGCTCGTGTTCCCTTAAATCCGATTTTACCTAGTGTTTCCGCTTGATACTTATCAATATAATCATGGCGAAAACCATCTAAAGAAACGAGGATCACATAAGGTTTCTTCTGTTGTTCCAGACTATTTTTTCTGTCTTTTATAACAATTTGCTTTTCTACTTCTTGTGCTTGAGTATTAAAACTCCCGCCTATAAGAAGTAAAGTCATCATAGACAATACGAATTTTTTCATGGCTACTGAAATTTATAAATTCAAATATCAACAGATTAATCTACACACCCAAAAGAAATGTTTAATTTTAGCTTTTGATAGTAAAAAAATACAACAAATGAAAACAATTGGAATACTCGGTTGTGGTTGGTTGGGGTTACACCTGAGTCAACACCTCCTCCAAACGAACTATATCGTCAAAGGATCTACAACAAGTCCAAGTAAATTAGACGAACTAAAAGCACAGGGTATTGATCCTTATCTTGTGGATTTACAACATCCAAATGACGATGAAATCAACGCTTTCCTTTCAAATATTGAAGTTTTAGTTATTACAATTCCTCCAATTAGAGGTGAAGAGAGCACGTTGTATCAAACAAGTTTTAAGCGTCTTATTCCTTACCTAATTCAAAATAAAGTAAAGAAAGTAATGATGATGAGTTCGGTTTCTGTATATGAGCCTAGCGAAACGGTTATCACGGAATCTAGCACTGCATACAGCCAAGATCCAACAAGCAAACAGATTGTAGAAGCAGAAGAAGTATTGCAGTCTACTCGTGAATTGACTAGTTATATCTTGCGTTTAGGTGGGTTATTTGGTCCTGATCGAAAACCTGTTCGCTACATTGTAAATCGCGGTATACTTGACAATCCTGCTATGCCAATTAACATGATACACCTCAACGATATTATCCAATTTACAACCGCTCTTTTAGGAGGCAGCTTTACGACAAACGAGGTCTACAATTTAGTTTCGCCTCATTATAAAGATCGTTTCGATTATTATAGTAGAGAAGCGGAAGAACTAGGCTTAACTTTACCTCCATTGGGGGCAAATGACGATAAAACACATCGAAAAATTGAGGGCACTAAAATAGCTTTACAAACGGGAATTGCATACCAGAAAATATAAAAAAAGGAGGTTTAAAAAACCTCCTTTTTTTAATCTAAAATCATTTCAGGGATATTCCCTTCAATAATCAATTCAACTTCCGTTGCTTTGACAATATCTTCAACAGATACACCTGGTGCTCTTTCTAATAGTTTAATTCCATTAGCCGTAACTTCCATTACAGCAAGTTCGGTAACGATTTTCTTCACACAACCTACCCCTGTTAAAGGCAAGCTACATTTTTTTAAAATTTTAGATTCTCCCGCTTTGTTAACGTGCATCATGGCAACAATGATATTTTCTGCAGAAGCAACTAAATCCATTGCTCCACCCATACCTTTAACCATTTTTCCAGGGATTTTCCAATTGGCAATATCTCCACTTTCAGAAACTTCCATTGCCCCTAAAATTGTCAAGTCTACGTGTTTTCCTCTGATCATTCCAAAACTCGTTGACGAATCAAAGAACGACGCCCCTGGTAAGGTTGTTATCGTTTGTTTTCCTGCATTAATTAGGTCTGGATCTTCTTCTCCTTCGTAAGGGAAAGGTCCCATCCCTAAAACGCCGTTTTCACTTTGAAAATCAACATTCATTCCTTCTGGTACATAATTAGCAACAAGTGTTGGAATACCAATACCCAAGTTTACAAAAAATCCATCTTGTAACTCTTTTGCTATGCGTTTTGCAATACCTACTTTATCTAACATAATATTTCTTTAAACGATTGGTTGGTTGTTATCTTTGACGAACAGTACGTTGCTCAATTCTCTTCTCGTATTTTTCTCCTTGAAAGATACGTTTAACAAAAATACCGGGTACGTGGATTTCATTTGGATCTAACGTTCCAATTGGCACAAGCTCTTCTACCTCAGCCACTGTGATTTTACCAGCACCTGCCATACATTCATTAAAGTTTCTTGCAGTTCCTTTGAAAATTAAATTTCCTGCTTCATCACCTTTCCACGCTTTTACAATGGCAAAATCAGCATCAAAAGCTTCTTCTAAAATATGAGGTTTACCATTGAAAACACGCACTTCTTTTCCTTCTGCTACTTCCGTACCATATCCTGCTGGTGTAAAAAACGCAGGAATTCCCATCTTAGCAGCTCTACATTTTTCTGCTAAAGTACCTTGTGGAGTCAACTCAACATTAAGTTCTCCAGACAACATTTGACGTTCAAATTCAGCATTTTCTCCCACATAAGAAGAAATCATTTTGTCAATTTGATGTTTTTGCAACAACAAACCTAGACCAAAATCATCTACTCCTGCATTGTTAGAAATACACGTTAAGCCTTTAATATTCTTGCGAACAAGCTCTGCGATTGAGTTTTCAGGTATTCCACACAATCCAAAACCACCAAGCATTATCGTCATATTATCTTGAACATCAGCCAATGCTTCTTGAACATTAGCTACTTTTTTGTTTATCATAATCTCTGGTTTAATTAACTGCTCTAAAATATAAAAAAAACGCCTTTAAAAAAAGGCGTTTTTTACTATTAAAAATCAAATTCATTTGTGTCAAGTTCTTCATCAGAATTTTCTGCTTCTTGTACAATTCTGCTGCAATCTACCCGAATAGACAATCCTTCTGGCACTTCAAATGCGGCCTTGGAAACATGCAATGACTTATCGGCATAACATTTATTCATAAACAAGCCCCAAATTGGCAAAGCCATTGTTGCTCCTTGTCCATATAACATCGTATCGAAGTGAGCTGCACGATCGTCATTTCCAACCCAAACTCCAGTAGCTAAGTTAGGAACCATTCCAATAAACCATCCATCACTTTGATTTTGTGTTGTACCCGTTTTACCGGCAATAGGATTGGTAAATTTGTATGGGTGTCCTGTTACGCGTTTATATCCTGGTCCTTGCCATGTTGTACGCAAGCGAACCCCAGATCCACTTTCTGTAACTCCTTCTAATAATTTCACTACTGTATAAGCTACATCTTTGCTCAATACATCTTTTGTTTCTGGAATTGCATTAAATAAAACAACTCCATTTTTATCTTCAATTCTCGTAACGAAAATTGGTTTAACGTAAATTCCTTGATTGGCAAATGTACTATAAGCCGCAACCATATCGCTTACGGTAATATCTACTGCACCTAAGGCAATAGCTGGACTTTGTGGGATATCTGCAGTTATTCCTAAATCACGTGTCATATTTACAACTGCTTTCGGTCCAACTTTATCCATTAATTTAGCTGTTACTGTATTCACAGATCCCGCTAATGCTTGTTTCAAAGTCATGATGCCTTTGTAACTTCTATTCGAGTTTTGTGGAGACCAGTCTTGACCAATTCCGTAACGTCCTTTCGGCATCGTAAATGGAGAGTCAATAATAGAATCACAAGGTGAATAATGCAATTGTTCAATTGCTGTTGCATAAACAAACGGTTTAAATACCGATCCAACTTGTCTTGCTCCTTGTCCTACGTGATCATACTGGAAGTGCTTGTAATTAATACCTCCAACCCAAGCCTTAATATGCCCTGTTTGAGGTTCCATCGCCATCATTCCGGTTTGCAAGAAATGCTTGTAATACAAAATTGAATCTCGCGGAGTCATCACTGTATCAATCTCACCTTTCCATGAGAAGATGCGCATTTCTGTTTTAACTTTAAAAGATTTTAGGATTTCGTCTTCTGACTTTCCTAAATCTTTCATTTGACGCCAACGTTCAGATGCTTTCATTGCACGCATAATAATTGCTTCCGTATCTGCGTCTGAAATCTTATAAAAAGGTGCGTTTTTATTGTTTTTTTGTCGAATAAAGAACTCCTCTTGCAAGTTGCTGATATGTTCTTGAACCGCTTGTTCTGCATATTTCTGCATACGAGAATCAATAGAAACGTAAATTTTTAATCCATCTCTATAGATGTCATATGTAGTTCCGTCTTTTTTCGGGTTTTCCTTTACCCAACGACGCATATAGTCACGTAAATATTCTCTAAAATAAGTAGCGATTCCTTCTCTATGGCTTTCTGGAGTAAAATGCAATGACAAAGGAGCTTCTTGTAAACGCAGGCTCTCTTCTTTGGTAATAAACTCGTTTTTAGCCATTTGGTGTAAAACTACATTACGTCTTTTTTGCACCAATTCTGGTCTTCGCACAGGATTAAAATACGCCGGATTTTGAAGCATACCCACTAACATAGCTGCTTCATCAATAGTTAGATCTTTGGGTTCTTTTCCCAAGTATACTTTAGCAGCCGATCGGATTCCTACCGCATTATTAACAAAATCAGCTTTGTTTAAATACATGGTTAAGATCTCCTCTTTGGTATATTGGCGTTCTAATTTAACCGCAATAACCCATTCTTTTGCTTTCTGTGTAATACGTTTAGCCAAGTTACGCGACCCTTCACCGTGGAATAACAATTTAGCCAACTGCTGCGTAATTGTACTAGCTCCTCCGCTACTTCCTACAGAAGTAACAGCGCGTAATGTTCCTCTTGCATCAATTCCCGAGTGTCCATAAAAACGCTCATCCTCAGTAGCGATTAACGCTTGAACCAAATGAGAAGGCAAATCTTCGTACTTTGCAGGTACGCGATTTTCTAAATAAAATTTTCCAATTGTTTTTCCATCTTCTGAAATAATTTCAGTCGCAACATTACTCGATGGATTTTCCAATTCATCAAAAGTAGGCATTGCGCCAAAAACACCCCAAGAAGCACATAGGAAGAACAATACTAAGGCTACACCTAAGCCTAAAAATCCGAACCAAAAGATAGTTAAATATCTTTTGAAATTAGCTGTTGATTGATTCGTTTGTTTTTTATTTTTCATACAATTTTAAAAAACTTATTCTGCTTTTTCGATTCTAAGTCCTACCTCACTAATACCATTTAAAGCCGGTACTCCTTCTACATCTCCTAATGCTCGAACGGCTTGTTCAAGTGTCATTTTGTATTTCCCAGCTTGATCGAAAATGTAATTTTCTTTCAGCCATAATTTACTTTCTTTGACATCTGAAAACCCATTACCGAGTAAAGCTCCGTTGGGATCAGCCATCTGGAACTGAATTGTATCAATGACAATTTCTGCATTGGGTTTATACAGTTTAAAAATGACAAACATATTGCTGTAAGGATACTCGTTATTTACGCGTACATTCATAAACAAATTATTTGCGGTCAAGGTATCTTGTACATCGCAAACAAAGGTTTTTATGTCATTTCTTTCCCAGACTCCTTTGGTTGGCTGAAATTCATCAAAAACTACTTTGTTGTCCTGTTGACAGCTGATCAACAGGCCGAACAAAAGACTCAAAGTTAAATAAAGCTTATTTATTTTCACCGTCTTGTTTATTTGTTGGGTTATTTGAATTCGTTGGACGCGGTTTTCTTTGTTTTGGTTTATTGGAACGAGGCTTTTGGTTTTTTACTTTATCCTCACCACCAGTATCTTCAGTTCCTTTAGGCTCGCGATTCACGCGTTTCTTTTCGGGTCTGCCTTCTCCTTTATCCTCAGATTTGCGTTCAGCTCTTCCTTCTGTTTTTCGTTCTGGTTTCCCTTCCGCTCTTCCTTCCGCTTTGCGCTCTGGTCTGCCTTCTGTTTTTCTTTCAGGTCTGCCTTCTGCTCTACGATCCCCTTCTTTCGCTACAGGTTTCTCTCTTCCCTCAGCGTTTTTAGTTCTATTTTTAGGTTTGCGTTTTCTATCTTCAGCAGTCTGACTAGATTCCTTCCCTTCATTTCCTTTTCCTGGAGTTGAAACACCTTCACGATCTGCCGATTTACCTTTTGATTTGGTGTTTTTTCTTCTTCGTTTTGGTTGATCAAAACGCGTAACACTATCTTGTTCAACTGCACTTTGGAAGTGATCTTTGTCTGATGGAATATCTTCGCTGTAGCTTTCTAATTCATTTCCTTTTTCGTTTTGTGCATTTAAGTCCAAGATTTCTTTAACTTGTTCTGCAGTCAACACATACCAATTGGCAGAATTATTTGCATAAGCGAACCACATTTGTCCTTTGAAAATATCGATCTTCTGACAAAAAGCAATTCCTTTTACTGTCATTAATTTCGTATCAGAATCGGGCATATCTTTCAACGCCTCCAAATACGTATCTAATTCGAAGTTTAAGCAACATTTAAGTTTACCACATTGTCCGGCCAACTTTTGTGGATTTAATGACAATTGTTGATATCGTGCTGCTGCAGTATTTACACTTCGAAAATCAGTTAACCAAGTGGAACAACAAAGCTCCCTTCCGCAAGATCCCACTCCGCCTAAACGCGCAGCTTCCTGACGAAATCCCACTTGTTTCATCTCAATGCGAATACTAAATTCTCTCGCAAATTCTTTAATTAACTGTCTAAAATCTACACGCTCACTTGCTGTATAATAAAACGTTGCTTTTGATCCGTCTCCTTGAAATTCAACATCAGATATTTTCATTTCAAGATTTAAGTTGATGGCAATTTCCCTTGCACGCATGCGCACAGGTTCTTCTTTTTCGCGAACTTCTTGCCAGATATCAATGTCCTTTTGTGTAGCTTTTCGATAGATCTTTAAGATTTCTCCTTCTGGATCTACTTTCTTTTTCTTCATCTGAACTTTCACAAGTTCCCCTACTAAAGAAACAATTCCGACGTCGTGTCCTGGAGAAGTCTCCGTTGCAACGATATCTCCCATTGCAATAGTCATCCCACTAGGATAGCGATAAAAATCTTTTCTTCCGTTCTTGAATCGAACCTCAACTATATCAAAAATGCTGTCTGAATTTGGATAAACCATATTCGACAACCAATCAAAAACTGCTAATTTATTACAGCTGTCTGTTCCGCATGTTCCGTTACTCTGACACCCTCTAGGTACGCCATTACTATCTGTCTTCGTTGAACAATTTGTACAAGCCATTTATATATTTATGTATTTATATGATTGATCCTCCAAAATTAGGAGGAATAATATTCTCACTTTTCGTTGTAAAGATACTATTTTTTTATAGGCCACTTCAAGATTTTTTTAGTTGTAATAATTCGCGCTTTTACGCTAAAAAAACCAAATACAACTCGTATCCATATTTTATTCGCCAAAAAAAGCAAGTATTACTAACACATTGAAGAGAACGCCGTTGATCATTCAGTCCTGACAGTTGAGACGCGGTCTGTATATTAAACAATTATTTCTACTTTTGGTCTACTAACATACGAGTTAAAATGGAGGAACAAATTATTGGTATCATGGGGGCAATTCCCCAAGAAGTAGACGGAATCATCGCAATTTTAGAAAACAAAACAGCCACTACAATTGGTAATCGCACGTATTATGAAGGTCAATTGGGCAAGCAAAAAGTTGTTGTTGTTTTTTCGCGTATTGGAAAAGTAGCGGCCTCAGCAACAGCTTCAGCTTTATTATTGCGCTTCAACGTGAGTGAAATTATCTTTATTGGTGTTGCAGGCGGAATTGCACCGCACATTGAGGTAGGAGATGTTGTAGTTGCAAAAGATTTGATTCAGTACGATATGGATGTTTCTCCTTTGCGACCAAAATACGAAATACCTTTACTTCAAAAGACCTATTTTGAAACAGATTCAACGCGATCAAATCAAGTGATGAAACACATTGAAAATTTTATTGCACCCGCAATACTGACCACTAAAATCGCGCCAGAAGAATTGAAAAAATTTGCCATTAATCAACCCAAAGTATACTTCGGTACAATTGCTAGTGGAGATCAATTTTTTTCTACAGATCACCAAAAAGAGCAATTACAACAAGCCTTACCTGAAGTACTTTGCGTAGAAATGGAAGGAGCTGCAGTTGCACAGATTTGTTACGAATACAACATTCCTTGCAGTGTAATTCGCACTATTTCGGACAAGGCTAATCAAGAAGCTAGTTTTAGCTTTGAGTCGTTTGTTCAGAAAATCTCCCAAGTGTATGGACAAGAAATCATAGAACAACTTTTTCAATAATAGAAAGGTAGTACGTTGTACTACCTTTTTTTTACCAAGTTCGAATGACATACAAAAAGACGGGGAAGTGATCACTAAATCCTGGTTCATTGGTTGTATTGCGCAAGGGATAACCTCGATATTGCCCTGAAGATTGTACCATAAAGGGTTTTTGAAAAATTTGAGCTTTCCAATAGCGCCAAGATGCATAATCATTCCCTAAAAAAGCTTCTGTTAAAATAAGTTGATCAAAAATATCCCACTGGTCTTGATAGGCTAAAGTTCCATATCCCTGTTTAGCCATTTTGTCCATCGGATTAAACAGCCCCAGTGGTTGTACTTTACTTTGATCTCCTTCCGTTTGCATGATGCTCTTTACACTCGTATTGAACGGTCCGTCATTCAAATCTCCCATCGTGATAATTTTAGCCTGTGGATTAATCTTTTGCAAAGAATCTATGATCTTTCTATTTAATGCCGCTGCCGCTTCTCTATTAACACTACTTAATTTTTCACCTCCTACTCTTGAAGGCCAGTGATTGACAATAAAATGCATCTCTTCTCCCTCCAATAAACCGGATACTAATAGCTGATCTCGGGTATAAATTCTCCTTTTAGACGTCTTGTTTTTTGACTTTTGCCGTTGATCGTAAATGTAAAGGGTATGTTTAGAGCTTTGGAGGAGGACAAAATGTTTTTTTGCATACAATAATCCAACATCAATTCCCCTTCTATCCGGAGAGTCGAAGTGAACAATACCGTAGTTGCCGCGTTGTAAGCTAGGCTGTTGGACTAAATCTTCTAATACCTGGCGATTTTCAACTTCAGCCACACCTATAATTGATGGCATCAGGGGATTCTCTTCCCTACCTACCTGCGACAAAACACGAGCTAAATTACGTAGTTTTTGTTGGTATTTCTTTTGCGTCCAAACTCTTGCCCCTTGTGGCGTCCATTCTTCATCTCTATTCTTGGGGTCTTTAAGCGTATCAAACAAATTTTCGCAATTGTAAAAGGCTATCGTCCGCACTTGATATTGTTTATCCTGTGCAAAAACAGTTCCTTTCCCTACCAACCCTACAAGTAAAATTAATAATTTCAAACAATAATTTATCATTTCATTCATTTTTATAATTTTTCTTCATCAAATACAATTAAAAATAAATAATAATTCAATAAAAAATTAACTTTATAAGAAATAAATCATTTTTAACATCCATTTAATAATCTATTTTGTTTATGAAGAATTTTTTACTTGTCTTATTTGTAACCTTTCCGTTTTCCTGGATCTATTCACAGGAGGAAGAAAAAATTACGGGGAAGGTACTCGACGCCAAAACGCGTCAGCCGCTACAGGCCGTAGTAGCCCGTATAACGGGCACTCATCAATTCACCACAACAGACCAAGAAGGGGTCTTTACTCTACAATTTTCAGCACCAGGATCTTGGGAGATTGAATTGTCTTCTCCCGCCCATACAACCAAGCGATTCGCTGTTGAAATTGCCTTTCAAGAATCGTTGGATTTCGGCCATTTATTTCTCGAAGAAGATTGGGTTTCTACCGAACAATTGGGGTTAATTACTTTAGCAGAGGATGATTTAGACCATGACGCCTCTTCTACAATGGGCAGCGCTCAGTTACTACAGGCAACGAAAGACCCTTTTCAGCAAGCGGCTGCATACGCATGGGGGCAAAGTTTTTTTCGCATTCGAGGGTTAGACAATGCATATGGAAAACTACTAATCAACGGATTAGTTATGAACAAAATGCAAAATCTTCGTCCTCAATGGAGCAATTGGGGCGGGTTAAATGAGGCGACGAGAAATCAGGTGTTTTATACGGGATCTTCTGTAGCTCCAGAATCCTTTGGCGGTATTGTAGGCACTCAGTCAATCAATACGCAAGCCTCAAACTTGAGAAAAGGAACGCGCCTTGGCTTTGCCGGTTCAACTACTACTTACCAATGGAAGCCTTTTTTTAGCTATGCATCTGGTTTAACTCCTAGCAATTGGGCTTATTCGCTTTCAGGTTCTTATCGCGGAGCTAAAGAGGGCTACTGGCGAGGTACAAACTACGATACTTTATCCTTTTTTGTGGGCATTGAAAAAAAAATCACCGATAAACACAACCTAAGTTTTTCGGGTATTTACGCCAAAAATAAACGCGCTAAAAACAATGCTAATACGTTAGAGCAAATGCAGCTTAAAGGAGTGAACTACAATTCGTATTGGGGTTGGCAAAATGGAAAAAAGCGAAATGCCCGTTATCAAATCACTGAGGAACCGTTAGTTACACTTACACATACGTGGACATTAAATGAACAAACAAAGCTAACTACAACTCTGGGGTATCAATGGGGGTATCAAGGACAAAGCCGATTGGACTACCAAGACAATTTAAATCCAGATCCTGCCTACTACAAAAACTTGCCTAGTTATTATTTTACTCAAATTGACGATGCTTACTGGCAAATGTCATCAGAAGAGTTTGCTTCTCTTTCGGAAGATGACACCTTTAAACAGGCAACTTTAGCCAATTTACAACAAGCGGAACAAGTTGGATCGGCATTTCAACAAAAGGGACAGCTCAATTGGCAAGAACTATACAGAGTCAATAGCCTTTTTAATGGACAGAGTAAAATTGTATTATATGAAGATCGACAACAAGATCAAACACGCTCATTTAACACCAACTTTCAAACTGTTTTTTCAGATAACATAACCTTTTATGCAGGATTAAATTATCGCCATTTACAGTCTTCAAACTTTAAAAAGCTCGTTGACTTATTAGGGGGGACACACTATATGGATATTGATTCTTTTCAAGCAAAAGAATTACAAGACAGCGATGTAAACCATCCCAATCGCACTCTTGTTACTGGAGATCACTACGGATATAACTACAAAATTTTCGCAACAACTGCCGATGTTTTTAGTCAATTTGTCTTTCGCTATCGTCGATTGGAGTTTTATTTGGCGGAAAATATTTCCTTTAGCACTTATCAACGAGAAGGACAATACAAAAATCCGCACTACCCTACTCAATCCTACGGAACTAGTGAACAAGTGCATTTCAATACATTGGGGATTAAAGGAGGTTTAACGTATTACTTATCAGGTAAACACCTGTTTCAAGTCCAAGCAATTTACAACAATCAAGCGCCATCTATTCAAACTTCATTTGCTAACATTCGAATTAGCAACGAGTTAACGCCTCAGTTAAAAGCGGCAAATATTTTTAGTGTAGAGGGTAGCTATCGCTTTCGATCACCTACTTTTCAAGCCAGATTAACAGGTTATCTAACAGAAGTACACAATGATACACAGCTCAACTTTTTTTATACAGAGGGTATTGCTATTTCGGAGGGCAAGGGAGATTTAGTTTCTGAACGCATCACCAACAGCAACAGACGTCATATTGGTATGGAACTAGGTGCTTCCTATGCGTTAACTTCTACAATTAACCTCTCTGCCGCTGCAGCGTTGGGCCAGTCTTATTACACAAACAATCCCAATTTACATTACAATGCAACCAATGCATCTCAACCGGTAGATTTAGGTCAAACTCGTTTAGTAAACTACAATGTTGCCAATGGCCCACAAACAGCACTATCCCTGAGCATAACTTATCGCGCTCCTACTTTTTGGTTTATTGGAACAACAGTCAATTACCTTGCTGATGCTTTTGTTCACGTTGCTCCTCTTAGGAGAACCCAACACTTTATTCGCGATCCAGAACAAATGGGTCTTCCTTTTGAAGGGTTAACCTCCGCACACTTACGTCAACTTCTTAAACAAGAGCGACTACCCACATATAGTTTAGTCTCTCTTACTGCAGGCAAATCTTGGCGACTATTTAATCGCTCGACACTTGGTTTTTTCGCCACCGTACAAAATCTATTCAATACTACCTATCGCACGGGTGGATTTGAACAAGCAAGAAATGCCACTTATGCACAAGAGCTAAAACGCACCAAAGGAGGACATGCTGTATTTGGCACCAAATATTGGTCTGGTTATGGCCGAAACTTCTTCATTCAAATTTACTATAACATTTAACTCCCCCATCCAATGAAAACAAGATATACACCCTTAATCCATTTTTTTATACTTCTCCTTTTTGCCAACTGTGCTAAAAACGACAATTTTTCTGTTCCCTCACTTACATGTGCCGACCCCGTCCTGCAAGTCAACACAACGTTAGAGGAGGTATCTAAACGCATAGACGATAAAATTAGACCCTATCCTGGCTCAAAAACTGACATCTTAACGGCACTTGTCATTTCAAGTGACCAAGGCGGAAATTTTTACAACAAACTCTACATAGTAGATGAACAAACACAAACCCCAGCCATTATCAATTTAGAAATGACAGCATCATTTACAACTTTTCCTCCAGGCACCAAAATTCAACTCCACTTAGCCAATCTATATTGCATCAATAGTTATGGAAAGTTAAACTTTGGCGGCGGTATATACACTGCCACTAGTGGTAAACAATACATTGGAAGTATTGCGAAGAACGCTATTGTTCAATGCATCAAATCGTATTGTGATCCAGTACCTGATCTAACGATATACAACCATCATCTAACGATAGAAAAGCTCAAACAAAACACGGAACAATACGTTGGTAAATTACTTACTCTAGAAAAGGTTCAATTTGATCCAAGTCACATAGGAAAAAAACTATACGATCCTCTCGATGTAGATACACAAGGTTATACGTTGAGAAAGGTAAAAGATGCCAAGGGAAATACTTGCTATATCCGAACAGGAAAAATGAGCAAAGACTTTGTTGATTATGTCATTACAGCCAACAGTGGTACAATTACGGGAATTGCAGATGTATTCGGTAAACAAATTCAATTTTATCCCCGTGTCTTAGAAGACCTACAACTCGACCAACCGTCTTTGGATGAGCTTTCTTCAGAAACAGAAGGTGAAACAGATCCGGATCAAGGAGAAATTGAACAAGAAACAATTCCTGTTCAACCTGGCACTCTATTGGCTTTTCCTGGTTCTGACTTTGAACAATGGGATGATTTTACCGCTTCCATTGGTACAACTGGATTAAAATTTGCCACTCAGGCTGTAGGATTAGGATGGGAGCAGTCTACAGGATTGGCTTTTCAAGGTTCGCCTACTAAAACGGATTACGCCTTTATCGTTTCATCCGTGCAAGTTCCCCCAACTGCCACTTCCCTTTCTTTCCTTCTAAAAGGAACAGCAAGTAAGCGATCGCTCTCCGTCAATGTGTATAATGCAATGGGGTATTTTATTGCCTATAATCTTGAAGATGTTCAACAGAGTAAAATCATACTTCCCTCTTCTCATACCAATGAACAGGGCAACGTTAATCAATACAAAGGCACAATCAACACCCAAGGTGAATGGATTAAAATTATCCTTCCTTTAGGCGATTTTGCCTACAATCAGTCGGGACAAGGCCCTTTACTTTCTATTCGATTTAGAGGTAAAACCGCCACAATAGCCAGTGATTACGATTTGATACTCGATGAGATTCGGTTTGAAGAGGAACAAGTGGATTAAAAAAATCGTATACAAGTTTATAATTTCAAAAAAGAGTGCACTTGCACTCTTTTTTTATCGTTGTTCGCGAATCAGATAAATGTAAACGGGAAAGTGATCACTAAAACCAGGTTCACTATTACTATTTCGCAGAGGATATCCTTTATACTGTCCTGTAGCTTGTATCATAAATGGTTTTTTAAATATTCTTGCCTTCCAATATTTCCAAGAGTCATACCCTTCTTGTAGGTATGCCTCTGTCAATATCATTTGATCAAAAATATCCCAAGCATCGCGATACGCTAACGTTCCTAAACCATCTTTCGCCATCTTTTCCATAGGATTAAACAATCCTTGTGGTTTTACATCCTCCTTTTTGCTTTTGGCATTTAATACTTTCTTGATACTTTTATTATATGGACCATCATTCATATCTCCCATGGTGATGATTTTCGCTTGTGGATTAATTCCTTGAAGAGAATCGATGATTTTCATATTTAGCGCAGCTGCAGCTTCTCTGTTTGGGCTACTTGCCTTTTCTCCACCTACTCTTGACGGCCAGTGATTGACAATAAAGTGAACTTCTTCTCCGTCCAACAACCCTGTAACTAGCAGTTGATCTCGTGTATAAATGCGCTTATTATTTTTGAGTTGATCATAGATGTAAAGTGTATGTTTAGATGTATGTGTTGGTGAAAAATGTTTTTTACTATAGAGTAATCCCACATCAATACCTCGACGATCTGGTGAATCATAATGTACAATTCCATAATCGCCCGATTTCATGCTTGCTGCTTGAATCAAATCTTCTAATACACCTCTATTCTCCACTTCGGCAACTCCGATAACAACCGGCATATTGGGATTTTCATCAGTGCCAATTTGCGACATTACGCGTGTGAGATTTTCTATTTTTTTCTCGTATTTCTTTTTTGTCCACGCTTGTGCTCCATCAGGTGTCCATTCTTCATCATAAATCTTGGGATCGCGAATCGTGTCGAACAAATTTTCACAATTGTAAAATGCGATTGTGTGAATTTGATACTTTTTTTCTTGGGCGTGAAGAGTTATACCTAGTCCTACTAGAATTAACCCTAAAGTCAATATTTTTACTATTTTCTTCATAAGTTAACGTAATTTAGAAAAATACTTATGACAAAAATAGCAGTTTTTATCTTAAAAACTTAACTTTACTAGGAAAAGTATACTACTTTTCAGGTTAGCACTTTAATATTAAATAGCACTATGAGGAAACTTTTATTTGTTTTGTTGTGTGCAACATCGACATTTTCGTTTGCACAAGACTATCACGAAATTAGAGGAAAAGTACTCGATGCCAAATCTCGAATCCCGATTAATGCGGTACATGCGAGAATCGTTGGCACTAATATTTCGACTCTAACAAACGGTGAGGGAATCTTTGTTTTAGAACTCATTTCATCTGAGGAACAAACGGTAGAATTATCTTATCCTGGGTACGTCAATTTACAGTTGTATGTAACTAGAGAAGATAATAGCACCTTAGATTTAGGTGAAATTATTCTGGAAGAAGATTTAATGGCTCAAGCTCAAATTGGCTTTATTACTTTAACTGAAAATGATCTCAGCGATGACAATTCTGGTTCGGATACTTCGTCGGGATTATTACAGGCAACTAAAGACCCTTTTCAACAAGTAGCAGCCTTCAACTGGGGGCAATCTTTTTTTAAGGTTCGTGGACTAAACAACGAATACGGAAAAACACTTATCAATGGAGTTGTGATGAATCGCATTTTAGATGGTCGTCCGCAATTTAGCAACTGGGGAGGCTTAAACGATGTGATGCGCAATCAGGAGTTTTCATCTGGTTCTAAACCCTCCGATTATACATACGGAAGTATTTTGGGAACGCAAGCCATTTCAACGCGAGCCTCTCATATTCGAAAAGGATCACGAGCTGTTTTTTCAGGTTCTAACACCAATTATAACTGGAGACCAACCTTCATGCATTCCTCTGGTTTGAATAAAAAAGGATGGGCCTATGTAGTAGCAGGATCTTATAGAGGAGCTAAAGAAGGTTACTGGGAAGGTACAAATTACGATGCTTTATCTTTTTTTACTGCAGTTGAGAAAAAATTTAATGAGGAACACAGCTTAAATTTTTCTGCCATCTATGCCAAAAATAAAAGAGGGAAAAATGCTCCCTTAACCCAGGAACAAGCGGATCTAAAAGGTTTTAAATACAATTCCTATTGGGGATGGCAAGAGGGAGATAAACGAAATTCTCGTTATCGCGACATTGAACAGCCCATTTTCATGCTGACTCATTATTGGAATATGAATGAAAAAACATCCTTAACTACTACCGCCTCTTACCAATTTGGGTATATTGCAGATAGTCGATTTAGTTATCAAAATAATCTTAATCCAGACCCTGCCTACTATAAATACTTACCTAGTTACTATACCACGCAAATTGACCCTTCCTTTTGGACGATGACGCCCGAACAGTTCAATAGCCTTTCTCCTAACAACCCGATGAAAGTCAATACCATCTCTGCTCTAAAAAATGCAGAAGAAAACAGAATCTCTTTCATTGAAGGAGGACAAGTGGATTGGAATAACATCTATGCGACTAATAACAGTTTTGATGGAAGAAGTAAAATTGTATTATACGAAGATCGCCAACAAGAAAAAATCTTCGCGCTGAATTCTTCTTTAAAACGAAAAATAGATGACAATATCACTTTTGATGCAGGGATAAATTACAGAAAATTAACGTCAAACAACTACCAAAAACTAACGGATTTATTAGGTGGTTGGTATTATTTAGACATCGATACTTATCAAAAACCCGAACTACAAGATAAAGACAACAACAACCCTAATCGACAAGTCAAAGAAGGTGATAAATTTGGTTATAACTATAAACTTTATGCAGATGTTGTTGATGTATTTGCTCAGCTTGTTTTTGATTACGGGCCACTTGATTTTTATTTTGCATCAAATCTCGGATATACCAATTACCAACGAGAGGGATTGTATAAAAACCCCGTATATATGGATAATTCCTATGGAAAAAGTGGTCACACAGACTTTACAACCGTTGGTTTAAAAGGAGGAGCTACATATCAAATAACGGGCAAACACGCCTTGGATGTCAATATTTCTTATCATGAACAAGCACCTACGATTAAAAATACCTTTGCGAATGTACGTGTAAACAATGCTTTAGTTCCCTCGCCCAAAAATGAAGACATTTTTAGTGTAGATGGTAGCTACATCTTGCGTACACCAAAGCTAAAAGCAAGAGTAACCGGTTACTTTTCTGAAATTCACAACAGTACTAAAATTAATTTTTACTTCGCTGATGGTGCAGGTCTAAGAGATGAGAATGGAGAACTATACAACAATGGCAATAGCTTTGTATCTGAAGTATTAACAGGTATTAATAAAAGGCATCTTGGTTTAGAAATTGGGGCAGAATATCAACTTACTCCAACCGTAAAGGCTACTGCTGCAGCTGCACTTGGACAAGCTTTTTACACGAGTAATCCCAATGTGTATTTATCATCAGATAACCTATCGCGTACCTTTGACTATGGAGAAGCAGCTCTCAAGAAATACAAGCTCTCAAATGGTCCTCAAACGGCTTTATCCCTTGGTTTGGAATATAGAGATCCAGCCTTTTGGTTTGTGGGTGCAAACGTAAACTATATGGCTGATGCTTATACTGATGTATCGGCTCTAAGAAGGACGCGAAACTTCGTTTTAGACCCTACAACTCCAGGTCAACCATTCACTGATATTACAGACGGAAAATTGCGTCAAATTTTAAAACAGGAGAAACTAAACGACTTTACTATCGTCAATATTACTGGTGGTAAATCGTGGCGATTACCCAACAGAACAATTGTAGGCTTCTTCGCTTCAATCAACAATGTATTCAACAAAGTTTATAAAACAGGTGGATTCGAACAAGCGAGAAATGCAAACTACAAGCAAGAGATAGAGCGCAACAGTGGTCCTTATAATCGATTTGGCAACAAATACTTTTATGGATATGGCCGTAATTTCTTTGTAAATGTTTACTACAACTTCTAATTTCTTAACTATGAAAACGATATTTAAATCTATATTTTTTGTCGCACTAGCCGGAATTTTATTTTCTAGTTGTGCTAAGAACGATGACTTTTCCGTTCCTTCCATAAATTGTGAGGAACCGAACGTAGCCATCAACAAAACCATCGACGATCTATATTCCTTAGCCGAAATAACGGTAAAACCCTATAGTGGAGATCCACAAGACATTCTGAAGGGAGTGGTTGTTTCTAGTGATAAAGGCGGAAACTTTCACAACAAAATTCACCTCGTTGATGAAAGAACACAAAAACCATTAATTGTAAATTTAGAAAACGGCACTTCTTTTGTACAATATCCTCCGGGAACAATTATTTATATTCGTCTTGGTGGTTTGTATTTCAATACCAATTACGGTGTAGTCAATGTTGGTGGAGGTACTAATGGCAAGTATACGACACCGATTCCCAAAGGATCCATTGACAAATACATTGGCAAATATTGCAAACCTGTTTCAAACTTTAACGACTATAACCCAGTCATTACACTAGCGGAACTCAATGAGAAGAAAGAGGAATACAAAGGAAGGTTGGTAACAATAAAAGACGTACAATTCAACCGAAAAGTAGTTGGAAAAACGCTGTATGACAAAACAGATGTTGACAGTCAAGGGCAGACCTTGAGAGAAATGGTAGACAAAGACAACCGCACATTCTTCGTGAGAACAAGCCAATACTCTACTGATTTTACAACATATGAAATTCCAAAATACAGCGGATCAATTACAGGTATCGTTGATATATTCAATAATATAGTTCAATTCTACCCCCGAGTATTAGATGATATTAACTTAAAAGATCAACCTTTTGGTGATGACGAAGGCCCAATAGATCCGGGAGATAACGTTGAATTAGGTAAGTTCTTGGCTTTTCCAGGAGCAGATTTTGAAAACTGGGATGCGTTTTTAGGTGTAATTTTTAAAAATCAATTGAGTGATGCTACAGCACAAAAAGCAGAAGGTCAAGGATGGGAGAATTCAACAGGATTAGCCGTAAAAGGCACTCGTGTGAAGAATGGTTATCTATTTTCAGTAGAGAAAGTAAAAATGCCAACAGACGCTACCAAGTTATCATTTGTTATGAAAGGGAAAGCAGCTAAATCCCTATCAATCAACGTACACAAAGCCAATGGAGTAAACTACTATGCTTACAACCTCGAAAGTGTAACGACAAGCAAAGTACTCCAACCCAATATGACAGAAACAGAGTACAATGGAGTTCCATCAGGCAACACAACAAATATTTATGGAGGTACCATAGATACCAACGACAAATGGGTGAAGATAACACTTGATTTAAGCGCTTTAAACGGCGATTACCACAAAACTGGAACAGGAACATTCATTAGCTTTAGAAATGGAAATGAGGCCGAATATGACCTTGTAATAGACGAGATTCGATTTGAAGACGGAACACCAGTAGAAGATGATGGCGGACCAGTTGACCCAGAACCAGGAGATCCATTCGTCGTGGCTGATTTCAATGCATGGGATGGATTTGTAAGTACTTTAAACAATTTTGGACTAAAACCCTATGCAACACATGCACCCGGTCAAGGAAGAAATGGAAAAGATGCTATGAAACTCTCAGGAACTACAACAGGGAACGACTACGTATTTACCATTACAAACAAAGAAGTAATTGCAGGCAAAACAAAACTTGTAGTTTGGATCAAAGGAACATCAACATCCAAATCTCTTTCATTCAATGTCAACAAATCAGCTGGAGGATATGATCCGTTTAACGCGGGTACTGTCGCTACAGAGAATCTCGAACTTTCGAAATTTACAACAAACCAATATAATGGGTCAATTGACACTAACAATCAATGGGTCAAACTAACATTGGATTTAACCGATACAGCATACAATACAACTGGAGGTGGAGATGTTTTCTCCTTAAAAACAGGTAGCGGATCTACCTATGAGTTACTTATTGATAGTATATACTTTGAATAAACGAATAGTAATAAAACAAAAAAGGCTGTCTCTAAGAGACAGCCTTTTTTTAAAAGTATAATCTATTTTCGATTAGTTGTTTAATGCTTCTGCACCACCAACAATCTCTAAAATTTCATTTGTAATTGCAGCCTGACGAGCTTTGTTGTAACTCAACTTCAACTCGTTTCTCAATTCTTGTGCGTTATCTGTCGCTTTGTGCATCGCTGTCATACGCGCTCCGTGTTCTGAAGCTACAGAGTCTGCGATTGCTTTAAACAATTGCGTTTTTAACGACAACGGAATTAAAGTTTCAATGATCTCTTCTTTTGAAGGTTCATAGATATAATCAGATGCTGCTGCACTTGCTTCTGTTTCTATTGGCAATAATGGCAAAAATTGCTCTGTAACTACAATTTGAGTAGCGGCATTTTTAAACTGGTTATATACAATTTGGATTGAGTCGTATTTCTCATTCACAAATGCTTCCATTACATGCTCAGCAATAACAGCAGTATGATCGAAATCGAAATGATCGTATAGTGAACTTTGATTATCAACAACTGTAAATGATTTTTTAAGGATATCAAATCCTTTTTTTCCAATTGTCAATAAATCGATGTTAGCACCTTTAAATTCAGAATTCGCTAATACATTGATCTGTTTAATGATGTTGGCATTGAAACCACCACATAACCCTCTATTAGAAGTTACTGTAATGAACAATACATTTTTTACCTCTCTAACTTGCGAATATACACCTGAATTCTCTCCTTCTAAAGTAGAACTAACATTTTGGATAATCTCAGTTAGCTTCTCAGAATAAGGACGCATAGCTGTAATCGTATCAGTTGCTTTTTTCAATTTAGCTGCTGATACCATTTTCATCGCAGATGTAATCTGCATTGTAGATCCAATAGAAGAAATCCTATTGCGTATTTCTTTAAGATTTGCCATTTGAAAACGTATATAATTCAGAAAGAGAATAAGCTTTTAGCAAGCTTAAACTCTTTCAAAAAATTCTTAATATTTTGAAGCTAATTCTTTAGCTACTTTCTCTAAAACACTAGTTTGCTCGTCTCCGAATTTACCAGCTTTTAATTGATCTAAAACATCTCTGTGACGTGTGTTAAGAGCTTCTAAGAAATCTTTTTCAAACTCTTTCACTTTGTTTACAGGCACATTTCTCAATAAGTTTTTAGAACCAGCATAGATGATAGCAACTTGATCTTCTACTGTATAAGGATCGTTCACTGCTTGTTTCAAGATTTCAACGTTGCGTTGACCTTTTGAAATAACGTTCATAGTAGCTGCATCTAAATCAGAACCAAATTTCGCGAAAGCTTCTAATTCACGGAATTGCGCTTGGTCTAATTTTAAAGTACCTGCTACTTTCTTCATTGATTTAATTTGAGCTGAACCTCCAACACGAGATACAGAGATACCTACGTTAATTGCAGGACGTACCCCTGAGTTGAATAAGTCAGACTCTAAGAAGATCTGTCCATCCGTAATAGAAATTACGTTTGTTGGAATATAAGCAGAAACGTCACCCGCTTGAGTTTCAATAATAGGTAAAGCTGTTAAAGATCCACCACCTTTTACGAAAGGTTTGATTGACTCAGGTAAGTCGTTCATGTTTTTAGCGATTTCATCATCACCAATAACACGAGCAGCTCTTTCTAATAATCTTGAGTGAAGATAGAAAACGTCTCCAGGGTAAGCCTCACGTCCCGGTGGTCTTCTTAAGATCAAAGACATCTCACGGTAAGCAACAGCTTGTTTAGATAAATCATCATAAATAATCAAAGCTGGACGACCAGTATCACGGAAATACTCTCCGATAGCAGCACCTGCCATAGCAGAATAAACTTGCATTGGAGCAGGATCCGAAGCGTTAGCCGCAACGATGATTGTATAATCCATTGCACCTTTTTCTTCTAATGTTTTAGCGATAGCTGCAACAGTTGAAGCTTTTTGTCCAATAGCAACATAGATACAGTAAACAGGTTGACCTGCATCAAAAAATTCTTTTTGGTTTAGAATTGTATCGATACAAACTGTAGTTTTTCCTGTTTGACGGTCACCAATAACCAACTCACGTTGTCCACGTCCAACTGGGATCATCGCGTCAATCGCTTTAATACCTGTTTGTAATGGTTCAGTTACTGGTTGACGGTAGATAACACCTGGTGCTTTACGCTCCAATGGCATTTCATATAAATCACCTTCGATAGGACCTTTACCATCGATTGGTTGTCCTAACGTATTAACAACACGTCCTACCATTTTCTCTCCTACGCGTAGAGAAGCGATACGACCTGTTCTTTTTACTGTAGCACCTTCGCTTACACCAACAGAAGAACCTAACAATACAATACCTACGTTATCTTCTTCTAAGTTTTGTACCATTGCCTCTAAACCGTTGTCAAATACAACAAGCTCTCCGTACTCTGCATTAGTTAACCCGTAAACACGAGCAACTCCATCTCCTACTTCTAGTACTGTACCTACTTCTTCTAAAGAAGCCTCAGAGCTAAATCCAGATAATTGTTTCTTTAAAATCGCTGAAATCTCAGCTGGTTTAATGTCCGCCATTTTTATCTATGTTTATACACGAAAAATTCGTGCGGTGATTTTTTACTTAATTAATTCTCTTTTTAATACTTGTAATTGATTTGCTAAAGAAGCATTGTATTGTAAATCTCCAATTTTCAAGATAAAACCTCCTAAAATTGATTCATCTACAACGTTTGTAATAACAGCTTCTTTACCTGGAGCTAAAGTCTTGATTTTTGCTAATACTTTAGCTTCAAGGTTAGCATCGATTGGCATTGCTGTAGTAACAGTTACTTTCTCAATACCTTTATACAAATCGTATTGTTTTTGAAACTCTAAAGCAGTTGCTTCTAAAATTCCGAATCTACTATTTGCTTTTAATAGTTTGAAGAGTTCTTTTACTCCATCGTTTACTGTTGCGAATACTTCTAATAAAGCATTTAACTTCAACTGATCTTTAACGATAGGGTTTGCTAAAAACGCCTTCAACTCACTGCTTTGAGCTATTGATTGAGAAATAAGGATCATATCCCCATTGATAGCATCAACATTTCCTTTTTCCAAAGAAACCTCAAGCATTGCTTTTGCATAACGTGCCGCAGCTCTTGTGCTTACCATAGTGATATTAGTTTAATTTTACATCATCTAACATTTTCTCAACCAATTGTGTTTGAGCTTCTTTGTTAGATAATTGATCTTTCAATAATTTTTCAGCGATTTCAATTGAAATTGATGAAACTTGAGTTTTTAAATCAAGAATAGCCGCAGCTTTCTCGCTTTCAATTGTAGCTTTTGCTTGAGCGATTAATTTTTCACCCTGAGCTTCAGCTTCTGTCTTAGCATCAGCGATCAATTTTTCTTTGATCTCACGAGCTTCTTTTAGTAAAGTATCGCGCTCAGCACGAGCTTCAGCTAATAACTTTTCGTTATCTGCTTTTAAATTAGCCATTTCTCTTTTTGCGTTTTCCGCAGCTGCTAATGCATCAGTGATTCCCTCTTCACGAGCTTCTAAAGCATTTACAATTGGTTTCCACGCGAATTTTCCTAAGATAACAACAATTACTATCATAATAATTAGTTGCCAGAAAAATAGTCCAAAACTGAAATCGTTAATTAACTTATCCATTATCTAAAATTATACTTTTTAATACCTGATTTTGTTTAATTAAAATAAGAAGTTTACCTGTAACCAACCGTTACAGATAAACTCTTTGTACTGACTTGGATTATTTACCTAAGATTAAAGCACCGAATGCTAAACCTTCCAATAAAGCTCCAATGATGATCATTGCAGTTTGGATTTTTCCAGCAGCTTCTGGTTGACGAGCAATAGCGTCCATTGCAGAAGAACCAATTTTACCTAAACCGTAACCAGCTCCGATTACGATTAAACCTGCACCAATGATAGTTGGAATTGTCATAGTATTGAATTTAATATTAATTAAACAAATTTATTTATACTCTAATTTTTATTTCTCTTTTATTAATGTGCTTCTTCGTGATCGTGATCTGCTACAGCCATTCCAATAAATAATGACGATAACATTGTAAAGATAAACGCCTGTAAGAAAGCAACTAAAATTTCTAATACAACTAAGAACGTAGATAAGAAGAATCCGATTCCGATTGCTCCACCTGTTCCTAACGCTTCTTTCATTACGAAGATGATTGCGATTAATCCGAATACTACCGAGTGACCTGCTGTAATATTAGCGAACAAACGCACCATTAAAGAGAATGGTTTAATAATTGCACCTAAAATCTCAATTGGCATTAACATAAGTTTCATTGGCACAGGCACACCTGGCATCCAAAACATGTGTTTCCAGTAGTCTTTATTTGCTGAAAAATGCACAATAATAAATGTACAGATTGCCAAACAAACCGTTACTGAAATATTTCCGGTTACGTTAAATCCTAGTGGAGTTAATCCCAAGATATTCAAAATGAAAATCAAGAAGAACACAGACAACAAGTACGGCATAAATTTTTTGTACTTTGCTTTACCGATGTTTGGCACAGCCATTTCATCGCGCACATAAAGCACCAAAGGTTCTAAACCTCTAGCAATACCTTTTGGTAAGTTGTTTGGTCCGTTTTTGTATGTTTTTGCTAATCCTAAGAAAAGGATAAACATTAAAATTGTAGTGAAGATTAAAGAAGCTACGTTCTTTGTGATAGAGAAATCAAGTGGTTTCTCATTGATTGGGTGATGCGCCTCATCGTACTCAATTGTACCTTCTGCATCCGTTTTGTATATCTTACTGTGATATAACTTGTAGAATTGTCCGTCTTTCTCTACTACGTTCTTCCCGTAGTCAAATTCCGAAGACATAAAGATTTTAAGACCGTTATCGATCAAGATAACTGGTAATGGAAAACCGTAGTTTTTACCTGTTTCTTCATCAGAAAAGAAAACAAATGAATAATCATCTGCTAAGTGATGGGTAATATGAGCTTGAACTTTCTCAGCTTGAGTCATTTCAGCAGGGTTTTCTACTTTTTCCCCCTCAACTACTTCAAGGGTTTCTTCAACAGATTGCTCAGCTTCTTGAATTGAGTTTTCAAGCTTTTGAGTAGTAGTTTGCGCGTACGAAAATACCGACGAGGCTGTAAATAAAACAGCTGCTAATAAATTCAGTGATTTCTTGAGAGTCACCATATCTTAACTTCTTGAATATTTTGGTTCCTAAAATTTTGTGCAAAAGTACAATAATTCTTGTATTATCATATCTTTATATCAAACTTTTTTTACTTAGTTTCGTCTGACGTAGTATTCTTATTTAAAATGCTATAGGCTACAAATGCATCCCCGCCGAGGAAAACCAATACAATTACTAAGAAATTGTATTTAAATCCTTCATCAGCCATTTCGTGATCTAATCCATTTTTTGCGAATAAATAACTCGCAATTAATCGCACAGTAATGAAACCTAGAAAAACAAATCCCAAATTATTGGGTAAGCTATTTTTGATTCCAAACATCGCAAAAAAGATGATAATAGAGAAGATGAATTCAAATCCATAAAATTGTTCTAAACTATATCCGAGCTCAATTAAAGAGTTTCCGGCATTGGTAAATGCCACAACGGCATAATGTAGGGCAAAAACTACGACTAAACCAATAAAAAGTTTCAATCCGATTTGTAGTGTTTCTTTGTCCATTCTTTTATTTATTTAACTGATTGACTTGTTTAATTACTTGGTACAAAGCTAAACCTACTCCCATTAACGTACAAATTTTATTTGCAATTGCGTTTTCAAATCCGTATCTATCGTCCAACCAAGTACCTAACAAGTGTGATAAATAAATAATTATCCCCATCTGAATGGGGATATTAATTAAAGACAACCACTTATTGGGTGATTTCTTTTCTGTCATTAAGATACTTGTTCATTGCCAACCATTTGACACTTAACATCAATCTTTGCACCTGGTTCAACCGCTAAGCGTCCTACCTTGATATCGCCTCTAATTCGGGCAGCAGATTTTACAGTAAGTAGGTCATTCACTAGGATATTCCCTACTATTTCACCTTCAATCTCACTGTTTTCACAACTGATATTCCCTACAATTCTCGCTATAGGTCCCAGCACTAGTCGTCCCTTCACTACGACATTCCCCTCAATAACCCCGTCAATTCGGATGTCTGCTATCGCTTCAATATCCCCTTTGATCGTTGTTCCTTCTACAATACGATTTGTTTGTCCCAACAAATCTAATCCTGTTCCTTTTGCTTTCTTCTTCGATTTATCAAACATTGTCAACACAATTTAATTAGGGCCCCACTTGTGCTGGGGCTTTATATTCCTGTAAATTCTTTTTAATTTGGATTACGGTATAATCTTCGTGCATAATGGAGATATAAGCTGGATCATCACCTAAACGACCTATCATTTGCTCCGCTTCTACTTTAGATTTGAAACCGTGTAATACATACATCTTCGTCGATTTAGTATAATAATCTTCGGTAAATTTCAATCCTGTTCCTGCCTCTACCCCTGCTAATCGTTGCATATTGGTTTTTATTGTTGCAAAATCAGCCATTTGATCTATAGGTACTGCTACTATAATTTTCCAATTATTGGCATCTGTTCGAGCGAAACTTTTTGCTTCTAGTGCAGGAATTACATTTTCCAACAACTGTGCAGCTTCTCTTCCTTCTGCTGTAGAACTATAGGTCAAGGCCAAATAGTTCAATGCCTCTTTATAAGGTTTTAAACCTTCTGTGCGTGCAATCATCATTGCATTGAGTAGCTCAAACTTACTAACATATTCATCATCAATACTTTCAAGTGCATTTTTCATCATCGCTTGTGCTTCTTCGAAGTTTTCTGCTTTAAATACTTGATAAATACCTGCATAAATTTGCTCTGGCGATAAGTCACCATCATTTTCAACACTTAAATTCTGCATTAATTTAGCATAACGAGATTCTGGATGCTCCGCAATAATGCGCGCTTTCATTTGAGCTGCTTTTGTAGGATCTATTTCTTGATACAACTTGTACAACTTATACATAGTAGGAAGAATCAATCGCTCTTTCGGATCAAACAGCAACAATTGTTCTAAACGGTTAATCCCTTCTGCAATTTTTCCGAAACGCTCGCTATAGATTGCTCCCAATTCGAAATAAGCCAAATCTCTATCGTCTTTCAATTTGGCAATCTGCGTACTATCTGCTGGTATTTTACTTACATATGTAGCTAGTTCATAACGCGGATCAACAAAGTCATCTGATTTTGGTCCTTTAGCTTCATTATTTCCTTCGTTACCAACTAATTGATCCTCCTCTTCGCTTCCTAGAGCAGCCGAAGATTGCATTGCACTCCATCTCCAGTTATCTGTCAACGTACGATTTCCCCAACGACGTTTAAAATCTTGACGACCACGTGTTATTGCTTGATTAGAGTAGAAATAAAACGTTGTTTTTCCACCCATACTTCCAAAATTGGTTTCTCCGAACGATTTTTCAATAGCCTCTCCAAAATTAGCTACATTAAAAAAGTCAGCTCCTGTATTGGATCCTTTGGCTAAGTTACTTTGCATTTTTCGATAATCCTCTTTGCGCAAGGCATCGATATAGGTCTGGAAATAGGCATTTCGCCCTTCTTCTGACAGGGACACCAAGTGAAGAATACTATCATTAGTACTAGCGATCACCTCCAAATCAACTACTTCACGCAACGATTCTCTGCGCTTCGTTATTCTAAATGTTTCTTTCGCTTTAGGAGGCAGCAAAGCAATTGCACTATCGTAATATTGTCCTGCAACAGCATAACCTGCGGCATTAAAATAAATATCAGCAATACTCAAGAAGTTTTTAGCTTTCAATTGTTTGTCTTGTCTTCCTTCTTTCACTGCTACTTTCAAATAGTCCAACGCTTGCTCTTGTTTTCCTATATCGCGATAAAAAAGACCAACCTGCCGGTTTAACACGTCCAAAAAGGGTCTGTTATCTCTATCTTTCAACAAACTAGCATATTGCTTAAGGAAAGCGACAGAGTCGAGTTTTGCCGCACCTTGTAGTTCAAATAACTCTGCGTATGCATGTATGGTATAAGTTCTTGGCGATTTTCGGTTCATCTCCAAGATGGCGTCAAAATTATTTTTTGCTTCCTCTTTATTTCCGATGCGTCCGTTTAATTGTCCTAAGATAAAATTATATCGTGCTTTTTCTTCCGAAGAGGACACCAAAGCCACTGCCGACTTTAAAGCCGTACTTGCACTGTCTAATTGTTCTAGATTGATATATCCTTGTGCCAACATGGCATAAGCATCTGATTCCACCTGCTTATTCAAGCGTCCTTTACGCTCTCTCAATAGTTCTTTCAAATTCTTAATAGCCAAATCATCATAGCGCAAACGCAAGTTTGTTTTTTCACGCCAAACTTTTGCTTCACCTATTAAATCACTATCTGGATATTTGTATAAAATATAATTAAATGCCTCTAAGGCTGGGACAAATCGCCCATCGTAATATCTCGATTTACCAAGTAATAGATAAGCATCAGCCATTTGGCTATTGCGCTCTCTTCCCTTAATGTACATCGAGTGCTTTTGAATGGCTTTTGCAGCCTTGTTTTCTGCACGTGTAAACCCTTGTCCATCCGTACTCTCAGGCCCACCTAGATTCGTGCCTGCTACGGATAAATTATCCAAAACATTGCCTTGTTTGGACTCTAGTGAAACCCCACGTTCAAATTCTCTTTCAGGATCTACTTCAATATCGATACGCTCAATGGGTAAAATTTCCCAATAGTCATCAAAGTAACCTTCCTTCAAAGCATCAAGTGCCTCTACATAGGACTCATTACCGTGAAAAAGGATATTGTATTTTGTTGTTAAAGCATGATAGCCTCTATTCAACATCTTATCCTTTTTTACAGAACACGCTATAAAAGACATAAAGAGCAGGATAATTCCTCCAAACCGAATGATAATCTTTGTTTTCAATATCTAGGCTAAACTTTATATAACAACTATTTTTTCTTTCTTTTAGTATCAACCAAACAGTAAAAATACATCACTTTTTAATACTTTTTGCAAAATTTCTTAAAAATAAGAAGGGGTTATCTATCAAAATCATCCATTTTTACTGCTCAAATTCGCTTCTTTCTACTTTGAATAGAAGAAAATTAATTTGTTGCAAAATACAAAAGAAACTTTTATTATAATTTAATGATCCTGATAAAATTACACGAGAAACGCACACAAAAAAAACAGCACTTGAAAACAAGTGCTGTTTTTTATAGAGATTATGAGTCTAACTTACTGAGCTGAAAAAACCTTCCAACTCTTGATAGGTAATTTCTGCGGTATTCACATCGTGTCGTAATCGTCCTTTTTCTAGTGCTATAATGCGATCAGACACCTCATAGGTATGTTGTAAATCGTGACTAGAAATAATCAATGTCATTTGTTTGGATTCCTTTTTCTTCTTGACTAATTCTTTTAAACGCATTTGCGTAGAGGGATCGAGATTGGCAAAAGGTTCGTCTAAGATTACGAGTTCAGGATTGCCGATAAACGCTGCTACAATACCAATTTTCTTTTGGTTTCCTTTAGAGAAATCTCGAATATATTTCTTTTGACCAAGCACCTCTCCGTTGAAAAAACTCAGATGTTCTTTTACGAATTCCTCTACTTCAGCCTTAGACCATCCTCGTAAATTACCGAGGAACACGAAGTACTCCTCTGCAGTCAAGTAACCGATAAGAAACGTTTCATCTAAAAATGAAGTGGTATAATTTTTCCATTGTTCTGAGGTAGCCACGTTGCTTCCTTTCGAAAAAACGGTTCCTGAAGTGGGTTGAATCAAATCTAACAGCAAGCTGAAAAAAGTTGTTTTTCCAGCACCATTGTTTCCAACCAAACCAATACTCTCTCCTTTGCCGATAGACAAAGTTTCCAATTCCAGAACGGTTGTTCCGTTATATATTTTGCGTAAATTATTAACTTGTATCATAGGATTTTTATTTTTTATAAGCGGCTAAAGCGGCGTATTTTTCTCGGATATAAACTTTTTCAATATACTTAAAGGCAAAGGGGTAAAGGAATAAACCTGCTATTCCAACTAAAATCAAGAGGGTAAAACCACCCCAAAACGGATAAATTAAAGATCCGATGTAGTAAAAGACAAGGGGAAGAATCATTTTTGGAAGGCTAATTAACATCACGCGCAGGTTAAATGCATTGACATCTCCAAAAACATTTTTTGCAGCAGTTAAATCCATTGGCATTTTTAAGTACGCTCCTCCCCATAATACAAAGTATCCATTAATTCCCATATTAAAAATACCCATAGCAATCACTAAATAAAACAGTTCTTTATCAATCAGGATATAAAAAAAGCACACCAAAGTCGATACTAATGTTCCCAACACGATGATCAACCACTTGGACATTAAGTAATCGCGGTACATCACGTTTTGCGTCATCAATAAAGGGTAATAAGAAGAATCCCAACTAGGTACATATTGTCCAAACAGCATTAAGAAGCCCCCTGTTGAGAAAAAAGCCAGAAACACAGAAAAGAAAGCAGGCATTGCCCCACGTTCAATTCCTTCTGTTGTATTAACCATAAACACACCATAGAACATAAAAATAACACTCATCAAAACCGTTACCCTTGCTCTTTTGTTTCGCACAATTAGTCGAATATCATTGCGCAAGAAATTGGCATAACGACCAAATCGATCTAGCCAACTCATTTCTAACGAAATACTCTCTTTGATACGCACTTTTTCAAGGTCATCTAGGTACATTCGCGTCAAAAAGAAGCGATATGTAGCCCAAACCAGGCCGGCTAATAGCACCAAATAAACGAATAAACTTATCGGATATAGATAAGGCAAAGCAAAGAGATATTGTGTATACAGCGTGGGATCAACAATGTGGTAGTATTCCAAACCGAAGCACAGTGCTACAATCCCGACAACAGCATAAAAAACAGGCGGATACGCACTCATCAAGATATTGACACAATGCATCATAAACACCATACTATACAGTGCAATCGTCCAAGCTAAAACTGCAATCACAGATTCACCTTCCACAATCGCTATAATAGTAAAAGGAATAACAAAAAAGAGTTGAATGATATTAAATGCACTTAAAAACGTCTTTCCTACATAAAAGGTAACGATTTTCGATCGCGGTATATTGAGTAATAAATACGGTTTAATGCTCGCAACAGGCCCTTTTTGCAAGAAAAAACGAAAGAGAAGTTCAATTGTAAAATAGTAGAGTAAATATCGACTAACCTCCATAATCGGCAATGCAGTAGCGTCATCTTCTACTATTCCGTGATAAATAGCGATTCCTGCGAGTAACATCATACAAGCTAAGTAAATTATACCCAACCACTTAAAAACACTGGCCACGATATCCATACTACTTTTATTTCCTCTCGCTAGGCGTTTCCGTTCTAGCGCAAAAAACCATTGATAAATCATTATACTTTTATTTAAGTGTACAAACCATTAGTATAGCGCCGTACAGAAACGTTACAAAAATTATAAACCTTTCTTAAAATAAAAAAATCTCCCAATAAAATTGGAAGATTTTCACTCAAACATAAAACCAAAAAAACTATCATTATCGTTTTAGGTATACCAAATTTTAGACCAAACTTTTCTCAATCAAAACAAAAAGTAGAATCGTTGAAATAATTTTATCTTTGCGCAAATTTTATTCCCATGAAAAAAGATATTGAAATACCAGAAGTAAAAAACGTTGAAATTGCAATTGTAAAAGAGTATAACGAAGATTTTTTACAAGATGCATGGTATGCTTATTTATTTAATAATTCTAAAGACCTCATCGAAGCAATCATGATTGTCTCAAAAGCAAGTGGTATAATTGATGGCGAACAAAGAGATTCAAGTATTTTCAGACATGCTTTTCCTTCTTTAGCAGCAGGTGAATCGATTAAAGTTGAGCTATTAGATGAGGCGATTTTCGATTTGGACAATACGTTTATGTTGACTTATTTTCAGGGTGCTAAACTTTATGATAAAAATTTCACCTTCCCAGCGAAGAGTATCACAGATGAAGCGTTAAAAACCCTTTCATTTGCAAATAAAAAAGGTATAACTCAAACAAAATAACTATATACCAAATAGTTGATCATAATTTATACTAATTCCAAAGTTTTGGTTTTGTATCTTGTCTGAAACAAAAATACACAACTTATGAAACTAAAAGACACGGGAATTGTATTGGCCTTCTTTGGCTTGATGATTAGTTTATTGTCTTTCAAAAACAATACAACGGTGACTGAGAGCACAGTAGCTCAATCACAATGGAAAAACCTAACCGTACTTCCACAAGATATTTCGAAAGACGATTTAGAAAAAGTTATGAAGGGTTACAACGCTGCATTAGGCGTTAAATGTAGCTATTGTCATGCAGCAGCACAAGACAAAGATGGACTGGATTTTGCTTCAGATGCAAAAAAAGAGAAAGACTTTGCTCGTCATATGATTGTTATGACGCAAAAGATTAACGCGGAGAATTTCAATTGGGAACAAGATCCAAATCCAGAAAACATTCAGGTTGTAACTTGTACGATGTGTCATCGTGGCAATACAAGTGCAACAGAATCGATGAAACTATAATTCCATCCAATACTGAAAAAGGCTGTCCAAGTTGGACAGCCTTTTGTTTATTATACAACTTCCTTCTTGGGAGGAAAGAGCAAGGATAAAACTACTGACATGGTCAATACACTTGCTATAACCGCTAAGGAAACTAAAGAATCAATATGTACAAAAGGAGAAATAATCATCTTAACTCCAATAAAGGAAAGAATAATCGCTAATCCATATTTGAGTTTTGAGAACTTATCCATGAAGTTCGCTAATAAAAAGTAAAGCGAACGCAACCCTAAAATAGCGAAGATATTTGAAGTATACAGGATAAAAGGATCATCAGGAGCAATTGCGAAAATAGCAGGAATACTATCTACAGCAAACACTAAATCTGTAAACTCAATAACCATCAAAGCAACAAATAGTGGAGTTACCATTTTCACTCCATTCTTTACTGTAAAGAATTTATCTCCATCATATTCATTGCTTACTTTGAAAAACTTATGCACCATACGCACAGCAAAATTTTTTGTCAAATCTTGTTCTTCACTGTGATCATCTTTAGCAAACCACGATTTTATTCCCGAAACAAGTAGAAAAATTCCAAAAATAGTCAAGACAACATTGATTTCGACTTGATGTCCGAACAATTCAAAAGCAGGTAAGTAGGTATGATTAATTAATTCGACTCCAGCAAAGATAAAAATAGCTCTAAACACTAAAGCACCTATAATTCCCCAAAACAATACTCTGTGGTGTAATTCTTTTGGTACCTTAAAGAAGGTAAAGACTAAAATAAAGACAAATAGGTTATCAATGGACAGGGCTTTTTCGATCCAATAAGCAGATTGAAAACGCGCAAAGTTTTCAAAGTCCATATAGTAGTAAATAACTCCACTAAAGACCATGGCTAAACCAATCCATACGACGGTCCAAATTAATGCTTCCTTGGTTGATACGACGTGGCTATTTCGATTAAAAACACCTAAGTCTAACAAGAGCATGACTAAAACTACAATTCCAAAAACAGCCAAAAGGCCAGGGTGATTAATTAAATGATCCATTCTATTTATTTTTTAACAGCACAAAACTACTTGATATATTTTCCCCCTAGGCGATTGATTACAAACAACTATAGATCAACAATTTACAACTAAAATTTCAAATACACCAAAAACAAAAATAGCAACACAACCAACTGTTAATCAGTTAATTATATTGCTATTTTTAGTTTAAAATCCCATAACGGGCTTTTTTATACTTTTTTAATCTAATTTTTCTGTCAGTTTTCTAAACGTCTTCTTCGGGTCTTTCCCATTGTACAAAATATCATACACAGCGTTGATAATCGGTGTTTTAGCACCATATTGTGCATTGAGTTCATAGGCGCTCTTCGTGGCGTAATAGCCTTCTGCAACCATATTCATCTCCATTTGAGCCGATTTTACAGTGTACCCTTTTCCAATCATATTACCAAACATACGGTTGCGCGAAAAGAGAGAATATCCCGTTACTAATAAATCGCCTAAATAAGCCGAGTTATTAATGTTTCGTTTCATATGGTGCACCTTCTTAATGAATTTTTTCATTTCTCGAATGGCGTTGCTCATCAAAAGTGCTTGAAAGTTATCACCATAACCAAGACCATGTGCCATACCACAAGCAATAGCATATATATTTTTTAATACAGCTGCATATTCTGTTCCTATGATATCATCTGTCAGTTTTACCTTGATGTAGTGGCTGCTAATACAGCTTTCGATCACTTGCGCGTGTTTTTCATTGCGACAAGCAATAGTCAAATAAGAAAGTCTCTCTAGAGCGACCTCTTCTGCGTGACAAGGACCTGTGATTACAGCGATATTATCATAAGAAACATCATACGTTTGATTGAAATGTTCTCCAACGATTAAGCTTGTTTCAGGGATAATTCCTTTGATGGCTGAAATAACCACCTTATTTTCAAGGCTAACGTATAAATGCTCCATTTCCTCACTTAAAAAAGCAGAAGGAATAGCAAAAATCACGTAATCTGCATAGGATACAGCTTTATTGATATCATTGGTCAATAACAATTGATCAATATCAAACTCAACTGAACTTAAATAATTCGGGTTATGATGGTTTACCTTAATTTCTTCTATCGCATTTTCATTTCTCATGTACCATGCTATTTGCTGTAGGTTTTCACTCAGCATTTTTACGATAGCCGTTGCCCAACTCCCTCCGCCAATTACTGCAAACTTTGGATAATCACTCATAATTTTAGCTTATAACTTCGTCAAAAGTAACTAAAAAACTTAATGCAAACAATTGAAAAACTGTAAAACAATTCGTTCTAGCTCCTTATCTTTTATTTCATTCTTGAGCACTCTATTGAAAAAACCACCTTGTTTACTAAGACATCACCAAGAAAACTGTTTCCTTATAATAGAGGCGCAAACAAAGAAAAAGAGCTGTAAAACAGCCCTTATATAGTTTGTTTATTTTTTATAAAAAAGATTGTGGTCAATGTATTTCCAAACCTCTTTATCTAATAATGGTTGTACATTTTTACCTTCTTTGATTGCCTCTCGAATGAACGTAGCTGAAATTTCCATAATGGGTGCATTTTCAACGAGAATAACGTTGGGATGTTGCATCAACGGACTAGGTTCTATTCTTTGTCGATCTACACGAGGATAGACGTGTATTTTGTATTGCTCCAACAACACGTCATAATTTTTCCACTTGTGCAGAGAATCCAGATTGTCTTCTCCCATAATTAGAGCGAATTCATATTTAGGGAAACGCTCTTGTAAATACGCCATAGTATTTACGGTATAATTGGGTTGAGGCAAATTAAACTCAATATCTGAAGGTCGAAGGTAATCGTAATCGGCTGTTGCAAGATGAACAAGGTGAATCCGATGAAAATCATCGAGTAATCCCTTTTTTTTCTTCAGAGGATTGTGAGGAGTAACCACCATCCAAACC
The DNA here is from genome assembly GCF_014145635.1 of Myroides sp. WP-1. Taxonomy (GTDB): domain Bacteria; phylum Bacteroidota; class Bacteroidia; order Flavobacteriales; family Flavobacteriaceae; genus Flavobacterium. The sequence goes on from NZ_JACHTC010000019.1 coordinate 44,075, forward strand.
TCATCTAGATCACTATATTGCACCAAATGATTAGCAATAACCACATGTCCAATATGTACAGGGTTAAAGGATCCGAAATACAAACCAACTTTCATTTATTCTTATTTTACAAAATTACGCACCAATTGACTCGCCTCTTCTTTAGCTGTTTCTAAGTCGTAATTCTTTATAATCGTATCAAATTGAGGCGCTGTGGCCAACTCAACCGAAGCTTTAGCAATACGCATATTGATTTTATCTTCGCTCTCTGTTGAACGTTTCTTTAAGCGAATCTTTAATTCATCAATACTGGGTGGTTTCACAAAAACAGCTAGTGTTTCATCAGGAAACTTGCGTTTTATGCGCAATCCACCAGCCACATCAATATCAAAAATAACATTTTTACCTAAAGCCCAAATACGCTCTACTTCTGCTTTTAACGTCCCGTAAAAATTATCGCGATACACTTCTTCCCATTCTAAAAAATCATCCTGCTTAATGTGTTTTTTAAAATCGTCTAGTGAGATAAAATAATAATCTTTACCATGCTCTTCACCTTCTCTAGGCTCACGCGAAGTACACGAGATAGAAAAATCTAAATTTAAATCTGTCTGTTCTAATAAATGTCGTACAATAGTCGTCTTTCCCGATCCTGAAGGAGCAGAAAACACGATTAATTTTCCTTTATTCATATTGTGCTTGTGTTGTTATAATACGTTTAATACTTGCTCCTTAATTTTTTCCAATTCATCTTTCATGCGCACAACAATTTGTTGCATTTCCGCGTGATTGGATTTCGAACCCATCGTATTAATTTCTCTTCCCATCTCTTGCGCGATAAAACCTAATTTTCTACCATTAGCTTCACTTCCACTTAGCGTTTCCAAGAAATAATCCAAGTGTTTGGCTAAACGCACTTTTTCTTCCGTAATATCTAATTTTTCAAGATAGTAGATCACCTCTTGTTCAAAACGGTTTTCATCAATGGTCAGTTGCAACTCTGTCAAATTTGCACGTAAGCGTTCTTTAACACTTACAATGCGTTCTTTGTCTAAAAGAGTAACTTGTTCCATGTAGTCAAAAATATTGGCTATACGCGCTCTGAAGTCTTCTTCTAACGATTTTCCTTCACTCAAGCGAAATGCCTTCATATGCTGAATTGCTTCGTGAACTACAACTTCAATTTGCTTCCACTCTGTCTCGTCAAAATCATTTCGCTCTACTTTCAATGCATCTGGCATACGAACCGCCATTTTCATCAATTCTGTTTCATCTGCATGAGGAATAATTGACTTCATTTGATCAATGTAAGCTAAAACTATAGGAGCATTTATCTTGCTTGATGTCTCTTCTGCAGTAATCTCACAAAAAAGAGAAAAATCTACTTTTCCACGTTCTAGTTCTTGAGCAATCTGATTGCGCAAAGCCAACTCTTTTTCTCTATAACTTAAGGGCAAACGCACGTTTAAATCAAGACTTTTACTGTTTAGTGACTTTACTTCGATCGTAATTTTTTTGGTTGGCAATTGCACGCATGCTTTACCAAATCCCGTCATTGAATGTATCATATACTATTAGATAATGACTGCAAAGGTAACAAAAACTCAAATATATAGTACCGAAGTAGTTGGGAAGTTGTTTTTTTGTAGTGACAGGAAAGAAAATGAGTATAAATACAAACAAAAAAAAGGAAGCCGAAGCTTCCTTTTCAAACCAACGTTGTACTTAACTGTAACTTTTAAAACAAACCAATCTTTTTTAACTACGTTAAGACTTAACCAACTTCACTCTATTATGAAATAAAAATGTTCTTTTTCAATAACAATTTTTCGTTTTTAATAGAAAACTATACTGGCTCTTCTTTCTGATTGAACCCCTTAATAAACAATTAAAAATCCAAACCAGTATAGTATAATTTTCTCTTTCTTATTAAAATCTGAAAAATTTCATAGCAATTATTCCCTTTTTCGATATTAAGACAAGCAGGAATATATTTGGTCACATTTTAAAAAAAAAAAATTTAAAACAAAAAGCTAACTCACTCGAAATCAACTTTATTTAAAACAAAAAAAGTCGAAGTAAAACTTCGACTTTTAATTATTGTTCAGCCTTTGCAAAAGCTTCTTCGAGTACTTTTTTGCTATTCCCAACAAAATAAGTGCCATCAATATACAAAACTGGTCTATTTAAGAAGGTGTAATGTTCTAAGATTAAATCTTTAAACGCTTCTTCTTCTAGATTTTGGTCTTTTAACCCTCTTGTTTTATACAGCTGCGCTCTTTTATTAAAAAGCTTTTCATAACTTCCCACAGCAGCGTACATGTCTTGTAATTGTTCTGCTGTTACGGGTTCTTTCTTAATATCTTGTAGTTCGAACTGATCTGCATTTGGCATTTCTTTTAAAATGCGTTTACACGTATCACAAGAACTCAAATAATACATTTTTCTTTTCATCTTATACTTCTTTTACGGTAATAATATGTACAGGACATACCTTTTCTGCCTGTTCACAGGCCTCTAATATCGTATAATCTGGTGACTTTAAGGTGTGAAATCCCTTATTATTTATTGCCTTTAACAATACTGTTTTACCGTCCTTTTTTGACATTTGAAACTGTTGAGGAGCAACTTCAACACAGTAATTGCATCCGATACACTTATCGCGTTGTAAAGTAACTACAATCATTCGGTTGTTACGATTTTATACATTTTGTCAGATAAGCGAATACGGAATGGTAATTTTAAGGTACAATCATCTCCTTTGGTTGCTTTTTCTGCCACTTGTTCATTGACGAATAATTCTTCAATGGTCAGTTCTTGTGCACCAGTACTAGGGCCAGTAATTAAAATACGATCACCAATTTTAATGTCATAGGCTTCGATTTTAAACTCCCCAATAGAAGCTTTTTGAAAATAGTGTGCAGCCTTTCCAACGTATACTTTTTTCTGTGTAGCAGCACTCCCTGGGTTATCGCTCCATTCTCCGAGTTTTTGCCCTAAGTAGTATCCACTCCAAAATCCGCGATTGTAAACTGTCTCTAAAGCCTTCATCCACATCGCTACTTTTTCTTTGTTATAGGTTCCCTCTGCAATTGCATCAATTGCCTCTCTATACGTGCGGATCACAGTCGCCACATATTCTGGAGCTCTTCCTCTCCCTTCTATCTTCAGTACCTTAGCTCCCGCCTCAATCACTTGATCGAGAAAATCAATTGTACACAGATCTTTAGGAGACATCATATATTCGTTGTCGATCTCAATTTCAAAACCACTTTCTTGATCGATAACGGTATATTTTTTTCGGCAATTTTGCTTACAAGCCCCGCGATTCGCAGAAGAATTATGTGCGTGTAAACTCAAATAACACTTTCCTGAAACCGCCATACACAAAGCGCCATGACCGAATATTTCAATTTCAACAAGGTTGCCAGAAGGTCCTTTGACCTGTTCACGTTCAATCGCTTCGGTAATTTTTTTGACTTGACGCAAACTCAATTCACGTGATAAAACAATCGTATCAGCAAATAAGCTATAAAACTTAACAGTTTCAATATTAGTTACGTTCAACTGTGTAGAGATATGTACTTCTAAACCGATCGCACGCGCAGAGGCAATTACCGCTTGATCTGATGCAATAACAGCAGTCAATTCAGCTTCTTTTGCTTTTGTAAGCAACGTTTTAACCACTGATAAATCGTGATCATAAATGATCGTGTTCAGCGTCAAATAGGTTCGTACATTTTTTTCTTTACAACGTCTGGCTATTTCGGGTAAATCATCAACTGAGAAATTAACCGTTGAACGCGCTCTCATATTCAATTGATCCACTCCAAAATACACTGAATCTGCTCCGTTGTCAATTGCAGCTTGCAACGACTCGAAGTTTCCAGCGGGAGCCATCAATTCAACTCTTCCTGAAACTGTCATAGCTTATATATTTAATCTAAAATTTTAAAGATTTGGTCGTTTTTGCGCACGCGGAACGCCAATTCCATCGTCATACGATCACCTGCTTGTGCTACTGTTACCTCTTGTCCATTCACCAACATTTTCTCCAAAGTCAAACGTTCTTCCCCTGTTGTTGGTCCAACAATAACAATCTTATCCCCAAGATTAATCTCTTTGTCCAATAAGAATTGCCCAACACCTGCTTTCGTAAAATAATGTTGTACACTACCTACTAGCTGTTTGCGTTCTGCTTGCTTTTTTCGGATTTGTGTAACTGCACTTACCTTTACAGGTTGAATTTCCGCTGATCTTTCAACATCTTTCTTAAACTTCAACGATTCTGAACGTCCTTTTTTGAAAACCAAGTTTCCTTTTTGAACACCTTTTCTCAATCGTTTTTGCTCTTCTACAGGAAGTTGAACTACTTCTAAACACTCATTCGAACAACAACCATGCATGTGTTCAGCGCATTCATCACATTGAATAAACAACAAGTGGCAAGCTTCATTAGCACAGTTTACGTGAACATCACAAGGTTTTCCACATTGGTGGCAATTGGCAATTACGTCATCTGTAATTCGCTCCCCTAAACGGTGATCAAATACAAAGTTCTTACCAATGAATTTACTCTCTAAACCTTCTTCTTTTACTTGACGAGTGTATTCAATAATTCCTCCTTCTAATTGATACACATTTTTGAATCCGTGGTGTTTGAAATAGGCAGAAGCTTTTTCACAGCGAATTCCACCGGTACAGTACATCAATAAGTTTTTCTCTTCTTTGATGTCTTCCAATTGTTCTTTGATGATTGGCAAAGACTCGCGAAATGTATCTACATCGGGTGTAATTGCACCAACGAAATGGCCGACTTCACTTTCATAGTGATTTCGGAAATCAACCACAATCGTATTCGGATCTTCTAGTAATTGGTTAAATTCATTGGCTTTTAAGTGAATCCCTTTATTCGTTACATCAAATGTATCGTCGTTTAAACCGTCGGCTACAATTTTGTTTCTAACTTTTACCGTTAGTTTTAAAAAGGACAAATCATCTTGTTCAACCGCAACATTTAAACGGATGCCTTTCATAAAATCATACGCTTCTAGTGTTGCTCTAAAAGCTTCAAATTTTGATGCAGGAACAGACATTTGAGCGTTGATTCCTTCATGGGCTACATAAGTACGTCCAAGGGCGTCTAATGCATTCCATGCTAAGAATAGATCATCTCTAAATTGTTGTGGGTTTTCGATTTTGGCGTACGCATAGAAAGACAAAGTCAAGCGATTTTCTCCAGCTTGCTCTATAAGTTCTGCTCTTTCTTCTGCGCTTAATGTGTTATACAGTTGCATGCTATATAAATTTAAGTGTAGAATAATAAAAAAAACGTGTTGAAATTCTAAATTGGAAGAATTTCAGGGTGCAAAGATACGCTATTGATTTTAAAATCAAAACACTAAAATGCAAAAGACTGATGTATATCACTAAACATCAGTCTTTTATAAAATTATACCTTTTTATTCTAAACGCTTAAGCGGAAGGTCTTCAATGGGGTTAATAATAAGAGGAAATCGTTCTACTTTCACGGCACTGCTGTCAAGTCCAAACGCTTTTTCTTCTGATAGAGAGATCTTCTTTAAGAAGTCATAAAGATCGAGAATAATCTTTTCTTTCATTGGCAAATCATTGTCATAGGACAGTTCCTTTTCGATAAGCACATACTCAAAATCGCCGATTGCATCAATTTTGTGAAGTGATTCATAACGCGTGGTGATATCGATTTCGCCTTGTAGCATTAATTCTGTTACCACTTGTTTCATCAAGACATTAATACGTTGTTCATTTCGGAAACCGAGGTAAAAATCAATGCGCAAGATATTCTGGTTCTTGCCGTATTTTACGACTTTATACTCTAATTTATAAGGTTCATCCACGACGTTTACATGAACAAACCAGTAGTTATCGGCTCTTTTTGGTCGGCGATTAATAATAGAGAACATCGCTTTATACTCTATTTTCGACGGGTTATATGCATTAGTCAAATACACCAAATTCGTCACATACTTAGGCATGGTCTGATCTTGGCTCAAATCAGTTAGAATATCTTGATAATCAACGATATTAACGAGATCCGTATAATTGCGTCGTATTTTTTTACCGAGGTAATTTACCGTCATAACAGCAGCTAAAATTCCAGCAATAATTACTGTTACGTATCCCCCATGAGAAAATTTTTGCACATTGGAGATAAAGAACGAAATTTCAATAGAGAGATAAACGATTTCTACTAGGATAATAATGACCATCGGCACGCGTTTTAGCACCATAAAATAGCCTAGCAAGATGGTGGTCATAATCATACATAAAGTAATTGCCAAACCATAGGCGGCCTCCATATTTCCAGATTCTTTAAAGTGTAATACAACGAAAACACAACCAATAAACAACAAGAAATTGATGGAAGGAATATAAAGTTGTCCGCGGATATTAGTTGGAAACTTCACGCGTATTTTGGGCCATAAGTTTAATCGAATGGCTTCGTTAATCAAAGTAAAAGATCCGCTGATCAGAGCTTGAGACGCAATAACAGCCGCTAGTGTAGCAATTCCTATTCCGAAAGGCAAAAACCACTCAGGCATCACTAAATAGAAAGGATTGGCTGGTTGGTCTGAATTCGGAGACAAGTCCATAAGTGTTTTCCCTGCATTTTCAATAAGCAATGCACCTTGCCCAAAGTAGCTCAATACCAACATTGATTTGACGAACGCCCAACTGATACGAATATTTTTAATACCACAGTGACCTAAATCACTGTAGAGAGCTTCCGCTCCCGTTGTACAAAGAAATACAAACCCGAGCACTAAATAACCTTCGGAGTGAATCGTCAACAAGTGAAAAGCATAATAAGGATTTAAAGCTTTGAGTACATGAATATTGCCAATAAGATGACTAAACCCTAACACCCCTAACATCAAGAACCACAACATCATCATCGGTCCAAAAAACTTACCTATGGTTCGAGTACCAAACTGTTGGATGAAAAAAATGCCGACCAAAATTCCAATAACAATGGGAATTGTCGCCAATTCAGGTTCGTAAATTTTCAACCCTTCAACAGCCGATGAAATAGAAATAGGCGGTGTGATAATACCATCGGCTAATAGTGCACTACCACCAATAATAGCAGGAACGATTAACCAGGGTTTTTTAAGTTTTTTCACCAATGTAAAAAGCGAAAAAATCCCACCTTCTCCATTATTATCAGCTTTTAAAGTCAAAAAGACATATTTGACCGTCGTTTGTAGCGTTAAGGTCCAAAACACACAAGAAATTGCCCCTAAGACAACATCCTCTTGAATAATTGCTTTTCCCATAATTGCTTTCATCACATAAAGGGGAGATGTTCCAATATCACCATAGATAATTCCAAGCGTGACTAATAACGTGCCTAAGGTTACGCGGTCTAAATGCGTTGTTTTTGATTGTGACATCACAAAATAAGATTTAGTACTAATTAAATTCCGTGAACTTGACTAATTAATTTCTACAAAGGTATAAACTAAGCACGTACAAAAATAGATTTGAATACGAAATTTACAATTAAAGCCCTAGTTGACAAAGAAATCCTAAAATATACTTTCATATTTTTACTATTATCCTATCTCCACCATCAAATCAGCATTAAAATAACAGCGTAAAAACCGAAAAATGCAGTAAAAAAGAACAACACAAAGGCCGTTAACGCTCTAAAAACGCATTGTTGTTGTAAAAGCTTGAGGATTAGAGGGAGAAAAACAAGAAAAAACGAGCAACAAAATTTCGGTTTATTGCTACAATTTGTAGCATAATTAAGTATGTTGGAAAATCTCTGCTTTTTTTATCTTATTTTTACACTGTTAAGAAACAATAATTTCAAAAAAGATGAGTGCAGATAAAGAAGCTAAATTGAAAGCTTTACAGCTAACGTTAGACAAATTAGACAAAACCTACGGAAAAGGAACGGTAATGAAATTGGGAGATACAGCTGTAGAAGAAGTTGAAGTCATCTCTTCGGGTTCTCTAGGTGTTGACTTAGCTTTAGGAGTAAGTGGATATCCAAAAGGAAGAATTATTGAAATCTATGGACCTGAATCTTCAGGTAAAACAACCTTAACATTACATGCCATTGCAGAGGCGCAAAAAGCAGGTGGTATTGCAGCTTTTATTGATGCGGAGCATGCTTTTGATCGTTTTTATGCACAGAAATTGGGTGTTGACATTGACAATTTGATCATTTCTCAACCAGACAACGGAGAACAAGCGTTGGAAATTGCAGAGAATCTAATTCGTTCTGGTGCAATTGACATTGTTGTTATTGACTCGGTAGCGGCTTTAACACCAAAAGGAGAAATTGAGGGAGATATGGGAGATTCTAAAATGGGTCTTCACGCTCGTTTAATGTCACAAGCCTTGAGAAAATTGACCTCTACAATTAGCAAAACGAATTGTACTGTATTTTTCATCAACCAGTTGAGAGATAAGATTGGAGTAATGTTCGGAAGTCCAGAAACAACAACGGGAGGTAATGCATTAAAATTCTATGCTTCTGTCCGTATCGACATTCGTCGTTCTACTCAGATTAAAGATGGAGAAAATGTAATTGGTAACCGCACAAAAGTAAAAATTGTTAAAAATAAAGTAGCACCTCCATTCCGTACAGCAGAATTTGATATTATGTATGGAGAAGGAATCTCGAAAGTAGGTGAAGTTTTAGACTTAGCTGTAGACTATGAAATCGTGAAAAAGAGCGGTTCTTGGTTCAGCTATGGAGATACAAAACTAGGACAAGGAAGAGATGCTGTTAAGTCTTTAATCAAAGACAATCCAGAATTAATGGATGAACTAGAACAAAAGATCAAAGAAGAAATCAAAAATAGAGAAGCACAATAAACGCACTTCTTCAACAGAAAGCCTCAATGTACATTGAGGCTTTCTGCTTTAATATATCTTTAGTAGTATTAACAAGGATATATAGGCATTCCCACACAAGAAAATGAAAGCAATCCAATCTTTCCAACCTATTTTTTCACTATCATTCGCAAGTAGTTTATAGGCAAAAAAACACAAACACAGCACAAGATAGACTAGCACAAAATAATAGCTGTACACAATTAAAAAAGCATTTCTCGATGCATCTTCAACAAAAAAGAAAAGCATCCATAAAAGTAAAATTGGTAAACTAAGTAGCAGAATACGCAGCGAAAGTGATTGAATAAAATTTTTAATTGCCATAAAAACAAAGTTGATTCAACTTCATCTTTACAAAAAAAGTACCAAAATTTTAATTGCACCTAAATCTATACGTCGTTTTTTTAATGAGACTAGATTTTCGTTTAGTAACAGACATCCCTATTTAGTGCTACTCAACCAAAAACTATTTTATTTTCTCTTCCCAATCTGCAACAACTTCCCAGATCATTTGAAAAGCACGACTCTTAATCTCTTTCTTGTCCTCTTGCGTTGCGTTTGCAGTAGAAATTGGTTGCAAAATCGCCACAGGCACCTTACCTGGTTTACCTATCCCCCATTGAAATGGAAAATAGTACTTTAAATACCCCATTGCCAAAGGTACGATAGGAATTTGATGATCAATTGCTAACCGAAAAGCCCCATCTTTAAATGTATCTAAGATAATATTGCGATCATCTGGAACACCCCCTTCTGGAAAGATACAAATACTCATTCCTTTGTTCAATTTCGCTTGTGCACTTTCAAAGACCTGATACCTACTTTTAGCATCTTTCCGATCGACCAAGATGCATGTTTTTTTGTAAAAGAATCCGAAAATAGGCAGTTTTGCCAATTCCTTTTTCCCCACGAAAACAAAAGGATTGTCCTTTATTAGTAACAACATCATCATAATGTCCATCATAGAGGTATGATTGGCAATGAACATGTAGCTTTTTCCTCTTTCTAAAGGATGGGATTGTTCAATTTTATAAGACATCCCCATACCATAAAAGGTAAGACGAGCCCACAATCTCGCAACTTTATAGAAAGCAGGATAGGTAGAATCTGACCAGATTGTAGCAAGAAGAAAAGGCGATAAAAGCAGTATAACAATCAACATCCAGAGGTAAAACCAAGCACGCCACAGAATACTAAAAAATGCGCGAATATATTGCATTAAGTAATGAATTTAAGGATTGGCAAGAAGCCACTCAAAAATAAAAAATAAAGCAATGGTAAACCAAGGAAAAAGAAAAAAAGAAAAACAATCCCTGCAAAAAACGCTATCTTTGTTATCATTAAAAATACAAACACGCAATGGCTAAAATTCTAACGGGAGTTCAGAGTACAGGAACTCCGCATTTAGGGAATCTCTTAGGTGCAATTCTACCTGCAGTAGAAATGGCAAACAACAAAGAGAATGAGTCTTTTATTTTTATTGCGAATTTACATTCAGCAACGCAAATTAAAGATGCAAAAACATTACAGGAAAACACCTATAGTGTTGCGGCTGCTTGGCTTGCTTGTGGTTTAGACGTTAATCATGTAACTTTTTACCGCCAGTCCGATGTACCGCAAACGACGGAGTTAACGTGGTACTTAAGTTGCTTTTTCCCATATCAACGCTTAACATTAGCGCACTCTTTTAAAGATAAATCAGAAGTGCTTGCCGATGTTAATACAGGGTTATTTACATACCCAATGTTAATGGCAGCAGACATTTTATTGTATGATGCTAATTTTGTACCTGTTGGAAAAGATCAATTGCAACATTTAGAGATCACTCGTGACGTTGCAGCTCGTTTCAACCATCAAATGGGAGAAACTTTTGTTCTTCCTGACGCCAAAATCTCAGAAGATGTTATGATTGTTCCAGGACTTGATGGAAATAAAATGAGTAAATCAAGAAACAACATCATCAACATTTTCGAAAATGACAAGGCCCTGAGAAAACAAGTCATGAGTATTGAAACTGACAGTACTCCATTAGAAGACCCAAAAAATCCGGATACTTGTAACGTATTTACCCTTTATAAACTTTTGGCTACGCCAGAACAAATTGCACAAATGCGCGCTAAATATGAAGGAGGAAACTACGGATATGGTCATGCTAAACAAGAACTATACGAATTAATTGTTGACAAGTTTAAGGATACTCGTGAAAAATACGAGTACTACATCAACAACTTAGAAGAAGTAGATCGCTTGTTACAAGTTGGTGCAGCAAAAGCTTCGACAATAGCAACAGCGACATTAAATCGCGTTCGCGAAAAACTAGGATATCAAACATTGAAATAAATCAAAAGCGGGCATTTAAATCAAAATGCCCGCTTTTTTTATTATCCCATACATTCATAATATTTTCCTGGCAAAGGTTTCACTAATCCTTGTAATTCCAGTTGTAGCAATAGCGTACTCACCTTGTAAATTGGCAAGTTACACTCCATGGCAATTAAATCCAGAACTGCTCGCCCTACTAAATTTAAGTAATCATAAATGCGTTGTTCCTCTTCTGACAAATTCAAAAATAATTCAGGTTGGATTAGACGAACTTTGGTTTTTACTTTATTCCAATTCAGAACATCGATGATCTCCCTAGGATCTTGCAGCAGTTGTGCTCGATGGGTACGAATCAATTCATTACACCCTTGACTCATTAAATCATCTACCCGTCCTGGTACAGCAAATACATCGCGATTATACTCATTTGCAAAAGTAACTGAACTCATGGATCCTCCCTTCATAGCACTTTCAACAACAACGGTGGCTTGACTCATTCCTGCAACAATGCGATTGCGTTGGATAAAATTCTCTCTTTCTATCTTCCTCTGTGTGGCAAACTCCGTTAAGACTCCTCCTTGTTCCATCATTTCATTAGCAAGTTTTCGATGATTCGCTGGATAAATCCGTTGCAACCCATGTCCCAAAATTCCGTACGTTTCTAAACCAAAAGCCAAGGCTTCTCTGTGTATACATGCATCAATTCCATAAGCTAATCCACTAATTACAATAGGATTAAAAGGTTGAACCACTTCCATAAATTGCTTACAAAAAGCAAGCCCTCTAGTAGTAGGTGTACGCGTACCAACTAAACTGACTATAGGACGACTTTTCCAATCTGGCAAACCTATCCCTTTGTAAAATAATATAATAGGAGCATCATCACACTGATGCAAATAGTAAGGATACTTTTCTTCTTGATAAAACAACGGCTGAATATGACTTTTTTGCATTTGTTTGAGTTCTTTTTCTGCCCAAATCAAATTGTCTTTTTCTTGTAACTGTTTTGTTACTTGACCCGATACTCGCTTTATCAATAATTCTTGTGTACTTGCTTTGAACACCTTCTTTGCTGTCCCAAAATTTTCAATCAACCGCTTGCCAATTATAGGTCCTACTCCATTTACTTTGGTTAGGGCTAACGTATAGAACAAATCTTCTTCTTTCATCAAAACAATGTTAATTAATTAAATTTTCTTATCTTAGTAACTCTAGTATCAAAAACCTAACCATTCATTACCAAACACTTAACAACCATACCTTGTTATACTAAATTGTTAATAAAAAAAAGCCGCTTATTATTTGCTAACCGATTGGTTTAGACTAATTTTGTAATATGAAGATGACTCAATACATATCAGCCCTATTATATCGCTATCCATGCGTTATTGTTCCTGGATTTGGTGCTTTTATCACCGAAATTCAATCGTCTTTTTACGATGAGGAAAAACACATGTTCTTCCCTCCACAAAAGCGAATCTCTTTTAATAGAAATATTGTGAACAACGATGGATTACTAGCGAATCACATTGCTATACAGGAACGTATTTCTTATGAGGAAGCCGTGATGCGTATTCAGGCTATGGTTGCTGATTGGAATAATACATTAACTTCTTTCGATTCTTTGAATTTAGAATCTATTGGGGTATTTAGTTATAACGAGGAAAAAAGCTTGCAATTTGATCCAATTCAACATCAAAATTACTTGGCAACTTCTTTTGGTTTATCTTCAGTTGGTGTTCAAGCTATTACACGTGGAAAAGAGTCAGCTCCACAAGTTATTGCTTTGGAACCAACACCTATAAGAACAAGACGTACAGCAAATTTCTTTAAATATGCTTCTGTACTAGTGCTCGTTGCTGGTATTGGAAGTGTTTTAGTACAAAATGGTTATACAGCTTACGTTAATGATCAAACTCTTTCTATTGAAAATAACGTTCAGTCGAAAGTTCAGAATAGATTACAACAAGCCACTTTCCTTATTGAACCAACAACGGAGACCATTGCTTTACCGGTGAAAGATGAAACTGTTGTTATTGCAAAACCGTATCATCTCGTTGCAGCGGCTTTTCGAAGTGAGGAAAATGCAGCTATAGAGGTTGAACTATTAAAAGCAAAAGGATTTGATCAAGCATCTTTCTTAGGTCGAACGAAATACGGAATGTATCCTGTTTTGTATGCAAGTTATGCGACACAAGAAGAGGCGAAAGAAGCTTTAAAAGAAATTCATCGCAAAATGAATAAAGAGGCTTGGATTTTTATTAAATAATACGTTAAATATACGAACCGAACGCTAAACGTTCGGTTTTTTTTTGCTTTGTGGCTATCTTTGTCAAAAATATACTCTTTATGAAGGCAAAATTAGTATCTGAATCAGCTACTATCATGAGCGATTTAGTTCTCCCAGGAGAAACAAATCCTTTAAACAATATGTTTGGAGGGGAATTATTAGCGCGAATGGATAGAGCTGCAGGAATTGCTGCAAGAAGACATTCTAGAAGAATCTGCGTAACAGCATCTGTCAATCACGTTGCTTTTAATAAACCGATTCCCTTAGGAAGTGTTGTAACTATAGAAGCTAAAATATCTAGAGCCTTTACTTCATCTATGGAGATTTACATTGATGTGTGGATTGAAGATCGCGAATCAGGTAGTAAAACAAAGGCTAATGAAGCGATTTATACGTTTGTTGCAGTAGATGATATGGGAAATCCTGTACCCGTTCCTGAACTTATCACGGAAACTGAACTGGAGCATCAGCGTTATGAAGCTGCATTGAGAAGAAAACAACTGAGCTTAGTCCTCGCTGGTAAATTAAAACCAAGTGATGCAACTGAACTAAAAGCTCTATTTAATTAATAGAAAAACAAACAATGAGAAAAATTTTATTTGCCTTAGTCTTCGCGCTTTGTCTATTACAATCGTCAGCAATCTTTGCATGGGGAACGACTGGACACCGCGTTATCGCAGAAATCGCGGAGAGAAACCTAAGCAGAAAAGCTAAAAAAGAATTAAAAAAAATCATCGGAGATCAACAATTGGCGTATTGGGCAAACTGGCCTGATTTCATCAAATCTGATTCTACTTGGAAATTTGCTGATGGTTGGCATTACATCAATATGCCAGGAAACTTACCTCGTCCTGCGTTCGATCAGGAATTAGCGAATTCTACAGATGATAATTTGTACAAACGTGCGTTAACGCTGATTGAAGAGTTAAAAAGCAATACGCTAACTTTAGAGGAGAAACAACAAAAATTGTACTTCTTAATCCACATGATAGGTGATGCACACCAACCTTTACACATTGGAAGATTGGAAGATTTAGGTGGAAATCGCGTAAAAGTAGAGTGGTTTAGAAAACCAACGAACTTACACAGTTTATGGGATTCTGCTCTAGTGGATTTTGACAAATACAGCTATACTGAATATGCTACTGTCTTAGACGTTCATGGAAAAACACATAATCAAACCCTAATCAAAGGGAATTTAGAAGATTGGATTTTCGATTCTTACACTATGGCTAACACGATTTACAACAGTGTAGAAGAAAACGAAAACTTGAGTTACCGCTACCACTTTGACTTTAAAGATACCGTAGAGTCACAACTTTTAAAAGGAGGGCTTCGTCTAGCAAAACTGTTGAACGAAATTTATAAATAACAAAAAAGAGCAAGGTAAACTTGCTCTTTTTTTGTTATTATTTTTGAGTACTTATCTACTTCTAGAATAAGAAGACGAGGAAGAAGATCCGCTACTTCTTGAACCAGAGCTAGAACCAGAACTACGAGAGTAACTCGATCCACTGCTTCCAGAACTATAACTCGATGAACTCCTAGAATAGCTTGGACTACTACTTGATGAGTTGTAACTTGACGAACTACGGGAGTAACTTGGGCTACTAGATGAACTGCGTGAATAACTCGGACTACTGCTTCCTGAACTCGAAGAAGAGCTTGATCCACGGGAGTAATTTGAACTACTACTTCCCGAGGTATTACTACTTGATGAACTTGATCCTCTTGAGTAATAACCCGAATTCGAACTAGTTGAGTTGCTGCTTCCTGTTGTTCCACTAGATGAACTTGAACCGCGTGAATAATACCCATTAGATGTATTTGTACCTTCAGAAGTACTGCCTGATCCACTCGATCCACGTGAATAATATCCCGAATTTGAGTTCGTTGAGTTTGTATTGTTGCTACTAATCGCTTCTCCTCGCTTATAGGTATCTCCTCCACTTGACGTTGAACTACCTGAACTACCTCTTGAATAATAATTGTTATCTACACGATTGATATCTCGAGTTGACGCATTACTATCTCTACTTGACGCATTCGTATCGCGTGAATAATTAGTGGCTTCTTTTGTATAAGAAGAAGATCTAGACTCGGCTAAATCACGTCTGTTAGAATAACCATTATTTCGCTCATAAAAAGAGTTATTTGGATTGGAGCGTTCGTAATAATCTTTTCTCACCTCACTATACATGGATCTAGAGTGATTGTTGTAATGGTTGTTGGTGTAAACATATCTGTTGCTGTAATTGATGTGATTATGCACGTGAACAACATAGGTTGCTGTTGGATAAGGTGCATAATAGGAGTAATACGAAGGATAATATCCCCAATACCAAGAAGAATAGTATGGACGATAAGACACTCCCCAGAACAAGCTAAACACTGGAGGTGTAACTACATAAACTGGCTCATAAATATAATTAGGTCCGTATAGATAACTATTTCCTACAATTTGAATAGAAACTTGATTACGACGACTATTTTTTTCAATTTCTATTGTCGCTACGTCTTGATACATATCGCGTCCTAAAACGGCTTGAATAACGATTAAATGGGCTTTACCTTCCATTACTTCGATTACGCGTAAATAGTCTACATAACCATCTCTATTTAAATCGAGGTTATTAATTCGCAAACTTGGATCATTCAGGCGATATTCAAAATCCTCTAGGTCTTTTGAATCACCAAAGATAGAAGCAACAGCTTGTAAATCCAAGTTATCGCTAATGTCGTAATTCGTTGCCGTTACTACTGCTTTTTGTGCCTGTGTTGGAAGAGCACAAAGCAAAAATAAGGCAACCATATGATAATATAAAAACTTCATTTTGTCTACTTTTTAAGTTAAACACCTATTGTCTTTCAAATAATGTGCCAACAATTTATAACTAAGGTACAAAAAAAGCCCTTACCGATATGGTAAGGACTTCTTAAAATATACTAAACTTAATGCTTATGCGAATTTATTTGATTATAACGAATTCGCTTCGTCTGTTGATCGCGTGATCTTCTTCCGAGCAGTTCGACTTACAATCGATTTTCGGTGCGCTTGCGCCATATCCTTGTGATTCTAAGCGGTAAGCTTCAATCCCTTTAGACAAGACATATTGTACCGTCGTTTTCGCGCGGTTCTCCGATAACTTCTGGTTGTACGTCGCACTTCCGCGGTTATCTGTATGAGAGCCTACTTTGATGCGCATCTGTGGATTGCGCTTCATCACTTTCACTAACTTATCCAGCTCAAACGCTCCTTGTTGCGTGATGTTTGATCGGTCAAACTCGAAGTAGATATCCCCTAAGATGATCTCGTCTTTAGTGACAATCACTTCTATCGGACGCAACGCTACATTCACTAACTGACGACCGCCTTTGCGATTCAATGGAACTTCTACTGACTTGCCCTCGAAATCCTCTTTGTCTACCTGCAAGTGATAAAACTTATCACAATCTACTACGTATTCTACGATACCGCGGTGATCCGTAAACTTCGTCTCGATAAGGTTCTTGCGATCGTCAAAGATATCCACGCGCGAGCCTTCTAATAACTTACCTGTATCTTTGTGTGTTACCGTTACATACATCTCAGTATTACAAACCGGTTTCGCTTTGTAGATATCATCGCGACCAATGCGGTTGGTAGAGAAGAATCCGATGTCTTTACCTGGGTAAAATGAGAATGCAAAATCGTCTTTCGCCGTATTGATCGGAGAGCCTAAATTCTTCGGCTCTGCTTGTGGAATTGCTAAGTCTACCATGTAAACATCTAAACCTCCAAAGCCCTTGCGTGAATCTGAGG
>NZ_JACHTC010000001.1 GCF_014145635.1 Myroides sp. WP-1
TTTCAAATAAGGAAACTATTTCGCGTTTAAATTCTTCTGAATAAACACGACTTTTTTGAATAATTTTGACATTGGGTTTCATATAAAAATTGACTTTTTATGGTCAACCTATATCAGGGACGTACAGAGGTGTTGAGGACACTATACCATCAACCTACAACCTACAACCCTCGACTCACTGTAAAACGATGCATACCATCAAAATCATAGTTGATCTTTATTGAGCTTGTTACTTTGACGATAGTTTGTACTAAGGATAAACCCAAACCACTGGATTCTTCATTGGTGGTACTTCTAAAAAAGCGGTTGTAAATGGCTTTTTCGTCCAGGGGAATTTTAGTATCGCTTGTATTGGCAATTGAAAAAGAGTTGTGCTTGAGTTCAATGACAATTTTTCCTTGTGAAACATTGTGAATCAAGGCATTTTTTAAAAGATTTTGAACAAGGGTAATGGCTAATCCTTTATCCATGGTTACTAGAAAAGAATCGTCTGTTTCAATTAGGCTAACGTCTATTTTTTTGTAGGTGAATAAATCGTCAAAATCTTGAACTATCGCTTTGACAACTTGATTGAGATTTACTTCTTGGTATTGACTGAATTGATTATTTTCAATTTTAGTCAACATTAGAAGAGATTTATTGAGCTTAATTAAGCGAGTCAAACTTTGATGGATGGATTGAATTTGATCAATTTGTTTTTCACTTAATTCTTCCGCTTCTACCAGGAGCTCTAACTTGTTGTTGATTATCGCTAGTGGCGTTTGAGACTCATGGGCGGCGTTAGAAACAAATGTTTTTTGTTGTTCTACCATATCTTCTATGCGTTGAATCATTTTATTGATTTCGCTTTGTAGATCAGTAAATTCCTTAATAGGGGTTTGGGTTTTGGCCGTGATGATTTGTCGACCAAGGGTATAGGTTTTTAAATTGTTTACTAAGTGGTAAAAGGGATTCCAAACCACGCGTTTTAAGATGATGTGGTTAATGAGGTATATACTGGTCAATAGAGCAAGGTATAACGCGAGTACGGCAAGACCGAAATCGTTGAGTAGATCATCCGCTTCAATAGTAGAGGTTCGTATTTCAAGTAGATAGTTATCTCCTTTTTTGTCTACAAAAGTGGTTGTTAACATGCGGACAGGTTCTTCATTATCGTCAATATCCATGTAAACCATCGCTGTGGAAAAAATATTTTTTTGAGAATATTGACCTGGTGCTAACGGGGTAATGCGAAAACCACTTGAGGTAAAAGGTAAAAAACTCTCGACATTGGGATTGGTATAGGCTCTTTTGACGATTTCTGTTTTGCTATTTTTGAGTCCATCATCTATATTGTCATAGATCTCTTCTGTCATAAAAGCGTAGAAAATCAAGATCCAAGCAGTGAGCACAACAATAATTCCTACAGAAAGGTAACCTAGCATGTAATTGTGTAGTCTCATCTTATTCATTTACGAGTTTATACCCCATGCCGTATACCGATTGTATATTCACTTCAGCTTGGTGTGTTTTGAGTTTTTTACGCAAGTTTTTAACTTGTGAATAGACGAAGTCATAACTATCAGCTTCGTCCATGTTGTCTCCCCAAATATGTTCTACCAGGGATGATTTGGTTACTAAGCGATTGGCATTGACTACAAAATAATATAACAAGTCAAATTCTTTGTGATTTAAGGTTACGGGAGAACCATCAACTAAAACTGTGCGTTCATCAATAAAAACCTCAACATTGTTCCACTTTATACTTTGAAAACCTTGTTGATTTTTACGTCTGAGTACAGATTTGATTCTGGCGAGTAGTTCTGACAGGTGAAAGGGTTTGGTCAAATAGTCGTCCGCACCGAGTTCTAAACCTAATACCTTGTCGTCAATAGAATCTTTTGCAGAAATAATAATGACTGAATCTTCTTTGCCTATGCTTTTAATTTCTCTTAGTAGATCAATGCCATTTCCGTCTGGAAGCATGATATCAAGCAAGATGCAATCATAATCATACCCCACCAGTTTGTCTATTCCCTGCTTGTAGTTTTCCGCTACTTCTACTATATAATGCTCTTTGGTTAATGACTCTTGCATAATAGCACGCAGTTCTTTTTCATCTTCAATAACTAGGATTTTCATTTTTATTTCTTTACTTCTAAAGGTACTGTTTTTTTGTGAGTCGAGTATTGTAATTCGTCAGTTTTACTGGATGTTTGTTTGGGGTTTCGTTCGGGTTTCGTTTGGTACTTGTTCGGTAAAATGGCCTTAAACCCAACAAATATCGAACAAAACCCAAACAAGTACCGAACAAAACTTTAATGTGGACTATCAGTTGATTGCAATTCAGTGTATTGTATTTTGTTGGAGAAGAAAATAAGTAAAAATAAGGATATTTTAATGCTAAAAATGGAAGGAAAGGGAAGTAGGGGTGGCGGTTTTGTAGGATTGTTCTTACTTTTGAAAAAAAATCTATTTTATACTAGCTTCCATGTACAATCCAATCGATATCCAAAAGAAAATCCTTGATTTAGCCTCTAATGATAGTAGAATACGCGCTGTTTTGCTTCAAGGTTCTAGAGCTAATATTCATGTTGTAGAAGATGAATATCAAGATTTTGATCTTTTATTTGTTGTGGATCGATTTGAATCGTTTTTACAAGATCGTTCGTGGTTAGCTCAATTGGGAACTCCTCTTGTACAACAGTTGCCAGATGAAATGGAACTTGGGAGAGATTTAGCTGTAGAAAAAGTATCATTTACCCTATTGACTATTTTTCAAGAAGGGTATCGCTTGGATATTACGCTTTTTCCCAAAGAAAAAATGAGTACTCATTTCCAACCGGATAGTTTAACGGTAGTTTGGTTAGATAAAGAGGATATGTTTCTCCACTTGTCTCCCGCTTCTGATAGTGATTATCATGTTCAAAAACCTACGCAACGCTTATTTAATGAAACTAGTAATGAATTTTGGTGGTGTGTTACTAACGTAGCAAAGGGGTTAAAAAGAGGAGAGATCACCTATGCTAAAGAGATGTTAGAAACTGTAGTTCGACCCGTTTTTATGGATATGATTGCTTGGCATATAGGAGCACAAAACAACTTTGCTATTTCTATCGGAAAGTCGGGTAAATTCATGCAACGATACTTAACGGAAGGAGATTATCAGACGATTTTAAGCACGTATAGTGATGCTGCTCTTTCGAATAATTGGCAAGCGCTTTTTGTCTTGATGGACTTCTTTTTTAAGAAACAACGAGAAGTTGCTGCCATATTGAATTTTAATTATGACGAAGATGAGGCCAACCGCGTTCGTCAGTTAGTTGACACAATGTATGCTTTGGATTAGTTTTGTTTTTTTGTTTTTCGTTTTTTTGTAATCAGCTATTGGTGATGAATGAAGAGAAAGAGGAAAGTTTAAAGGTTATCACTGTATTTTACAAAAGTAAGAAAGCTTTTCCTTGAATTGAAAATCTAGATACTCAAACAAAGCAACAAATAAACAAACTATGCAAGCAATCATTCAGGAATTTGAAACTCTTATTGAGCAATTTCCTCTCGCAATTTTAGCACTTTCACCCACAGAGATGGAAAGTAAAACAACTCCAGATAAGTGGAGTAAAAAGGAAATTGTAGGGCATTTAATTGATAGTGCAGTAACAAATTATCTTCGATTTATTAAGGCGCAATTTCAAGAAAATCCACAGCTTTTCTATGAACAGGTAGAATATTGTCAAAGTGCTAATTATCAAGAAACTGAACTAATACAACTTGTCGAATTATGGAGTGCTTTAAATAAGCAACTGTTGTTTTTGTTTCAGATAATTCTACAGAAAAACGTGCAAAATAGAGTTTGTAACAATCAAACACTTGCGTATTTGATGGAAGATTATGTCAAGCATTTCAAACATCATCAAAAGCAAATTTTTGAATAACTTTTGAGGAATAGAAGAAATCGAAACGAAGTGAAAATCGAAACGCAGTGAAAATCGGAACGCAGTGTAGATTCATCGAACACCAAAACAAATATAAACTAAGTGAGATATATTCATTGAACTCCAAAACAAATATAAAATAGGTGAGATAAAGAAGAAAGAGGAAAAATTTTCTAAATATGGAGAATCTCTACAAAAAAATAAAAAACAAACAAAAGCAATTTGTCCGATTTTTGCTTCAATTTGTGTGGCTTTATCACTAGTAAAGAAGGCTACTTTTGTTGTAATTTAAAACAATATACAGATGAAAGTAGAAGATTTTTTAGGAAAAACAGACAAACCTATTTTACTACAGTTTTTTGCGGAGTGGTGTGGTCCTTGTAAAATGTTATCTCGAATGATTGATGAATCATTGGATATGGTAACCGAGAAAGTAGAATTACAGCGTATAGATGTAGATCGGGATTCGCAGTTGGCGGCTGAATTTTTTGTACGAGCCGTTCCAACAATGGTAGTGATTGATCAGGACGGGGTGATTTTATGGAGACATACTGGAGTACTGCCAGTACCTGAAATCATAAAACAACTAAACTTGTAAAAAGACAGGGAGATATCTTGTGCATGGGGGTACTGTTGTTTAGATAAAAATAAAATAATGGATGATCTAAAATAGAAAAACAATGGAATTTAGTGTATTAAAAGAACGTGCATTAACCTATGCTAAGTATCAAGAAGTGAATCGATTTGTAGCTTTTGGTTCAGTAGCCTCTGCTATTCTAACCACTCAAGGAAATGTTTATGTTGGTATTAGTATTGATACCGCTTGTTCGATGGGATTTTGTGCAGAGCATTCGGCTATTGCTGAGATGTTGAAACATCGAGAAGTGCAAATAGAAAAGCTTATTGCTGTGACAGAAAACGGTGAAGTAGTTCCGCCATGTGGACGTTGTCGTGAACTAGTAACACAAGTATCTCCTGAGAACTACAACACACAAGTGATGGTCAATGCAGATACTGTTGTAACAATGAAAGACCTTTTGCCTTTTGATTGGAAACCAACTGTAGATAAAAATTGGTAAACTAATAATAAAAAAATGAGAAATGTTATTTTGTATATCGCGGTGAGTTTGGATGGTTATATAGCTGATGGAGAAGGGAGTGTTTCTTTTCTGGATGACTTTCAGGATGAAAAGGTTGGCGATTATGGTTATCAAGATTTCTTAGCTGAAATTGACACCTGTTTGATGGGAAGTAAAACGTATAAAACGATTCTTGATTTTGGTTATCCATGGCCTTATCCAGAGCAAGAAACCTACGTTATCACGTCGAATCCGCAATTGAAGATTGATAGTCCAAATACCGTAAGGGTAACGGATAATATAGGAGAAGTAATTCAACAATTAAAAGAAAAAAAATCAGATAAAAACATCTGGTTAGTAGGCGGAGGGCAGTTGGTACACTATGTTTTGAATGCCAATCTCCTGGATCAGATGGTTTTGTCGATCACACCTAAAATACTGGGAGAGGGGATTCGCTTGTTTCCTGAAAAAAGTATAGGATCAACGTGGGAATTAACGCATCAGAAAGCCTTTGAAACGGGTATGATGGTGTTGACCTATACGAAAAGAAAAGACGGTAGATAGGCAAAAATAAAGAGGAGAATGCGTATCTTTATAAGACGTTGAATAAAAAAGTAAGAATATGCCTAATCATCCTAACAGTACCACAAGATTTTCAGATAGAGTAGCAGACTATATTCGTTATCGACCTCAATATCCCTTAGAAATGATAGAGCAATTAGAGCAAATAGTGGGGTTAACCCCTGTGTTTACTATTGCAGATATTGGCAGTGGTACTGGACTTTCAGCTCAGCGCTTTGTTGAAGCGGGGAATTTAGTTTACGGTGTTGAACCTAATTACGAGATGAGAGAAGCGAGTAGAACGTTTTTTCAAGGTAATCGCAATTTTAAAGCTATTGATGGAACAGCGGAACAAACAACTCTTGTAACGAAGTCTATCGATTTGATTTTCTGCGGACAAGCGTATCATTGGTTTGATTTTGAACAAACAAAATTGGAGTTTGATCGCATTCTTAAACCCAATGGGACGATTGTTTTGGCGTGGAATGAGCGCTGTACTACAGATCCGCTACAGCAGGAATATGAACAGATGATGCGCGATTTGATTCCCGAGTATCATAAAGTCACTCAAAAGAATATTGATACAGCCAATATCACTGCCTTTTTAGCACCTAGAGCAGTAGAAATTGTATCTCTTACGAATCAACAAATTTTCAATTTAGAAGAACTAAAAGGAAGGTTGTTATCTTCCTCTTATGCACCTAAAGAAGGAGATGAACGTTATGTAGAGGTTATGCAGGCATTGGAACAGATTTTTGAAAAATACCAAGAAGACGGAACGGTTGTCTTTCGTTATGATACCAAATTATACATCGGTTGACAGTTAACGGTTGACAGAAAACGATCAGATGTAAGAAAACTATTCTTTTGTAGATTGTTTTCTTGATCTCAACGTCTCAACGTCTCAACAAATTCATTTTTTACTCTTCTAAACGCATGCGCATGGATTGACTAAATGGACGTAAACCCTCTCGTTCATATAATTGAATCGCTTGTGTATTTTGAGTTAAAACAGTAAGTTCAAAGTAAGCAGCTTCTTTTTCTATTCCCCAGTTTTTTACACGTTGAATTAAAGCTTTGCCATATCCTTTTCCTCTGGTTGAAGGATGAACAACTAAATCTAATAAATACATACAACTTTGTTGCACAAAAGCGTTATACGGTGGACTTTGCTGCAGTTGTGTAAGGGCAAATCCTTGTATTCCTCCTTCATCCTCTATAACAAATACGGTAAAATTATCTTCACCACGAATTGCAAGCGTTACAAACGCCTCGTCCTGATTGGCTTTTTGCATGTAGTTGGGCTCTAGTTCGGCCATGCGCTCAAATAGTATTGTGTATAGGTTTTGAATGGAAGATAAATCACGGAGTGTTGCTTTTCTAATCATGTGTAAAGTTAATAGATTTACCTTCAAAGATATTGCTTTATAGTTAATGGTTAACGGTTGACAGAAAAAGGATCAGATTTAAGAAAGCTATTCTTTTGTAGATTGTTTTCTTGATCTCAACGTCTCATCA
Source organism: Myroides sp. WP-1 (assembly GCF_014145635.1). GTDB lineage: Bacteria > Bacteroidota > Bacteroidia > Flavobacteriales > Flavobacteriaceae > Flavobacterium. Next base: position 7,073 of record NZ_JACHTC010000001.1, read on the forward strand.
CCTCACCATCTATCTCACTTATTTTATATTTGTTTTAGTGTTCGATGAATATACCTCATTTATTTTATATTTGTTTTGGTGTTCGATGAATATATCTCACTTAGTTTATATTTGTTTTGGTGTTCGATGAATATATCTCACCTAGTTTATATTTGTTTTGGTGTTCGATGAATCTACACTGCGTTCCGATTTTCACTGCGTTCCGATTTTCACTGCGTTTCGATTTCATCACCTCATCACCTCAACACCTCAACACCTCAACAAACAAACAACAAACAACGAGCAACGAACAATGAACAACAAACAATAATCTAATATAAAATAGTATGGAGATCTTAATAGAGACAGAGCGATTGCTTATAAGAGAATTATTACCAACCGATGTAGAGGGAATGTTTGATTTAGACTCTAACCCAGAAGTGCATCAATACTTAGGAAAACAGCCCGTAAAGAGTAAAGAAGAAACACTTGATGTAATTGATTTTATTCGTCAGCAATATAGCGATAATGGCATTGCGCGTTGGGTAATGGTAGATAAAGAGACCAATGATTTTATTGGTTGGACAGGTTTTAAGTATGTTACAGAGTCAACCAATAATCACGTTAATTACTATGATTTGGGGTATCGTTTGCGACAAAAATATTGGGGCAAAGGTATTGCTACAGAAGCGGCAATTGCTTGTTTGAATTACGGATTCAACCAATTGGGATTTCACGAGGTATTTGCTATGGCCGATTGCGACAATGAGGGCTCAAACAACATTTTAAAAAAATTGGGGTTTTCTCGTATTGAAACCTTTGATTTAGACGGTGTTCCTCATCATTGGTATCGATTAGATAAAAGTGATTTTAATAGAGAAAAATAAAAGAGTAGAAGAGAATCATAACGGTTCTCTTTTTTTATAATGTACGATTTCGTGAAGTTTTTTTTGCCTCTATTTCACTGTAGAGGATTTTTAGAAAGGAAGAAAAAAGCATAGAATAGAATAGTTTACAGCAAATTGAAGTTGCTCATAAATTACGGGCTAGTTCAACTAGTTTTTTACATGTTTTGTAATTGCGTGTAGTCGCTGTGATTTGTAGCTTTTTTTCGAGAAATGCATTGGTTATTTTGGTATTTCCATAACCATTTCCAGCGACCAAATACGCCACTGAATCGCAAAGTATCAAGCGTTCTTTGGGAGAGAGTTTTTCAAAAATATCGCTGCTGTCTTGTCTTTTGGGGAAAGAACCAAAAAAGGTAACGTAGAGTTGAGCCTGCTCTTCCTCTAGTGTAATAGGGCACTGATCTATTAGGTTTTGAAAGGTTGATACAGCAAGAGTAAGAACAGGTACAAGTAACCCTAGTTCAGTATGGATTGCTTGTTGGAGCTGAAGAGATAGTTTAGTTGTATCCGTTTCTTCCGAACGAAAGAGGAGATTTCCACTTTGGATATAGGTTTGTGCTTGTACAAAATTGAGTTTGGTAGCAAGTTGTTTCAAAACATCCATCTTAACGGTGTTTTTACCGCTAACATTAATGCCTCGAAGTAAAGAGATATAAGTTGTCATAAGCAAGGAAATGAAAAAAGAAACAACAGTTTAATAATTACTAAACACAAAGATAGAGTATCTCAAGAGGTTTGTTGACTGAATCTATTCTTTTGTTGAGAAAAAAGAGCTTGCGATAGCTGTCATTCATCAATAAAAATAGACCATTGGTCAAAGGAATACGAAAAGAAGTAAGGGTTTTCATTGATTTGCAGCAAAATATAAAATATGAAAACACGTGCATTTTTGCTTTTTTGTATCCTTATAGGAAGTATAATTTCATTGCAAGCGCAAGAGAGAATTAAAGGCCAATTTAAAATAGACTATGTTCCTTTTTCGAATTATGTTCGCCCCATAGATAGTGTAAAAACCCCTTCTAAAACAGATTTTAGACGGGTGGAGGCAAGTTTTGAAATCCCGTTGTCGGTAACAATGGATCACCGCAACAAACCACGTCTTTGGTCTATTGTAGCACAAGGAGCTTATGCCAAAATGCAACACAAGTTATATGAAGAGGAGTTATTCCCTACAACATTACTCAATGCGCAAGTAGGGGTGAAGCACTTTCGCTCGATTAGCGATTCATGGTCGTTGTTGTTTATGGGAACAGTGGGTATATATACGACAGATGTGGAAATGATCAATAAGGAAACTATTTTGGCGCAGGGAGGTGTGTTCTTTATCAAGCATTTTAATGAGAAAGTAGCCTTGGGTGTTGGTCCGGTGTTAACCAATAGTTTTGGTGTTCCAATGGTTCTGCCAGGAATTTATTTCAATTGGGAAACACATGGTGATTTTTATGTACGAGTAGCCTTTCCACAAGGTGTAGAGCTAGGCTATAAAATGAATGAAATCGTAGATTTGAAACTTGCGGCTGACTTGCAAGGAATGACTGCTGTTATTAAAAAAGACGACAAGAACATGTTGTTGGGGTTTCAGCAGATTGTTGCTGGGTTTAGACCTGAATTTAAGTTCAACGACAATCTTACGCTGTCTTTAACTGCAGGAAGCTCTTTGGTGCGCTCTTTTTCTTACAACGAACGAAAGATTAAAAATATATTCAAGGAAAAGAAAGAAGCTGATCCGCGCTTTACCAGTACTTTTTATGGTGCCGTTCAATTGCGTTGGGCGTTGTAAGTGGCATTCAGCTACCCAAAATAAGAGTGGTGTAAACAAAAATATCCTCTTTCAGCGAAAGAGGATAAAAAGGACGAATACTATTCGTCCTTTTTTATTTGCTCAATAAATTTTTATAAATAATATCGTTTAACAGCGTTTCTTTGCGTTGCCTAGCTATAGGCAATTGGATTTGATGGATAAAAACGCGATTACCAGAAAGAGAACTAATGTGTTTGACGTTAATCAGGTAAGATTTGTGAATTCTGAAAAAGTGTTCTTTTGGTAGGAGTTCCTCTATGGCGATCATCGTTTGGTGAATGATATACATTTTTTCAAGGGTGTGAATTTTGAGGTAATTTTGCATCGCTTCGATGTAGAGAATGTCAGTCCATTGAATCTTAACAAAACAATCTTCATGCTTGATATACATTGAACTTTCAACGAGGCTAACTTCTTCTCTTGCTTGATTTTTAAGTAGGTACAGCTCTTTTGCTTTAAGAGCAGCCTGATAAAAGCGTTTAAAAGTGATTGGTTTTAGTAAGTAATCAACAATTTGCAGGCGATAGCCTTCTAAGGCATGTTCGGAATAAGCAGTAGTAAAAATAACCATAGGAGGCTGGCTGATTGACTCCAAGAAATCTATACCAGATAAATAGGGCATATTGATATCCAAGAACAGGAGATCGTATTTTTCTTTGCTAATTAATTCTTGTGCTTCCAACGCGGACCCACAAGACGCCGTAGCGGATAGAAAATCCACTTGAGCGATAAAGTCAACAATGGCTCTTCTCGCTAAAGGCTCGTCATCTATGACTAGGCATTTAAGTGCTGTGTGTGGTTTATCTGTTGTCATGAGGATCGTTTAAATTGATTTGAAGTACTACTGTAAATTGATCTTTTTCTTGATTCAATTGAAATGAATGGTTCTCAGGATATTGAATTTTTAATCGTTCAGTTACATTAGCAAGACCAATTCCGCCTTGTTGTTTTTCTCTTTTATATGTATCGTTGTACGAGTTTTCAATCGCTAAAGATAACAGTCCGCCGTGTTCCGTGCAATGAATCTGTACATAACCTTGTTGGTGCGGAAGACGAGAAACGTGTTTAAAGGCATTTTCTACCAAAGGAACAAGTAAAAGAGGAGCTATTTCAAGCTGTCGAGATTCAATCTCCCATAAACAGGTTACGGTTAATTCTTCTTGCCATCGTATTTGTTCTATAGCAACTAAGTCTTGTAAGTATTGAATCTCTTGGTGTAAGAATACCTTTTTTTGGTTGCTTTCATACAGTTGATAGCGCAAAATATCAGAAAACTTCAGCAATACCGTAGAGGCAAGCTCTACATTATGTTGCATTAATATATGAATGTGATTGAGTACGTTAAACATCAAATGCGGATTAATTTGATCTTGGAGTAGCTTAATTTGCGCTTCCAAATGCTCTTGTTGTAGCTTGGTGTTTACCTTTTCAATTTTGTGGTGTTCTTCATAAAATCGGATACCACAAGTTGTAGTTACAATAGCCATGGCTGATGGAATAGAATTAAACAGTTTATAGACAAACAATTCTTTCCAGCTTTGTACATCAGATCTCGCTAAGGCTTGTTCGTCCTGAATAAAATAGGGAAACAGGGTAAAACAGAGCGATACTAAGATATTGAGTAGGATAATACCAAGGAAAAATTGAAGGAGAAAGTGTTTCATTCGGCCTTCTTTCAGTGCTTTAGGCAATACGATATCACTGAGGTAATGGGAAATACCAATAAAAGAAGCCATCACAAAAGCAGTGTACAAGATCCAATAGTAGAAAGGATGATTACTGAGGTACACATAGGGCCATAGCGAAAAGGTTAGGATAGACCAGAAAACAATAAAAAACAGACGCTTGTGTTTGTAAATATCGGTAGTCATAGAGATGGTTTTGCAATACAAAGGTAAATAAAGGAAAATCATTTGAGTCCTATCTCTTTTTTTGACCTGTGGTTTATTTACTTTGACGAATGACAGGTGTGCCAATGTGCAATCAGGTGAATAGACAAAAAAAGCATAGAGAACACCATTTCTCTATGCTTGTTTAAATTTTATAAGAAGTAGTAGCTCAACCCCACTTGTACATGGTTAGACTTCGATTTAAAATCTTTAGTTAAGTTGTTTAAGCTACGCGCATATACTAGATCAAAGCTAAACTTACCCCAGCTTACTCCAGCACCTAGTTGAGCTTTGATGTTGTTTTTGTTCCAACGATTATCTAGTGAACCCAAATTTTCTGCTAGCGTTAATTTGTCATCAATTACTTGTGAGTAAACTCCACCTGCCGTTATGTGAACTTTTATTTTGTTGAGATCCAGAATATTGTATCCAATAGCAAGTGGAATATCAATACTTTTCCACTTCGCTTGCTGAATGCCTGTATGATCCACATCAGATTTAGATTCACTGTACAATAGATCTGCTTGAAGAAAAAGTCGATCAAAGTGATATTGCGTTGTGATTCCTGCAGAAAACCCCAGTGCATTTGATCGGCTTAAATTGGTTAAGTTGCCCGCAATATTGGAGTGGTTAGAAGTTACTTTTACTCCTAATTGAAAAGGACTTTGCGCTAAAGCTTCTGCGCTACACATTGTTAATGCTGCAAGACTCAAACTTAAAATAGTTGCTTTCATATTTAAAAATTAAATTCGAGTGCAAATAACTTTGCATTTGGGCAAGCAGACAATCTTCTTTGACCAATGGTTTAAGTCTGTTGATTAGGGGTCTTTGTCCATAGGGCTGAGGTTTTTAGTTTTCGAAAATATTCATTTCTTCTTGGTATATCGGACTTTCTACGCTCAAAAAATGCAGCACACTGTGAAAGACGTGATGTTGAGACAATAGAGAATTGGATTTTAACTTTTTAGAATCGTCGGATACCCATACAATAAAGGGAATCTCATATTGTTCTTTTGGCGCAATGCGCATTGGTAATCCGTGCATATACAAATTTTTCTCTCCTAGCGATTCTCCGTGATCAGAAACAAATAGTAACGTGCTTTTGAATTGGGGCAAGCTCTTGAGATCTTCAATGACGCGATGTAGGAGATAATCGGTATATACAATGGTATTATCATAGGCGTTAATCAAGGCTTCTGAAGAACAATTGCTCAGCTCTACACTGGTACAAACGGGAGTAAATACCTCAAAAGCAGGAGGGTATTTGGTATTGTATGTAGGGCCATGACTCGTGCTGGTGTGTAATACAACTAGAATTTTGTTTTGGGTACTCGCCAAAATATCTTCTTTTAAGTTGGTTAACAGTATTTCGTCATAGCCACAGTTGTCGCCTTCGCATAGCGATCTTAAGTTTTCTTTACTTTGGTAACGGGAGATGTGAACTGGTGGTTCGCCCCAATTTGTTGTTTTCCAAATAACGTCTACTTGGTTTCGGTACAGGTAGTTGGGAAGTATCTCATATAAGTCTGAACTATCCTTGTATTCCAAAATACTTTTTACCCCTGCTGTAGTATAAGTAGCAGATGAATTGGCGTCAAAGTGATAGACATTTTTTGTTTGAGAAAGGAGAGGGTTTGTATTTTTTTCATAACCATATAGAGAAAAATTCTGTTTTCTGGCAGATTCTCCAATGACGAGTACAACGATTGATTTTTCTTCATTTGTAATCGTCGCGTTTGGCAAGAGGATTTCCTTTTGGTTTTTTTGCGCTTGATGAACGTAAAAGAGAGCCGTGTTTACGGAATAGGACCAAGGCATGGCCAAGCCACCTAGTTGTTTGGAGTGTTTGTCAATCCACAGTAATTGATTGGCATTGAGCAAAACAAGACTCAACATAACACCTAAGGCTAATCCTGAACGTATAAAAAAGGTTTTCCACGTTTCGCGTTGAATGGAAATACGCCAAAGAACAATACTCGGTAAAATACCAAACAACACCAGATAGAACACCAAGGTAAGAGAAAAAAAGCTACTGGATTCTTCCGTATTGGTATTGAGGATATTTCCGATCATGCTTTCATCAAGAATAACCCCATAGGAATAGATGAAATAAACAGAAATAGCATTGAGTATGAAGAAGGTAGAAAGCAGTGTTTTCCCAACTCGACGCGAAAGAGATAGGAATAGGTAAAAGGCAAAAAAATTAGCAACTACCATTAGGAGTACTAAAGTAAAGAAAAAGAGGAGCTGACGTAGCGCCCCTGTTTCGCTATGTTGAATTACAAAATTGAAGAAGGGAAGGTGATAGAGCACTGTGTTAACAATGCTCATCCAAAGGGCTACATGACTGGTTCGACAGTTATTTTTGAACATAGATCTTAGTGATTTTATAGGATGAATAACACAAGCTTCCCAGTGCACAGTAATAAATAAAAAGATTCTCTTGCAGGATTCGCCAAATCAAAACAATACAACAAGATAAAAACAAAAGTAGAAATAGAGGATAATATTTTTTGTTGTAGATCCACGGCCATAAGCGATACTTATGTGTTATACACAAACCGAGCAATCCTGATATATAGCCTAAGACACAACCAATAAATACATCTAAGGGATAATGAGCACCGACAGCCACGCGGGTAAAGGCAAAGAGTAAACCTATACTAACTGTAGTTATTACATACGAAATTTTGTAGCTTTTTCTTTTTGGAGCAAAGACAAACATCAAAATCGTTAAGATGGTAAAAATGGTAATGGAATGTCCAGAGGGAAAACTAGTAGATCCCGAAAGTTTCTCACCAATAATATGGAAGGTTTTATAATCAAAGGCCTTTGCGGGTCTTGGTATGGCAAATAGCTCTTTTAACAATAGCGCAACTACCATGGAAATTAAAGATCCCGTAAGAAGAGATTCCCATAGCTTGGGAGTATACAAAATAAATAAAGTGAGAAAGGATAAAAAAATCAAGGCATCACCAAACTGTGTCAAATTAAAGAGCAATTCAGGATGTTGACTCACATAGTGATTGATGAAGTAAAACCACTCTTTTTGAAGATGTATGTATCCTTTTATAGAAAGGGAATCAAAGAGATACAATAGAAAGAAAATACAAAGAAGTAAACCAAGTGGAAACGCAAATGTAAAATATCGGGGTTTGATGGAACTAATGGAGATAAATTTATTCATTGTTTTACGTAAAAATTGTCATTCAATATTTTTTAAAATGCTGGTATGCAGGGCAATGATAGTTTTTATAAAACCATTGATTAAACTATTGTGATGAAAGTACCTTTAGCGGTGATATACTCACTTTAGCCAGGGGGTTGGGAATAGCATTAAAGGAGGACTACAATAGTCAAGCCAAATTTTTACGGAAGGATTAACAAAACCACACTTTGTTTTCATAAGTGAAAGTTTTGCCTTAAAAGATGTGGAAATATAAAAAAAAAGAACCCTTTTTTTAAGGGTTCCTTTCTAAGTCAACACAACTATAGTAACTAAAGATTATAAATGAAGAGATCGTTTAGTGGTGTGCATTGACCGTGTTTAAACATAGTATTTTTATTTTACAACTTTAATCGCAGGATGATTTTTTGAAGGTGAGAGATCGTCAACTTCAGCCTCTGCTTTTTTGTTTTTTCCTCCAAAATTATAGGTAACACCAAATTTGAAGATTCTCATATCATTTTTTAAATTAAAATTCGTTTGCTGATCGGGATGTTCTAAAATGGTGGTTCGAAATCCTCCTGTTTTAAATAAATCGCTAACCGCTAGGGTGGCAGTAAAGGAATCATGTAGGAATTTTTTACTTATACCTAGGCTAATTTCTCCTAATGAACGGTATTTGAAGTTCGAATCAATTCCGCCATTTTGATACCAGCCGCTAACTTCCACATTGAAATTGTGCGGTAGTTTAAAATTGTTGTAGGTAAATAATCCAATACTATTTTTATTTTCCTTGATTATAGTATTGTCAAATTTTGTATTGTAAAAATAGATTCCGTGGTAATTTTCCCACCAGTTAAATCCGGGGATCGGCAAAGCAAGAGAGGCTTGCCATTCACTTCTGTTTTTGCCGTTAACACTGGTAAAATACGCTTGATTAATTCCCTGATTGAAATAGCTATATAACATGGGGTCTGTTATACGGCTGTATCCCAGAGTTACATCTATAAATCCTAAAAATTGCTGAGTCACTTCGACGGTGTGGGCATATTCAGGTTGTAGATTTGGATTACCCATTGATCGTGTACTGCTATTTAAAAAGCGTACAGCCGGATTGAGCTTATCAAATTCAGGACGTTCTATTCGCCTAGCATAAGAGGCCATAATGGAGTAATTTTCACTAGCCATATAGGTTACTTGAATAGAGGGAAATAAAGAGAAATAGTTTTGCTTCACTAGCTTCTTGTGATTTAATGTATCGCCTTGAATGTGGGTGTATTCACCGCGTAGCCCTGCTAAGATAGACCATTTGTCTAGGGTTATATCAAGTGATCCATAAAAAGCATGTACACCTGTTTTATATTCAAATTGACTCTTTGTTTGCTTGTTTGTTATAGAACCATGTTGTACAAGTGTTTGCAGGCGTTCGTTTGTTTGTAACCTCGTGTAGTTACTCTTGACCCCAACTTCTATTTTTGCACTAGACGAGTCTTCTTCCCACAGGTAATTTTGATAGTCAGATTTAAAATTAAACGCGTTTTGATCACTTGGATATACATTGTATTGTCTACTGCTATTTTCATTAGAGCGAATAAAAGGAGGGAGCTGTTCAACAATAGCATCTGTTGCATCCGATTTGACGTACTGCATACCGATGGAAGTTGTCCAACGTTCTTTTTCTCGGCCATTGAGTGTATAGAATAGATCTGTTTTGAATGTTGATAACTTATTTTTGCTGTTATTTCGCTGTAAAACTTGTTGTGTATTTGATCCAAGTTCACCTGTAGTTGTTTGGGTGTGAACAGCACTAGGCGTGTCGTTGTAGTCCAAAGCTGTAGCTAAACGCAAGCTGTGTTTTGAATTAAAAGTTCGAGTAACGTCAACTTGCGCGACATGAGATTTACTCGTTAAAAGAGAATGTTGTATTTGGTTTAACCAAGCTTGTTTGGGAGAGGCGAAATCTCGTTTTTCAAAATTTTCTCTCAAACGATCAGGGGTATAGCTAAAAGAATACAAGAAGTTAAAACTCCAGTGTTCATTGCCATAGCCTAAGTTTAGGGCTTGATCTGTACTTATTTTGTTGCTCATGCCCATAGAAGTATTAAATGTTCCATAGAAACCTTGGGCCAGCTTCTTTTTGGAAATGATATTGATCACTCCTCCTGTACCAGATGCATCGATGGAGGCTGGTGGGTTGTTGAGCATTTCAATAGATTGTAGGGTCGACCCTGGTGTGCCTTTGAGTATGGTTTTTAGTTGCTCTGCCGACAATTGAGTCGGTTGACCATCAAGCAAAATAGTAACCCCAGATTTTCCCTTAATTTTTAATTCGCCATTTTGACTGATCGTTACACCAGGTAGCGTTTTTAAAACATCATAAGCCGATTGTGTTTGCGCTAAATTACTCTGTGCAACAGCTAAAGTAGCCTTACCCGGAGATACCTTTAAGGCTTTTCTATGGCTAGTGATTAGCACTTCGTCTAATAAAGTGTCATCGTTTTCTAAGATGAGGTGTATAGGGGTATTAGGCACATCCAGCGACAAAAGTTGTACGTTGTTTTTATAGCCAATAAAACTACTAGTCAGTTTGTATTGTCCCTTGTTTCGAATGGGAGCTATAGTAAAACTTCCATCTTCTTCACTCATCGTGACGTATTCTTCTTTGGGATTATCGATCGCTTGTAATACTAACGTAGCCCAACCAATCGCTTGATTTTGCGTGTCTCTTACTGTACCGTGTAGTTGCGTTTGTGCACAAAGCGGTAAGCTTAGGAACAGTAGGAGTAAAAGTGTAATTTTCTTCATTTTTTTTGCAGGATTGAATTGCGTCGTTTTAGTTTTTATGACACAAATATCCCAACCTTGAACGAGCTATTCAAAAAAGAAGGATCAACCTTAGTATTTTGATGATCAACTGAATTGGCCCTCCCTTTTTATCCGGTATCCCGTCAACTACCTACTGAAATACCTCCAACAACTCTCTCTTGTAGGTTGATCCGATAGGTAGAATAATTCCCGTTTCGAGTTCTACTTGTCCGCCTGAAATTTTCTTGATTTGATCAAGGGCGACTATATGCGATTTGTGGATGCGCATGAAGTGTTTTCGATCTAATTTCTTTTCAATCTCTCCTGTTGTGATGGCGCTGAGGTATTGCTTGCTTTTAGTGAATACTTTGACGTAATTACCCCAACTTTGAATATGTGTAATATCACTATATTGAAGTTTAATCGTGTCTCCATCAACGCGAAGTAATAGGTGCGTAATTTCATTTGCTGCAGGTAGCACAGGTGCATCAACAACTTCTTTAACGGAAATAAATCGAGAAAACACATTGTCGATGGCCGCCATAAAGCGTGCTAAATCAAACGGTTTTACCAAATAATCGACCACGCGATATTCATAACTCTCTAGCGCGTATTCTTTATAGGCTGTAGTTAAAATAACCAAAGGAGGATTTTTTAGCGCTTTGAGCATTTGCAAACCCGTAAGTCCCGGCATATTGATATCGAGAAATAGTAAGTCTACAGGGTTTTTATACAAGTATTCCATCGCTTCTATGGGGTTGTAAAAGGACTGTTGTACGTGGAGATGTTGGAGTTGATCAATATAATGACGCAGAACTAAATGTGCCCCTTCTTCGTCGTCTATGATGATGCATTGGAGAGTTTTGTTCATAAAGGAATTAGTTTAAATAGATCTGTAAAGAAGTGGTATAGCACTTGTTTTCTCGTTTTGTTTCTAAGGTATACCTATTGGTGTAAAGTAGTTCGAGACGCTGTTGTATATTAGTGAGTCCGATGCCTGTGGAATGGGTTTGCAACAATTCGTCGGCAATCGAATTTTTGATATCTAGTAGAATGCACGTAGGTTTAATTTGCACTTTTATGAAAACAAACCATTGGTTTTTTATTGTGAGGCTGTGTTTAAATGCATTTTCAACAAGGGTAATGAGTAAGAAAGGAGCGAGGTGGTACTGAGTTGCTAATAGCTGTGGATCGTCAATGGTGTATTCAATGGAGCAACGTTGTCCGACACGTTCCTTTTCAACTGCAATATAACTGTTGATAAATTGTAGCTCTTCATCTAAGGTGACGGTCTCTTTATTGGCATTTTCGAGTTGATAGCGCATGAGATTGGATAGCTTTAAGATAAGTTCAGGAGTACGCTGAGGGTCTGTTAAACTCACACCATATAAATTGTTGAACATATTAAAGAAAAAATGTGGATTCAATTGCGCATGTAAGTACTTAATATTGACCTCGCTTAATCGCAATTGCGCTTCATTGCGTTTTTGTACTTCACTGGAGTATTGGCGAATTAAAAAAATAGACAGAATAGCTGCCGTACTAATTACACAGAGAACTAAATGAGAAACATAGTGCTCTAGTAGAGTGTCTTCATCGGTCTGATAAAAAGTAGGATCAATCCACAAATAATCTACGGCAAGTAAAAAACCAGCGCCAAAAAGAGTAAAGACAAATGCACTTATGCCATATAACAAATAGCGCTTAGCAAGGAATAGTACAAAAATATAGTAGCAATGAAAGAGCGCTATTCCATAAACAATAGCAAAGAACAAAAAGGTTTTGATGAAATCCGCTTGCGAAATGGACTTCATCAACTCGGGAAGCATAATAAGCGTATACAACGCACAAAACAAAATAAGTTCTTCGATATAGCGTTTTGTATACCATTTTTTCGATTTAGTCATCCAATTTAGTTTTGAACTCATCTCGACTTTCTCTAATTGGTTAAAAAAATGTTCTTTTGAGTCAGACTCAAAATAGCTAATTTTCACTTCAATCAAAAAAGTTAAGATGAGTTCTTTAAGAACAAAAATACGGTTATCGCAATTGAAGTTACAAAAAAAAGGACGAACGCAGTTCATCAAGAAAAGAGAAAGCGCAGAAAAGTGCTTTTTTTGATAGCGGTTAATGTCTTAAAAGGGGGTAAGCATTTGTCTTATTCATCCAATAAAGTAACGAGATGAGAGAAGTAAACAATACAAGTAGAACAGATAAATAGCCCATTTTGGGCATTGGATTATAAAAAAACGAGACCATTCTATTGAATAGCCTCGTTTTTTATTGAGATATAGTACTAAGCTATTACTTTATCTCATTACACAAGCGCTGCAAACTTTGTAATAGTTTAGCCACATGCAACCCATCACAAGTGGCATGATGTACTTGAATGGATAGTGGCATGAGAATCTCATCCCCTTGAATGCTGTATTTTCCCAAAGTAAAAATAGGAGCGAAGTAATCACCAAACCCGGGTACATTCAAATTGAAAGCATCAAAACTCACCCAAGGAATCATCGATATATTAAAAATATTTTCAATGCCTTGTTGGGGTGATAAAGCATAATTGTCTTTATAGGTTTCATGTACGCGATCGTATTCTGCTAAGAATGCTTGAAAATCACCAGTGTACATCGAACATAATTCAGAAAAAGTTTCCGTTTCAGGATGCATAACTGTATACGCAGGATGGACGATATCCCATTGAATTAATTCTCCTTCTTTCATGGCAAATTTAAACTCATCGTGCTTGTTTACAGCCTGAGTAATGAGGTAAATAATCGTTGGATAGAATTTATAATCGCGTGCTTTAATAAAGGAAATCACTTGGCTGATATCTATTTTTGTAGTTAAGCTAAATCCACAACGCAATTGGTCTTTAAAATGGTAGAAATGTTCTTTTCTATTCCATGCTTCTATGTCAAATTTTTTGTAGTTCATCTCTAGTTGAATTAATAGTTGTAAAAATACGAAGATATAAAGGGTTGAAAAGACAGAGAAGCCAATAAAATGACGAAATAGAAAATGTATAGGATAACATGGGGGTAAAAAGGATTGAATACTGATATCATAACGCGTTTTTTTGTAAGAACTGCTCCAGTTGGTTGTTGTATTTTTGTCAGTAAAACCATACTTATGACACGATTTCTTTTATTACAAGGTCTTCTTTTTTTAACGAGTATATCTATGATTGCACAGGAAAAAATTAAAATTGGCGTTTTTGTATATCCAGAAATGGAATTGCAAGATTTTGCAGGTCCGACGGATGTTTTTGTCAAAGCGAATCGCTTTACATCAGATCAATATGAGTTACTTTTGTTTTCTTCAGATGGTCAAGCCATAAAAACAGAAAAAAACACCGTTCACATTCAACCCACCTATAGTTTTGAAACGTTACCTAAAGTAGATTTAGTTTTGGTTCCAGGTACCCCCATTGAGGTGGCGACAACCTTATCCAAAGACAAAGATATAATAGCCTTTTTACAGCATCAAAAGGAGCAAGGGACAACAATGGTATCTGTATGTACAGGGGCTTATTTTTTAGCTGCGGCAGGCCTATTAGATGGGCATCGATTCACCACTCATTATTTGGATGCGATGCAGTTAGGAAAGGCCCTACCTTCAGCAGAAGTTGTTTTAAATGTGCGTTTTGTCGATAGCGGACAAGTGTTAACTGCTTCTGGTATTACATCAGGTATAGACTTAGCACTTTATTTAGTGGAGCAGTACAGTGGAAAAGAGGTTCAAGAGAAAATTGCGGCTATTATGCAGTATGACTACCACATTGAACAGCAATGGCCCGAGGTAAAATAGTAAAAGGATGAGGCAGATTGCAATCTGCCTCAGTAAAATGAAGAGTGAAGAGCAAAAAGAACTACTTCCACACTTCTACTAGATGATACCACAGGGCTTGATTGTCCTCTATCAGAAAAACAGCAGAAGCCTCCCTTGTTGTTTGTGTATCTCCTGTGGTTTGAATTTCCGTATAGGTAACAACAACATGATGAGATGAAGCGTACCCGTTGAAGTTTTCAATTTTTACAGTTCGCGTAGGAAATTGTCCATATACTTGGTGTAGCCATTGGGTAAGCATGGAGAAGTTGATGGTTTGGTCATCTCCATTGATTAAGTGGAAGGCGGGATGAAACGTTCGAATAATAGCTTCATATAAATCATCTCGATGGGTTGCTGTCCCGTTGAACCACTGTTCAATATACAGACAAAAAAGGCGAACTTGTTCTTGGCCCAGGGCCAAGGCATTTGAATTGTGCATAACTATAGATTTAAGTGATTGTTTTTTTAAGTCGAAGGAAAAAGCCAAAACCGAAAAGTTGAACCAATCCAATAGTAACCAAGGCTAGGGCTAGTGCTGTTGAAAACCCCGCGATTTCAGCAGTGGAAAAAAATAAAGTGCCTATAATTGCACCACCCAATACGCTACCTACTTGCATAATGGTACTGACAATTCCCGATGCTTGTCCTGCTTGTTCTAAGGTAATGGTTCGAATGCTTTCGCGCATCATGACGGGCATGATAATCCCATGACCCAAACCAGCAAAGAAAAAGAGGAGGTGAGATGGTAGACTTGGTTGAGGTAGTACATAAAAAATATACCCCAATGCAAGAAAAGAAAAGAACAATAACCCCAAAGCGAGTTGAATCCAAAAGGTTGGTTTTTGAGGTATCTTAGCAAATACAATAGGCCCTAGAAAGAAACCAAAACCATAAGGAACAATCGCCAAACCTGCAGCTAATACATTCCAATGTAAATGTGTTTGTAGGTAGTAGGGATAGCAAATAAAAAGTCCCGCTGTAAAATTGTAGAACAAGATAATAGGTAAATTATGTGCAAAAGCTTTGTTTTGAATCAGTTGTATGGAAAGTAATACCGGTTGTTGACATTGTTCTTGTCTTTTTTCATACTGAATAAAACCTAAGAAGAGTACAAAGCTCAACCCAATACAAGCAAATATCCACCATGCCCATTGAAAGGTACGTCCATAAATTAAAGGAGTGATAAAACAAAGTAAACTACTGATAATTAAAAGTACACCGATGTAATCGAGTGGTTTTTTTTGCAATGGTTCGTCAGGCATATAAGTATAAATACCGTAGAGACAAAGAGCAGCTACAGGTACATTGATTAAAAAGATAATTTCCCATGTCATCCCCCAGATCGAAAAACCCAGTAGAAAGCCACCTAGTAATTGCCCTACAATAGCGGCTAATCCGAAAACAGAACCAAAAATACCCAAAGCCTTGGCTCGTTCATTTTCTTCAAATAACACTTTGATCGAGGCTAAAACTTGAGGAGCTAATAACGAAGCACCAACACCTTGTAAGAAACGAGAGAAGATCAACAGCTGTATGGTTGGTGAAAAAGCACACCCAATAGACGACCACAAAAAAATCCACAACCCCAAGGTAAAGATCTTTTTTCGCCCGTAGATATCACCTAGTTTTCCACTGCAGACAACTAAAGCGGCGTAGGTTAATCCGTAGATGGCAACAACCATTTGAAGTTGATGAGCACTAGCTTGAAGAGAATCTTCAATAGTGGGTAGAGCCATGTTGACAATGAAGTAATCTAATGGAGATAAGAAGGCACCTCCTACCAAATAACGCAGAATGATCCATCTGCTTTTATATAGACTCATATTGATATTTTTTATTTCTTTGCAAAGAAAACTTGATTAATACAAAATAATTTGTGTTTTAAAAGGTTTTTGTTGTTTTATGAATAAACGGATACCCCATATGGACTCTTTACTTGTTCGGCAAATGGAATGCTTAGAAGAGGCTTTAGTGATTCGCTCTAAAGCAGAGATCACCTTAGTTTACCTACTAGAAGGAAAGGGAACTGTACAATACGATGCACAAGAAATACCTTTTCAAAAAGGAAAGCTCTTTTTGATACCATTTGATACACTTTATAACTTTCAAAGTGAAGAGCGAAGTCGTTTTTTAGTGGTGGAATGTCCGCAGGCTTTGATTACGCAAATTCGCTTAGAAGCAGATCGCATTGAAACCTGCGATAATATGCATAAACTGACCTATATTACACATCATTTTCACACCAAAGCAGGGTGTGTTTTTAGAGATGAAGAAGACGGGCGTTTTGCAGCTCAATTATTACAAGGTATCGCAAGAGAGTATGACAGAGGAAATCACGAGTATTTAATAGTTAGACAATCTTTATCGATTTTACTTACTCTTGTTGCGCGCAATTTGATACAAGGTGATTTTGACGAACTAGGAGAAAATAAAAAAGTACAGGATGTCATGAAAATGATTACTTATGTACAGCAACATATTGCCCATCGGGAACGCTTATCGATTGAGTCTTTAGCACGCACTTTTGGAATGGCTAAAAGCTATTTGGGTGAATATTTTAAGAAGCAAGTAGGGATTTCACTTCAGGAATATATTGTAGATTACAAATTAAAGCTTGTTGAAATTCGCCTGAAACACAGTACAATGCGCTTAAAGGAAATTGCTTTTGAATTAGATTTTAACGATGAAAGTCACCTTTCTAAGCTTTTCAAAAAATACAAGGGCGTTACACCTTCAACGTATAGAGCAGTAAACAAGCAATAAATCAAATTGCCAAAAACACAATTGTATGCCGTTAGTATGTTCAACTAAAAACAGGTTGAAAAATCTGTAAAAGAGAATTAATCGAGAAGCTGAAGTAGTAAAATCGCTATGTAGGAATAAAGGAGGCTATTTTTTTCTCAACAGGAAAGTTAGTTGCCGCGATACCGTGTATTTCTTTCTTTTACAATTTTTCTTTTGCTTGTGGTTTTTTCAATTAAAATATGTTTTTAATGTTAAAAACAGTGAAATAAATGCATATAAATAGTTTTAGGTATATAGTTTTTGTGATTTATTTAAGTTTAATTTTTTGATTCATTACCTTTGTGTGATAAAGTAGTAACAAAAAAAAGGGAAATCATGATTAAAAAAATTGCAATTTATTCTTTTGTATTGGTTAGTAGCTTATTTGTTGGTGTTAGCTGTAGTAGTGATGACAACAAAGGAAGTGGTGGAGATGCAGATAATGGAGGAGGAAAAAAGGGCACTGCATCTGCTACAGTAGCAGGAACGTATATAGGAGCTTATGATTCTAATGAATTTAACAAGATTCTATTGGTAGAAGATTTGGGGAACAATAGAATTAGAATGAGTGGCAATGATCGAACACCTATTGAGATGAACGTTCAGTTTGTTTCCGAATATACAGATCACAGAGATGTAATGCATCAGACAGGAGAATTAGCTGGAGTGTTTATTTATTCAGCAGATTCCAAAACACTAAAATTTTCAGGAAGAAAAATAATGGAAAATCAAAGGCGTATTTCCTTTGAAGGGAAAAAGCAATAAGCGTAGTGTTTCGTTCGTTTTAAATTGCTTTACTTGTATTACAATAACCAAAAAACCAAAATGGAGAAGAAGGAAGACTTTTTAAGTCTTCCTTTTTTTTGCTATAGGCGTGCTTAAAAAGATTTTTTGTCATTTGGCAATTGCCTGTGTAAGGCATCAATTTACTTTTGTTGTTTAATTCTTTAAAGTTTGAACGATATGCGTATGGATATTTTAGTAGGTCTCCAATGGGGAGATGAAGGAAAGGGAAAATTTATTGATCACATTTGCAATCAGTATGATATTGTGGCTCGATTTAATGGTGGAGCAAATGCAGGGCATAGCATTTACTACAAGAACCACAAAGTAACCTTGAAGTTACTTCCTTCAGGTGTTTTTTATTCCAACATGGTAAATGTAATTGGAACAGGAGTTGTTGTTAACCCGATTCAATTGAAACAAGAAATTGAGCAGTTACAAGCTTTAGATCCTACTTTGGATGTACAAAAACGCTTGTTACTTTCAGCAAAAGCACATATAGTGCTTCCTACTTATCCGTATTTTGATCGATTGTATGAAGAACATCCACAGTTTAGAACGATAGGAACGACTAAAAACGGTATTGCACCTGCCTATGCAAATAAGATTTTGCGCCAAAATTTACGTTTGAGTGACATCTATCAACCTCAATTTGAGCAAGATCTTCACGCTATCACAACAAGACAGTATAAAGAACTACAGCAGTTTCAATGTGAATTACCTGCTTATGAGGTCTTGATAGAAGAGTTTTTACTCGCGGTTGAATTCTTAAAAAAGCTATTAATTGTCGATACCGAATTATACCTTAATCAAGCCTTAAAAGAAGGAAAAAAGGTGTTAGCTGAGGGAGCACAAGCCACGATGTTAGATATTGATCACGGTACATATCCTTATGTGACTTCATCGAGTACGATTGCTGGAGGAGCTTGTACGGGGTTAGGCGTATCACCTACTAAGGTTGGTGAAATTTTTGGAGTTACAAAAGCGTATACAACCCGTGTTGGCGAAGGTATTTTTCCTACGGAGTTGATGGACACTCAAGCAGAAGAATTACGCAACAAAGGGGGAGAGTTTGGCTCTAATACGAAACGCCCAAGACGAGTAGGTTGGTTGGATTTACCTGCATTAAAATATGCTGTTATGGTCAATGGGGTAACCCAATTAATTGTTACCAAGGGAGATATTCTCAGTGAAATGGAGGAGGTACCTGTTTGTATACACTATGAAGTGAAGGGTGAAAAACAATTGTATTTTGATGTTAACCAACGCGAACAAGAAATTCAACCCATCTACAAAAAAATGAAAGGATGGTCAGGAAGCTTTGAGACGATAGAAGATGACAGTCAGCTTCCACCTGCTTATCAAGCTTATATCGATTTCTTATCTCAAGCGCTAGAAGTACCTGTTACGTATTTGTCTACTGGACCAAAAAGAGAAGAAATTATTGCGTTGCGCGAGTCAAATAACAAACATATTGTATAACTTTAAGGTGGATTGAGAACGAGACTTTTAGCATTAGAATGGAAGAATTATTTACATATATAGAGAAATTTGCCAAACTTACAGAAGCAGAACGCGAACGCATTCAAGCAGTTTTCTCCTACAAAATAATCGAAAAAGGAGAGTATTTTGTAGAAAGTGGAAAAACGAGTCATTCCATTGCTTTTGTTGAATCAGGGGTTTTCCGATCACTGTACTACAACAAAAAGGGCGATGACTTTACGCGATACTTTATTTACGAAGGTCGTTTTGTAGGTGATTTACACAATTTTTTTATTCAAGCCCCGGCTAACGATTATATAGAGGCTATCACAGATGCCCGTGTTTGGAGCATTGATTATGCTGATTTTCATCAGTTGGAGAAAGAAATTACCGTTTGGCCGTTGTTGATGGCAAAGCTTCATGCTTTTGCCACAGAAAGCAAATTGAAAACTGCGAATACCATGCTGAATTTAGAAGCAAAAGAACGTTATTTACTTTTCTTGTCTCATTATCCCGGATTGGTTAATCGAGTGCCGATGAGCATGTTGGCTTCGTATTTGGGGATTACGTCATCTTCTTTAAGTCGAATTCGAAGAGGGGTATAAGTACCCTGTTTAAACCGTATAGTATAAATTAAAACCCACACTCTGTTATTTTGTGTGGGTTTTTTTAGTTTTAGATTTTAGCTAGTTCCGTTTGGATAAAACTCATTTCTTCTGGTGTTAAATGGATTTGTATCGCTTGTGCATTAGCACGGGCTTGTTCCGCGTTACGAGATCCTGCAAGAACTGAGGTAATACCCGGTTGCAGACTTGTCCAACGAAGTACGAGTTGTCCTATGGTTACTCCTTTTGCGTGTGCTAAGGGTTTTATTTTATCCAAAAACAAAGCTACTTGCTCTAGATTAAATTGCTGGAAGTACCCGTTTCGGTGATCATTGTCTTTTAATTGCCCTGAGGTGAAGTATTTTCCTGTGAGTAATCCTCGTTCCATCGGACTGTAAACGATAATACCCAACTGATGCTCTAAGGCGTACGGAACCAAGTCTTTTTCAATAGATCGGTTCAACATACTATATCCCATTTGATTACTTGCTATTTGCAGGGTTTTTCGCGCTTCTTCCACTTGATCTACGCTGTAGTTACTGACTGCAGCAGCGCGTATTTTACCTTGTTGAATCAACAAATCTAATGCTTCCATCGTTTCGTGAATTGGCGTTGTTTGATCTGGCCAATGCAATTGCAGCAAATCGATGTAGTCGGTTTGCATATGCGTTAAACTTTCCTCCACTTCTTT
Source organism: Myroides sp. WP-1 (assembly GCF_014145635.1). Classification (GTDB taxonomy): domain Bacteria; phylum Bacteroidota; class Bacteroidia; order Flavobacteriales; family Flavobacteriaceae; genus Flavobacterium. Next base: position 27,800 of record NZ_JACHTC010000001.1, read on the forward strand.
GATTACATTGGCTTTAGCTGCATACTTGTAAATGGGAATAGTTTTATTTCCTTCGTTTACATCAAAAAAGTGCTCTCCTCTTCCTTGATTGCTGCCGTCCCAGACCAAACCAAATTTGCTCAAAAGTTGTATTTTGCTTCGATCATATCCCTTTATGGCTTGACCAATCATTTCTTCACTCAGTCCAAAACCATAAAAGGGTGCCGTATCTATGGTTGTCACTCCATTTTCTATAGAAGCGCGAACAGATGCGATAGAGTCTTTTTGTTCATTTCCTCCCCATAAGGTTCCGCCAATGGCAAAAGCTCCATAAGCAATTGCGGATAGTTCTAATTCTGAATTTCCTAATTTTCTGTATTCCATTGTATTAAATTTTTGTGGTAATGTATAAGGTTGGTGCTTCTTGTAAAGCACTGTTAGCAAGTTGACCAAATTGCTTGATGTACGGTTGTTGATTGTGTAGGTCTAAACCTTTTTGGTCTTTCCAAATTTCGTAAAAAATAAAGGTGTTGGGATCCGTTTGGTCGAGGTGTAAATCATAGCGGATACACGCTTCTTCTTTTCTAGTCTCCTGAACCAAATACAAAAGAAAAGCGCGTACTTCTTCTTGATGAACTGTATGTGCTTTTATAATTGCGGTGATGTATATTTTCATTGTTTGCTTCTCTTTGGAAATGTTGCTTGAATATGTTGAATGTACGCTTCTTTATAGGCTTCTAATCGTTCTGGGGTACCGTTTTTTTCTAAATCGTGAAAGTGAAAACCTTCTAATCGCTTTAATCCAATAAATTGATTCATCTTGTGAAAACCAAATAATACTCCTGCATCTTCTGTATGCTCATCAAAGAATTCCCCCGCTAGGGTAAATGCTGTTTTGGGTGCATTCCACGAACTTGTTGCCATATAAAATTTTCCCTGCATTAATCCACCTGTGCCATAGTTTATAGCTGGGTTTTTTCGACTTCTCCCGTCACTAGCATAGATGCCGTTGTTATGACCTGCTGTCAAAACTTCATCTAGGTATTTCTTGACTCTATTGGGAATTTGAAACCACCATATCGGAAGGTGATACACTACAACATCTGCCCATTTGAAATTTGCTACTTCACCCTCTAAATCATAGTCGTCATTAATATTTGTTTGACGCACTTCATAACCTTGTGCGATTAAAGTTTCTGTTGTCCATGAAGTAAGCGTATGATTGAATAATCCACCAGAATGAGCAAAGGTTTGTCCACCATTTAGAATAAAAATCTTTTTCATAAATATTATTTTAATTATTGATAATGCAAAGTTCTATCATATTATTGCATTATTAAAATAACTTATATTATAGTAATGTATAATAAAAATTATAGATTATTTGTCTTTTGTCTGTGATTTACCCTTATTTTTGTAAGACAAAAAAGATAAATTATGCGTTGGAATTTAGAATGGATTAGAACATTTAAAGCGATATATGAAACGGGAACGCTATCGGCAGCAGCTCAAGAATTGTTTATTTCTCAGCCCGGGGTTAGTTTGCATTTAAATTCATTAGAGGCATACACTGGATATAAATTGTTTGATCGCGCTGCGCGTAAAATGGTTCCTACAGAAAAGGGAAAGATATTGTACAACTTTGTCATTGAACCTTTGAATAAAATGGAAGTAGCAGAGCAGCATTTCCACAAGCGTTCTCAAGAAGATCGAACGACAATTAGTGTGGGAATGTGTTTTGAAACGTTTCAATATACCTTGGAGGAACACATTGCAAAATTGCCTTTCAATTTAATTATCAAGTTTGGAGAGTATCCACAAATGCAACAAGATTTAGATCATGGGTTATTGGATTTGATTATTACCCCTCAAAAAGGAAACCAACCAAACTTGATGTATGAAGCTTTTTCGAAAGAGCGCTTAGTGTTAATTGCGGGTAGTGAAACGGATACTGCAGGAGTGTTAGATCTATTAGAGGCTAATGACATCAAGGGAGTAGCAAATTTACTAAAAGAGCAATTGTGGTATAGTACGGCGGCAGATATGGAGCACCTAAAGAATTTTTGGACCAAACACTTTGGTTTACATCCTGATTTTAGTCCGAATTACATTGTGCCCAATATCAGTTCTATTATTCGTTGTTTAAGTGGGGGAAAGGGATTTTCTGTTGTGCCTGATTTTCTATGTAGAGAAGCCATGGACAGCAAAAAGATTCAGCTCGTTTGGGAAGGGCAAACTCCCTTGGAGAACACCTTGTATTTCGGAACACGCAAAAAAACCATATATACAGAAGAAATCCAGCAACTTCAAGTGTTATTAAAAGAGAAATGGAAGGTATAGTAAAAAATAGTTTAGACTTGTCTTAGTGGTTTTTTTGTAAAAATGAGCTTTTGAGAAAAGATAAATGAGCCATACAGCAAAATAAAATGCACTCCTTTTTGTATATTTATATCTTATTAAATAGCGTAAAATGGAAACCAGCACAACATTAAAAACCATGAGTTATTCTGGTATTTTTCTTTCTTGTTATTCGGATTTTAGCGAGAAGTGTATTCACGCTACACCTGAACATGTATTAGTGTATGTCTATTCCGGGGAACAAATCATTGAAGACAGAACCAAACGGATCATTGTGAAAGCAGGTCAATGTGTTTTTATTCGACGAAACCATCAATTGACGATGTACAAGAACAGTTGTGGTAACGAACATTACAAAGGCATCTCGTTGGCTTTCAATCGCAATGTATTGCGTGAGTTTTACAGTAAATTAGATAAAAAGGTATTGCCTAGCAAGGTGACAATCTCAGATAAAAATGTATTTGCCATTGAAAAACGTCCTGACATTACCAGTTTGTTTGAATCGCTCACCCCATATTTTGATCAACATATCCAACCAAGTAAAGAGGTGGTTCACCTTAAATTACTAGAGGGTATCTATGCTTTACTCCATCATTCTCCTGTTTACTATCCTTTGCTTTTTGATTTTACAGAACCTTGGAAGATTGATATTCTAGACTTTCTAAATGAACACTACCAAGATGAATTGACTATTGAAGAGATTGCTAAATATACCGGACGTAGTTTAGCTACATTTAAAAGAGATTTTAAGAAGATTAGTGCGCTTACACCTCAAAAGTGGATCATGAAAAAAAGATTGGAAGCCGCTTACATGCGACTGAAAGAAGGACAGGAAAGGGTACAAGATGTATATTGGAAAGTTGGGTTTAAAAATGCTTCTCATTTTTCTACTGCATTTAAAAGGCATTATGGATTAGCTCCAACAGAGATTCAATTGAGCCTTAGCGCAAAGTAAATTGACCCTCGTACCAAGATCGTTGTCACGAATACGGTTTACTTTTACAACAATTAAAAAAAGAGTTTAAATAGATAAAAAAAGAGCACATGAATACAACAGCTGTAAAGGCATTTGGTACTACCGCACCAGATGCAGATTTAAAACAAATGAATATCAATCGTAGAGCGGTAACGGCAAAAGATGTAGCCATTGATATTTTATATTGTGGAGTATGCCATTCCGATTTACACACTGCTCGAAATGAATGGGGAGGTACTCAATATCCCAACGTTCCGGGTCATGAAATCGTGGGACGTGTTACACAAGTAGGTAGTGAAGTTACTAAATTTAAGGTAGGTGATCTTGTTGGGGTTGGTTGTATGGTCGATAGCTGTCGCACATGCGAAAGTTGTAAGGAAGGACTAGAGCAATATTGTGAAAACGGCAATATTGGAACATATAATAGTCCGGATGTTCACTTAAATCAACAAACCTTTGGCGGATATTCTGAAGCTGTTGTAGTGGATGAAGATTTCGTATTACGCGTTCCAGAAAATTTAGATTTGGCAGCAACGGCACCTTTACTTTGCGCGGGTATTACGACTTTTTCTCCTTTGCGACATGCAAATGTTGGACCAGGACAAAAAGTGGGTATTGTAGGAATCGGAGGATTAGGACACATGGCGGTTAAAATTGCCAAAGCTATGGGAGCAACGGTTGTTGTAATTACAACTTCTCAATCTAAAGTAGAAGATGCCAAACGCCTAGGTGCGGATGAAGTTATTTTATCTACTGATAAAGAACAAATGAAAGAAAATGCTCATACGCTGCACTTTATTCTCGATTGTGTTTCTGCTCAACATGATATCAATGCGTATATTAACTTGCTGAAAAGAGATGGTAAATTAACACTAGTTGGTGCGCCAGAACACCCGCTTCCAGTAGCAGCTTTTAGCTTGATTATGAATCGAATTAGCTTCTCAGGTTCGTTAATTGGCGGTATTGCTCAAACTCAAGAAATGCTAGACTTCTGCGGTAAACACAATATTACTTCTGATATTGAATTAATTCAAATGCAAGACATTAACAAAGCCTATGATCGCCTACTTAAAGGAGATGTTAAGTATCGCTTTGTAATTGATATGGCTTCATTGAAAAGTAACTAACATAAAAAAGGATCTCTACCAAGAGATCCTTTTTTTATTAATGAGCTATTTAAATTTTAATTCGCTTTGCAAAAAAATAAGAGACTCTCGTTTCAGAGTTACACATGTTAATCGTTAAGGAGCAAAATAAGGAATGTATAAGTTGATTACCGTTCCTTTATTGAGTGCAGAATCAATGTGTATCTCAGCTTTTATTTGTTCCGCACGCTCAAATATATTGGCAATCCCCATTCCTTTTGAACTGATCTCTTCGAATCCAATACCGTTATCTTGTATCGTGACTTTTATTTTAGAATCATTTTCTATAAGCGTGAATGAGACATAACAGCGTGTTGCTTTAGAGTATTTGTTTATATTTTGAAGTGCTTCCCGCAAGATGTAATACAAGTTGGTCTTGGTAGTAGCGTCTAAGATTTCAAAGTTAATTTGTGCATTATAATCAACTGAAAACTTGGTATGCCACGCATTGACTTGAAAGGATACTAAATCAGATACCAAGTGCTTAAATTGGTTTTCAACGAATAGGTTATTATCTAGTAAGGCATGTGAAATGTCGCGCGTATTACTTTCTAGTTTTTGCAATTCATTGATTAATAAGTTTTTAGTTACGATGTCTGGAATATCTAGGAGCTGTAAGTGAAAGCGTATACCAAAGATAGAATTAACGATACCATCGTGTAAATTTTTAGCAATTCTGTTGCGTTCTTTCTTTTTGATATCGCGTGCAATTAAGTTGCGTTCAATAATTAATTCATCAATGCTTTCGTTGGCTTTTCGCTGTGCTTTGATCAATAGAAGTTCTTTATCTTTAATTTTTAGTTGGAATCGAAACACGCTGATTATCAGTATAAAAAGTAAGCTTAGCCCAATGAGGATAATCGTAAAGATCAGTTCCCTGAGCTTGTGATTTTCTGCTTCGATCACTTCTGTTTCATATGCAATTCGCGCAAAGGTATTACGCGTTTGATTTTCTTGATTGGTCAGTGCTTGTCTCAGTTTTATTAACTGTCGGACTTGGTCTTTTTTCTGATAGTCTTCGTGGGTAAGTAAAAACTCTAATGCCTGTACTTGTTGAGGTAATACTTGATGTCTAGAGGCATTCGTATAGGCAACCTCAGCCCATTGGTTCGATACTTCTTGATTGTCTTCCAGTTGATACAGATGAGCAAGATCCATAGCGGTGTAAAACATGCGAAAAGAATTACCTAAGATGGAATCGTCCTTAAAACTTTGTTCTACTTCTTTGATATAAAGACTATTGCCTGTTAATCGATAGTTACACTGTGCCAATCTATTGCGCAAGAAAGACACAAGCATAATAGGGGTGTCTTTTTCCAAGTATTTCTGTCCCTCTACGACATAAGCTTTTGCCTCGTTGAATTTACCCTGATTGTAACATACCTCTGCTAAATTACCATAGGCATTGCCGATCGCCATCTTAGCGCGTTTAGCGTCTAGTATTTTATATTTTGATAGATCAAGTAATATTTGATCAACTGCGGTTTTTAAGTAAACTTCTGCTTCTGTATAATTCTTGCGCTCCATTAAACACAATCCCATTAACTGATTGGCTTCGAAATTAACAGGGTTATAAGGAGCTTGATTTAATAACAATAAGGCTTGAGATACTTTGGACTCACTTTCCATATTTAATCCCATCTCAAACAATAATCGCGCTTGGTAGAACTTGGTTTCTCCTACTTTAATAGAATCCTGTAGTTCCTTATATACATTCTCTGTTTTGATATAGTAGTAAAAGGTACTATCTAATTGATAACTATCGTGATAGTACATGCCAATACTGTTATATGTATTGGCTAAAGTTGATAAGTCATTTTTCTTGGTAGCATAAGCAATACTCTTTTGTGCTAGTTTGCGGAAATTAACAGAGTCTAGTGTCCAACGAAGTAATTGTAAGGTGCTGTCAATAACATGTCGATTGGACGCTGTATTACTTAATGTTAATGCATATTGTACTGGTTCTGCAAGTGTTTGAGCTAAACTGTCTTTATACTGCTCGTCGTGTTGTACTGCATAGAGTTGATCAATATCGATAGGTGTGTTGAGATGCTTTGGTGTACAATGAAGTAAACTAAAAAGTGCAAGGAAAAGAAGAAAATAGATTAAAACATTGTTTTTCATAAAAAAGAAAAATAAACCTTGTAAATATAATGAAGTTTTACTGATTGATTGATAGAAAGTTGTGAATTTTACTCCTTTTCATATTGTTTTTTAAAAGAAGAACTATAGAATAAGAAATTGTGCTTGTTTTTATTGGTAAAGGGATGGTAAAGGGATGATGAATAGGGGAGAACTTAGGAAGGAGAAAGATTTCTTGAAAAGAAAGAATCAATACTTTTTCTATAAGTACTTGTCGTTAACTTTTTGGAAATGTGCGCTTTATGTTGTATCTTAGTGAGTAAAGGACTGATTATAACAAGGGAACAAGTTGAATGCTATTCACAATGCGTAGGTATGTTGAAGAGCATCAATTTTAGAAAAGACCTCTTTAGAATAAGCACAAACCTTTGTTGAGGTTTGATATACCTGAATGCAAAGAGCAAAAGAGCAAACTGCACGAAACAACGCCTTGTAAAAGCAAATACATTAATCCTATCATTTAACAGAAGAAACATGAAGAAAACAAAAGCACTAGGCCCTATATTAGAGGAACAGACTGTAGATTTACTTGTCGTCGGATCTGGAACAGGTTTAACAGCAGCGCTTGCTGCGCACGAATTTGGACTCTCAACACTTGTGATTGAAAAAACACCATACGTTGGGGGTTCCACAGCACTTTCGGGAGGAGCATTTTGGATTCCAGGGAATCAAGTACTGCAGAAAGATGGATCTAAAGACCAAGTAAAAGAGGGAGAGAAATATTTAGATGCCGTAGTTAATAGAGACTGTCCAACGGCTCGATGGCAAGCTTTTTTACAAGAAGGAAATGCTACTATTGCAATGTTGTATCGTCAAACTGCCCTGAAGTTCTTTTGGGCGAAAGGATATTCCGATTATCACCCAGAAAATCCAGGAGGATCAGCTATGGGGAGAACTTGTGAATCCAAACCTTTCAATTTAAATCGCCTAGGAGTTGAAAAAGAACGTTTCCGATATGGGAAAATGGAAGCTCCTTTACCCATGCCTGTTACGGGATATGACTACAAATGGATTAATTTAATGTTGAAAAAACCCTTAAAGGCTTTTCCAATTATATTGAAGCGCTTGTTTCAAGGGGTTGGAGGACTTTTGATAGGTAAAAAACTAGTAGCAGGTGGACAGGCTATTGCAGCGGGTATGTTTGATGGGGTCATTCGAGCGGGTATTCCAGTGTATACTCAGGCAAGTTTGACTTCTCTTCTCTATGATGGAACTCGTGTTACTGGAGCTGTCGTAAAGCAAAATGGCAAAGATGTAACGATTCACGCTAGAAAAGGTGTGATTTTAGCTGCTGGAGGTTTTGATCACAATATGCCTATGCGTCAGCATTATCAATCTCCTAATTTGGTTGCTAATTTGAGTTTGGGAGCGGAAGGGAATACGGGAGATGCTATTACTATGGCAGAACACTTGGGAGGAATGCTTGATAATATGAAAGAATCTTGGTGGTTTCCTGCCGTAGCACCACTAAAGAAAGGTGGGGATCCTCAAGTATTGTTGGCAGAACGCTCTCTTCCTGGAAGTTTTATGATTAATGCCAAAGGAAAGCGATTTATCAATGAAGCAACGGATTATATGACGTTTGGGCAGACTTTACTCAAACTCGAACAAGAGCAGCAAGCTGTAGGTGAAATGTGGCTTATTTTTGACCAAAAATATAGAAATCAATATCTTTTGGCAGGTGCTGTATTCCCCATGATGAATATTCCAAAAGAATGGTATGAGGCTAAAATTGCTTTTAAGGCTCATGACGCAGAAGATTTAGCCAAGCAAATGGGTATATCTGAAAAAATATTTACTGAAACTTACCAGCGTTTTAATACTTTAGCACAAAAGGGACGCGATGAGGATTTTCATAAAGGCGACAGCGCCTATGACCAGTATTATGGAGATCCAACAGTTAAACCTAACCCGTGTTTACGCCCTTTAAAAGGAAAATTATATGCGGTAAAAGTGGTGCTCTCTGATTTGGGAACTTGTGGTGGATTAATGACGGATGAACATGGTATAGTATTGCGTGAAAATCAGCAAAAGATAGATGGACTTTACGCCATTGGAAATACAGCAGCTAACGTTTTTGGACAAGTATATCCAGGAGCAGGAGCAACCATCGGCCAAGGAATGGTATTTGGCTATATCGCCGCTAAACACGCCGCAAGTGTATAAAAAATGCAACACAAACAGCCGATGTAGTTGACCTAAATTAAGAAGAAGATTAGGAAACAATGAAAATATAAAAATGTAAAAAGCCAATTCTAGATCAGGATTGGCTTTTTCTGTCTGATGATCACCTGTCAACGACTAATTTATTGTCCTTTTTTTAAAATTAATTTCTCTGTAGGTAAGCCATCTTCTTCACCAACGAAGTAACTTTTAAACCCAAATTTTTCTAGTAGCTTTTTAGAAGCAAGATTGGCTGGATCAATTAATCCAATGATAGGAGTTGAAGGATGTGTGCGTTCAGCAATAGCCAATAAAGCTTTGCATATTTTTGTACCATAGCCCTTTCCCCAATATTTTTCTTGAAGAATATAGCCGATTTCTAATTGCGTATTATCGCGTTTGTTCCACTCCATTTTTCCATCGCCTAAATAGATTCCTTGATCGTATATTTTGAAATAACCCAATGCCGGATCGATTGCATTGACCTCGAGAATGGAGTCGAATTTTTTTCTTGCTTGTTCTTCCGTTAGGCCTTGACCTGATACATAACGCATGACGTTATCATCTTGTACAAGAGAATAAAAAACAGCAAAATCAGCAGCTGTATATCGGATAAGTTGAAAGGCTTCCATAGGTTGTTTTAAAAATAGAAACAAAGATAAGATTTTGAAGAGATAAGAAAAAGAAGGAGTTAAAAGATATATACTAAAAATAGTAAACTTCCATCTTGTTGATAAACTTCGCACTATAGTTGAAGATTGTTTTATACCTTTAACTTTCTTAAAAATGGTTGTCGTATGGTGCAGTCTAAAATACTTATTATTGATGATGAAGATAAATTGCGCAAGCTTTTATCTCGAATTATAGAACTAGAAGGCTTTGAAGTATATCAGGCCGAAAATGTAAAAGTCGGAACGAAAAAATTAGCACAATATCCTATTGATGTTGTGCTTTGTGATGTTAAGTTACCCGATGGTAATGGTGTTGCTTTTGTAGAACAAATTAAATTGGCTCATCCTACCGTTGAGGTTATTCTCCTTACCGCCTATGGAAATATTCCCGATGGGGTACAAGCCATAAAAAATGGCGCTTTTGATTATATCACGAAGGGAGACGACAATAATAAGATATTGCCACTGTTATACCGGGCACTAGAAAGGGTAAAGATCAATCGCAACTTGGAGCAAACAAAAGGAGAGCATTCAACACAAACGCATAGTTTTGATCAGATCACGGGGCAATCTATGCCTTTAATGGCCGCGATTAACTTAGCAAAACGAGTGGCACCAACGCAAGCAACTGTTTTGCTTACCGGAGAAACGGGCACGGGAAAAGAGGTATTTGCTCAAGCAATTCATCGAGCTAGTACAAGGGCGAATTCAACTTTTGTTGCACTCAACTGTTCTGCTATTAGCAAGGATCTATTGGAGAGTGAATTGTTTGGTCATAAAGCGGGTTCTTTTACCAATGCCATGAAAGATCAAAAAGGACTATTTGAAGAAGCACATCAAGGAACATTGTTTTTGGATGAAATAGGTGAAATGCCCATACTCTTACAAGCCAAGTTACTTCGTGTACTTGAAACGGGTGAATTCTTAAAAGTAGGAGATACTAAACCAACCAAAGTAGATGTTCGAATTATAGCGGCTACGAATAGGGCGTTTGATGTAGTTATAAAAGAAGGGTTGTTTAGAGAAGATCTCTATTACCGTCTATCTGTATTTGAGATTCACTTACCTCCTCTACGAGAACGTATAGAGGATATCCCTTTGTTGGCAGAGCGATTTAGATCCTTTTTTACTCAAGAGCAAAGCAATGGAGTGCAATCGATCGCCAAAGAAGCATTGGATGCTTTAAAGCATTACGCTTGGCCCGGAAATAGCAGAGAATTGCGCAATGCTATAGAACGTGCCTCAATATTGTGTACACAGACTGAAATACAACTCGCTGATCTGCCATATGAAATACAACAGCAAGGAGCAACTGCCCCAAATGGAAATACGGCTCTAGATTTGGCAACTGTAGAAAAATTACATATTCAACGAGTATTGCAACATACGAAAGGTAATAAAACCAAAACAGCCGAATTACTCGGTATTGCCTTAACTACTTTGTATCGCAAAATGACAGAATATCACATCACCTAAAATAAGAACAGTGAAGTTGGCCTAAAAAAGCCAAGTTTACAAAATTGGTCTAAAAAGGCCAATTTTATGAAATTGGCCTTTTTAGACCAATTTTTTAGTATATTTGTAGGTATAGAGGAAAAAATATGATAGCAGTAATAACGGGAGACATTGTAAATTCAAGAAAAGTTAGTCCTAACGATTGGCAACCTCGACTGAAATCTTTTTTAGAAAGTCAAATTGACGATGCTTCTAAATGGGATATCTATAGAGGAGATAGTTTTCAGATCGAAACCTCGGTAGACACGGTTTTGGAACTTGTACTAATGATCAAAGCTTTAATTAAACACAGTAATAACCTCGATGTTAGAATGAGCATCGGTATAGGGGAACAAAGTTACACCTCGGAAAACGTAAAAGAATCTTATGGTCCAGCCTTTATTTATTCTGGTGAAGCTTTTGAAGAATTAAAGGATAAAACGCTGCATATTAAAACGACAAATAAGGATTTTGATGATTATTTTTATCCCATCTTGAGATTGGTTAGCTTTATTGCAGATCAATGGAAACCCGCAACGGCCGAAACTGTATTCTACGCTTTACACAATAAAAATATGCTGCAAAAAGAAATTGCAGTATTGATGAATAAGGATAGTACCACAATCAATAAAGCGCTGAAAAGAGCAGCCTACGATGAAATTAATGATGTATTAAAACTATATACTAATAAAGTAAAACAATGCTTCTCTTAACTATAAAAATCGTACTGGCGCATCTACTTGGCGATTTTGTTCTACAAACAGATCAAATGGTAAGGGAGATCAAGGATAAAGGAATACGATCGCGTTTTCTTTTTATCCATGTCCTCATTCACCTGATGCTGCTATTGCTTGTCACTGGGTTTGAACGTACGTTCATCTTAGGTGTATGGATGTTGGCGATCTCTCACCTGATAATCGATGTATTCACTAAAACGTATCTGACACAAAAAATAAGCGGAATTAAGGTTCTATTGATTGATCAAGGACTTCATGGATTAAGTATTGCAGGATTTATCTATTATTATACTCCTTATACGGTAGATTGGTCCCTGTTGATAGGAAAGAACGCTTTAGTTTTATATAGTGCCTTGGTGTTATTGATTTACGTTTCACCTATTGTCATCAAAAAAATTATTGAACAATTTTCTTTCACCGTACCCAATAACGGCTTGGATAATGCTGGTAAATACATCGGTATTTTAGAGCGTTTATTTATCTTTTTATTTGTTGTATTTCAACGATGGGAAGGTATTGGCTTCTTATTAGCTGCTAAATCTATTTTTAGGTTTGGCGACTTAAAAGCAAATAAAGAAATAAAACTAACAGAGTATATCTTAATAGGCACTTTGTTAAGTTTTGGTTTAGGCATTGGTATCGCTTTACTCTATCGCTTTATTGTTGCGCTATAACAACCAATACTCCATTTAGTTCAGCAATAAATACGCTAAGAAGAGGTTCTAGCTGTGCGAATCCCTATCATTTTGAACGACATAAAAAATAAACCCTATCATTTTGATAGGGTTTATTTTTTGGTATATGTAGTGTTTTTTGTATAAACATTTGATTAGTAGTAGATTATATGTAATGTGCCAAATTTGGTACGCTATTCGCCTATTCTTGAACAAAACAAATCAAAATGAAAACACAAGCAATGACCCAGCGCAGTAGGCGAAACTACCTATTGCTATGCAACCAAATCTCAGCGTTAAGCGCAAGAACTAATCAAATTAATCTAAATCCTTAACTCATGACCTTTTTAGCGTGCATCGTTTTAGGCATTGTATGTTTTGTGTTGTTTTACAAGGCCATACAATTTTTTGAAAACTTATAAAATTCAACCCTCATGATTGTATTATTAATTATAGCCCTGGCAGTATTTGCCTATCTGTGTTATGTCTTACTCAAACCAGAAAAATTTTAAAAATACCGTCAAGGAAATTGGCGTAGCAGTTTTAGTCTTTACGATGATTTATGGCATCGTATATCTCATTCATCAGATTGTAGTATTAATTGATTAAGTAAAATGAATACAGAAGTAATTGGGATTATAGTCACCTTTTTAGTGGCTATTGGAATTTCCATTCCCTTGGGAAAATATATCGCAAAAGTCTATGGAGGTCAATCTACTTGCTTAGATCGTCTCTTGACTCCTATAGAAAATTTACTCTATACAAGCAGTAAAATAAAACCAGAAGAAGGAATGAACTGGAAACAGCATTTAGTAGCTCTGCTAACGATTAATGCTGTTTGGTTTGTCATCGGATTTATTTTGTTAGTCACACAGGGATCACTGCCCTTAAATCCGGATAACAATCCGAGTATGTCGCCAGATTTAGCTTTTAATACTATTATTTCTTTCTTAGTAAACTGCAACTTGCAACACTATGCTGGAGAAACAGGAGTAACCTATCTTACACAAATGGTATTGATGTTTCTGCAATTTGTTAGTGCTGCAACAGGAATGGCAGCTGCGGTTGTAGTATTTGAAGCATTTAAGCACAAAACAACTACTGTATTAGGTAATTTCTATGTGTATTTTGTAAAATCATTAACTCGTATTTTGTTGCCTCTAAGTTTTATTGTTGCAGTAATTTTGATTTTTCAAGGCACACCAATGACCTTTGAAGGCAAGGATAGCATCACAGGTATAGAAGGGCAACAGGTTGAGGTTTCTCGTGGTCCAGCGGCAGCATTTATTGCAATTAAACACTTGGGAACAAATGGTGGAGGATTCTTCGGAACCAATTCAGCACACCCCCTTGAAAACCCAACCTACGTGACCAATATGATTGAAATGATTGCTCAATTGATCATTCCTTTAGCTATGGTATTTGCCTTTGGTTATTACATCAATCGCAAGCGTTTCTCTTGGATGATCTTTGGCGTAATGACTTTAGGGTTCATATGTTTAGCAATTCCCAATGTCGTAATGGAAGCAAATGGCAATCCGAATATTACTGCCATGGGTATTGACAATTCTTTAGGTGCAATGGAAGGAAAAGAAGTGCGAATCGGAGCTACTTCTTCTGGTTTTTGGAGTATTGTAACAACTGTGATCTCTACTGGTTCGGTGAATGCCATGCACGATAGTACAATGCCTTTGTCGGGAATGAATCAATTGTTAGCTATGATGATCAACTCTTTTTATGGTGGAGTGGGAGTTGGCATACTCAATTTCTTTGTTTTCATCGTACTAGCTGTATTTATTAGTGGATTAATGGTTGGAAGGACACCCGAACTATTTGGTAAGAAAATAGAAGCTAAAGAAATGAAAATCGCCATGGTTATAGCTCTTATTCACCCGCTTTTAATTCTGAGCAGTACGGCTTTGGGTGTCGCTTTTCCATCGATGACACAAGATACGTTAAACAATCCGTCGTTTCACGGATTTAGTGAAATACTCTATGAGTACACCTCAGCTGCCGCTAATAATGGAAGCGGATTTGAAGGTCTAGCAGACAATACGCTATGGTGGAATTTCTCTACAGGTATTGTCCTGTTACTAGGGCGTTTTCTCCCGATTATTGGACCCGTTGCCCTCGCTGGTTTCTTAGCTCAAAAGAACTATGTGCCTGAGAGTGCAGGTACTTTAGCTACTGATACCGCGACGTTTGGAACCATTGTATTAACCGTGATCTTACTTGTAGCCGCTTTAGCATTCTTCCCCGTTTTAACTTTAGGACCTATTGCGGATTACTTTACCTTAACAAGTTTATAAAAATGACAACTCAAAATAATAAAGCCCTTTTTCAAAAAGAGGCAGTAAAGAAAGCGATTAAAGAAGCTTTTGTCAAATTGGATCCCAGAACACTCTGTAAAAACCCCGTTATGTTTACGGTAGAAATAGGAACAGCCATTGTGCTTGGTGTGTGTATTTGGGTGTTAACTGGTGAAACAAACCAAGGGAGTTTTGGTTATAATTTTACGCTATTCGCTATCTTACTCCTTACGTTGTTATTTGCCAATTTTGCGGAAGCTATAGCTGAAGCAAGAGGAAAAGCACAAGCTGATAGTTTGCGTAAAACAAGAGAAGAAACTCCCGCAACCTTAGAAGACGGTCATATAATTTCTTCTTCTGAACTAAAGAAAGGAATGATCTTTTGTTGTGTTGCAGGTGATGTTATTCCTGCAGATGGTGAGATTGTCGAAGGATTGGCTACCATTGATGAAAGTGCTATTACAGGCGAAAGTGCACCTGTAATTCGAGAGGCTGGAGGAGACAAGAGTTCCGTAACGGGAGGTACAAAAGTCTTGTCCGATCGAATTCTAGTAAAAGTAACTGCTCAAGCAGGAGAAAGTTTCTTGGATAAGATGATCGCTTTAGTAGAAGGAGCCAACAGACAAAAATCGCCTAATGAAATAGCGTTAACTATTTTACTAGCAGGATTTACTCTCGTGTTTACCTTGGTGGTTATTACCCTTAAACCCTTTGCTGACTTTGCCAATGTAACCATTACTATAGGGGCGTTAATTTCGTTGTATGTATGTTTAATTCCCACTACAATTGGAGGGTTATTATCTGCTATTGGTATAGCGGGAATGGATCGTGCATTACGAGCTAATGTCATTACCAAAAGTGGAAAGGCAGTTGAAACAGCGGGTGATATTGACGTATTGTTATTAGATAAAACAGGAACCATTACCATAGGTAACCGCAAGGCGACCAACTTCCATCCAGCGGAAGGCGTGGAACGAGCAATATTAATAAAAGCCGCAGTATTGAGTTCATTGAGTGACGACACACCAGAAGGAAAATCAATTATAGAACTCGCACAAGTAGATCCAAGCGATTTTGTTTTGAACAATCCTCATTTTATCTCTTTTACAGCCGAGACGAGAAGTTCTGGTATTGATTATGACGATATCCGCATTAGAAAAGGCGCTGTTGATGCAATAAAAAACAAGTGTATACAAGCGGGACACATTTTCCCGCAAGGAGTAGATGACTGTGTTAGGCAAGTAGCTGAAAATGGAGGTACCCCTTTGGTTGTGGCACAAAATGAGCAGGTGTTAGGAGTAATTGAATTGCAAGATATTATTAAACCTGGTATTCAAGAGCGCTTCGCTCGATTGAGAAAAATGGGGATCAAAACGGTCATGGTTACTGGTGATAATCCCATGACTGCAAACTATATCGCAACAAAAGCAGGTGTGGATGATTTTATCGCTGAGGCAAAACCCGAAGATAAGATGAATTACATCAAACAAGAGCAAACACAAGGACGATTAGTCGCTATGATGGGAGATGGAACAAATGATGCACCAGCCTTAGCACAAGCTAATGTGGGAGTTGCGATGAATAGTGGTACACAAGCTGCCAAGGAAGCGGGGAATATGGTCGATTTAGATAATGATCCAACGAAGTTGATTGAAGTTGTCGAAATAGGAAAGCAGCTGTTGATGACTAGAGGAACGTTAACCACTTTTAGCATTGCCAATGATGTCGCTAAATACTTTGCTATTATTCCCGCTTTGTTTATTACATCGATTCCCGCCTTACAAGGGTTGAATGTGATGCACTTGCACAGCCCTCAAAGTGCTATTCTATCGGCTGTAATTTTCAATGCTATTATTATTCCTTTTCTAATTCCATTAGCGCTGAAAGGTGTAGCTTATAAACCGATTGGAGCCAGTGCGCTATTGCGTCGAAATTTATTGATCTACGGATTAGGAGGGGTTATTGTTCCTTTTATTGGAATTAAACTAATTGACCTTTTTGTTTCATTTTTTATTTAGTAAGTCTATGAAAAACAACTTATTACCTTCGATCATATTAACTACAGCTTTAGCTGTCTTGCTAGGGGGGATTTATCCATTATTGTTATGGGGAATTGCTCAAATGGCTCCTCATTCAGGTAAGGGTTTTACAGTTGAAAGTACACATGGAAAACAGTATGTCAATGTAGGGCAAGCTTTTATTTCTGATGGCTATTTTTGGTCTCGCCCTTCTGCTGTAGATTATAATGCTGCTGGTTCTGGTGCTAGTAATAAAGCGGCAACGAACACCGCGTATTTAGCACAAGTGCAACAGCGCATTGACGACTTTCTCACTAAAAATCCCACGGTAGATAAGCGTGAGATTCCCGTAGATTTAGTAACAGCTAGTGGAAGTGGTTTAGATCCTAACATATCCGTACAAGCTGCTTATGTACAAATAGCTCGTATTGCCCAGAAAAGAGGTATTGCGGTAGATCGCCTAGAGCAATTGGTCGCTGAACATATTCAGCAGCCCTTGTTTGGGGTATTAGGACCTCAGAAAATAAATGTAGTAGAATTGAACCTTGCTTTAGATGCTTTACCCTAGTATGAGAGAGAGACTTTCTTTCGTGGGTGCACTCATGTGTTGTGTACTCTCGTCTTCGACAACGCAAGCGCAAGTGGCCAAATGGACAGATGACGTAAAGGTGACCGCTTATGGAGAAGTGTATTACTTGTATGATTTTAATCAACCTCAATCAGGCCAGGTTGCCCCTTTCTTGTACTCTTTTAATCGCCATAATGAAGTGAATTTAAATTTTGGAATGGTCAAATTGAACTATGAGCAAGAACGCGTACGAGCCAACTTTGCTTTGATGGCAGGAACGTATGTACAATCAAATCTCAGCGCCGAATCGGATGGATTGAAAAATGTATATGAAGCTAATATTGGAGTTAAACTGTCTGGTGAACATGAACTTTGGTTAGATGCGGGAATCATGCCTTCTCATATTGGGTTTGAAAGTAATATCGGAGCAGATATCATGACTTTGACGCGAAGTATGATGGCGGAAAACTCACCGTATTTCTCTTCAGAGGTCAAACTGTCTTATGCAACACCCAATCAAAAGTGGTTCCTTGCCTTGCACGTGATGAATGGATGGCAACGCATACAACGTCAGGAGGGAAACTCTTCTTTGGCGATAGGCCATCAAGTGGTTTATACACCCCAGAAAGCGTGGGCGTTTACCAGTAGTTCGTTTATTGGAAGTGATAGTCCAGATGACGTGCGAAAAATGCGTTATTTTCACCATGCTAATCTTGCATATCAGTTGAATGAAAAAGTAAAAGCAGTAGTGGGATTTGACTTAGGGGTGCAACAAAAGGAAAAAAATAAAAACGCTTATAGCAATTGGTATGCACCTTTGGTTATGGCACAATATAAGCTGAGCGATGCGTGGAGTGTAACTGCTAGAATGGAGTACTATTGTGATCCGGATGGAGTAATTATCGACACAGATACGCCAAATGGGTTTCAAACATGGGGCTACTCTTTCAATGTCGATTACCAGATCGTTCCTGGGGTTTTATGGAGAATGGAAGCGCGATCTTTTACTAGTAAAGACGATGTGTTTACAAGAAATGATCAAGCGGTATCGGGACAAACTATGCTGAGTAGCAGTATTTCAATTCACTTGTAAATGGAAAGAGAAACTAAACAAAGCGCAGAAGATTTTTTAGCGCTGATTCGCCGTTCCAAACGCGGGAAGTTTAAAGTATACATCGGTATGAGCGCTGGGGTAGGGAAAACCTATCGCATGTTGTTGGAAGCGCGTGATTTGATGCATAACGGGATCGATGTTAAACTTGGTTATATAGAAACACACAACCGAAAAGAAACGCACGCCCTGCTTGAAGGGTTGCCGATTATACCCAGAAAGGAAGTGTTCTACAAGGGAAAAAAAGTAGAAGAATTAGATTTAGAAGCAATTTTACAAGATCGTCCAGAGGTTGTGATTATTGATGAACTAGCACATTCCAATATAGCAGGAAGTAAGAATGCTAAACGTTGGCAAGATGTCATGGAAATACTAGAAGCAGGGATTAATGTGATCTCTGCTTTAAACATTCAACATATTGAAAGTTTGCACAAATCTGTACAAGATATTACTTCAATCGATGTGACGGAACGCGTGCCCGATAAGGTAATTCAAGAAGCAGATGAGGTCGTTAATATCGATTTAACTGCAGATGATTTAATCGAACGGCTAAGAGGGGGTAAGATTTATCCACCAGATAAAGTGCCAATGGCTTTGCAGCATTTTTTTACAACTTCTAATATTTTGCAGCTAAGAGAATTAGCCTTGAAAGAAGTTGCTTCTCATGTTGAAAATAAAGTAGCCACTGAGGTGCGAATGTCCGTTTCTGTCAAACCGAATCGCTTCATGGCTTGTATCAGCACGAATGATAAGAATGCAAAAAATGTTATTCGGAAAACGGCGCGTTTGGCTAGTTACCTCAATTCAAAATGGTATGTATTGTACGTGCAAGTACCGAAAGAACATCCCAATAAAATTGCGTTGGACAAACAACGACATTTGATTAATAATTTTAAATTAGCTACAGAATTAGGAGCGGAAATAATTAAGGTTGAGCATGCTAATATTGCTAAAGCAATTCTCACACAGGTCGAACAGCGACAAATTACGACCATTTGCGTGGGTAAACCTCGTTTGCGATTGTATCAGATTATCATAGCCACTAATGTATTCAATCAATTGCTGAAGAAACTAACTTCATTGCCCATTGATCTTATAATTTTTTCAAAATGAGAATTAAAACAAAACTGACTTTAGGCTTAGGCTTGTTGTTTACACTGATCGTCTTTTTGGGAGGCATCGGCGCGGTGTATATTCACTTTTTAAAACTAGATACCCGCAATATTCTACATGACAACTACAATTCACTTTTGTATGCTAAAAGTATGTTACGGGCTTTAGATCGACCTGGAGATAGTCGTTTGGCTCAGTTTGAAGAACAATTGAGAAATCAAGAGGGCAATGCAACAGAAGTAGGAGAAAAAGAAATGAACGCAACGTTGCGTGGATACTTTGAATCTTACAAGAAAAATGGACAACAAGCTGCTGACTTGTTGCCAATCCGAGAATGGTTGATAGAGGTGATGGAAATGAATATGCAGGCGATTGAATTCAAAAGTGAATTAGCAAATAAAACGGCTGTTCAGGCAACCATTTGGATTGCTATTGCTGGACTTGCGTGTTTTGCCATTGCTTTGGGATTACTGATTAATCTACCTTCTAATATCGCCGATCCTATCCAAAAATTGACAGCGAGTATCAAGCAAATTGCCAGTAGTAATTACAAAGAACGCGTTTTCTTAGATAAACACGATGAGTTCGGAGAGCTCGCACAGTCTTTTAATACTATGGCGCAAAAGTTAGAAGAATACAACAGTAGCCATTTAGCTAAACTCATGCGTCAAAAAAAGAGAATAGAAGCCCTGATTAATAGCATGTCCGATGTAGTAATTGGACTAGATGAAAATATGCAAGTGATCTTTGTCAATGAAGAAGCTTGCAAAGTATTGGGATTGCCTGAAGAAGAAATGGTAGGAAAAAGCAGCAAAGACATTGCAATTTACAATGACTTAATGCGGATGTTGTTAAAGGAAATTACGTTGACACAAGGTGAGAAGGAACCTTTTAAGATTATCCACAACAACAAGGAAAATTACTTTGATCAACAGTTTTTACACATTGAAATCACTCCAACCGGTGAAGCGAACAAAGAATTGGTAGGACACGTGATTATTTTGAAAAATATTACGGAGTTTAAAGAATTGGATGCGGCAAAAACGCGCTTTATCGCGACGGTATCTCATGAGTTTAAGACGCCTATATCAGCGATGAAAATGAGTTTACAACTGTTGCAAAATGATCGCATTGGTACATTGAATGAAGAGCAACACATCTTGCTTGATAGTATTCAAGATGATGTAGGGCGCTTGTTGAAAATTACCTCTGAATTACTTAATCTGACTCAGATTGAAAGTGGTAAAATTACGATGAATGTAAAACCTTGTGACGCCCAACAAATTGTACAATATGCTGTAGAGGC
Organism: Myroides sp. WP-1; assembly: GCF_014145635.1. Classification (GTDB taxonomy): domain Bacteria; phylum Bacteroidota; class Bacteroidia; order Flavobacteriales; family Flavobacteriaceae; genus Flavobacterium. Next base: position 48,564 of record NZ_JACHTC010000001.1, read on the forward strand.
AAACCACATCCAAGCGGAGCAAAAAAATATTCGATTGGTTGTGAAATGGCCTGAAACGATGCAAGAAGTTAAAGTAGATCTAGAGAAAACAACTTGGGTATTGACCAATTTATTGGCGAACGCCATTAATTACTCTCATGAATCATCTGTAGTTGAGGTAGCTGTTACTCAAAATGAGCATCAAACGAGCATTAAAGTAAAAGATGAAGGTATTGGAATTCCACCAGAGTATCTAAACCGCGTATTTGATCGCTACTTTAGAGTGCCAGGAACACATCGCGAAGGTACAGGACTTGGGCTTTCAATCAGCAAAGAATTTATTGAAGCTCAGCAAGGAACAATATCGGTAGAGAGTGAATATGGAGTAGGTAGTGTCTTTGCCTTAACTGTACAAACGGTAAGCACTTCTAAAGGATAAGAGAGTTGCAGATAAATCGCTTCGCTTTATTAAAAAGGAAACAACACTTAGAAAAACCAGTTAAATAGTCTAATTTTGCAGGAAAGATCAAGAGAATGAAAGACGCTAAGCAGACACAAAAGAGGTTACACGAACGAAATAAACACCAAAATTTGTATAATTTTGATCAACTGAAGTTGGTTGTTCCTGAGCTAGAAGCTTTTATTCAAAAAAATCCATCAGGTATGGATACTATTGATTTTGCTCTTCCAGAAGCTGTTGTTTTGCTAAACAAAGCGATCTTAATGAAGGATTACAAAATGACGTTTTGGGAGATGCCCAAGACTAATTTATGTCCTCCTATCCCTGGACGCGCTGATTATATTCATTATATCGCTGATCTATTGGCTGAAGGTAACGGCGGAAAAATACCAACAGGAAAAGGTGTAAAGGTCTTGGACTTGGGTATTGGAGCCAATGTTATTTATCCCATTATAGGGGTAGCCGAATATGGATGGGAATTCGTGGGGTCAGAAGTAGATGTCGTATCCTTAAAAACGGCGAAACACATTGTTGACAATAATCCTCATTTAAAAAATGCAGTGACTATTCGATCACAACCAAATAAGCGAAATATCTTAAAAAACATCATAGGTGAAAAAGAGTACTTTGATGTTGTAATTTGCAATCCTCCATTCTTTTCTTCTCGAGAAGAAGTACTCGCTAAAACAACGCAAAAACTGAAAAATCTTGGAAAAGAGGTAGTAGGTAAACCCGTACAGAACTTTAGTGGACAAAATAATGAATTGTGGTGTATAGGAGGAGAAAAAGCGTTTATTACCAACTATATTTACGAAAGTAAACACTTCAAAAGACAAGCAGTTTGGTTTACAACACTTGTTTCAAATAAAAACAACTTGAAACCTCTACAAGCTTTACTCAAAAGATCTGAGGCAGCTGAGGTACGCATCATTCAGATGGAGCAGGGAAATAAAATTAGCCGAATTCTTGCTTGGAGATTTTAGGGGGGATTGGTGTTTGTTGAGGTGATAAAATCGGAACGCAGTGTAGATTCATCGAACACTAAAACCAATATAAACTTGGTGAGATAGATGGTGAGATGATGAGGCGATGAGATGATGAGGCGATGAGATGATGAGGCGATGAGATGATGAGGCGATGAGATGGTGAGGCGATGAGATGGTGAGGCGATGAGATGGTGAGGCGATGAGATGGTGAGGCGATAAGATGATGAGATGATGAGGCTATGAGATGATGAGATGATGAGGCTATGAGATGATGAGGCGATGAGATTGTTATTTGTTGAGACGATGAGTCTCGATACAATTTCCAAAACCATTTCTTTAACTAAAATTTCCACAACTCCCAACCAACGACTAACAACGACCAGAAAACGCTAAATCTACCGATCACTGATAACTCTTGTAATACAAGAAGGGAATAGTGGGATTCATCTTTAGTTTGCCTCTGAGGTGCCTTAATAATGCGTCTATAAAAAAAGATTGGTGTTTGGTGAGGCGATGAGATGATGAGGCGATGAGTCTTGACACAATTTCCAAAACCATTTTTTTAACTAGAATTTCCACAACTCCCGACCAACGACTAACAACAAACAAACCTCACAAAGACAAGAATAAAGCAGTCGTCTAATTACAAATAAATGTTAAATAAGCATATTGTTGATTAGACATCGATGATTAATCATTAATTTAGATGAATAACCAAAAACTAAAAGAGATGAAGCGATTTGAAAACAAAGTGGCCTTTATTACAGGAGGAAATTCGGGAATAGGAAAAGCAGTAGCAGTTTTAATGGCGAGAGAAGGAGCGAAGATTGTCATTGCCGATTTGAAGGAAAATAAGGATACTCTAAATGAAGTAGCGAAAGAAGGGACAGAAGTTCGTTTTGTATCTTGTAATGTTTCAAAAGCAGAAGAAGTACAACAAGCTATTCAAACGACGGTTGATATTTTCGGAAGATTGGATGTTGCTGTTAATAATGCGGGTGTAGTAGATAGTGGTTTGCTACATGAGAAATCGATAGAGGAGTGGCAACGCGTGTTAGATATTAATTTGAGTGGTGTTTTTTACGGAATGAAGTATCAGATTGCACAAATGCGTAAACAAGCTACAGGTGGAGCAATTGTCAATGTAGGATCAATCATGAGCCAAGTGGCTGAATTCGGTATTGCATCTTATGCTTCTTCGAAACACGGATTGGTAGGATTAACGAAAGTAGCTGCGTTGGAAAATGCAGTAGACCACATTCGCGTGAATACTATTGGTCCGGGGTATATCGAAACACCTTTACTCATGGACAATGCCGCACAAGATTCACGAGCGTATATGGAATCCAAACACGCCATGAAAAGATTGGGAAGACCTGAGGAAATTGCGAAAGCGATCTTATTTATGGCTTCAGATGATGCAAGTTTCTGTACTGGTACTTATTTACCTGTTGATGGGGGCTATTTGATTCAATAGTTTTTTTAACTTGCGGGTATGAAAAACAACAAGGCTCAAGAATTACCACTTCCCCGTAGATTGGGGATTGCTATGGTAGAATCCTATAATAAGGCTTACGAGTTATCTCAGCGATTTTTTGCACTTTACGATCTTACTTCTCAGCAATACAATGTATTGTCGATTCTACATGACGCTGGCGAACCTTTGTCTACCTCTGATATTTTACAGCAGATGATAGAGAAGAATGCAGGCGTGTCTAGATTGGTTGATCGATTGATTAATAAAGGGTTGGTAGAGAAAAGGAGCAATGCAAAAGACAAGCGATTGATCGATGTTGTACTAACACCAAAAGGAGAATTCCTCTATCAAGAGGTAACCCAAAATTTGGCAGGTGTAGATGTCGCTTATAGTGATTTAACAGAGGAAGAGAGTGAAACGTTGATTCGACTACTCCGCAAGATAAAAGAAGTGTAAACAAAAGGAAAACCCGTAAATTCATTGAGTTTACGGGTTTTTATTAAGGGGTAGTTTAGAATTAGTTGTTCAAGTAAAACTTGATTCGAATGGAACATAAAAAAAGCTCTAACTTTCGTTAGAGCTTTCCTTTTGTCGGGGTGGCAGGATTATCTCCCTTTGGTCGATGTTCCTCTTGAAAGGAGATTTAGACCAAATGAAAGCTACTCGCTGCGCTCGCATACTATTTTTATATTCCATTCGAATTTCAAGTAAAACTTGATTCGAATGGAACATAAAAAAAGCTCTAACTTTCGTTAGAGCTTTCTTTTTGTCGGGGTGGCAGGATTATCTCCCTTTGGTCGATGTTCCTCTTGAAAGGAGATTTAGACCAAATGAAAGCTACTCGCTGCGCTCGCATACTATTTTTATATCCCATTCGAATTTCAAGTAAAACTTGATTCGAATGGAACATAAAAAAAGCCCTAACTTTCGTTAGAGCTTTCCTTTTGTCGGGGTGGCAGGATTCGAACCACTCCTTGTAAGTATCTTTAAATCAATCAATTGTCTTGTTTGTTTGAAACCAACTCACCTAATAGTTCACCTTAGTAAATTAGGTTAAAATCAAATATAATACTTTTAAATGTTTTAAAAAAGTACTAAAAAGTTAAATAATTACCTGTTTTTCTAAATGATGTAAGTAAATATTTTAATCAACATCTATGTTTTTACTTTGATTTATTTTTATCTTGTTTTTTAGTATTTTGTTATGTTTGTTTCATATTACCTGTTAATTAATTTAGTTTGATGTATTTTGTTATGGAATACTAAACTTGTTAAGGTGTTTTTTGGTTGTCGGGGTGTCTATTTGGCTTTAGTTAACTATTTTTATGGAGTAAAAGATTGAACTATTTTTAATTCTATTGAATAATGGATATAATTTATTGTTCTCAAAATTAAATGTTATCTGCTCTTTTTTTGCATTAACCATATTTCTGAATTATCTGATTTAGGATAATATTTATTCTAATACTAGCAAAAATTAAATGGAAATTTTAATAATTTACAACTTAGACAATTGGGAAAAGTGCATGTGTTGTTAGATTTTCAAAATACACCTTTTGTATCAAGTGCTGTTTGAATTAATTTTATGCATATCTCATCTTTTGAGTTAGTAAACATCCTAGTGATTAGTTTCTTCTGAATCTTGAAGACGAATTATTGATTCAAGAATGTGTGTAATGTCATTGTAGAAGTAAGTATCTATCTATTAGATGTCAGACAGCGAGGAAACGAAATCGAAAACAAGCCCTTCAATATTGATTGATTGTAATAAATCTTTCTGGAGTTTTAGCTGATAGATTATTAAAAATGAGCTATCTTCTGAAGATAACTCATTTTTGTACTTATATAATCACTTGCTAGTTTAATTATTTATATCTATTAGTGATAATAGTATATAGAATTATTGTTTTTGTAGATAAAGAATGCCTAAAATATTTACTTTTTCTTAGGTACTTTTTTACAAAATTGTGTAGGAGATTTTTCAATAAATACCCTGATAAAAACAGAATAAATTGAATTACATTTATTCCGGAAGACTTAGAACTGAAAAAACAGCACTGAACATCGGAATTAGGGCTTTTGCATATTGATGATCATTGATGGTACAAAAAGAACCTTTTTCATAGTTATAAGATTTCTTAATGTTATTTATAAGTATGAGTTTTTCTGGAGTACAGTTTTGTTCAATTAAACTGAAAATTTTATTGAAAACTTCTGCTTTATTACGATCATCGTCATATAAGAAATTGTTAGTTAAGGATAATAGCTGGTTAGTAAAAGAGTTTTCCATTTTTAATTATATTTTCCGATTTGAATTTCAAATATAATTAAAATATATTGTATTAAGTGTGTGAAAATCTATAATATCTTGTAATGTTTGAATAAATAAACTTAAAATGCTAATACAAAGGGAGGAAACTGTAAATTAAGATTGAGATGTTTTGGGAATAATTTATACAAATTATACAGGTTGAGAAAGTGCTTTTTCAGTTGCTTCATCTTATTTTAAATTGAAAATAATGATTGTGAAATATAATTTAAATCCAAGGTATTGGAATGATAATATGAAAAAGAGGACTCAAACCGATATCAGCAATATTAAAGCTATTATTGAGATTTATAGACTTTTGTAGATACGAAATTAGTTCTTGAGGATACTTAGGTCTATATAAGTTATATTGGTTTGCTCTTTGCGAAAAACGCAAAGTTGATTGATATTTATTCATAGATGATTTTTTATAATTCTATTTGTTTTTTTTTATTGGTCGCAGACTGTAGTTAAAACTATGCACTTTAGTGCATTTAGCTTTCAGCTTCTAAAAATGTTTACCTTTGATATATGGAATATCAACGAACCGGAGGACATAGTGTATCACGTTTAACCGCCCATATAGTATGGGTGACTAAATATCGTTATCCAGTATTGGAAGGAGATATTCAGATACGTTGTCGTAGTCTGATCATTCACATTTGTGAAGCAGAAGATATTCAAATTTTAAAAGGTGTAGTATCAAAGGATCATGTTCATCTTCATATAGAATATCGACCATCTCAAAACATAAGCAATATTGTCAAACTCTTCAAGGGTCGTACCTCAAGGAAACTCCAAATAGAATTTCCTGAGTTGAAGTACAGATATTGGGGACGTCACTTTTGGGCAATAGGCTTTGGTTGTTGGAGTACAGGAAATATTACTGATGAAATGCTAAATCAATATCTTGAACACCATCGTAAACCAAATGATAACGGAGGTAACTTTATACTTGAGTAAGTAGCTCCACCCAGGCAGACTTTAGTCTGCTTTAACAAACTATGGACTTTCAGTCCATAGTGGTTTATTTAAAGTATTTAAAATGTATTTTATATTGTTTATTCTTTTAAAAAGTGTTATTTTAGTGAAATAGTACTCCTAAACTTTATTGATAAAATGATTGAAGAGCTGTAATTAAAGGTTACGGCTTTTTTGTTTTTTAAGTTATCTGAAGTGATATTTAGTTAGTAATTTTTTGAGAAAAAAATAAGTAAAAGAAATAAATATGGGAAAAGAAAGTATGGAAAAACTTAGTAGAAGTGAGCAAATAGTCCAATTATTTTTTAATTATTTGGATCAGCACATTTTAGATGTAATAAACGGTTGTCAGAGAGAATTTTTTGAAATAAATCAAATTGCTAAGAATTTAGCAATTTCACATCAACATTTAACTGACACTGTTCAAAAAGAAACTGGTAATCATCCTTGTTACTTTTATGATTTGAAGATTATAGATAAAGCAAAGGAAATAATTTTAAATACAGATTATTCTCTAGCAGAAATTGCCAATATTTTTACTTATGATCCCTCTAATTTTTCTAAGTTCTTTAAGAAATTTACAGGAGTCCCTCCTGGGAAGTATAGAAAAATGCATCGTTAGAAATTTCCGAAAAGTTCACCATGCTACTGTTTTAAGTTATGCTCAACTTTACAATATTAATTGTGAATATTAAAAGTAAATTTAACATGGAGAAGACTAATTTAAAAGGAAAAGTAGTTTTAATTACAGGCGGGGCTAAAAATCTTGGAGGTTTATTAAGTAGAGATTTTGCTTTGCAAGGAGCTAAGGTTGCAATTCATTACAATAGTGATCACAGTAAAATGGAAGCTGAGAAAACGCTTGCTGATATTATAAAACATGGAGGTGAAGCTTTTTTATTTCAGGCTGATTTAACTAAAGTAGAGAATATATCTACCTTTTTTAAAGAAACCAAACAGCGTTTTGGGGGAATTGACATAGCAATTAATACAGTTGGTATGGTACTTAAAAAACCTTTTTCAGAAACAACCGAAAAGGAGTATGATCAGATGTTTGCTATAAATGCTAAAGTAGCTTATTTCTTTATACAAGAAGCAGGTAAATATTTAAATGATAATGGTAAAATTTGTTCAATAGTAACATCACTTTTGGCTGCTTATACAGGAATGTATTCTACTTATGCAGGAGCAAAGGCTCCTGTAGAACATTTTACAAGAATGGCATCTAAAGAATTTGGGCATAGAGGAATTTCGGTTACTGCAGTAGCTCCTGGGCCAATGGATACACCTTTTTTCTATGGTCAAGAAACTGAAGATGCTGTATCTTATCACAAATCAGCTTCAGCTTTAGGAGGCTTAACTAAAATAGAGAATATTGCTCCTTTAGTTGAATTTCTAGTCACAAAAGGTTGGTGGATTACAGGGCAAACTATTTTTGCAAATGGAGGATACACAACTAGATAATAGTAAAAAGTGCTTAGAAAATCTAAGCACTTTTTATTTGATTATAAACCAATAAAATAGATTGAAATTCACTATGAACTAGATTTTAGTGAAGTAAATAATCTTTTTATTGTGGATAATTAGATATATTTGATTGATGTAATGAGAATATTCTAAGTGTTTATTCCTCATTTCTTGGGGTAAAATAAAGTTATTTAGTACATGGGGTATTAAATAGTATTTGAACTTAATCAAATACGAAGTACAAAATAATTTTTTAAAATTCTATAAAGACATGTTGAGTAATTATAAATTAGGAATTATAGTAGATAATCATAGATTGTTTGCAGATTCTTTTTCTGCACTTTTGGAAAAAACAGGTTTATTTGATCATATTCATATAGAGTCAGATACAAATAAACTACTTCAATTCCTTATAAAGAATTCTAGGAAAAAGGTTTTTCTATTCTTGGATTATTATTTGGATAATGATAGAGTAGGGGTAGATATAATTAATGATGTTCGTCGCTTAAATAAAAATACCAATATAATTGTAGTAACTACTGTAACAAACCCTGGTGTAATTCAGCAAATCAATGTACGTACTCCAGAGGGGATAATATCAAAAGTTTCTGGATTTGATATTATATTAGATTGTATTCAAAATGTAGAGCGAGGTAAGACTTATTGTTGTCCTATTATAAAAGACAAACTTGAAAAGGTTGATGCTGAAGTTGTATTATTTACTTCTAGGCAAATTGAAATATTAAAGTGTTTTGCTTCAGGTCTATCAGTACCACAAACATCTGATAAATTGCATATTAGTTTAAATACTGTGGTTACACATCGTAAACGAATGATGCAAAAGGCTGATTGCAACACTATAATTAAATTATTAGACTATGCATATAAGGTTAGAATATTAGAGCGAAATTAACCTAGTAAAATTGAATAGTTTTAATGTAGTCAATAATTAGGATGATACTTTTAGATAATGATATTTAATGAAAGAATAATGTGGTCCCTTATTTTAGGGATTTTTTCTGTGTTTATTTATGCAAAAAAAATAAACCAAAGTGAATTCGATAAAGTGACCAATTTATATAAAAAAGGTCAATTAAAACAAGAAGCTTATATGCGAAAGATGGATTCTGTGGCCAATGTAATGTTAGATGAGGGGGTGTTTTATGAAGTTACAGAAATGGTTGAAATCTTTAAAGAATATGAACAAATAGCTTGGAGTAAAAAAAGATATAGTGAAAGACGGAGTGATTATTTTGTTATTTTATTAAACAATGCCTACTTGTCTAGTAAATGGGGGGCTTCTATATTTTATGCAGAGAAAATAGCACAACAAAACAGTATTGATGGACATCCTCGTCCTTTAGTTGAACCAGCTATAAAGGTTTACATTTATGATTTATTAGGGCTTGAAGAAAAGGTATTGAAAGAGTATAAAACGAATATTAATTCTTTTAAAGAGATATTAAAGAAGGTTGAAAATAATCCTAGTAAATATTATTGGGAAGGAGTGGATATTTTACGATTGTGGATATCCTAATGAAATCCGGACAATTAGTTAAGCAGCTTTATTAATATTTATTATTTGATTAAATTCGTTGATTGTCTGATAGTTTAAGTAGGAGTGTCTACGTTTTTTATTGTACCAGAGTTCTATATATTCAAAGACTTTAGCCTCCATTTGCTTTGTATTTAGTTGTAAATTTCCATAAATCATTTCCACTTTTAGGGATTTAAAGAAGCTTTCTGCTACGGCGTTATCCCAACAATTAGCCTTTACTCATTGGTTATTATCTATTTTGGTATTCGTGATGTGCTTTGCAGTTCTACTCATGTTTCTAACAACATTAAAGGACTCTAAATAGTTAGCAAATTTGTAGTTAGCATATTGTACTCCTTGGTCAGAATGGAAAATTAATCCGTCTTCAAAAGATCTGTTCTTTTTAGCCATTTTAAAGGCTGCTAAAGTGGTGTTTTCCGTTGACATATCTTTACTTAAGCTCCATCCAATCACCTTTCTATCGAATAGATCTATTATTGTAGTTAGATAAATAAACCCTTCTTTTACAGCGATATAAGTAATATCGTACACCCAAGCTTTCCCTGGTTTGGTTTGTGTGAATTCTCTATCTAAAATATTGTCAACCACTAAATAATGGTGTTCAGAGTCTGTGGTAATTCTATATCGTCGAGCTACTTTACTACGTAATCCTAACTCTCTCATATACTTAGCTACTGTTGGTTTAGACACTTTATAACCTCGTGCATTGAGTTCTATTGTAAGACGAGGACTACCATAACGCTGTTTAAACTCGAAGTAAACTTCTGTAATAACTCGTTTTAGATTTGCTTTGGCTTGTTTGCTTTTATTAACAGGAGACCGTTTCCAATGATAATAACCACTTCTACTTACCTCTAAAACCTTACACATAATCCCAATCGGAAATTTATGTTCATGATTAAATATGAACAGGTAAATCATTTGCCGGTCTTTGAGAAAATGCCGATTGCTTTTTTTAATATTTCATGTTCTAATTCAACAGCTGCTAACTTCTTTTCTAACTCTTTTATTCTTTCTTGTTCTGGTGTAAGCTTTTGTTTACCATTACCGGGAAAACTAGCTTCTCCAAACTCTTGAGCTTCTTTACACCATTTATATAACAAGGTGGCTCGAATTCCAAGTTCACGAGCTAATTCTGATTTGTTTGTTCTTTCCTTAGCCAGTTCAACGGCTTGCTTCTTAAAAGCTGCATCGTAAGTCTTTCTAATTCTTTTCATAAGTCAAAGATAAGTTTTTATGCTTAACTCTTTGTCCAGACTAAGTTAGCAAGTCCAGCATGAACATAGATCTGCAAATTGGGGAAAAAGACCATTATAATGATGTAACAATAGAAAAGAACGAACTGAAAATATAGGACAGTCCCATTTCCAATAAGATTATGATAGACAACTAACTGGCCAAAGACCTTTTCGAGTTTATCACGCAGGAAAATTTGCAGAGTTCAGATTTGGGGTTGTTTAGTCTGTTGGCCCAAACATAAGGCGAGGATTACGAAAAAGGGTAGCTTGCTAAGTGTATGAAGAAAAAGAGGAGAGATAGTAGATTGATTTTAGCTAATCTGAATTTATCTATATCAATTTATTTTCCGTGGCTACTTTGACTAATTCGATCATATTTTTTGCCTTGAATTTTTGCAATAAATTTCTGCGATGTGTTTCTACTGTAATAACTGATATGAATAATTTTTCAGCAATTTCAGCAGAGGTGTTTCCTTTGGTAATTGATTCTAATACCTGCTTTTCTCGCTTGGTCAGTCTTGGTAACTCAAAATTGTTTGATGAAGCAGATAACATAATTTGCTGTACTTCTTTACTTAATGCAATTCCTCCATGTATAGCGTTATCAATACATTGAATGATTTCACAAGCATCTGCATTTTTCAAGATATAGCCATTTCCGCCATTTTCTAAAAAACGAAATATGATACTGCGTTCTGCCTGATTACTTATCCCGATAACTATAGTTTTAGGTGATTTTTGTTTAATTGATTTACAGAAGTCTAAACCACTTCCATCATTCAAAACAATATCTAGTAATACAATATGTGCTGTGTTTTCTTGAATAAAATCTAGTGCTGACAATCCTTTTGTAAAAGAAAATAGTTGAAATTTACCCACCTGTTGTAATAACGATTTTAGTCCTTCTAAAATCATCGGGTGGTCATCAACTATTACTAAATTCAAATAATCATTTTTATACATAGCATTCTACATTTATGGTAGTTCCTTTTCCTTTTTCCGATAAAATTTCTACTGTTCCGTTCATTAACGCTGTACGACTTTTAATATTTTTTATTCCTAAACCATAAACTACTTTAGATGTGTCAAAACCAATTCCGTCATCTTCAATCGTTAGATTTATTGTATTTTCATGTTGACTAATTTGAACAATTACATTGTTTGCCTGTGCGTATTTGATAACGTTACTGATGCTTTCCTGAACAATGCGGTATAATGATAATTGTATTTTAAATGGGATGTTGTCTGTTACACCAAAAGCTTCAAACTGAATGTGAAATTGTTTTTGTGATAAGGATTCGCAAAGTTCTTTCAGTGCAATTTCCAATCCAAGGTTTTTTAATGTTTCAGGCATTAGATTTCTGGCAATACGACGCATTTCTACAATAGACTTATCTATATTTTGTAATAAATCTTCTGAATTTGGAGCATTTTCTTGAGAGATTGACATGCGAATATTCGCAAGCATTCCGCCCATACTATCGTGCAAATCTTGAGCTATTCGTTGACGCTCTTGTTCTTCGCCACGCAAAACAGCTTTTGTCGCTTCGTATTTTCGTTCGCTTTCAATATGTAAAAGATCTTGCTGGTGACTGATGCTGATTTGAGCGTTTAATTTCTTTTGATTCTTATAGGTAAGATAAATTAAAAATGTAATAATCAAACTTAAGCTCAAAGCTATTCCTAAGATGCTAATCCGTAGATTTTTATTTTTTGCAATTAGTTCATTTTCTTTTTTTAATTGAGCTATCGTTTGTTTTTTATCAGCAGTTTGATGTTCAATCTCAAGCTCGTTCATCTTCTCCAATAATTTTTGTTGTTGTAAACTATCACTTAGCGCACTCGATTTCTTCATCCAATTATAAGCTTCTTTATGATTTCCCAATACATCGTTTACAGCAGCCAGTTGCGTATAGGTAATTTTGCGATTTACATCTTCTCTACTTAAAATATTTTCTTGTAAGATATGCTCTAACTGCAACTTAGCTTTATGATAATCTTTCTGCATGAGATAAACGTTATACATTCTAAAATACAGCATGTGCAAAAGTTTACTTTGTTTTCTTTCTTTTGCCAATTTTGCTCCCTTTTCTAAGCTCACTAACGCTTTTTCAAAATCTTGAACTGTCGTATAATACATAGCTTCTTGATAGTAATAATTTGAATAATGCTGCGAATTTGGATAGTGCTCAATAAGTTTTTTTGCTTGTTTAAGATATATCTCAGCCGATTTACTATCTGGTTTATAACAATAGTTACTTACTAAATTGAGATACGTTATCAGGTGAATTGTATTTAACTGTGGGATTTCATCCAGCTGTTCTAACGCTTTTTTATGATACTCTTCTGCTGTTTCGAACTGTCCTACCGACATAAAAGTTAAACCCAATTGTGTATAGCTGTACGCCAAAAGTTTTTTGTTTTTGCTTTTTTCGCTTAACGGAATACATTGTTCAGTCAGTGTCTTTACCATAAAATCATATCCCTTGTCTTCCACTTGTATGTAAGCATTATTATATAATGATTTTATCAATAAATCTATATTTGTAGGATCTTTTTCTAAAGAATTTATTGCACTTTCATAATGCTTTAGTGCAGTGGTTTTATTGCCTTGATGTGAATAAAATACAGCTTGATAGTAAGCTAAAACACCTTCAGTCAAAGTCTTTTTTTGGGAGGATAATACAGCATTTAGTGCCTGTCTACTTTTTAGACTATCTGTTTGAGACCAATATTCTGAAAGCAACAAATAATTATGTAAACGAACACTGTCATTTATATCATTTTCAATTTTATGCTGGATTTGTGTTACGTACTTTATTTCGTCCAAAGGAACAAGTTGCTGTGCCTGTAATATATTAATATATAAAAAAACAAATAGTATAGATGAAATATTTTTGAACATTGGTTTGTTATTAAATTACAAATATCCAAATAAAAAGTATTGCTTTTTTACTATAGTGAGAAAATCATGGTAAACCATTAGATAAAAAATCAAGGTTTTCAATGATTGTCCCGATTTCACGTTTTGCAGACCTTTGTATCTCACAATAAAATAAAATTTTATGAAAAAAGTAAACACAAAAATTGCGTTTTTAGGCATATTAGCCACATTAGCCACATTGACATTTGGAACAGTTGCTACAAGTTGTAGTAAAAATGATGATAATGACGGATACGAACAACCAGCAGAAGGCACTATTGATGCTGCTGTGGGAACGTATAAAGGAAAGTTAAGCACAAGTGATAGAAATGGTGCGTATGAATGGTTCGATGCTATTGTTATCGTTACAAAAGAAGGAACTAATAAATTAAAAATTACCGCAAAATCAGGTGAAGAATATTCTTATGTAACGCCTAAAACTTTCACTGTAGAAACTTGTGCTTGTTTTGGCGAGAACACACAGGACATTGTTTCCTTAACAGGTAGTTTAGAAGGTATTTTTCACTATTATGGTTCTAATAAAAACATTAGTGTTAATACAGATGAACAGTCCGCAACAGATGTTTATTTTGAGTTTGATGGCGTAAAACAATAGATTAAATGCTTTTTTAGCAAGTAAAACGTTTATCTTTAGCCTATCAAAAACATATAAAAAAAATGAAAAAAACAGCTCTTATTTTTGGACTATCAGCTTTGATAGTTTCCTGTAATCAATCTGCAAAACAGCAGGAAGGTACAGAAGATTCCACAGAAGTTACCGTTGAAGCAAACGAAGTTAAAACAGAAGAAGCGAATCCCGCTGCCGATTTCAATATAGAAGATGTTGCGTTTTCTACTGCCGATATAGGTGATTTTCCTTTTATCAATCTTCCAGAAGGATTAGAAGCTCATAAAGGTGCTATAGAAAGAAAATTTGATATTTGTTTCTTTCCAATCAATGGTGTCATGACTCCTTTTGAAGGTAAATTATATAAGGCAAATGTTGGTGCAGTTCGCGGTGAAGAATATTCGCAACGATATTTTGAAAAAAGTATGGAAGATTATTTGCTTTCCGTAGGAGCGGTTAAAGTTTTTGATGGTGAAATCACCAAAGAAGAATACGAACGTTATAACGAACAAGACCCGAATAAAGGTGGTTCTGGAGATATGGGCTATTGGAATCAAAACATCAAGTTTTTTGTTATTCGAAGTAAAGAAAAAGGAAATATTTATATCCAGTTCACATCTAATAATGCAGGAGGAAAATTAAATATTGTACAGGAAGAAGCTTTTAAACAAACCATAACCAAAGTTAGTGCAGATGATATTGCGAAGGATTTGACTGAAAAAGGGAAATCGATTTTATACATCAATTTCGATGTAGATAAGTCTAATATTACGGCTGAAGGAAAAGAAGTGGTCACACAAATTGCAGAAGCACTTCAAAAAGATAAAAACTTAAACATTTCGATCGAAGGTCATACCGACAATACAGGTGATGCTGTTCATAACAAAAAATTATCGAATGATCGTGCAAATTCGGTGATGAATGTTTTAATCACAGGCGGAATTGATAAAGCTCGATTATCAGCTATAGGTTTCGGTTCTGAAAAACCTTTGGTAATCAACAATTCGGACGAAAATAAAGCTAAAAATCGTCGAGTTGAATTGGTGAAAAAGTAAGTAACAATAAAAAGCTGTTTCTTGAAAAAGGGGAAACAGCTTTTTTAATAAATCAAGAATGAAAAAAAATATTATAAGCAGTTTATTATCCGTATTTATTTTGTTTAGTTGTAATTCTTCAGACGAAAACAAATTACCAGATAACAACAGTGAAATTATTAACACACCGTTCACAGAAGGTTCCGTTGAAATGGGAATTTTTAGTAACGACATTGACTTGGGGAAACTTATAGGAAAGATAGATTTCTCTAAAGCTAATACAAAAGAACAATACGAGCAGTTACTAGCCCACGATGCAGATGTAAAAACAATTTTTGATTTGATAGCGAATATGGGAAACCAAAATCCATTAGCAGCTTGGGCGGTAACGTTAAATATTGCGGAATGTACTTATAACATTAAAAATGATGAAGTATTAGGGAAAGTTCGTGGTTTTGGATGGACAATGGATAATTATTATAATAAATCTCAGGATCAAGCAAGTCTTTACTTGGAAACGTTGGCCCAAACCGATAAAATTATTGAACAAGACAAAAAAATATATTCCTCTTATAAACCTTCTGAAAACAAAGGGTCTGGAGCAATAAACAATGTAGATTTTAGTCAGTTTAATAGGGAAATAAAAAACGACAAACAAACTATTTTAGGTTATGAATGCGATGTAGTTGTTTATACCCCAAAAATAAAAGATGAAAATGCACCAATGCAATTACAAAAATTAGTTGTTTATACTTCGCCATTGTTTAATAACGTTATTAATTTTGCACATCCGTTTTATTTAGAAGAAGATCAGGGAATTTTACGTTTAGATATTTATTATTTGAATAATGAAACCCCAACCTTGGTAATGAAGCCTAAGGAAATTAAAGAAATAAAACTTACAGCAGACGATTTAACAAGTAGAACCACTATTCCGGTTTATACACAAGATGATATCAATTGGGGGTTTAAAGCTTTAGGTATTATGATGAGTGGATGGGGAATGTTAGAGAACTAAAATTGATATGACCCGATAACTATTATTTTTCATTTTGATGATTTTGAGTCATGCAAATGTTCAGGAAATTCGATATAAATTTTCAAAGACATCATTGCTCAAATAGATGAAAAACAAAACGCTATATCATATTCATTAAATTTTGTATATTTGCTACGAGCTAACGGAAATGTGTTGAAAATAAAAGCAATAATCGCCGTTATCAAATCGTTACCTGATTATTTTGATAATTTTTATAAAAGCTTAGTATTCAACTGATACAGCTTTTTCTTGAAAACTTTAAAATAAAATTTGTATTTTCTAATACATTTTAGTTAGTTTAATGAAAATATTATTTTGATACTTTAGCTGTATGAATTTTTTAATTCTCCTATCAATAATGTCAATATGTTTTAATTCATTTGTTCTATTATCTTTTAAAAATAGATACAAGTTCTTGACATCAGGGGGCATGTTATCAACAGAATTAATATTATGTTTATAACATGAATTAATACATATTGCATAACTTATACTCATAACTGAGTTAAGTTAAATTCTGTATTTAAAATCTATTTGCATTAATACATTTAATTTTATCGTTGGTGAATAACATAACAAGATGTGATTTAAAAACTATATTTTTATATCCCAAGTTTCCTAGGCTTATTTAAACAAGTAAGTAAAGTTAAAGAAATACATTGTATATAATAAATTATATTTAGTATTGAGTAATGATAATGAATATGTTTGACTCTTTTGGTTAAATAAAATAGTTAAAACATGCTATTTAGATGTTGGTTTAAGTGAATAATTGTGATATTTATTAGTTTTTTTTAAATACAAGATGGTTGATGTATTTTTATTTGTATTCTATTGGATTATTTTATATTTTTGTATTACGATCATACAACAAACAAGTTTTACTTTTACTGATTTTATATTAAAATTTAATTCAAAATATAGTGGGGACTAATAATGAGTTAATATTTTTTAGAACAATAAAACAGAATATTAGTATTTGTAGAGCAATTTTTTTCTAAGAATCCTACTGTAGGATTTAAAACTTAACAGTGATTTTGATTCAAAAAAGACTATTTAGAAAGTCTGAAAAAACAAACTCACCCTGCCAAAAGGCGGGGTGAGTTTGTTTTTAAAAATAGTTATCTTCATTGTCTGGTTTGAATAGTAAGTAAAAGAAATATAATTTTCAAATTTGAGAGTTTAAAATCATCAAGTTTATTTCCTGAGTTTTTTTAAATATCATCTGCATATTATAATTAAATCTTAATCAATACTTATTGCAATAATACTCATGCTTTTCATAATATTTAGTGCACTCTTTAGAGTGATGTTTTTTAAATGGTTATCTGGAAATAGTTTACCTGATCATCACGTTATTAATTATCTTGAGGTAAGAGATTAAAAGGTCAGATCTATCAGTTTTTTGCTAATGTTGTTCTTTTGTTACAAGAATAATATGTTAGCTTACAAGCTCAATATATAGATGGAACAAATGGGATTAGTCTCTAATTGATACACTTTTGTATGGATTGGTTCTCTAAAGAAGAAGAAAGTTAAGTTAAAAATAAAATTCAACATATTCACAAAACAATAGAGAGTCATATCAAACAGAGCCGAAGTGAGTCAGTAATAAAATATTGTGCTAAAAGTATTGATAGCTTACAAAAAAGTTGCTGTATAGAGCTAATTTATTCACGCCTACAATCAAGTGACCAAAAAATTCATAAGAAGAATATTTACTTTACTTTGAAAAATGTGAAAAAACAACTAGAAACTTTAGGTACTCGTAATAGTTATAGTAAAACCAAAAGAGAAACCACTTTAATGTGAATAAAGAATACCATATGTAAAATGAGTAACTTGGGCTTACTTATAATATTTCATTTAATTACTGAAAATGAATTTGTTACATAGGTTGCAATTGTGCAAAGATCAATCGATATTACTCCTTAATGGATTACCTGGAGACCTTTGAATAAAGGTATAGACAACAAAGTAAAGAAATAGTAATAGATATTTGGAATAGTGACGAAGAAAATTATCTATATTTATTTGAGAATGAAATAACACTTTGTGTAAAATAATTAAATTTTACACAGAACAACTATAAGAACAAAGGTAGTTAAAAAAAACTAGATTTAATAGAAGAACTCTTGATAGGTGATGAATTTGAAAATTGATAAAAGTGATAGAAGAGTAAATGTAGTCTAGAGGTGAATTATCCTATAACAATAACATCTACGTGTTCTTCTCCGTTGAGTAATTTTGTTTTTACTAGTTCTGTAATTAAAAAGAGGAATAGTATATAACCGCTTAGATCTGAAAGGAAAGTAGATTATAAATACGATTATACAAAGTCTATGAAAATTTGTCGTAAAATTGAAAAGCAGTTTAATTTAACTCTATTAATTAAACAAACACAGAGAAAACTAAACAAATTCAATTCACACCAATAGACTATACCAAGCGCATTTAAAAAAAACTCAAAATAGCCTTAGTGATACTGTATACCTAAATGCTATAGCTGTCTCTAAAAGACGAACTTGAAAATATAGACGCAACTATTTTTATTGAACGATTAAAGGAAATAAAATCTTTAGAAGTGGCCTATATAACATTTAAAAACTCATCTGAAAGTGATAGAATTTATGATTATTGTTGTAAAAATGGATTACATTTTAAGCAACCTGGATTAGTTGATTCCAAGCGTTTTGGACTGCATGTTTTATGATGCTAATTAAGCAAAGATCAGAAGTAGAAAAAATGTAAAACATAAAATGGCTCGTTTTACAATTGATCAACAGTTGAATGATAATTAATTGTTGAAGATTTTTAATTTTTGAAAGCGATTGTAAGGTCGTGATCCTTCCACTTAGATAAGTTTAAAGGTATTTATCTAGATACGAATCTTGTTAGTTTTTCAAGAATTGTTCATAATTATTTTATTGAAAATAAAGGATTTAATAGTTGGAAAGATTTATTAGAGGAGCGATCGACCTAAAGATAACTAAATTTTATTGCTGTAAATAAGCATGTTTGACGCCTAATACAATCTCTAACTACTTTTTATATATTTCCTTATTAGTCATTAGTATTTTTGAATGATAATAAGCTATACACTAGCAAAAGGAGGAAAGCGTTATCATAGAATAGGAGCGTATTCATCTGTTTTTTTAATCGTTTCGCTGAAGTAAAATGTTATACCTCGCGATACAATAAATCACATCCTAGCATTCATAGGGGTTCATCATCAATTTGCATGTTTTTGTACCACACTTTTTTCAAAGTAATTCAAACGAAAATCAACTGAATGATTTTAACAGTTTTATCGGAGGGAATGGGGGAGTTTGGTGAGGAATTGGTAATTGGGTAATTGTTTTTGGAAAACTTTGTTATACAGGACTATCTTTCAATATAAAAGGATTAATTATACTAGGGTCTAATAATAGAGACTCATCTAAAAAAGTTGTTTAATAAAGAATTCGTGAGATAAGTAGCTTAGAATTCCTCTGTTTTTTATATAAAAAATGTTACAAGACCTACTTCAGTACGCCATTTTTGTAGTTTTCTTTTTTAATTATTGTATTTGTTTTTGTGTCCAAGTAAACAGTTCTACCATGACGTACACCATCTTTTATTTTGCGTTCTTCTTTCAAATCATTTCCTTTCTCTTGAAACACAAAATTACCAGAATATAAAGATCCATTTAGTGTCAAGTATTTTTCATCTTTTAAGATATTATCATCATAATTAGCCTCTATTTTTACTTCTTGATCATAGTAATAATAAGTCCAATTACCTGTCTTATTTTTTTTAAAAAAGTCTCCAATGATTTCAGGGTTATTCTTTGAATTATATAAAACAAATTGTCCGTCTTTATATCCTGTTTCATTTGAATTATCTCTAGTGGATAGAATAAAATTATATTCAAAAGAATAAGGATTAATTTCGTTTTCTATAGTTACTCTATATTCTTGTGAAGCATACGTATTGTTGTCATAGTATTCTGTTTTCTTACATTTATAGCTATCAGACTTTAAATTATAAATCTCGTATTTGTTTCTGATCGTTGAACTTAGTTTATCATAGGTGATTAATTCAGTTAAATCCCCATGATTAAACAGCATTTTTTCTATTGGTTTATTATTTGCATTCCATATCCAAAGATCGCCATGTAATTGATCATTTTTGTAATTGAAAGTCTTATCTACTTTTCCTTCTACTTGATATTGAATCCATTTTCCTTCCTTTAACCCTTTTTCATAATTTCCTTTTTCGTATGTAAAATAAGGTGTTCCATATTCATCATGATCAACATATCGGTGTAACCATTCACCTTCTTTTAGATCATTTTTAAAAAGACCTTTTGCCATCATTTGATTAAGCGAATCCTTAACCTCAAATAAACCATCTAGTTTGCCTTGTTTAAAAGTAGAGTTTTCTAGTACTTTTTGATATACATATCGACTACAATCTTCTAAATCTGTGTCTTCACCTTCTTCATCGCAAGGTGTTTTTTCTTGATTAAGATAGGAATATCTAACAGATTTCCCATCTAATTCTCCGTTGACAAAGTTTGCTTTGAGGTACAGTTCATTTGAATAAGGTTTGGCTACGCCATTAGCATCGCTGTACTTTGTATAATAGTACTTCCATTCACCAGTTTGCAAATCGTGATTGTACATTCCTTCACTTCTTAAAGCTTTAGTGATGTCATAAGTTTTCCATTTTCCATATTTCTCTCCATTTAAATAATTTCCTTGACTCATTAAGGTCAATTGGAGGGTATCTGTTCGAATGACTCCTCCAAGAAGCATTCTATTTACATCGAGATAAATTTTATAAGCACCATGAAGTTTATCGTTTTTATACTCACCTATGATTAAGCTGTCTCCTTGGATATCTTGAAAGGATCCATTTTTAATTCCATGGGTATAATGCTCCAGTTTTAGTACTCTTTCTTTTTTATTTTCTTCAAAAAAAAGTAATTTCCAAGCTCCATTTTTCTCGTCATTCAGAAACTCCCCAGTTAGTTTTAATTGTAAGCTACCCGTTTCTGGACTATAGGAATAACTTGAATAGGTGCCGTTTTGAATATCGTTTTTATATGTACTTACATAGGATAATTTATCTTGGTTGTAGATTTTTAGTGCTCCATTTTTTTTTCCGTTAATCATGGTTGTTTCAGCTTCAAGATTTCCTTCCTCGTCATACTCTTTAATCAACCCATTTTCAATTCCGTTATTGAAATTTCCAGATTTTTTTAAATTTCCGTTTTCATAGTACACTTTAAAGTTGCCATTCAACTTGCCATGGGCTAAAATATATTCTGATTGAAGAGTTCCATCAGCATAGTAGTCTCTTTTTTTGCCATTGTCGTTATCATAAGCACCGCCTTTTTTGATTAGTATAATCTTATATGCTGTTAAACTTCTATCAAGCCAATCTTCGTCTTTTCGTTTTTCAGTCGAAACTTGAAGGGTGAAATTTGAATTTGCATAGGTAGAAATTATTTGATTATTTTCAATTTCACTATTTATGAGTTTATAGCCAGCTGAACTAATAGAGTTCTGGATAACGCTATAAGATTCCTTATTAAAAATGGAATAAGATATTTTATTCGGATAACCTTCATCGGTGTATAAATAAAGCCAAGCTTCTGCTTTATCGCTATAATAGTCTTTATTGTATGACCAAGCAATGGTGTTGTAGTTGTATGCGCTTCCTTTTTCAGAATCATAGTACGTCCACTTTCTGTTGAGAAGCGCTTGATTAACTTCTTCCCAATTTCTTTTATTACATAGTGTTGCTAAATCATTTAAGGTTAATTTTTGCGCATAAATTGTAGGAGCACCAAATACAAGAAGTGTAAAATAGAGTAAAAATTGTTTCATCTAAAAAAAATATTTGTCTAGCGTATAATCAAGCTTACTTATTGAATGATAGGAATACGCTATTATTTAATAATGTTAATGAATTTATGAATTTACGAAGCTTTATTTTTAAACAAACTATGCTATTCGATTGTTTTGTGAAATAAAGTTAAAATCAACGGGGCAAACATAGGAAAGATTAATCTAAAAATAATAAAAATTTTCGTCAGATGTAGAATAATGAGAGTGTATGGATTTACGTTACGTCAAAGGGAATGTTAACACAATTTTATTTCGAATTCCATAAAGGCGTGATTTGATTTAGAACTATTTCAAAAATAAATACAAATGTGTGCAATAGCATTGGACAATCTACCTATTTTATTTTACGTTAAGTTAGCAAGTCAATATTACAATCATAAGTTAGTATAGTTTATGATTATTAGTTTTTTATTCATTTGTTCAGCCTTGGTCATGCTGTCTTTTGTTCCAGGAGAACTACCATTCCAAAAAGCAAAAATCAGATCAGCATAAGCGACAATTTGTGTGTTGCGCGCAGAACATGCTTGTCTTCCTAAGAGTTCCCAATCAGGATAAAATATTTTCATTTCTAAATTATGCACCTTTGCAAATTGTTCAGCTAGTGTATCAGCTCCTTTTGCTCCACCTGAAACAATAGTGATTGGTACAATGTGATGTAATTTACAATAGGTTGTTACTGTTTTATTTAGTAGCTGAAAATCTGTAAATTTTCTACTGCCAATAATAGCTAATTTCATAATTCGAGTATTTTTCAGTAAAACTATCATAACAAGGCGTCAAACTGTGTCCGCTATATTCTTTTCTTATTCAAATCAATCAAAAAGCGCATTAGAATAGGTTTTGACTTGCTTTGAAATTCTGCGCCAAACTAGTCCATTTTCTTTATTTGATGCCTTTAAATCTAATTCATATACTCCCTTGAAGCGATACATAATATCTCCTAACGGGCTTTTTACTCGTGCAAATACAATTCGCTTATACCTATTTTCAGCTAGAATACGCTCAATATGAGAAATAATCTTTTCTTGATTTAATGAGATTTCTGTAATCAGGTCTTCGTCATCTGATATGGTATTATTCCATCCATTGTTTTCATATAGTTTTGGAAACCAGATGGAAGTATCCTCTTCTTTCGGATGTCTGACACCACCTTTCCAAATTCCTTTGGGCTTATACGTATGACCAAAGCAATTCGCAGCGTCTACCATCGTTCTAAAAGCACAGTCATCGGTTAAGTCGATAAAGCCTTTATCAATATAAGTATGTGAGCTATAATCCGCTTCAAAGTCCCAAGGTTTAAAATTTAAGTTATTTTTTTTATCAGTAATGATGATTTGAATCACTTCATCAATACGGTGATTAATAGTAATTAAATCTTGTGATACATCTATTCTATAGACTTGATGTCCCGTAGCATTGATGATATCAAGTTCGCGTATTTCATCTCTGTTTATTTGGTTTTTGTGATGAGGTTCATCTACTTCAATATGAATTCCTAACTGCGGAAAGTACATGTCTGTTAAAGCTATTTCCTCAGGTCTACTGACATATTGCTGGGTTGTGAATTTTAATTCAAGGTCATTTAAAAGGTGCCAAATTCGGGTTACCACGTAATTTTCAAATCTCTTTTTTTGTGCTCTTGATAATTGTCTAGTAATGTAATCGAGTTGATTCATTATTTGTTTTTTTGGTTAAATTTCTAGTAAAAATAAAAAAGTAGAATAATTGTTGTTTAGCTGTCTAATATTGATATACAAAATTACGGGGTGACTTAGACAGTTGATGACGTTGTGAAAAAGTAAATGAAATAAAAAAATCCGACTAAAAGTAGCCGGATCTTTCTAATAACAATAAAACATTAACATCATGAAAACTTGAAAATTTCAGCATTTTCTAGTCTTTAAATCGTGCGTATTAAAGAACCGGATTCTTTTCTTACTTCTATCTTGCCATTGGTTTTTGTAACAAGTATATCTTGACCACTAAAGCGGGCATTGGTTGAATTAGTTGATGCAATGGTGCGAATAAGTGAACCAGATTCTTTGCGAAGTTCTACTTGACCTTTGTCTGTTGTAACAAGAATTAAGCTTCCATCTTGGTTGATATCACCATTAATAACACCAGAGGATTTAATTGTTCGAATTAAAGAACCGTTGGGTTTTCTTAATTCAAGTTTGCCATTTGTAATTTTAACTATGTTCATAAGCTTGTATTTTTTGATTCAGTACAAAGATTATAATTGATGCAGACAGAGGGTGTCGTCTTATTTTTTATGATCTATTTTATACATTTTGGCCAGCAATTCTACTCGGTCTCTTACTTGTTCTCTAAGCATAGCTGGCTCAATCACTTCACAAATAGGGCCATGGCGCATGATTTCTAGTAGGAAATCATGGGTAGGATGTATAAAAAGTTCTAAGATAAAGTGGTTTTGATCTTCTGAAATAATGCGTTGTGAATGATGAAAAGGCAGCGATTTTACATATTCTTTTTGTTGCATATCAAAGCGCAATACGATCTTTTCAGCTTCTTCATAGCGCTCAATGCCAAAGGCATGTTGATAAGCCTTTTCAATATTAATTTTAGGACTTGATTCCTTTTGCGTTGTGATAACCAAATTAGCCACGCGTTCTAAACCAAAGTTTCTAAAATCTTTTACATCCAAATCATAGGCAATCAGATAAAAACGGTTTTGTGTTTCTTTGATCGCTTTGGGGATGCAGCGTCTAGCGCTTGGTTCTTTAGTGAAGCTAAGATGATCAAAGGTAATTATAAGGCTGTGGTCAATGGCGTAAATAATTCCATTGAAGTGTTCACTTCCAGAAGATTTTCGTTTTTCTAGAAAAATGTTTTTGCCAACTTTTCTACTTTGTTTTAAGGCAGAAATTAGATCAAAAGATTCTAGCGTACGTTGAATGGTTTCATCTGCTGCGTATTCTTCACTTTCAATTTCATAGGCCTGCTTGCTTCGATTAAAACTAATCTCAATCCCCCAGATAGAATCAATTTCCTTCAAATCTCTTTGTAAGGTTCGTTGGCTTATCTCTAGTTGATAGCCAATTTGGTCTTGATTGTTATTTAAATAGCTTAGAATTTCTTCATAGGTACTGGGTTTTTTTCGAAGTAATTCGATAATAAGTAAGTGTCGTTTAATAAAATCTCGTTTAGCCATTAGGAAAGTGTTATGTAGGTACAATATCAGGTTAATACTACAATTTACCCATTAAATTGTTTGAATATATTCTTTTTCTGAGTGAAACCTATTTTTGGTGGATCTAAATGCAAATAAACACCTCCTAATTCAACTGTTATATGGGTGTGAATCAGTAGGTCATGGCCCATAGGTGTCATATCAATCTGAAGAGTACTACCAGAAAAGGTCTCATTTTCTAAATCCAATCGTCCATTATCTGATATAATCTGCTTTACCTTTTTGAGTTGTTTGTCATCAAGTTCTATAAATAAGAATGGCATATATTTTTTTTTAAAATTCTTAGGTAAAGATAAATTCACTCAACGGCAAAATGTGTCGCTTCAAATTGTTTTTAGTAAGACATCTTTTGTCCAGGTCATAGGGTAGTTTTGGCTCGAACAATTTAAACAAGTCGTATGAAATTAGCCATTATTGGAAGTCGAAGTTTTGAAGATTATGAGTTTGCTGTTACGCAGCTTCACGAGTTAATTCAAAAAGAAAAGTGGGTACTTACTCATATTGTATCTGGGGGAGCTAAAGGAGCAGATCAAGTAGGTGAACGTTTTGCTTTGGAACATAAATTGGAACTCTTACTGTTTAAACCCGATTGGAAATGCTTTGGTAAACGGGCAGGATTTATGCGAAATAGCGACATTATTGCTCATGCGGATGCTGTGGTTGCTTTTTGGGATGGACAATCTAAAGGAACGAAAGATTCAATTGATAAGGCTAAGGCATTAAACAAAAAAGTAGTGGTGGTACACATTGCATAAAAAAGGAAAGTCCACACTAATAGTAAAGGGCAAAGGCCTTTTTTTTGGAGTTTACTCAAAAAAAAGAGGCCTTTGCCCTTTATTTATAAGAAGAGTAATAGTCTAATACTATTTTCGAACTAAATTTTAAAAGCATGGCTAGATATGTAGCAACGGTGATCCAAACTTTTACCAATGAACAAGTATACCTTGAAAAGGGAATGCGCGTAGAATTTGTATCCTTTTCTCCACCTTGGATGGACAATGGAAAAGTGGTACAACAAGCCTTTATGCGGGTCTATGGAATTGATTTCTCAAAGGGAGGGGGATGTAGTCCTGCTTTTATAGAAGTAATTGAATTAAAATAAATTTTTTTTGACTTGTGCGTTTTGACAGCCAACCCTTCTATGTTTGCCCTGTCACTGTAATACAATGAAAGATGAAAGAACTACTAAGAATATACCATGTATTAGCTCTATTTGAGCGAAAAGAAGCCTGTACACAAGATGAAATAAGAAAAGCCATCAGTTTGGATGAAGCGGATTTGGTTAGCTATGAAACTTGGAACCGCTTGAGAAAGAAGATGGAGCTAGAATATGGTTTTGTCGTAACCTATGACAAAGAAAGCAACACCTCAAGGATCTCTTTTGATGCGAAAGTTGACAAAGATAAGTTGATGGGACTGATTCATCATTTTAAAACAATGGGACTTTTACAAGGGTATATTGATCATGATAAAGAGATGATCGAACGCGTTGAATTTGAACAAGGGATGAGTTCTGGTAGTGAAGCTCATTTTAATACCTTACAACATGCTATGATGCAAAACCACTCTATCTTAATTAGCCACCAAGGATATACTAAATCCGAGCCTGTCGATTATGAAGTGAATCCACTCTACTTCAAACAATACCAAAACCGTTGGTATTTAATTGCCGAAATTGCCAGTAAGGGCACCTTTAGAGCCTTTGGAATAGATCGAATCCAAAGTGTAAAACCCAAAGGAAAGGTGTTTAAAAATAGAATCAAAGAGGCAAAAAAACAGTTTAGTCAAGTTGTTGGTCTTGATTTAAAAGGTAATGGTCTTCAGGATGTAATTATCGCCTTTGACCCGAGTCAGAAGCCTTATGTGGAAAGTATAAAACTACACCAAAGTCAAACCGTTATATCAGATACACCTGAAAAATATATCATAAAAATTAGGGTGAGTCCCAACTATGAATTACAGCAACAAATCCAAAAGTTTGGAAGGTTAGCTGAGGTTTTAGAAGGGGATTGGATTTGTTTTTAAATAATAAATTGGATTTTTAATATAATACTAATGGAAGAAAAGAATAGTAAAAAGGGAGCATTAATTGTCGGAGCACTTGGGTTGTTGTACGGAATAAGTCCTATAGATTTAGTACCTGATGTTATTCCAGTCGCTGGATGGTTAGATGATTTAGTTATAGCAGGAGGTTCTATATTACATGTAGCAGAGGCTTATCTAAAAGATTATAGTAAAAGTTTAGCTACTCTAGTGAAAATGGTCAAGTGGATGGTTTGGATATTAGGAGGTATACTTGTATTGATTCTTGCTCTTTTTGGCGTGGCTATTTACTCTTTGTTTACAAATTAATTAGAAAGTAAAAGTTAGACGTATGAAATTATTACCCCTATACAGTTTGCTTTTCCTATCTCTTTTTTGCAGTAGGCTGGCCTATGGACAAGTAAACAAATTAGAAAAGAGAATTTATTTGTTTGATGTAACAGCTTCAATGGAAGGAAGGGGACAAGGCGGAACAGAGAATATTTTTGCCGATGTCAAGCACAGTTTACTAAATGCTATTGAAGCAGTTCAATCGCCTAAAACAGAGATTGTTCTACTTACTTTTACTAATAAAGTTCACGAAAAGAAAAGCTTTTTTATAAACGAATTGGATAGTATACGAAAGTATATTGATCAGATACAAGTTCAAAAAGGAGACACCAATATAGCTGATGCCTGGGAAGCAGGGGTGGAAGAAGTAAATCCAGATAAACTAAATTATGTATTTCTACTAACAGATGGAATTCACAATACAGGACCTGACAAGCAAATATTGTATGATCGATTAAAGGGATGGGGCGACTATGCTATGAATCATTACTATTATGGTTTCTATGTTATGTTGACTAAAACTTCTGAAGATGTAGAATTAGAAAAGGTTATTAAAGAAACAAATCAGCTTTACATTATTAAATCCCCTCATGTGAATATTACTTTTTTAACCACTAGTTCCGGATGGAAAGCCAATATTAAAAACAACAAACGAATCAAAATACAGTATCAAAAAAATACGTTCACTCCATTCCCGTATCAGCTGAATATAAAAGCTACCTTAAGCGATAATCCTTATTATAAAATTAAACGAGTAGACAATCACTTAAGTCAAGATTTATCGTTGATTTTAGAAATAGAAGAACTAGTACCCTTAAAACAAATACCCATTGAGGTTGACTTAACTTTTACGTTAGATTACGAGCGAGAAAAATACCCTATGCTGTTTATTGTTCCAGAAAAGGTGAATGTAAAGATTCAAAATAGAGGGATTAGAAGTGTAACAATTAAAGAAAAGAGATAGCGATGAGAAATGTTTTTTGGCTTATAAGTTTTGTTATACTAGTAGTTAGTTGTAATACAGTAACCGAAGAGAAAAGAGAAAACTATGACTTTGGAAGCAAACGATTTGATGAACCTTTCTATTACTTGCCTTCCAAACCTGAATTTTTAGTACAATCCCTTGAATACACTCCTAGTTGGTTTTTAACAGATACTATTTACCTAACCAAAACGATCGAAATTGAATTCAATGAAGAAAGTATTCGTTCGCAGTCAAAGGCTCTTATCAAGGTTGGAGATTCTTTGGGAAATCCAATTCCTGGGGTAGAGGTATATTTCAATTCTAGACAAGCTAGCGATAACTTGATAGAATTGATAGAATTGATGGCAATTGGTGAAGATAAACAAGAAATCGTCATCGGATTGAAGTTATTACCAGAGTATGGAGAACAAAACTTTAAAGGAGGGATTTTTCTTCTCTCTGATGATATTGATGAGTTAAATGGAGCTGCTGCTAATTATGATCAAAATCAATTTGCTGAGTGGACAGCAAGCCAAAAGATTGGAGGCACGTGGCTATTGTGGTTGGTATGGTTTCTTCTTTTTCTTCTTCTAATTTTCGTGTTATACAATATTATCTATTTATTAATTAGTTCGTTACCAGGGGTTAAGTCTATTATATCTAGTGTCCCATACAATTCGAATAAACCTAAAAGGTTGACCAATGATGTAAAAAACAAAAAGAGCAAAGTGAATAAGGCAAAGAAAAAAGCGCATAAAGAAGATTACTTTAAAGATATAAGGGAGGCAGTTGGTAGCCAGAAAGGCGCTAATCATAAGGGGAAAAAAGAGTATAGAAATTTAGATCATAAAATTTATGAGCATAATAACAAGATTTATTACGATAAGGAACAAATAGGTTTTATTACACTTTCAACGATAGTATTTACTCAGGATGCTAAAAACATTGGGGTTAGTAAAATATTAAACCACCCAAAGCTTATGTCTAAGAAAACTTATGTTTTTTATGATGGTAACGTCACAAATACAGTTGAAACGGATAAGCAAGGAAGGATCGCTATTTACAAGGCTATAATTAAGAACCCGATTAGTGGTCAAGGTAGAAATAGCTCAATACAAACAGATGCCTTAATTTTTAAAGATGGTGAAGTAGACGTGCCTCAAGAAACGGGGGGAGAACGTACAGATCGATATAATGACCAAGGGGGACATATCGTTCCTCATGTGTGTGGTGGTAGTAATTGTTTGATTAATATTTATCCACAGGCACATAATGTTAATAATTCTAGTGAGTTTAAAAAAGATGAAAGAAAAACAAAAGAGGCTTTATCTCAATATAATGAAGTAGAGTTAATTACAAGGTTTAGTTATAAAGGAACTTCATTAAGACCATTTAAAATAAAAAGAAAACACGGTTTTGATAAAAAGGAAATAGAATTCATCAATAATAATCTAACTAAATAAAAACGGAATGAATTTTTTTAATCGCGTTTTAGATGGTATTTCAAAGAAGGGAAAGAATAATTTACAATCAGATTATTCAGCCAATGCATTTCTATTAAAACCTTTGTGGTTTGCAGCCGGTGCAGATCCTTATTTATTAAAAAAGGGAACCTATTCTGATCAAGTAAAGATGGCTTGTATGGGAGGAACTGTGTATGCTACAGCCTTATTAGCTTTTATCTCAGGCTCTTTTGCTATTCAAACTATTTTTTTTCCTAAGGATTCTACTAGTTGGAGCGTTTATCTCTTTGGAGTTATTTGGGCCCATTATTTTTAATTTAGATCGTTTTATTGTGTCATCTACACCACCTAATATTGGAAAGGTGTGGTATAAAAAGATGTTGAATGCCTTGCCTCGTATTTTCATGGGGTTAGTTATTTCCTTTGTAATATCTAAACCTTTAGAATTGAAGATTTTTGAGAAAGATATTGATTTAATAATTTCAGAAAAAATGCAGAAGGGTAAAAATGAAAAGAAACAGACTTATTATAAGAATAATACAGATCATAAAGATTTATCTAAAAAAATTGAAGAGTTAGGTGAAAAATTAAAAGAAGCAAAAGAAGGTGAAAAAAAATATGAAAAAGAATTTAATAAACAAAAGAATGGGGAGGGCTCTAATAAACAGACTGGTATTGGGGATCTTGCAAAATCAGATTGGAAACAAAAAGAAGATTATTCCAAAAAGGTAGGTCAACTTGAAAAAGAGATTAAAAACTTAAAAGAAAAAAAGCTAGAAGTTGAAAAAAATATTGATAGGGAATTTGAGTCTAATTATAAAAAGGAGTTAGATCAAGAAAAAAGTTTTGTAAAACAAATTGGTATAGCGCATGAAATTAGTCCGCTAATCTCTTGGTCTTTAACGTTATTATTTGTAGTCTTAGAATTAACCCCTATTATCTTTAAGCTAATGATGGAGCGTGCACCTTATGATTTTCAATTGTATGATCGAGATGAGGTTATTATCAGCCGAAGTACCGTGTATGAAAATGATACGAAACATTTTAGCAAAAATGCGCAACAGATTGATCAAGAAAAACAGCGAGAAATAGCGGCCAGGGATGAAAGTCATCATAAAGATGTAGAAGAATACAAACGTCAGCGTGAAGAAGAAGTTGCTTATACTCGTCAACAATTTGATCAAACAGTTGAAGAAAGGATGCGCAAAGAATCGGAAATGAAGCAGGTAGCATTTGAAAATAAATATCGAGCATTTATCAATACTAACCTCAATCATGAGCAAGAACAATTATTGCTCCAAAATCTGACTTTAAAAGAAGAGTATATTCAGCATTTAGAGGAGTTGGAAAAATTGGATTTTGAGCGTCAGTTGCTTAGACAAGTACACAGGAAGAAAATAAGTTCCCAAGAAGATATCGAAATGAAACGCGTAGAAGCAATGAGACTTAACGAACTGAGTAAATTAGCATTAGATGAAGAATATCAACAACAACTTTTAGCTTTGGACAGGGAACATGATGCAAAGCGACTGAAAATTTATCAAGAATTGTTAGATAAGCGCATAAAGGAAGAAGCGAAAAATACGGCATTGGAATTGTCAGCTAGAGCAGTGGCTAAACTTAGTCATCCTTTGGATATGCAAAGCATTCATCAACGACAAAAAGCAAATGAAAAACAGGTTGTTCCAGCGAACGAGTCAAAGCGCATTGCAGACGCGCTTATTATGGGAAAATATTACAAACCTGGAGAGAATTATGCTGAAATTAAAGTTCTAACTGCTGATACAATTAGACAAATGCAAGGAAATCTTTTGGAGTTGACTGATCAACAAGTGAAAGAATTGTTTGATTCAGATGAAAATAAAATAATTACCAATGCTAAACTAGCTCAATTTAAAAAGGGTAAGGATTTAGTCGAGGCCGTTAAACACTATTTAGATAGAAGTAACGGAAGTGGCTTATTGTTTAATATGGATCAAGCAATTAGTATTGACCAAAAGACTAGGAAAGCTTTAAAAGAAAAAATGGTTTTATAGTTATTTATTGAATTACTTGTGATTATATCTGTTTTAAGAGCGTTGTGGAAAATACTAACTTATCTCTTAAAAGGGATCATGTTAGTAGGCACTTATGTAGCTTACCCTTTTGTCTTTTGTACAGGAGAGCGTCGTTTTTTACCTTTCAAAACCTATAGAGTGAAGATGGACGATCCCTTATATATGGCTTTATATAAAGGATTGCTTTATATGGGATGGGGAAGTTTAACTGTTTTTTACTTCT
Organism: Myroides sp. WP-1; assembly: GCF_014145635.1. Taxonomy (GTDB): domain Bacteria; phylum Bacteroidota; class Bacteroidia; order Flavobacteriales; family Flavobacteriaceae; genus Flavobacterium. The sequence continues at coordinate 80,830 of NZ_JACHTC010000001.1, forward strand.
GCTATCTTTGGTTTACTTACTCTTGTTTGACGACATTTGGGTATACTATTCTAGGGTATGAAAAGACAAAAGGGAACACACTTTTACTTGTCGTAATTACTTTGTTTTTAGGAGGACTTTACTTTTTTTTAATATTTAGCCAAATGAGACAACTAAATGTTCAACGTAAAATGAGTAGGGTATCAATTAAATCTACACTTGGACGTATGGGAATTTTGTGGATTTGGATTAGTGTACTTGTAATTCCACTGTTTATACAAGAAGAATTGATTAAAGGAGGGCAATTAAAAGATATTGTAGTGATAGAAGAAGTCGTCATTCCGAAAGTAGCTGAAAATAAATTATCAAATGCCGAAATTGGATGGGCAGAAAGATGGCGTATTCTGGAAACATACTATGCAAATTTTTATTTAAAGAAAGAGTATAAGGATCTTGTCATTGGATATGTCAAGCTATTTTTTCTTGCTTTCTTTATTAAAATATTACTTCTCTATTTAGATATTTATTATGTAGTAAGAAAAAAAAAGGAGATGAACAATGTTATTTAAATATACCGTACCAAAACTGGGTATTAAATACTACAATTTATTATAATTTAAAGCCTAGTAAGAAATTAACTAGGCTGTTTTTTCTAAAACTGTCCTTTTAAATTTCTTTGTCCATATACTCTTCTAATGTTTCTTTTAGTTTATCCAAATAACAAGTCCTTGATTTAGCTCTTGTTTTCATCCGGTGAAAAGCGTGATGAATATCTCCTAAAGGGATTTGAAACAGTTCTTGAAAAACAATAGCTATTTTCCTGATTTCTATTTTACCATGCCCGATAGAACCAGTTACATAAAGCGCATAGATCAGCTCTATAAGCGCATTTTGAGATTCCGACCAATATAGAGTGGTGGACTCTACCTTTTTTGATTTACCAGAATAAATAGCTTGCTGTCCTATAAAATCCAATTGATCTGTTAGATAACTATAGAACATATTATCCGCTAAAATCTTAGCCACTTTTAAATCATAATAGGTTGAGAACTCTAAATCGATTTTAAATGCCACGCTGCTTAAACCTTCCTTAAGGTCCATGTTCCCTCTGGTGAAAAAAAGATGGTCCTTGTCTGTTCGATTGTTTATGTAATATTTATAAAAGCTGGATTTACTAATGTACTTTTTATTGTGAATTTTAAGCTGAGTGAGTTTTTTTGAAAAGAACTTTTTATCCAGATGCATTTGTTTGTTAAGGCTTGACTCTAAGCGATAGATCTTATTGTAGCAGATGAGTTTAGCAAGAATAGTGGGCTTAACCACCTTGAAAAAATAAATTTCTTCTTCAAGGGTTAAGGTAGAACTGAGCAGATACAGACTTAATTGATTTAAGATAAGCTGAAGGTCATTTATGATTTGAACAATGTGGTCTGAGGATAGAAACTGGTTTGGAGACTTTTCTTGATTTTGAATGCTTGTAAGCAGGCTATTAAAATAGGTTTGGTGCTTCATAATACTTGTATTTTGGATTGGTTATTATTTTGCACGATTTTCAGAAATGGAAGTAAAACAAGATAGAGGGGAAAATACGTACTAGTCAATACGTATTCTTACGATTTAATGCTGCGGAAATTACGTATTGCGAATTTTGTTATTAATTCAGAGATTTATTTTATAATTTTAACATATAGTATTATGAGTATCAGCAGTCAAAGTGGAAAGGTAATTACCTTAGAACAAGCAATAGAGTATACACATGCCTATCAAAGCGAACACCCAGAAAAGACTAAATCCTTTTTTGTGGGACTAGATAAATTAAATCTGATATTATCACAAAACGATTGTATTGGTCTTCGAATTTATTTAGGTGAGGATCCAGATAGCTCACAAACCAATATGGTTTTAGTGGGAGTGGATAGTAATCAAGAAGACTTAACTAAGGGGACTATTTTAGAGGAACTCGTTCCATGTCCTAGAATATGCCCTAAAACAAGTGAATTAATAAAAATAGAGTGATTTATCAAATTTTAGTTTATATAGCCCTTATCCTTGGATTTGTTCCTTTAATTCTGGGTTTATTTCGTAAATACAAATTTTTTACACGTCAATATAGGGGCTATATACCGTTAATCGGACTTATGGCTCTGGCCAGTGGATATGAACTTATTTGTAGTTATTATCTAAAGATTACTAGCGATTACTGGTTTCAGATTTATACGCTGCTTGAGTTTTTAGTCATCTTTTATTTTTTTAAATCCATATTTAACCAAAGACTTAGTAGGTATTTAGTTGTCTATTTAGGTCTTTTTTTATTGGTGTATTTATATACCTTTTTGGTTATTTTTCCTTTTGATGTACTACAAAGTAAAGCTATTGGTAAGGTAGGGGTGAGTCTATTGGTCTTTGCAGGAACCTTTTATTGGTTGGGGCAGGTATTTAGACATCGCAGTGTTGTGAGACTTTATAATAAGCCCATCTTTTATTTTGTTATAGGACTATTTATGTATTACCTCAATACAATTTTCTTTTTTGTTTTAGTGCCACATGTTTATAGTTTACATCTGTATTTGTATGACTATTGGATTGTAAATGTGATAGCTAGTTTGATTTTTCGAATAATGTTAATTCTAGGAGTATGGAAAATGATTTAAACCTGATTTTTTGGCTTGGAACTGCAATGACTCTTTGTCTTTTTTGTTTAGTATTAGTTTTGATTTATATCTATCAAAAAGGTATGATACGCCAATTAGAGCAGCAGCAAGATGTAAGAATTCAGATTGAACATCATCAGATGCGAGTTCTGTCTCAAGAGATACACGATGGTATTTGTAGTGATTTAGCTTCGGTATTGAAATATATGGAACATCTTGATACAAGTAAAAATCAAGAGGAGCACGTATTAGCTTCTTTAAAAGAAGCAGTAAAAAGTAGCTATCAAAATGCGCTTAATCTATGTTATAATTTGTATCCTTCAGATATAGAGGAGTATCGGATTGTTGATATAATAAAGCAGTATGTTGGTAGAATTCAAAAAATAGGGGTGATTCAAATTAATTTTATCTCTAATACACAGACGTTTCTATTATCCAAAAACCAAAAGATTGAGCTCTATCGAAGTCTACAAGAAATTGTTCAAAATATTTTAAAACACAGTAGAGCAACTAAGGTAACAATTCAAGCATACTGGAATGTAAATCAATTGTTTTTAAAGATAAATGATGATGGTATTGCCTATGATTTTATGGCTTTGAGTAAAGAGAAAAAGGGGATAGGACTTCTAAATATTTTGACTCGAACAAAACAGATAAAGGCAGTTTTTACTCACAAAAGTAAACAAGGAAATAATGATATTAGTATTAAAATAGACCGATTATGAGTATTCGACTAGCCATAGCTGATGATCATGTAATGTATAGAGGTGGTTTTGCTCTATCACTGGATGCCATAAAAAATGTAGAACTGGTTGTGAGCGTATCTAACGGACAAGAGCTTTTAGAGCATTTGAAAACGCAAGAGGTGGATGTTGTTTTTCTAGATATTAGTATGCCTGTAATGGATGGGTTTACAACGGCAAAGCAGCTTAACATGCAATACCCACATATAAAGATCATTATTCTTAGTAGTTACACCGATATTGGGCATATCAAGCGTATGATTGCTTGTAATATATCGGGATATATTTCCAAGGTTGCTAATACAGCTACTATAAAAAAAGCAATAAAAGTAGTGTGTAAAAAAGGCTATTATTACGATAAAGAAGTATATCACAAAATTCAAGAAAACCTAAATAGTATTAGTCAAGGTACTACTTATTTCACTGAAAGGGAACTGAGTATTATAAAGCTTTTTGCCATGCAATACAGCGCCAAACAAATAGCCGATATCTTGTGCTGTAGTACAAGAACAGTGGAAAAGCACAAAGAAATATTACTTGAAAAAACAGCAAGTTTTAGTTTTATAGGTGTTCTTATGTATGCTTTGTCCAATGGATATCTTCTTTTGGAAGAGATTAAATAATTTTTATAGTAAAAATACGTATTGATTTGAATTGCAGTTAATTGTAGTTTTGATTATCCCAAAATGCAATCACCATGAAAGCCAAATACGTCCTTATAGTATCCTATTTCTATATTTTACTTTTTGTATATGCAGCCATAAGTAAGCTCATCACTTTTGAAGCCTTCCAAGTTCAATTAACACAGTCCCCACTACTTAGCGCTTACGCCAATATCATTGCTTATTTAGTGCTAGGAGCCGAACTATTATTTGCTTTACTGCTTTGTATTAAAACAACAAGACTCCTAGGGCTTTATCTTAGTTATGGGCTTATGGTTGCATTTACCCTTTATATTTACCTGATACTAAATTACAGTGATTTCATCCCTTGTTCTTGTGGTGGAATACTAGAAAAAATGGGGTGGATAGAGCATCTTTGGTTTAATATCATCGTTAGTCTACTGGCTTTAGTTGCTTTGTTTTTTCTTGATCAGAAAAGAAAACGATTTTATCTTGTATCAATCCTCACAACAATTATAAGTAGTTTACTTGTTATCCTGCTTTTTCTATCCTCAGAACATATTATAAAAAAAGAGAATCCATTTATTAGAAGGTATTTGCCGCATGGCGTGGTAGAAGATGATACCCTAGATTTAAGCGTAAATACTTTTTATTTCTCAGGCTATAATAAAAACAAAGTTTATTTAGGTAATAGTGTATCTCCCCTTATTTTTATAAGTGTTGATTCACTTCTAAATAGAGTAGATTTCACCATTAAAATAGACTCTACACAATTTGAATATCGATATTTACGATTAAAGACTGATTATCCCAATTTCTATTTAGCAGATGGTTCAATTCCAATTGTTTATAAAGGGATGCTTAATTCCCATGAAAAGACCAAGACTACAGAAATATTCAGTTTTAGAGAAGCCTATTTTACCGATTATATCCCCTTAGATTCAACTTCTATTGCCATTAAAAGTCAAAGTAGTGAAGACTACAATAATATTTTAGGACTAATTAATACGAAGACTACTCCAAGAGTCTCTTTAAATTCAACTCTGCTAGAGAGTGATTCTGATGGAGTATTTGATAGCGATGGTATTTTTAGCTTTAGTAAAGAACACAAGACGTTGCTCTATACTTATTTTTATAAGAATAAATACATTTTGATTAGTGAAACTTTAGATTTAATTAGTCAACAGCACACTATAGATACAACTAAAGCTGTAACTATAACTTCTTCTAAACTAAGTACAGGAGAAAACAAAATGACAACACCTATAAGAGCTATAAACAAAAAAGTAGTGGTTAAAAACAATCTCTTGTTTATTGTATCAAATTCTCTTGGACAAAACGAGTCCAAAGCTATCTGGAAACAAGCTAGTATTGTTGATATCTACGACTTTAAAAAAGACAATTATATAGCTAGCTTTTATATCTATCACCTAGGGGATAGCAAGCTTACTGATTTAATTGTCACAGACCATTATCTCTATGGTTTATTTGATCAAAAGCTTGTCCGTTATCGAATGGCCAAATCACTAACAGATAAGTTTCAGTAAAGTTTGGCTTCACTTTAAAAAATAAGCTATCAACCAATAAATTTTATTAAGATGAAAAAGTTTTTTAAAACAGCAGCAATGCCAATGGCAGTATTTGCTATTGCTATCGGAAGTGCATTTGCAACAAACGCAATGAAAAGTGATAAAATAATAGAAATCGCTTATCAAAAGATCGATGCTAAAGGTGTAATCTGTATCGCAAAACCAGAGAGTTGTGATATTACTGGTTCACAGACTTGTACGTGGTTTGATGGAATTACAAATCATCAACTGTATGGAATGCAGTTTGATTCTGATTCAGGTCAAACAGTTTGTACATTACCATTACGTAGAAATTAGGTTTTAATAAAGGGGGCTAATTTTTAAATTAGCCCCTATTCTTTAGTTATTTGTCATTCTTTCTTTTTCAAAAGTTGTATTGTATTTTACCCAGGAAGTTTCCTTTGTATCTATTTCCTTTAAGTAATAATCAAACCAATTCATGACTCTTTTGGTAAGATCTATTTGATTTTCCCTTTTTAAAAGACTATGATCTTCATTTTTATAAAACAAGGCTACATGAGGAATATTATAGCGTAACATAGCAATGAAAAATTCTTTTTGTTGTTCCCAGTGAATGTTTTCATCTTTTTTACCTGTAAAAGTGAGAAGCGGGGTTTTAATTTGGTCTGCAAATAAAATAGGGGAGTTTTTCAGATAAAGTTTTTTATCCTCACTGAAAGTTTTCGGCATCTTATATTGACCATTTTCAAATTGAAAAAAGAAAGGAGAAATAAAGTTTTCATTGTATGAGAAATAAGATCTAATAATGTCCACGTTACCCGCTCCACTAACTGCAGCTTTAAACAGATTAGTTTGAGTTACAATAAAGTTTGTTTTATATCCTCCATGAGAGAAGCCAAATAAACCTACATTATCTTTATCAATTGCTTTTTCTTGTTTTAAAATCTCCTTTATACCTTCTTCTACACAGTTTAGTGCTGACAATCCTGTTCCTTGCTTATTGTCGAAAATATCAGGTAAAAACACAAAGTAATTATTCTCTTGTAAAAGAGCTAAATTAAATCCATTTTCATTTAGATAACTTGGATAAGAAAATTTGTTTGCTAAATAGTTCTGTATTTCATATATATGAGTAATCATTGGAAATTTTTTATGCGAATCAAAATCTTTTGGATAAAATAATAAACCTTGTAAGTTGTTTCCATATTGATCTTTATATAAAACTATTTTTTGTTTTTGCCAAGTGTATAATCTTTTGGGCATGGTATTTTCTAGAAGTAGTTTGGTTTTTCCATTGTGATAAATAAAAACAGTTTTTGGCTTATTAAAATTCTCTAAAGAATAGGTAATTGTTCTATAGTCATCACTATATTTTATATCTGAAATTCGATCTTTAGTTTCTTTTAGTATGACATCTTGTTTTTGATTGTCTATAAGTATAAGTGATTGTGTATTAGCTTCAATGTTTAATTTGTGAACTAATAGTTTATTATCACTATTTGTAATTAATTGATAATGTAATTCACTCTTAGTTTCAAAAATACTTTTGTTAGATGAATTGATAATTTGATAACGAGAATCTGTATCATTAGCATTTATAAGCGTTTTGAATTTTTTGGCTTCAGTATCATATTGTATTAAATTTGAATGAGATACAAAATAGAAATACTTTTCATCATATGACCATGTTCTAAGTCTATTACCAAAAAATCGTAGATTTGAACTATCATCTTTTAAAGTAAAACTATTCTCAATAATTCTATTATTGGTATTATAGATATACAGTACTCCTTTTTTAATGTAGACAAAATAATGTCCCTTTGGAGATAGACTCGTTGTGCTAAATGGAGATTCTTGTTGTTTGCTAATGATAGTTAGTGTATCATTTATAATATCATATAGACTAATATCACGTGGTCTTGAGGACCATTGATAAGTATAATCGAGATATTGGTTAGAATCATATACAAGAAGGGTATTTTCATTAATAGGTACAGATTCATAATTATTTAGTCTTTCAAGCTTATGAATATCATTATTGATATAATCAAATATAATATGACTGTTTGTAGTATAATTCTGATTATTGGAATTAGTTATGATATTTCGTAAGTAACGATCGTTTGTGCTCCATAGCTCAATTTCTTTTACATCATATTGCTTATATCCTAGTGAACAAAATTGAGTCAGTTTAAAACTGTAGTCACTCATAGTTTCTATGTTATTGTAATGAATATCTTCTTTCAGAGTTTGTTGCTTACTACTATTTGTTTTGTAGTTATAGAAAATAAGATCAGGATATTTGTTATCACTAATTGGAGTTGGAAGAAAGAAAACAATTGGATGTCTTTTGCTCCATTTCGCCTGTTTAATGGGATAAGTAATATCCTTATTAAGTGTTCTTTTAAAATCAGATAATGAGATAAGTTCAATTCCTTTGTTAGGCTCACTATATTGAACCAAGAGTAATTGTTTATTGTCACTGATACTTGTAAAGTTCACTAATGATTTAGGACTATTCCAGATTTCTTGTGTTTTATTAGACAGTACTTTGATTAATCTATAAGTATCAGTATTTGCCTCTAGGAAGAAAATAAGTCCATATTTTTCAATTACTTTTGGATTTTTCACGTTAAAGATGATTTGTGTTTTTAAAGTACGACCATCAAGTATTTCTAGTTCTTTTTTATCTGAATTATAGCTATATAGAGAGTTTTCTTTAAATGGTTTATATAGGAAATTTGTTTGTTTGCTAAGTAATAATTTGCCATTATTAAATATGAAAACACTATCTCTTTGAGCATTTGATTTGTAGTATTTATGTATAACCGCGATTTTACCATCATGGGTTAGTTCTCGGTTACCAAGTTCACTATATTCTAAACTATCGCCAATGGTTTGCGCTGTAATAGATAGAGTACCTAATAAAAGAAGTAGAATATGAGAAATAATTTTAATATTCATTTTGTGGATTCAGATTAGGATTAATAAGTAGTTCTTTCTCAGGATAGGGAAGTAGAGCGTGTTTGTCCTGCCAATTGGGTTTTGAGTTTTTTAAAAGAGAGAGCTTGTCATTTCTTTTTAAATCAAAGAAACGTCTTGCATGTTCAAGAAAAAATTCTTTTCTGCTTTCCTCAAGCATAACTAGAATTGCATCTTCCTTACTTAGATTATTTGCTAAACTGGTTAAGCCAGCTCTTTGTCTAATCTGGTTAAGAAAGGAGATCGCTTCTTTTTCTTTGTTTTGATAAATAAGAGCTCCAATTAGTATAAAATAGGCTTCTTCAAGTCGAAAAATAATCGAGCATTCGTTTGAGTTATCCTGTATATTCTGATATTTATAACTGTAGCTACCAATTGAAGGGGAATATTCTTTAGTCCAACGTAATTTTCTAAGATCATTGCTCTCAAAAGCATCCAATAAAGAAGTACTGAGTTTATATCGCCAATCACTAACTCGCATTATATAATTATTTGCTTCATAAGTTGCAACTGTAGAATTGCTATTACTTAGCTGCCATAGTGTACTTTTAGCTGTATTTTTAAAAACTAAGGATAGATCTGTCTCTAAGCTATATAAAGGATTATCCATAACAAGTCTTGCATAGATTTCGGCCTTATCGTATTTTTTTTGAAGCAAATAGTTTTTGGCTAAAATAAGTTCAGCAACAGCTTTGTTAACGTAGTATTTATTAGAAGATTTATCATTATAAGTAAGAGTTTCTAAAGTTATAAGTAAATCTTGTTCTAAATTGTTTAGTACTTCTGTGGGAGCTATTTTTTTTATGGTAGTATTAAATTTATAATCTGTAGAAGTTGTATAAGGAATTGCCCCAAAGAGTTGAATTAATGCTTGATAATACATCACTCTTAAGACGTATCCTTCTGCTATAAGCTCCTTTTTTTCTTCTTCTGATATTTCCGTTGATTTTGTGACACCAATTATAAAAGAGTTAATAGCATAAATATGACTATAAGAAGTATTCCAAAATGTTTCTAGTACTGCTCTTTTAGGGTCCAAAGTGTTATTAAATAATATGGCACTATCAGTTGTAGGAGGGAGAGAGACGGGTTCTAATTCATCAGTGTATAAACCCAGTTCAGATCCAATACCTTGACTATTTCCACTATAAATAGAAGACTCCCTAAGCTTAATATATAGGTTGGTTAACGCAGCAGTTGCGCTGCGTTTATCTTTAAATACATTTTCTGTACTAATTTGATTTGTTGGTAAATCTATTTCAATCATTTTTTCACAAGATAGAAATCCTTGAAAGCCTATAAGTATCAAGCTTATGTATATTGTTTTTTTCATAATAATTTTATTTAAAAAGTTAGTTGTACACCAAAGGCGTATGTTTTAAGAGGAGGGAGGTAGCCATAGGCGGTAAACTCCGGATCTAGACCATAGTAATTTGTGATTGTCCAAATATTCTGTCCTTGAAGATAAATTCGTAAAGATTCAATTTTAGCCTTTGGCAATCTGAGATTATAAGAAAGAGAGATGTTCTTTAGTCTTACATAAGAAGCATCACTAATTACTTTATTACTACTTGTATATGCTGCAAGCTGGTCGATTATAATAGGATTCATACCTGTTGTAAGAGCACCATATTGACTATTTGGATTTGTAGGTGACCAATAATCTAGTACTTCTACAGGCTGATTTATGATTGCTCCAGGTATTAGTAAGTTGTTGTTATAATTGAAATTAGTTTGTTTTACAAACTGAAATAAAAAATCAAGACTAATACCTTTGTATGTTAATGTGTTTTGTATCCCTCCGTGATAATCGACTTTTATTTCTTTGATATTCTGTCTATCAAATTCAGCTGTTATTTTGTTATCATCATTATAGTCAGTAAAAGTATATTGCCCAGTTAGAGGATCAATTCCCTCAAAATTGTATAAGCGGTAAACATTTGTTCCTTTTCCTATAACAAACTGATTGGCATAAGTAGAACTCTCAAGATTAGGAAAAGAAAGCAATGTGTTTTTTGGAAAAGAAATATTAAAATTAGTAGTCCAATTGAAATCCTTTGTATTAATATTTTCTGAGTTTAAACTAAACTCCCAACCTTTATTCTCGACAGTGGCAGGAAGGTTATCTTGTACAGAGGCAAATCCTGTTGTACCAGGTAGAGGAATCCCAACTAATTGATTGGAAGAGGTATTTCTGTACCAAGCGAAATCGAACTGTAGTCTATCATTAAATAAAGCTATTTCGATAGCTGTTTCTAACTTTTTAGTTTTCTCCCAACTGAAATTTGGGTTATGAAGTCTTGATGGACTCAGTCCAGTAAAATCATTGTATCTATTGGGATTTAATTCATAAGTATCTAAATACTGATAATCTCCAATATTATCATTTCCTGATGTTCCATAACTAGCTCTTAACTTACCAAAACTTAGCCATGAAGAATCACTAAAAAGTTGTTCTTTTGAAAATATCCATGCTGCACCTATAGCACCAAAATTCCCGAATTTATGATTGTCTCCAAAACGAGAAGAACCGTCACGTCTAGCGGTTAAATTCAATAAGTATTTACTATCATAGTTAAGATTTAATCTTCCAAAAACAGCTATGTATTTATATTGTAAGTTAGCAGATTGTCTAATGTTTTTTATTTTAGCTGCAGCTATATTTGATATAAAATCATTGGTTTGAAAATTGGAGCCTGTTAAATGAAGGGCGCTAGTATTACTATTTTGATAAGTCATACCCAGTAGAGTATTGACCTGTAATTTATTAATATTGAATAAATTATTGATTTGAGGTTCAATAATGTATGACTTATTGTCACTAAAGGTATTTTCTGCACTTGACTCTTCTGAAGTATAATTGCGTTCAGGATTATATATGGTATGAGGGGTAAGTTTTTTTTCCTCTGTATTAGTTCTGTTATAACCAGCATTTAATTTGAAATAAGTATTTTTAAATACCTCATAGCTAAAGTCCATATTTAATACAAGATTCCTATTGTCATTTTCGTAAGTTTCAAACATTGATGCTATAGGGTTTGTATCTCCTGCAAAGCTCCAATTTAAACTACCATCAGAATTATATAAACTTGGCGCATTTGGTGAGAGAGTAAGCGCTTTTGAGGTTAAATCTTCCGCTATTAAATTATTATTCTGCAAAGCATAGTTGGTGGATGAGCTAAATTGAAATTTTCCATCTTTACTTCTGTGGTTTATGTTGATTAGAAATGTATTTCTTTTATATCCTTTGTCTGTTGGAAACACGGTTGTTTGAGATGATTGACTCACAGAACTTGAGAAATGAGTTGTTTCATTTCCAGCATTTACTCCAACTTGTATATTTTGGCTGAGCGCAGTGCCTCCTATGAGTTCTTTTTGCCAATCAGTATACCGATTTCTATCCCAGGTGCCATTTACATCATATGCATTAGCAGGATATGTAGTAATTCCATCATTTTTAAATGCTTCATCTCTCATTTGGTTAAACTGCTCGGTATTTAAAAGTTTCATTTTATTTGCGACTTTGCTAAAGGAAGTAGAAGAGGAGAGAGTAAAAGAAAGTTGATCTGATTTGTTTTTCTTGGTTGTTATAAGAACTACTCCATTTGCACCTCGCGAACCATAAATAGCTGTAGCATCTGCATCTTTTAGTATTTCTATACTTTCAATATCAGATGGATTTATAGCATTTAATATATTAGTATCGCTCATCGGTAGTATAGAAAAAGATAGAGAGGAGTTAATTAAGTTTGTATTTGGAATAACAACTCCATCAATTACATAAAGAGGAGCATTTCCATTGATAGCATTATCTTGATACCGTCTTAGACTATTTCTGCCTCGAATCTGTATATCAAATCCTCCACCAGCAACCCCTGTGTTTTGAGTAATACTAACACCTGCCATTCTACCTTGAATTGCTTGAAGTGGATTCAAAACCGGCTGAAATTCGATATCCTTTGCAGTCACTCTTGCAATACTTCCTGTGCGTTCTCGATCCTTTACCGTATAGTATCCAGCGTTAACTACAATTTCTTCAAGGGTAGTATTATCCTCAAGTAGCTCAATATTTAAAACGGCTCCCATACTACTTGAGTACACTATGGATCGCTCTTTGTAGCCGAGCATAGAAAAGGTAATCCGATCGCCAATAGACACATCTATTGTATATTTTCCATCAAGATCAGTGGCTACAGTTTTGTTTTCAACCGATACGATTACTCCGCCAAGAACACCTTGAGCGTCCTTTACAGTTCCTGAGAGTTTTATAATTCCTTTTTGCTGCTTATCTTGTAATAGGTAAGAAGCATTAAAAAACAAATGATTATCATTTGATACGGCATAAGTTGGATAGATAATTAAAAGGCTAACAAGCATAGCTATCCTATAACCACAAGTGGTCAATATTTGAGTTTTCATAATTTTATAATTGATTTTGATACAACAAGCCTTTAAATCATCAAGATTCATATTGCCGTAGTACTTTGATCGGCCAGTTGCACCAAAAGGTTAGTTAATGGGTAATTTGTAATAGATAATAAAAAACTATCTCCTTCACTCTAAGCACGTCTCCCAAAATGCAAAAGAGCAAGGAGATAGCCATGGACTTTTAGCATGGCTCAAAACTCCCTTTAAGCCACACAATGTTTTGTGAGTTTTTGTGCTTACTATTGGCTGACGTCTACATTATAACCAACCCAGATTCACCAACATAGCAAGCGGTTTTTTCCATAATAAAATAGTTTTAAGTGTGATTAATAATTAATAATAGAACAGAAGGAAAGTCTTATTTCATAGCATTTTTCCCTTACTAACTAATTAATATTGCCTTATAACCGAATGGATGAACGAATTATATAGATGTGAATTAAAAAGCAATAGATATCCTGTACGCATCCAAAAACTGTTTTTGGACCTAGCGTAAAAAGTGTATTATGCTAACTAAATAGATAATAGGGTAGCCATCCAACATTGACAAGTCATGCTAGATACAACTACAACAATGTGATTTAGTTAAACTAAAATTTAATCATAGGCTAAATGTGAGTTTAGTTACTAATTTGTTGTTTTAATAAAATGTAATAATTGATAATTTCTCGAATAGAACATTCGATAAGTCCATTAAGGATAGATAAGGTATTGCAAGCATTCATAAAATAACGAACACTAAATAAATCCACCTTTGTTTTAAACCTCTATATACCTAATTGGGAGACGGTATAAACTAGAAGTCTGTAGTATGTTTAATATAAAGCGAAACTTAAGAATTTCAATAAAGTGAGAAGTAAATGACAAACTTATATAAAATAAGTTGGCATGGGTACTCACATTATCCAACTTGAGGTACTGGCATACCCGTACAATGAATAAGTGAACCCATGCCTAGGTCATGGGCTAAGATACTTATTTTCTCATTGTACTTAATAGAAAAGTGCCAGTTTTCAAGTTGAGAAATAAATAAGCTTTAGCTTAATATTTTAAGTGTCATTAAGACTTCCAGATTGGAATTAATGTAATCTGATATTAATACAAATATATGCAAATTTCTTATTCAATACAAATTTGTATCGAATAATATATAGCACTTTAAAGATTTTTACTATATGAAAAAATATACTGAAACAGAAGTTAAGATTATTAATGTTCATATAGGTTTAAAATTAAGATTGGCTAGACTCAAAAAGAATCTTTCTCAACAAGATTTGAGCCTATTAGTGGCAAGTGAGAGTGTAACTATTGGTAGGTTAGAAAGAGGGGAACATTTTAGTAATTGGGCTCTTATTTTTAAACTTGCCAATACTTTAAATGTAAATTTTATTGATTTATTTCAGCTAAAGGATCAAGAAGTTTTGATCAACTTGAAGAATGAGTGTTTTAATTTAGAGACTAAGCTAAATGAAAATAAAAGAAGATTTTATTCTAAATATGAAGATAGGATAAATGCCTTGTATTGCATTGAGTAATATACTTATTAAATAGAGATGATTTTTTCAGTTTTCTTACCTTCATATTTTTCTCAAGTCTCTTTTTCTCACTGTTGTAAATAAAAATAAAAGAACACTAGAAAGGATTAAACTATAAGCTAACCATTTGGCTAAACGTTCAAGAAAACGTATGAATACCGATGTTTCAAAACTTGAAAATCTTTCCAAATCAGCTACATTTTGGCGATAGAATTTTCTTCTATTTATCCAATATATAATTACTATTGCAATGAACGGCTTGTACATTTTTTGTACATTAAATTTATAGTGGATTGTATTAGCTTAATAGATAAGTTGGTAATATTTCAGTTTGTTGTAATAACAGAACTAATAGATCTTCTTAAAGAAAATTGTTTCTAAAGCCTTCTTGTTCTATGTCTGATATGGGTGTATATTTACCAAATAAATTTAAAATATAGAATGAGCATTAATATCCTTAAATATGAATCTGATATTTGGAAAACAGCCGATTTATTAATTGGTGCAGGAATTAAACAATCCGATTTTCCTAAATATATGATGCCCTTCTTTGCTTTAGCAATGGTAGAGAGTAGGTTAATTCGTGAAGCCAATAGAATACGTGAAGAAGAAAACATAGAAGATACAGATGATTTCGTAGAGATTTTCCAACTGGAAGGTTTAGGGTATAACGATTACGTAATTCGTAAGGGAATTACATTGAAAGATATTTGTAAAAACGATAAAACTTTCGACACAGATTTTGATGGCTATTTAAAAGCATTTGATGCTGAGACGAAATACCTTTTAGGAGTTGATAAAGGAAACGAAGAAGAAAAATTTTTAGATATTACAGGTGTTAGCGGATTACTAAAGAAAAAACGTATTCTTTTCAATACCGTAAAAACTTGGAGCGAGATTGATTTATTACCTTTCAACAACTCTGATATTACTACTTTAGAAGAACATATCAAACGTAAATGGGCAGATATTTCTGCCGAAACAGCAGGGGAACAATATACGCCTGATGATATTATATCTTTAATTTCAGAATTAATTGCTACTAAGATTGAGGATAACGATGAGTTTTTAACAATCTATGATGCAACCTGTGGTGGTGGAAATTTATTGTTTGGTGTTGAAGATAAAATTCAAGAAATCTCAAACCGTCCTACAGCTACCTATGGGCAAGAGTGGAATGATACTCTATTTGCCTTGGCTAAAATCGAAAGTAGATTCCGTAAAGATACCTACATAGAATACGGGAATACCATTACAGAAACAGGTAAATTCTTTGATAAAACATTTAATATCGCAGTAGCCAATCCTCCTTATGGTGTGGACTGGAAAGGTTTTGAAAAGGAAGTAAAATCAGACGAAACAGGTCGTTTTCACGCACTACCTTCTATCTCAGATGGGCAATTCTTATTTACCCAACACATCTTATCCAAGTTAGATGAAAACAACGGTTTTGGGGTAATCGTTCACAACGGCTCTACCTTATTTTCGGGTGATGCAGGTTCTGGTGAATCAAACATTCGTAAATATTTCTTCGATAACGATTGGGTAGAAGCTTTAATCCAAATGCCACAAGACGAATTCTTCAATACTGGTATTTACACGTATTTATGGGTATTTAATAAGAACAAACCTGCCAATCGTAAAGACAAAGTGATTTTAATTGATGGTAGCAACCAATGGGAATTATTAAAGAAATCCAAAGGGAAGAAACGTCGTCAGATGAATACCGATAATCGAAAAGCGATTGTGGATGCATTTGTGAACTTTGAAGATGTGGTTGTCGATGGTAAAGAAATGGCTAAAGTGTTTGATAAATGGCATTTCTATTACAACAAACAGTCTATTATTTTAACCAATGTAGATGAAAACGGTAAGGCAATTCAAATGCCTACCAAAACCAATAAAGCAGGTGAAACCGTAGAAGAAAAAGCAATAAAGCTAAATCCTACTAAAGTAGAATTTGCAACCTTAGAAGGTGAAGTAAAAGAATTATCTGATTTTGAAATCACAACATTTGATAAATCTACTTACAATAGCTTAGAAGACTATTTCAATCAAGAGGTTAAAGAATTAATCAGTAGTATCGACTATAAAGAATCGAATCTTAAAATCCAAACATCAAAAGCTATTTACAGCTACGATGAAGACAAAGAAACGATTATAGAGCAAGTGGGTAATGCGACTACTGAATTAGGTAACGGTAAAATTCTTATAAAAGCAGCCTATAAAAAAGAGACCAAAACCAAAGATGCGTTTATCCAGATAACGGTTGAATTAACAAAAGATACGGTGAAGGATTACGAAATAATCCCATACCTTCCAATAGAAGAAGACAATCAAAAACAGATTGCTGATTTTATGGTGAAGTATGTAACGCGTCCGTTTGGATACAGCGACAATGTAATTGGTGTTGAAATCAATTTCAACAAGATTTTCTATGTGCCTGAACAAGTAGATAGTTTAAGTTTTTTAATCGATGAATTGAATGAAATTGACATAGTTCTTGCGGAATTGAATAATACTTTAAATCTACAATCGTAAATTATGGATAGTATTAGAAATAAATATCGATTAAAAGATTTAGGGAAATTATTTAGTGGTTTGTCAGGTAAAAGTGGTGATGATTTCAATCAAGAGGATAATCCTAATAATCGTGGTTTTATACCTTTTACCAACATCGCAAATAACACGTATTTAAAGAAAGACCATTTAGGTACTGTAGTTATAAACCCTGGTGAAAAACAAAATAAAGTTCGCAAAGGAGATTTGTTTTTCTTAATGAGTTCAGAAGGTTATGGAGATATTGGTAAAACAGCAGTATTAGCAGATGATATTGATGAAGCTTATCTTAATAGTTTCTGTAAAGGATATAGAGTTAATCAAAATAAATGCAATCCTTATTTCTTGAATTATTTACTATCAAGTGTTTGTTATCGTGAAATTCTTAAAGTAGAAGGTAAAGGGTTTACAAGAATAAATTTAAAAATTGAAAAGGTTAATAACTTTGAGGTTATTATACCCAGTATTGAAAGTCAAAATATAATTACAAATTATATTGATGAGAAAACCCAAGCTATTGATAAAAAAGTAACGCTTTTAGAACAAAAGATAGAAACGTATAAGAAGTTAAAAAACACAATAATTGCTAAAGCTGTTACACAAGGTATTTCAAACCAAGAACTGTCAATAAATGATTTGGGTTTCAAAACGCCTGCAAATTGGACTAAGTATCGATTAAAAGATTTAGGGAAATTATTTAGTGGTTTGTCAGGTAAAAGTGGTGATGATTTCAATCAAGAGGATAATCCTAATAATCGTGGTTTTATACCTTTTACCAACATCGCAAATAACACGTATTTAAAGAAAGACCATTTAGGTACTGTAATTATAAATCCTGGGGAAAAACAAAACAAAGTTCGCAAAGGAGATTTGTTTTTCTTAATGAGTTCAGAAGGTTATGGAGATATTGGTAAGACAGCAGTATTAGCAGATGATATTGATGAAGCTTATCTTAATAGTTTCTGTAAAGGATATAGAGTTAATCAAAACAAATGCAATCCTTATTTCTTGAATTATTTATTGTTGTCAAATATTTACAGACAACGATTAATCGTAGAAGGAAAAGGTTTTACAAGAATTAACCTTAAAATGGAAAAGGTAACAGATTTTGAAATCTTCTTACCACCGACCTTATCAGAACAACAGGACATTGCAAATTATATAGACCATAAAACAACAACCATAGATGGTATCGTAAGTAATATAGGTAAACAAATAGACACCTTAAAATTGTTACGCAAAACATTAATCAACGACGTAGTAACAGGTAAAATAAAAGTGGTAAAGTAAGAACAACAGATGCAGATTTATTTTAAAATATTTTGTAATTTAAAAATTATGAGTACCTTTGCATCAACGGTACCCGTACTGCTTCCCATAAGAACAGCTTGCGGGTCTTTTTATTTTATACCTGTTCGTAAATTCCATCTTCATAATGGCAGGTAAAAATCCGAGAACTATTACAGATCAAATACAGTTATTGCAAAGTCGCGATATGTTATTTCGTGATGTGAATAATGCAGTTCACTTTTTAGAGAATATATCCTATTATCGCTTAAAAGGCTACTGGTGGGATATGCAAGATGATAAAATCAATCATCATTTTGCACCTCAATCTTATTTCGAAGATGTTATTGATTTGTATAATTTCGATAGACATTTCAGATTATTAGTGTTCAATGCCATAGAACGTATCGAGATTGCTTTGCGTACCAAACTTATCTATCATTTATCCTTACTTTATGGTGAATGTTGGTATATTGATCAATCGATATTTACAAACAAAGTGCAACACGCTGAATTTTTATCCAAACTCAATCGCGAGATGAAAAGTAGTAGTGAAGAATTCATGAAATCGCACTACAAAAATCATAAAAACGATTACCCCGAAGCATGGAAAGCTTTAGAAGTAGTTACATTAGGTACACTTTCTAAAATTTATGATAACCTACAACATCAATCACCTGCTAAATCTACAATAGCCAATGAATTTGGTTTAGCAAGTTCGGCCGATTTTTCAAGTTGGTTGCGTAGTATCACATTAGTTAGAAATATTGTTGCACATCATAGTAGATTGTGGAATAAAGTACTAATTACGCAATATTCTTGGCCTAAAAATATGGAAACAATATTATTAGATTTTACACCCAATCAAAATCATTTAAAGAAAATATTTCCGTTATTAGCAGGGATGATTTATTTAAATGATAAAATATCTCCAGGGCATTCGTTAAAAAAAGAATTAGTAGATTTAATACAACAATTCCCTAATGTACCATTCTACAAAATGGGATTTCCACCATATTGGCAAAACCAACCAATATTTATAAAATAACCGTGAACTATAATTATGAAAGAACTCGACTTACAAGATAAATACATCATACATTTCTTTACTAACATTAAAGAAGGATTAGGTTACAAAGAAGCGAAAGCGAATACTGTTTCTCCTAAATTTTTTATCACAGAAGATTTAAAATACTTTATTTCAGAATCATCACTCAACAAGAGCAATTATAAAAAATTGCTTAAAAAATTTGATTCCGAAAAAGACTTAATGGATGCTTTTACTTCATTCTTAGAGGATAAAATAAAATCATCTATGAATATGGCGGTATTTATCAATTCAAATAAGTCAGTAACTTTCGAAGGGGTAAAATTGCATCTATTCTATCCAAGTGGTAGTGTATTACAAGAAGACAAATTATTCCATGAAAACATATTTACCATTGTACAAGAGTTACCCTATGTATTTAAACACGAAGGCAAAACGAGATTTTCATTTCGTCCCGATCTATCTTTTTTCTTAAACGGTATATATTTAGGTTATAGCGAATTAAAAAGCAATTGGAACAACCAAACAGCAGGTAAAAATGGTCGTCATAAAGTAATGAAAGATTACCTATCTGCTACACAAGAATATTTGGTAATAGCAGATAAAAACGATATTTCACAAACCATTCGTAAAGACTTCTTACATATTTTCGAAAAAGCAATTCATATCACGGCTACCGATTTATCAGATACCTTTGTAATAAGAAATATATCTACTTTTTTTGATGATATTAAAGCAACAGTTACCAAAGGTGATTATGATTTTTCGGATTACGAAAAGAAAATGGTTAAAGATTTTAAACCCTATCCATTAGCCAATCCTAAAGCAGATAAATTAGCACGTTTCGAAGAAGTGTTTAGAGCCTTGTACGATAAAAAAATGATAGAAAAAGAAATTCTATACTACAACTTTATCGAGCGTGAACTTATCAAAAAAGAAGGAAGCAAAACCAAAGAATACAAACATAATGACGGTCGTTTAATTTCGCCACGTCCTAAACAAAAGTTTGGTACAGATAAGGTTTTAGCCAAAGTAGAAGAATTTTTAAAACATGAACAAGAACCAGACTATTTTATCAAAAAATTAGAAACCGAATTACGAGATAAAGGGATTGGAGAAGAGCGTGTACAGGAATTAGTAAACAAGCGTTTAAAATACCAAAACAACAAAAATGTGTATTCGTTATTATTACAATACGCAGCTGGTTTTGGTAAATCAAATATTATTGGTTGGACAGCATTACAATTAAAAGACTTACGCAAAGAAGGCGAATATGTGTGCGACAAAGTAATGTTGGTGGTAGACCGTTTACAATTAAGAGATCAATTAGATTCTAAAATGCACAATATGAACATTCAAAAAGCAATGTTCATAGAAGCGACAGACCGTAAAAGTTTTATTGATGCTTTAAGTTCTGATAAAAGAATTGTAGTAGTCAACTTACAAAAGTTTGGTTCTGTCAATACCATTTTAGATGAAACGGTTGTTAAAAATTTAGCTAATCTTAGAATAGCATTTTTAATTGATGAGATACACCGTAGCAATAGTGGTGCTCAACACGAAGAAATGTTAAGCGTTTTTGACGAATTACAAGCTAGTTTCGATAATAACGATGCCTATACACAACAACGTACCAAAAAGAATTTAATCATTGGTTTTACAGCAACACCAAGCGACCATACATTAGCCAGATTTGGTGAGTACAATCGTTATGCAGAAGCTGAAAAATTATGGATTCCTTTTGATAGCTATACCATGCGTGAAGCGATTGAAGATGGTTATATTTTGAATCCAATTAGAGGGATTGTTCCTGTTTCAGCTAAGATGTATTTCGAAGTACCTGACAATGATTTAGAAGGTTTTGAAGGGGATATGGGATATGGTTTTGACCCAATACCTGACGACACCGATACAGGTATTGATGAATATGGGAAGAAATATGCGATTCGTAAAAAGAAAATATACCTGAATACCGAACGTATAGAAGCCATTTCAAAATTTGTAGTAGAAAGATTAGTAGCTACGGTTTATCATCAAATAAGAGGTCAAGCCAAAGCGATGCTTTCTGCTTCATCTATTCCAGCGGCTGTTAAGTATAAAAACTTTATATCAAAATATTATACTGAAATAACCAAACAACCAAAATACGAACGCTTTGCAGAAGCTCCTGTATATATCGTTTATTCAGATAGTCAAGAACATCAAAGTTGTAGTGGTTTAAATGGTGGTTTAAGTGAAGAACGTGTTTTACAAAACTTTAAAATAGCTAAAAATGGGATTATCATCGTTGTAGATAAATTACAAACAGGATTTGATGAACCTAAATTACATACCTTATTTTTAGATAAAGAAATTAGAGGAATTAACGCGATTCAAACGATTTCAAGAGTAAACCGTACTGCTAAATATAAGAACGATTGTAAAATTGTAGATTTCTCTTATAAAAACATTAATGTAAAAAATATAAAAGAAGCTTTTGAGCATTTTTCTAATGTAGTGGTTTCAGATTTTGATCCATTAGGAGATGAAGAAAGATTGACAGAAATATATAAAGAATTAAAAGCAGAAAATTTATTCAAAAAGCATTTTGCCAATTTTAAATCTTATAAAGAAGGGAAGTTAGAAGTACAAACTATTGTAGAATTAGAAAATGATTTAGATACCTTTATTCATAATAATGAGAAAGATGCTAAAGCAATTAAATCAAAAATACTGAAATACTTTAAAATACTAAATTTAATAGAGTTTGTTATTGAATTAGATAAAAAGTATTCAGAAGAAATTTTCGTAGAGTTTTGGCAAAAGTATAATATGATTTATAATCAAATTCACAGAGATGATGAAATCATAGATGATGTAGAAATCTATTTTGATAATAGAATCGGTATTATCGCTCCAAAGGATTACAAAGAAAAAGAAAGTAAAACGAAGAACCCTACACCAACAGACAATGATAAACCGAATAAATTCAAATATAATATTCTAAAGGTTATTGAAAAACGAAACCAAGAAGAAGAAGAAATTGATGTGCTAATTAAAGATTTTGAAGAAAAAATCACATTATTCTTTGAGTACATTAAATCAGATGTGGATGGTAAACGATTAATTGCTAAAATAAAAGCAATTAGCTCTTCATTTTCTCAAGAAGAAATATTGAAAGATTTTTCAAGACTATACAGAAAATATACGATTAAGAATAAAGAATTAGGAGAATTTTTTAAGAGAGAGACAAAAGATATTTTGGCACAACTTTGTGATGACTTTGAGCGAAGCTTATAAAAGAATAGAAATAAATAAAATATACTAACCCATTGGCAAAGCTTGGCAGATTTATTCTGCCAAGCTTTGTTCTTTTGTAATGTTAGCTAACAAATTTAATTAACCTATTAAATTCTAACATTATGAATATAGATCGCACAGAATTCCTTTTATGGATGGAGCGTATTATGACGCGCTTTGATCATTTGTCAGAACATATAAAAGACCTGCCTATAAAAACTCAAATTATAGATGGAGAAGAGCTTTTAGACAGTCAAGATGTAATGGCACTTTTTAAAATAAGTCCACGTTCCTTACAACGTTACCGCTCAGATGGTAGACTTCCTTATTATACAATTAGTGGTAAACTTTACTACAAACGCTCAGATGTCAATCAGTTTATCAGAGAATGTTTTAAACATCCTGTACGCAAGAAGTAAATAGCAGCTAAAAGCCAAGAGTGACCTTTAAAGCATACTATTTACTAAGCAGACTCTCTTGGCTTTAGTTTTAAGTTTTTAATCATTTAAAACTAGGTATTATGAGTACAGAAAACACAGAAAGACAAGTAGAGCACGATGTGCTTCTTGTCAACGACAAAACAAAGAATAAGATCCAAGTAGTTAAAGGACTGGATAAAGAAGGTAAACTTGAAACAGTACCACCAACTAAAAAGAATCAAAATCAATTTTTAAAAGTAGATCGTAACGGAGATTTCTTTTCCAACTTCTTTTCTAATTTTTTCAGCCAACTTAAAAATCCAACACAGTTTACTTTTTTTAGAGTTCCAGAGCTTTTGACTATCAAGATGGCTAATCAAATGCAAAAAGAACTCAATCAATCAGGACCTACTCACGAGCTGTTTTTAAAGCACCAAATAACAGAGATAGGTAATGAGCCAAAGAAAGAGAACACAGTTGCCGAACCCACAAAAGAAGAGGGGCAGTATAATTCTAACAAGTTTGATATTAAGGACATTGATTGGGATTCACTTTCAAGGCTTGGGCTATCAAAAGAAAAGCTTCAAGAAATGGATTTGTTAGAACCACTATTACAAGGTTATAAAACCAAGGATTTGGTGGCTGTAAATTTAGACTTAGGATCAGCGGTATTTTCTTTGGATGCAAGACTGTCTTTACAGAAAAACGAAGAAGGCAAGGTGGTCATGGCACTGGAAGGCGTAAAGAAGTATCCAAATCTAAATGTACCGCTTTATGGTCATGAGTTTTCCAAACAAGACAAACACAACCTTTTAAAAACAGGGAACATGGGTAGGGTAGTGGATCTTGTTCATCCAACTACTAAGGAAATGATTCCATCGGTTGTGAGCGTAGATAGACTTACCAATAACCTTGTAGTGACAAGAGTTGAGAAAATGCAACTGCCACAAGAGGTAAAAGGCATTGTACTTAGTGAACAGCAGCTACAAACTTTAAAAGAGGGTAAACCACTACTTGTAGAGGGAATGACCTCGGCTAAAGGGAATTTATTTAATGCTGAGATTCAGTTTAACGCAGCTAAAGGTCATATTGAGTTTTTGTTTGACAATACTAATAAACAAAGTCAGAACCAAGCACAAAACCAATCTCAACTCTCTGATGATTTAAAAAGTTTTAGAGGAAAAGAACTCACTGAAAAACAGCAAAGTGACTTATTGGAAGGCAAGGCTGTTTATATCAAAGATCTTTTAGATAAAAGAGGGAATACGTATCAAGGCTATGTGACGTATAACAAAGAAAACAAGCAGGCTGATTTCTCTTTCCAAAACCCGAACAAAGAACAGCAGTCAAAGGCGCAATCACAAGCAGAAAAACAGGCAGATGAGACTAAAAAAACAAAAGGACGTAAAATGTAAAGCTAAAGACTATGATTGTAATTCTTGCAGAAAAACCAAGTGTAGCTAGGGAGATAGCAATGCTTGTTGGAGCCAAAACAAAAAAGGATGGTTACATAGAAGGAAACGGCTACTGTGTGACCTGGGCAATTGGTCATTTAGTATCACTAGCTATGCCAGAGGATTATGGATTTCAGGGTTTTAAAAGAGAAGCTTTACCAATCTTACCAAAGTCATATTTGTTACTTCCAAGAAAGATAAAAAAAGCAAACAAATACATTTCTGATTTAGGAGCTTTAAAACAGCTTAAAGTTATCGATAAACTCTTTAAAGCATGCGCTGAGATTATTGTAGCCACAGATGCAGGTAGGGAAGGAGAGCTTATCTTTCGCTATATCTACCAGTATTTAAACTGTGATAAACCATTTAAAAGGTTGTGGATAAGTTCACTTACTGAAAAAGCAATTAAAGATGGACTTCAAAACCTTAAAGAAGGAAGTGACTTCGATGGACTTTTTAGAGCAGGACACAGTAGAAGTAGGGCAGACTGGCTTGTTGGAATTAACGCCTCACAAGCGCTTACCGTTTCAATGAATGATTCGGTGTATTCACTCGGTAGAGTACAAACACCAACACTGAGTCTTATCCGTAAACGGTATTTAGAGAACACATCTTTTAAAAAGAAACTCTATTATCAAATTGAGCTTGTCCATCAAAAAGAAGGTATATTATTTAAGTCTCTTTCAACTGATAAATGGGAGGATAAACAAAAAGCAGAACAAGCTTTAAAACTAATTGAAAAACAAAGTGAGGTTAAAATACAAAAAGTAGAAAATAAAACAATAAGAGAAGAGTCCCCACTACTTTTTGATTTAACCTCACTTCAAAAAAGAGCCAATGAGCTGTTTGGCTTCTCAGCAGATGAAACACTCAGTATTGCTCAGAGTTTGTACGAAAAGAAGTTTATCACTTATCCAAGAACATCGAGTAAGTACATTCCAGAGGATTTATGGGCTGAGGTTCCTAACTTATTAAAGGTTCTTTCAGATGATAGTAGATATAGTAACCTGCTTCTAAAACTAAAGATGGCAAGGCTTAATAAGAAGATAGTAAATGATGTAAAGGTTACGGATCATCATGGACTATTAACTACAGATAGACTTCCTTCAGCGATTAACGCTAAAGAAGAGAGCATTTATCATTTGATTGCTCAAAGAGTATGGGAAACAGTATTTGAACCTTGTGTAAAAAAGCAAACAGAGGTAACCTTAAATGTTTTGGATTATGAGTTTAGTTTTAAGTCTTCTTCAATAGTAGAACTTGGATGGAGAGAGGTAAGAAAAGAACTTTCTACTACTGATGAGGTAGTAATAGATTTACCTGATTTACAACAAGGCGATAACCTAAAAATTAAGGAATCAGTTGCTCTTGAAAAATCAACAAGGCCTAGAGCATTATATACAGAGAGTACACTTTTATCCACTATGGAAAATGCTTCTAAAGAGATAGAGGATAAATCACTTCAGAGTATTATCAAAGATGTTGGGATAGGAACAGCAGCTACAAGAGCTTCTATTATTGAAACGCTTTTAAAAAGAGATTATATAATAAGAAAAGCTAAGTCGCTTGTTCCAACTGAGAAAGGACTCAAAGTGTATGAAATAGTCAAGGATAAACTTATCTCCGATGTACTATTAACTGTTAAGTGGGAATCTGCTTTTAAAGAAATTGAAGAGAATAAAACCAATATGGAAGATTTCCATAGGCAAATTGAAGATTATACTACGGAGATAACAGCAGAGCTTTTAGCTATTAAACCAGTCACTGAAACAGATCATCTATCTTGTCCTAAGTGTAAAGGGCATACACTTCAACTAAGAGAAAAGGTAGTGAAATGTTTAGATACTGATTGTAGTTGGGTGTTGTTTAGGGAGGTATGTGGAGTAAAACTAACTATTGATGATATCACTGACCTAATACAACAAAGCAAAACCAAACTCCTAAAAGGATTGACAAGTAAAGCAGGGAAAAAGTTTGATGCTTACCTTATCTTAAAAGAAGATTGTACTACAGGGTTTGAGTTTAAAAACAAGTAACTAAAATTAAATAAATCAAAAGGAGTTATCTAAAAATCAGGTAACTCCTTTTGATTTATATCTATTAGTGATTATGTTTTTTAGCATGTTTTTTCTGCTGTCCAGGAGCATAAGGTTTAGCAGACTTTGATCCTGTTACTTTTTTCATTTGTCCAGGAGGAACATCATTGTTTCCATGTGATTTTACATGTACAGAACAAGAAGCTAAAAGTAAAGTCGTTAAGGCTAAAACACCTAATTGTTTCATTCTTTTCATATTTTTTGTATTACTGCTTAGTGAGATAAGAAGCACAGACTTAGCTATACTTACTTTACTTGGCTAAGTAATGAAGAAACAAAAGTAAATAAATTTTAACCCCATCCGTTTAAAACTAATAAAGTAAAACAAGAAGTTATCTGATTCAGATAACTTCTTATTATGTAAACTAATTGAAATAATCAATTAACTATTTCTAAATACATGACCATTTTCATAAGTATAATCACTCATAAAAAGATCTCTAGCAAAGCTGTCATAATCAAAGTATGATTTTACAAAATCAGATAAATCGTAACATTCATCAATGATTTGATAAGCGAAATCTTCTTCACTGTTATAACATCCTTGATAATCATCTTCAAATGATTCAAATAACGAATCTATATCATCAGATGCAATATCGCGATGACTGATGCTGATCCAAGCTGAAAAAGCTTCTAAGGTTTTATAATCTAAATCTGATATTTTTTCAATGATTGAAAAGATATTTTCTGAAAGATTACTTTCTGATATTAACTCAGATGGAATATTTTCCCAATCTTGAAACATAAATTCAGGATCTGTTTCATCACAATGTAGTTCTGAACAAAATTCATAAAACTCCTCAATAGAGCTAAAGTTACTTAGCTCAATCCAATCTCCTTTAATTGAACCATTGTTATACTTTGCATAAGTACCAACATAAACTTTAGAGTGCATTAAATTTTCCATGATAAATAGCATTATGACCTTAGGGTCTGGTTAATTTCATGGCACTTATGTTTTGGTTTTTAGCTAAGAGCATGTTTTACAAAATAAATACGCTCATAGGATGAGGAAGATTTATTTCGGTAATCCAAAGGACTTGAACTTGCAAGGGCTAAAAAGCTAAAAAACTTTGCCTATTGAAATACCAGAGCTAAGGCTCTTAACTATAGGGATTAAATTCATGTATGAGAATTACTCATTACTGTGGTCTCTACTTGGTAAAGGAATAAGAGAGGTTAATTGAAGTTCAAAAAGGATTTTTATTGATGTTTTACACATCCCTATCACATATTGATAAATAAGGATGTGTAATTATAAAGTTACTTTCTACAATAGTGTAGGATTAAATAAAAACTAACGCTAATCAATAGTGCTGATAGTATAAAAGCAATACCTGGTAAGTATAATGGAGTATTATCATGTGTGAACAGATAAAAACAATAGGTAAAAATAGGAGGGCCTATTATAGTTGTTAATCCATTTAAGCTTCCCAATACTCCTTGCAGTTCTCCTTGGTATTGTTGATCAAGAGATTTAGACAACATAGATTGAAAACCTGTCTGATGAATACTTCCTAGTAAATAAATTGTAATTCCTATCCACAGTTGTTGTTCTGTAGTACAAAATCCCAATAATATTAATCCTATAAAACTTACAGTTAATCCAATGTAGATAAGCTTCTGATCAGATAATTTTTTTGAAAGGTACTGTAATAAATAGGCCTGTACTACAAAACCAATAATTCCTATTATAGTTAGAGAAAATCCTACGTGTTGTTTACTCCAGTCAAATTGCATCATAGTAAAAAATGACCAAGTACTCTCCATACTGTGCGAAGCTGTTGATAATAAAAAGAATACTACAAACAAGACTGTAAGTCCCTTAAATCGTTGAATACTTTTCAAAGATTGTAAAGGAGATAGGCTAGCAAAACTAATCTGCTTGTTAGTGCGCAAGTTATTTGTCTCAGGAAAATAAAAGTATCCATAAGTAACGTTTAACAAACCTAATATTCCTGCAAAGTAAAAGGGATAGCTTAGATGGTACTCACCTAATAATCCTCCTACTAAGGGGCCTATTATAAAGCCAATATTAAAGGCAGCGTTTAAATAACCAAAGTATTTGGTTCTGTTAGCACTAGTTGTAATATCTGTAATTGCAGCTGAAGCTACTGCGAATGTAGCACCTGTAATACCCGCTATTAACCGACTAATAAATAACACCCAATATTCTGTAGCTATAGCCATTATAAAGCAATCTATCGAAAATCCAAGTAAAGAAAGTAGTAATACATTTCTACGTCCATAATAGTCACTTAGAATACCAAGTATAGGTGCAAATATAAATTGCATAAATGCATAAGCAAGGGTAAGTATTCCACCATATTTAGCGGCTGTGCTTAAATCGGCATTTAGTACTTTTTCTAATAATTCAGGTAATACTGGAAAGATAATACCAAATCCGGCACTATCTAATATAATAGTGATTGTAATGAATATTACAATACCGTTTATTTTGTTTGATTTCATGATTATATATAATAAAATAACAGTACCCTAAAGTTTAGGTACTAGGTAAATCTATTAAGCCCCCTTTTAAAAGGAGAGTTATACTTCTCTATGTTATTTTACTATTGCTGCATAATAGTGCAAATATAAAAGGTAAAATATTTAGAACCAAATTGAAAACAAAAAAAGCGTCATAAGACGCCTTCATCTGCAAAAGAGTAATAACTCTCAGAAGTTATTATTAAATGATCTAAAAGAGTAATATCAAGTATTTGACTTGCTTGTTTAATCTTTTGAGTGATTTGTCTATCCGCATTACTTGGTTGTAATTTCCCAGAAGGGTGATTATGTACTAAGATAAAAGCAGTTGCTTTTGCTTTTAGTAAAGCTGCAAATATCAATCTAAGATCTACTACTGTTCCAGTAATACCACCTGATGATATTTCAAGTACTCCAAGTACTCTATTATTGTTCGAAAGCATAAGAACTTTAAATTGTTCTAAAAGTTCAATTTTATTTTCATCCCATGCTTTTAAAGCTATTTCAAAAGCTGAATGAGAAGAGTCTATTCTCGGTCTTTCAGATGCTTTAACTTTAGATTTGTAGATTAGTTCTATCTCTGATGCCACTAACCAATTGTTGTTTAAAACTGTAGATTCCATAATATTATATTTTTAAATTAATTATGGAGCAGCTACAGGTAATGCTTAAGCAAGCTCAAAAAGCAACGCAATAAAGCGTAGACAAGGTCAAGCATTTATGGGGGAATTTTTTGAAAGCGAACTGCGTAGCATTATCTAGCTTAGTGAGATAATTGGTGAAAAATATAACGTATTAGGAATGAATTGTTTATTATTGTTAGTGAATAAGCAGGTGAGTAGTGGAAAGTATATCTCTATGCTATAAAGCAAAGAGTATAGCTATTCGGTCATAAATCACTTAAATAGATTCTTAGTTTGATGAAGAAAATAGTTGTTTTAGTTTTATTAGCAGTGCTTTCTATTTCTTGTAAGAAAGAGAGTTCACAGAAAAAAACACAGGATGTATCTTATACAGATTCACTTACATTAGCTATTAGTGAAATCTACAAGCAAAGTGATTTTAATGGATTTACTGTTTCTATTGTCAATGATAAAGGGACTTTGTATCAACAAGGATTTGGATATGCTGATGTTGAAAATAAGATTCCTTATACTGATACAACCATTCAAAATATAGCTTCGGTCTCTAAAGTATTTGTAGGAGTAGCATTGTTAAAAGCTCAGGAATTAGGGAAGCTAAAATTAGATGATCCAATTAATAATTATCTACCTTTTAAAGTAGTCAACCCTTCTTATCCTGATAAGGCAATAACAATTCGACATTTAGCAACTCATACCTCAGGTATTGTAGATAATGAGTTTTATTTAAGTAAAAACTACATTTTAAAAGAAGAAATGTCTACTGAAAAGGCAAACTTAGGTTTTGATGATATGCAAACCTTTAATCCTTCCGATTCTATTGTTTCAATAGAAGAGTTTTTGCAAAATATACTAGTACAAGAAGGTAAGTGGAATACAAAGGATACGTATGCTAACTATAAACCAGGAGCAATGTATGAGTATTCAAACATAGGTACAATATTAGCTACTTTTGTTTTAGAAAAAGCAACAGGTGAGAGGTTTGATGAATTTACTGAGAAGCATATTTTAGAACCTTTAAAAATGAAAAGTTCGGGATGGAGTTTTCAAAATGTGAAGTTTGAGAATTACTCTAAACTGTATGCGGATAAGAAAACAGTACTTCCTATTTACCATATGATTACATATCCGGATGGAGGTCTTATTACATCTGTTTATGATTTGAGTTTATTTCTAACCGAATTAATAAAAGGATACAATCAAAAGGGAACTTTACTAAACAAGGAGAGTTATAGAGAGTTCTTTCATCCACAATTAAAAGAGGTTAATTTTTTAGAAAGAGATGAAAATAACCCCTACAATGAAAGTTACAATGTAGGGGTGTTTATTGGTTTTGGGTTTTCAGGCTATATTGGCCATACAGGAGGAGACCCAGGAGTAGCTTCCCTTATGTTCTTTGAACCAAAGAGTAACATAGGACGTATTTTAATTTTGAACACTTCTTTTTCAGGACAAAAGGGAAGCAAAGATTTCTATGGAATATGGGATGTGTTAGAAAAATATCAAGGTAAGTTAGAGAACTAACTTTAGTTTACTTCTTCTTATTAATCAAATGAGCTAATTCAGGATCGTTTTCAATGCGTTTTAACTCTGATTCAATAATTGACTCAACATCTAGTTTAACTTGTCTGTAATTGGCTTGAATCGTCTTGTCTAAGGTGTTATTGCCCTTAGTATCTAAGAATGAAGTTATCTGGGGTATCTTTTGATAGGCTTTCATTTCTTTAGCCACCTTTTCATTATCAACGACTATTTCTGAGTGAAATATCTTTTGCTCTATACGCTCATCAAAATTATCAGATACAGCTCCTACAAACATTCCTTGAGTGAGGGTTGATATCTTAGAGGCTGGAATAAGGGTATCAAGCTGAGTAGAGAAGGAGGTAGAGCGGTCATTTCTAGTAATGGATATACTTTGACGCTTTTGAAGTATTTTACCAAAGCGTTCTGATAATGCTTTAGCGGTATCTCCAACTACTTGTCCTGAGAAAATATTACCTACTGTGTTTTGGATTACTTTACTTTCTTTATCTCCGTAATCTCTGTTAAGCTGTGAGAAATCTTGAAATCCTAAACACACAGCTACTTTATTGCTACGAGCAGTAGCAATTAGGTTATCAAGTCCTCTAAAGTAGATCGTTGGCAATTCATCAATAATAACAGAACTTTTAAGTTGACCTTTTTTATTGATTAGTTTTACAATACGTGAGTTATAAAGCCCAAGAGCAGCAGAGTAAATGTTTTGACGATCTGGATTGTTACCTACACATAGTATTTTAGGCGCTGCTGGATTATTGATGTCTAACGTAAAATCATCTCCTGTCATTACCCAGTATAGCGATGGTGATATCATACGAGACAGCGGTATTTTAGCAGAAGCTATTTGCCCTTGTAATTGATCTTGTGCTCCTCCTTCCCAAGCATCCATAAAAGGAGAGAGGTAGTTCTCTAAATCAGAATAAGAGGTAAGGATAGTAAATACATCAGCATACTTCTTATTTAAAAGTTCAATAGCATGAGGGAATGTACAATACTTACCATTTTGATAAATCTTCAAAAACCAAATAATAGCTGCTAAAAGGATGATTGGAGATTCCACAAAGAAGTCTCCTTGTTTTTGTATCCATGAGCGGTTAAGGTTAAGCATTATAGTATAGGCTGATTCATAAGCATCAGATATATCTGTCATAAACGATGGGTTAATCGGATTACAACGATGACTGAGACTTGGATCATCAAAGTTTATAACGTAGAACTTAGGAACAATAGCATATTTATCTTTGTGTAATAACAAGTGATTATAAGCTATAGTTGATAAGTCATGGAACTTAAAATCGTAAATATACATAGAGAATCCTTTTTCAATTTGTTGTTTGATAAAGCTATTCACTACAGCATAGGATTTACCAGAACCTGGAGTACCAAGAACGATAGTCGCCCGAAATGGATTAACAATATTTATCCAACCACTATTCCATTTTCCTTTGTAATAGAACCTTGAAGGAAGGTTAACAGAGTATTGATTTTCAATAAGACGAGTCTCTTGCATAAAACTCTCATTTTCAAAATTAAATACATCTTGCATAAGGTTATCGTTTAAGAGCCTACTAATCCAAGCTCCTGAGACAAGAAGTAAAATATACCCTAAGAAGGTACTTGCTATATACAGTATCGCGCTCCAAGCGTATCCAAAATCAAGTAAGAAGAAGTTGAAAAAAAACAAACTAAAACCAACTGTAAAAACACTTATGATTTTAGAGATTGTTATCTTTTCATGTTTTACGCCTTTGCCTCCCCACAGGCTTAAAGAAAGTAAAACCAAACAAAAGAGTTTAGTATAAAGTAAATGAGAAAGCAGTCCTGCTGTTCGGTTGAAGTTTACTAGTATTCGATCTACAACAGTGTGTGTTATTCCAATACTTAAAAAGAAAGAATAACAATACCAGTATAAGTGCATAAGCATAATTAAAATACTTACTGCTCGCATAAATGCTAAGATTTTAGCAAGCGCTTTTAAATCGTCTTCTGATTGCATAATAAATGTAATTAAGATTAACGATTTAAAGTAAAAGTAGATTTAAGAACACTAATTGAAATGGCACTAGGTAGTATTATTTGACCTCCATTGATAACAAACCTACATTATTAAAACTTGTCAATTGTATTATAATTCCTATTTTTAAAAACCAATATTAATTATTATGAACCATTTAAAAGTGAAAGACTATCTAAAAAGCAAGGGCTTTGAAGATCGTTTTATTGAATTTAAGGAGAGTACAGCTACTGTAGGAGAAGCTGCAATTGCGATTGGTTGTGATAGCGACCAAATAGCAAAGAGTATAACGCTTTATGCCCCAGAAGAGGGAGCCGCTATTTTGGTCGTCGCTTCAGGAAATAGTAAAATAGATAATAAAACTTTTAAAGACACTTTTGGTATTAAAGCTAAGATGCTTAAATATGAAGATGTAGAAGAGTTAGTAGGTCACCAAGTAGGAGGAGTCTGTCCTTTTAAGGTAAAAGAATCAACCAAAGTCTACTTTGATGAATCTTTAAAAAAACATCAAGTACTCTATCCTGCTGGGGGTAGTGCTAATACTGTAGTTCAACTAAAACAAGAAGAATTGATTGACTTGTGTGATTTTGTTGATTGGGTATCTGTGACAAAGTAAAAATTATAGGTTACGAGTAATTACTTGTAACCTATAATTTTAAGTGTTATTTCTTCGTATTATCAAAAGCAAACATCTTAGTAATATTTCAAGAATCACTTAAAAACTATTTAAAAGTGAGATTAATTCAAGTGGTGTATTGATTTCATAATCAGGTTTATCATTCCAGTTTTTTGTGTCTGAATTGCTATACTTTACAGCTATAGAAATGACTGTACCATTATTGTTTAATTCTTTTTTTATGTTTTTAGCAAATGTTACATCTCCTTCATGATCCCCAATGTATATAATGTTCTTATTATAGAAATTAGTAAAGATTTGCTCTAGACATTTTAATCCTCCAAAAGGATTAGGTTTTTGCATATTATTTGGTATATCATCATATCCAATAACAGATTTGAATTTATGTTGAAGGTTATTTGATGTTAAAACTTTAAGTATATTATTTGATGAATTCTGAGAACAAATACCTTGAGGTAAATCAATTTGAGTAATAGTTTGTTTAATATCGGAAAACAATTCTACAGGGGTTGTGTTTTTTAATTGATATTCAGTCCAAAGAGTGCCAGCTTCAAGCATTTCACTCTCTGTCATTCCGTAATAATTTACGTACAAATCTTGCCAGTTTTTGGATTGGTGATTAGCAATATGATATTGACTCTCAGATTTTAAATAAGTAGGAAGATGATCATTTGTTAATCTAGGGGCGACCTTAGCTAATATTTCTTTAGTAATATCAATATTTTTTGGAACAGAGTTTACTAATGTTCCATCATAATCCCAAAGAATGGCATCAATTTTCATAGTTATGTGTTTATTATAAATTTATTTCGTCCAAAGACTAAAGTACAAAGTTATAAGTAAAAAATTAAAAGAGTGTTTGATTATTTCCAAATACGACCTCTAAGAGCCATTAGAAGTTTAGCGATATAAGTATTTCCTATTTTGACAAAAATCAAGATAAGAAACCATGCAAACTGCCACTAAAAACAAAGGAGGAAGAAAACTAAAATCCAATCCTAAAAAATACAGACATGTTTTTAGACTCACTGAATCTGAAAACCAACGATTGCTTGCTTTGTTTGCATCATCAGGAATGACAAACAAAGCAAGCTTTCTTGTTTCTATGCTTTTAGATAGACAAGTTAAAACAGTAAAAGTAGATGTTGCTGCTTTGCAATATCACGGATTACTAACTAAACTGTTTAATCAATTTAGGGCAGTAGGAGTGAACTACAATCAAATGGTAAAGCTATGCAATCAATATTTCTCTGAAGATAAAGCGAAACGTTATATCTCAAAACTTGAAGAGTATACCAATACCTTATCAAAGCTTTGCTATTACATTATCAAGGTTACCAAAGAGTTTGAAGAGAAACACCTTAATTCTAATCTATGATAGCTAAGATTGGTAAAGGAAGTAATCTTATTGGAGCTTTGTCATATAATCAATTAAAAATTGATAAAGGACAAGGAGCTGTTTTGTTTACAAATAATTTACCGGATCCAAATACCACTTCAAACTACATTGCGCAGCTTTATAAACACTTTGAGCCTTATCTACTTTTAAATAACAAGACAGAGAAAGTTGTACGGCATATTTCTTTAAATCCAAATCCTAATGATAAATTATCTGATGATACATTAAATAAAATAGCTAAACAATATATGGATAGTATGAACTATGAAAATCAGCCCTATATTGTCTATAAGCATAGTGATATAGAAAGAGAGCATATCCATATTGTTACTGTTTGTACAGACTTAAAGGGAAAGAAAATAGATGATAAATACGATCATCTAAAATCAATGAAAACTTGCCGTGAAATTGAAAAGCAGTTTAACCTTACTTCTTCTTTGGGTCAAGCAAACAAAGAATCTAAACGGATTCAATTTACACCAGTAGACTATTCTAAAAATGACCTAAAAGCTCAAATAGCCTCAGTAATACGATATCTACCCAAGTATTATAAGTATGATAGTCTAACAAGTTATAATGCTTTATTATCCCTATTTAACATCAGAGCAGAAAAAGTGGAAGCTTCTTACAATGGACAAACCAAACACGGTTTAGTGTACTTTGCTTTAAATGAAATAGGAGAGAAGGTAAGTAATCCTTTTAAGGCTTCCCTTTTTGGAAAAAATGCAAGTTATCAAAATCTTGAAAGTCACTTTAAAGCATCAAAAGAAAAACTAAAATCTTTACCTAATAAAGAGAATCTTAAACATACAATTGAGATAGCGTTAAATACAACAAATTCACAACAAGAGTTTAAAGGAGAACTTTTAAATCACGGAATAAACGTTGTTATTTTTCAAAACAAAGATAATCGTATCTATGGTGTAACTTTTATCGACCATAACTTAAAAGGTGTCTATAAAGGCTCTGATTTAAGTAAAGAGTTATCTGCTAATACACTGAATCAAAAATGGAGTAGTACAGAAGATTATCCTCGTTCAATTTTAATACCTTCTCAACAGGCTAATACTAATGAATCAGACGAGTTACATCCAATGTTTGAGCATTTATGTTCTGATACTACCAATTTTAATAATGATGAGTTTTTATCATTGTTTAATCTTTTAAACAATAACCAAGAGATAGATTATGAAGAGTTGAGTTTTGAGAAAAGAATCAAAAGAAAAAAAAGATCTTTCTGAGACAGTGCACCTAATTAGATATTCATATTATGAGCACTTTTAAAACAAATAACTATCTAAGTCAAATATAAAAGCCTGTAAACTCATTAAATTTACAGGCTTTTGTTTCGTTTTGAAACCTTTATAAGGTAATTATTCTAATTATGTTGTGGAGAAAGAGGGTTAGCCTCTTTTATGTCGTATGCTTTATAAATAGGGATGTTCACTTTTTTGAATTGTAGTGAGCACCTTATCACGAATGTTTTATGCTATGATTGGAATCGTTTGATTCAAGCGTAAAGTTAATAATTATTTGTAATTAAAAAATTTACTAAAATACAATAATACTTCTCTATAGTTTTTTGTTTGTATTTAATTCTTCAAGATAGACTCCACTACCTGCAATATCATTTATTATCATTTCTTGAATTGACAATTGGTATTGATCTGGCAATCTTTTTGCTATTTTTAACTCTTGAATATCATAGCCTAAAGTTGCAAATAACTTTAATACTGTATATCTGTTTTTTGGTGTTGATTTACAACCAAAAATTATTTCACGTATTGATTTTCTATTTATTTTTAAAAGACCCTGTTCTTGATTTATTAAACGAATCTCATTTTCGTATTCCCATTTCGAATATTTATTACTAAGTATTTCAAATTTAAGATTATCAAGCTCTTCTAATGAATAATCAAATATCTTAATTGGATTATCAGAATACTTTACCTTTAATACATCTAGTTTTTTATCATTATCAAGAGTCAAATTATTATCAATTTGGTATTTTACACATAAACCTTTATGATTATCAGCATAATGTCCCCACATCAGAGGACAATCTGGCGATTTTGAACCACAAGAAATCCCTAATTTCTCATTATCTATAGTTAAAAATATATAATCATAATACATTTTTTCCTGAAGAAAAACTCTGTTTTTGATTATTAAATTGTCAAAATTACTTTTTTTGGAATAAAATGCTGATAGCTCTATAATTTTATCATTAATACTATTCATTTCATATGTATATAGATCTTCTCTAAACAGATCTAAATCATTATAGACAAAAAGTGCATGAATATAACTATCAAATTTTTCTTTATTAATTGGGTTTGAAAAAACATATTCTTCAAAGACCTTTACTTTTGCCTTAATATAAGTAAAAAACACTCTAAGTTTATCAATATCGCTGGTTAAAACAATTCTTGGATAACTATCAAAAGGATCGTTAAAATTCCTAGGGTTAGAAAAATATAGCTCATTATTAATAATTGAACTATATAAATTTTGATTTATAGTATAATATTTATAGAAGTATTTTAAACTCATTTTAGTTAATTTATATTTCTTAACTCATTCTTGTTCTAGGCAAATCTAAATTTAGGTCGAAACCATTTTCAGTAATTAAAATTTCAGGCATTATATTTTGTTTTTTTGAAATTAAGTAATACAAAAGAAGCACAGAATGTATCAGTTGAAACGGTTGAACTCCGTTTTTGGTAATACCTTATTATGTGATGTTATTTTTTTATTGCTCTTAATCTAGTCATTACTTCATCACCATAAGACGTAAGACTCCAATATGTGCCTGAATCTTTAATGCTTCTGTTTTTTGAGCTTTTATTTATCAGTCCTAATGCTCTAAATTGAACTATGATTGTTTGAAAATCTTTATCAGAAACATTAAAGTCAAAGAAATTTCCTGTTTTTGCTATTTTAGGTTCATTAATGAATGTCTCTCGAACTTCTTTTAAAGAAAATTTATTTAATTCTGATTTCAAGAGATTTGTCGATGCATCATCCATCATACTTGGTGAAAGCCAGTAAAAAATTTCGTCCCAAGTAGTTGTAAAAAATCTCTTGTAAAGTTTAGCTTCATATCTTGAAGTTCCATATTTAATTAAAACTTCAATTTTCAATTCATCATCTGCTTGCGATAATTGTGAAGTTCCTTCAGGAGCATTGGTTCGTGATTCTTTCAGTTTTGTTTCAAGTTCTTCAATTTGTTTTTTAAGTTTTAAGATTTCAAGATTTGCTTCTGTACTCGTGGTAACATTTCCTTTTATCCACCCTATTCCAGGATATTTTTTTTGCAAACTAATTAAACTTCGACTTACTACAGAACCAAGCTCTTGCGGTGTTGACCAATATTTACACATTTTTTTTTGTGCTAAATTTCGGAATTCATTTAATTGTTTTTGACCATCTTCAGTCTTTTCTGTGTTTTTCTTAGGTAATGATTCTGGGTCTTTATGTAAAAATGCAATGACTGGTTTACCTGTCTCAATTGCATATCTATATTCCATTTCAGTATAGCTTAATCCTGTTTCACCTAAAGAACCATATCTACCTGCAATAACAACAATATAATAATCACAATCATCAATAACTCCCCTAATCAAACTCCATTGGTCATCATTAGATGCTGGAAATAATTCCATTCCAGCCGGAATACAATCTAGTTCCAATAACGCTTGCATTATTTCTTGTCTTTCTTCTAATAAATCTATATATGTCGAGCTAACAAAAACTTGGTATTTTTCTGCATAATATTTGGGAATAATATCACATAACATTTTAAGGTTTTGCGAAGTGGTCTTAAATTGAAAGCAAAAGTTTCAATTTAGCACAACTTAGAACAAAAGCATATTATTAAATTAAAAAAAATCAAAATAATCGACTTTTGTGGGATATAAAATTAAGCTTTAATCTTAAGAAAAAACTAGTCATTTTGCAAAACGCTTGTTGTGGACCATGCTTATTTTTTAATGAGTTCATCTAGTTTTTTCCAATGATTTTTTAATTGTTTTTTAATTTTATTATTTATCATTGTATTTGAAGCTTTATAGGCATAAGACAAAAAATTACCCCAATCAAAAAACTCTGATTTTTTAAATTGATTTGTAGTTTTATCTAATATCCATTTCCTTTTCCTTTGAGCTCCTTTATATGAAAATTTCATTAAGAGTCTACGTTTAAAAATTTCACCTTTATTTTTGTTGAATTTTCTATTAGAATGCTTTTTAGCCTTTATTACACTTTTTTTCATTTTTCGATAGTAACCAGCTAAACTAGCAGAGCGTATTAAAACAGTTTCACCATCAAACTCAAAACCTAAATAAATAAAATTTCTATTCCAATTGGTTGATAGGTTAAATTCTTGACCACATTGCAATCTTTCATTTTCTCTTTTAAAATGAAAGATTTGAGTTTTTGTTTTTTGAATTTCAAGTTTATACTCCGTAATTTTTTCATACATTAATTTCTCTATATCACTTTTCTCTGATTTTGGACATACTATAATCATATCATCTGAATACCTTCTATAAATCCCTCTATCGGATATATAGTCACTAATATATTTGTCAAATTCTAATAAATAAATATTGGCTAAAGTAGAGCTGATAGGAGAGCCTTGAGGAATACCGAAAGTACGATCCTTTAGAATTCCATTGACAAGTATTTTTTTTGAATTTTTGAGTAATTCATTTTTATTTTTAAGAAACTCTTCTTTTGTACAAAATGCAATAGCTTCTTGAGAACGCATAAATTTTATTTGTGATATTTCTCCTCTTTTAATTAAAGAATATTTGCCTGACTTCCCTCGTTTTTGTATAAATATTTGATTTTTAAATTTTTCAAACAAGTCGACAATATCAACATAACTAAATCTAGTAATGTTTTTGAAAACATTAAAATGATCCTCAGGGAGTTTTTCAACTGTTAAAACCTTCATCCAAGCGTCACGTAGTATTTTATGATCTAGGTTATCAAAAAAACTTTTAATGTCAAAAGCTATAACTACAAAATCTTTTTCTTTATATTCCGAAATATATTTGAAAACATCGTTTGCAAAATCAATATTACATTTATTTGGACCGTCAATTTTTGAATCATCAATTGGAACTGATCGATATGCATTTATAACTTCATTTAAACCATTTAACTTTATTTTTTCCTCATATTTATCAGAAAGTAATTTTGAATAATAGCTAAATATCAATGAATCTAAATGACTTGCATAATAAAGTTGTCTGTCTTTAATTCCTGATTTTCTACTATTATTTTTACCATTAACAATTGTCTTGTTTAACAGGCCATGATCAAGATCGTATTCTTTACGAAATTTTCGAACTTTTGTAGTTTTATGGATAAATGGTAAGAAACTATGCTTTGCAATATTTTCTTTTGATGTCACATATTTTTCTATCCACTTGAAGCGATCATTATTTTTTAATGGCAATCCAATGTGAGGATATTTTTTGACTTTGTACCAATCTTTTTTTTGTCTATCCATAATTGTAATAAAAATGTAGGAAGAGGAGACCAACACGAGGCAGTGCTTTTACAAGTTAAATAACAAGTGAAGAATGCATGCTCTTTCGGTACTTATGTACCGCCTCGATTCAAGTTGGGTTGCAAATAATTGTTGTATCTTTACATCTAAATCCATTACTGAAAATGAAAATAAATCGTCAATCAACATTAAAGGTATTCTCCAAGGCTTTTATGCTCCTGGTTCTTACATTTCTGTCATCGGGTGGTGATATTTCTTCACTTATCCCTTGCTTTTGTAAAATTCCTTTACCTTAACAGCTTTTAATGTTAAGCTAGATAATATCTATTCCTTGAAACGCATTCCTCAGCTCTCCTCAATCCTACATAATTTTGTTTAATATAATGATTTTCGCATAATCTTAGTGTATTGCTTATAACATCTTTTTTACGAAGAATATAACTATCCGTTTCGTGAAAAAATTTTATAGTGACATTTCATAAAATGAACATTTTTACTAATCGTTTTTACATAAATAAAATACTTAAAAAGAATAGTTTCTTGTATAACGAAGTAATTTAATTCACAACTGACTTGTGTAAATAAAAATGGCGATATAAGATCAGCACATCCTTACTTGTTATATGTCCAACTTATCGTATTCAACAACATTCAATTTGAATCTTATAATTCGTACCCAAACATACAAAACAATTCTCAATATGAGATATAAAAATTCGTAAACTCCTCAATATTTTGAGTCTACTTACTATTTAAGCAAAAAACTAGTGACTTCGGAGTAGTTTTCTAG
This sequence comes from Myroides sp. WP-1, assembly GCF_014145635.1. Classification (GTDB taxonomy): domain Bacteria; phylum Bacteroidota; class Bacteroidia; order Flavobacteriales; family Flavobacteriaceae; genus Flavobacterium. The sequence continues at coordinate 122,497 of NZ_JACHTC010000001.1, forward strand.
CCCTCTGCAAGAGCAAGTCGTTTTGATGGTATGAACGCGGTTTCGAGTGCCTCAAAACATAACTTGCTGTGATCTTTCGATTAGTAAATTCACCAATTTTACAAAGTAAAATTTATAGTGATTTCATGATATAAAATCACCCACTATTTAACACTAAAGTGCCAAGTGTAACCTTAAAATGCCATTTAAAGTTTTCAAACTGTATATATACTTTCTTTGTCGTAAGATAGTAAAGTAAGTTTTGCAATTGTCTTTTAAATAGCGCTTTAAAGCTTTTTTAAAATGATTTTTCAGTAAAAAATTAAAAGCGTAAAGTTTGAAAACGATAAAACAGTTTTTACGGTTTATGATTTTTAAAAGAACCTGTCTACAAGGTTGTAAAAAAACGAAGAAGCTAAAGTTTAAAGTAAACATTGTTTTTGTAAAGTAAGAAACATCATTTTGAATAAACTCAGTTTATTGATAAATAGTACTTGTTTAAAACAAGGTTCAAAATACTACTGTAACGAAGCAGTGAATCATGTATTACTTAGTTAAAACAAAACGCTATGTTTTAAACGATCTAAAACTTACAACTATCCATAATGTAATATGTAACCCTTAAAAAATGTACAATATGGAAACAGTAAAACAACCTTTAAAAATTAGCTTTTATACACAAAAAGGCGGAGTAGGTAAATCTACTTTAACAACACTCTTAGCTAGTCAGTTACATTATCGATTAGGCTATAATGTTCTTGTTATGGATTGTGATTTTCCTCAGAACAGTTTAGTTAATATGCGAGAGCGTGATAAGGATAGTATCATGCAAAATGAATATTACAAACAAGCTGCTATTAGGCAGTTTCAAACATTAAAAAGAAAAGCTTACTCGATTATTAAGTGCAAGGTTGAAGATGCTTTAGATGTTGCTGAGGCTACTATGGAAGAATTAGATCAAACTTTTGACGTAGTATTTTTTGATTTGCCAGGAACAGCTAACACCAAAGGAGTATTATCTACTTTAAATCAGATGGATTACATCTTTAGTCCGATAATAGCAGATCGATTAGTTGTAGAGAGCACGTTAGGTTTTACCAAAGCTTTTGTAGAATTACCAAAAAGTAAAGAGAATTCCATTAAACAAGAACTATGGCTTTTTTGGAACCAAGTGGACGCAAGGGAAAAGACGGAACTATATAATAGCTATGAAGCAGTCATTAAACAGTTGGATATTCCCATTATGCAGTCGAGGATCAAAGACAGTAAACGCTTTAGAAAAGAAACAGAAGCTAAAGGCAAATATGTATTTCGATCAAGTCTATTACCTGCGGATAAAAGCCTTATGAAGGCTACGAATTTATCAGATTTTGCTGATGAGTTTTTACGTATTACTAATCTTTAATCCTTACATGCAATGAAAGAACAAAATACATCAAAAAAGGATATTCAAAATGAGTTACTTGATGAAGACTATTTAATGAATATTATGAGTGGTGATATAGAGGTTAAGTCTGCAAAACAAGTTAAACCTATTGTAGAAGAAATAGAAGAACCAATAATCCAAAAACAAGTACCACAGACAAAAGAGAAGAAACTAAAGAAAGAAGCGTCAATTACTAAATACCAAGAACTCTTTTTGATTAATGACTTTCCTTCAACAAGGGCAGGGAAGGTAGTTTATATACGACCAGAGTACCACGAAGTATTACTTCGTATAACGCAATTAGCTAAAGAAGAGAAAACTACGCTGTATTCTTATTTAGACAATATTTTAAAGCAACATCTACAAGATTACGGCCAAGTGATTACCCAATATTTTAATGACAAATTCAAACCTATTTTATAATGAGAAAATTTAAACACTTTAGAAAATTTGCTCCAGTACAAGTTACTAAAAGCAAAGAGAATTATGTTGATACTTTTTTAAAAGAAACATCAACCAGAACCAGAGATGGAAAAACGGTTTACATCCGACCAGAGTTTCATGAAAAACTCACTCGTATTGTTCAGGTAATAGGAGAGGACAAGGTTTCTATTTATGCCTATTTAGATAATTTACTTGAGCATCACTTTGAGGAGTTTTCACAGACGATTGTAGAAAAGTTTAACCAGAAGTATAAACCTATCTTTTAATCTATGGAAATAGTTATCATAATCAGTCTTGTACTTGTTATCACTCTTCTGTTATTAGATAAAAATAAAACTAGTATACAAGAGAACCAATCTAAAACAGAAGAGTTACTTTTTAAACAAGATATCCCTGTTAGTATTATAGGAGAAAGTAAACCAGTTGTTTTAAAGCTATCTCTAACGAGTCAAACAGAAGGTGAACTTGATTTAGAAGAGGAAGAAAAGGAACTAAGTAAGAATTTAGAACCTTTAGATAATGAGTTTACTGAGCGAGTCAGTATGGATGAACTTAATGGATTTGTTAGATCTATCGAAGAGAAAATAATCAATGAGACTACAGTAAAGACAGCTCAAAAAATTGAAGGATCAGAGTTATTGGAACTACTCCAACAAGCACTACCTGATTCAGCTAAAATTATAGCAAAGCTATTAGACCAGTCATTGAGCGCAAAATCACCAAAAAAGGAAGAAGTAATAGATAATGAAGATTTTAATATTAATGATTTTGTGTAAAGAAGCCTAAAGGCGTTATAGTAAAACATACTTAACGCCTTTTATTTTATTGTAAATTCGAAACGATATGAAAGTTATAAAAAAGAGTAATATAGCATAGTTTTATGCTACAAAATATTCACCTATTTTGTTAGTAGTTCTCTTGATATTGAAGGATAAGAGAAGAAATAAAATTAGCAAATTCTACTACTACATCTTGATTAATTGGTTGATCAGTATTTTTATTACCTAGATAATTGTCTTTTACCTGAATAAGTAAAGGTTTAAAATTCTCCGGAATAGCATACTTTAATAGGTAATCCACAGCTTTGTCTTTGGAAGTGATTTGACCTGTTTGAAGAGAATAAAACATGCGACACAACGTCAGAATCACATTGGTTGTATCATCTTTTAAATCCACCTTAAGAGCAGGTAATAAAGCTAAAATGGATCGATTAAATTCCTCTTCAGACACTAAGGGCAATAGCTCATGGGCAGGTATACCATAAAGTACCATATTGTTTTGCCTTATTTGTCGAAGTAATATCGTTAAATCTTGATCAATTGTCCTTTTGGGAATATAACCATTTAAGAAGTCTTCTCTTAACCATTCTCCATATTGAAATTCTCTGTGTAGTGGAAATTCCAAATTACTTAACTCTGTTTGGTTTATAATGGTTACTTCCAAGTACCGTTTTCCTTGGTTATTGTCAATTTCTCCAGATAATAAAAGTAATGATTCTATGAGCGCTTTCTTTATTTCAAGAGATATAGTTTGATCTACAATGACAAAAAGATCAATATCACTTTTGTATTTGAGCCCATCCTCTACATAGGAACCATATAGATATATTGCTTTTAGTGAGACACCTAAAATATCAATTAAAAACTGTGTAGTTGATTGTATTTGATTAGATAGTTTCATCATCTTCTCTATTGTAAATATTCTATAGGGTTAAAGCTAAAATAAAACAAGATGTTTAAACAAAAAAGAGATTGAAAAATCTTTATTCAAACGCCATCTACAACCCCAAACTTCCAAAATCCATCTCTCAAACAGTTTTCAAAAGACATTTACCAAAATATCATGCAAAGGGCATGATTGTAACTAATTAAATGTCATTCTCATGAAAACAAAAACAATCAAACAAAGACTATTCTTACTATTTATTGTATTAAGTAGTTTACCGCTATTGGCTCAAGGAAATGGAGCTGCCGGAATCACTGAAGCTACCCAAATGGTCACTTCTTATTTTGATCCAGCAACTAAATTAATTTATGCTATTGGAGCAGTGGTTGGTTTAATAGGCGGGGTAAAGGTTTACAACAAATTCTCAAGTGGTGATCCCGATACAAGTAAAACTGCTGCAAGCTGGTTTGGGGCTTGTATCTTTTTAATTGTAGCAGCTACCATTCTACGTTCATTTTTCCTTTAAAAGATACGCTTATGAAAAAGTATAGTATCAATAAAGGCATTGGAGCCAATGTTGAATTTAAAGGACTCAAAGCGCAGTACCTATTTTATTTTGCAGGAGGGCTATTGACTGATTTAATTCTTGTTATGGTAATGTACATGGCAGGGGTAAACAATCTCATTTGTTTAGTCCTTGGCCTTGGTACATCTGGCTATCTTGTTTACAAATTATTTTCATTAAACAAGAAATACGGTCAGTTTGGTCTTATGAAACTCCAGGCTAGAAAATACTTTCCAAAGTATATCATCTCAAGAAAGGATGTCAAAGGGTATGTAAATAGAAACTTAAAATTAAGAAGTTATGAGAAATACAGCTAAGATAAATACTCTTGAAAGAATGTTTCCTATTTTATCTGTTGAGAACAACTGTATGGTTTCCAAGCAAGGAGACATAACGGTTTGTTATAAGGTAATCTTGCCAGAGATATTTACCATCTCAGACAAGGAATATGAAACGATTCACAGCGTGTGGCATAAGGCTATTAAAACATTGCCTGAATTTACTGTGATACACAAGCAAGATTGGTTTATAAAAGAAAGCTATGAGGCTGATTTTAAAGACGCAGAGCAGAGCTATTTAAGTAGAAGCTTTGAAAGACATTTTAACGAGCGTCCCTATCTGAATCACAGTTGTTATCTCTTTATCACAAAGACCACCAAGGAACGAATCAAAAGTCAGAGTAACTTCTCCTCACTAACAAGAGGAGAACTCATTCCAAAAGAAATCAGAGATAAAGATACCATTCAAAGCTTTTTAGAAGCTACAACACAACTGGAAAAAATAGTTAATGATAGTGGACTGATAAGCTTAATTAAATTATCAGAAGAAGACATTATCGGCTCAGAAGAAAAAAGTGGATTATTAGAACAGTACTTAACGCTAAGCTCAATTCAAAGAGGAAGCCTTCAAGATATAGCTATTAGCGCAGAAGAGGTTAGAGTAGGAGATAATCGTATCTCTTTACATACTTTATCAAGTACAGATGATTTACCTACTGAGGTGTCGTATTTATCACGTTATGAAAAACTGTCAACGGATAAAAGTAGTATGGCTTTATCGTTTGCCTCGCCTGTTGGACTCTTGCTTAACTGTAATCATATCTACAATCAGTATTTGTTTATAGAGAATAGTGATTACAATTTAAAGCAGTTTGAGAAATCAGCCAAGAATATGCATTCCCTTGCCAGATACAGCAGAGCGAATCAGATCAACAAACAGTGGATAGAAGAGTATTTAAATCAGGCTCATAGTAGAGGTCTCACCTCTATAAAAGCACACTTTAATGTAATGGCGTGGTCAGATAATCATAGTGAGCTTAAACAGCTTAAAAACGACGCAGGAAGCGCAATCGCTTCTATGGAGTGTGTACCAAGACACAATACAGTGGATGCTGCGACGCTTTACTGGGCTGGTATGCCAGGGAATAGCGCAGACTTCCCAAGCGAAGAAAGTTTCTATACTTTCATAGAACCTGCACTTTGTTTTTTTGCGGGAGAGACTAATTATCAAAACTCACTATCTCCCTTTGGAATAAAAATGGCAGATCGGCTTACTGGTAAACCGATTCACTTAGATATCTCAGATCTACCTATGAAAAAAGGAATTATCACCAACCGTAACAAGTTTATCTTGGGACCATCGGGAAGTGGTAAGAGTTTTTTTACCAATCATATGGTAAGACAATACTATGAGCAAAATGCGCATGTACTTTTGGTAGATACAGGGAATTCTTATCAAGGATTATGTGAACTGATTAAAGGAAAGACAAAAGGGGAGGATGGAGTGTATTTTACCTATACCGAAGAAAACCCCATTGCTTTTAATCCATTTTATACCGAGGATGGGGTGTTTGATATTGAAAAACGAGAAAGTATTAAAACCCTGATCTTAACCCTTTGGAAGCGGGATGACCAGCCGCCCTCTAGATCGGAAGAAGTAGCGCTTTCAAATGCTGTTAGTGGGTATATTCAAAAACTTCAAAATAGCAACTTAAGACCAAGTTTCAATACTTTCTATGAGTATATCAAAACCGATTACAAAGCTGAGTTAGAACAGAAAAAGGTTAGGGAAAAGGACTTTGATCTAGCTAACTTTTTAAATGTTCTCGAGCCTTACTATAAAGGGGGTGAATATGACTATTTATTAAACTCAGAAAGTGAACTTGATTTACTCAATAAGCGCTTTATCGTCTTTGAAATCGATGCAATCAAGGATCACAAAATCCTCTTTCCTATAGTGACTATTATCATTATGGAAGTGTTTATAAACAAGATGCGACGTCTTAAAGGACAACGCAAACTAATCTTAATTGAAGAGGCTTGGAAGGCTATAGCCAAAGAGGGGATGGCGGACTACTTGAAGTATTTATTTAAGACCGTTAGAAAGTTTTTTGGTGAGGCTATTGTGGTAACGCAAGAGGTAGATGACATCATTCAATCTCCGATTGTCAAGGAAAGTATTATCAATAATTCAGACTGTAAAATACTTCTTGATCAGCGCAAATACATGAACAAGTTTGACGATATACAAGCCATGCTTGGTCTGACTGATAAAGAAAAGGTACAGATACTTTCTATCAACTTAAATAATAATCCCAATCGCCTTTATAAAGAAGTATGGATTGGTCTAGGAGGAACTCATTCAGGCGTATATGCTACGGAAGTAAGCTATTCAGAGTATTTGACTTATACAACAGAGGAGACTGAAAAGCTAGAGGTTATGAATCTAGCTAAAGAGCTTGATGGTAATGTAGAAATGGCAATAAAATGCCTGGTACAAAAAAGACTGGAGAATAATACTACACACTAAGTAATTAATTCAAAACTCAATCACAATGAAAAAATTAATTCAGGTAGTAATGGTAGCTGTGCTACTAGTGCTACCCCTACAAAGTCACGCCCAATGGGTGGTGAGTGATCCTGGAAATTTAGCTTCAGGTATATTAAATAGCGCCAATGAAATTATCCAAACTTCTGCTACAGTGGATAATGTAATTAAGAACTTCAAAGAAGTAGAAAAAGTCTATAAACAAGGCAAAGAGTATTATGACAAGCTACAGGCGGTGAATAATTTGATTAAGGATGCAAGGAAGGTACAACAGACAGTGCTCCTTGTTGGAGATGTGTCTGAGCTGTATGTCAAGAACTTTGGTAAAATGCTCAATGATCCAAATTTCTCTGCTCAGGAACTTGTCGCTATTGCTAATGGTTACGCCATTCTTTTAAATGAGAGTACCGAGCTTTTAAAAGAACTCAAGCAGATTATAAGCGCTTCAAGTCTTTCGTTAAACGATAAAGAGCGCATGGATGTAATAGACAGAGTTTACAAAGAAGTAAAGGACTATCACAATCTAGTGAGTTATTATACTAGAAAAAATATTGGTATCAGTATACTCAGGGCTAAGAAGAAAAACAACGCTCAAAGAGTGCTTGATCTCTATGGAACTTCCAATCAAAAATACTGGTAGCTATGGGAGAGAGTAATTTACATGAGGTACTTCAAAATCTCTATTACGATATGATGCCACTATCGGCTGAGATGGCAGGAGTGGCTAAAAGTGCAGCCGGTCTTGGGGCTCTTTTCTACATTGGGTTAAAAGTATGGCAAGCCCTAGCAAGCGCAGAGCCCATTGATGTGTATCCCATGCTAAGGCCCTTTACTTTGGGGATTTGTATTATGTTTTTTCCAACACTTGTACTTGGAACACTAAACACGGTGCTTAGCCCAGTTGTTAAAGGGACACATCAAATACTAGAGAATCAAGTAATTGATTTAACGAGTTTACAACAGCAAAAAGATGTTTTAGAAAAAGAAGCCATGCTCAGAAATCCAGAGACTGCTTATTTAGTTTCTAAGGAAGAGTTTGACAAAAAGCTTGATGAGCTTGGCTGGTCCCCTTCTGATTTAGCAACCATGAGTGGGATGTATATAGAAAAGGGAATTTATGAAACGCAGAAAGTAATTAGAGATGCCTTTAGAGATTTTTTAGAAATGCTTTTTCAAGCCGCAGCTCTTGTTATTGATACGATTCGCACGTTCTTTTTAGTGGTGCTGTCCATACTAGGTCCCATTGCCTTCGCCATCTCAATATGGAGTGGTTTTGAATCTACAATTACCCAGTGGCTTACGCGGTACATAAGCGTCTATCTCTGGCTTCCAGTAGCGGATTTATTTAGCGCCATGCTTGCTAAGATTCAATCGCTAATTATCGAAAGAGATATGCAGATGCTTACAGATCCTAGTTTTATTCCAGATACCTCCAACACTGTTTATGTGATCTTTATGATTATTGGCATTGTGGGATATTTTACAATTCCTACAGTAACAGGCTGGGTTATTCAAGCTGGTGGAGCAGGAAACTTTATGCGCAATATGAATCAAACAGTAATGAAAGTTGGAAATATGGCAACAGCAGGAGCAGGTGCCACAGCTGGAAATATTGCAGGGAAACTCATGAAGAAATAGACACAATCAATTATTAAAACTAATAAAACCATGGAATTTAAATCACTTCGAAATATAGAAAATAGCTTTCAGCAAATAAGGCTCTACGCTATTGTATTTGCTGCGGTTTGTCTTTTGATAGTTGGATTTACTATCTACAAAAGCTATGACTTTGCTAAAGAGCAAAGAGAGAAGATCTATGTACTAGACAAGGGTAAATCACTTATGCTTGCCCTGTCTCAAGACGCAAGTATAAATAGACCAGTAGAGGCAAGGGAACACGTAAGGCGTTTTCACGAGCTTTTCTTTACCCTCTCGCCTGAGAAGGCAGCCATTGAGGGTAATATGCAAAGAGCGTTTAACCTCTCGGATAAAAGCGCTTTTGACTACTACAAAGACCTACTTGAAAAGGGGTATTACAGCAGAGTGATCTCAGGAAATATTCAACAACGAGTTGAGGTAGATAGTATTAAAATAGACTTTAATAACTATCCCTATAAGACAATGACTTATGCCACCCAGTACATCATACGATCAAGTAATCTAACTAAAAGAAATCTTGTAACAAGTAGTCAGCTCATATCTGCTGTTCGGTCTGATAATAACCCTCAGGGGTTTATTATCGAAAAGTTTACCGTCGTAGAGAACAAAGATTTAGAAGTTGTTAAACGCTAAAAAACTAATCCATGAATAAATTACAACTTTTAAGACATAGTTATTCCAGTAGACTGCAAATCTATTGGAATAGCCTTTCAATAAAAAGGCAACGAGTTTTATTACTTGCTGTATTTACACTTTACAGCCTTGTTTGCCTTTTTATTGTAAAGACAAGCTTTAGTTCTAAACTAACATCCGGTAGTCAAGAGAAACAAAGCAATATCAAACCTGTAAAGTATTTGCTTGATAGGCAAAAGATAGAATCACAATCACCTTTTAAAATCAAGAGTTATGAATCACAATCAATCAGATAAAACCTACCAAATAGAGAAAGTACCTAAAGAAAATAAAGTATTTCAGGAACTTATAGAAAAACACAAAAAGCATATTGTTTTTGCTTTAATGGGTATTGTTTTTCTAGGTGCTATGTATCTTTTATTTAAACCTGAAGACAAAGAGTTTATCGCACATAATGACTCAGTTCCGGAGGCTATAACTGAGGGGATGCCAACAGATAAGGTCAAAGCCTATGAAAAAGAGCTATGGGAGCAGAAGCAACAAGAAAATGAAAACCAGATGCACTCCTTAGCGGATTATTGGAATGAGTCGCAAGAAGAGTCTAATAGCGGTTATAATCATCAAGATTACAATCAGGAGCCTACTTATACGCCTTATGAGAGGTCTTATCAGAACTATAAGCAAAGCCAAGAGGTGCTCAGTAGTTTTTACGATAGTACTGAAAATCCAGAAACAGATCGCCTTAAAAATCAGATAGAAGAATTAGAAAAGCGATTAGAAGAAAAAGATACTCCAACGCCTATTACAATGGATAATCAATTAGAGCTTATGGAAAAGTCGTTTCAGATGGCTGCAAAGTATTTGCCAGGTGGTCAAAACCAAACTGAATTATCACCTTCAAATGAGAGTACAAATATCAAAACTATCTCTAGTAAAAAGCAGACTATAACAGCGCTTGATAAAACAAGTAAAGAGATTGTCTCTTCACTTGTAAAACCGATGAGTTTACAAGATTTCTTACCAATTAGTTCTGAAAATAATCAAACCTTTTATACCGCTGAAGGAGAACGTAAAACACAAACTCATAAAAACAGTATAAGAGTCAGTATCAAAGAAGATCAGGTTATTATAAACGAAGGTTACATCAAACTAAGACTCTTAGAGAGTATCGTTATAAACGGAGCTCTATTACCTGAAGCAAGTACGCTGATTGCTAAAGTCAAAGTAAACAGTGGACGATTAGAACTCATTGTAAACTCTATTAAAATTGATGATACCATCATAGAAACAGAGCTTATTGGTTATGATAACTATGGGCAAAAAGGACTTGAGGTATTAGACCTTCAAGAAATAAGCGCTTCAAAAGAGATCATCGCCAATATGGGACAGACAACAGGAACGAGTATATCGATGAGTAGATCCGCTTCAGACCAAATAGCAGGAGATCTAACTAAAGGACTTATTCAAGGAGTGTCTGGTTACTTTTCAAAGAAAGTAAAAGCCCAGAGAGTAACCTTAAAACAAGGACAAGAACTGTTTCTTGTACCTAAAGAATAAAAATCAATAACCAAGTAAAACAGATCATTATGAAAACATTTATTAAATATATGCTGCTGTGTCTAATAGCAGTAAACACAGTAATAGCTCAAAAAAGTAGTCAATCTATAAGCCTATTAAACGCTGAGGTAATTCCTTACGAGGTAGAACTTACCCAAAACAAAACAACGCATATTCTGTTTCCAAGTAGTATTGAATATGTGGATCTTGGAAGTAGTGAAATAATAGCCAATAAAGTAGAAGCAACTTCTAATGTACTTCGATTAAAAACAGTAAAAGAGGATATTTCACCAACGAATTTTACTGTAATTACAAACGATGGTAAATACTATAGTTTCAATGCTACCTACAATGAACAGCCAATACAACTGAGCTATGATTTAACCAAGTTTGAAAAACATAACAGTAAAAAGCAAAGCGAAGTCCTATTTAAGGATTTAGGTAAGACAGCTCCAAGTTTAACAGATCTTTTTATGAAAGCAATCATAAAGAAGAATAAGAAAGAGCTAAACATTAAAAGTAAAAATTACTCAGTAGAAGCAAGGTTAAAAAGTATCTATATTCAAGATGGTAAACTTTATTTTCACATCTCTATTAATAACAAAAGCAATTTACCATACACTGTTGACTATGTTAGCTTTAAAATTAAAGATAGGAAAACTACAAAACGAACTACAATTCAAGAAGTAGCTTTAAAACCAATTAGAAGTTATAGTGATTTTCAAATTATCATTAGTCATAGTAAACAAGATAATATTTTTATGTTTGACCAGTTTACTTTGTCTGATAAGCAAATGTTAATCATAGAGATTAATGAGAAAAGAGGTATAAGAAATCAGACATTGAAAATTAAGAGTGCGGATATTTTAAAATCAAAACAGAAAAGCAATGTAGATTATATTACAATAGACTCAGATACTATGATCCTAAAAGATGAAGGGTATATTATTTAGTTTATATACTGAATTACTTCAAGAAAAAAAATGGAAAGGTGTAGATAAAGTAATTAAAGGAGTTCAGATATAATGAATGCTAAAAAAGGATTATATGAAAAATAGGAATTATAGACGTAAAATTAATAAAAAGTAAAGTAGTATATAAAAAAATAAAAATTAATTGTAAATAAATAAACATGTTCTTTAGATGTTTTTAAAAAACATATTAGATTGTACTAGGAGAAAATGATATTTCATAGGAAGTGAACATGGTTGTTTTTTTATTTAATTTATTTATATATTTTTGTTCTAATTGTAAGAAATTTTGGTGGGCTGAAAATTTTTTATGATATAAGATTAAAAGCTATCTATAAATTAAGATAGCTTTTTTAAATTTATTACCTAGTTATTTAAAAATAGGGAATTTGAATAACATTAAAATACGTTTTAGCTGTCTTAGTTTATTTTAAGACAGCTTTTTTATTTAATTAGAAATTATAAATAATCTTCGAAAAAAAATATTGTAAGACTGTCTTACAATATTTTTTCAATTTATTGACTTGTGAAGAGTTTTTACATAGAAATGAACTTGTTACAATTGTTTAAATAAAAAAAACCTGATTCATTTTGTTTTGAATCAGGCTTAACTAGATTGAATTTGAGGATAGATTGTAATCGTAGAAATACAGACTAATACAATTTATGTTATATTCTCTTAGATAGTCAAGAGACTCATTTCATTCACTCTCCATCATCTTTAAAATATCTTCGTACCTATAAAATATCAATCCACCAATCTTCTTAAAGGGTATGGTACCATTTATTCTCATATTTTGCAAGGTACCAGGAGAAATACCAAGAAGCTTTCTTACTTCATAGCTTTTGATCCATTGTTTTATCTGTTGATCTTTCTTTCTATTAAAAGGGCTATACCTTCTTATCTCAGTAATAATCTCTTGCTTAAAAATCTCAAGATCTTCTTTTGTGATAAATTCTACTTTCATAATACATAGTATTTAGGGTTAGTTTTGATTTGTTATAAGCTACTAAAAGCTTAGTTCTAACCCTAAATAACAATTTATTTGTGCTAGTTAAGTTCTGTTGTCTTTAGAAGGTTTATTTTGACTTTTCAAAGTTGTACTTGTGATTTTTTTGAGTAAGTCTTCTTTCCCTTAAGTTATCCATATCTTCACCTAGTTTATGTTCTAATACTTTAGCATAAATTTGAGTAGTCTGTATGGCAGTATGACCTAGCATTTTACTTACAGATTCAATTGGGACGCCGTTATTTAATGTAACAGTTGTAGCGAAGGTATGTCTAGCTAAGTGAAAGGATAAGTTTTTATCTATCTCACATATAATAGCAATCTCTTTTAAGTAACCATTCATTCGTTGGTTGCTAATAACAGGAAAAACTTTTCCTTTTGCAAAGGCTATAGGATGTTCTTTGTACTTTTTAACTAGCTCCAAGGCTTCAGGGAGTAGTGGAACCCTAACAGGTATTTTAGTTTTCTCTCTACTTGATATAATCCACTCTTTCCCATCACTTCCTTTAGCTATATTTTGTGGTGTTAAGTTAAAGATGTCTATATAAGCTAAACCAGTATAACAACTAAACAAAAACATATCAAGAACAGCTTGTAATCTTTCAATTGCAAAATTCTTGTTTACAAGGATTTCAAGTTCAGATTTAGTTAAGTGCCCTCTTTCTGTCTTCTCAAAGTGAAGTTTGTATTTGGTAAAGGGATCTTTTTCAATCCATTCCATTGTGATAGCTAAGTTGATTAACTTTTTAAATCTTTCAATGTGTTTCATAATGCCATTGTTATTTAATGGTTGATGTTTATGAATAGGTTTGCAGTTTCTTAAGAAGTTTTCAAAGTCAAAGATAAATTTGTAGTTAATCTCACTTAAATAGATGTCAGTTCGATTGTGTACTTTACGCAAATAGCTTTTAAGGTACTTTTCTGTAGAGAAATAGTTCTTTAGTGTACCATAAATTTATTTGTAGCAATCTCTCTGTGATAGTCTATAAGCTTTAAAAGTGATGATTCGGTATCATCATGCCCAAGAAAGATATTTTTAACAGCTCCTATGGAGACAACTCTTTTTTGTTGGACTAATTGATGATAGGTATCTGTAATGAGAGAACGTACTCGCTCAATATGTGCGTTGATTCGAACCGTGTCTTCACTTTTGCCCTTCGCTTTTCCTTTAATATTATCCCAAGAAGTAGGGGATATTTTTAATTTTAAAGAAATTTCTGTTCGTTGTCCATTTACCGTTATCCTTGCATAGATAAGGGATGGAACTGTTTTGTTTGAATTAGAAACACGTATTATAAAGTGTATTCCAAATGTGTTTTTTGTTTTCATATCAATCTATTTTAATGTTAACCGAACTGTTTTGATATGGTTTTTAAAAACTACTCACCTGAATAGTACTCAAACAAGACCAAAAAGCACTGAATTAAACTATAATGAATTGTATTTAATTTACTGAAATACAGATAGTTAAACTCGATTCGGTGAGCTAATTTACCTTTTAAAAATAGCTCACCTAATAGCTCACATTTAGATTGATTTACTATGGATTATTATGATACATTTAAAAATAAAAAAATCCGTAAGTAATTGATACTTACGGATTTAGGCACATTCTGATACCCTAAAAGTCGGGGTGGCAGGATTCGAACCTGCGACCTCCTGGTCCCAAACCAGGCGCGATGACCGGGCTACGCTACACCCCGAAGAAGCGGAGAGACAGGGACTCGAACCCTGGCGACCGTTACCAGTCGACAGATTAGCAATCTGCTCCGTTACCACTCCGGCACCTCTCCTAAAAACTGAGGAATCCCTCATTTTTACAGGAGCAAACATACTATTAGTTTTTATTTTATGCAAGTAAAAATCAAAGGAAATTTAAAGATAAAAGGCTGTTTTTTTTTACTCCATTAAGGATGAGGGTACTATGAATAAAAAAAAAGACAACAAAAAGCTTGTGTTGGTGTAAATAAAGGCGTCGTCTATGGAAATACAGAAAAAAAGACGTGCTTTTTCGCGAAGTGAATCGACATTCACTTCAAATTATCCCCTATATTTGCAACAGAAATAAAAAATAATGCTAAAATAAAATCCCTTATTTTGGCCCAACGAATAGAGTACCATATGAAATTTGATGCAAACCTAAGTTTTTCAAGTGATCGCTTGAAGTTTATAATCGTTAACGATAGCTATGTAGAGGATATTTTTAAAGCATTAACCCCTACAGTAGCAAAATTCTTACCTTTTATTCCTACGGGAAAGAAAGAAGATACATATGGCTTTGTTGCTTATAGTTTAGGTCAATTAGAAAAACAAAAAGACATTACTTTACTTGCTACAGATAAAGAAACAGGTGAATTCATTGGATGTTGTGGAATACACGATATTTGTGATGAATCAATTTCTATAGGGCTTTGGCTAAAAGAAAGTGCCAATGGAAAAGGATATGGAACTGAATTGGTAAAAGCTTTGGAACAATTCGTTTTTGACAACTTAACAGTAGACTATTTAATCTACAACGTAGAGCGAAATAATGCGGGTAGTATCAATATCGCCGAAAAGCTAGGTTATGTATACCACAGTAGTTTTGAACGAAAAATTAGCGAAGAAAAAGTATTGGATATGTTACATTATCGAAAAGATAACGCAACAAAATAATAAGCTCGAAAAAAAAACAGTATTTTAGAAAAGTTCATTTTAATTTTTGGAATTAAATTGGGCTTTTTTTGTATGTAATTAGTGTAAAATGAAAATTTCATATACGGATCAACTTGATACCCTTCTAGAACTTCCCTTTTTGCAGGAGGAGGAACGAGAGTTAGGAGAGTTATTACTTGCAGTGGGTAGAGGAGAAGCGACCTGGGCGAATGTTCTTGTCCAAATAGAAACCATGGAGGTGTTATCTGTGGTTTATATCCATTTAATTAAAGCCTTAGGTACCTATTTCAATGATGATGTAACAACCCTTGATCGTGAGGTTCAATTGAGATTATGGGTTGTTTTACTGCATAAGATGGGGAAATGTTGGAGCACATATCGCGAAGTAGAGGGTGATGAAAAGACAGAGAAAAACGAAACAAGCGTAAACAACGACTTTGAGAAAAAGAAAGTTGAAAAGAATACGTGGTTTATTTTATTGGGAAGTGTAATAGCGGCAAGTGAAGAGATTGACAATCTACAGACATTCAACCTTATTCAAGAGGGAATGAAGCTAGAAATACAAATGATTATTGGAATGCTTACCCCTCAAAAGAGAACAGTGTTTGCTCCTGAACATCAATGGGAAACAAATGCCTTGGTTTTTAGAAAAATAAACCAAGGAGATCATGCATTATTACAGCAGTATTTTACTCCATCAATCGGACAGTATTTGAGTATTGATTCCTTTTCACATCCAGTTTTAGTTAAGGCATATATCGAACAATCTCAAGAGGAAATGAAACAAGGTACATGTTTGGTTTTATTGGCTTTTGAACGCGATTCAAACCGCTTTGTAGGTTGTTTAACGATTAATGACATTCATTTATTTTCTGTTGAAATTGGCGTATGGGTAAGTGAAGAACAACAGGGAAAAGGGTGGGGAAGCGCACTCTTGGAACAAGCAATAACACTCATAGAAACTAGTATTCCAACACAACAAATTATTTACACAGTTGAAAAGGAAAACGATAAAAGTATAACACTTTGTAAGAAAAAAGGATTTGAATTCGACAGAGAATTAATTCTAGAACCCACTCCTCTAAAGAATAAGTATAGATCTATGTTGAGATTTACGAAAAAAGTAATTGCTGCTTCCAGAGGGTAAGAGTAGAGATGGTGAAGGAATTCAATTGAAATAATGTTATATTTATCTTTTTGGTTAAGAAATAAATAACGTATCTCAAGAGGAAGTAATGAAAAAAAGCATTGTACTACTAGTCGCTTTTCTAGGAATTTGTTCTTTTGCTCAAACTAAAACGGCTGAAGAATTAGGATTTGAACACCGCATTTTCAAATATCGTGAGGATCAGGTTGATGTGGTAATCAAATCAAAGCAAGGAGAAGAACACACAGTCAAACCTTTGTTGTTCTTTTGCCAAGGCAGTACGCCAGAACCTGTATTGAAATATTATAAGGATAAAATATTAGCCTTTCCAGTTGATATGGAAGATTATATCGAACAGTATCATTTAGTTTTTGTAGGAAAACCAGGCATACCTCTTGTCGTTGACTTAGAGGAAATAGGTCCTCCCTATAGCTATATGAATACCCTAGATAAAATTCCGACCGCTTATACAGAGCGAAATTACCTCGACTACTATGTTGAGCGAAATATTGAAATACTGAAGGATTTAGAAAAGGAAGATTGGGTTGCTAAAGATCGATTAATTGTCGTTGGTCATTCAGAAGGTAGTACAATTGCAGCTAAGATGGCAGCATTGTATCCTAAGATTACGCATCTCATTTATTCAGGAGGAAATCCTATGGGACGTATTTTGGCTATTATAAGCGAACTGCGATATACAGAAACACAAGAAAACCAAGAAGCAGAAAGACTATTCGATCACTGGGATTGGATTGTAGAAAATAAAGATAGTACAACCGATGAACGAGGGGATAGTCCAAAGGCAACCTATGCCTTTTCACAATCTTCTATGTCGTATTTTAAGGAAATGAAAATTCCTGTTTTGGTAACCTATGGGAGCAAAGATTGGAGTGCTCCTTTCAATGATTATTTACGAGTAGAAGCAATAAAAGAAGGATGGAAAAACTTTACGTTTAAGGCTTATGTAGGTACAGAGCACAATTTTTTTCCTGTAGATGAAAAGTATATTCCTGATCACAGTGTACGCAATTGGCCTAAAGTAGGCGAAGATTGGTTAGTGTGGTTGAACGAAAATTAGCAAAATAAAAATAGCGAGGAGTTCCTCGCTATTTTTGTATCGTTTGTAAGAAAAAGAGAAATTTAGTGTATTAGAATTTATAACGTACAGCTAGACCAAAATCAAGGTATAGTCCGTCGCGATACGAGTCGTTTAAATATAGTTCAGGACGTGCATCAAGTGCAATTTGCAACGGGAAGTCAAAGGTATATTCAATACCAACTGTACCTGTTACTAAACCAAAGGTACCATTGTCTTTGTATCTTACACCTCCGTGGTTGTACTTGTAATTGTAATTCCCTACAGCAGCTCCAACACCCGCATACCAATCAAAGTTACCTTCAATATTCCAAACCCATTCGTAGATACCCGTGATTTTTGTTGCGTTGTAATCGTTGTTGTTTCTAAAACCAAGGTCTAGCTCTAAACGATTGTTGCGCGATAAATTTCTTTGGTATGAAATTTCAGTACCTAAGCCAGAGTTTCCTCCAAAACGCAATCCAAGTGCATTTTTAGGTCCACTTTGAGCAAATGAAGCGGTAGTTAATAAACCCGCTAATCCTAATGAAAGCAGTAGTTTTCTCATTTCTTTTTAAAATTTTAGTTTAGGGCAACAAAAGTAAGGAAAACTAGTTAGTATTTAAACATATTGTAGTAAATGAATAAAATTATTAAAAAAACGTTTTTTGTTGTCGATTTTAATTATAGTTTATATCTTTGCTCTTTATTATCAGGAATTTTTCTAAAATCATGTAGAAAAATAGCAACCTGCAACAACAAGCAAGGTGCTGAAAACGATAAGCCAGTCATGGAAAAAATGTTGATATACTAATCTTTGGTATACTTTCTGTATTATTTTTTTCTCAAGGTTAACGTAACTATGTGTTTTTAGAAAGCAAAAAAAATATATATGACAGAAAATAAATTGTACACCCTCATTCCCTTTTTTGTATTTGTTGCTGTTTTTTTAGGTAGCGGTATTTTACTAGACGATTTTTATCTATTGCCTTCTCCTATAGCTATTGCTTTAGGGATTATCACTGCTTTTGTTTTATTTTACAAAACACCGATCAATAAGCGCATCACAGCACTAATTGAAGGTTGTGGAGACAGTAAGATTATCACCATGTGTTTGATTTATATTCTTGCAGGGGCTTTTGCAACTATTACGAAAGCCATTGGCGGAGTGGATGCGATGGTCAATATTGGGTTGCATTATATTCCTGTAGCATATCTCGGGGTAGGAATCTTTGTTATTTCTTGCTTTTTATCTCTTTCTATAGGCACTTCAGTAGGAACAATTGTTGCTTTAGGTCCTATTGTTGTTGGATTAGCTGAAAAAACAGGAAGTTCTATGGGTTTGCTTTGTGGAGCCTTATTGGGGGGGGCAATGTTGTGTTGATATTTATGAAAAATGACGCTACCCATGTTGTACTAGATTTAAACGAAAATGCTAATTACCTATTGATCTTACCCTATGTGTTAACTATTGTTTTGGCTTTGGTGGGTATTGATGTGTTTATTGCCTTGTTTTTAGGTATTCTTTCTGCATCAATCATCGGGTTAGTTCAGGCTGATTTTGATTTGGTAGGACTTGCTAATCACACCTATCAAGGATTTACGTCTATGACAGAAATATTCTTGTTGTCAATGCTTACTGGCGGATTAGCCCGTATGATTGAGCAACAAGGAGGCTTGGTGTGGATTTTAAAAAGTATGCAGAAGAGAATTCAAACCAGCAAAGGAGCCGTTTTTGGTATAGCCTCTCTAGTTTCTAGTGTAGGTTTGTGTATGGCGAATAACACCGTTTCAATTTTAGTAGTCGGAAACCTAGCCAATGATGTAGCAACAGAGTATAAGTTAAATCGGCCTTATGTAGCTTCTGTATTGGATATTTTTGCTTGTATTGTACAAGGAATATTGCCTTACGGAGCACAAATCTTAATTTTATTGAGTTTTACAGATAAAAAACTAGGCTATCTCGAATTGGTGTCACATGGATACTATTTCGTTTTCTTGCTTGGGGTTACGCTATTTTACATGATCTTTTTTAGAAAAGAGGTACAAACAGTTTAAAAAATTCATAGTCGAATTACAAATTGTTTATATTTGCCCTTTGTCAAAACAAAATTAAAATATACATGAAATTATTAGAAGGAAAAATAGCCATTATTACCGGTGCTACACGAGGAATCGGAAGAGGAGTAGCTTTAGCATTTGCTGAACAAGGCGCTAATGTAGCATTTACCTACAGTTCATCTGTACAAGCAGCGGACGAATTAGTGAGTGAACTTGTAGCTTTAGGTGTTCAAGCAAAAGGATATCAATCCAATGCAGCAGAATTTCAAGCAGCAGAACAATTGGTAGAAGAAGTATTGAAAGACTTCGGTAATATTGATGTTTTAATTAATAATGCAGGTATTACAAAAGATAATTTATTGATGAGAATGTCAGAGCAAGATTTCGATGATGTTATTGAAGTGAACTTGAAATCTGTGTTCAATATGACAAAAGCGGTACAACGCACGATGTTGAAAAACAGAAAAGGATCAATCATCAATATGAGTTCTGTTGTAGGAGTAAAAGGAAACGCTGGACAATCGAACTATGCAGCTTCTAAAGCTGGGGTAATCGGATTTTCTAAATCAATTGCCTTAGAATTAGGATCTAGAAATATTCGTTGTAACGTTATCGCACCAGGGTTTATCGAAACGGAAATGACAGCTAAATTAGCAGAAGACGTGGTAAAAGGATGGACAGATGCTATTCCTTTAAAACGCGGAGGAAAAGCAGAAGATGTAGCCAATGCATGTGTGTTTTTAGCTTCTGATATGTCGGCTTATATCACAGGACAAGTAATCAATGTTGATGGAGGAATGTTGACATAATCAACAATAAAATAAAAGCAAAAGGGAGGAACGTGTTTTCTCCCTTTTTTTATGGAGTTAACTTTCATCCAATCAGGAATAAAGCTTTAACTTGAGATAAAAGTGCACGAAGGAAAACTGCAAAATGAGAAAAAAGATTTGATTTATACAATTAAAAAAGATAATTTTAATAAGCGGTTGAACTAACTTAACCGCTTATTATACGTTACGTCATTGAAAGATTTTATACAACACAATCAAAAAGCTTGGGATACACAAGCAAAAGCGAATGTTCCATGGTCTCAGCCTGTTAGTAGTGAATTAGTTGAAAAGGCAAAACAGGGAATCTGGGATTTATATGTCTTGCCAACTCCGATTGAAAAAGAGTGGATTGGAGATATTAAAGGAAAAAAAGTACTGTGTTTAGCCTCTGCAGGTGGACAACAAGGACCTATACTAGCTGCTTTAGGTGCAGAAGTTATCGTGTTTGATTTGTCGCCAGAACAGTTGCAAAAAGACCAAGATGTTGCAACAAGAGATCAACTTCACTTAGCAATTGAACAGGGAGATATGCGCGATTTAAGTCGATTTGATGACGCGTATTTTGATCTGATCGTACACCCCATTTCCAATCTGTATATTGACGATGTGACGCAAGTATGGAACGAGTGCTATCGCGTATTAAAAACTGGCGGAAAATTAATTAGCAGCTTTTATAATCCTGTGGTTTTTGTTGAAGATCGAAATGCAGAATGTAAAGCGCAAGGATTGATTCAACCCAAATACACAATACCTTATCAAGATCAAAGAGATCTGTCTTCAACCGAGCTAGACGAAAAAATTGCAAAAGGAGAAGCACTTGTTTTTGGGCATGCTCTTCAAGATTTGTTGGGTGGACAAACCAAAGCAGGTTTCGCAATTATCGGATATGAAGAGGCTTGGCAGCCCAATCCCCGTTTTGTAATTGATGATTATATCCCCACTTTTATAGCCACGCTTAGTGTTAAATTAAATAAATCGTAGTCAATTGAATCAAATGGAAAAAAAACGAACATGGTTAGGTGTTGATACAATAGCTGTGGAGCACTTTACTGCTATCGAAAAAGAAGGTAGCTTTCACTGCAAAGGAGAAATTGTCGGCAATAAGAATAATCGCATTTATGGTGTTGAATATCAAGTTGTGACAACATCCAATTGGGAAACGCGTTTCTTTGATATTCGATGTCAAGAAGGACATCGATTTTTTCAATTAAGTGGACATAAACTCAATGATCAATGGATCATTGATGAACAAGAATATCCACATTTTAAGGAGTGTTTAGATATTGATATCGCAGTAACTCCTTTTACTAATACTTTGCCAATTAATCGATTAAAGTTAAATGTTGGTGAATCTAAGATTCTTCCAGTTTTGTATATTAATCCTTTAGAGGAGAATTTTACTTTGGTTCAACAAGAATATACTAAATTGTCTGAAAACACCTATCACTACAAGAATATTTGGAGCGATTTTGAAGCTACTATTACAGTTGATGCAGATGGTTTGGTCTCAGAATATCCAGGCTTGTTTAAGGTGATTTAGTTTTTATACACGAAATAATAAGACTAAACAAGGTCGAATAAACGATAGGGAAGTACCCCGCGATGATAAAGAAAAGAGCAAGTAAAACTTGCTCTTTTTTTGTGAGTAAAAGTCACTGTATGATCTACTTAAAGAGATTTTAATATCGCTTGACAAAGAAAAAAGGTGTTGGTTTTTGAAAAGACATGTAAAAGAGAAAATCCATATTTTTTAAAAACATTTCCTTTTGTTAATTTTTTTATTTTTTGAAACAAACTTTAACCTTTTTGATTGAATTATGATTTTTATTTAAAATAATTTTATAATGTTCAGTACATATTGAATTTTAATCCTATGTACGATAGTTATTCTCTATATGAGAAGATTAGGGGGAAGTAGGTGTTTTACTATGTTGCATTAAACAATAAAAATGAGATTGAGAAAAAGAGATAGAAGTGTTAAATGGATAAAAGCTGTAGAAATGGATAAATACAGAATTACCAATGAATCCATGGAATATAATGGCTATATACTATGGCGTATAGAATGTTTAAAAACACGTAGAAAAGGAGGTTGGATTCAAAGTGAATTGAATTTGAGTCAGGCTGGTGAATCTTGGGTGGGAGACAATGCTAAAGTATATGGCGAAGCTGCAATTTTAGATAATGCTGTAGTTCGCGGAAATGCAGAAGTATTTGGAGCTGCGCGTATTACAGCTGATGCACAAGTATATGGCAATGCTGTAGTTTCAGATTTTGCTTTGGTAACAGCTTGTGCTCAAGTGTATGGAGAAGCTTCAATAGAGGATTCGGCTCAAATTTCAGGTAACGCAACAGTCTCTGGAAAGGCCATGGTCTCAGCCTACGCTAAAGTATATGAAAACGCTTCTATTGAGGGATCTGCTCAAATCTATGACAATGTGGAAGTTTATGGACATGCAACGATTAAAGATCGCGCCTATTTGTTTAAAGAAGCACATGTGAAAGGGCATTCAGTTGTATCAAGTAACGACCGAATTAGTGAAAATGTATATAATTGGGAGGATATAAATGCGGTGACTTCGCTGAAAATTACTTTAGTAAATGGAGAAAAATCAACGCAGTTGTATGCAAATGGACGGCATCAAATTGCTCTTAAAATAACGATGGAAGCACGTGATAGAAAGAATCAACCAATCACAATTTCACCAAAAGAAATGTTTGAAAAAATGGAACTTATTGATGATGAAAATA
The DNA here is from genome assembly GCF_014145635.1 of Myroides sp. WP-1. GTDB lineage: Bacteria > Bacteroidota > Bacteroidia > Flavobacteriales > Flavobacteriaceae > Flavobacterium. The sequence goes on from NZ_JACHTC010000001.1 coordinate 145,751, forward strand.
ATTTCATAAGCAACGGTTTACTTTATACCGACGAGGCGGGAATTTACGTATATCCGAAAGTAGAAAATTCAGGGTATCATAAGGAAGGGACGACTTCTTCTGTTATCGTTTATTGCTCTATTGATGCTCCTGTCAAAGCATTTAAAGTGTGTGTGCGTTGTAAAATTAAACAGTGGTCAAACCAGCATGGCATGGAGAAAGTTAAGCGAGTGGAATATTCTACTTCTAAGGAGTATAATCAAGGAGGACTTGCTCCCGATTTTGTGACCATAAACGTATTGCCCAAACGTCGGTTTACACAATCTAATATACGCGTGCAAACGCGAACAGAACACGATGTAAATGGAATATACAACTCCAAATTGACGAAATATTACGTGCAGTTTAATCCTGATGATGGCTTGCTTTTGTATCAAACGAATTGTATTAGCAAGAAATGGTTTCACTACAAGCAGACAGGTATCTATAAAAGATGTAGTATCTCAACAGATGGAACATTTACTAGGGACGATCATTCTATTTTTACAACGAAGTTTGAATTTACTTCGAGTAAGTTTCGGAAGGTATTGGCTAAGAATCACGAAATAGAAGGGGTGTGTTTTTGGGTTTATCAGCTTTGGGAAGGACTAATTTGGTCTTATTACGAATGGGGAGGTGAAATGTACTTTTCGATGTATGATCAATATGGCAACGAAGCGTGTGTTACTGCTGTCGCTGGGGAAGAAGAGCAATTGCATTTTTACGTTCGTTTAGAAGAACTGAATCACGAATAAGTCCACCGTTAGAACAACAGAGGCAAAAGTAGTTGAAAAAGTAAAAAGGGACATTGATATTCAATGTCCCTTTTTGTATCAACTAACTTTAACTATTCTCTTATGAAATCTATATTTATAAGGCAAATATCGATATTCTATTCGGAGTGAATATTACGAAAAAGTTATGCTATCGTTATAGTACGTTTTATTGACCAAAAATATCAAAAAGGCTTTTCTTTTTTTCTTTTGTACTATCTGTCTTTTTAGGTGTATTCTTGCTTGAAGAAGACGTTGATGCGTTCGCTGTCTTATCTTGTTTGCTGAATACGTCATTCAATAACTTTGTCGATCTCGAGTCTTTTTGATTTCCTCTAATGTTGTTTTCTTCAACTGCAATCATCGTGAATACACCATCTAGTGTTTTTTCGGCAACGTAGTTTGTTAGATCTGGATTAACAGGAGATACAAGAGGAAGATTATTGTATTGTGTAAAAATACCTTCCCAAGCCTTTGTAGCACCTACTTCTGATAAAGACGATTCAATGATAGGAGTAAATTTACTCATTAACTCTTTTGAAGTTTTTTGTTTCAAGTAGTCAGTAGCCGAAGACGGACCGCCTAAAAGAATATTAGCAGCATCCGCAAAAGTTAAATCTTTAATCGCCTGTACGAAGATTGGAGTTGCTTCTTCTACAGCGCTTTCTGCTGCCTTGTTTAGCAAGAGTAATCCTTGATCTGCTACGCTCCCCATTCCTAATGAACGCATTGTTTTATCAACTTTTTGCAATTCATCAGGCAACATAATTTTTACCAGTTCATTTTTAAAAAAACCGTTGGGTTTAGCTAGTTCACTTACTTGCTGTTGAATACCTTTGTCTAGTGCTTCTTTTAACCCTTTACCAATTTGATCTTGCGATAAATTACCCAAAATCCCTCCTAGTTTGCTTTGAGCCGTAGCGGTGTAGTTTGTGCCTAAAACACCCAATAGCAAACATGCGCTTATCAAAATTCTTCTCATACCTTTTTTTTATTTAATTTATTGATTTACTACAAGTTATGTTTTGTCTCTTCTTTGATTGCTCGAAGTAAAATATCCACTTTACTCTGAATGCGAATCGATTCATTTAACAAGAGATTTTGATACAACAAAGCAGATGTAGCTTCTGGTAGCTTCGCTGTTTGTTGAATCGTGCTTATAAGGGTGTTTTTGGTATGTACAACAATAGCCCATAGCTCTTCAGAAACATAAAGCTGTTGGGTGACGTTATATTCAAATTCCTGCTCAAGGTGTTGAACCAATAAGTGTGCGTATGCTTGAGTATCCGTACTCAATGGTTGAACACGCAAGATTAACTTCTTTAGATCACTGCGTTCTGCATAGATGATCAATCGCTCACAAGCCTGCAACTTTAAGGCTTTACTGTCAATTCCTGTTTCTTTATTTGTCAATTGCGTAATGATAAAATAGTCTCGCTTCGATTGTTTCTCCAAGATTTGTTGAAAGAACACATAAGACAATCCCGCAACAACTAACGCAGGTACGATATACTGTAATGAAGTAAGGAAAAAGTTAAGATCCATGAAATTTAAATTTGAACAAAAGTAATAATATTTGATCAAGATAAAATGCTTTAATGTAAACAAAACTTGTTATAAACTAATAGTAGTTGTAATTTTGGCTTTTTACGGTTTTAGACACTATGCAAAGTTATATTGATCAACTTAATGAAGCGCAAAGAGCGCCTGTACTACAGAAGGATGGCCCAATGATTGTGATTGCTGGAGCGGGTTCAGGAAAAACAAGGGTATTGACCTTGCGAATTGCCTACCTGATGCATCAAGGCGTTGACGCGTTTAATATTTTATCTCTGACGTTTACCAATAAAGCAGCGCGTGAGATGAAAAATAGAATCGCACAAATTGTCGGAAGCAGCGAGGCTAGAAACCTTTGGATGGGAACATTCCACTCTGTTTTTGCTCGTATTTTGCGTGCAGAAGCTGATCATTTGGGATATCCAAGTAACTTCTCTATCTATGATTCACAAGATACTCAGCGATTAATCGGACAGATTATTAAAGAGTTGCAATTAGATAAAGACGTGTATAAACCCAAAGAAGTAGCCAGTCGTATTTCTTCGTATAAAAATAATCTGGTTACGGTAAAAGCCTATTTTAACGATCCAGAACTACAAGAAGCAGATGCAATGAGTAAACGTCCTCGTATTGGAGAAATTTACGAGCATTATGTGGAACGTTGTTTCAAAGCAGGAGCAATGGATTTTGATGATTTACTATTGAAAACCAATGAGTTACTAACTCGATTTCCAGATGTGTTAGCCAAGTATCAAGATCGTTTTCGCTATATTTTGGTTGATGAGTATCAAGATACGAACAACTCTCAGTATTTGATTGTTCGAGCGCTTTCAGATCGCTTTCAGAATATATGTGTAGTAGGGGATGACGCTCAAAGTATCTATGCCTTTCGTGGAGCGAACATCAATAATATATTGAATTTCCAAAAGGATTTCGACAACGTACAATTGTATCGTTTGGAACAAAATTATCGCTCTACTCGAAATATTGTAGAAGCTGCAAATACGATTATTGACAAGAATAAAGTCAAATTAGAAAAAGTAGTTTGGACAGATAATGATTTTGGTCCCAAGATTAAGGTACACCGTTCATTAACTGATGGAGAAGAAGGGCGCTTTGTTGCGTCAACAATTTTTGAAGAAAAAATGCAAAATCAAAAAAACAACAGTGATTTTGCTATCTTATATCGTACCAATGCACAATCTCGTGCGATGGAAGATGCCTTGAGAAAACGCGATATTCCCTACCGAATTTACGGTGGGTTGTCGTTCTATCAACGCAAAGAAATAAAAGATGTATTGAGCTATTTACGCTTAATTATCAATCCCAAAGATGAAGAAGCCCTGGTTCGTGTTATCAATTATCCTGCAAGGGGAATTGGAGCAACAACATTGGATAAATTAACGATTGCTGCTAATCACTATAAGCGTTCGATTTTTGAAGTAATGAGTCATATAGATAAAATTGACTTAAAAATTACCGCAGGAACGAAAAACAAATTGACTGATTTTGTCAATATGGTGAAAGCTTTTCAGGCGTTGGAAGAAACCAAGGATGCTTATGAAATGGTAGAACACGTCGTTAAGAAAACAGGATTGGTTCAAGAGTTGAGAAAAGATACCACACCAGAAGGAATCACTCGAATGGAAAATATAGAGGAATTACTTAATGGTATCAAAGACTTTATTGAAGGTCAACGCGAAATAGATGGTGCTCGAGGTGCATTGTCAGAATTTTTAGAAGATGTAGCTCTAGCAACAGATTTAGATAAAGATACAGGTGATGACGATCGCGTGGCTTTAATGACTATTCACTTGGCGAAGGGATTAGAATTTCCTACCGTTTTCTGTGTGGGAATGGAAGAAGACCTATTTCCAAGTGCGATGAGTAGTAGTACGCGAACAGAGTTAGAAGAAGAACGACGATTATTTTATGTAGCGTTAACCCGTGCAGAGCATCAAGCTTATTTAACTTATGCGCAATCGAGATACCGCTGGGGGAAACTCATAGACTGTGATCCTTCGCGTTTTATTCAAGAAATCGATGCAGAGTACTTAGAGTTTTTAACACCCGTAGAAACAAATTATCGCTATACGCCAAAGATTGATGCAGATATTTTTGGCGATGTAGATAAAAGTAAGTTGAGATTGGCAAAACCTGTAAATGGTACTCCACCTGCTTACTTGAAAAATAATGAAGAACCCGTTTTAGATCGAAATATTCGAAAATTAAAACCAGTAAATTCCGCTACTGCATCTACTTCTAGTGGAGCAGAAAATTCTAATGGCGGTTTAGTAATTGGTCAACGCGTGATGCATGAACGATTTGGTCAAGGGGTGATTTTAAATTTAGAAGGTGTAGGAGCAGATCGCAAAGCGGAGATCAATTTCGATGTAGGGGGAATTAAAAAATTATTATTGCGATTTGCGAAGCTTCAAGTTTTAGCGTAAATTGTGTAAAACAATAAAAATCAAAGATATGGCGCAATTTGTCAAAATATATCCAGAGAATCCGAATGAAAAGGAGATTAATAAGGTGGTGGAAGTACTTCGCGATGGGGGATTGATTATCTATCCTACGGATACCGTATACGGATTGGGGTGTGATATTACCAATACCAAGGCATTAGAACGCATTGCCCGCATCAAAGGCATTAAACTAGAGAAGGCTAACTTCTCGTTTGTGTGCCATGATTTGAGCAATATTTCAGACTATATCAAACAAATTGATACCGCTACCTTTAAAATACTAAAAAAAGCGCTGCCCGGACCTTATACCTTTATTCTGCCAGGGAGTACCAACTTGCCTAAAGAATTTAGAAAGAAAAAAACCGTGGGAATTCGCGTGCCAGATAACAACATCGCCAGAGAAATTGTCCGTAGATTGGGAAATCCTATTGTTTCAACTTCCATCTATGATGAAGATGAAATTTTAGAGTATACCACAGATCCCGAATTGATCTTAGAGAAGTGGAATAATACAGTAGATTTAATTATCGATGGGGGATACGGTGATAATCAGGCTTCTACCGTAATCGATTTATCTGGATTTGAACCGGAAATCATAAGAGAAGGTAAAGGATCTATTGATATTTTCTAAATCTAACGAATACAAATCAAATATTTTTTAAAATTAATAAAGTTAAATCTAAGAATAAATAGGACTTATCTAGAATTAAATTAGGGAATTTAAAACCTAATTATTATTTTTGTGTCTGTTTATTTTTAAAAGCTAAACGTATTACACTATGAATTTACATGAATTTCAAGGTAAAGAAATATTAGCTAGCTACGGGGTAAGAGTACAACGTGGGTTAGTAGCTAACAACGCAGATGAAGCTGTTGAAAAAGCAAAACAACTTACAGAAGAAACTGGTACAAGTTGGTATGTAGTAAAAGCTCAAATCCATGCAGGAGGAAGAGGTAAAGGAGGAGGAGTAAAGTTAGCTAAGAACTTAGATGAAGTAAAAGAGCTAGCTGGAAAAATCATCGGAATGGACCTAATTACTCCACAAACTCCACCAGAGGGGAAAAAAGTAAATAGAGTTTTAATCGCAGAAGATGTTTACTATCCAGGTGAAAGCGAAGTTAGCGAGTTCTACATGTCTGTATTATTAGACCGTGCTAAAGGTAGAAATATGATTATGTATTCTACTGAAGGAGGAATGGACATTGAAGAAGTTGCTGAAAAAACGCCACACTTAATCTTCAAAGAAGAAATCGATCCAGCTGTTGGATTACAAGGTTTCCAAGCAAGAAGAATAGCATTTAACTTAGGTTTATCAGGAAATGCATTCAAAGAAATGGTTAAATTCGTTGATGCTTTATACAACGCTTACATCGGAAGTGATTCTTCTATGTTTGAAATTAACCCAGTATTAAAAACATCTGACGATAAAATTTTAGCAGTTGATGCTAAAGTTACAATCGATGACAACGCATTATACAGACAAAAAGTATACGCTGAGTACAGAGATATCACAGAAGAGCGTCCAATCGAAGTTGAAGCTAAAGAAGCAGGATTAAACTATGTAGATTTAGATGGAACTGTTGGATGTATGGTTAACGGTGCTGGTTTAGCAATGGCTACGATGGACTTAATTAAATACGCAGGTTTTGAACCAGCAAACTTCTTAGACGTAGGAGGAACAGCTGATGCTAAACGTGTTGAAGTAGCTTTCCGTATTATCTTAAAAGATCCAAACGTAAAAGCTATTTTAATTAACATCTTCGGAGGAATCGTTCGTTGTGACCGTGTTGCTCAAGGAGTTGTTGATGCATACAAAAACATGGGTGACGATATTAAAGTGCCTATTATTGTACGTCTTCAAGGAACAAACGCTGAATTGGCAAAAGAATTGATTGATCAATCAGGTATGCCAATCTTATCAGCTGTAGCTTTCCAAGAAGCAGCAGATCAAGTAAAAGTAGCTTTATCATAAATGGTTAAGAGTGATGAGAAAAGAGTGAATTTCGCAATGTAAGAAATTTACACTTATTTCTAAAAGAATCTTACACCATCACAACAAGATATAAAAAGCAGTAAACGAAAGTTTACTGCTTTTTTTGTGAACAGTTAACAGTGAACGGTTGACAGCCAACAACCAACAAAAAAAGAACCAACCCTTTAAAGGATTGGTTCTTGTTAATTTAGAAGATTTTCTGTTAACTGTCAACAGTTAACCGTCAACCAATTTATTTATTTCTAAAAACTAATTCGTCATTGAAAGAGTCAAGTAAAATCATGCTCTCTGCTTTGACGTTTCCTGCTAAAATTTCCTTCGACAGCTTATTTAATACTTCTCGCTGAACAACGCGTTTTACAGGTCTAGCTCCAAATTGTGGATCAAACCCTTTGCGCGCTAGGAAATCTTTCGCTTCTTTTGTTGCTTCCAGATGGATATTTTGTTCATTTAACATTTTCATTACCCCTTGTAGCTGAATATCAACAATTTGAAGGATGTTGTCTTGAGTTAGAGGCGTAAACATTACCACTTCATCAATACGGTTCAGGAATTCTGGACGTACGGATTGTTTTAAGACATTCAATACCTCTTCTTTTGCTTCTTCAGCAGCTTGCTCCATATTGGTAATTTGTTCAAACTTCTCTTGAATAATGTGACTACCCATGTTGGAAGTCATAATAATGATCGTGTTTTTGAAATCCGCTAAACGCCCTTTATTATCCGTTAAACGCCCTTCATCTAATACTTGAAGGAGGATATTAAACGTATCCGGATGTGCTTTTTCAATCTCATCTAAGAGCACAACAGAATATGGTTTTCTACGTACAGCTTCAGTTAATTGTCCACCCTCATCATATCCAACATATCCTGGAGGTGCTCCAACTAATCTACTTACACTGTGGCGCTCAGAGTATTCGCTCATATCGATACGCGTCATGGCATTTTCATCATCAAAGAGATACGTTGCTAATGCTTTGGCTAGTTCTGTCTTACCAACCCCTGTTGTTCCTAAGAACAAGAAAGAACCAATTGGTTTTTTCGGATCTTGTAATCCAGCTCTGCTTCGACGTACGGCATCGCTAATGGCTTCAATAGCTTCTTCTTGACCAACCACGCGTTTGTGTAGCTCATCTTCCAAGTGGAGGAGTTTTTCCCTTTCACTTTGCAACATTTTTGTTACAGGTACACCTGTCCATTTCGCAACAACCTCTGCAATATCATCACTAGTTACCTCCTCTTTAATAAGAGAATGCCCTTTTTGATTTTCTTCCAGTTGCGCTTGTGCACGTTCTAATTCTTCTTGTGCCTGTTTAATCTTGCCATAGCGCAATTCTGCAACCTTACCATAATCTCCTTCACGTTCTGCTTTTTCAGCCTCTAGTTTGAACGTTTCTATTTCTTGTTTGCAGGTTTGCACGCGATCAACAACCTCTTTTTCTGATTGCCACTTCGCAAAAATTTCGTTGCGTTCTTCTTTTAAATTGGCAACTTCCAAACCGAGGAGTTTTAATTTATCCTCGTCATTTTCTCTTTTAATTGCTTCAATCTCAATCTCCAATTGCATAATTTTTCGATCTAGTACATCGAGTTCCTCTGGTTTGGAGTTGATTTCCATACGTAATTTTGCAGCCGCTTCATCCATTAAATCAATGGCTTTATCTGGTAAAAAACGATTGGTTATATAGCGTTCAGATAAGTTAACTGCTGCGATAATAGCTTCGTCTTTGATTCGAACTTTGTGGTGTGCTTCATATTTTTCTTTGATTCCACGCAAAATAGAAATCGCACTCTCCGTATCAGGCTCATCGACAATTACCTTTTGAAAACGGCGTTCTAGGGCTTTGTCTTTTTCAAAGTACTTTTGATACTCATCCAAAGTAGTAGCACCAATAGAGCGTAGTTCACCACGTGCTAATGCCGGTTTTAAAATGTTTGCCGCATCCATTGCACCATCACCACCTCCAGCACCAACTAGAGTGTGAATTTCGTCAATAAACAAAATAATTTGCCCCTCAGAAGAAGTTACTTCTTTGACAACCGATTTCAGTCTTTCTTCAAATTCACCCTTGTATTTTGCACCAGCAATCAAAGCTCCCATATCAAGTGAGAAGATTTGTTTGTCTTTCAAATTTTCGGGAACATCTTGCTGAATAATACGATGCGCAAGTCCTTCTGCAATAGCTGTTTTACCAACTCCAGGCTCACCAATTAGCATCGGGTTATTCTTGGTTCGACGACTTAGAATTTGCAAGACACGTCTAATTTCTTCATCACGTCCAATAACAGGATCTAATTTCCCTTCATAAGCCAATTTTGTTAGGTTATTGGCGTATTTATTCAGTGAATTATAGGTCTCTTCTGCAGAAGCAGAGGTTACACGTGCACCATTGCGAATTTCTTGAATCGCTGCTTCCAATTGTTTTTCAGTAGCTCCTTGGTCTTTCAACATTTGAGCAACCGTGCTTTTCGATTTGAAAATCGCTAATAACAAATGCTCGATGGAGACATATTCATCTTTCATCTTCGTAGCGATAGCTTGAGCCTCTGTAAGTGCAGTGGCTGCTTCTCTAGACAAGCCAATCTGACCGCCTTCTACTTTTGAAAAACGACTAATCGTTGCATCTAAAGCAGATTCAAAAGCAGATACATTGATGTTTAATTTCTTTAAAATAAATGGAGTAACGTTTTCATCCACCTCTAAAATAGCTTTAAAAAGGTGTTCGTTCTCAATTTGTTGCTGCCCTAATCCTTGTACAAGTACTTGTGCACGCTGTAGAGCTTCCTGTGATTTTATTGTAAAATTATTCAAATTCATTTTTCCTTTTTTTTTGTGTTGTACTATTCTTTTTACAAGATGCGTTCCAATTCTAAATTTACGACTTTCTGTCCAAAAAAATTACTATATTTGTATATAATCGTGACAAAAAGTCATAGAATTAATAGAGACCATACTATTTAACTGAAAAAATGTCTTATGAACTGGATTGAACTTACAGAAACATCTACTTTATCGGAACTAATAGCCAACGCATCAAGTAAACCCTATGTTATTTTTAAGAGTAGCCCAACGTGTTACATCAGTAAAATGGCATTGAGAAATTTTGAAGCTTCTTTTACAAATCCAACGCAAGTAGATTGCTATAAGGTTGATGTAAAAAAAGACCGCTTAGTGTCTCTTGATATTGCCGACCGATTTCAAGTACAACACGAATCTCCACAGTTGTTGATCATAGCTGGTGGTAAGGTGGTCTATCATACGTCTCATGAGGGAATTGATGCCGCAGCAACAGAAAAATTACTCTTGCGTTTATAACCTAAGGAAGGAAAATAAAAAAAGTCTATAACACAGTTATAGACTTTTTACTTTTTCATGTACTGCTTAGTCGTAAGGAAACAACATAAATTACCTAAGCATATGGGGACTTGTTGTATTTGTTTACGGTCGTAAAGTACTCGTATCTCCTGTGATTACACAAGTTTTTTTGGGTGAGTACGTTCAATTTTTGAGGGAATCACAAAGCTAATTATAGCCCAATTGATTGTTCTATTGTTGTTGTTGGATACAAGCGTTTGCAATAAGCAATAAAATAATCGACGATTGTTTTTTCTTTTTGTTTGTTGTAATAGGTAATAATGTAGCGAAGATAAGCTTCACTAGGTTGGAAGTCAAAGTTTAGATTTTGACTTAAACGTGCAAAAGATTCTTCGACCAATTTCGGATTATTTTTAATGGCTTTAAAGTTAAGAGGATAATCTTCAAAGATATAGCGCAACCCATCGAGATTGCCTTTTAAGGGAATACTACCGTGATTTTCACCTGTATATTGTTTGTATTGATAAAGTAGTCCTTGAGGCGCTTGCTGTTGGATTAGTGTGTTAAACGCTTGAATAGCACTATAGTGTTCTTCTAAGTGTCCTTTATTTTCACTGTCACCTACTTGCGTTAAAAAAACTTTTCGATGTTGGAAATCCTTTGTTTTTTGCTCTTCGTATGCTTTTAGAATATAGCGATCATCCCACCAAATACTAGGATCGTGTACAATGTAGGCTTGAAACATACTCGTATAATTCAACAGATTGTTTAGCGCTGTAATTCCACCAAAGGAATGTCCGATTAGAATCGCGTAATCACTCGCTCTAAATTGTTGGTGAACAAAAGGTTTTAATTCAGTAGCCATAAATTGAAAGAACAAGTCATTTCCACCAGCTTCGCCTTGTATTTTAGCCTTTTGTTCTACAGTCATTACTTCTTCCTTGCGAGATGTTGGTGTTAAGTCTCTTGTTCGGTTTGTATTGACAACACCTACAACAATCATTTCAGGAATGGCGGGATATGGATATTTTGCCAATTTTTCCATGTACGCTGTTAAGTAGTTGAAATTGCTTTCGCTATCTAATAGATATACAACAGGATAGGATTGAGGTGTTGCTGTACTATCAGTGTAGCTTGGAGGTAAGTAAACCTGAATTTTTCTGTTTTCGCTAAGTACTTTAGACGTGATTTCATATTCATGTCCAATAACAATAGGCGTTTGAGCTAATACAACGCTTGTCGCAAAACAACCGAACGCTAGTGCTACAAGACGCAGAATGGATAGATTCATTTATTTATACTTTGTGTTTAATTACAAGCACAAAGATAATTGTTTATATTTGTTCTAAATAAAAAGAAAACATTATTTTAGTTTATAACGCATGGTTGTGTGAACCACTTCAAAGGCTTGTTCAAGATACAATTGCATTGCTTTCGAATTTTGTTTGAGCACAAGTAGTTCAATGTAGTCCACTTGTTTTTGGGTAGCCCAGTTTTTTACGGCTTCAATCAATTGTTTGCCAATACCTTGATTGCGGTATTCTTCCTCAACATAGAGATCAGCAAAATTGAGATAGCGGTGAGAGACAAAACATTCATAAGGAAGCGTGTGTTCAATAAAAAGAGCAGTCATACCAATGAGGGTATTTTGATTCACTGCTACGAGAAAATCACAATCTTCAGATTCGATGCTTTCTCTTAAAAATGAAATTGCAGGTAGATCGGCCTTAAATGAATAAGGTTGTTGACGTTTTAAATCAGCAAATTGTTTTTGATACAACACCTGTAGTTGAGGAATATCAGAAAGGAGAGCAGGACGAATATGCATTTTTGTTTTTAAAAGTACACCAAAAAAAAGAAGACACAACCATTTTATAGATTTTATTGACACAAATCAATGATTGCAACCTAACTGCTATAGTATCTTTGCTCACATGAATTTATACACGATATTAAAAAAAATAAAACCCTTTATACAACCGTATAGAAGCTTGGTTATCGGAACATTAGTTTTAACAGCCGTTGGCTCCATCGCTGTTCAAGTCAATGCATTAGTACTTCGCTATTTGGTTGATGCGTTAACCGCTGTTGTCAATAAAGAAGAAACCTTGCACTGGGGATTTCAAGTCTTGTTGTGGAGCAGTGTAATTTTAATCCTCAAGGAAATCACTTTTAGTTGTGTACAATTTGGACAACGTTATTTCGGTGAAAAATTGCGCATTTATACCTCTCGGGATATCTCTCAATTGGTGGTTGAGCGCATTTTAACCTTTAAAATGGCTTTTTACACCTCAGAAGAAAACGATAGCGGAAAACTACAAACACGTATTGATCAAGGAATCAGTAGTATTACCCGTTTAGTACAGAATTTCTTCATCGATATTTTACCGTTGTTTGCCAATGCATTTGTTGCTTTATTCTTTATTTATTCTGCTAATGTTTATATTGGTTTAGTCAGTACAGCCATGATTCCGTTGTACTTTTATGTTAGCCAGAAACAAGCCAAAAAGCTAAAGGGATTTAGACGAAAAATGAGAAGTTATCGCGAGAATAAGAACAATGGAATTATTTCGTTAATCAATTCAATTACGGTCATTAAATCCTTTGTACGCGAACCCTTAGAATCAAAAAAACACGAAGAAATTCAATATGATATGACTGAAAATCAGTTGTATACTCGAAAGATGAGTTTTGTGTTTGATGCTGTAAAGAGTTTTATTGAGCAGTTTGGACTAGTTGTAATCATTCTCTTGACCACTTATTTTGTGTTGAAAGGACAAATGAGCGTAGGTATGATTATGTTCCACGTGTTGTTGTTCAACAATGTTACAGCACCTATTCGTCAATTGCACCGCATTTATGATGATGTCAATGATGCGATGATTTATTCCGAGAGCTTTTTTGAAATTATAGAAGCCAATGAAGTAGAAGCATCAGGTTCTTATATTCCTGAAAAGATAGAAGGGCGAATAGAATTAAAAGGTGTGTCTTTTCATTATCCCAATGGAACAAGAGCCTTAAAAGATGTGTCGATGTTAATTGAACCCAATAAAACAACCGCCTTAGTAGGGTTAAGCGGAGCAGGGAAAAGTACAATTATCAATCTGTTGGATAAGTTTTACGAACCCAGTCAAGGACAAATCTTATTAGATGGAGTGGATTTAAGCGCATACGATACGAAAGAACTGCGCAAACACATTGGTTTAGTACTACAGAAGAACCATATTTTTCAAGGTAGTATAGAAGAGAATATTCGATATGGCGATGAAAATGCTACGTTAGAAGAAGTACAAGAAGCAGCGAAGAAGGCTTATATACACGAGCAAATTATCGATCTACCACAAGGATATGATTCCGATGCTCGTTTGCTCTCTGGCGGTCAACAGCAACGAATAGCCATTGCGCGTTTATTCCTAAAAGATCCAGCCATTATTTTCTTGGATGAACCTACAGCAAGTTTGGATGCAATTGCAACAGAACAAATTAAACGAAGTTTAGATGCCATTAAGGAAAATAGAACCGTTATCATTGTATCACATAGTATTTCTCAAATTATCGACGCCCATCATATTGTTGTGATGGAAAAAGGACAGGTAGTGGAGAGTGGTGTTCATGAAGTATTGTATGAAAATAAACAAACCTACCACGAGATATTCTCTGCCATGGCTAATAGTTTGAATCTTGAAAAAATCTCACAAACATTGAGTTAGTTAACGGTTGACGGTTGAATATAAGAAAAGCTAATCCTTTGTAGGATTAGCTTTTTTGTTTGTTGTGCATTGTTTGTTGAATAGAGAATCTTTCTAAATACAGTTAACCGTTTTTTAAATAGCAATTTCATTAGTGAAGAATAGTAACAATTGACCACAGTTGGCGCTATTTTTTTAAGTGATACAGTAAAGTGCAGAATGAGCAAGTATAGTTGTACAGTTTTGGGTAAGTTCATAGTGCGTCCATTAAAAGCTTGTTTTTAGTAGACTCACTATAGATTCACCATGAAGGTACACTTGACTCATAGTAAAGAGGACTATTCTAAAGATTAACGGAGATCAATTCCTATCGTGATTGGTTGGTTGTCTGTTGTTCATCGACAATTGACTAACAACAAACGACAAACAACTCACTCTTTTTTTGACCTATATCAATGTTTTTGGATCAAGATAAGCTGAATTTTGTCTCAGTAAAAAACAAAAAATATGAATAATAAATATTACAAGTATGTCAATACTTTATTCGTGGTAATCCCGATGACTTTAATTATGGCATTTGTTGGGTTGATTAGAAATTACGGATTTCAGGAAGGATGGTTTTTTCTGTTCTTAAAAGCGTGGAGTGTTATGTTGCCTGTGGCTTATGCCTCAGCGTTTATCATTATTCCACGAGCAAGAAAATATGCAGAACAATTAATTAAAAAATAAAATGGAAGACAAACTACAAGCATTTGGAAAGAGCAGTCAAGAACGCGTAGAACGAGCATTGAGCTTTCTAAAGGTTGGAAAAGGAGTATTGTTATTAGATGATCACAATAGAGAGAATGAAGCAGATGTAATTTTTTCTGCCCATTTAATGTCAGAGCAAGATATGGCCTTGTTAATCCGTTATTGCAGTGGTGTTATCTGTTTGTGTTTAACGAATGAAAAAGCAGATACCTTAGCGTTGCCTTATATGGTGGCAGAGAATACAAGTCAATTTCAAACCCCATTTACCATTACGATTGAAGCGGCAAAAGGAGTAACCACTGGACTTTCAGCTGCTGATCGATTAACGACAGTGCGCGCGGCAAGTAATAAAAATGCCCAAACAACAGATTTGTCTAAACCCGGACATATCTTTCCTTTACGAGCGAAGAAAGGGGGCGTATTAGAGCGCAATGGGCATACAGAAGGTAGTGTTGATTTAATGAAATTAGCTGGTTTACCTCCAGAAGCCGTTTTGTGTGAATTGATGAATGACGACGGAACAATGGCGCGTTTACCAGAAGCGATTGAATTTGCCGTAGAACATAAAATGACCGTGCTAACTATCGCAGATATCGTCTATTATCGTACTTTTGTTAGTGAAAAATAACACAATGAAGCAATTAATAACCTACATTCAAGATCGAATTGACGTTACAGAGGAAGAATTAGATTTGATTTTGTCTTTTTTTACCTATGAAAAAGTCAAAAAAGGCGAGCAACTCAACGCTGGAATCGGGCAAACACAAAAATTGTACTTTGTGTGTAAGGGGTGTTTGCGCATTTTTTATATTAATGAAGCAGGACAAGATGCTACGCGTTTTTTTGCCTTTGAAAATCAATTTGCAACAACTTTGGTCAACTTTATCCAAGGAAATAGTACAGATGAGTACATGCAAGCTCTAGAAGAAAGTGATGTGTATGCAATTACACATCATCATTTTTATGAATTACTCGATTTAGTTCCCCAATGGGAAAAATTCTATCGCAAGTATTTGGAGTTTGCTTATATCAACAATACCAGTAGGTTATTTGCCATGGTTACCATGGATGCAGCAACGCGTTATCAAGATTTACTATGTCAAAGCCCCCAAATTGTAAGACGACTACCCAATAAAATTGTCGCTTCTTATCTAGGAGTTTCTCAAGAGACCTTAAGTCGAATCAAAGCAAAATAAACATTTTATACATTTAATTTCCTAACCTATTACAGCGCGCGCTGTAATAGGTTTTTTTTTGTTTTTTACTCAAGAAGTAGAATTAAATAAATAAACGCATTTTGCGAACTATATTGGTGAATTTTAATCAAAATCTAAATTTTTTTTTTGAATTCACAAAAACTAAAGTTATTTGCTTTAAATGTTAAAAATTATGTTTTTTTTAAAATTAAAAAGAAAATAATTTCTTAAACTATTTTATCTAAAATATGAGATAAATCCTTTATATTTATTCCAAAATTTTAAAAATACTCCATTCATTTATAAAAAATAATTGTATTATGTGTTTGGTTTTTTCAAAAAACAATGTTTTATATACTATTTTTTAAAACTTTTGAGCGATCTTAAACTATTAAAATTATGCAAATTAAAAAGCGATAAAGCATACTGTAGTTTGTCCAGAAAAGAGAATAAAGTGTAAAGCGAATTAATAAGAAAATTAACAAGCAATCGAATTATGTGATGGTGTTGATTTGATAAATTTTTAAAATGAATAGGTTTTTTTCTTTTAAAAATGAAAAAAATTGATTTTGAGTGGATTACGAAAGAGGATTAAGTCCTCTTTTTTTAAAAAAATAAGATAAAATTAAATAAGTTCTCATTTGGTATAATATTTGTTAAGTGTAATTATAGTGAAGAAAAATTGTTTTTTTAGTAGTTTTTCTTTCTAAAATAAAATACATAATTGAAATAAATAGTGGTTTATGAAAAAAAATGTACTTTCAGTAGCGTTATTGATGATGTCGGGCTTCGCTTTCGGGCAAGTAGGTATAGGAACTGCGAATCCGAATCCTGCTGCGTTATTAGATGTAGAAGCTAAAGCAGGTAGTTTTAAAGGAGTCTTGATTCCAAGAGTGCCTTTGTCTTCTACAAGTGATAATTCGAGCTTCAACGGAAAAAACACGCCTAATAGTTTATTAGTGTTTAATACGACAGACAATAAAGATCTAAAACCAGGATACTATTATTGGTTTGATAAAAGTTGGGTTCGCCTAATTTCATCTACAGATGATTTGTTAGAAGAATTAGCGATCAATGAAGAACTAGCCGTAAACGTAGCGCAACAAAGCTTGTATTTACGCGATACAAAAAACAACGTTGTATCTGTCCCATTAGCCGATATTAATTTGGTGACAACGTTAACCAGCGAGGGAGATGGAAAATATGTGTATAGATCAGAAGATAATACTGAAACTATAATCGACGTAGCAACAGATGTGATTAATAATATTTCTTTGATCATCAATCAAGAAGAGGTGATTAACGAAATAATTCAATCTATCACAGTAAATGCTAAAGCACTAACAGGCGATGAAAGTATTGAGGTTGTAGGAGGAGAACATGCTGTTTTAGCAACAACGCAATTGCGAATTAAAAATGCGGGAATTACCCCTGCTAAGATTCAACCAGGTGGACTAAAACAATTACTAGTTACCGATGAAAATGGGGTAGTTGCTTGGGTTGACGCTACAGATGATATCATCAAAGAAGTAGTAGAACACAATGAGGTAGTAACCTTATTAGTAGATGGTGGCGATGGAACGTTTACCTATTACAATGAAAAAGGTATTGATGCTAATGGAAATGTCATTCCAAACACTGGAGTTAAATTCGATGCCAATACACTTCGCATTGTCAAATCAGGAGATAATAAATACGAATTTTACGATAAAACGAGTGATACGACACCGATTGCGGTGATTGATGTTGCGGGAAGTGTCATCGAAAATATTACGGAAATCTTAAACGATACAACCGTACAAAACGATATCTACAATGCCGTAGCTGCTCAAGGAAAAGCTGCTACTGCTGCAGATGGTTCGATTCAAGTAGATAACGGAGGGCAAGCAGTATTGAACGAAATGCAAATTTCCGTTGCCAATGCAGGAATTACTCCTGCTAAGATTCAACCAGGTGGATTGAAACAATTACTAGTTACCGATGAAAATGGGGTAGTTGCTTGGGTTGACGCTACAGATGATATCATCAAAGAAGTAGTAGAACACAATGAAGTAGTAACCTTATTAGTTGATGGTGGCGATGGAACGTTTACCTATTACAATGAAAAAGGTATTGATGCTGATGGAAATGTCATTCCAAACGCTGGAGTTAAATTCGATGCCAATACACTTCGCATTGTCAAATCAGGAGATAATAAATACGAATTTTACGATAAAACGAGTGATACGACACCTATCGCGGTGATTGATGTTGCGGGAAGTGTCATCGAAAATATCACAGAAATCTTAAATGATACAACCGTACAAAACGATATCTACAATGCCGTAGCTGCTCAAGGAAAAGCCGCTACTGCTGCAGATGGTTCGATTCAAGTAGATAACGGAGGGCAAGCAGTATTGAACGAAATGCAAATTTCCGTCGCCAATGCGGGAATTACTCCTGCTAAGATTCAACCGGGTGGATTAAAACAATTACTAGTTACCGATGAAAATGGGGTAGTTGCTTGGGTTGACGCTACAGATGATATCATCAAAGAAGTAGTAGAACACAATGAAGTAGTAACCTTATTAGTTGATGGTGGCGATGGAACGTTTACCTATTACAATGAAAAAGGTATTGATGCTGATGGAAATGTCATTCCAGGAATGGGAGTGAAATTCGATGCGAATACCTTGAGAATAAAAGAAAGAGAAGGAAGTACTGGTAAGGGAATCTTCGATTTTTATGATGGAGCAACCACTGTTGAAAGTCCTTTAATGACGATTAATACACGTGCAAAGTCTATTGTATATGAAAATAACTCAACTAGTATTCAAGGTGGAAACGTACAAGATGTTTTAGACAATATTATTCGCAAAGTGGAACAAGCACAAGGTAGTACAGCTTCTTTAAAAGGAAATGGAATCTTAGTGAATAATCAGGCAGAGGTAACGAATGCGGTGTTAAAAGACATAACCTTAACCCTTGCTGATGATGCGGTAACAGAAACTAAAATTTTAGACGGTTCTGTGAATACATTTAAGCTGAGAAATGAAGCCGTTACTACAGCTAAGATAAAACCAGGGGGGCTTAAACAACTATTAGTTACCGATGAAAATGGGGTAGTTGCTTGGGTGGACGCTACAGATGATATCATCAAAGAAGTGGTAGAACACAATGAAGTAGTAACCTTATTAGTTGATGGTGGCGATGGAACGTTTACCTATTACAATGAAAAAGGTATTGATGCTGATGGAAATGTCATTCCAAACGCTGGAGTTAAATTCGATGCCAATACACTTCGCATTGTCAAATCAGGAGATAATAAATACGAATTTTACGATAAAACGAGTGATACGACACCGATTGCGGTGATTGATGTTGCGGGAAGTGTCATCGAAAATATTACGGAAATCTTAAACGATACAACCGTACAAAATGATATCTACAATGCCGTAGCTGCTCAAGGAAAAGCTGCTACTGCTGCAGATGGTTCGATTCAAGTAGATAACGGAGGGCAAGCAGTATTGAACGAAATGCAAATTTCCGTTGCCAATGCGGGAATTACTCCTGCTAAGATTCAACCAGGAGGATTGAAACAACTGTTAGTTACCGATGAAAATGGGGTAGTTGCTTGGGTTGACGCTACAGATGATATCATCAAAGAAGTGGTAGAACACAATGAGGTAGTAACCTTATTAGTTGATGGTGGCGATGGAACGTTTACTTATTACAATGAAAAAGGTATTGATGCTGATGGAAATGTCATTCCAAACGCTGGAGTTAAATTCGATGCCAATACACTTCGCATTGTCAAATCAGGAGATAATAAATACGAATTTTACGATAAAACGAGTGATACGACACCGATTGCGGTGATTGATGTTGCGGGAAGTGTCATCGAAAATATCACAGAAATCTTAAATGATACAACCGTACAAAATGATATCTACAATGCCGTAGCTGCTCAAGGAAAAGCCGCTACTGCTGCAGATGGTTCGATTCAAGTAGACAATGGAGATCAAGCGGT
This sequence comes from Myroides sp. WP-1, assembly GCF_014145635.1. Taxonomy (GTDB): domain Bacteria; phylum Bacteroidota; class Bacteroidia; order Flavobacteriales; family Flavobacteriaceae; genus Flavobacterium. Next base: position 165,521 of record NZ_JACHTC010000001.1, read on the forward strand.
ATTAAATGCCATGCAAATTTCCGTTGCCAATGCTGGAATTACCCCTGCTAAGATTCAACCAGGTGGATTAAAACAATTACTAGTTACCGATGAAAATGGGGTAGTTGCTTGGGTTGACGCTACAGATGATATCATCAAAGAAGTCGTAGAACACAATGAAGTAGTAACCTTATTAGTTGATGGTGGCGATGGAACGTTTACCTACTACAACGAAAAGGGAATTGATGCCAATGGAGATATCATTCCAGGTAGCGGAATAGCATTCGATGCTAATACACTAAAAATTGTAAAAACAGCGGATAACAAATACGAATTTTACGATAAAACGAGTAATACTACACCGATAGGAACAATTGATGTAACTAGTAGTGTAATTGAGAATATAACGGAAATACTCAATACAGAAGAAGTACAGAATGAAATTTACAATTCTGTTGCTGCTAATGGAAAGAAAATGGCAAGTAGTGATGGATCTATTTCTGTAACAGGAGGAAATAAAGCAGTCTTAAATGCTGTAACCATCAACATTGAGAATGAAGGAGTAACAGCAGCGAAGATTAAAAATAAAACCATTACAGCAGCTAAAATGGATGTGACAGGAGTTGCTAATGGTGCTGTATTAACTGCTGACGGATTGGGTAACGCTTCGTATCAAACACCAACATCAGTAGTAGCACCAGCGATGCAAGGAGATTTAGTCGGTGAAACCGATGTAATCAACGTAATTGGTGGTGAAAATGTATTATTTGGTGATACAACTAAAAAAGTAACCATCGAAATTAATGCGGGTGGAATTGCCAACGATCATTTAAGACATCAGTCAATCAAAGCAGAGAAATTCGATGCAACGGGTGAAACTGCAGGGCACGTAGCTACAGTTAATGCGGATGGTTCAGTGAGTTACCAAGCCTTAACACCTGCGGCTATTACCAGCAAAGGAGATATTACAACCGATGGTGTTGTAACGGTGAATGATGGAGTAGGTAAAGTATTGGGTAATGTGCATTTTGGAATTAAAAATCAATCGGTTGAAGCTGGAAAATTAGATGCAACAGGAGCGCCAGAAGGAGCGGTAGCAACAGTGAATGCTGATGGATCGGTTGCCTATAAAGTGCTAGAAGCTAGTGCGATTGCTGAAAAAGGAGATATTACAACGGATGGTATTATCAAAGTTGATAATGGTACAGCCAAAGTATTAGCCGATGTCAACTTGAGTATTGAAGATAAATCAATTACTGCTGCTCAAATTACAGATGGAACCATTACAAATGATCAAATTGCAGGAAATACGATTACCGTAGATAAGATATCCGCAGGGAATGAACCGCCAAAACGCGCCTTAGTTATTGATGAATTTGGTGTGGTGAAATGGGGAGAACTAGATGATTTAGTGACGGATGCTGCAGGTAATTTAACAACAGATAATATTGTTGAAATTCAAACAGGTGATGGAATAAACACGTTGTTTAACGATGTAAAACTGGGAATCAAAGACGGTAGTATTACCAACAAACAAATTCAAGATCAAACCATCCAAATTGAAAAATTAAGCAGTATAGGTGCTACAGGAGAAGGAATGATTTTAGTTTCTACTGCAACTGGCGGTTTTGAATATGTTGCCAGAGAGAGTATTGAAACAGATGGAGAGGATTTGAAATTAGATACGGCGCTAGAATTTGTGGAAGGAAATGGAGTGGATGCCGTATTAGTTCCGACAAAAATAGGAGTGAAAAATGCCGGGATTACCACAGTTAAATTAGCAGATGGCGCTGTAACACCAGCGAAGATCAATGCTATTGGAGCAGAGGAAAATGCGGTATTAACAGCAGACGGACAAGGAAATGTAAGCTATAAAAAAATCAATGAAACGGTTTTTGAAGGAACTGAAGCAGATTTAGTATCAGATGGATCGTTGTTAATCCCAGAGGATAATAAAGCAGTTCTAAATGAGTTAACTATTGGTATCGCTGATAGTGGAGTAAAGAACCAACATTTAGAAAATAAGTCGGTTACAGTTTCTAAAATCAATGCAGAAACTGCGGGTAACGGTGCAGTATTGACAGCTGATGGAGCTGGTAATACAACGTTTAAACCTTTAAATGAAGTTGCTCTTGTACAAGGACAAGCTGTTTCTTCTTCGGATCAGTCTATTGCTGTACCTGCAGGTAACAAAGCTACCTTACAACCTTTAGACATTATGGTGGCTACAGGTGGAATTAAGAAAGATCACTTAGCAGCAAAAGCGGTAACAGAAGACAAAATCGGTTCAAACAAACCTGGTGGATTGCTATTAACCACAACAGGACAAGGGGGAGCAGAATTCCGATCTTTAGGACAAGTAATCGGCAACAACGGAAAAGAAATTGTTGGTGAAGAGGGAATTGAAGTCGTAGGCGGACAACAAGCTGCCTTAGCAGATGTGACGCTTTCTATCAAAAATGGAGGCGTTACCAATGAAAAATTAGCCGAAAATGCAGTGGCAACGATCAATGTTCAAGATCAAACCATTACTGCAGCTAAAATACTTGGAGATGAACCAAGACAAATTTTGGGAACAGATGCTAGTGGTCTTGTGAAATGGATGGATGCTGACGATAGCATACTAACAACAATCATCCAAGCCAATGAAATTGTAACGGTATTAAAAGACAATGAAGATGGTACGTTTACGTACTATAACGAAAAAGAAGTTGATGCCGATGGAAATGTAAAACCAAATGCGGTTGGTTCAACTTTTGATGCCAATACATTAAAGATTGTAAATACTGCAGATAAGAAATATCAGTTTTTTGATGGATCTAGTGCTACAGAACCTATTGCCACAATTGATGTAGAAGCATCTGTTATTGAGAATATAACGGAAATCTTAAACGAAACTACCGTTAAAGAAGAAATATATGAAACAGTAGCTGCACAAGGAAAGGCAATTACAGCAAAAGATAACTCAATTGAATTAGTGGGCGGAAGTAAATCTGTCTTAGAAGCGATGCAAATTGCAGTAGCGAATGCCGGAATTACACCTGCTAAGATTGCGCCAGGTATTATAGGACAATTGTTGGTAACTAATGAAGAAGGTAATGTAGCTTGGGTAGATGCAACTAGTGATATTATTGAAACAATTGTCAATACACAAGAAAGAATCACCTTGTTACAAGACAATGGCAATGGTACGTTTACGTATTTTAATGAGAATGATGTTACCAAAGAAGGAACAATTGTAGGAGATGGAATTACGTTCAATGCTAATACACTTCGCATCGATGATAGTGTAGAAGGAAAATATGTATTCTATAATGAGGATTCTGAAACGCCTTTAGCTACAATCGATATCGCAGGAACAGTAATTGAAAATATTACAGAGATCTTAAACAATTCAAACGTTCAAAATGATATTTATAATACTGTTGCTGCGCAAGGAAAAGATGTAACAGGAGATGCGTCGATTGAAGTAACAGGAGGAGAAAAGGCAGCCTTACAAGGGATGGCTATCACGTTGAAAAACGACGGAGTAACCACAGCAAAAATTAAAGATCTAGCTGTAACAGAAAACAAGTTATTTGCAGGTGTAGGAAAAGCAAACCACGTTCCTGTAGCGCAAGCAGACGGAAGTGTGGTATACCAACCCATGGCTGCTGTTGTACAAGGAAAGCAATTAAGTGTAGATCCTTCTTTAGAGATTGTGGGTGATGCTTCTAAAGCAGTGTTACAACCAATTGAGTTAAAAATCAAAGAAGACGGAATTGAGACTGCACATCTTCAAGATCGCGCTGTAACAGCAACAAAAATTAGTGCTCAAGGAGCGGCAGATGGTGCAGTATTAACTGCAGACGGATCTGGAAATGCGGTATTTAAAACCACAGAAGACGCGATTGCTCCAGTGATGAACGGTGATTTAGTAGGGCAAGAAGGAATTATCGTACAAGATGGAACGAATGTTCTCTTTGGGGCTGATGGAACACAAGCTATCATAAAAATTAATGATGGAGGAGTAAGAGGTAAGCACATTGCTGCAAATGCCATTAAGAACAACAACATTGTTGATCAAACCATTGAGGCAACAAAATTAACTGCAGGAGCAGGTGAAGCCAATCGAGTGGCTATGGCAAATGCAGCAGGAGAAGTTGTTTATCAAATACTTTCTGCCGAAATCATGACTGAAAAAGGAGATATTACAACAGATAATATCATTACGGTATCAGACAATGGAGTTGGAAAAGTATTGGCTGATGTTGCTTTAGGTATTGCGAATAATTCTATTCCCGCTACAAAATTGAATGGCGGTGGTGCCAATGCTAATACCGTGGCTATGGTTGGAGCGAATGGCACAACTGTGACGTATGAACCGATTACTCCAGCAAAAATTGTCAACAAAGGGAAAATTACAACAGATAATATTGTGGTTGTAGATAACGGTGTAGACAAAGTATTGGGTGATTTGAAATTGAGTATTAAAAACCAAGGAATCACAACGACACAATTAGCCAATGAAGCAGTTGGAACGGAACAATTAAAAGATAATTCGGTTACTATTGAGAAGATTTCGGCAGAAGGAATTACTGCGGCTAGTATGCTTGTAACACAAGGAAACGGCGTAGCAGAATGGGCAGAATTAGGCGATATTGTAAGCGAAACAGCGGGTGATTTAACAACAGATAATATTATCCAAATTACCAGTGGAGAAGGAGAAAAATCCTTGTTGAAAGATGTAACTTTAGGTATTGCAAATCAAAGCATTACAAGTGATAAACTAAGTTCAAAAGTCAATGGGGTTAATAAAGGTGAAAACTATTTATTAGTTACAAACAATGCAGGTGGTTTTGATTATGTTTTAAAAGAAGCCGTACAAGCAGGTGGTGAAGATTTAGAATTGGGATCTGCTTTAGTATTTACGGAAGAAACAACTGGATTGAACGCTGTATTAGCACCAACTAAGATTGATGTTGCTCCAGGTGGAATTGGAACAGACAAGTTAGCTACTGGCGCTGTTACACCAGCGAAGATTACAGCTGAAAACGCAGCTGAAAATACAGTGTTAACGGCCAATAGTGATGGTACAGTTGCTTTTAAAGCCTTGAGCAATACAGCTTTTGAAGGACAAGGAGAAGATCTAACAACAGATGGATCAATTCAAATAGCAGAAAATAACAAAGCGTTATTGGCAACAACAGCTATTTCCATTGCTGAATTAGGAGTGTCTAATAAACACATCCAAGAAAAAGCAGTGACGCCAAGTAAAATTAGCGCGGTAGCAGGAACAGATCATGCACCAACCGGAACGGTACTAACGGCCGATGGAAATGGAAATGCTATTTTCCAATCGTTTGAAGCATTAGCAACAACGCAAGGAAAGGCCTTATTGAGCGATCCTTCTATAGCAGTTTCTCCAACATCAAACAAAGCTGCCTTACAAGATCTTAGCATCAGTGTAGCTAAAGGTGGTATTAAAAAAGAACACATTGCCACGCGTAATGTAACACTGGACAAATTGAGTACAGATGACTCGGAATATGGATTGATTTTAGGAACAGATGGACAAGGTGGAGTTGAGTTAGTCAATATGGTTGATATGGTGGCTGAATCAGGTAAACGCCTAACAGGTGGTACGGGAATCTCCGTGACAGGTGTGAATGCCGGGCATGCTTTATTAGCTGAAGCAACCGTTAGTATTATCGATGAAGGAGTAACTGAAGCTAAATTAGGGTTGAATGCGGTAACGGAATTAAAAATTGCCGATAAAAACGTAACAGCGGCAAAATTGAGCTCTAAGGTGGGAAGCACGTTTACACGCGCAGGAAATGTACTGACTTCTGATGGTAGAGGAGGTGTAACTTTTGAACCAGCGGCTGCAACAGAAGCTACAGGTAAGATTGATGGAGGAACTTCGCCAATTAGCGTTGTAAACGGTACTAACGCTGTAACTCATGATGTACAGTTAAGTTTGAAACCGACCTCAATTGACGCATCTTATTTAGCTGATAATGCGGTGACGACGAGTAAAATTGAAGCAGCAGCAGTAACAGCTACTAAAATTAAAACAGCTCAAATCCAAGATGGACACTTTACTACTGGAGCAGTAAGCACAAGAGCACTTGCTAATGAAGCTGTTACTAATGCTAAATTAGCCAGTAATGCGATTACAGAAGTGAAAATTCAGACAAACGCGGTAACCTTTGACAAAATTAAACCAGAGTCTATTTATGGGAATGTAGTAAAAGACAAGGGAATTACAGCAAGTAAAATTGATCCATTAAATGCTACAACAGGTCATGTGTTGACAGTAAAATCTAATGGAACAGTAGCTTTTGAGGCACCAACTGGAACCAGTATCACCAGAGGTAATTTAAACAGTAGTTCAACCATTGAAGTAACAAACGGAACAAGTGCTGTATTAAAAGATGTAGAGCTAAAAGTGAAAGGTGGATCAATTAAAAATGAACACATCGCTTATAACTCTATTGGATTTGGAGAGTTAGAAACAGACGCTATCTATGGAGATGTTATTAAAGATGAAGGAGTTTCCGCAGAAAAAATCAGTTCAAAAGACGAAAGTGATAACAATACACCAGAAGGATACGTAATGACCTCTGACGGAACAGGAGGAGCGTCTTTCCAAAAAGCAAAAGGTGGAAACTCAAGTTTCTTCTATGCACCTTCTTTTGTGGTAGAAGTATATCCAGGAAATCAAAATGAAAGAGAAGATGTATATGAAATTTACAAAAGACAATTCCAAAGTGCAATCTCCTCTCGTAATGGAGCAACGCTTAATGTATATCAAGCTAATGAATTAGATTTCTTTATTTTATACTATGATAAAGCTGTTTTTGAAAATGTATCTATAAACGAAGCGGGTATGCTAAAATACGATGTAAAACGCAATGCAGACGTTACAGAAGCTACCTTCTTTAATGTTGCGATGCAACTAAGACAAGACTAAGTGAATAAAAATCCCCTTGTTTCTTTAACAATAGAGAAACAAGGGAATTGTAAATTTTTTATGAATGAAGAATATGAAATATAACCTAGTCATACTACTTATTGGTCTTTTAACCTTTCAAGGATTATTTGCTCAAGTAGAGAACAGAACGTTTCCTTATCACGCTTCTTTGGAAGGAACATCTGCTCCTACCAATATTGTAGAAGAAATTAAAAGTGGTGCACCTACGGGTAGTAATCGATATACCAATGAAGGACTGCGCTTAACCTATGATACAAACAAACACGCACTTAGTGGGTTTTACCTTAAAGATTTAGAGGTAAAAATGAATTACGCTATTGAAATCGACTTTACGTTTGCTACTTCAGATGGTAGAGAATACTATGGTACCTATGGCGATGGAATTAGTTTGTTTTTCTTTGATGCTACTGCTTCCTTTAGTTTGGGAAGTACGGGATCAGGAGTTGGTTATGCTTATAATAGTTCGCCTTCCAATAGACAAGCTGGTTTAAATGGAGCTTATTTAGGAGTGAATTTAGACGTATTTGGAGATGCCAAAGGAAGAATGAATTCAGGAGGCGTTAAAAGAGAAGGAATTTCGGGAATTACTTTTCAAAAACACGATAGCCACATTACCATTCGCGGAGGACAGCACCAAAACGATCGTTATAAAGGATATCCTGTAATTTTTTCTCAACAAACGCAAAGTGGAAGACAATCTAACCCAGATGCAGCCACTGCAAAATTAGATTTTGACACAGGTGAATTTGAAGAAGAATCCTACTCGCCAAGTGTACCTCATTTGCGCACAGAATATGCAAATACAACGAGGTTTAATAAATTTAGTTTTACATACAATCCCATCCATTCTCAATATGAAGAAAAAGGCTCTATTTTACAATTTTATGTCAGAGATTCGTATGGAGCAACTAGTGGAGGTAATTCGGGAGCTATTTTTTATAAAAATTCTTTCCGCACTAGGGATGAAGATGGAGCGCTGTATACTTTCAAAGGTAAGGATATCAATTCTTATAAAATTGGTATTGCTGCATCCACTGGAGATGCTACAGAAACTCATATTATCAAAGATATCAGTGTTCGATTGGTACATGCACCTGTTACTAAAGACAAGAAAATAATTCTTTGTTTGACTGATGGTGGAGATGATCGTGAAGGGTATGTTAGTATTAAAGATCCTTTTCGTGGAGCTACCTTCTATGTAGGAGATCCGGGAGATCCCGGACGACCTAAATTGGGAGATACCTATAATCACATTGATTTTAAATCTGTGCGTTTAGAGGATGAAGAGGGGTATCCATTAGATTATAGAATAGAACAAAGTGCTACAACTTGGAGTCAGATTTACAATGAAAGAGGAGTAGGGGAATGGGATTTAACCTATAATGAATTCGGTGCCACGTTGTATTTTACACCGGCTAATCGCAATATGGAGGAAGGTGACTATGATATTTATATCTCTGCCAAAAGTGTGGAGAAAAATGACGGAAGTCCCTTTGGTTATGAAGATTATCGAAGTAGACCTACCAAGATTACCGTTCAGGCAAAACATTGTAAAGCAGTAGTGAATCCAAGTTTGCCTATTCGAGTGATAGAAGAAGAATAAAGACATAAAAAAAGTAGTATGATCATTCATACTACTTTTTTTTATGGAACTTATCTTGACTTTTTTGATTGAAGTGAAAATTAGCTATTTTGATTCTGATTAAAGGCATTTTTAAGTTGCATAGTAGAGCTACGGAATGAAAAAATGGCAAAAAGTAGGTTCAAAAGAGCAATTTTTTAACCAATTAGAAAAAGTCAAGATGAGTTCTGGATACAATAAATAAAAAAGATTACTCTTCTAAACCGTTTTCTTTTAACAAAGCTTCTGCCTTAGCTAAATCATTCTCCTCAACTAATACGTGAACCGCCTTTCCTAATGTGCCATATCCCGCACTACGTCCAGCTTCAATATCATCGCGGATAATGTAAGCTATCTTGTTTTCTTCTAGTAAGTTGCGTACAGCTAAAACCATAACTTCGCTACCAGCGAATAATTTCTTGTGATTCATATCCTTCTATTTTTATTTAAAAGTACGCTTTTTATACCGAAAAAAAGAAAGGACCTCTATTTTTTTTAACAAATCTTTCGCTTCAATCCCTCTTTCTTGCTTAATAAAGTTCTATTTTTACTTGATTCAATACCATCGATATGTACAACCTCAAAATAGACTATGCAGAAGGTGCTCACCCTGCAATTTTGGATCAATTACTCCAAACTAATTTTATACAGCAAAATGGCTACGGCATAGACGAGTATACAATAAAGGCAAAGGCAATTTTACGTGAGAAAATGAATAAGGAGGATGCGGAGCTCTTCTTTGTATCAGGTGGAACACAAGCAAACTTGTTGGTAATTTCTTTCTTATTGCGACCACATGAAGCAGTAATTAGCGCGAATACAGGACATATCTACGCTAACGAAACAGGGGCAATAGAAGCCACAGGACACAAAGTAATTCCCATAGAATCTAAGGACGGAAAATTAACTCCAACACAAATTAAACAAACCCTAGTGACATTTCAACTGCGTCCTCATGTAGTGAAACCGAAAGTAGTGTATATTTCCAATACAACCGAAATCGGAAGCGTATATACCGAGCGCGAGTTACAAGACTTATCAGTATTTTGTAAAGCAGAAGGACTCCTTCTATTTATGGATGGTGCGCGTTTAGGTCACGCCCTGACAGCGCCAAAAAACGATCTAAGTTTGGTGCGAATTGCAGAACTAGTTGATGTTTTCTATATCGGAGCAACTAAAAATGGCGCTTTGTTTGGGGAAGCTATTGTTTTTCCTAACCCTCAAATGGCCGTTGATTTTGATTATAACCTTAAACAAAAAGGAGCTCTTTTTGCAAAGGGTAGAGTATTAGGCATTCAATTCTTAGCGCTGTTTGAAGAAGATTTGTATTTTAAATTAGCCAAAGAAGCCAATGAAATGGCAATGAAACTAGCCCAAGCATTTGAAGAAAAAGGATATTCTTTTTTAGTAGAACCTTCAAGTAATCAGATATTTCCAATATTACCTGTACCCTTAATTCAACGCCTTCAAGAAAAATTCGATTTTTACGTATGGAAACCCATTAATACAGAATATGCCGCTGTGAGGATAATTACCTCTTGGACAACGGATGATTTAATGCTAGATGTTTTCATCTCCATGCTAAATGAATAATTAAAATGGAACAAGTATTTATTACCGATTTAGACGGAACCCTGCTCAATAATCGTGGATATTTAAGCTATGATAGCGAGCAGATACTCGGTGAAATTAGTGCGTCAACCCCTCATAAAATAGCTTTTGCTACAGCACGAGGATTGACGAGTGCTGCCAAAGTAATACAGCAAGTCCCTTGGAATTTTCCAGTAATTTTAAACAATGGAGCCGTTATTTACGATTGGCAAGCGCAGCAAGTGCTAAAAATCAAAGGAATAGAAACTCAATTCGTTCAAAAGGTGTTGGAATTGGCCGCTACTAAAGGAATTTCACCCTTTATCTTTACATTGAATGAACAGTTTGAAGAAGGAATATTTTATCAATCCAATCCAAGTGTTGGATTACAGTATTTCATGCAACTCAGACCTAATGATCCGCGTTTTATAGAAGTATCTAATCTAGAACAAGAAACTTCAACTTGGGATACTCAAAGTTTGGTTCTCATGTTTATTGGTGATTACGATACCTTAGTGTGGGTAAAACTGTATTTACAGGAGCATTACAGTGAGGATTTGAAATGTTTATTGATGCAAGATCAATACATTCCCAATCACTTTGTATTAGAAATATCTAACGCTAAAGCAACCAAAGAAAAAGCGATTGAATATTTACAAGAACAATACAACATTAAAGGAGAACAATTGCATCTATTTGGCGATAATTTAAATGACGAAGGCATGCTAAAATTAGAAGCCAATACCTATGCAGTAGGTAATGCACATCCTCAGATTTTGGAATTAGTACAGCACAGAATCCCAACGAATGAGCAAGACGGAGTAACCCAAACCATTAAACTCCTTGTAAATCACATTCTATAAAAAAAGAGGGAGATAGCTTGTACACACAAAAGGAAATTATAGTATTCCCTATTTTTTTTATACCTTCGGCTTTTCTTTTTCCAAACCTATATGGGAGGCAGAAAAGCAAGTAAACCAACAATAAAAACTAAAAACATAAATTCATGAAATTAGCTAGTATTAACAATGGCACAAGAGATGGTCAATTAGTCGTTGTTTCAAAAGACTTGTCAAAAGCAGTTGTAGTAACTGAAATTGCAGCTACAATGCAAGCAGCATTAGATCAATGGGCAACCAAAGAATCACTTTTAAAAGAGGTGTATGACAACTTAAACGCAGGGAAACTATCTAATACCATCGATTTTACAGCAGCTAAAATAATGGCGCCAATCCCACGTGCATACCACTGGGCGGATGGAAGTGCCTATGTAACACACGTTGAATTAGTTCGTAAAGCTAGAAACGCAGAGTTGCCAGAATCATTCTGGACAGATCCATTAATGTATATGGGTGCATCTGATGCTTTCATTGGGGCGACAGATGATATCTTAATAGAAAAAGAAGAGTGGGGAATTGACTTCGAATCAGAAGTAGCTGTTATTACAGACGACGTACCTCCAGGAGTAGACGCACAAACTGCATTGAAACACATTAAATTGGTAACCATTTTAAATGACGTTTCACTGAGAAACTTAATTCCAGCAGAATTGGGTAAACAGTTTGGATTTTATCAATCAAAACCATGGACTACCTTTGCACCAGTTATGGTAACCCTAGATGAGTTAGGAGAAGATTGGAAAGAAGGAAAACTACATTTACCACTACACTCAACGTTAAATGGTACTTTAGTAGGATCGCCAAATGCAGGAGTAGATATGACATTTAACTTCGGACAATTAGTAGCACATGCAGCTAAAACGCGTTCATTAATGGCTGGAACAGTAATCGGATCAGGAACCGTTGCTAACCAAGGTAGCCCAACAGGATCAAGCTGTTTAGCAGAAGTAAGATGCCTAGAAACAATTAAAGATGGCAAACCATCAACACCATTCATGCAATTCGGAGATCGCATCGAAATTGAGATGATGGATAAAGAAGGAAACAGCATCTTTGGAAGAATTAACCAAGTAGTAAAAGAATACAAAAAATAAGAGTAAAAGAAGGAGCGAATTTTCGCTCCTTTTTTTATGGGGATCAATTATCGGTTATGAGGTATCGGTTATGAGGTATCGGTTATGAGGTATCGGTAGATTTTACTAAAAAAGCCAAGACTGTCTTTAAACGAAAATTTCATCATCTCACCATCTCAACCTCTCACCATCTCAACCTCTCACCATCTCAACCTCTCAACATCTCAACCTCTCAACAAAAAATAACTTATGAGATATCAGTAGATTTTTCTAAAATAGGTACTATTTCCTTTCAACGACAAACAACACACACCAAACACCAACTCATCGCCTCACCATCTCACCAAACAATGAACAACGAACAACTGAGTTCCCTATATCCACGTTTGAGTGTTTGTATTTTTCCGTTTCGGTACTTTTTTTCGAAGCAATACTCAAAATAGAAGTACTATTGTACTAGGTTAAAACTTGTGGAAGAAAAAAAGTGAACGCCTATTTTTAGTAGAATATCTTTTTTTGATATAAAATGGTTGAGTTAAAATTTTATTAGATATTCTTACCGTATAGAACGTTTATTTTCTTTTACTAGGTTAGTAATTGATAAGGTGAATGAGAAGAACAAACTTATAATGAGTTTGTTCTTTTTTTATGCATTCATTTTTGGATATGGAGCGCTGTTAGCCATGAAACAGCGATTATAAATTTTAAATAAAGCTTAAAATATATTGTATATTTGTTAGATGAGTAACAAGAATTTATACATAATCGCCGGTTGTAATGGAGCAGGAAAGACTACTGCTTCTTTTTCTTTGTTACCTGAAATTTTAGATTGTAAGGAATTTGTAAATGCAGATGAAATTGCCAAAGGGTTGTCGCCTTTTCAACCAGATAAAGTCGCTGTTGAGGCAGGTCGAATTATGTTGAATAGAATAAATGATTTATTCAAAAGTCAAAAAAACTTTGCCTTTGAAACAACTTTGGCTACAAAAATTTATAAAAACAAGATACTCAATGCAAAGGAAATGGGGTATCATTCAACCTTATTGTTTTTTTGGTTAAGCAATGTGGAATTAGCGAAAGAAAGGGTTAGAACAAGAGTTCTAGAAGGAGGGCACAATATAGCCGAAAATGTTATTGAGAGAAGATATTTAAATGGAATAAAAAATTTGTTTGAAATCTATTTAGACATTGTAGATGAGGCTTTTATTTTTGACAATTCTCAAGGTGTTCCTATTTTAGTTGCAGAGAAAGTGTTTGGAAAACAGCTTAAGGTTTTTGAAAAACAAAGATTTAATGATTTAAAACAATATGTATGAAAACAAAGGCAAGAGATATAAAAAAAGCAAAGATTTTATCTGGACTTGAACAGGCATATAAAAAAATGATCGCGTTTAAGAAAGAAAAAAATAGTGAAATTGTCATTATTAAAGATGATAAAATAGTACACGTTAAGCCTGAATCTGTAGTTTTGAATGAGCTAGAAAGTGAAAAGAAAATATAGTAATTAGTAGAGAGAAATAGAAGAACAAACTTATAATGAGTTTGTTCTTTTTTTTATTCAATCTTCCATCTCTTATTTCGTTTTTCGTCTCTCCTAACTATTTTGTACTTTTGAGCGGATAAAAAACAAACACGATGAAACTCATATTTGCTTCAAACAATAAGAATAAGATTCAAGAAATCAAAAACCAAGTACCAGCATCAATAGAAATATTGAGTTTAGAAGATATTGGATGCATGGTAGACATACCAGAAACTGCAGATACCATTGAAGGAAATGCGCTATTAAAAGCAGATTACATCAAAAGACACTATGGATTTAATTGTTTTGCAGATGATTCAGGATTAGAAGTTGATGCGTTGCACGGGGCACCAGGTGTATATTCTGCAAGATACGCTGGAGAAGATAAAAACGATCAGGCAAACAATGCGAAATTATTAAGCGAATTAGCAGATAAAACCGATAGAAAGGCTAATTTTAAAACGGTAATTGCCTTACATTACAATGGAGAGCAACACTTGTTTACTGGGATTATTAAAGGAGAAATTCTTACCGAACCACAAGGAGAAGGAGGATTTGGTTACGATCCGTTGTTTCAAGCAGAAGGGATGAATCAATCCTTTGCAGAATTGAGTATACAGCAAAAAAATGCAGTGAGTCATAGAGGAAGAGCGGTTAGTCAACTTGTTGATTTCTTGAAAGACAAAGAAGAATAAAAGAAATACAAGACAAGAGCTTTCTTCAACAGAAAGCTTTTTTTGTGCATAACGATTATTTAATATTTTATGAATCAGTTGATTACTTGAGTTTACCTTTCATTTTTTCCTGCGCATTCTCTTTCTAAAACTACAAAAGCAAGGGATAAAGGCAAAAAGTTAAATCGAAAAAAGTTTTGTAGTCTGCAAGAATACTATAAATTTGACTAATTTTGCAATCGTTTAAATCAATAAAGATACAAAGGAACAACTATGATACTATCAATTGTTGGTTATGGAGATCCTGTCTTGCGTAAAGTAGGAGAAAACATAACAAAAGATTACCCAAATTTAGATGAATTAATTGCTAATATGTACGATACGATGTATTCAGCTAGTGGAGTAGGTTTAGCAGCTCCTCAAGTGGGATTGCCGATTCGTCTATTTGTAGTTGATTGTGCGCCATTTGCAGAGATTGAAGACAACACGCCAGAAGAAAAAGAGTTTTTAACAAGCTACAAAAGAACGTTCATCAACGCCAAGATTATTAAAGAAGAAGGGAAAGAGTGGTCGTTTAATGAAGGGTGTTTAAGTATTCCAGATGTACACGAACCAGTGATTCGCAAGGAGCAAATCACCATTGAATATTGCGATGAAAACTTTGTTAGCTATACCGAAACAATCAACGGATTAGCGGCACGTGTAATTCAACACGAGTATGATCACATTGAAGGAATTCTGTTTACAGACAAATTATCTAGCCTAAAGAAAAAATTAATTGCCAAGCGATTAAAGAATATTATGGAAGGGAAAGTGTTTACAGACTATAAAATGAAATTTGCTACTAAAAAAGGTAGATAAAAAATTGGAAATTAAGAAGTAATTAAGATATTTGTTACAAAAGAAAAATTTTAGAAAATGAGTTTAGAAAAAGTATTAGCTATTTCTGGTAAGCCAGGATTATTTGAGTTAATTGTTCAAACACGCACAGGATTTATTGCAGAATCATTAGTTGACGGGAAAAGAAGCACAGTAGGATTAAAAAACAACGTTAGTTTATTATCTGAAATCTCAATATACACGCACGAAGGAGAAATCAAACTTTTTGACGTATTTAAAAGTATTGCAGCGAAAGAAAACAATGGAGAGGCTATCTCTCACAAAGTTTCTGATCCAGAGTTAGTTGCTTATTTCCAAGAAGTATTGCCTAACTACGATTCAGAGCGCGTTTATAACTCTGATATTAAAAAAGTAATCAACTGGTATAATATCGTACAAAAAAGAGGATTAATTCAAGAAGCTTTCCAAGAAGCAGTTGAAGAAAACAAATAAGAAAAAAGAATAGATAAAAAGCTCGTTGTATAACGAGCTTTTTTATTTTTACAAGATTAATACAAGTATCATGCATACACAACAAGAAAAATTAGACGCTGTTGGACGATTGCTAACCATCATGGATGAGTTGAGAGTGCAATGTCCTTGGGATAAAAAACAAACTTTTGCAACTTTGCGTTCGCTGACTATTGAAGAGGTCTATGAGTTGGCAGATAGTATTTCAATCGGTGACACTAAAGAAATGCAAGGAGAACTTGGCGATTTGTTGATGCATATTGTTTTCTACGCAAAAATAGGGAGTGAGCAAGGCTTGTTTGATGTTAAGACCATTGCAGATGGTATTTGCGACAAATTGATTTACAGACACCCTCATATTTACGGAGATACTCAAGTAGCAAATGAACAAGAAGTGCTCCAAAATTGGGAACAACTCAAGCTAAAAGCAGGTAGAGAATCTGTTTTAGAAGGCGTTCCAACTAGTTTACCAGCCATTATTAAAGCATTACGCATGCAAGAAAAGGCAAGTGGTATAGGTTTTGATTGGAGTAATAAAACCGATGTTTGGGCCAAAGTAGAAGAAGAAATTCAAGAATTTAAAGCAGAGGAAATGGCGGGTAATAAAGAATTAATGGAAAAAGAATTTGGCGATATTCTTTTTTCACTCGTTAATTATGCACGCTTTGTCGGAATTGATCCTGAACATGCTTTAAGTCAAACCAATCACAAGTTTATGACGCGTTTTCAAACTATGGAAAAACTCGTCCAAGCTGAAAGTAAAGGATTGTCTCATATGAATTTAGAGGAAATGGACGTATATTGGGAAAAAGCAAAAAAACAAACGCAATAAAAAAAAGAAAAATGAAAAAGAAAAAGAAAAATCCAAAGTATATAGGCGCGTTACTTGCACTTATTCTTTGCTCCTTTGTTGGATATGGTCAACGTATTGAAAAAGACATCTTTGATGATCTGATTTTCAAAGAAGGACAGTATAAAGCAAAATTAGAAAAAGACATTTTTGATGCCTTTATCTTTACAGATTCTAATAATAATAAAATAGAATTCAGCAACTCTTATTTAGCAAAGAAAATAGGTGATAAGTATAACGACTACGATGTAAAATCGTTGTTCTTTCAAGATTTGGTTTTGGATTATCGACATATTGGTGGATATGAAGCAAGTTATAAAATAGATATTCTCGGTACCTTAACGATAACAGATAACCAAGGAAAAACGATAAAGTCTAAAGAAGACATTTTTGGTAACCGAAAAATAGAAACTACGAATAAAAAGATTTCCTCTAGCATTCAAAAGAACTTATCAGGTGATTTAGAATACTCTAGTGGTAAACAATGGGCTAAATTGAAAAAAAATACAGGTGGAACTTATAGCTATACTGATAGTAACAAAACTACAATTGAGATGCAACCTGTCGTTTGGGAACAGTTTATGAATCGATATAAATCCGAATATACTATTTTTAATTTTTTACTAGAAGATTTTCTACTAAACAAGCATTAGTTTATCGTTTATAATGTTCTTGTTTAGGTTAATTTAAAAAGATAATTTGTTAAAGTGTCAGATAAATTATAGACATAAGGCCTTTGTTTCAATATTTTAGTAATAATTATTTAAAGTTTTTTCTTTCAAATTATTTGAGCTATTTTGCGGCCTGTAATTAGACACGAGGTCCCCACTTCGAAAAAGACACCTTCTAGATAGAAGTTTTTCCTAAGGAATCTCAAAGATAATACAACAACATACATTTAAAAATCAAATTTGACAAGTAGCCACGTCTAGATTTTATGGTAAAAAAAAGCCAACTCTATGAGTTGGCTTTTTCATTTGTTACTTGATATGGAAAGTGAAACAAGTCACGCGCACAGGCGATCTACCAGTTGTAATTGAAAGACAAAGTCATTACTCTGCTGTCCAAATCGTACTTTTGTCTTACATAAGAACCAAAATTAGTACCTGTTAAAATAAAATTATTCGTCTTCAAGACATCTGTTATCCCTAGTTTGATATTGCCTTTCTCATTAAAAACAGCCTTGGAAGCACCAAGTGATAAATCGAAATAAGCTTCCCTTTTGTATAATCCAATAGTAGATTTAGAGAAATATTGACCATTAATTTCTGCTTTGATTCCCTTTAAAAGAGAAAAACTATTTTGTGCATTTACTGTGAAAGCCAATTGTTTACTATCAATAGTAGTCTCTTGATATTCTCCTTTGTACTGATTGTTAAACACGTTGAACATACTACTCAAAGTCCAAAAATCAGTTGGATTGATCGTTGCAGTTAACGTCGCTCCATAGTGGTACGACTTACTGAGGTTTTCTTGTGTTTTAACCAATATTGTTTGGTTCTCTTCATAGCGATAAACTTGTGTCATCACATCTTTTGTCTGGCTAAAATAAAGTGTTCCAATGAGGTATTTACTCCAAATATAACCTAATTCAGTAGCGTGGGTAATCTCCGGTTTCAGGTGAACATTGCCTTCCCAATAATTAAAGGGATCACTGTAAAATCGAAAGGGATTTAAATCGAAATGACTCGGTCTATTGATGCGCTTACTGTAAGAAGCATAAAAACTATGTGCATGATCTGTTTCATACTTGATAGAAGCACTGGGAAATAGTTTGTTGTAATCCGTTTGATGCTCCTCATTCGATGTTTTTTGGTGAATATTACGATCCGTATATTCATTGCGCAAACCAACTTGAATTTGCCAATGATCCAAGGCTAATTTATAGTTAATGTAGGCTGCGTGAATTTGTTCTTTATAGGCATAGTGATTCGTTGTTACAGGATCAATAATCCATTGATTGTCTTCTTTTAGCTCATATATGGAGGGGTTGTCATTGGATTTAACTGTTGATTTCCACCCTGTTTCTAACGTTTGGTTGTTTAAAAGCGGAATGGTAAGATCTAACTTTCCATTGAATACGCGAAATTTAGAAGGAATTTTACCTCTTCGATCGTTGTGTTCTTCCTGAGAGAATAAAAGAGGGTGTTGCTCTTGTGTTTGGATGGATCGGAACTTAGATTGCTCCCAATCTATCTCTACATCAAGACGAGTACCCTCTGGTGAAAATTGATGTGTTCCATGAAAGCTATACGTATAATCATACCAATGCTCTTGATTGTAATTATCTGTGACAATAGAAGAGTATAAGGTTTCAATAGGGGCGTAGATCTGGTTATCTCCTTTGGATTTATTTTCATAACGGCCAATTTTTGCATCTATGAGAAATCCAAGAGTAGTTTTTGTTGACAATTGATAATCAGTACCCAATTTGAAATTATTCGAGGTCAAAGGTTCACTCGTTTTGTAAGTTTGATCGCTATGACGGATAGGGTATGTGCTAGGACTTTTAGGATCAAAGAAGTCCTGTTCAAAAGTTTTGCGTTCTTCTTCTCCTCGAAAGGTATAGCTATAATCGCCAAAGACACGCCAAGCATTAGGATTGTAATTGAATGAAAAACCTGTGTTCATGCGGTTCTTTCTGCCCCTTCCACCACTTGAATAAGCAGTTCCATTCAAACCCTCTACTACATTTTTTTTCAATACAATATTGATAATCCCCGCATTACCTGTTGCATCATACTTCGCAGAAGGGTTAGCTATGATTTCGATGTTTTTAACCAAGGAGGAATTGGTAGAACGAAGTAAATTAGCAAGTTCTTTAGAGGATAGCATACTTAATTTTCCATTAATCATAACACTAACACCGTTTTTTCCTCTTAAAGAGAGCTCCCCATCTTGAGAAACAAGTATACCAGGAGCTCGTCCGAGTACTTCCAAAACGGTACTACCATCAGATAGGGTACTGTTTTCAACGTTAAAAACCATTTTATCCGCCTTTTGCTGAAAAATAGGTTGATTAACACGTATCAGAACTTCACCGAGATCTGTATTTTCAACTTGAAATAAGCTGTCAAGTTGTACTTCTGTATAGCCTGTTGATTGCGCGATAGTAAATGAACTGCAAAGCGAAACAAACAAAATATAAATTCGATTCATAAATTAAAAGGTTATTTTTTTAATACAATCAAATAATTATTATTTAGATCAATTAAAAATAAAAAAGGTTGATTCGCAAATATAGTATTATTTAGAATGAATTTAAGCTTTGTTTTTTGATTTTTGTAAGTGATTGATAGTTACGTGGTAAAGGGGGTTTTGGTAGTAATTACCGCGATTAGTGCTTTCAAAAAGAGCTAGTTTTGTGATTTAAATACAGAGAGTGAGGTTAAAATGGTGGAGCTAAGTAAAAAAAAAGTAATTTTACTATTCACAAAAAGTATACTAGAATGACACATTTAAAAGTTGGTGATCAAGCGCCAAATTTTGTTGGCTTAGATCAAGAGGGAGTAAAACATCAGTTGAGCGATTATAAAGGCAAGAAATTAGTGGTCTTTTTTTATCCAAAAGCAAGTACACCAGGGTGTACGGCAGAAGTGTGTAACTTAAGAGATAATTACCAAGTGCTAAAGGAAAAAGGCTTTGAATTGCTAGGCGTAAGTGCGGATTCAGGAGCAAGACAGCAAAAATTTATCGACAAAAACAACTTGCCATTTCCGTTATTAGCAGATGAAAGCAAAGAAGTTTTAAATGCTTTTGGAGTATGGGGACCTAAAAAATTCATGGGAAGAACCTATGATGGGATTCACCGTATGACATTCGTTATTGACGAAAAAGGAGTGATCAGCAATGTGATTGACAAAGTGAAAACCAAAGATCACGCAGCTCAAATCTTAGAATTATAACAAAAAAGAGCAACATTGCTCTTTTTTGGTTGTTATACAAGTGTTATGAAAGAAAAGAAAATAAACAAGCAGGAGTTGTTTTTATTGAAAGAACACTCCACTATAAGTGAGGAGGACTTTAACGTACTCTATGAGCAGCACGGTGTAGCTTCTTCAAACCAATGGAAAGATTTTGGATACTATACTTTATTAGCCTGCGGTATAGGTTTTTTTGTAAGTGGAGTACTCTTTTTCTTTGCATTTAATTGGGATCATATGCCTGCAAATGTCAAGTTTATTCTTGTAGGAAGTGCGATTGTCTGTAGTGCCTATTTTTCGATAACAACTCGAGTAAAAGAATCTATAAACAAAATATGTCTCATTGCTACTTCTGTACTTGTTGGTGTGTTGCTCGCTGTCTTTGGACAGACCTATCAAACAGGTGCCAATGCCTATGACTTGTTTCTAACTTGGTTGTTGGTTGTAACGCCCTTGACGATCGTTAGTCAATCGACTTATCAATGGTTGTTTTTCAGTATTCTAGCGAATACAACGCTTATTTTAGCAATGGTACAACGCTTGCAAGTTGACTCTGTTTTTGTGGGAATCCTTTGTTTAGTGTTGGCTAATTTTATTCTTTTAGTATTGCCGAAGATAAAAGGGATTCACCGAACATTTGTGATTGGAAATTTGTATACGCAATTACAACTTGTTGTGGTTTATTTACTAGCAACCATAGGATTCGGTATTTGGTTGTTTACGAATGACGCAAATTATCAACCCAAAGAATTACAAGGTGCGCTTTGGATGCTGTTACTTGCTTTATTAATTATTGGTGGCGGTTTTGCAGTAGGGTGGATGCAGAAACAAATTTATTTGTTTTCCTATGCTTTAATTGCAGTAGTTAGCTGTGGGTTAATGCTTTGGATGAAATTATTTAAAGACTCAGCGGAAGGATTATTAATTTATATGCTTTATGCAATAGGGGCTATCTTTTTCATTATTAAGTTCGTGTCTAACAAATCAAAACAGTGGAAGTATGAAGAGTAGTTCATGGAGTGAGTTGGTTCGCCAAGTAGAGGATCAAGGTGTGGTCGTAGACGAACAAGTAACACAGCGCATACAAGAAGAAAATTCGATTAAATATATTTTCTTAAAAGTAGTAGCGTTATCGGGGAGTTTATTAGCTATGGGGTTTTTCTTTGGCTTTTTGTTTCTTGCGATAGGTGATTCTTTGGGTTATCTAAGTTTTTCCTTTTTTGGTGTGCTACTATATGCACTGAGTTTCTTAGGGAACAAAAAAACAGAACCAGCCTTGAGAGACGGTGTTTTTGTCGCAACTTATATCAGTGCTTTTGCCTGCCTGATTGCGGCTTGTATCGACTTAGATTGGAGTGAAAAGGGCAATTTATTAGGTGTGGTTGTACTTAGCGCCATTGGATTTGTTGTGTTTAAAAGTAAAATCATACAGTTCCTCTCTTTAATTAGCTTGTATTATGGTCTTGTTTTTTTATTGGGAACACTCCATTTAGGCTATGTTGGTATGGCATTGTTTTGGGTGGTTTTCATTGGCGTATATCTGCTCTTTACAAAAGAAGTACAACTGAGGACAGGAAGTGCGTTTGGAAATCAAAAGTACAACGCGTTGTTACATGCAGGTGTTGCAGTGATTTTTATAGATATTATGTTAGATAATTTAGCCTTTATAGAACCGTCAAGTTGGCTAAATCACAACCGATATGCAACTTATAATGAGCTTGGACATCAAATTTACTATGTCTTTGTCAGAATAATTCTCCTTGGTCTGACGTATTTTACCCTGAAACAAGGACTTGAAAAGCTATCATCTAAACAAAGAAATATCGTTATTATATTAAGTGCTGCAGTAATTTTGTTACTTTCTTCTGTTATGAATGGATTTGGAGTACCGTTGACTATCAGCTTGTTCTTTTTAGTTTGGTCCTTCCATTATCGCTTTCAAAAAGGAATAATAATGGCCATTCTTATGCTCTTAATCTCTGTAATCTGTTACTACTATTACTTACAGGTAAGTTTGCTAGTAAAGTCCCTTATTTTAATGGGATGTGGAGTGGTTTTTTTAGGAGGATTTTTAATTTATAATCGTTGGAATCGTGAAAAATAAGAGAAATATAGTTATTGTCATCACGCTCGTTTTGTTTGGTATATTTTTCTTATGTGCAGTGAGAGGAAAAGAAGACACGATCAAAGAAGGAAAGTTAGTTTTATTACCTCTAGCTCCTGTAGATCCCAGATCTTTAATACAAGGAGATTATATGCAATTGAATTACGCCATAAACGAGCAATTGCGTGCAACGCAAATTGATAGAGAAAACCTACACAAAAGAGGATATATAATACTAGGGGTGAACCAACAACAGGTAGGGAGCTTTCAAGGTATTAGTCAGGAGTTTCCAACGGTAAAAGAAGATTCGCTATTACCCATAAAATACTTTAATTGGGATGGATTTTCACTTGCTGTAGGAGCAGAAAGTTATTTCTTCCAAGAAAAGAAAGACACTTTATATGACAAAGCTAAATACGGCGGTTTAAGAGTAGATCAGCACGGAAATAGCGTGTTAATAGGGTTATATGATGAAGATTTAAAACTAATAGAATAAAACAAATGAAAAAAGGATGTTCAATACTGTTGCTTGCTACGACCTTACTTACTTTAGGATGTAAGAGTCAGGCCGTTGAAAAAGAAACAGATCAAGTCACAAAAACAATACAAACAAATGCAAGCGAAATAGCTGGAGAATGGGAGTTAGTAGAGATTAAATTTCGCCAAATGACGGATGAAAAACTAGAAGACCTTTTTCCGTTAAAAACACCTTTTTTGGTCATTGATACAGAGGCTATGATTATTTTCGGAAATAATGGTTGTAATGTGTATCGAGGTCCTATAAAAAGTATTACAGATACTTCACTCTTATTAGACAAAGGGTTGGCGTCAACTTTAAAGTACTGTTCAGGAGTTAAGCCTTTAGTTTATATGCAAGTATTGGGTGAGGCAAAAGAATACAAGATAGAAAATGATACTTTACTCTTACAATCCAAAGATAAAGAGGTTTATTTAAAGTATAAAAAAATAAATAATTAGTAATACTTTGTGTAAAATAAAAATATTTGTATCCTTTTTGTTTTAAAAAATGTAGAAGTGTAGAAAATATGTTGTAATTTTGAGGGAGAATAATAAAAAAATTTACCTATGAAAAGAATCTATTTTATCGCAGCTTTAGGTGTTTTAACATTAGCAAGTTGTAAAAAAGAAGTAAAAGAATCGACAGAAACTGCAGTAGAAGAAGTAGTTCCAACAGAAACAATTGCGGATAATTCAAAAACATCTTTAGACTGGGCGGGTACCTATAAAGGTACAATTCCTTGTGCAGATTGTCCTGGAATTGACGAAACAATCGAACTGAAACAAGACGGTACGTTCAAAATCGTAGACCATTATCAAGAGAAAAAAGATGGTCATTTTGAGTCTGAAGGAACGTTTGAATGGGATGCTACAGGAAGCAAAATTACACTTACTTCAAAAGATGGAAGTAAAAAAATCGCTGCTGTTGAGGAAGGAAGTATCTTGCTTTTAGACCAAGATGGAAATGAAATCACAGGTAATATGGCAGAGCTTTACCGTTTGAAAAAACAGTAAAAACTAGAAAATAACAAGAATTTAAAAAGGCGAAAATGATCATCATTTTCGCCTTTTTTGTTGATATAATCCAATCTTTTTGACGTTGTTTTTTAGCTCTTTGTTGAGCTTTATTTCTTGTAATTACAGCGTAAAATGAGCAGAGATACACCGCGTAAATAAGGTGTGTTTTTACCCCAATTAATGAATTTAATATTCATTTGTTTTAGAGTAAATGGAAAGCAAACTATCAGAATTACTATGTTTTTTTTGCTCTTGCTTCTGATTTTTTCGAGGAGAAATGAGTAATCAAAATAGCAGTTTTTATCTCTTTTAGCGTGTGTGTTTTAAGCGTGAGGGGAAGAGTATAAGAAATTAAAAATACCAACGAAGTCCCTTTAATTGGAAGAAAATACAACTGAATTTGAGCTTTTAGTAGGGTGTATTTTAAAGAAATAAAAGTACATTTTTTTTAAAAAAATAAAGACTTTTTTCGAAAAGCAAATATTTAATTGAGTAATAAAATAGCCTAATTTTAAAACGTAACTTTATTGTGCTTAAATTCGTAACTGAGGTTTTTTTGTATCGATTTATATCCGTTAAACACCAAAAACAATATATAACTTTAAGTTATGTGTTGTTTTTGAAAATATTAAATAGTTGATTTCTAAAATATTGCAAATCTTTACTTTATCTATAAGTTTAGGTTGAATTGTTTTACTTTAACTAGATGTAGTTTAAAAATAAGCAAGGCAAAATACGTACTTTTAAGTGGTGATGAAAACTGTTAGGTACTTTTATCTTAAGTAATACTTTAAGTGATATTAACAGCTAAGGAAGGCGCCGATATGAATGCTTAACTACACGACTATATACCTCAACTAGACAAATAAAATCTAGCTGTGTGTTTACAAAATTTTTATCCTTAATTTTGCTGAAATAGTCAGAGTGTACTATTTGTTTTTTTGAAAGTTTACTTCATATGTCAAAAACCAAAACTTGGGTTTCTGCTGCAAGATTGCGCACCTTACCTTTATCGATCTCAGGAATCATTGTCGGAACTGCTTGTGCTTTTCCTTTCTATGCTCATCATCCTAATTTTTACCTCATTTTTTTCTTCGCTATTTTGACTACTTTACTGTTTCAGATCTTGTCGAATTTTGCCAACGATTATGGAGACGGAGTGAAGGGAACTGACAATGAAAATAGACTAGGTCCACAACGTGCATTGCAAAGTGGTTTGTTGAAGAAAGAAGAATTGAAAAAGGGAATAATTTTTACCGCTGGACTATCTTTAGTTTCTGCCTTGATATTAATTTACCTTGCCTTTGGTAGCGCTCATTTTTTTACTTCTTTGTTTTTCTTTGTTTTGGGCATTAGTTGTGTGGCTGCCGCAATTAAATACACCGTAGGACAATCGGCTTATGGATATCGTGGATTAGGTGATTTGTTTGTCTTTATCTTTTTTGGACTAGTTAGCGTAATCGGTTGCTTTTATCTCTACGGACAATCAATCGATCTTTGGGTTATTTTGCCTGCAGTTGCTGTTGGAAATTTGAGTATTGCCGTTTTGAATATTAATAACATGCGCGATCTAGATGCAGATAAAGTAGTTGGCAAAAATACTCTGGCTGTTAAGCTAGGGCGTCAAAAGGCCAAACGCTATCACTATTTCATTATTCTCTTTGCTTTAGCCGCATTTATCGTATATGCGTTGCACAGCGAAAAAGCTTGGTGGAATTACGCGTTTATCCTTGCCTATATTCCATTGATCAAGCATTTATTTTTTGTTCAAAATAATACAGAACCAAGAGAATTAGATAGTCAAATGAAAGTTGTTGCACTAAGCACTTTTTTTGTTTCTGTACTTTTTTCCTTAGCTTTAATCTTATAAAATAAAAATTATGAAAATAACGTATTACGGTCATGCTTGTTTAGGCATCCAGATTGAAGATATTCACGTAATTGTAGATCCGTTTATTACAGGAAATCCACTTCCTGCAGCAAAAGAAATCAACGTCAATGAAATAAAAGCAGATTATATTCTCTTGACACATGCACACGGAGATCACATTGCCGATGTTGAACTGATCGCCAAAAATAATCCAGAAGCTGTTATTGTTTCTAATGCTGAAATAGCAGGGCACTACGAAGCGAAAGGATTTAATGCGCATCCAATGAATCACGGCGGAAGCTGGCAATTCGATTTTGGAAAGGTAAAATATACACCAGCCATTCACTCTAGTTCGTTTCCTGATGGAAGCTATGGAGGACAACCTGGAGGATTTGTGATTGAAAGTAAAAACAAAAATATTTATATCGCTGGAGATACGTCTCTGACGATGGACATGAAGTTAATCCCCCTGTTTACAGATTTGGATTTGGCTATTTTGCCTATCGGAAGCAATTTTACAATGGGGGTAGAAGAAGCTGTTGTCGCTTCTGATTTTGTAAAATGTGATAAAGTACTTGGTTATCATTTTGATACTTTTGGCTATATCGAAATTGATCACGAAGAGGCGAAACGCAAATTCTTTGAAAAAGGAAAAGACTTGATGCTTTTGCGTATTGGTGAAAGCTTAACTTTATAAATAAGATGAAAGCAACGTATAGCAAGCATATTTTGCGTTTTAAGCGACCTTCTGGCACATCAAGGGGTGTTATGACAGAAAAAGAAACTTGGTTGCTTAAAATTGAAGAAAACGATAAATTTGGAATAGGAGAGTGCGGTATACTGCGCTCTCTTAGTTTTGATGACCGTCCTGATTATGAAGCTAAACTACAATGGGTCGTGGAGCACATTCACTTGGGCAAAGAATCGCTATGGGAAGCTTTACGCGATTGGCCCTCTATTCAGTTTGGTGTAGAACAGGCTTTTTTATCCTTCGAAAGTGTAAATCCCTTTATTCTCTTTCCGTCTGCTTTTGTAGAGGGAAAAGAAGCAATTTCCATTAATGGATTAATTTGGATGGGGGAAGAAGCCTTTATGAAGGAGCAGATAGATGAAAAAATAACGCAAGGATTTACGTGTGTAAAGTTGAAAATTGGCGCGATTGATTTTGAAGCTGAACTGAGCTTATTGCAGTATATCCGAAAACATTTCACAGCACAACAAATTGAATTACGAGTTGACGCTAATGGAGGTTTTACGGTAGAAGATGCTCCAACTAAGCTCCAACAGTTGGCCCAATTATCGCTTCACAGTATCGAACAACCCATAAAACAGCATCAAGTGCCGCAAATGGCCGCACTATGTCAGTCGACAGCTTTGCCCATTGCGCTAGATGAAGAGTTGATTGGTGTTACGTCTTATGCTGATAAAGTAGCTCTTCTTGAGGCAATTCGCCCGCAGTATATTATCTTGAAGCCGAGTTTAGTTGGTGGATTTAAAGGGAGCTTAGAGTGGATCGAAATTGCAGAGCAACTAAAAATCGATTGGTGGATTACGTCTGCTTTGGAGAGTAATATCGGTTTAAACGCTATTGCACAGTGGACATTTACACTTGATAATCCAATGCCTCAAGGTCTGGGTACCGGTGCTTTGTATACCAATAACTTTAAATCTCCTCTTGAAGTCAAAGAAGGAAAACTTTGGTATGATGCTACTGGAAGTTGGGAGTTGTAAGGGGCTGGTGTTCGTTGTTTGGTGAGGTGTTGAGATGTTGAGATGTTGAGATGTTGAGGCGGTGAGGCGTTGAGTTTATCGTTGAGGCGGTGAGTTTCTACGATAAACAACAAACCGCCAAACCACACAACGAACTATTTTCTTCTAAACTCATCCGGAGCAATGCCGATATGCTTTTTAAAGAATCTAGAAAAATAGGAATTGTCTTTGAAGTTTAATTGATAGGCAATTTCACTGGCAGATAAATTCGTATGAATGAGAAGGCGTTTACACTCGATGAGAATTCGATCTCGTATCATGTCTCCAGCGGATTTGTTTTTTATTTTTTGACATAATGCATTGAGGTAATTTGGTGTTACAAGTAGCACTTTAGCGTATTCTTTTGGAAATCGATACTCATAAAAGTGCTTGTCAATAAGAGCTTCAAACGCTTTAACGAGTTCATTAGATTTCGCATGATTGCTATTACTAGACTCAGCTTTGTCAATTTCTTTCTCGCAAAGCAATAAAATCTCCAACAAGTAAGCGCGAACTAAATTTAAGTATTCACCGTTTTCAGTTTCGTATTCTTTGTGCATGCGATCCATAGTGTCTTGTATCCATTCGCTGAGTTCGTATTTCAGTTCCAACAAATGATGCGAGGTAAATCGCTTAAAATAAGGTAAGTTGTGTACAAATAAATGATCCGAAACAAACTGCGTGATAAAGCTAGGAGAAAAACTCAAGATATACCCCTGTGTGGTAGAGTTGTAGCTCCAGCTGTGTTGTTGCCATGTATTTAAAAAAATAACATCTCCTTGCTTGACCTCATAGGCTTGTAGATCGATGTATTGAATTCCCGTTCCTCCTGTAATATAAATGATCTGAAAAAAGTCATTCTTGTGCATTTTCGTTGTATAACTACCCATGCGCATTAAGCTGTGGTGCAGCTTTGTAATGATGAATTCTTTTTTTTCTCCTTTGCTCGTAAATAATCCTTGCCTATTTAAATCTCTACTATACATTTGTTCCTTGTTTTGTAGGCTAAAGTTATATTTATTACTTCAATTAAGGTGTTTTATTGTGTATTTTAGTATTTATTTATAAAAAACATGCAAAATATGTTGTTTTTTGGCAATTAGAATATTTGATTATTGTATTAAAATATCATAATTATTTGTTGGGTACAATAAATCAAAAAGACCGCTCTTTCAAAAAATGAAAGAAGCGGTCTTTTTTTTAACAAACTAAACCAATCGTTCGTTTTCTTTAGAAAACATATTCGTTAGCTTCTATTGCCTTTTTAGCAATAGATTCGCGTAGAGCATTTACATTCGGTAGATTTACATACTTTGTAAATCTTCTTAATCCCATAAGCATGATACGTTGTTCATCACCTTCTGTGAAAGAAGCGATTCCTTCTTTTCCTTTCTGTGCAACGATATCAACAGCGTGATATAAGTATAATTGAGCCATCGCAATTTCTTCTTGAACAAGTTCTTGTCCTTTGCTTTTTGCTAATTTTTCAGTTCGCAAGATTGCACTTTCTGCCATATAGATTTCGATCATCATATCTGCAGCGGCCATCATTAAAGCTTGGTGTTTTTCCAAATCGGGACCAAATTTTTGAACGGCACTTCCTGCTACCATTAAAAAGGCTTTTTTAAGCTTTTCAATCATTTCTTTTTCTTCTGTGAACAGTTCAGTGTAATCTGGTGTATCAAAGCTTGGAATACTCATTAATTCATCAGCTACTTGCATGGCAGGAGTTAACAAGTCTACATGTCCTTTCATTGCTTTTTTGATGAGCATTCCAACGGCAAGCATGCGGTTAATTTCGTTTGTTCCTTCGTAGATACGAGAGATACGAGCATCTCTCCAAGCACTTTCCATTGGCGTATCTTCTGAGAATCCCATTCCACCAAAAATTTGGATTCCCTCATCCGTACAAGCTTGTACATCTTCAGAAACGGCTACTTTTAGGATAGAACATTCAATAGCAAATTCTTCCACGCCTTTTAATTCTGCCTCTTGGTGTGTATTACCTTCAGCGATGCGTTGGTTGATTCGCTTTTCAATACTACCCGCAGCACGGTAAGAGGCTGATTCACCAACATAAGCATTCGTTACCATTTCAGCAATTTTTGTGCGGATAGCACCAAAAGAAGAAATAGGCACTTTAAACTGAATGCGTTCATTAGCATATTTTATTGCTTCTGTAATTAATCGACGTTGCGAATCTAAACATGCAGCAGCTAGTTTAATACGTCCAACATTCAACGCATTCATGGCAATTTTAAATCCATTTCCACGTTCAGAAAGCATATTTTCAACAGGTACTTTTGTGTTGTTGAAGAATACTTGACGAGTAGAAGAGGCTCTAATACCCAGTTTGTGTTCTTCTTCTCCTAGAGAAATACCATTAGCAGGATCATTTTCTACAATGAATCCGGTGATGTTTTTGTCATCTTCAATACGAGCAAAAACAATAAATACATTACAGAATCCCGCATTGGAGATCCACATTTTTTGTCCTGTAATGCTGTAAGATTTTCCGTCTTCAGCAAGAACAGCCTTCGTTTTTCCTGAATTGGCATCTGAACCTGCATCGGGTTCAGTTAAGCAATAAGCACCAAACCATTCGCCGCTTGCTAATTTAGGAACATATTTTTTCTTTTGTTCTTCATTTCCATATAGGGTGATTGGCATTGTTCCAATTCCCGTATGTGCTCCAAAAGCAGTAGAGAAGGAGCCTGTTGCACCAGAAATATAATCACATACCAACATGGTTGATACGAATCCCATTTCTAATCCACCATAAGCCTCAGGAACTGCTACACCTAAAAGACCTAGCTCACCTGCTTTTTGCATGCATTCTTTCGTGAATGCATAATCTTTGTTTTCAAAGCGATTTTTATTCGGCCAAATTTCCTTGTCAATGAATTCTTTTACCGAATCACGCATCATGCGTTGTTCTTCAGAAAAATCTTCAGGAGTAAAGATATTTTCACTAAGTGTTTCTTTTATTAAGTATTGACCTCCTCTTGTTATAGCTGTATTCATGATTTGTTTTTTTTTATGGTTAATTGTTGATTATAGCAATTCGTATATTCCAGCCGCTCCCTGACCTGTTCCTACGCACATGGTTACCATTCCATACTTAGAACCACGACGTTTCATTTCATCAAATAACTGGACAGATAGTTTAGCTCCAGTACAACCAAGAGGATGTCCTAGGGCGATAGCTCCACCGTTGACATTGACGATATCGGGGTTAATACCCAATTCTCGAATAACGGCTAAAGATTGAGAAGCAAAAGCTTCATTTAGTTCAATTAAATCAATGTCTTTTAATTGCAATCCTGCTTGTTTAAGTGCTTTGGGAATTGCTTTAATCGGTCCAATCCCCATAATTCTCGGTTCAACACCAGCAGCGGCATAGTTAACCATACGAGCAATCGGTTCAATATTGAGTTCTTTGACCATTTCTTCAGACATGACCATAACAAAAGCAGCACCATCACTCATTTGAGAAGAGTTTCCAGCCGTTACAGATCCATCTGCAGCAAATACAGGTCTAAGTTTAGACAAAGCCTCAACAGAAGTTCCCACACGCGGTCCTTCATCTTGTGTTACGATATAGGATTTACTTTCTCTTTTTCCCTTTTCATTCACAAATACTTCATCTACAGTGATTGGTACAATTTGATCTGCAAATTTCCCTTCTGCTTGTGCTTTTAAGGCTTTCATATGCGATTGATACGCAAATTCATCCTGATCTGCACGAGAAACGTTAAATTCATTGGCAACAGCTTCCGCTGTGAGTCCCATTCCCCAATAGTAGTCTTCGTGTCCTGCTTTGGCTACCCCGTAATCTGGCGTTGGTTTATATCCTCCCATGGGAATATAACTCATACTTTCTGCACCACCAGCGATGATGCAATCAGCCATTCCCGCCTGGATTTTAGCAACCGCCATTCCGATGGTTTCAATTCCAGAGGCACAATAGCGATTTACGGTAACTCCAGGAACATCGTCTACTTTTAATCCCATCAAAGAGATTAAGCGTCCCATATTTAAGCCTTGTTCCGCCTCAGGCATTGCGTTTCCTACCATGACATCATCAATGCGAGATTTGTCAAATTCAGGAAGCGCATTCATTAAATATTCTATGGTTTCTGCTGCTAGCTCATCGGGTCTTTTAAATCGAAAAACACCGCGAGGAGCTTTACCTACAGCTGTTCTATATCCTTTTACTATATATGCAGTTTTCATGTTTCAGTAATTAGTAGTTAATTAGTTTCTCAAAGGTTTACCTGTTTTTAGCATATGTTGAATACGCTCTAAGGTTTTGCGTTCTCCACATAGGGATAAGAAGGCTTCTCGTTCTAAGTCGAGTAAGTATTGCTCTGATACTAATGTAGCTTCAGACAAATCTCCACCTGCCATCACATAAGCCAATTTATTAGCAATTTTGTGATCGTGTTCTGAAATATACTTACCAGCCATCATACTATCTGTTCCAACGTAGAACATACCCAATGCTTGACGACCTAATACTTTGATGTCTTTGCGTTTAACTGGTTGCGTATAACCCGCTTGTGCCATAATTAAAGCTTCTCGTTTAGCTTGTGCCAATTGTAAGTCTTTGTTCACAACAACTTTGTCTTTTCCTCTTTGAAGGATATTATAGTCAAAAGCCTCTTCTGCTGAAGTAGCTACTTTTGCCATTCCGATCGTTAAGAAGTGCTCCTGAAGGGTGTTGAGTTCAACATCGTTTTTGCGATATAAATCCGAAGCTCTTAAAGTCATTTCTTTAGAACCACCACCACCAGGGATTAATCCTACACCAAACTCTACCAATCCAATATACGTTTCTGCAGCAGCTACAACTTTATCGGCGTGTAAACTCAATTCACATCCACCGCCAAAAGTCATCCCATGCGGAGCAGCTACAACTGGAATTGAAGAGTAGCGCATCTTCATCATGGTATCTTGGAACATTTTGATTGCGATGTTAAGTTCATCCCAATCTTGTTCAGCTGCCATCATAAAGATCATCATTAAATTCGCTCCAACTGAGAAGTTAGAACCTTGATTTCCTACTACTAATCCTTCGAAATCGCTTTCGGCAATTTCGACTGCTTTGTTTAATCCAGCCAAAACACCACCGCCAATCGTGTTCATTTTCGAATGAAATTCCAAGTTTACAATACCGTCACCTAAATCGAGTAGGGTAGCTTCGCTATTACCCCATACTTTGTTGGTGTTGCGGATGTTGTTTAGCGTGATAAAAGCATCTTGTCCTGGAATAGCATCGAATGTTTTACTTTCTTGATTGTAAAACAATTTTTTGCCGTTTTCAAGTTTGTAAAAACTCGTAGCACCCGTAGCAGCTAAGTCTTTCACCCATTGTGCTACTTGGTAACCTTCTTTTTCAACTAAGTCAATACCTTTTTGTAAGCCTAAAACATCCCACGTTTCAAAAGGTCCATATTTCCACGCATAACCCGTACGCATGGCATCGTCAATTGAGAAAAGCGTATCGGTAATTTCAGGCACACGTTGAGAAACATAAGCAAATAGAGAAGCGAAGTGCTTGCGAATTAATTGCCCTGCTTTTCCTGTATCCGCTAAAAGCACAGACCATTTGGCTTTTGTGCCGCCCGCTTGATTCGCTGTTTCGATTGCTTCGATTTTAGCGCGTTCAAGAGGTCTGTATGTTAATGTGTTTAAATCTAGGGCAAAGCGATTTGTTTTCCCTTCTTTGTCTACTTCTTTATAGTAGAATCCTTTTTTAGTTTTATCACCTAAAAACTTATTTTCCAATAAGAAATTTAGTGCTTTATTGTCTTTGACTTCTTGGATCATCGCATCCGCAGGACAGTTTTGTTTTAATCCCATTGTTACGTTAATCGCAGTGTCTAATCCAACTAAGTCGCCCAATTTGAATGTCCCAGTTTTAGGACGACCTAAGAAAGAACCCGTTAAGGTATCCGCTTCTTCTATAGTCAGGCCAATTTCTTGTGTTAGTTGCATCACCATAGCCATAGAGTATACCCCAATTCTATTTCCGATAAACCCTGGAGTATCCTTACATAAAACGGGAGTTTTACCTAAGAATAAACGCGCGTAATCTTGGAAAAAAGAAATAATAGCAGGAGCAGTGTGTGGTCCTGGAATAATTTCAAATAAAGGGAGATATCGTGGCGGGTTAAAGAAGTGTGTTCCGCAGAAATGTTGTTGGAAATCCTCTGAACGTCCTTCAACGAGTAACTTCATCGGAATTCCAGATGTATTTGAAGTAATTAAAGTGCCTGGTTTTCTGTATTTCTCGATATTTTCAAAGACAGATTTCTTTATGTCTAATCGCTCTACAACGACCTCAATAATCCAATCTACATCTTTGATCTTCGATAAATCATCTTCGAGATTTCCTACTGTAATACGATCCGCAAAGCGAGGCGTATAAATAGGAGCAGGTTTTGATTTTAATGCGTTGGTCAAATGCGTTTGTGCAATTTTATTGCGAATTGCACGATCATTTAAGGTTAACCCTTTTTTCTCTTCTTCCGGAGTTAAAGCATTGGGAACAATATCCATTAACAATACCTCAACACCAATATTGGCAAAATGACATGCAATAGCCGATCCCATAACTCCAGAACCGATTACAGCCACTTTTTTAATTCTTCTTTTCATATGTTTATAATTCCTGTGGTTAATACATATTTGTTGTGGTATACTAAACTTATTTTTTTGAATCAAAAATTGCTTTGTCAGCAATGAGTTGATTGATCGTTTCAGTAACCTTAATAAAATTTTCGATTTGTTCTTCCGTTATGTGTTTGCGTATAGTTTCGTTAAAACGCTTGACTTTTTCTTTGGAAAGTTCCCTTTTCTCAAGTCCTAACGGTGTAAGCTTTATAATAACCCCACGACCATCGTGCGGATTTTTTTCTCGTGTAATTAATCCTTTTTCCTCCATCTTTTTCAACGTGCGAGTTAAACTCGTCGCTTCCATGCCCATATTAGGACCTAATAGAGTAGAAGGTGTACCATTCTTATCTATACTCAAAAGAGCAAAAGCTAAAGACATGGTCGCATCATATTTCGAAGCTTCTTCATTGTACATTCTTGATACAGCCTGCCAAGTCGCTCTTAAAGTATAGTCAATTGTTTTGTCCTTCATTTCAAGTTGGTTAAACTCAAATATAGTAAAAAAATAATATGCAAGCATACTATTAAGGCAAATATTTTTGCATGAGTTCCATTCTTCCTGTTTGAAAGTCAAGAAGACAAAGCATAAGTCCTTCTAAGTTAGTGAATTATTTTTATTTCCACGTGTTTTTATGCACATAAAAGTAGCCAAGTACTAAAAAACAGGTTGTAAAAAGATAAAAATTAAAGGATAAAAAAGCCCAAAAAACAAAGCGTTGGACTTATAAAGAGTATCTTTGGTCATTAGTTTAACCCGGTTGTGAATCAACGAAATTTTTTTTAGGTATGAATTCAAGTCGTTTTTCTTTCATAAGAACGTCTAAAACGTATTTACCACAGTACGATGTATTATTAGAAAAAGTTTATGCTTATAGTGTTTGGCCTGAATTTATCTTACAGGACAAAGTAAATATTAGATATTGGGAAGACCTGTATGTTGATTTTCCGCTCTATCAATTCTTTTTAATAGATGGACAGGAAGTTGTTGGCAATGGAAATTGTGTACCACTGAGTTTAACGGAAGACGAGTTGAATGATCTTCCAGAGGAAGGATGGGACTGGGCATTAGAACGCGCCTTTCTCGATAAACAGGCAGGTAAAAAGCCTACGGTACTCTGCGCTTTGCAAATGGGTATCAATCCTGCATATCAAGGACAGGGAATCAGCAACCAGTTGATTGGTTTTATGAAGGCTATTGCCAAAGAGCAGCAATTAGATACCTTTATCTTACCCTTGCGTCCTAATAAAAAACACCAATACCCCTTGCAAAGCATGGAACAGTATATCCAGTGGACCAATAAAGAAGGCTGGCCTTTTGATCCGTGGATTCGCACACATTGTAAGAATGGAGCTGAAGTAGTTAAGGTCTGCACTAAAGCCATGTTGGTAGAAGGCAGTGTACAAGAGTGGGAGCAATGGACCAATCATTCATTTCAAGCATCAGGACAGTATATTATCGACTTTGCTTTGAACCCCATCGAAATAAATATAGAACGCAATATTGGAACGTATGTAGAACCCAATGTTTGGATGAGATACAACGTTAGATAGTAAAAGAGATCTGCTTTTTAGTAGATCTTTTTTTTATGGAAAGAGGAAAGGGGGTGAGAGGAGAGAGGAAATCGAAACGCAGTGAAGATTCATCGAATACCAAAATAAAATATAATCCTAATGAGATAAAGAGGAGAGAGGAGAGAGGAAAGAGGAAATCGAAACGCAGTGAAGATTCACCCTTTTCCTCTCTCTTCTTTCTTCTTTCCCTAATTAGATATAGAGGAGAGAAGAAAAAATAGTTTGTTTTATATTTTGATTTAGTATAATTTTAACTAAAATTAATAAGTTTAGATTTTATTAATAAGTAAGTATGAGTTTAAATTAACTTTATGATATGTGTTTTTATTGTTTTTTAGCTATAAACTAGTGTATATTGTATTGTTTTTAAATATAGAAATAGGTAATTAGGTATTATTATCTTTTCGTAGGTTACTTTTTTAGATATAATTGAAACACAAAATAAAAATAATCGAGATATAACTTAAATAGGTACTAAATCACGGAACGATGAAAGTAAAAAAATCCATATGGAGCATGTTATTGGCTTGTAGTTTAAGTCAATTTTCTTATTCTCAAGAAAATACTAATGTCTTGACAATCTTTGATAAGATCGTCTTTTATGACGGGTATGCACAACCCACCGAAGAAGCCTTGCCAGAACATGTAATGAAGTTGAGAAATGATTTATATGCCAAGAAACTTACGGCAGCAGAGCGTCAAGCCATTCGATCTACCTTGGAGATTGAAGTTACCATAGGAGCGCTATGTGATAATTATGATCGAATAGGGGGTGTATTTCTATCGTTAGTTCCTGAAGGGCAGGAAATGACAGATCAAAACAAACAAACCATTGAGGTTGGTCGTTTTATTACTCCTTTTATGAACAAGAATATAGAACCCACAGAAGTACCTTATACTTTTGATTTGACGCATTTGGTTCCTCTGTTTAAAGACAGTGCTTTCGAACGTTATGATTTTTGGATTGAATTTAATTTGTTTGGGGTGCCTTATGCGGCCAATAACGAAGTTAGAGGATGTGCAGGAAGAACGGATGTTTTTGAGGGAACGCTAAAAATGAAGACAGAAGACCATGGAAATGACCTATTGAATACCTTTTATTTGCAACCCTTAGCGAGTCGTGCTTCTTTCAATAACTACAACGCAACGGATGTTGTCGGAACGACCACGAGAATCTATCAATTTACGTTGGAACAAGCAATCAATGAAGCCTATTTTCATTTGATTACCTCTAATCACGGAGCAAATAGTGGAGGAGAAGAATACATCCGACGTACCCATCAAGTGTTTCTTGATGGGCATTTGATCGAAACGTATAAACCCGGAGGAAAGTCATGTGAACCCTACCGCATGTACAACACGCAAGGCAATGGAATTTACGGATCACGCCCTAAGACAGAGGCCGATTGGACAAGTTGGAACAATTGGTGCCCAGGAGATGTCATTCCCAATCGCATTTTAAAAATAGCTGATTTTGACAAGGGAACACACGAATTCAAGATTACCGTTCCCGATGCGCGATTTAAAGATGGACAAGGAGATTTTCCCCTGTCGCTCTACTTTTTTGCAACGGGCATAGATGGTGTGTTGTCTAATACAAAATTCGAACAGGTAGATTATCAGCTTTACCCTAATCCAACTACAGATGTTGTGCATGTACAGTCAGCAGAAGCAGTGGATCTCATTGAGGTATACGATAGTAAAGGAAGTAAGGTAATGGAGGTGAAGGGAGAATCAAAAATAGAACTTCATTTTCTTTCATCAGGAACGTATCTTTTACACTTGACATTTGCTAACGGTATAAAAACGACAGAGCGAATCGTAAAGAAATAAAAAACATATAGAAAGTAAATAAGAAATGGCTCAAGGATCTTGAGCCATTTCTTATTTAATCACACAGAGGCATACCTTAGCAAGATCCTGTTGTTTTTTACAGGTGAATGCCTTATTTTTTTGTACTTTTGTCCGCATGAAGCGAATCATTCCTTTTCTTTTTATCTTCATGGCTTGTTCAAAAGAGAGCAAAGAATTGCCGTATTTAGGCAATCATACAACCGTGACGTCACCTACAGGTGAAAAGACAGAAAAGTATTATGAGATTCCCGCTTTTAGTTTACGCAATCAGGATAGCCTTGTAGTGAACAACCAAACCTTGAAAGGCAAAGTGTATATTGCCGATTTCATCTTTTTGCAATGTCCGACCATATGCCCCAAAATGAATACAGAAATGAAAAGGGTATATGATACTTATAGCCATGTGGAAGAGGTAGTGTTTGTGTCGCACACCATAGATCCTAAAAATGATTCTATTCCAGTATTGAAAGCCTACAGTGAATCTTTGGGTGTCAATCCGACTAAATGGTACTTTTTGCATGGAGATGAAGCCGAAATACACCAATTAGCACAGGGGTATTTCATGCAAGCCTATCAAGAAAATAACGCACCTGGAGGATATGCACACAGTGGTGGTTTTTTGTTGATTGATCAACAACAACACATTCGAGGCGTATACGACGGCACAAATCCTGCCGATGTCGATCGATTAAGTAAGGAAATTCAACTTTTGTTGAAAGAAAAGATGTAGCGCATGAAAAAGCATATAATACTGCTCTTATTGTTTTCTTTTCTCTACCAAAACACCTCGAGTTTTTGGATCATAACCTCTTTTTACCTCAATCAAGAATACATTTCTGATAATTTATGTGTCAATCGATTTGATGCAATTCCCATGTGTTATGGAAGTTGTTATTTACAAGATGAATTAGCTCAAGATTCTGATAAAAAAACGGAACTTCCATTGCTGAAAACCAAGGAAATACAACCTTTGTTTCTTCAGTCGATTGCATTTGACATGCAGGAAGTACAACCTATCCCTGTAGACGCCATGCAGTATACAACGGAAACCATTTCGCTTGTTGTTCAATCTTTTGTTTTTAGTGTTTTTCAACCTCCTGAAAGGGTGTAAGTTTTGAAAATCAATGATCTTTCTAGAATTCGGTTGTCCTTTATTTTGGTTGTCAAAGTAAGGGTCACTGCCTTGTTCTAATAAGGAACTCCTTTTCACTTCAATCAAAAAGTCAAGATGAGTTCAAGATCTATCACATGAAGTTGAACAACTAAAACCTAAAAGTATGCAAGCGACAAAAGTACCCGTTTGCACCATTGGCTTATTCAATACATCCAATGACCTTTGGATGGATTCAATCGAAGGTTTCAATCAAAAATATCCAGCACTAACTACTCCACACAGCAATGCTTTTTACTTGATTCTGTGTCTTGAAGAAGGAGAGGGAATGTTGGTGATTGATCAAGATAAATTGAGCCTTAGCGCGTCTCAAGTTTTGATTGTTAAGCCAAATTGCATTAATACCATAACCTTTACAGCAGAGGCAAGAGGAGTATTTATCGGCTTTACTGCTGATTTTTTCTCCTTGCGCTATAATACCAATGTGCTCCACCAGTTTTCGTATCTCACAGAAGTGAATTACGCCGTTTTTACTTTGTCTGAGAAGAAAGTAACTAACCTGACTTTTCTATTGTGGCAAATGTTGGAAGAGTTTCAAACAAAGAAAAAAGCAACACAAAAGATTTTGCGTTCGTATTTGAATATTTTGTTGATTGAGTTTGATCGGATGTATATACCTGTACAAGCGGTAAAAGTGCACAATACCGTAAATGACAAAATACAGCGCTATCAAATGTTGATCGAGCAGCATTTTAAAACCCATAAAATGCCTTCTGACTATGCGGATATGTTAAATATCAGTACCAATTATTTGAATAAAATTTGTCGCAATATTGTCGGACAAACTTCGGGTAACTTGATTAAACGCCACATTATATTAGAAGCCAAACGCTTGTTGAGCTATACCACGAATTCCATTAGTGAAATAGCCGATGA
The DNA here is from genome assembly GCF_014145635.1 of Myroides sp. WP-1. GTDB lineage: Bacteria > Bacteroidota > Bacteroidia > Flavobacteriales > Flavobacteriaceae > Flavobacterium. The sequence goes on from NZ_JACHTC010000001.1 coordinate 205,391, forward strand.
GTTGGGATTTGAACATCCTTCTTATTTTGTGACCATCTTTAAAAAGGCAACGAATCAAACCCCTGAGCAGTTTAGAAAAAGTCAATGGGCATCTTGAGTGCTAACAAAAGAGGTAAGACGTTCTTTTGTTCGGCATATAGTTTCGAATTACAAAAATAAAGCAAACGCAAGTTATAGAAAGGATGTATTATTACTCTAAATACAACGCGAAAAACGCTTTCGTTTTGTTAAATGTATTACGGATTCATTTCGAAATGAGTACCTTTAATTTTTATAAAGTAAAAAAGATATGATATTAAAGCGTTTGCTTTTGTTTTTTTGTCTAATAGGCGGCTTGTTACACGCACAAGCACAGAATCAGGTAGAGAAAGTAATGGAGGTTTTTATGGAAGATTACAATACCAGTAATTACGATCAATTCTACCATCGCTTTTCTGAGTCTTTGCAGAGCAGAGTGCCTTTTAATACCGTCGAAGCTTTTTTTGACGAAATGAAACAAAATTTAGGATCCATTGTCAACATTGAATACTATGGTTTGAATGAGGACCAAACCCCTTTGTTTAAAACCCAATTTGAAAAAGATACTGCGATTGTTAATTTCGCTTTTGACGAAGAAGCCAATATTGTGGGATTTCGAATTTTGGATTATGTCAATCAGGAAGATTTAAGACAAGAATTGTCGGCAAAATCCATTGATGATATTATTTATGATAATGCAGCTTTTTTACCTGAAGAGGGGCAACTTGCTTTGGCAATTATCAGAAATGATCAGGTCGAATACTACGGATTAAAGAAAAAAGGAAAAGCTCTTATAGAGATAGACAACAAAAAAGGACTATTTGCCTTGGGCACATTTTCTTCAATATTTACCAATACCATTTTAGCACAAGCCGTAGTTGACAATAAGGTGAACTTATGGGAAGATATTAATTCTTACTATCCAAAAACCTTCAAAGATACTTTGTCTTTTTCCTTTTCGTCTTTAGCAAATGGAAGCGCAATGTTGCCGTTCTTTCCCAAGATTACGCTAGTTCCACAAGATATAGAAGGAAAGAAGAAGACAAAAAAGGATAAAAATAGTGCAATAGGCAATGCTTCTATTGCCAACTATTTGGCGGAAGATATTGTTTTAGATACCCTAAATACAAGAGGGCGTTTCTCTATTTTTGGAATTAGTGTTTTAGGCGATGCTTTAGCACGTGCCTATCAGCAACCGTATGCTAGTTTGTTTCAAACGCATATCCTAGAACGTTACGGATTGCACTCCACACACCTCATTAAACCTAAACGAACAAAAGTGGTGGAATCGATTGGAAAAGTTGAGTTGGGATTAGATAAAAAAGCAAACTATTTTGATATCTTTTTACCCTCTACACAAGGGTATTCTACAGTTGAAGATCTGTCAAAATATGTACAAGCTTATTTTAAACCCAATCATCCGGAATTGGACTTAATGCAAAAACCCACAACGATGATTACACCCGATGACTGGATTAGTTTGGGGTGGCGTTTGAATTTTTTCGGACCCAAGGAATCGCTTTTCTTTCATCGTGGTATTGATGTAGCGTATACAAATTTTGTTAGTCTGAGTCCAGAACGACGAGAAGGCATTGTTGTTTTGACCAATAGTTCTGACGATAGTGTTGTTCAATTGGTGGAGAATTTAAGTTTTCAATTGTGGTCTAAACTCGTTTTAGAAGATAAAGAATAAAAATATACAAGGGCTGATCTTTAGATCAGCCCTTTTTATGAGCTATTGTTGCATGTTTGTAAAACTAAGCACTCAATCTGGAGGTGTTTAGCTATTTGTAATAATTAACTAGATTCGATTTTTACAAGGGCTGTGAGATAGTTGAAAGCTATATGTAATAAGGAATTTTAATTTTGTTATAGTATCAAATGATAGTATCAATGAAGGCTATAGACACAGTTTGTAATCCGATCGCGCGGATTTAACTTCGTTCAGTTCGGCAGATGCGTTGAATGCAATTCGCGCGTCAGATTGCACTCTATACTTTAGTTAAATTCAATGAAATTTAACTCGCGTCATCCAATATTCTTTTAAAAACAAAATCTCTTCCTAGGCTTATTTATTGATCTTTAGTGTCGTAACATTTCAATTAACACCTACAAAATGTGATTCTCTTCTCTTTTCAACTATTGGATGTTTTGTGTTAAATAAATAGTTGAATTTGTTAACTTGTTTTGGTTTAAAGTTAATGTTGTTGTTTGTTTTGTTGTTGTTTGGTAAAAATAAGTGTAATTAAGTTTTGTATTAGGTTGTTTGATTTGGAATTGTTAATTTCACAAGGTCCACATTGTTTAATAATTATTAACGTTTGGCTGTTGATGTATACAGAATTGTGCATGATTATGGAGCTGAATATTCCTTTTCATTTATCTACTCATCGATCAACGTGCCTTTATTTTGAAAATTATCCATTTTGAAGATTAATAATAAGAACAATTGAACAGTACTAAATACAAGCTAAAATGAAAACAACTTCTTATATCCTTCTTTTTCTTTTCTTATTTATAGGAATAATGCCTCGCAGTTATGCTCAAACGCCAAAAGAAATTGAACTTTCTTTAAAACTTGCACGATTTATAGGAATTAAGGTTTGTGATTCCTACACCTTGAGCTATTTTATTAAGGAAGATATAGAAGGTAAACCCGTGTACAATAACGGTCTGTTGGTTCAAAATGCTAAACAAGGAAAAATACAAAGTAAAAAATGGCGCAATCAAAAAATGATTCCCTTACAAAATTTCTATACCCAAATGGATACAATAGTGACAGAAACAATCCAACAATCAGATTCTATTTATCAATATGTAACAAAAGACCAATATAAAATCAAGGTAGAAAATCAAGATTTGATATATAAGTATCAATTTCATAATAATCCTAAGATTAAATCCCTCAACTTTCCCCGTCAGGATAGTATTTTCAGTACAGTCGTACAGGTTACTAAAGATCTAAAAGGCAATACGATTAAACAGTGGAATCAAAATAGTCAAGTGCAGAAAATGGTAGAACCTAAGGTATTTGCTCCTAAGATCGATACGTTAAATTATTTAGGGGATAGCGAAAAATTATTTCTTTATGAACTTAATGAAGAATCGGAAGTTATTAGTAAAAGTTTTATTGGTTTGGATCAGAAAGAAGAAGGCGTAATTGTAAATGTTAGTGGAGAGAGTTTTAGCAGGGCAAATATAGGGATAATCGGAATGGGTAAATTAAGTAATATATCTTATCTAGTGGAATTTAGAACAGAAGGGGAAGATTATCAAATTAATTATACAGTAGATGAAAATAACAATCTTCAATCGTTTATTTATCAAAAAGCACAACATTCTAATCCTGTGGAATCTATTGTCGAAATGGGGTGCATAACAGAAACTCGTATAGGCTTTGCCATTGAATATAATTTCATTGCCAATGCTTTTTTTCTGTGTAATTAAAATCTGTATATTATGAACATCTATTTTACACCAACTACTGAAATTCATTTAGTTCTCAAAAGTGATTATTCCGCTAAATTTAAAAAATTTGAATTTGAAGTTGTTCTTTCAGATTTAGAAAATGTAATAGTAGGTATAAGTTATTTTTTACAAAGATGTATATGACTTACTTAAGTCTCTAGAGACGATATTCCCCGATCGCGCGGATTTAACTACGTTCAGTTCGGTCGATGCCTCGAGTGCAATTCGTGTGTTAGACTGTACTCTATATTTTAGTTTAAATTCGCGCCATCGGGTAAATAAAGGCACGTAAATAAAGGCACGTAAATAAAGGCATGGCTTGCAAATCCGCGCCAGTGGAAATCCAAAATAATTTTTATTGTCATTTCGTTTGAATAACCTTATTTTAGTTAAGTTATTAAACAACAGGATACATATAGAAAAGTCTACTTTTTTAATCAATTTTAGCGACTTTTTTACGGTATTCATCTGGTTTCTTATATCTGCTCTTATGGTAATAGTTGAACCGTATTTATTTTTTTTAGTTCTTTTGTTTTTATCCTTTTTCATTGCCTTAGTATGGAAGAAAAAAACACTAGAATCTATTCCATATTCTCCTAGACCTGTAAAGATTACTTTATGGATTGTGATTTTGTATTTTGTTGTAAAATATTTTTTTGGTTGGCAGTTGACTAGTTGGTATGCAGAAGCGATTCTGTTACTTGGTGTATTTGTCACGTTAGATTATTTCGTATTGGTTAAAAATTATTATACAAAAAAACTAAGGAGTTCTTATATTCTAATACGAATGGGGTCTATTATGCTACCAATACTTGCTATTGTATTGACTACGATGTATGCTTACTTAAGTTTAGGTTGGGGACAATATGTGATCGGTTATGCCTTCCCTCTTGACACAAAACATGGAGAACAGTGGATTTGTAAGAATTTATATATCTATAAAAATGATCGTGAAAACTTAGTTGGGAGCTTCGTTTTTAAGAAAAAGTTTTTGTTTTTAGAAAAAGATGTGGCTAGGGTTGGTGGACGTTATGGGTCAGTTTTTGGTGTTGATCAACCGTCAAATGTGCCGTTGACGGGTTATGTAGATAGAGAAACTCCAGATGTTGTTTATATTTATGGACGTAAAGGGAGTAGGAGACAAGTATTGAAACAGTATTTTAGAATATTAGCATTAGAATCTAATTATGTTAAAATTGAATATTTTGAATTTGATTATGATTCGATAAGTAATAACACAGCAATAGAAAGGTATGATATAAAATTGTAAACTATGAAAGAAATTGTTCAACTATATACAGATGTTTTTAAAGGGAGTTTTTCCAGTTCGTATAATCTTATCTTTCTAGCCGAAGGATATAAGGTAAATGAAGAGAACCCGATCGCGCGGATTGAACGTAGTTAAATCCGCGCCATCGGACTATTTAGAACAGAACTTACCACCAGCACCTGATAATCCTGCTTATGTGCCAAATGATACCTTACATCGCTTTAAACTATCGAATTCAGTACCAGAGAACTGGATTCCATTTATTGCAACCAAACAAACGCCTAACCTCCACGGAGGAAGAGATGTGTTAGTGCAGCGTGCTTCTATGTTGCGTTATATTGATGATAATTACACCAACGAAGTAATTCGTCCACGTACGGATATTTTGTCTATTGGAATTGCAGAAAATAAACCTTATTTCATCAACGAAGAAGTGGTTGGAAGATCGGGATTTGTCATTACTTCTTCTTTTCAACATGCTCGTTGGTACGATGGAACAGTGTTTACCTGGATGGGATGCAGTGTAAAAGGAGGACGAGGAGAAGGCAACAGCGGATTAAAGTTTGACGTCTTAGCTGATAAAGAATCAGATGTGTAAAAGAAAGTAAATCACAAGAACCATAAAAAACAAAGCGGATATCTTTTTTAAGACATCCGCTTTGCGCTTTTATTCATTATCCTTTAGTGGAAGTGGGTTTGTTTGCCTTTCTCGGTCTTTTTTTTCCGTATGAATTATTTACAATCTTACCTCTTCTTGTTTTTAAATCTCCTTTTCCCATAGTAAAAAAATTAAGTTTAACATTCGAATTCCCAAGATACAAAATTTAATGTAAAGAATGAATATTTAGAACTTAAAAGTATAAGAATCAGCTTTTTCTACAAAGATGAAAGAGGAGGAGCCCACGAGCGAAAGACATTCAAGGTGACAAAAGCGAACAAGGAGAAAAGAAGTAAAAAAATCTTGCTTAAATGTTGTGCAAATTAGTTTGTAGAGTTGCTATTTAAGCCTTATTTTAGTGCCCTTTAAAACCAATTATGAAACATATAGATTATAACCGAAAAGACCTATCAGATCAAACCCTAGTTGATTTGTATAAAAGGCTGTTGAAACCAAGAATGATTGAAGAAAAGATGCTTATTTTAATCCGTCAAGGAAAAGTGTCGAAATGGTTTTCTGGAATTGGACAAGAAGCAATATCGGTAGGTATTGTAGCTGCTTTAGAGAACGATGAGTATGTGTTACCTATGCACCGTAATTTAAGTGTTTTTACCTCTAGAGATATTCCATTGTACCGTTTGTTTTCACAATGGCAAGGAAAGGGAGAAGGTTTTACAAAAGGAAGAGATCGCTCGTTCCACTTCGGTACACAAGAGTTTAATATCGTAGGGATGATTTCGCATTTAGGTCCACAATTAGGTGTGGCAGACGGAATTGCCTTAGCACATAAATTGCGAGAAGAAAAGAAAATTACCGCTGTATTTACAGGAGAAGGCGCAACTTCAGAAGGAGATTTTCACGAAGCGTTAAACGTAGCTTCCGTTTGGGACTTACCTGTGTTATTCGTTATTGAGAATAATGGTTATGGTTTATCAACACCAACAAACGAGCAATACCGTTGTGAGCACTTAGCTGATCGTGGTATTGGATACGGAATGGAAAGCCATATCATTGATGGAAATGATATCTTAGAAGTATATACAAAGATTGATGCATTGGCAAAATCAATGCGCGAAAACCCACGTCCAGTGTTAGTGGAGTTCTTGACTTTTAGAAGAAGAGGACACGAAGAAGCAAGTGGTACAAAATACGTTCCACAAGAATTGATGGACATGTGGGAGAAGAAAGATCCGGTTGAAAATTACCGCGCTTACTTAAAAGAAATTGGTGTTTTGACAGATGCCTTAGATGAGGAAATCAGAGCAGCATTCAAAAAAGAAATAGATACCGATTGGAAACGCACCCAAGAAGAGGAGCCAATCCAAGCGAGTATGGAAACAGAATTAAACGATATGTATGCGCCATTTAACTACGAACACGTAGAAGCAAGTGGGGAGATGAAGAACATTCGCTTAATTGACGCAATCTCAGAAGGATTAAAACAGTCGTTCGAGAAACACCCAGAGTTAATCATCATGGGGCAAGATATTGCAGAATACGGAGGAGCATTTAAAGTAACCGACGGATTCGTAGAGCAATTTGGTAAAGGACGTATCCGCAATACGCCAATTTGTGAGAGTTCAATCGTTTCTGCTGCCATGGGATATTCAATTAATGGAGGAAAAGCGATTATGGAAATGCAATTTGCCGATTTCGTTTCGACTGGATTTAACCCAATTGTAAACTATTTAGCAAAAGTACATTACCGTTGGAATGAAAAAGCCGATGTAGTGGTGCGTATGCCATGTGGTGGTGGAACACAAGCAGGTCCATTCCACTCGCAAACCAATGAGGCTTGGTTTACAAAAACGCCAGGATTAAAAGTGGTTTATCCTGCATTCCCAGTAGATGCGAAAGGATTGATGAATACAGCAATTAATGATCCTAACCCAGTTATTTTCTTCGAACACAAACAATTGTACAGAAGTATTTACCAAGATGTACCAAGTAACTACTATACCATTCCATTTGGTCAAGCGGCTTTAGTAAAAGAAGGATCAGACGTGACGATTGTATCTTTTGGAGCAGGAGTTCACTGGGCATTAGAAACGCTGGAGAAACATCCAGAGATCAAAGCAGATTTGATAGACTTGCGTACCTTACAACCTTTAGATACAGAAACTGTATATAAATCAGTAAAGAAAACAAATAAAGTTATAATTTTGCAAGAAGACACTCTATTTGGAGGTATTGCAAGTGACCTATCAGCAATGATTATGGAAAACTGTTTTGAACACCTAGACGCACCAGTAAAACGCGTGGGAAGTATCGAAACAGCCATCCCATTTGTGAAAGCTTTAGAAGATCAATATTTGCCAAAAGGTAGATTTGAAGCAGCGCTTTTAGATTTATTAGCGTACTAAAAAGAAAGAACTACACAACATACATATATGAGTAACACAATCACACAGACTAATTTTAAATTTCCAAACCAAAAAAGTGTATACCACGGAAAAGTAAGAGAAGTTTACACCATTGCAGACCAAGTTTTAGTTATGGTAGCAACGGATCGTTTATCTGCTTTTGACGTAATTATGCCCAAAGGGATTCCGTACAAAGGACAAATATTGAATCAAATTGCAACGCGATTCATGCAAATGACAGCGGATATCGTTCCAAACTGGCTAATTGCTAGTCCTGATCCCAATGTTGCAGTAGGGCATATTTGCGATCCTTTTAAGGTGGAAATGGTGATCCGAGGTTATTTAGCCGGACATGCAGCTAGAGAATACAAAGAAGGAAAACGAGTATTGTGTGGTGTTGCGCTACCTGAAGGGTTAAAAGAAAACGACAAATTGCCGCAACCCATTATTACGCCTTCAACAAAAGAAGAGTTAGGGTTACACGATGAGGATATCTCAAGAGAAGATATTTTGGCACGTGGTATCGTTTCAGAAGAAGACTACCTTGTTCTCGAACAGTATACAAGAGCCTTATATCAAAGAGGAAGTGAAATTGCGGCGCAAAGAGGATTGATTCTCGTTGATACAAAATATGAATTTGGTAAAACCAAAGAAGGAAAGATTGTATTGATTGACGAAATTCACACTCCAGATTCTTCGCGTTATTTCTATGCAGAAGGGTATGAAGAACGCCAGGCAAAAGAAGAACCTCAAAAGCAATTGTCAAAAGAATTCGTGAGACAATGGTTAATTAGTCACGGTTTCCAAGGAAAAGAAGGACAACAAGTGCCCGAAATGTCCGACGAATACATTCAAACCATTTCAGAACGCTATATTGAGTTGTATGAACATATTTTAGGAGAGCCCTTTGTAAAAGCAGATGTTTCAAATATCGAACAGCGAATTGAAACGAATGTAGTGGCTTTTTTGTCTAAAATTTAAAAAGAATAAAGACCATGACATTATTAGATAATTTAAAATGGCGTTACGCTACAAAGCGCTACAATAGCGCAGTTAAGTTAGAAGATGACAAAGTAATGCAAATTGTAGAGGCAGCTCGTTTAGCGCCGACTTCATCTGGATTACAGCCTTTTGAAATGGTTTTAATTAAAAATCAAGAAGTAAAAGAGCAGTTATTTCCAATAGCAATGAATCAGATGCAGATCAAAGAGTGTTCGCATTTGTTGATTTTTGCCGCTTGGGATAGTTATACGGATCAAAGAATAGATTCTGTTTTTGATAATATGGAGGCAATCAGAGCCTTGCCAAAAGGGGAGATGAATGATTTTAAAAATAGCATTAAAGCTAATTTTAAAGGTCAAACACAAGAGCAACAATTTCAACATGCAGCCAGACAGGCTTATATCGCTTTTGGTATGGCTATTGCCGCTGCAGCAGAGTTGAGAATTGACGCTTCTCCGATGGAGGGCTTCCACAATGATCAGATGGACGCGTTCTTAGGACTAGATAAAAAAGGACTGAAGAGTGTTACTATTCTAGCACTAGGAGAAAGAGACCCAGAAAATGATTGGTTAATGCCAATGAAGAAAGTGAGATTTTCTTTAGCATCGATGTTAACCGTTATCGAATAAATTAAAAAAAGCCTTTGTTGATTTAAACAAGGGCTTTTTTGCTTTTAGCGCTTTGAGGATTTAGTAATCAAAAGCTTTTTTTTAAGACTAGATTTTTAAATTCTCATTTTTTTTGCTCTTTTAGTTTTTAAAACTTAAAATAATAGTGTGCTAATTCTCAATATTACTGCGGTTTAAATTAGCTTTTTTGTTTGGATTATTTTATATTCGTATCCTGTAAAATATTAGATTACGCGATGAGTCAAAATAAAAAAAACACAGCACTTTCTTTTGAAGATTTTAAGAAAGAGGTTATTCAAGATTATACAATTGCAAAGATCAGTAGAGAATGTAGTTTACTAGGTCGTCGTGAAGTTTTAACAGGTAAGGCTAAGTTTGGGATATTTGGAGATGGAAAAGAGGTACCTCAGTTAGCAATGGCTAAAGCTTTTCAGAATGGAGATTTTAGATCAGGGTATTATCGTGATCAAACCTTCATGATGGCAATTGGTCAGTTAAATATCCAACAGTTTTTTGCTGGTTTATTCGGTGATGCCAATATTGAAAATGACCCCATGTCAGGTGGACGTCAGATGGGAGGGCATTTTGCTACGCATAGTTTGGATGAAAATGGAAAGTGGAAGAAGCTAACAGAACAAAAAAACTCAAGTGGAGATATTTCACCTACAGCAGGTCAAATGCCTCGTTTACTTGGACTTGCGCAAGCTTCGAAGTACTATAGAGCAATTCCAGAAGCAGATCAAAACCAACAGTTTTCAGTTAGTGGAAATGAGGTAGCTTGGGGAACAATCGGAAATGCTTCTACATCAGAAGGATTGTTTTTTGAGACAATTAATGCTGCTGGTGTATTGCAAGTTCCGATGGTAATGAGCGTTTGGGATGACCAATATGGAATTTCAGTACACGCAAAATATCAAACTACAAAAGAGAATATTTCAGAAATATTAAAAGGTTTCCAACGCGACGAGCATGGAAATGGATATGAGATTTTACGCGTAAAAGGATGGGATTATCCTGCTTTGGTTGAAACGTATGCTAAAGCATCTCAAATTGCTAGAGAAGAGCACGTTCCTGTACTAATTCACGTACAAGAATTAACACAACCACAAGGGCACTCAACTTCAGGATCGCATGAGCGTTACAAAAGCAAAGAGCGCTTAGCTTGGGAGGCAGAACAAGATTGTATCTTGCAAATGAGAAATTGGATGATCGAAGCCAATATCGCTACTGCTGAAGAGTTAGACGTACTTGATAAAGACTTGAAAAAACAAGTATTGGACGGTAAAAAAGAGGCTTGGAAAAATTATTTAGACCCAATTATTGCAGAGCGCAATGAACTAGTTGCTGTTTTGCAACAAGTAGCTGCTCAGAGTCCAAATAAAGTATTTATCGAAAAACATATCGCTGACTTACAAGAGCTTAAAGAACCAATTCGTCGTGATGTTTTAATTGCAGCACGTAAAGTATTGCGTTTGATTGTACAGGAAGGAAGCAAAACGCTTTTACTTCAATTCATCGAGAAATACTATGCAGCTGTACAACCTAAATATAGCTCACATTTATTTTCAGTTTCTGATGAAAAAGCACAAAATATTCAAGAAGTTGCTCCTACCTATGATGTAGATGCAGAAGAAGTAGATGCGCGTGTAATTTTACGCGATAACTTTGATTATATCTTGGCTAATCACAAAAACGTAACTGTTTTTGGTGAGGATTCAGGAAATATTGGAGACGTTAACCAAGGTTTAGAAGGTTTACAAGAGAAACACGGAGAAGAACGTGTAACTGATACAGGAATTCGCGAGGCAACAATTTTGGGACAAGGAATTGGAATGGCTATGCGTGGTTTACGCCCAATAGCCGAAATTCAATACCTAGACTATTTGTTGTATGCGATTCAAATTATGAGCGACGACTTAGCTACTTTGCAATACAGAACAGTAGGTCGTCAGAAAGCACCGTTAATCGTGCGTACTCGTGGACACCGTTTAGAGGGAATTTGGCATTCAGGATCTCCAATGGGAATGATTATTAACGCCATCCGCGGCATGCATGTTCTAGTTCCTAGAGATATGACTAAAGCAGCTGGATTCTATAACACACTATTGGAAAGTGATGAACCTGCTTTATTGATTGAATGTTTAAACGGATATCGTTTAAAAGAAAAAATGCCAAACAACATTGGGCAGTTTAAAACAGCAATCGGTGTTGTAGAAACCATTAAAGAAGGAACAGACTTAACGATTCTATCCTATGGATCTACTTTGAGAATTGTAGAACAAGCGGCTAAAGAATTGATGGAAGTAGGTATTGATGTTGAAATTATTGACGCACAATCACTGTTGCCATTCGATATCAAACACGATGTAGTGAAGAGTTTAGCTAAAACCAATCGCTTATTGGTGGTAGATGAAGACGTTCCTGGTGGAGCATCAGCTTACTTATTACAACAAGTGTTAGAAGTTCAAAAAGGATATCGTCATTTAGATAGCGAACCGCAAACGCTAACATCCAAAGAACACAGACCAGCTTATGGAACGGACGGAGACTATTTCAGCAAACCATCTGCAGAAGATGTATATGAAAAAGTATATGATATCATGCATGAAGTAAATCCAACAAAATTTCCAAAACTATACTAATAATAAGATAAAAACCTCTCAAATTGAGAGGTTTTTGTTTATTTGATAATTTTTGCCTTTATATTATGAGGGTAAAAACTATTTTTTTAATTTGTATATTAAATAATTCTACCTGTTTTTGAAAAAAAGCAAATAGAAATTAATCGTTAAATAGAGAAATTCTCTCTTATTTATTATGAAAGCATACAAAATATGAGTAATTTTGCAATTGTTTTTTTAAACATAGTTATATTATGGTAAATGATTTATTTGACAGAATACAGAAGAATAAAGGACCTTTAGGAAAATGGGCGTCTCAAGCTGAAGGATATTATGTTTTTCCTAAACTTGAAGGACCTTTATCAAATCGTATGATGTTTCATGGAAAAGAAGTAATCAACTGGAGTATCAATGATTACTTAGGGTTGTCAAATCATCCAGAAGTAAGAAAGGTAGATGCTGAGGCTGCAGCAGAATATGGTGCGGCATACCCAATGGGAGCTCGTATGATGTCTGGGCATACTACGGTACACGAACAACTTCAAGATGAGTTAGCTGCTTTTGTAAAAAAGGAAGCTGCTTATTTATTAAACTTCGGTTACCAAGGAATGGTGTCTATTATTGACGCATTAGTAACAAAGAATGACGTAATTGTTTACGATGTTGATTCGCATGCTTGTATTATTGATGGAGTGCGCTTGCATATGGGAAAACGCTTTACGTACAAACACAACGATATCGAAAGTTTTGAAAAGAACTTAGAGCGTGCTACTAAAATGGCTGAAACCACTGGTGGAGGTATTTTAGTTATCACAGAAGGAGTGTTTGGAATGCGTGGACAGCAAGGAAAACTGAAAGAGATCGTTGCGTTAAAAGAAAAATATAACTTTAGATTACTAGTGGATGATGCGCACGGTTTTGGTACGTTAGGAGCAACTGGAGCTGGAGCTGGAGAAGAACAAGGATGTCAAGATGGTATTGATGTTTATTTCTCTACATTTGCAAAATCAATGGCTAGTATCGGTGCATTTGTTGCTGCTGATAAAGATATTATCGATTATTTAAAATACAACTTACGTTCACAAATGTTCGCTAAATCATTGCCAATGATTTTTACAAAAGGGGCATTGAAACGTTTGGATCTATTGCGTACACAACCTTCTCTTAAAGCAAAATTATGGGAGAATGTAAATGCTTTACAGAATGGATTAAAAGATAGAGGTTTTAATATTGGAGATACCAATACATGTGTTACACCTGTTTACTTAGAAGGAAGTATTCCTGAAGCGATGGTAATGGTGAACGATTTACGTGAAAACTACAATATTTTCTTATCTATCGTTGTATATCCTGTAATTCCAAAAGGAATTATCTTGTTGAGAATGATTCCTACGGCTATGCATACCATGGAAGATATTCAAGAAACATTAGCTGCTTATGAGGCAATCCGTGAGAAATTAGAAAACGGAACGTATAAACGCATTGCGGCTGAAACTACAGTAGATGTATCTAATGCATAATTAGATTCTAAATAGTATAAAAACTCGAAACTTTGGTTTCGAGTTTTTTTTTGTTTTTACAAAACGTATAACAGTTGTAGTTGCTTTTGATTGACAACTACTAGCCTGTTTGAACAACCCTCTGTCTAAGTAGTTCTTATTCATAAAAAGTTAAAGTAAAATATTCTTTGAAAAATATTTGATATTTTTATATTTATTAGTAAATTTTATTATCTTTTGGTTATTTTTGTGTAAAAAATAATTTACAAAGCTGATTCAAAAATAATTATCCCTATATTTGTTAACATAATTAAATTAATTTTAATTAAAATTAAATAAAATAATATACATACGTTTTAACCTAGTTGATGCGTTATAGCTATAAAGAAAGAAATGAAAAGGAACAATTATATTTGGATTGTGGCATTGGGGATTGTACTGGCACAGTGTACAGGCGAAAAGAAGGAGGTGATCAATACGGCATCTGTTGAACAAACGGATGGAATAAAGTTATATACGGTAACTACAGTTCCCTTTATTGAAAATAAGAATTATGTACTCAAGAAGGAAATAAAGAGCAATGGAGTGCAACATGTTAAGATTACAACTAAAGCGCATTTTGATCGTTTGTTTAACCAAAACAAAAATAGTCAGATAGGGGAAGAAGTTGATTTTTCTAAATCATTCGTACTTGCTTTGGTGGGTATTCCCAGTACACTAGAAACATCTTTTTCCATTACAAGTTTGAAAGAGAAGGATGATTTCATTGAATTGACGTATTGCTTGGAAGAAGAGGAAAATGAATTAGCTCAAGCGGTTTATCCGTATGCTATTTTAGTGGTCGATAAAAAGTTTAATAAAGATATTCGCTTTTTGATCGAATAGCTTGAGTGAAAATGCATAAACTAATGTAAAAAAGGTTCAACCAACTGGTTGAACCTTTTTTTGTGCTAAACATTTCTGTGTGTATAATCAGTTAACAAGATGATTAACAATTGCTTACTCGTGTTAAAAATAAATTGAAACAAAGCTTTGGTATTGTTGTTGCTTTTAAATTACTATTTACCCTTGTTTTTTAATTCGATTATATTCATTAATTTAAATCAAAAATAGGGTGTAAAATGCTAGTTAGTTTGAACGATTTATGGTGTTGTGGTATGAGTAAAAATAGAATTGCTGTCATAGGAGGGATTTTTTTAATTGTATTGATCTGTGCCTTTGTGGTTTGTGAGTATAATCCCCTCTTTTTGTTGTTAATAGGTCCAGGTTTGTTTGCAATAAGCAAACGAGTAAAGAAGAAAGAATAGAAAACACAAAGGGCATTTCAAATCCGAAATGCCCTTTGTTTCTATATGGTAAACTTTTATTTTGTTTTCTTCGTCCAAGTATACGCCCAGAAAGCAAATGGAATAGTACCTATCATTACCAAAGCCGTTGAGAATAAAGCATTTTGTGAAAATAGCGATACAATCGCACTAGCGATAAAACACATACCCAATTGGATGGTATTTTGTAGTGCGGCAGCTTTTCCTGAATTTTGTGGAAATAGTTTCAACGCTTCAGCTACTACGATAGGATAACAAGCACCATTGGCTAAAGCCATAAAGCAGAAGGGAATAAGTAAGCTCGTTAGTGTTGGTTTGGTGAAAATGGCTAAAAATGCGGTAACTATAATAGCTAATGCAAATAAGCTTACAAAGTAGGCGATTAATTTAGTGCCGTCTATTTTGGCTGAAAGTGTTCGATAACCAAATCCGCCAATTAAGAAAGCGATCGTCTGCGGAACAAAGCTAAAGCCAATTTCTGCTTCGCTATAGCCCATTTCTTTTAGAAAGAAAGGTGACCCTGTGAGCCACGCAAAAAAAGCAGCTGAACAAAAGGCATAAATCATTACATTACCTACATAAGGTTTAGATTGCAGCATGCTCCAATAGGATTTTTGCTTTTCTTTCGTTAACTCCTTTGACTCAGAATCAGGGGTATTAGATTTTGTTTTTGCCACTGTAAACGTATAAAGAATTAGCAGTACGGCAATACCAGCCAGGGTAATAAAGATAGATCTCCAGCCAAAGTGCTCTAGTAAATATACCCCTAACAAGGGAGCTAATGCAGGAGATAAAGCGACTAAAGGCATGATTGTAGCAAAAACTCGATTAGTTTCTTCTTTTGGGTAACGCTCAATTACTAAGGCCTGCCAACTAACCGCTGCTGCACATACACCAATGGCTTGTACTAAACGCAAAGCTAAAAAAGCCGTAACACTTGCTGTAAAAAAGATAACTAAAGAGGATAACGTAAAAATAAGTAATCCAATGATAATGGTTTTGGGTTTGCCTATTTTATCTGAAATAGGTCCCCAAAGTAATTGCGCTATTGCATAACCCGCTAAAAATAGACTTAAAGTTGCGCTAATGCTGCTTTTGGTTGTGTCTAAGTCTACACGCATTTGCTCAAAGGCAGGAAGATACATATCTGTAGCTAAGAACCCAATAATACTCAAGCCCGCGAGGTAAACTAAAAAGAAAAAGTTATTTTTATTTTGTTGTGGCATATATTTAAAAATTTTGAATTTGCAAAAGTACGGCTTTTTCGTGAGGTTGTGCTTCGTGAGGTTATCTCATTGGTTAATATTTTGTTCGCGTATTCGATGAATATATCTCACCTATTTTATATTTTGTTTTGGAGTTCGATGAATCTTCACTACGTTTCGATTTTCGCTACACTTCGATTTGTGCTTTGTAGAGAATTAACAAGGAGAAAAGAACAAAAAAACCACTCCTACAAAGGAATGGTTTATCTATTATTGCTAATTTTCAGTCAACGGTCAACTGCTAACTAACTATTTAAAATAAGAAAACGTTTCGCCGTTTTCAATTTTCAATAAAGTGTTATAGATTAATTGAATCGTATTTTCTACGTCATCTCTGTGAATCATTTCAACTGTAGTGTGCATATAGCGCAAAGGCAATGAAATTAGAGCAGAAGCAACTCCGCCATTGCTATAAGCAAAAGCATCTGTATCTGTTCCTGTTACACGAGATAAGGCATTGCGTTGAAAAGGGATCTCTTTTTCCATTGCGGTTTTCTCAATCAAAGCGCGTAAGTTATTCTGAACGGCTGGTGCATAAGCAATAACAGGTCCTTTGCCAATCGTGTTATCACCTTCGATATTTTTGTCAACCATAGGAGTATTGGAATCATGACAAACATCTGTTACAATAGCCACATTCGGTTTAATCGTTTGCGTAATCATTTCAGCACCGCGTAAACCTACCTCTTCTTGCACTGCATTAACAATGTATAAACCAAAAGGCAAATCATTTTTGTTTTCTTTCAACAAACGAGCAACTTCGGCAATCATAAATCCGCCAATGCGGTTATCCAAGGCTCTACAAACCCATCGTTTATTGTTTAAAACTGTAAAAGTATCAGGATACGTGATTACACAACCAATGTGAATACCCAAATCAAGTACTTCTTGTTTGTTGTCACAACCGACATCAATAAAGTTTGTTTCAATTTTTGGTGATTCCTCTTTTCCTGCTCTATTGCGGATATGAATTGCAGGCCATCCGAATACACCTTCTATAATTCCTTTGGGAGTATGAATATTTACGCGCTTTGACGGAGCAATCATGTGGTCACTACCACCATTGCGTACAACATGAATAAATCCATCTTCTGTGATGTGTTTTACATACCATGAAATCTCATCTGCATGCCCTTCAATGACTACCTTATATGGAGCATCAGGATTAATCACACCAACCGCATTGCCATAGGTATCTGTAATAAAGGAATCAACATAAGGACGCAAGTAGTCCATCCACATTTTTTGTCCTTGGTATTCATGTCCTGTAGGAGAAGCATTATTTAAATACGAAGTTAAAAAGTCAAGCGAGTCCTGATTTAATATTGTATTTTTATCCATGATAATTTTTTATACGAATGTAGTCATTCGCTAGGGAATACTCAATCTAATTCTTTACATTTGGTTATATTTTTAACACATGAAAAAGCTTTGTTTCTATTTTTTGGTTTTTTGGGCTATTCCCTCTGTCTATGGACAAGAGGAACACTTAAAACCTGTTCCGCCACTTGTGCCGAGTATTGAAATGGAGGATGATACGCTAAAATACAGTATTCCAGAGATCTACATAGGAACGAATGAAAAAGAAGAACGCTATCGTCAGGATATGAATATCTTGCGCAATCGCATTCGAAGAGTGTATCCTTATGCACGTGCCACTGCGGAGAATCTGATGGTCTTAAATGAAAATTTAGAGAAGCTAGAAACGAAAAAGCAAAAAAGGCAATACATCAAAGGCTCTCAGAAATATTTGGAAAGTCAGTTTAAAGAGCGATTGAAAAAACTTTCGCGAAAAGATGGTAAGATATTGTTGAAATTAATTCACCGAGAGACAGGGGAGACTACATTTGCTTTAATCAAAGAATTTAGAAGCGGTTGGACGGCTTTTTGGTCTAATACAACAGCCAAGACCTTTAGTTTGGATTTAAAATCGGAGTATCATCCCGACAGTGATTTACAGGATTTTTATATCGAAACTCAATTGCAATTTTTATTTTACACCTATCAACTCGATTATAGTCAAGGAAAAGAGAAGATTGACTTCAATGCATTGAGAAAAATGTGGAAGCTCAAAATTAGTGACCAGGAGTTTTTTCCAATTGAATTAAGGGAATAGTTTTGGCTTTCTAAAAATTAAGCTACCTTTGCATTAATAGTGATTTTATGGAACAATTTATCGTATCAGCAAGAAAATATAGACCACAAACTTTTCAAGAAGTTGTAGGACAGCAAGCCATTACCAATACTTTAGTGAATGCTATTGAGAGCAATCACTTGGCACAGGCTTTATTGTTTACAGGACCTAGAGGAGTAGGTAAAACAACTTGTGCGCGTATTTTAGCCCGTAAGATTAATCAAGTTGGGTATGACGATCCTACAGAAGATTTTACCTTTAATGTCTTTGAATTGGATGCTGCTTCGAATAACTCTGTAGATGATATTCGAAATCTTATCGATCAGGTACGTATACCACCACAAACCGGAAAATACAAAGTTTATATTATTGACGAGGTTCACATGTTGTCAACGGCGGCTTTCAATGCCTTTTTGAAAACATTAGAAGAACCACCTCGCCATGCTATTTTTATTTTAGCAACAACAGAAAAGCACAAGATTATACCAACGATATTGTCTCGTTGTCAAATATTTGATTTTAAACGAATTACAATTGCTGATGCAGCAGATCATTTAGCTTTAGTTGCCAATAGTCAGGGGATTACTTATGAGAGTGATGCGTTGCGTATTATTGCGCAAAAAGCAGATGGAGCTATGCGTGATGCATTGTCTATTTTTGATCGCGTGGTTTCTTATTGCGGAAAAAATCTAACAAGACAGGCAGTTGCAGAAAATCTAAATGTACTTGATTTTGAATACTATATTCGCGTAACAGATCTAATCTTGTCGAATAACATACCTGCGTTGTTGACGTCTTTTGATGCTATTTTAGCGAAGGGATTTGATGCGCAGCATTTCATTGCAGGATTAGCTTCGCATTTTAGAAACTTAATGGTTTGTAAAACACCTGAAACGGCTGCTCTATTAGAAGTAGGTGAGCACGGTCGACAATTGTTTGATGCGCAAGCAAAAAAGGCAAGTGTAGGGTTGTTGTTAGAAGCAATTGATTTAGCCAATGAAGCTGACTTAAAATACAAAGCAAGTCAAAATCAGCGATTATTAGTTGAATTGTGTTTAATGAAATTAGCGTCTTTATCTTACGAAGGCGAAAAAAAAAAGATAAATCTTTCATAATTCCCGCTAATGCACTAGGTGCGATAGACTTAACTGCTGTTGTAGAAGTACAAGTACAAGCACCAAAGGTAGAACAAGCTGCTGTAACTCCAATCCATCCAGTACAAGAGATTGTTGAACAACCTCAGTATATTCATGCTGAAGCAGAACAAGTAATCGAAAGTCAACCTGTCGTTGAACAACCAATTTCAACGCCACAAGAACGCGTGGACGAACAAACTATCGAAGCACCACAAATGCACGAGTCTGTACAGACTTTGTTTGGCGTAGAAGAGCAGCAACCAATTGTATCGCCGCCTGTTTCTCCTACAGCCATAGCACCAGAAACTACGGTTGCGGAGGATGCAATTTCAACATCGAATTTAGATAAAGAGGTAGTACCTGTTGTAGAACGAAAAGTATCTGCACTTTCGCTCTCTAGTATCCGTGCACGCAAAGAGATGGAATCCTCTTTAGAGAAAAAAGTAATTAATCCAGATGATTTACCTAAAGAGCCATTTACAGCACAGCAATTTATGGAAGAATGGACGAAATACGCTGATAAATTAGCGCGTTCAGGATTTATGTTGATGGCTTCATTAATGGGAATGGTGCCTCCTGTGATCAATGGAACAACTGTTTCATTAGAAATGCCTAACGAAGGTTCTAAGTTGAGTTTTGATGAAAATAAATTTGACTTAGTCAATTACCTGCGTAAAAAACTAAGTAACTATGATTTAGAAATTGAAATCATAGTTAATGAAGAAGTAAAAATTCAAAAAAGAGTACTAGATAAAGAAGATAAATTAGTTCGTTTTGTAGAGCTAAACCCTGCAATGCAGTACATGAAAGAGATCTTCGATCTAGAATTTAAATACTAGTTAAAATAATCGTTTATGATTAACATTGGAAATGACAATACGTTAAAAGTAGCAAGAACAACGAGCATTGGTTTATATCTAACCGATGGCGAGACGGATATTCTTTTGCCTAATAAATACGTACCTAAAAATATTGAAGTAGGAGATGAAATTGTGGTTTTTGTTTATTTAGATCAGGAAGAAAGACCTGTTGCTACCACATTAGAACCCTATATATACCTTAATGAATTCGCTCTTTTAAAAGTGAGTTTTACCAATAAATTTGGTGCCTTTTTAGGTATGGGGTTAGAAAAAGATCTCTTTGTGCCTTTTGCTGAGCAAGCCCGTCCAATGAAGGAGGGTAATTATTACTTGGTTTATATGCATCTTGATGAAAAAACCAATCGTTTGGTAGGTTCAAGTCGATTAAATCAATTCTTGAATAATGACGAAATTACGGTTACTGTAGGAGAAGAAGTAGAGTTGGTTGTGTCTCATATTACTGATTTAGGGATCAATGTTATCATTAATGAGAAACACAAAGGGCTGATGTATAAGAATGAGGTTTTTGAAGATTTAAGAACAGGAGATCGTATTGTAGGCTTTATTAAAAACATTCGACCTGATGGTAAAATAGACGTTTCGAGAACTAGAGTGGGAGTTGAAGCGATTACCGATGGTGCAGCGCAAATTTTAGCTGCGTTAGAAGAGAATAATGGATTTTTAGGCCTTTCTGATAATAGTCACCCCGAAGACATTAAAACGGTATTAAACATGAGTAAAAAGATGTTTAAAAAAGCTATTGGAGGTTTGTACAAAGAGAAGAAAATTACAATCACAGATAAAGGAATATTTCTCGTGAAGTAATACTCTATTTTAAAAACACAATTGATTCATTAATAGTTTATTGTGTTTTTTATATTCAATAATTAATTGAAGTTTTTTATACAACATTAGGGAAGGTTTTAATCTTCCCTTTTTTTATGTCATTAATTTAAAAAGAGGAAGATTTCTTTTTTGCTTTCTCATCAATTGTTCGCATGAAAACTACTTCACTTAAAAAAAATAACAGAATTTTTTAGTTGGTTTACTTCTTGTAAGGTAAAAATCAGTATATTGATAATTCAAAAAATAGAAGCTTTTTAGTGAATCTATAAAGCGGAAGTCTTATAAATACTGCTATGTTTCATAACGAAGGATCTTTAAAAGACTTGTTTTTTAGTTGCATTATAGCTTTTTTTTATCTGATTTTCTATAACTGCAAAAAATAATTTTATTTGAAATCCGCAATTTTAGCTCTTGTAGATTGTCATTTCTTCTTAATAAAGGGTTAATTTAACCTGCCTTTTGTCTATTCGACAGTATTTAACTTTTGTTTGGCTGATTTTATTTTATGGAAATTTAGATATAAAAAAGTTTTCAATAAAAATATTCATATATTTATCAAATATAAGTAGTTTGTCAGTGGTTGAAGCCAGAAGGGCTCTAGCTATTTTAGCCCTACAAACATTCAACAAGATTTGATCCACTACTTTTTATAGTCAAGATTTAGATTATTAACAACCATAAGAATGAACAAAACAAACAATTTCAAATCTCCCGGATTACTTTTTAGGGAGGCGATGCAGAAGGAAAGTCCCCTCCAAATTGTTGGAGCTATTAATGCGAACCACGCTTTATTGGCACAACAAGCAGGATTTAATGCTATTTATTTATCAGGAGGAGGTGTTGCTGCGGGATCATTAGGCGTACCAGATTTAGGAATCACTACATTAGAGGACGTTTTAATCGATGTACAACGCATTACCAATATATGTGATTTACCGTTAATGGTAGATGTTGACACAGGATTTGGTCCATCGGCATTTAACGTAGCTAGAACGGTAAAATCATTAATCAAAGCAGGAGCAGCGGCCTTACATATAGAAGATCAAGTAGGAGCAAAACGCTGTGGTCACCGTCCAGGAAAAGAGGTAGTAAGCATGCAAGAGATGGTAGATCGCATTAAATCTGCTGTTGATGCACGTACAGATGAGCATTTCGTTATTGGTGCTCGTACAGATGCTTTTGCTAACGAAGGATTGGAAAGTACATTAGAAAGAGCCATTGCGTATAAAGAAGCAGGAGCAGATTTTATTTTTGCAGAAGCTGTGCCTGATTTGAGTTTCTATCAAAAATTTGTGGATGCAACAGGTATTCCTGTACTTGCAAATATCACAGAGTTTGGAATGATCAAAATGTATACAGTAGAAGAATTAAAAGCAGCAGGTGTTGGCTTAGTACTTTATCCTCTTTCTGCTTTCCGTGCAGCAAATAAAGCGGCATTAAACGTGTATAATCACATTCGTCAAGAAGGCACACAAGCTAATGTTTTAGATACCATGCAAACACGTGAAGAGTTATACAGCAGTATTAACTACCACGATTACGAACAAAAATTAAACAACCTATTTAAAAAACAATAAGCATGTCAAATAACGAAACAAGCTTTAAACCAAAGAAGAGCGTTGCGCTTTCTGGAGTTGCGGCTGGAAATACAGCTTTGTGCAGCGTGGGCAAAAGCGGTAATGATTTATACTACAGAGGATATAATATACTAGATTTAGCAGAGAATGCAGAGTTCGAAGAGGTGGCATACCTATTAATTTACGGACATTTACCAAACGAAGCTCAATTAAAAAACTACAAGGCTAAATTGAAATCACTGCGTGGTTTACCCAAATCCGTTCGCAGTATTTTAAAAAATATACCAGCAGCTGCACATCCTATGGATGTAATGCGATCAATGGTTTCTGCAATTGGTACTATTCAACCAGAGAAAGATGACCACAATATGGCTGGAGCTAGAGATATTGCTGATAAATTATTAGCTTCTTTCGGTTCTGGATTATTGTATTGGTACCATTATACACACAATGGAAAAGAAATTGAAGTAGAAACGGACGACGAAACAATCGGAGGACATTTCTTGCACTTGTTGCACGGAAAAAAACCGTCAGAATCATGGGTAAAGGCCATGCAAGTTTCTTTAATTCTATATGCAGAACATGAATTCAATGCATCTACATTTACTAGTCGTGTGATTGCGGGAACTAACTCTGATTTTTATTCTTGTGTAACAGGAGCTATTGGTGCATTAAGAGGACCAAAGCACGGAGGTGCTAATGAAGTAGCTTTTGAAATACAAAGCCGTTACAACGATGTAGATCAAGCAGAACAAGACATCAGAAGTCGAGTTGCAAACAAAGAAGTAATCATCGGTTTTGGACACCCTGTATATACGATTTCTGATCCAAGAAATATCGTGATCAAAAAAGTTGCAGAACAATTGTCTAAAGAAGCAGGAGATATGCTTTTATACGATATTGCAGAGCGTTTAGAAAGCGTGATGTGGGAAGAGAAGAAAATGTTCCCTAACTTAGACTGGTTCTCTGCTGTTTCTTACCACCAAATGGGAGTACCAACCTTGATGTTCACACCGTTGTTCGTGATTTCGCGTATTACAGGTTGGAGTGCTCACATTATGGAGCAGCGTCAAGATGGAAAAATCATCCGTCCAAGTGCTAACTACGTAGGACCAGAAAACAAAGATTTTGTCTCAATCAAAAACAGAAAATAAATTAATAACTAAAAAATAAGTATTTAAAATGTCATTACACATTTCAAACGAAAGACCACAACCAGATCAAGTATTAGTGGACATTGCGGATTACGTATTAAACTATGAAATTAAAAATGAATTAGCTTGGAAAACAGCACATTACTGTCTATTAGACACAATCGGATGTGGGTTAGAAGCTTTAACATACCCTGCATGTACTAAATTATTAGGACCTGTAGTAAAAGGTACAGTTGTTCCGAATGGAGCAAAAGTACCAGGAACACAATTTCAATTGGATCCGATTCAAGCGGCTTTCAACATTGGAACTATCGTACGTTGGTTAGATTTCAACGATACGTGGTTAGCAGCAGAGTGGGGACACCCTTCAGATAACTTAGGAGGAATTTTAGCTACTGCAGATTGGTTGTCAAGAACAAACCTTGCAGAAGGAAAAGCACCTTTAAAAATGAAACAAGTTTTAGAAGCAATGATCATGGCGCACGAAGTGCAAGGGGTGATGGCTTTAGAAAACTCGTTTAACCGCGTTGGATTAGACCACGTATTATTAGTAAAATTAGCCTCTACAGCTGTAGTAGGAAAATTAATTGGATTAACACGTGATGAGTTGATCAATGCTATATCATTAGCTTTTGTTGATGGACAAGCTTTGAGAACTTACCGTCATGCTCCAAATACAGGAAGTCGTAAATCATGGGCTGCTGGAGATGCAACATCTCGCGCGGTGCGTTTAGCTTTAATGGCAAAAACAGGAGAAATGGGATACCCATCTGTATTAACAGCTAAAACATGGGGATTCTATGATGTTTCATTCAAAGGAAATGCATTCAAATTCCAAAGAGATTACTCGTCTTATGTAATGGAAAATGTATTGTTCAAAATTTCATTCCCTGCAGAATTCCACTCGCAAACTGCAGTTGAAGCAGCGATGACTTTACACGGAAAATTAAAAGAATTAGGAAAATCAACAGAGGACATCAAAAAAATTACGATTCGCACGCACGAAGCTGCTATTCGTATCATTGACAAAAAAGGTCCATTAGATAACCCTGCTGACCGTGACCACTGTATTCAATATATGGTTGCTGTTCCATTAATCTACGGAAGATTAACTGCAGCAGATTATGAAGACAATATCGCTTCAGATTCAAGAATTGACGTTTTACGCGATAAAATGGAATGTGTGGAAGATGTTCAATTTACCAAAGATTACCACGATCCAGAAAAACGCTCTATTGCTAACGCATTGACTATCACATTCAATGACGGTTCTACAATTGATGAAGTAGTAGTAGAATATCCAATTGGACACAAACGCAGAAGAGAAGAAGGTATTCCTGAATTAATCAAGAAATACAAAATTAACTTAGCGCGTATTTACCCAGAAAAACAACAACGAGTAGTGATGGAAAACTCTTTAGATTACAACACATTAGTTAATCTAAACGTAAACGAGTTTGTTGACTTACTAGTTATCTAAGCTTATAAAACAAGAGTTGATTGAAAAATCAACTCTTGTTCCTTACAAGCAACCACCAAACCAAATAAATGATGAATATTATGACACAAAAAATAAAACTATTTGTAAACGGAGCTTTTACAGAGAGTAAAACAACTGCGTACCTACCTGTAGAGAATCCAGCAACACAAGATATATTAGCAGAAGTTCCTCTAACTCAAATTGAGGAAATTGATGAAGCAATTGCCTTAGCAGGCGAAGCATTTAAAACGTGGAAAGAAGTAGCAACACCAGAGCGTGCACGTTTATTTTTAAAATACCAACATTTATTAAAAGAACATCAACAGGAAATTGCGGAAATTTTAGCCACAGAAAATGGAAAGACATTAGCCGATGCGATGGGAGATGTTTGGAGAGGAATCGAAGTAGTAGAACACGCTTGTTCTATTCCGACCTTGATGATGGGAGAAACAGTTGAAAATGTAGCTCGTGCAGTAGATACGTATAGTTACATTCAACCGTTGGGTGTTTGTGCGGGAATTACTCCGTTTAACTTTCCGGCAATGATTCCTTTATGGATGTTCCCAATGGCTATTGCATGTGGAAATACATTTATCCTAAAACCATCTGAGCAAGCGCCAATGACGGCAATGAAATTAGCCGAATTGTTTCAACAAGCAGGATTCCCTAAAGGAGTTTTAAATGTTGTACACGGATCTAAAGATCAAGTGAATCACATCTTAAATCACGAAGATATCCGTGCGATTTCATTCGTAGGATCGGTACCTGTAGCAGAACATGTGTATCGAACAGGAACACACAACTTAAAACGCGTTCAAGCATTTGGTGGAGCAAAAAACCATATGGTTGTAATGCCGGATGCAAATAAACAACAGGTAATCAATAATTTAGTTGGTGCTTCTTGTGGTGCAGCAGGGCAACGTTGTATGGCGATTAGTGTGGCTGTATTAGTAGGAGAAGCTCAAAACTGGGTGAATGAGATTAAAGAGGCATTGAGCACAATCAAACCTGGTGTTTGGTCTGACGATGCGGCAGCTTACGGACCATTAATCAACAAACAAGCCAAAGAAAAAGTATTGCGTTTGATTAAAAGTGGATACGATCAAGGAGCTGAAGTACTATTAGATGGAAGCGACTGCGTTGTACCTGGTTACGAGAAAGGATATTTTGTAGGACCAACGTTGTTCAATAAAGTAACAACAGATATGGATATCTACAAAGAAGAAATCTTTGGACCTGCTTTGTTATTAGTAACAGCAGATACACTAGATGAGGCTATCCAAATTATAAACAACAACCCTTATGGAAATGGGACGTCTATTTTTACCAATTCAGGGGCAGCAGCGCGTAAATTCCAACATGAAATCCAAGTAGGGCAAATTGGGGTAAACCTTCCAATTCCAGTGCCATTGCCGTTTTTCTCATTCACAGGATGGCGAAAATCATTTTTTGGAGATTTACATTCTTACGGAAAACAAGGCGTTCGCTTCTATACAGAGACCAAAACGATCACCGCTCGTTGGTTTGAGGAGGATGTACCTGGAGGAAAAGTAAATATGACTATTAATCTTAAATAAGGGGAAGTTCATATTATGCAATTTAATTTAGATGAAAATCAATTAGCATTTCAAGATGCGGCAAGGAGTTTTGCAGAGAAAGAGTTAGCTCCTTATGCCTCAGATTGGGATGCAAATAAAATATTCCCACGTGAAGCGATTCAGAAAGCCGGAGAACAAGGTTTTTGTGGCGTTTACACAAGAGAAGATGTAGGTGGATTGGGATTCACAAGGTTAGATGCCGCTATTATTTTTGAAGAATTAGCTGCAGCTTGTCCCTCTACAACTGCGTATATTACCATTCACAATATGGTGACTTGGATGATTGACGAATTTGCAACTGAAGCAGTTCGTCAAGCTGTCTGTCCACCATTAGCAGCGGGTATCAAATTAGGTTCCTACTGTTTGACAGAGCCTGATTCAGGATCTGATGCAGCTAGTTTAAAAACTACTGCAGTAAAACAAGGAGATAGCTACATCCTAAACGGTACAAAAGCGTTTATTTCTGGAGCAGGAGAAAGTGATTTCTTAGTTGTTATGGCTCGTACAGGAGAAGCTGGTCCTAAGGGAGTCAGTGCTTTTGTTGTTCCAGCAGATGCTAAGGGAATTAGCTTTGGTGAAAAAGAGAAAAAACTAGGTTGGAATACGCAACCCACGCGTTTTGTATTCTTTGATCAGGTAGAAATACCTGCGGAGAATTTATTGGGTAAAGAAGGCGATGGATTTAAAATAGCTTTAAAAGGGTTAGATGGAGGTCGTATCAACGTTGGTATTTGTTCTGTTGGAGCCGCACAAGGAGCTTTAAACCTAGCACAACGTTATATGCATGAACGCATGCAGTTTGGCAAATCGCTGGCTCAATTTCAGGCCCTCCAGTTTAAAATTGCCGATATGGTAACTGAACTTGTAGCCGCACGTCAAATGGTGTACTTAGCTGCTTTTAAATTGGATTCTAAAGATACCAATGCAACGACGTATTGTGCCATGGCCAAGCGTTTCGCTACAGATAATAGCTTTACTGTTTGTAATGAAGCTTTACAGTTATTAGGTGGTTACGGCTGTACGCAAGATTTTCCCGTAGAACGATTGATGCGCGATGCTCGTGTACACCAAATTGTAGAGGGAACCAATGAAATTATGAAATTGGTTATTTCAAGAAGAATACTAGAAGAAGGCGCAACAGCTGAAATCCGATAATACCAAATAAAATGAGTTTAATACTAACAGAAATAAAGAATAAAGTAGGTTTCATAACGTTGAATTCAGAAGCAACGTTGAATTCACTGAATCTGGAAATGATAGAAGCTTTAACAGCTACTATGGCTTCTTGGAAAAATTCGAGTGAGGTTGCTTGCATCTTTATTCAAGGAGCTGGAGAAAAAGCGCTTTGTGCTGGTGGAGACGTTAGACAATTGTACGATAATATTATCGAGCAACGCAAAGTTGATGCGACACAAGTACCTGCGGGTTGTTTTGATTTTTTCTCCAAAGAGTACGCTTTAAATTACGACATTCAAACCTATCCGAAACCTATTGTTGTATGGGGACACGGAATCGTAATGGGTGGTGGAATTGGCGTAATGGTAGGGGCTTCTCATCGCATTGTTACAGAGCGAAGTAAATTAGCTATGCCAGAGATTACCATTGGTTTATTTCCAGATGTAGGAGCAACGTGGTTTCTAAATCGCATGCCTTCCGCTTATGGGATGTACCTAGGATTGACAGGTGCTCGTTTAGATGCTGCAGATTGTCGTTTCTTGGGATTGGCAGATTACTATATCGAATCAACGGCCAAACAAGAGGTAGTAGATGCTTTATTACAAGCTAGTTGGACAACAGAAGTAGCCAATCAAATCGATGAAATCTTAGTAAATCTTGCTAAAAAGTATACCCTTGGTGTTTCTCAAGCAGAGGCTCACCAATCGTTTATCAAGCAGTTTGAACAGGTAAAAACGGTAGATGAATTTCACGCTATTTTAGAAAACTGTTCTGAAAAAGACAGTTGGATTGAAACAGGGGTGCAAAGTTTCATCAAAGGATCTCCTAGTTCGGCACATATAATCTTTAAACAACTACAAGATGGAAAATCATATAGCTTAGAGCAAGTATTCCAGACGGAATTAAACCTTGCTTGTCAGTGTTGTATTCATCCTGATTTTGCTGAAGGTGTACGTGCATTATTAGTAGATAAAGATCAATCTCCTAAGTGGCAACCTGCTACTTTAGAAGATGTTACGTCTGATTGGGTGGAGGGTTACTTTAAGCCACTTTGGACGAAAGAGAATTGCGTTTTAAAGAATTTAGGTAAAAACTAAAAGAGTATGGCAAAAATAGCTTTTATAGGCTTAGGAAATATGGGTGGCCCAATGGCTGCTAACCTAATAAAAAAAGGACATCAAGTAACGGGATTTGATTTAAGTGAAGTTGCTTTAAATCAGTTGGTTGCTCAAGGTGGTAAAGTTGCTAAATCGGCATTAGAAGTTGCGAAAGGAGCAGAAGTAGTTGTTTCTATGTTGCCTTCTGGAAAGCATGTATCCGATTTATATAGCCTGGAATTTATGGCTCAATTACAACCTAATGCTGTTATCATTGACAGTAGTACAATCGATGCGGTTACTGCTCGTACTGTTGCAGCTCTAGCAGCTACACAAGGACATGCAATGATCGATGCTCCAGTATCTGGAGGCACAGCTGGTGCACAAGCGGGTACCTTGACTTTTATCGTGGGTGGTGCAGCCTCAGATTTTGAGCGAGCAAAACCAATCTTAGAAGGTATGGGACAGAATATTTTTTACGCTGGTGAATCTGGAGCTGGACAAGTAGCTAAGATTTGTAATAATATGTTGTTAGCCATTCATATGATTGGTACTTCGGAAGCAATCAATTTAGGTGTACGCCATGGATTAGATCCCAAAGTACTGAGTGAGATTATGCAAAAGAGCTCAGGTAGAAACTGGTCGTTAGAGGTGTATAATCC
The DNA here is from genome assembly GCF_014145635.1 of Myroides sp. WP-1. GTDB lineage: Bacteria > Bacteroidota > Bacteroidia > Flavobacteriales > Flavobacteriaceae > Flavobacterium. The sequence continues at coordinate 235,229 of NZ_JACHTC010000001.1, forward strand.
CTATCCAGGAGTGGCAGAAAATACACCCGCATCTAAAGGATATGCAGGTGGTTTCGCTGTTGATTTAATGGCTAAAGATCTTGGACTTGCTGCAGAAGCGAGTTTAGATACAAAAAGTTCAACACCTTTGGGAAATGCTGCACTTAATTTATACAGAATGTGGAGTGAAGCAGGGAACGGGAAGTTTGACTTTTCGAGTATTATCAAATTTTTAAACCAGCAATAATGATGAATTTTGAAACTTTAATTTACCAACAAGAGGGGTATATTGGCACATTGACGATTAATCGTCCTGATGCGCTAAATGCGTTGAATGCAACGGTATTGGCGGAATTGAAATCATTTGCAGATCAAGTGAAAGAACAAGGTGATATTCGCGTTTTAATTATTACCGGTTCTGGAGAGAAAGCGTTTGTTGCAGGTGCAGATATCAAAGCGATGCAAAGTATGACTCCAGAAGAAGCAACAGCTTTTTCTTATACAGCGCAGGCTGCATTCAACGCAATCGAAGCATTGCCTATTGCGGTTATCGCAGCCGTAAATGGATTTGCCTTAGGCGGTGGATGTGAGTTAGCTTTATCTTGTGATATTATACTTGCGAGTGAAAAAGCAAAGTTTGGCTTACCTGAAGCAACTCTAGGTTTATTGCCTTGTTTTGGTGGAACACAACGTCTGCCTAGAGCCATAGGTCTTTATAAGGCAAAAGAAATGGTCTTTACAGGAGATTTTTATACAGCAGCAGCTTGTGAAGCAATGGGATTTGTAAATCGCGTTATTCCAGCTGATGAGTTGTTGAATCAAGCAAATGCAATGGCTCAAAAAATTGCTTCAAGAGGACCAATTGCTGTTGCAAAAGCAAAAGATTCTATGCATACAGGATTCGACCTTTCACTTGCTGAAGGATTGAAGCAAGAAGGTGCTTTATTTGGTACTTTGTTTCATACCGAAGATCAAAAAGAAGGAATTGGGGCTTTTGTAGAAAAAAGAACACCTGATTTTAAAGGAAAATAATAGCTTTTAGCTCAAACTAAAAGGGCATACTAGAAATAGTATGCCCTTTTTTATTGTTAATCAAATCCTTATAAGAGTTCTTTGCGCAACTGTTCGGCTGATTTTGGCGATAGATAACCTAACGGAATGTCAAATACTGTTTTTGCTCCAATGTGTCCCTCTTTAGCCATTTTTGCAATTGCACGACTAAAAGCTACTAAAACAGAGGATGTAAACTCTGGATTACTGTCTAGTTTCAAACCAAATTCTATATGTTGCTGATTGCCATTTCCCGTTTCTCCAGAACGCAAAACAAATCCACCATGTGGCATAGCGCTATGATTTCGCTTTAATTCATCTTCTGATATGAAGTGAACTGTTGTATGGTATGGTTCGAAATAATCAGGCATTGTTTTGATTGCTTGCTCAATTTCTTCCTTATTAGCTTGATCTTCAGCAACAACATAACAAACTCTTTCATGCTTTTCTGCAGCTGTAAAAGAAGGACTCTTCCCTGAACGAACTTCTTCTAATGCTTTTTCAATCGGCAAAGTATATTGCACTCCATTTTTAACTCCATCAAGACGGCGAATAGCATCCGAATGTCCTTGGCTTAATCCTTTGCCCCAAAAGGTATACGTATCTCCTTGCGGTAAAATGCTCTCGCCTAATAAACGCAACATAGAGAATAAACCAGGATCCCAACCCGTTGAAATTAAACTCAACGTTTGATTCGCTTTTGCACATTGATCTACTTGCGCAAAATAAGTCGGAATTTTGGCATGTGTATCAAAGCTATCTACTGTATTGAAGTGTGTTGATAGTTGAATAACTTGCTCTGGTAAATCAGTAGAAGATCCTCCACAAAGAATCATCACGTCAATTTTTGATTTATAATCAAGTACTTGATCTAAAGCAATAACGCGTGAAGTTGTTACTATACTTTCAGGTGAGCGTCTGGTGAAAATACCTATTAACTCTAAATCAGAATTTTGCAAAATAGCGCGTTCTACGCCTTTTCCTAAATTGCCGTAACCTACAATACCTATGCGAATAAGGGATGTTGAATGTGTCATACTCGAATTTGTTTTTACAATACGATTTGTATTGCATTCAAAGCTGCCAAAAGTAGTCAAAACTTAGGTAGATCTAAAATCTCTGCTCCACTTTATTAGGACGAGAACTAGAATTGTAAGACTGAAGTAAAATACTCAATCTATAAATAAGGTTTTTTAAATGCTGGTTCTTGGTCTTTGTGACGTATAATGCGATAACTTTTAATGTAATGGTCAAAAGTTGTAACTCCTTCCTTTTTGATTAAAATTTCCTTCTTTTCTCCCTTCCCTAAGGAAAATTGGTCTGAAACTAACTTTTCATTAAAAACAGTAACAGCTTCCAATCTGACCATTAGAAGTTTTTCATAATCGGATGACTCAATAAACTTAAAGTCTGTGTTTTTATCCATTTGTTGGGCTCCAAGATAATCCACCTGTGTTTTTTTTGTATCAACTTCTAAAGAATCTTTACTACAACTCAGTAGGGTAGTAGAAAAAATAAAGATTAAAAATAAAAGATTGTATTTCATAATAACTAATTTTAAAGAGTAAAATTAGTTGGATTAGGTTTTTTTTGAGCTGTTTTACCGCTATTTAACCGTTGTTTGTGATATATTCGACTAATGAGATCATGGAGTATTCTAACTTAATTAGAACGTTCTAGTGGTTCAATTAACTATACTAAATAGGGGTTTTAATTCTTCTTCTCATTTTCAAGTAAAACAAAAAATTTAAAAAAAGAGAAATAGGCTAATAGTGCGGCATTTTCACCTAGTGACCCATTTTAGTTTTTATTAAAGAAAAAAATAATAGAATATTATAATTCCCTGTTTTATCTAAATGATATATTTGTTTTCTTTTAATTAAAATAAATATATATCTTTATGAAATTAAATAAAACATTTTGTTTTATGGCTTTGTTTTCTTGTTTTGATGCATTATCTCAAAATGCAATTAAAAAGATAACAAAAAAAGAATACCTCGCTGATTTTGATTTTATGGTGCGAATTATAAAAGAGCAACATCCAAATCCATTTCGATTTATTCAAGAAGAAACTTTCGACAAGGAGGTAGCTGTATTGAGAAAAAAATTAGAGAAAGAACCTACTTATCCTAATTTTTGTATTGTAAATCCGATTTCTCTAATTCGCGATACTCATACCGATGTAATGCCAGACGCATTAATTTTAGATGAATTAACCAAAACGATTAGATTTTTTCCTTTTGCAACTAGTGTATATAACAATCGTGTTTTTGTTAATCAGTATACCAATGAAATTCCAATTGGAGCTGAAATTCTAACAGTGAATCAACAAAAAGTAGGGGATATCATCGCCAAGATAGCAAACAAAGTGGACGGTGATATTGAAGCAAGTACGAATAAAGACTTTAGTCAAGCTGTATCGTTGCAATTTCCGAATACGGAAGTTTATACGATCACCTATAGCGTAGACGGGGGAACAGGAATACAAAGTGTAACAACAAAATCTTTAAACTATGAAAGGTTCAATTACAACAGAAACAAAACAGTGCTTCCTTTTACACTTATAGCTTATAATTCTGGTATTTATGGATATGAAGTAGATGCAGATACCTTTGTTTTAAGTATTAAATCATTTGATTTGTCTGAAGAATATAGCTATTATATTTTGAGCAACTTATTTACAACAATAAAAGAAAAGGGCATTAAAAATCTGGTATTGGATATTCGAGATAATGACGGAGGTGCGTTATCTAATATTCCCCTGTTTTATTCTTTCATTAGCCAGGAAAAGAATTTCAAAAACATTTATAAGTACGCGACTAAAGTGCCTACAATTAATGTGAAAGAGAATTTAGTAGACGAGAATAATAAGCTTGCCAATTCAACTGATATCATCAGTCTGGATAATTTTATGAAGCAGCGATTTGATCTAAATGAGGCAGATGGGTTTTATTATGGAAATACTCGTTTGGATGAATATTATATTGAAAACTATCCTCAGGATAAAAATGCATTTACAGGCAATGTTATTCTATTACAAAACAACAATACAATATCAGCTGCGGCTTATTTTGCTTATTTATTTCAATCAAATAAACGCGGAAAAATAGTAGGACAAGAGACAAGAAGCTGTAGTAATTTTACAACAGCGGCATGGTTTGTAAATTACAAATTACCTCATACAGAGTCTGTTGTTGTTTTGCCAAGAAGTGAAATATTTTTTAATACAACGGCTAATAAAGATCGTACCTGTAGAGGTGTAATACCAGACTTTACTATTACGGCAGATCAATTTCAAAAAGGGTTACAAGATTTGCAAGATGCAGAGATGAACTTAGCACTTAGCTTAATTAAAAAATAAGACGGAGAGCAGTATAAAACCGACTAAGGGGCAAGATTTCTTGCCCCTTAGTGTGTATAAAAAAGAATATTTAGATAGATTAAATGTATTTTTACATTTTAAAAAGGATTGCTATGCTAGTTGCTTTTTTTGAGCGTTTTAATTTATTTACTGCAGATGAAATAGCAGCTATTGTTGCTTTATTTCACCCTCGATCGTTGTTTAAAAATGATTTTTTAATACGAGAAGGGGAATATTGTGAAGAAATTGGCTTTGTTGAGTCAGGTTTGTTTCGCTCTTTTTACTCCACCGACGGAGGAAGTGAATTGACCTATTGCTTTCGCTTTCCTGGTGACTTAATTGGCGCTTATTCTGCGTTTATTACGCAAGGAAAGAGTATAGAGCATATTCAGGCAATTGCACCCGCTAGGCTATGGGTGATTCAGAAAAAAGATTTAGATTATTTAGCTTGTCAATTACCGCAATGGAATACCTTTTTAAAGGTAATAGCCGAAGAACAGTATTTGGAATTAGAGCAACGCGTCATGCAATTGCAAAGAGAAACAGCACAGCATCGTTATAAAAATTTACTCCTCAATCACCCTAATTTTATTCAGACAATTCCTTTGCAATACTTAGCCTCTTATTTGGGAATTACTCAGCGTCATTTAAGCAGAATTAGAAAGGAGATTTCGTTTTAGACATTTGTCTGCTATTTCTGCGCTTGGACTCTTGTAACTTTGATCTTCTATTTAGGAAATGAAGGAATGTTCAAACAAAGTGCTACAATGAGAAAGATAGTTATTCTTAATGGTCATCCCAATCCAACTTCATTCAATGTTGGTTTAGTGGAGGCTTATGCTAAAGGTGCTCAAGCAAACGGAGCGAGTGTAAAAATAATAACAATAGGTCATTTGGTTTTTGATCCCAATTTGCGTTTTGGTTATCAAAAACGCATGGAATTAGAACCCGATTTAGTACAAGCAATTGACGATATTAAATGGGCAGATCACCTAGTTTGGATTCATCCCGTATGGTGGGGCGGTTTACCTGCTTTGATGAAAGGATTTATTGATCGTACGTTTTTGCCTGGTATCACGTACCAGTATAGAGAGAATAGCATGTTATGGGATAAGTTACTCACAGGAAAAACAGCACATATTATTACAACGCTGGATCAACCCGGTTGGTATTATCGTTTGATGTATGGCAGACCTAGTGTGAATCAATTAAAAAAAGCCACACTTCAATTTTGTGGAATTTCGAAAGTAGAGGTAACCTATATCGGAATTGTAAGACAATCTACATTACTACAACGAGAAAAGTGGTTGAAACGAGTGGAGAAACTTGCTATGCGTTGAGCAAACATCTTGCTCTATAAAACAACGCGTGGTTTGACAGCAATTGTTGTCAAACCGCGCGTTGTTTTATAATAACTGGGCAAGTTCAAAATGCATACCATCTTGGCGTGAAAAGTGGCCTCCCCAGTAAAAACCAAATTGATGAGCTAAAGGAACTATTTCGCGTAACGAACCTCTATTTCCCAGCAAAGCGGGGTTTTGGTTTAATGCATTCCATTGCATATTGAGATCAAAGGCTATTCCAAAAGCGTGATTAGAAAGTGTCGTCTTTGAACCTCGAACTAATCTTGGGGTGTAACTTCCTCCATAAGTAAGTAAAAGCGGTAATAGTTTCTTTTCTTCTATAGCCGCAAAGAAAGCGAGTAATTGTTTTACTCCTTTGCGATGAAAACGCACAGTGTGGTATTGGTTGCCAAACAATTTTTTAAATTGAGGAATTTCAACTGTTACGATGTTTTTTTGCTCGAAATCATTGAGAACAACAATATTTTCAGGATTGTTTGCATTGGGATCACTTTGGAATGTCAACAGACCAAAAAGCTCAAACTTTGTTTCTTGTTTGGTGATGGGCATGAAATTTGGTTTAAATGGAAACTCTTCCTGCTGATTTGGTGAAAACTTCATCCCATCAAGGTAGGCAGAAAGCCAAGTTTGATTGCCAATAAAGCCATCGGGGACTAACTTTTTTTGCTTTTGATAATTTTTAATAGCCTCTTCAAAAAAGGAATCATAATGATCATCAATAGGAAAAGAGTATTGACCGATTTGCTGTAAAAATTGTTTCCATTGTGCGATATCAGCCTCTTGCATGTTTGGTTTTAATACATTCATAAGGGTACTGTTGTTTAAGTTATTTGCCTTTTTAAATAATTCTCATATCCCTCACTGAGTAGTCTTAATCCTTCAGTAGTTTCTTGTGGACTAAGAGTCAGTTCTAGTTTACCAAAATTGGTATGAGGTGCTTTTTTAACGATAGATCCTGTTGGCTTACCAAAGTGAATTTGCAATTCGTCTTCAATGACTTCCATTTGAAATGCTGTGGTAAATGTTGCTTTTTTTACACCACATACCCCTAAGGGGATCATGGAAATAAGCGGAACTTCAACAGGTTCCATAAGCAGTGTAAACGAATCTTCATTTGCTGTACTTTGTTGTACTTTTTGTGGATAACTGAGTGTAACTGTTTTGGGAACTAATGTTTTTTTGTAGGTAGTTTGCCCATTAAGATCTATAGAAGGAACTTCCTTCTCCTCAAAATAGCGATCCAGCAACGTTAAGTTTTGATCTACTATTTGTTCATTAGACATTTGAATAGCTGAATGTATGGCTTGAATGAATTTTTTTAAACTTATTGATGTCATTTTTATTTTTTTACTGATTTCTTAGTTGATTCATAATCATTTATGGCCTGTGATACAGTGTCTGTACTGTCAGAAGAAAGTCCGATAAGAGCAGAACATTGACCACAGCTAAACTTAGTGCCTAATATAAGCTGAGTTACTTCTAAAGTAACAGGGGCATTACAATTGGGGCAGGATATAAGTACTGTTTTTGCTTGCATATTTATTTCATTTTAAGAGGTTGAAGATTCTTACTATAAACTTCTAAAATATTTAAAATCCCTAACGGCAAAGGCAGAGAACCTGCTTTTAAATCGATTTTTAATGCGCGTTGACTAGCTTTAGTATAGTTTTCCTGCATCGGATTTTCACTGCTATTATTAGAAATTTTACCGTTCAATTGAGCTTTTCGCTCAATAATATCATTCGTATTATTGATATAACTTGTTGTTGATGTTATATCTAAATTAAAAATAACACGCATTTTCTGTAGCGCTATTGTATTTAGTGGGACAAGAGAAATTAAAGGAATCTGAAAAATGACTTCTTGAGACGTGATTTCACCGTCTATTTTTCGATTTGAGGTCAGTATCATATTGATCATTTTTGGTCGATAGATTGTTTGAACAGATGTTGAATAGTCCTTTTTTTTCTTTTTAGTTTTAATAAAATACTGATTTAGAATAGATAAGGCTTGTCCGTTTAACATCATACTATTGGCTTTAGAAAGCGCAATTAGAGGAGCTGAAATAATCGATTCGATATTGAGTTCTGACTCTTGCTCTCTACTGTATTTGGGTAAATTGTTGTTTTGATTCATCTTTTTCTACTTTTTTATGGATTCCCTAAAAAAGGGAATCCATTTGTTACTAGATATTTTACTAAACCTGTACTGCCTTGCGCATTACTTAAGCACTTTTAGTACTAGTAATTGGGTCAATTGACTTCGAGAAGACATCAATAATAGTAGCTACGCCAGGAGGTAAAGGCAGCTGCCCTGCATGTACTTTAACATTGTACTTCGCTGAGTTGCTTTTTGAATAGTGTTGACTTTCTTTGCTCGAATCATTACTGTCATAACTGACTTTACCTGTAATTGTTGCAGAGAAAAAACCAAAGCCGATTTTGGCTTCAATCGCTGCTTCACCAGCTCTTTTTTCGCTCTTTTCCTTGCTGTTCTCTTCAGCATAGCTTGAGTTAACCTCCATATTAAACTCTACATCAACATTGTCAATACCGAGTGAATTAATGGGCATAATGGTCAACAAAGGCAAGTTAAACGTTGTCTTAACAGCTTCAATTGTTTCATCTTCTTTAATCAAAGCTCTGCTTAATTCCATCTTGATCATAATAGGTTGATAAGAAGGATCTTCTTCTGTGCCCGTTTTGCTAAAACAAGTGTCCAAAATAAATTTGGTTTGAGAGATTGACATTTTAGCGTTGGCATCTGCTGCTGCATTTAATGGCCCTCCAATTAAAGAGTCCATTGGTAATCCCAAGAATTGTTGGGAAATGTTTACTAAATTTTTACTCATGACTTATACTTTTAAAGTTCAAGATCAAAACTAATAAAGCAAAATCTGTGATTATAGAGTAAAATTACCTTCTTTTGTAGTATAATTACCTTTTTATTTTCTGTAATTTAACAATTAATATAATTATTCAATAACTGCTTTTTAAATATATTTGTTGTAGGTAAGAATTCCTTTTTTACAAAAACTAGAAGGCTGATAGGGTACTAGATGTTGGTTTGTTTGGCTTTTTTATTGGCTATATCTAACTAAAGGTTAGGTTGTTATAATATATAATATTTCATTCAACAGAACCAACGGCATTACGGTTTCTTTTTTGTGTAAGAAAAGGCACATATTGTGAAATTTTTTTCAGTGGTTATGGCTTACTATTTGTTTGCTTATAGATGGTAGTTATGCGAAGTAAGTACAAGTCTTTTGATGTTTCAATATGATTTAAAACAGAAGAACACACTGGTTTTGAGGCTATTTGATTTACTTCATTTTTAATACTCACTTAAGTTAATTTAGAATTACTATGAAAATATTATTACTAGATGCGAATTTGTCTTTGGCTAGTATTAGATGTGTTTTTTATCTCGAGTTTTGGGATGTTAAGTGGATTTTTTTCCTCTTGTTAGGTTTAAATTTAATAGCAGTAGGGTTGTTTTGTTTGCTCATGAAACTCGCATTTAATAAAAGAGTGTTTGAGAAACAAAGAGCTAGTCAGCACAGAAACATTTTATTTCAACTGCAAATTGTAACACAGGAAATCGAACGTAGACGTATAGGAAGAGATTTACACGATCGCATATCAAACAAATTGAGTTTGATCTTATTGAAGCTTAATAACGAGTATCCGACAGATCAACTCGAAACGGATATGATTCAAATTTTAGTGGCTATTCGCAACATGGCACACGATCTGAATCCGCCTTTTCAAAGTGATTCCCCCTTACATCTCATGATTATTTATCAAATTGAGAAGCTAAAACCTGCTTATAGTATTCATAAAACAATTCGAATTTATTGCAATGGAGGAGAATCAGGTAATTTTAAAATTCAGATTATAAGAATTGTACAAGAATTGATGACCAATATAGTAAAGCACGCTAAAGCAACAGAAGTTGGTGTAGATATTCGCATCAGTCCAAAAGGAATTTATTTGTCAATTGAAGATAATGGCATTGGTCAAATTCGATTGAAAGAGGGACAAGGTTACTACAATATAAAAAACAGGCTTTTTTTCTTAAAAGGAGTCTTTAAAATTAAGAAGAACAGACAATGTGGAACAAAAATAATTCTATTGATACCCCATGAAACACAGGATAACTCTAGTTGAAGATGACACCTTAATTCTTGAACTCATCAAGGACTTTTTAAATGCTTCTGAAAACTTTGAAGTGAGTTATTCCTTTGTAAATGGAACAAGTTTTTACGAATCTTTTTCGAGCATTATCCACACAACTGATCTTATCATAATGGATTTTCAATTGGGAGATACTACAGCGGAGAAATTGTTAGAGTTAATTCAACTAGAACAAATGAACATTCCTGTGCTTATCCTAACAGCGCATTACAATCAATCCCTTATTGGTTATATGCTAAAATTAGGAGTATCCTGTTATCTACCAAAATATATCAAGTTAACGGAATTTTTAATCATCTTAAAAGAAGTATTACTCAAAGGACATTATATAAGTAGTGAGCAATTTCCTTATTTAAAAGAGTCTGTTTATGATAGTTCGGGCGATTTATCTGTAAAAAAGTATAATATTTCTAAAAGAGAGGTCGATATTATTTATCTCTTAGCGAAGCAATGTACAGCGAAAGAAATTGGAAATCGCTTGTTTTTAGCGCCTAAAACTGTAGAAAATTACAAAAATACGCTTTTTACAAAAACAGGAACAAAAAGCATTGTTGGTTTAGTACTTTGGGCTATAAACAAACGCATTTTTACACTTGATCAGTTTAGTGATCTATAGCTTACTATTATGTTTGTATTTTTAAAAAAAATAGTTTTTTTATTTTTTTTGAATAATTAAATCTGTTATTATTTAAAAAATAAGTAACTTAGATTAGTTTTTAACTAATTTTAATAAATGCAACAAAAGCATTATGCAGGAAGTAATTGTTTTTAAAACCAAGAGTACATCTAAATTAGTTTTAGACAAAGGATATTTCTCGATTCTATTTATTGAAAAGGGATATTTAACCTTGCAATTAGGTGCTCAAGAGAAAACGTTAACGCAAGGCCAGATTCTAATTAGCTCACCTATTAGCACCATCAAATTAGTACATTTAAGTTCTAATTTAGAAATTATAGGATTAAAGTATACCATAGATTACTTGAAAGAGATTAAAGCACTCAATGATTTTCACCAAACATTCTCCTACTTTCAACATCAGTATCTTCCAATTTGGACTTTGTCATTTGAAGAGCAAGAAAGAATTGTAAACTTACTGATCAAGCTTAAAAATAGGAAAACACCGCTCAATCAACATATTTTTGCTCCTCAACTTTTTAATTTAACTTTTACAGAATTGTTATTGGAATTAGTTGAAATTGGAAGTAAACAAGATAAAAATATCTTCCAAAATTACAACAGAGCCGAATATCTAGCCCTGCAGTTTATGATTTTGGCTAGAGATTCCTATAAAGAACAAACGCAACTGGATTACTATGCAGAGCGATTGAATGTTACAACAAAATATCTTTCGGAGACAGTAAAAAATTTAACGAACAAAACAGCAAAAGAAATCTTGGTTGATTTGCGAATTGCCCAAGCTCGTCTTTTATTGGGAACAAGTGATCTTTCTATTACGGAAATTGCCTATGAATTATCCTATGATTCTCCCTCTTCATTTTCAAAATCTTTCAAACAAGTAGTTGGTATTTCACCTAAAGCGTATAAAGAACAATACATATAAGTGTTTTTGACATGTATTGTGGTAGTTTATCTATTCTCTAAAAGAAATTTAGATCATACCTTCATATAACTAAAAAATCAGAGATTATGTACAAAGAAAATAAGCAAGTAACAACGCCTTTTTTTAATCCCGTTCAATTAGGACCAATAACATTGCGAAATCCTGTTATTAAAGCAGCTACCAGTGAAGGACGAAGTCCTGATGGAAAAGTAACTCAAGCCTTAATAGATTTTCACAGGGGTTTTATTGAGGGGGGAATTGCAATGACAACGTTAGCTTATTGTGCTATATCTAAGGCAGGTTTTGCTGCTCCTGGAGAAATTCTAATGGTTCGAGACAATATAGAAGGCTTAAAGAAATTTACTCAAGCAATGCATGAGGCAGGCGGACTAGCTTCTGCGCAATTAGGACATGCTGGGCCAGTTGCAACAAAGCAAATTACAGGGTTTCGTCCTGTGGCCCCGTCTCGATTTTTTAACTTAACAAGTTTACAAACTTGTCGTGCAATTACGCAAAAGGAGATGCAAGAGGTGATAGAACAATTTGCTGATTCGGCAGAAGTAGCCGCAGATGCAGGGTTTGATGCTATTGAATTGCACTTCGGACATTTGTATTTAGTTTCGGCTTTCTTTAGTCCTTGGATAAACAAACGAAAAGACCAATACGGAGGGTCTATTGAAAATAGAACGCGTTTTGCAAAGGAAATTTTGATTCGCGTAAAAGAAAGCGTGAAAGATCGTTTGGCTATTATTGTAAAACTTTCTATGGATGATGGGATTAAAGGATCTATCTGGTTGGATGATTCAACGCAAACAGCTCGAATTTTGGATGAAACTGGTGCCGTAGATGCATTTGAACTAACGATGGGGTCATCTGTATCAAATCAGATGTATTTATTTCGAGGAGAAACAGATATTGAAGGGATGGCTGCTACGCAAAAAGGAATAATGAAACTAGGAGTAAAGTGGTTTGGGCGAAAGATTTTGGGAGAATACCCTTATAAGGATCTTTATATGCTTGAATCTGCACGCCAATTTAAGCCTGTTGTAAAACATGCAAAACTTATTCTCCTAGGTGGCATTAACAATTACGATCATATTAATCAAGCCTTAATGGAAGGATTTCCCTTAGTGGCTATGGGAAGAGCACTTCTTCGCGAGCCGGATATAATCAATAAAATTGAGGCAGACACCAATACAGTGGGGCTATGTATCCACTGCAACAAATGTATGTTCTCTGTATTTACCACAACAAATTGTGTGTTTACAAAAGAATATGCGATTACATCTCATGCAGCTATCAACTAGTTGTGGAGTAACTTTTCTTATCTTAGAGCTATAATGCAAATTATAGCTCTTTTTTTGTTTGCCAGTCTATCTACATAGGAAGATTTAAAACCAATAAACCGTTGTGTATACGCAACAGGGAAAAGGATAAAATCAATTAAAAAAGAAAAAATGCAAGGGTTTAAAACAAAAATAAGAAATTTACATTTCCTTACAGAAAGGAAGATCAATATAAGATTTACATCTAAAAAAGATTGAAATGATACTTAGAACAGAAAGACCGGAAGATTATGATCAAGTAGAGGAGTTGATCCGATTAGCTTTTGAAAAAGAAGAAATGAGTGATCACCAAGAACATGATTTAGTTAGACGCTTGCGTGAAGCACCCGATTTTATACCGGAGTTATCGCTGGTATGCGAAGTTGATGACCAACTAGTAGGGCATATACTATTTACAAAAATAAAAATAGTAGCTGACCACCAAACAACAGCTTCACTAGCATTGGCTCCTGTTTCTGTTTTGCCAAAGTATCAAAACAGAGGTATCGGATCAAAACTTATTGAAGAAGGACACCGTCGAGCTTTAGCGTTAGGATTTAATTCTATAGTTGTTTTAGGACATGCCGCTTATTACCCAAAATTTGGCTATCAAAAATCAAGTACATATGGGATTCAGTTGCCTTTTGAGGTACCAGATGAAAATAGTATGATTATTGAATTAAAACCAGGTTCATTGAAGTGTCAAAGTGCGAAGGTTGTGTATCCAGAAGCGTTTGGCATAGTGTAAAGAATCTTTTTTAATCTTATAGCGGGTTAGTATGTTATTAGAAAAATTAATTCATGAATTTAGTATTCCCAATAGTTTTACACAACAGGAATTAGCTTTGTTTGATACTTTTTTTGAGAAGATTGATCTTAAAAAAAATGAATTCTTAATTCGGGAAGGTGAGATAGAGCGATATAGCTATTTTATATCCGAAGGTCTATTGCGTTGTTGGGTATTAGATCAAAAAGGGAGAGCACACACCTTTTGGTTTTGTAAAAAAGGAACATTTTCCATGTCTAATATTTCATTTACCTTAGTTCAAAAGGCCAATTTTAACGTACAAGCTGTGATGAATAGTGAACTCTATCGCATTGATAAAGAAAAAACAACGGTATTGTATCAGCGTATTCCTTCATTAAAACCCGTTTTTGAGGACTTGACGGCCTTATTACTCAATCGATTATTAGATCGTCAAGTGCATATGATCAAATATTCACCCGAAGAATCTTACATACAAATGGAAAAAGAGTTTGGAAGCTTATTCAACCAAATACCACTTAAAGATGTTGCCTCTTATTTAGGAATCACACCACAAGCCTTGAGTAGAATTCGCAAGCGTATTTTTTAACTTGGGTTCAGTGTTTTTCACTTGGAAAGACTCAACTTTGTACGCATTAAATATAAAATAGATATGATACGAACAATTGATACCACAGAATTTCCTCGTTTAATTGAAATTTGGGAAAGCGCTGTTCTAGCTACGCATGATTTTTTAAAACCGGCTGACTTTGAATATTACAAAGAAAATTTACCTACTTATTTCTCTTTTGTTCAGCTTTGGGGATATGAGTATGAAGGTAAATTAGTGGGTTTTATGGGAATAGCTTCAACTAGTTTAGAAATGCTATTCATTGATGCAGCGGTCCGCGGAAAGGGAATTGGCAAGGCTTTAATCCAATATGGTATTGAGAAGCAAAACATTACGGAAGTAGAAGTAAACGAACAAAATCAACAGGCAGTTGGGTTCTATAACCATTTGGGATTTGAAATTGTAAGTAGATCTGAAGTTGATGGACAAGGAAAACCTTATCCCGTACTTCAGTTGCATCTTGTACAATAACGTGGATAAAGAAGGAGAGAAGTTGGTTTGTACTAGGTAAAGATCTTTTACAGACCTTCGATTCCCTCTATCCAGTATCCTCTCATATAAACTTTACTCGTCGTTTTATCTTTAATGACTTTTCTAAATATTTGAATTGATTTAGCATTTCCCGTAAGTAAAAATACCGCATCTTTCCACAAGGGCGAAATAATAGGAGGTAGTTGACTAATCAATTTTTCCTGGCGAAAAGTGTCCCTTTTTGAAAAAACAAGCGTATTGGAAAAACCAAGTTTTTCAGGTACACTTTTATTCTCTTCTTCCAATTCAAAAAGAAATAAAAATTCAATCGCTTGGACACTCCATTTCCTAAATAGTGCATGTGCTAATCCAATAGAGGTTTCATCACCAAAGAAAACCAACTTACTCGTAGGCAAATCTAAATAGTGGCTATTGGAACGTAGGCTATTCATACTTATTTTATCCCCAAGACGCAATTCCTTTATAAAGCGTTGTCCAGTGCCTACACTAGGATGTAAGTATACAATAAATTCAAGAAAACCTTTATTTGTATCAATAGTAGATAGCGTATAAGTTCTCGTTTGCGTATAGTTGAGTTTAAAACTCAAATAAGAACCTCCAACAATATTTAATTTCTCAAATGATCCTCCTAAGCGAATTTGTCTCATTGTTGGGGATAACTCTTTTATTTCCACAACTTCTGCAATAGGAAATTTTAGCGGCACTAAACCGATAAAATCAAGTATTCTTCTAATTGCATTTGCGATCATCTTTTTTTTACAAAATTAAAAAAAAACTAGGTAGCGATGCAGTTACAAACACAGCTGTTAATGGACAAAACGCAGATTTTGTTATTTCGTTATTTCTATTTCTTCACGAGTTGTGTTTAGAATTAATTAACACTATGCTTATGTTTGAATTTTTAACAATTTTTAAATTAGCATATAGATAGATTTTTTTTCTTTAAAGTGAGGGTATTTTAATATATTTACTATATTAGTGATTATTTGAAAATTGATATAAATTGATCTATTTATTTTAACTGACGATTCTATTAAAAATCGCACAAAAACAACCTTTAAATTAACATTAAATTCACCCATAACCAGTAAAAAACTAGTGTAACTAACCAAATAATGAATATGAACAAACAATTACTTTTTAAGCTTCTTCTGAGCTTGATGTTATTATCGGTTCAGATGATTAGAGGACAAGCTTATACGCCTCTAAGCATTACTTCCGGATTTAACGAAGATGTTATTGCAGAGAATAGTCCTGCGGATACATTTACAACAGCTGCCGTTGATGCAGTTGGGACAGGTGCTAACAATGCATTTATGAGTATAGGTTATCCTAGTGCAACAGTAGGACTTCCTGCAAATGGATTAATCACATCTATTGCAACAAGTACACCTGGATTAACGTTTCAACTTGCTGCCTATACGGCAAATAACAGTTTGAAAATTAATGCAAATGGAGGTACAGGAACTTTTGTAATTCAAAATGCTGTTCCTGTGATGAACCTTTTCATTTTAGCGACATCAGGAAGTTCTTCTTCTACCTTTACGGGTACGATAACCTTTACAGATGGAACAACGCAAGCGATTGCATCTCAATCAGTTCCAGATTGGTATCAAACAGGAACTCCACCTGTAGCCATTCAGGGAATAGGAAGAGTATCTCGTAGTGGAGGTAATCCGGATAATAATAGTTCAAATCCAAAACTATTTCAGGTTCCTATAGCTATTAGTACAGCCAATATGTACAAGACAATTCAGTCGATAGCGTTTACTAAAACGAGCTCTACAAGTGGTTACTTGAATATTTTTGCTGTTTCAGGAGAGACTACGCCTTCTTGTTTTAAACCGACAGCGTTTACTCGTGGAGGCATTAGTGCTAGTACAGCACAGCTAAGCTGGACAAGCACGGGTACTTCTTTTGAAGTAAAATATGGGGCAACTGGTTTTGATGTTGCTACTGCAGGTACGACGGTTACAACTACAACAACAAGCCATACTTTGAGCGGTTTGACTCAAGGGCAAACGTACGATGCTTATGTTCGCAATAATTGTGGAGAAGAAGATGGTTTTAGCGAATGGACAGGTCCTGTTACATTTACTCCAGAAAATGTTTTTCAAATAGGAGAAGGAACAGAAACAGGTTCAGATGGTTCGAATATTCCGATTACAAATTATGATTATAATTACAGTCAACAAATCATAACGGGTTATGAATATAACTCAGGAGGAGGAGGAGCTGGTCCAATTACTAAAATTCGCTATTACGTTACGAATGTAAATAATTTAGATAAATGGAAAGCATGGACTGTTTATATGGGGCATACAACCAAGTCATCTTTTGATTCTCTAGAAGATTGGATTCCAATGACCCAATTGACCCAAGTTTTTAACGGTGAGATTACAGCAACATCAAATAACTGGTTTGAAATTACACTTGATACACCTTTTAATTATACAGGTGGTAATTTTGTTGTTGCCGTATATGAAAACTCGCCAGGTTATTCTTCACCATCTTTTAGAAAGTATAGAGCTTCGGCTAATCAAGGGATTTTATATCGTGTGGATGGGGTTGCTAATAATCCAAATCCAGCCTCGCCACCTACAGCGAGTAGTTTACAAAGCAAATTGCCTCAACTACAGTTTGTGGGTACCCCTGCAACCTGTATGCCAGTTATTAACTTAGCGGCTCAATTGAATTCATTTACATCGACTACTTTATCATGGAATGGACCAGGGGGAACTGTTACCTATGAATATGCGGCTACTACATCACCTGCATCACCTACAGCATGGGAGACTACGTCCAATACAAGTGTCACATTAACTGATTTGCTACCAGAAACAGAATATTATTTTCATGTCCGTATAAAATGTTCAAACACGAATGTGAGTGAAACAGGAATGATCAAATTCTATACAGGTTATTGTATTCCTAATACCGATTCTACATCTACTAGCTATAAAATTAAAGGAGTAAAAACAACTGGTGGATATACCAATATTGAAAACTTAAATAATGGCACAACAAATTGGTATACAAACTATTCAGATAGTAAAGTTACTCAATCACCTGGAGGAACAATTAACTACGCGATAGATATCCCAGGTTATACTATTGTGAAGGTTTGGATTGATCTTAATCAAGATTTTGCCTTTAGTGATGATGAGTTAATTGCAAACTTTTCAGATTATGATTGGTCTGACGTAACGAGGACAGGAACGTTTACTCTTCCGGCGGACATGCCTTTAGGTGATTACCGCATTAGAGTTCGCTCAAGTTACTATTATGGCTTAGCAGCAATTGGAGCCTGTGATGATTGGACAACAGGAGGAGAAATTGAAGACTACACACTTTCAGTTGTGGCTGTGCCTACTTGTGTTGCTCCAAATACACTTACTTCAACTTATGTTAACCGTAATAATTATAGGTTAGGTTGGACAAGTGATGGAAGTCTATTTGATGTTGAGCTTATCAAGATATCTGCAGGAGAGCGTGCTACAGGTATTCCAACACATACGGGAATTACTACAAATTCATTGGTTGCCCCATTAGATTTTTCTTCTACTTACGGTTTCTTCGTACGTAAGAATTGTGGAGAAGAGGAAGGAGCTAGTTTATGGCAAGGACCTTTTATTTTCGAAACTCCATTGACAACACCTTCACCTTGGCGTGAAGAATTTACTGACATAGACAACCTACCATTAGGTTGGAAAAGTATTCAAGGTAGTTGGTACCAAGAAAGCTTTTCACCAGAAACAGGAACTAGTTTACGCGTTAATATTTATGGTAGCTATTATAATGTTGCCAGTATATCGACCATAGCAGTAGGACCAATCTTAAATGAAGATACTTTTTCATTTAAATTTATGAATCTTGATTACTATAATGATACCCCAATTAATGCAGGTATTGTTAGTATAAAAGTTGATTTTTCAACAGATTTTGGCGCTACTTACTCAACAATTGAAACTGTAACTAATGATGGTTCTGATACTTGGCAAGAGTTTGAGTATGATATGACTCCTTATGCAAATAAATATGTTACAATAAAAGTAACAGCAACTTTGTCACGAAGTTCATCAGATTTGAACTTTATTATCGATGATTTTGATATTTCGGGTGGAGTTCCATGTTATGAAATTACGGATGCTAGCGTAGATGTACTTAATAGTAATGGACCAACGTTGACGATTGAGTCAGAAGCGGCTAATTTTGATGTTGAATATGGTCTTGAAGGTTTTGAACGAGGAGAAGGTACAGAAGGAACAGCAGTTACTAGTCCATATCTTATCCCTGATTTATCTGCTGATACAACGTATGATATTTACATTCGCGGACAATATTGTGAAGAGTGGTATGGCCCAGTGACGTTCACTGTAAATGCTGCAGAAAGACAGACAATTACAGTTGAAGATACTACTAAAGCATACGGTGATGAGCCATTTATCGTTGGAACAGCTACGAGTGAGTTACCGTTAACTTATACAGTTGAAGATCGAAATGTTGCTATTTTTGAAAATGGAAAACTTGTCATTAAAGGTGCAGGAGAAACTGTAGTAACCGCAAGTCAAGCAGGAAATGGGTTGTATTTACCAGCAGAAGATGAAACGTTTACGTTAACGGTTACAACCGCTGAATTAACTGTAGATGCAAACGAAAATCAGAAGAAGTTCTACGGAGATAGTGATGCCGTGTTAACTTATACAGCAACTGGATTTAAATATACTGATACTGTAGCTCTTTTAACAGGAGCACTAGAGCGTGTCGAAGGCGAAGATGTTGGTTCTTATGCTATAAATATCGGAACTCTTGCTTCAAATAACAATTATACGATTACTTACACAGGAGCGGATTTTGTTATTGAACACACTGAATTAACAATTGATGCAGATGCTAAAACTAAAGTATATGGGCAAGCAGATCCCGCTCTTACTTTTGTAGCTTCAGGGTTTAAAAATAATGATACAGCCGAGACACTTATTACAGGAGCCTTAGCTCGTGTAGCGGGTGAAAATGTTGCAACTTATGCGATTAATAGCGGTAGTATTGCATTAACAAATCCAAACTATACGTTGATCTACAATGAAAGTCAATTGGTAATTGATCCAGCCTTGTTAAGTGTGTATCCGTCAGCCAATATGACTAAAGTATATGGACAAGCGGATCCTACTTTAACTTTTGAAATTACAGGATTCCAATTTAATGACACTCGTGAGGGAGTTATTCGCGGTTCAATTGAAAGAGCAGGAAGTAACAATGTTGGAGAATATAGATATTCAATAGGTACTTTAGCTAGTACACCTGCAAACTATATCTTTACCATTGCTAATCAAGAGAAGTTTAAAATTACACCAGCTCCAGTAAATGTTGTCGTAGCAGCAAATCAACAAAAAGTTTATGGACAAGTAGATCCTACTTTTAATTATACTGCAGAAGGATTACAATATAACGATCATGCTTATGGTGTATTTACTGGTAGTTTAGTACGTGAACCGGGAGAAGATTTAGGAATTTATAGAATTAATCAAGGAACATTAGCTCCAAGACCAAACTATTACTTAGTTTCTTTTACAGGTGCTGATTTTGAAATCGTAAGTGGTCAGATTGATGGTTTAACCCTTCCTTCAGCTACTTATGTATACGATGGAACAGCAAAATCACTTGTTGTACAAGGAAATTTAGCTGAAAATGCAGTAGTTACTTATACAAACAACAATCAAACGAATGTGGGTACTTATACAGTAACTGCCCTTGTTGATTATGGTTCTAATTTTGAACCTACTACATTAGAAGGAGTACTAACGATAACGAAAGCTGATCAAGCTATTCGTTTTACCACACCTACACAAGTAATATTGGAAGAAACTCCAAGTTTACAACTTAATGGTGTAGCATCTTCTAACTTAGTAGTTACGTATACAGTGGACAACTCAGAAGTTGCAACCGTTGATGCTTCAGGGGTGATTCGCTTCCTAAAAACAGGATTTGTTACTGTAACAGCACATCAAGAGGGTGATGCTAATTATAATGCAGCAACACCAGTAGAGAAAAAGATTGAAGTGATTAGCAAAAATGCATCCATTCTAAACTTAATTGTAGATGGTGTTCCTTACGGAAAAATAGAAAAAGAAGTTTATGTTATCATTGGTTGTGAGCATTCACAAGATATAGTGGTACTTGATGTTGAAACAGAAGAAGGAGTAGTAGTTCTTCCTTCCAATCACATTGAAGTTGCAGTTCCAAATTATGGCATCTACGAACAATTAATTACCGTAGTTTCTCCGTATGGAACAGAAGAAATTTACAAGGTAATCATTGAAAAACGCATGCCTTCTGAATTAATCGTACACCAAAAGTATGGAAATGTCCTTCTTGTAAATAACAATAAAGAAACAAATGGTGGTTACGTATTTACTGCTTATGAATGGTTTAAAAATGGAGAATCTGTGGGTAAAAAACAAGCTTACTCTGCAGGAAATGAAAGTTCCAATAAACTTGAACCTGGAGCAACTTACCACGTAGAGGTAACGTTACACAATGGCAAGAAAATAATTACTTGTCCTATCGACATCGAGAATGAAGAAGAATCAAACTTAGCTGTTTATCCAAATCCAGTGAAGAAAAATCAGGTGTTAAATATTACAGCTGATCGAATGGATCAAGAAACAACAAGCTATGTAATTTACAACGTAAAAGGACAAGCTATCCTTAATGGAGTATTACAAAGCGGAGCGATGCACATTGAAATTCCATCGTCTATTGCTTCTGGTTCTTATTTCTTAATGATGAAAATAGAAGGTAAACAAAAAAGTGTTCAATTTATTGTCAAAGAATAATCAAAACTAGTTTTAACTATAAAGTAGGGTTCTTTTTAGTAGAACCCTACTTTTTAAAAAAGTGGTTTTTAATCAAATTTGTTTAAAATGAAAAGATATATAGGTATTTTAACGTTAGGACTCATATTAGGAGGATATCAACAGGCACAGGCACAATTCAATCCTTATTACTTTAAGAAGCATGAAGTAGCAGTAAGTGCAAAAGCGGGTTTACTCCAAAACTATGGTAGTTTACCGGATCAGATTTCCGCAGATTTAAAATTTAATACTGCTATTGGTTTACAATATGACTATTTTTTAAATCGTCAATGGAGTATTGGTATTGGTGCACAGTATGCTATGTATACCACTGATTTTACAGCAAGTAATCTAAGCGGACAAAGCAACGAGATTGATTCAGAAAATGAGAAATTCATTTTCTCTTATGACGGAAGAGAATTTAAAGAGCAATGGAAAGTAAATCAAGTAAATATACCTTTAACGGTACAATATGTTGGTGAAGCAGAGACAGCACTTTATGTACGTACAGGAATTCAATATTCTTTACTAATGAGTAGTAAACCGACGGTTACGTGGAATAATTTGCAAACGTCAGGATATTTTCCTCAATATAATTTATTGTTTGATGAAGATCTATTATATGCAGGATTTGGCTTCCAAGAAAAAGTTGAATTCAAACCAGATTTAGAACTAAAAGATCGTTGGGCATGGATTGCTGAAGTTGGGGTAAAACACAACGTGAGAGAAAATCAAAATCTATACGTAGGTGTTTATTTTGATTTGGGGTTAAATAACCAAAAACCTAGCGTTAAAGAAACAAAAGAAAGTATTTTAGAGTATAATGCTGAGATAGATAATAGCTTGAAGTATAACAGTATTCAAGAAAGTTCTAAAGCTGTATTTAAAAACTATAGTTTTGGAATTCAGCTGCGTTACGGCATAGGTTTATAAAAGTAGCTTTATAAATAGCAGTTTAAAACTTGACTCATAGTAAAAAAGAGCGATTGAATGAATTAATTCAATCGCTCTTTTTATTTAATCCGTATTTATCACAGTTTGGCTATGTTTATTTTAGCTTTAAAACAGTTGATTATTCTATTTTAAAAAAATAACATATATACTTAAAAATCTTTAAAAAAGACTGTTTTTTTACGATATATTGCTATTTATTTCATTTGTTTTACTTTTTTTGCATCTTAATTTTAAATACAAACTCTTTTTTAAACAGAATATACATGCGAAAAAAAATCACAATAGATGATCTCAATCAAATAGCACTAGAAGCGTCTCAAAAAAAATATAGTTCAATCTTAACTAAATTAGAAAAGAATGCTCATAAGGGAAGGAATAGCATTAACATAGCAGAGCTTTCTGACGTTTTAATAAAAAAATTGAGAATGGATGGTTATACGGTAATCCCGCATTTTAAAATAAAATCTAACTTCTTGTTTCAAAGAAAAATTGTAAAACACTATCAAATACGCTTTAAAAAATAAGTTTTGACAGGAGTTTTTCTTTTTTAGCTCAAAGGTGTAAACTAGTTTATCTCTTTGTTGAACGGACTTTAATGAATTACTTTTATTTCTTATCTTGTAAGCACTTTATGCCTGTGTTATGTCTCAAGATAGTATTATAAAGACCTATCGTTTTAATCCGGCCGTAGTTGAAATAGAACTTAAAGATTTGAGTTTTATTCAACAACTACCTCATCTTTTAGGTAGGCCACATCGGGTTGCATTTTATCAACTTCTATGGATTAAAGAGGGAGTCTTTGTTTGTCAAATTGATTTTGAAAAAGTGCATTTAAAACCAGGTGAAATGCTGGTCATAACGCCTGGACAAGTTTGTGCATTTGATATAGTCAACGATTATAAAGGTTCTTTAGTTTTATTTACTACTTCCTTTTTTTCAAGAACAGAAGAAGATACTCATTTTTTGTATACCGCAGAAATTCTAAACCCTGCTGTATTAGTAAAAAAAATAGCACTTTGTCCTGAACTATTGACGAATTTAATTACGCTATTAGAAAACGAATTAAACAGAAAGAAAGAAAAACTCCATTCGGCTATTGCTCAAAATTATTTGCGCATCCTTTTACTTGAAGCAGAAAGAGGAGTCAATACTGTAGATTTGAAGGTGAATACAACCTTAGTTAGGGATTTTTATCACGCGGTCGAGATTCGTTTCAAGCACAATAGAAATAGTAACTTTTACAGTAATTTACTTGGTGTTTCGGAGAAAGTATTGACTAAAATATGCAAAGATTTTATTGGAAAAACGCCTAAACTATATATTGATGAACGAATTATATTAGAAGCCAAGCGGTTGTTGAGTTATAGCGATCAAACGATTAAGATGATAAGTTTTGAATTAGGTTTTGAAGAGCCTACAAATTTTATTAAGTATTTTCGCAAGCATACAAAAGAAACTCCAAAGAATTTTCGCGAAGCACAAAAAAGAATATGAAGGAGGTAATTTACCCTATTTTGGACTAAATGTATTCCTTTGTTTTCTGCAATAGAAACTACTTTTGTTTTAGATAAATTAAAAATCAAAAAATATGAAACATATAGTATTAATAGGTGCTAGTGGATTTGTGGGTACAGCGCTACTTGCAGAAGCTTTAAATCGCAATATACAGGTAACAGCTGTGGTTCGCAATCCGGATAAAATTCAAACAAAACATGCAAATCTTACTGTAGTAAAAGCAGATGTATCTAATCTAGAAGAGCTTGCTGCGATTAGCAAAGGTAAAGATGCTGTGATCAGTGCATATAATCCAGGTTGGTCACGAACTGACACATATGAAGAAACATTAAAAGTATATCCTCTAATTTTAGAAGCAGTAAAGAAAGCGGGGGTAAAACGTTTATTAATCGTTGGAGGAGCGGGAACTCTTTTTGTTCAACCAGGACTTCGCGTTGTAGATTCAGGAGCAATTCCACAAGAAATTATGGGAGGGGTGAAGTCTTTAGGAGAGTTTTACCTGAATACCTTGATTCAAGAAAAAGAAATTGACTGGGTATTCTTTTCACCTGCAGCTCACCTTGAACCAGGAACTAGAACAGGAATATACCGCTTAGGTAAAGATGATTTACTTACAGATGACCAAGGTGAAAGCAAAATATCTGTTGAAGACTACGCTAAAGCAATGCTTGATGAATTAGAGTCCCCACAACATCATCAAGAGCGATTTACCATTGCGTATTAATACAACAAAAGAAGACTTGCTTTTTTAACTGCCAAAGTTGGTTGATTTAAAAGCAGTCGTTGTGTTTCTAATGTGAGTGTTAGCATTTTACTTTTTTACCTAAAAACAAACATTTTATCGCCATCTTTTATGCAAAAAAAGGAGCGATAAAATTGTATCTTCGTTTTTTATTTCATCCAATCCTAGATTTTAAGTACTTGAATAATTTAGCACGATTCATTACTAGTAAATAGAATTAAATCTGGATTAGAATTACTATAAATGATGACATATACATGTGAACAATGTGGACAGGAACATGAAGATTGGCCTGCCTTAGTTTTTAAAGCCCCGGATCCGTATTTAGCCTTATCAGAAGAGGATAGAGAGAAAGCCGAATTGACCAAAGAAATCTGTTGTATAGAAGAGGAGGATGGAACTAATCAATGGTATATTCGTGGCGTATTAACGCAATATGTTTACGATGCCTGCCAATATCTTGATTATGGCGTATGGGTAAGTTTAAGTGAGGCAAGTATCAAAGATTACTATGAGCATTATGAAGACAAAACATATAAAACCACTTATTTTGGCTGGCTTGTAACGAATCTTCCCAATTATCCAGCAAATACAACCTTTGGTCTGCCAACAAATGTAGAAGTTGATAACAGCAAAGGAATTCCGACAATTCTTCCACACAAAAAAGGAGATTCCATTTTTATTGAAGAGTTTTACGACGGTATTTCTACAGCAGAAGCATTGCTGAGAATAGAGGCGATCATCAATAAATAATGATGTTTTTAAAATAGAAAAAAGAGGCTTATCAGCCTCTTTTTTTATTAGTTCGCATGATACTAGTTTTCTTTTAATTCGACTCTAAAGTCTTGTGGTGTAGAATAGGCTTGTAAAACATAATCTTGTCCTGCATACGTAAAACTCACTTTGCTAGGCATTGGTGTAGTTCCATTTCCAATAACTATTTCATACGCATGTTGTGGATTGGATGGATTAATAGGAGTAGGCGTATGGATATATACTGGATCATTAGCAGGTCCGTGATTTCCAACATATCTCCAATCACCAAAGGTTGAAGGTGGAGTAGGTTTAGTAGGATGTAAAAAATTAAATTTTAAAAGACCACTTGTTACAATATTCCCCCCATCATAAATATCATATGCAATAAAAAACACTTTTCCATATTCATATAAAAAGGCTCTCTCAACAGGCGTAGCCGTTTTTATATCAATAAAGTATTGACTTAAATTAGGCGATCCAGATGTCAGGATAGGTGAATTGGCTGTATGAGATAAATTACTTTGAGGAGGTACAACAGTTGCATTTGTACTTGGGATAAATCTGATATACGGTTGACTAATATTGGGAAAAATGTTTGGTAAATTGTTCATATCCCATCCATTGTAGAATCCAAAAGAATTGAGATGAGCAATACCGCGAGCAGGACCAACAAAAGAGCCGAATTTCAACAAAAGATTGGTCCTATTGGCAAATCGATAAGGTCCAGTTGCACAACATGTTCCTCTAATCGGTGATTCATAAGTGATTCCTGTACTAGAATCGATAGTCGTGATTTCTTTATTTGCTTCTTGCTCTTTGTCCATACTATCAGTTGAACATGAATACAGCATTACTCCTAGAAGTACTAAAAAAACTCTTTTCATATGGTTTGTTATTAAAATTAATTAACTTAAAATTAAAACAAAAACTCTTACGATTAACATAAAATTAATAAAAATATAAAAATTATTTACCCTATATTCCTATTGGATTATAAATCAATTCGTCAAATATGGTTTACTTAATTTTGGAGTGGTTTTCTGTTTAAATAAAAAGAATCATACTGAGGAAATCAAATAGCTGAAATCAAATAAAAAACAAAGGAGGATCTTTTTAGATCCTCCTTTGTTTTATTAATGTCCTGCGCCAGCGATAATTTTACCTGCTCCTTTTTTGATAAGGATGAGGATAAAGGGAATACAAATCAAGAATAGTACACCTAAGAACATAAAGACATCCATATAGGTTAGTACAGTTGCTTGTTTGGTAACCCCAAGATCTAACAGGGTATAGGCTTTCTGCAGTGCTTCATCTGTTGTAAAACCTTTGGCTATAAAACTTTGCTGTAGGGTAGCTACGCGATTTTGCACTTCTAAGGATGCCGAATCTAAGTGACTAACTAATGCCAAGCGGTGGTTAACCGTCCAACGAGAGATAAAAGTTGTAATTAAGGCAATACCAAAAGATCCACCTAATTGACGCATCATCCCCGTGAAGGCAGCTCCTTCGCCAATTTGTTTATTTCTCAAGTTAGAGAGCGAAAGCGTTGTGATAGGTACAAAGAGCAATCCTAAACCAACACCACGTACAACTAAAGGCCAAAAGAAATGTTCACTTCCTGTGTCAGGAGTAAGAATATTATGTGCCCAGAAACTGTATACAAAGAAGACTAAAAACCCAGCAGCCACTAAGTATTTTGGAGGTACACCTCGTTGTAACATCCTCGCAATAAAAGGCATCATCAAGGCCGTCATTAAAGAACTTGGCACCAGTAGCATTCCTGCATCAGTTGCTGTCCAACCTAAGATTGATTGAGTATAAATCGGAATAATAAAAGTCGATCCATATAATCCAAACCCTAAGATAAATGATAATACTGTACCAATAGCTAAGTTAGAATCTTTGAGCACCCGTAAATTAACAATGGGTTTCTCGCAAGTTAATTCTCTCCAAATAAAGAAGAAAAAGCCCAAAACAGAGGTAACAGATAAGGTTAAAATAGTCGCATTTTCAAACCAATCATCTTGTTGTCCGTGTTCTAGTACATATTGCAAAGATCCTACAGCAATCGCCAACAAGATAATACCGAGAAAATCCACTTCATTCAACCTGCTTTTTTCTGCATACCTTGGACTTTTAACATAGAGTAGAGTAAGTACAGTTGCTATAATACCTATAGGTACATTAATATAGAAAATAAAAGGCCAGGAATAATTATCTATAATATATCCTCCTAATGGTGGACCTAAGGTAGGACCAACAATAACTCCCATACCGTAAATTGCCTGCGCAATACCTCTTTTTTCAACGGGATAACTTTCAGTTATAATAGTTTGTGAGGTAACCAATAAAGCACCACCACCTAGACCTTGTATAAATCGAAAGAGTATAATTTCCCATAAAGTAGTAGAATATCCACACAAAAAAGAGGCAACGGTAAAGATGATTATAGAAGCTGCAAAATAGTTGCGTCTTCCAAATTGCTGTGAGAGCCAACTCGTCATTGGCACTACAATTACATTGGCAATGGCGTAGGCGGTAACCACCCATGCAATATCGGTTAATGAAACCCCAATACTCCCTTTCATGTCATTCATAGCTACATTGACAATCGTGGTATCCACGATTTCAAGTAGCGCACAAAGAATGGCTGTAACTGTAATGATGATGCGACGATAGCCGTGTTCTACTAAGCTTTCTTCACTCATAATTGTTTTGTTTAGCGTCCGCTTTTAATGTTTACGTCAATATCTACATTCATTCCCGGTTTAACGTGAACTAACATTTCATCTTGTGGATTAGTAAATGTAATTTTCACAGGAATACGCTGTACTGTCTTAACAAAGTTACCTGAAGCATTATCCGGCGGAAGTAAAGCAAACTTTGCTCCAGTAGCGGGCGACATTGAGTTTATAATTCCTTCAAACTTGTGTTTTGGGAAAGCATCTACTTTGATACTTACTGTTTGTCCTTCGCGCATGTACTGCATTTGTGTCTCTTTAAAGTTGGCTACAACCCAAATATTATTTTTTTGAACTGTATTAAAAAGACCTTGACCAGGTTGAATTAATTGTCCTGCCTGCAAGTTAATTTTAGAAACCTGACCATCTTCTTTAGCTGTAATTACAGTATACGACAAGTACAATTCGGCGTGATCTAAATTGGCTTTCGCTTGCTCTACCATAGCTTTAGCAGCATCAATTTGAGATGTTGAAGCAACCGCTTGAGATTTGCTAATATTCACTTGTTGCGCAACAGCATTCGCTTGTTTTTCAACAGCTTTCAATTGCTCTTTTAAAACAATAACTTGTTTCTCTGCTGTTTCTTTGGCTGCCAAGGCTTGTTCATATTGTTGTTTGGTAATTGATTGTGTTTTAAACAAACGATCATAACGATCATAGTCGTTAGTTGCTCTCCACAATTGCGTTTTAGCCGCTTCAATATTCGCTTGTGCGGTAGCTACATTGGCTTGTGCAGTTGAAGCACCTGCTTGAGAAGACAATACTGTTGACTGACTCGTTGTTTGTCCTGCTTGTGCTACTTCTAATTGACTCAATGCTGCCTGATAATTCGCTTTGGCTTGTTGAACTTGAATTGCATATTCGGTATCATCCAATTGTATTAAAGTATCTCCTCGTTGAACGACTTGATTGTCTTGGATATAAATCTTTTTGATATAACCCGGAATTTTTGAAACGATCGGTGTGATTTTTGTTTCTACTTGTGCATCATCGGTTGTTTCATGAGATAATGCATGGATGTATTTATAAACACCAAATCCACCTCCAAATAGGACAATTGCTCCTAAGGCAAGAATGAATTTTTTGTTTAGTGGTTTTTTATACGGTTGATTATTTGTTTCCATCTTAATTTTTTACATCTAAATTGTCTACTAGTTTACCTGTTTTATAAGCGTATTGATACAAGGTCAACATTTCATCTGCCTGACCAAACATGTGATCAATTTGTGCTTGTAGTTGTTGTACATCGGCTTCTAATAACTGATCCGTATCTGTTAAGCCATTGTCGTATTTGTCTTTTACAATGCGGTAATTTTCATTAGCTTGTACCAATGCTTTTGCCAATACAGCATTCTTTTTTAATACAAGTTCATAAGCATTGTACGCTTCTTCAATTTCAACTTTAGCACCATCTGCAACAAGTTGTGCTTGATAATCTAATTCAAGTTTATTAGCTTTTGCTTTATTAACTTCTGTCTTGTTTTTAAACAACTGCGTTAAATCATATTTTAGTCCAACACCAACACTGGTTGCATTAGTGATAGTTACAACCTTATCTAACTGTATGGCTGAGTAACCTGCAGTTAAACCAATAGAAGGGTAATAATTTCCCCTTGCAATTTGAATAGCTGTTGTTGCAATATCTTCCATTTGCTGGCTGCGTTGAACATCTTTTCTTCCCATATAATCACCATCTTTGGTAGGAAAGATTTCCACTGCTTGTGCTTTCTGTACGACAGGAATTTCACCTTGAGGCAAATCCAAGAGTGTGCGTATACGAGAAATAAGATTTTGCAAGGTGTTTTTTGTTTCTTCTAAGGATAACTCTACATTAGCTTCTTGAAGTTGAGTGCGCAAGAAGTCATTGCGAGCAATTAAACCATTGTCTAAAAAATGTTGAAAATCTTCCGTACGTTGATGGGCGCGTTTTAGATTTTCCGTCAATAAAACAATAGATTCTTGTGTTTTGTACAACGCGAAGTAGAGGTTAATTGTCTGATAGACTACATTTTCGGTTGTTGAGGCTTCGGTGAGTTGTGCAAGTGCATAGTACTGCTTACTTTGCTTCACCGCGTTGGTAATTTTAAACCCACTAAAAAGCGGGAGATTTGCTTTCGCTTGAGCAATCATCATATGCTCGGGTTTTACTTCAGGCATCTGTTTCCCTTCTTCAGAAGGCAAGGCGACTTTTAGATTAATATCTGTGCCATCAAAAAGTCGATTGTATGAGCCTGATACTTCTAATTCGGGATAGCGCATGTTTTGTGCACTGTGAATTTGAAGTTTAGCAGCCTCCGTACTTGCTTTTACCTTTTTTATCTCTTTGCCATTTTGTAAGCTTAGTGCAATTGCCTGATCCAAGGTGAGTGGCGTTGGAGTAGGAGCCTGAGCAAATACTTGACAAACAAATAAGGAAGCAAGTAAGGCGTAATTACTTCTGTTCATTGTAGATTAGTATTGATTTAAAGGATTGAATTAAATAAGGATATATATGTTGTTTGATGTACAAACTATATGCTTCGTGATCAGGTAAATTCCAATAATCGGACAACATTTGTTCATGGTGAATTAAATAGCTAATAATTCCCATTGCAAATACGACAAAAACAATAGCATCAGGTTTCGCCAAGAACAATCTTGTGGCATAACCTTCTTCTATAAATTGGTTGATATTCTGAAGAATTTCTCGTTTAAGTAGGGTGATTCCTTCCGATATGGCGGGTTGATTTTCTTTTCGTGTCAATTGATTCATTAACAAAATATGGAAGTCCGAGTTCTGGAGTTGAACAGCCATCATGTGCTCTACAAAAGCCAATAACTTTTCCATGGGATTGAGTTCTACATTCCCCGTTAAATCGACTAATTTCTCACGCGTTCGCGTTAATCGGATTTCAAAAAGAGCACCCACCATGGCACTTTTTGATCCAAAGTAATAATTAACCATGGCTACATTAATCCCCGCTGCTTTGGAAATATCGCGTATACTCGTACCATCAATTCCCTTTTGAGAAAATAGTTCTTCTGCTATAAGTAAAATCTCCTTTTGCTTGTCATTCAATGCCATGATACATATTTAAATAGAGCACAAAATTAAACAAACGTTTAATTGAATTTTATATTTTATTCATTTTTTTTCATATAAAATGATTTAAATTCATTGAAATCTATACTTAGGTGAATTTAATGTAATTGTAAGTTTTTGATTTACTGTAAATTAGAAGTTTTAGGTATATTCTAAAAATATAGCACTAGTAGTAAAGCTCAAAAGGATTCTGCAATTCAAACGACTATACGTGTGAATTTATACGTTGAATAAAAAGTTATAATGTAGATAAAGGGTGAATTGAGAATAAGAAAGGAAGATTATTATTCTACCCTAAACGGTATAGCGCTATCCTAGAAGCAATTTATGATCTTACAAGTTTTGAGCATAGTTAGAAGAAGTTATGGCGAATACCTTGAAATATTAGAGAAGAGAAGGAATAATAATTTGAAGAATAGTTGGTTTTTGCTTAGCTACTCCAATAAATAAGAGTACAGAATGGCTAGATTTTGATAATTATTGTTTTATAATAAAAAAGCACCCTTAATTAAAGGGTGCTTCTGGAATATTAAACTTAAAATCTATCTACAATAAGGTCAGGATCCTTTATTAAATCTTTGTCAAGAGGAGTAGTAAATATTGAACTTCTTGTAATGCTTATCACATAGAAATAGTCTGTATATCTATCTGTAATTCTTCCATATTGGCAGATCTGGTCTCTTAATCTGTCGTGTACAAAATCTGTAACTCTTGGTTTGGTAGGCAAGTTTACAGGCACTGATACCATTACTTCATACTTTACATAGCGAAAATCATTAGGATTGGTAATCTCATTTCCATTAGAGTCACAAGTGTAGTACGTAAACATTTTCCATTGATATAATTGCTCAGGAGGCATAGGGTAGAACTCTGTCTGAGCAAAAGCTCCCATAGAGCAGAACAGCACAAGGAATAAAAATAATTTTTTCATAATATTTAATATTTATTGTTGGTTTGTTAAACTTAATTAATAAAAAATTACAAAAAAAACAAACAAAATTATATTTAACAAAGCACATAGTTTTGCTCCTTTTATTCTTAAAATAAACTTAATTTATTTCCCCATCCAAAGAAAAAAACTAAAATTCAATTAATGAAAAAAATTAGATAAAATCTGTTATTTTTACATACAATACACGTCTAATAGGAAAAAGAAAAAATATGAATTTGTTTAAGCGATTAACCAATGAATTCATTGATATCATTGAATTCTTAGATCCAACTCAAAATACAATTGTTCACCGTTTTGAACGTTTTCAAAATGAGATAAAGAACAATGCAAAGCTTATCGTTCGCGAAGGGCAAATGGCAGTATTCATCAACGAAGGTCAATTGGCGGATGTTTTTCGTCCAGGTACATATACTTTAAATACGCAAAACCTGCCTATTTTAGCAACCCTAAAAGGCTGGAAATACGGATTTAACAGTCCTTTTAAGGCAGAGGTATACTTTGTAAATACCAAGACTTTCATTGATCAACGTTGGGGAACTAAAAATCCAATTATTCTCAATGACAATCGTTTTGGTATGATTGAGGTACGTGCTTTTGGAACGTATACTTTTAAAATTTCAGATCCAGGGCAATTTATCAGAGAGATTGTCGGTACAACAGGAACTTTTACTACAGAATTGATTACTGAACAATTGAGAAGCGTGATTGTTACGCGTTTTACGGACTCCATTGGTGAGGCTAATCTGCCTATTGAAAATTATGCAGCCAACCTCAATGAGTTATCATCTGCGATTTTCAACTATATGCGCGACGATTTTGGTGTGTATGGCATGGATGTAACTAAGTTCTTAATTGAAAATGTATCGATGCCTGAAGAGGTGAAGAAGGAAATTTTCGAATTAAGTCGTTTGAACCATATTGATTTGAATAAATTCACCCAAATGAAAGCAGCTAAGGCAATGGAAGCAGCTGCAAATAATCCTTCTGGAGTTGCAGGAGCAGGAGTGGGCATGGGGGCAGGTTTTGCGATGGCCAATCAATTTGGACAAGCAATGGCTCAAAATCAAGCTGCCGCTCAACCAACAGGAGCAACTACACCACCACCTTTACCAGGCACTGCAGTTGTTCAGTATTTTGTTGCTGTTAATGGACAACAAACAGGGCCGTTTGACAGCAATACGCTGCAACAATTAGTAACGCAAGGGCAATTGAATCGCGATACGTTAGTGTGGAAAAACGGAATGAGTAATTGGGAAAAAGCAGGTGATCAGAGTGATTTGAATGCGCTGTGGGGTCAAACACCTCCACCATTGCCAACAATGTAGTTTTAATAGACTTTGATTTATTAACCAAGGAAAGAGTATTCAATCAATAAACTGTTTTTAATCTATTCAAACCGTGATATCGGAAGAAAATAAACACAATATAGCAGAAGCAAGTTCTTGTAATTCTTGTGGTGCATCTATGACGTATAAGCCAGGATCTCAAATGCTTGTTTGCGACTACTGTGGTAGTACAAAGAAAATAGAAACTGGAGGTGCTAGTATTAATGAACGAGATTTTCTCAGTTTTATGCAAAACTATGAGAAAGAGAGTTTTACCACGACAAAAGTAGTTGAGTGTTATACTTGTCATGCAAAAACAACAATCAATGAACATCTAAAGTCTATGAGTTGCCCGTATTGTTCGAGTCCTTTGGTAGAAAAGAACATACATGAAGAGCGTTATATTAAACCCGAATATATTGCGCCTTTTATCGTAGATAAAGGTCAAGTGGCTCATTTATTACACGGTTGGATCAAAGGGTTATGGTTTGCTCCAAATAAAATCCAGCGCGGACTGTTTTCTCCGGAGAATCTCAAAGGCGTCTATGTACCCTTTTGGACGTATGACATGCAAACGTATACGCAATATAGTGGAGAAAGAGGAGATGCCTACTACGTCACAGTTGGCAGCGGAGAAAATAAAAGAAGAGAGCGTCGTATTTCTTGGAAAAATGTACAAGGAACGGTCTCTTATTTCTACGATGATCTTTTAATTTCTGGAAATAAAACCCTGAAAGCTGATTTGCTTCAATCAATTTCATCTAGTTGGAATCCCAAGGCTATTCAGCCGATAAAAGAGGATTATTTAAAGGGCTTTATTACAGAAAAATATCAAATTGATATCAAAGAAGCATATGATCAAGCCAGAAATATCGTCTATCAACACGAAAGAGAACGTGTACGTAGAGCTATTGGCGGTGATCAACAACGCATCCATCGCACAGATACGGATTTATCTCAGATTACCTTTAAACATATTCTTTTACCTCTCTATGTCAGTACGTTTACTTATAGAAATAAAAAATATACCTACTATGTCAATGGTGTAACGGGAAAAGTTAGTGGGGAACAGCCTTATAGTGCTTGGAAAATTGGCTGTACAACAGTTCTGGTTATTCTTGTGCTAATTCTCTTTATTTATTTCATTTCAAATAGCAAGTAATTTATATAAATCACGGAGCATGAAGAGTATATACTCTTCATGCTCCGTGTATTGTAATATTTAATTTAAACGAATCAAATTTACCACAATCTCCAATGAAAGTTAAGTTACTCCTTCTTGTTGTTTTTTTGTTGATTACTGGGGCTTTATCAGCTCAAATTCAAACTTCTACTTATTTTCCAGCAGACAAAAAGTACAGGGAGTTTATTGATGAAACGGGTAATCCATTACCTGGAAATCCAGTGATGATTATTCAATCGTTTGTGCCTAATTACGGTAGTTATGTTTGGTATCTCAATGAAAATAGAGCAAAAAAATCCTCTTTTTTAGATGCTGATCCAAAAGATTTATTTGGTGGAATTTACCTTGAAGATCACGGTGGATTACTGGAGCAAATTACCTTCAAAGATTTTGCACAAGGTTTAGCTCAACCTATATATTTACTTTCTTTTTGTCAAGTAACTGATGCAGACCACAATGGTTTTCCAGAGTTTTATTTAACCTATTTTGAGGAGTCAGACGGCTTAGATGCTAAGCCCTTAAAAGTTCTTGTCTATACTCAAAATAAGGATAAAAAAATTGTAAAGGCAAAGCTTACGGGATGGATTGCCTATCAAGAA
Source organism: Myroides sp. WP-1 (assembly GCF_014145635.1). Classification (GTDB taxonomy): domain Bacteria; phylum Bacteroidota; class Bacteroidia; order Flavobacteriales; family Flavobacteriaceae; genus Flavobacterium. Next base: position 270,637 of record NZ_JACHTC010000001.1, read on the forward strand.
GAAGATTCTTATCGAGAGGAAGAGGATGCGAATTTTAAGCAATTGTCACAAGCTATTCGCCTAAACGCACAAAAGCTCTTAAAGAGCGCACAACAAACGCTTAATTAAGAAAAGGATATTATTCAGTAAAAAAGTACACATTAGATCATGTAATTTTTGATTTTCCATTTTGAGATGCACTATATTTGCATGCCTAAAAAATCAAATTCATGTCACTGAAAAAGAATAAAGTGTACCGTAGAACACGATATTTGCTGTACAAAGAAACCTTAGTGGATTTTAAAGAACACTGTTGGGCCTTTATTGGTTCTTTTATTGGTTTAGGAACGATTTGTTACTTGCATTTTGAGACTTTCAACCACTATGATTTAACGCTCTTAATTGGTTCTTTTGGAGCAAGTTGTGTTTTAATTTATGGGGCTATTGGAAGTCCACTAGCTCAGCCTAAAAATTTATTCTTCGGACATTTAATTTCTGCAATTATTGGTGTTACAATATATAAACTTCTTGGAGACTATATTTGGGTTGCAGCCCCTTTAGCGGTTTCTTTATCTATTATTGGTATGCAAATGGCCAAATCGTTACACCCGCCGGGAGGTGCTACTGCGTTAATTGCAGTAACAGGAGGGAGTACAATAACAAATCTTGGTTATAGCTATGTATTTTCTCCTGTACTAACAGGGGTAACAATCTTATTTATAGCCGCCCTCATTTTTAATAATATTCCGCATAAGCGTCAATATCCCGTAAAATCTTTTATTCGCTTCCACAAGCGAAATAAATTACAATAAAAGCTTATAAACGCCCCATCTAACATCAGGTGGGGCGTTTATTTATCACTGCTTTGGTCATTCTACCAGTTTGTTTAATGGCCCTACTGCAATTAAACAACTAAGCAATTGAATTTTATCCACAAAAGAAAGATAAATCCCTTATTTATGGTAGAAAATTCAAGATTTGTGCTATTTTATATAAACTACTCTTTTTACTTTTGTGCCGTTAAAAGGATCAATATGATTGATAGTTAAAGCATTTTTAATTATTTCAAGGTGATTATTCAAATGCATATTTCTTTAATGTGTTTTGTCAAGAAAAGTGAAAGTAGGAGAATCTTAATTCACAAACTGTACTGACGTAATCAACCTTAATCAATACACTACTAAGATGTAGTTTACTTGTAATGAATTCCTTCAAATTCTCAAGTAAACGAAAAGAAGTACAGCTAAAAAGTGTAGATTCCTTTTGGAGTTAGATAAGAATAAGTATAGAGTAAAGACCGTAAGCGATGCATGAATTGTCAATCGTGAAGGATATTTTTGCTACACTGGAAGAGCATTACAAAGCTAAGGTAGAAGATATCCAAAAAGTAGAAATTACAGCAGGGTTGTTGTCGAATGTACAACCTGTTTTAATACAAAATGCCTTTGATGCTTTTATTACAGAGCATCAAATGTACAAGCATATGGAATTAGAGGTTGTTGTACAAGATATTTTGGCGCATTGTACCAGCTGTAATCGAGATTTTAAGGTGGAGTACCACCGGTTTGTCTGTTCCTGTGGAACACCTTCTACAACAATTGTACAAGGCAATGAACTCTATATTTCAAAAGTAATAGTACGAACAACTTAAAAAAACACGTATGGCATCAAATCCAAAGAGTTTAGGTAATCGCGTGGGTTCCTTACAATGTGATAACACGACATTACATTTATTAAAAGCCAATGATTTTGTGGCGAAAGCAATTAGAGAACGTCTAAAGGACATTTGTGTAATTAATGTTTGTTCTTCCCCCGGATCTGGCAAGACCACTCTGATGCAAGAGACGGGAAAGCGTTTGGGAAAAGAGTTAAATATTGCTGTTTTAGTTGGAGATCCGGAAACAGATCGCGATGCAGCTCGTATGAAAGAAGTAGGATTAAATGCTCTTCAAATTGTTACGGGTGGCATGTGTCATATTGAAGCTCAAATGATTCTTCAGGCTTTAGATCATATTGATTTAGAAGGAGTTGATTTGTTGTTTATTGAAAATGTAGGGAATCTATTATGTCCTTCTGCATTTGATTTAGGCGAGGATTATCGCGTAACCTTACTTGCTACAACAGAAGGCGATGATAAACCTAAAAAATATCCGCGCATGTTCTTGACCAGTGAGTTAATGTTAGTTTCAAAAGCTGATCTATTACCTTATGTTCCTTTTACTGTAGAAAATGTAACGCAAGATGCTAGAGAAGTTAACCCTAATATTGAGGTATTGACTATTAGTACCTTGAATGGAGAAGGCATTGATGCTTGGTGTAACTGGTTAAAAGAACGAGTGAAAGCAAAAAAAGCAAACATCGGACAATAGGTAACCATGCAGCAAGTAATTTACATTGATGCTGTCCAACCTCAAGATACGCGCATCACAGGTGTTGATCTATTGGAAATCGAATGGTTCGAAATAGAAAAACACTTGTTTAAACGCTCAACTCTTGGAGAGAAGGTTATTCATTTAGAACGAGAATCAAATCGCGATTGGCAACAGGGTGATGCACTATATTCCAATGGGAAATTAATTGCTCAACTTGAGATAAAACCTGCATTAGCGATTCAGTTTACCTCAGATAGTGGAGAAGAAATAGCTGATTTTTCATTTTACATTGGCAATCGACATTTACCTGTATTTATAGCAAAGGAGGGTGAACATCTTTTAGTGCCTTATGATGGAAATCTATACGAACAATTACTCGCTAAATTCCCCACTCAAATTACTTTAGAAAAAAAACAATTACTAGCGTGCATGCTTTTGAAAAAGAAGTATAGCAAACCCTAATTTCCCCTGTATGAAAGCAAAATATTTAGTTTCTATTTTCTTGTTTATTAGCCTTTTGCAAGCTTGTAAGCAAAATACAAGTTCTAGTGTAACTACCCCCTCAGATACTGCTGTTCAAGCCACAGATAGTCGAGGTAAGCTAATTACTTTAGCAAAACCCGCCACCCGTGTCATTGCACTATATGAAGCTTTAGTTGATGATGTTTTTATGTTAGATGCACAAGATAAGCTAGTTGGCATTCCACAGCAGATTTACTTAAATGAAGATACCTATGCCTTCTTGTCTACTTTAGATCATCGCATGGCTAAAAAAGAAATCGCGACACCAACCTTTGGTGGTGGTTCATCTAATGTGGAGTCTATTGTGAGTTTACAACCGGATTTGGTTCTTACTTTTAATCAAGATGCAGATGCTGTAGCACAGTTAGAAAACTTAGGTATTGCTGTTTACACCATTGCAAGCGAAGATGCTGCCGGAATTATCCGCGAACTAGAAGGAATAGGGGTATTACTTGGAAAAGAAGAGAGAGCTAAAAGTATTACCGCCTATATTCAAAAGGAAATAGCAACAATGAACGCCACAAAGATTGACAATCCAAAGAAAGTATACTATGCTTGGTCTAAAGGACGTGTTCTCTCTACTTCTGGTAAAGGAACATTAATGGATAGTGCTATTACACTTTCGGGAGCTATCAATGCTTGTCCGTTAGAAATGCAAGCCCCGAATATTGGTGCGGAAATGTTGTACAAGTGGAACCCAGATCTTATTCTCTTGTGGAATTCAGATGAAAGCGATGTTTACGGACTAAGTGAATTAGCTAATTTACCAGCAGTAGTCAACAAGCAAGTCAAGGTAATGAAACCTTCTTTTTTATATGATCCTCATACGGTAAAATTTTTGCTATTTGCTAAACAAGTCCGACAGTGGAGTTATCCGACATACACAGCAAAAGCTTTAGAAGCCGATCTGATGGAAGCTATGCAAAAGCTATATGTTACTAAAAAGTAGTTATGGAACAGAAGATAAAAGTGCGGTTTAAAATTACCTTGTTGTGGGTGGTTCCCCTTATATTGCTTCTTGGATCCTTGCTATTGGGAACAACAGCAAATCTCACTCCAACAGAATTAGTTCATTATATTGCACAAGTTTTTACTGATGTAGAACACACAACAGATCCAATCCAAACTATTTTATGGAAAGTGAGACTGCCTCGCATTATCTTAACTTTTTTAGTAGGAGCGGCTTTGGCTGCATCTGGTGGGGTATTACAAGCTATTTTTAGAAATCCTATCGTCGATCCTTTTACCTTGGGCATTTCCTCTGGTTCGGCTTTTGGTGCTGCCTTAGCGATGTTGTTTCCCTTTATCTCTGTTAACCTATCTGCTTTTGTTTTTGGAGTTTGTGCGGTACTCTTGACTTATATAGTTTCCTATGCTGGTCAACAAACATCTATCGTAAGCATGGTACTAGCGGGAATTATCGTTTCGGGGGTATTTACAGCCTTGCTAACTTTATTACAATATTTAAGTGATCCCTATAAATTACAAGCTATCGTGCAATGGACGATGGGTAATTTACACACCGCATCTTGGGCAAAAGTACAAACTGCCGCTGGGCCAATCTTAGTTGGGTTAGTTGTTATTTTGCTTTTGCGATGGAAGTTAAACCTTTTAGCTTTAGGAGATAACGAAGCCTTAGCTGTTGGGGTAAACCCTAAATATTTAAAACTAATTCTCATTGGCGTAGCCACCATGATTACAGCTTCTGCAGTGGCAGCTGTTGGTGTAATTAGTTTGTTTGGTTTAATTGTTCCTCATATGAGTCGAATGATTTTTGGTCCCAATAACACCATAGGAGTATGGGCCAATATAAGTATAGGCGGTTCCTTTTTGCTGCTCATTGACGATTTTTCACGTTCAGTTATGCCATTTGAGATTCCCGTTGGCGTATTTACTATGTTAATCGGGGCTCCAATCTTTATTTATCTAATGAAAAAGAGTTTTACTCCATGGAACGCTTAAAAGATTTTATTCGCTTACAAAAAGTATCATTTGCCTACGATAAGAATAATAAGCAATTGGTTTTAAATCAGGTAAATGCTTCCTTTGAAAAAGGAAAACTATCCATCATTTTAGGTAGAAATGGCAGTGGAAAGTCTACCATGTTTACTATTTTGGCTGGTTTAGAAAAGAAGTATGAAGGAGAAATATACATTGATGGTTTATCGCGTAAAGAAACTAAAACACCGTCCATTCGGCTTGGTTTTCTAAATCAATTTCATCAAACCACTTTTCCCTTTACTGTTAGGGAGGTAATCTTAACAGGGCGAGCGTCATTCTCCTCTTTTAAGCCTTCTACAGAAGATCAGAGAGAAGTAGAGGCAATTATTGCTCGTTTTGATCTATCACACCTCATAGATAAACCTTATACCGCATTATCAGGTGGAGAACGTCAGCTGGTTTTACTCTGTAGGGTTTTAGTCCAAAAACCGGATATACTCATGCTAGATGAACCGACAAATCACTTGGATTTACATTATCAGGTAGCAGTGCTACAATGCATCAAACAACTAGCAAACGAAGGAACTACTGTTCTTTGTGTTATGCATGATCCCAATCTCGCTTTTATGTATGGAGAGCGTTTTTATGTTATGCAAAACAACAAACTCGTTGATATACAAGCACTCTCGAGTAATGAAGTACATTCTCTATTAGAAGAAACGTATCAACTGCCTTTACATCTTCTTGATAATCAAGGAAAACGAATGTTTATGCCTTTAATTCAATACAATCATGTCTGAGATTAAGATAACCCCGGTAGGAGCCAATCAGGTAGAAGAAATAGTTACTTACGTTCGCAATTTTCGAAAGGATTTATTTCCCATGCTTGACCATACAAAAATACCCCGTGATGTACTTGAATTCAAAGAAACCTATGTAGATCATCCCCAAGGGTGTTTTTTACAGGCTCACAATACAGAAGGAAAACTAATTGGCGTTATCGGTATGATGCCTTATGACCATCGATTTGAGTATCTCAATTATCAAAATCAAGTAACCGTAGAAGTGGCTCGTCTTTTTGTTGAACCTGCTTACCGTAGAATAGGCTTAGCTACGCATCTATTTCAAGCACTTATTCCAATAGCTCAAAACAAAGGGATTGAACAGCTCTATTTGCATACACATCCTTTTTTAACTGGTGCTTTTGACTACTGGCAAAAACAAGGATTTAAACTCGTAACGACAACTATCGATGGCGATTTTACAACTTTACACATGGATAGAAGTCTCTCGCTGTAAAAGAAAAAGCGAAATCTACTTCTGCACTTAAATGAACACAATATTTATCATGAAAAAATATGCAAAACCACTAGGAATTGGGACGTTATGTCTTTTATTTCCAACTATGTTAATGGCACAAACCCAAGAACATCCTGATAATCAACTGGATGAAATTGTCGTTACCTCAAGAAGAGACAATTCATATTTAACGAATTCAACCGTTTTAGGTGGAAAGTACAAAGGGAGAATTAAAGATTTACCACAATCGATATCAATTGTTTCCAGTGAATTAATGGAAGATAAGCAAGTCTTTCAGGTTGCTGACATTATTCCAGATTTAGCAGGTGTTACACAAGCTTCTGTTTATGATGAGTTTGTAATTCGCGGATTTAAAAGTGGTTATGACAGTGGAATACGCTTAATCAATGGTATGCGTTCTGCTTATGGTTTTGGAGAAAGTTATTATCGCTCTCCTATGACAGTAAACTTTGAAAGTATTGAAGTATTAAAAGGGCCAGGTGCTTCTTTATTTGGAGATATTGCTCCTGGAGGAACTATTAATATGGTTACTAAAAAGACTTTAGAAGAACACAAAGGTTTACTCCAATTTTCTGCTGGAAGTTTCGAAACACTACGCACAACTATAGATGTAGGAGGACCTTTAGATAGCAATAAAAAAATACTATATCGCCTCAACGCTGGTTATGAAAGTTCTAAAACCTTCAGAGATATTAACAACCGAAAAAACGTTGCCATTGCGCCTTCCTTTACTTTCAAACCAGTAGAAGGAACAACTATTGACGTTGATTTGGTTTTTGATCAATTTAATGGTTACCTAGATCGTGGAATGAGTACAAAAGGAGGCGATTTATACGCTTTGCCTCGTACCTTCACTTTAAGTCAGCCCTCAGATTATTTCAAAACAAAAACGACAACACTTAGTGGACGATTGACACAACGCTTGGCTGCTAATTTTATGTTGCATGTCAACTATATGAAGTCAATTTACGAAGAGGATTTGAATGAACACCGTACGCTAAACACGTATGCAAATCCAGAACAAACCGTTGTCAACCTTCGATTTTTTGATCGTCATGGCAAAGAATATACAGACAATTTAGTTTCTTATTTCAAATGGGATAAATACGGGGAAAAAATAGATCACCACGTCGTATTCGGATTGGATTATGCACAATACAAAGGAGACAAAAATAGCTACCAACGAGAAGCGAGAAGCAAAACGGTGAACGGTGAAACAGTAGCGCTTACTTTTGATATGAATAATCCAATCTATCAAGGCGCTGATATTTCAACCTATGTTTGGCGTTCGAATTCAGCATATCCTTTCATGAGTCCTTACAAGAGTACTGGAATTTATGTACAGGATCAAATTTCTGTTGGAGATCGCTTAAAAATGGTTTTGGGTGTTAGACACGAGCGTTATGAATCAGAAAGTACAGATGCAAAGAAAACGTATACGGCTACCCAAAATGTTTGGTTACCGCGTTTTGGATTAACCTATCTAATTAACGATCAAATCAACTATTTTGCCAGCTATTCACAAGGTTATGTTCCAATAGCCGCAAATTTTGTTTCAAATTATCAAGAGTACGGAGCAGATCGTCCATTTAAATCAGAACGCAGTTTTCAAATTGAAACAGGAGTAAAGACTGGTTTCTTTGCAAATCAGCTCCAAGTAGATCTTGCTTTATTTCACATCGAAAGAAAAAATATGTTGATTGGCACCGGACAATTAACGGAAGCAGGATTACCTGTATACCGTCAATCAGGTCGTGTATTATCACAAGGAGTAGAGTTAGATGTTCGAGGACAAATAACCAAAGAGTTTCAGATTATGGCTAATTATACCTTCAATCAAACCAAGGTGAAATCATCAGCTATTGCTGCAGAAGAAGGTGAATTACTTCCTGGTGCACCGAAAAACTCAGGTAGTATCTGGTTGAAATACGTATTTTCAACTACAGCGGTGAAAGGTCTTGGATTTGGAGTAGGGATGTACTATGTCGATCAAAGAAGGTTAAGTGAAAGTATTGGCAAAGATGCCGCAGGCAATGCACAGTGGGGATATCTACCAGCTTATACTACAGCAAATGCGGCCGTTTACTATCACGTAGACAAATTTAAAATTGCCGTAAACATCAATAATATTTTTGATAAATACTATTTCTTAGGTGGTTTCGATTATACGCGTGTTTTTGCTGGAGCACCACGCAATGTAATGGTAGCCTTGAGTTATGCGCTTTAATTAATCTGTTGTTATTATTCATAAACACCCTCAACTAATTCTTGAGGGTGTTTTTTTATGAATGAACCTGTATTTTTTCTAAACCTATAGAATATTGTTTATCTTTATTTTTCATTGTAATAGGTTCAACTAAATCTAATGTTTACAGAAAAAGACAATCTATATTGGAAGGCATTTAGTACATCAATTGATGGTTCTTTTGTAGAAAGAAGTTATTGGTATTCACCCAAAGCAATTCATACCTATAAAAATTTCACCATTGTATTTGATAATTATTGCTTCACAAGTGCTGTTAATACTAGAAGTTATGAATCTTTTATTACTCGAATATATTGCAAGTTTAAGCATCATGAACCGCTAAAGATTAGGATAGAAAAGGCTAGTTTTCTAAATCGTCTGATTAATTTATTTGAAGGTCAGCTATTAAAAACAAAAGATTCTTTTTTTAATAAACGCTATCATATACATGCACATAAAATTGAATCTTTAGCTTTCTTGCGTCCCGAAATTAAGAAAAAAATAATTAATCTAAATATAGAAGGCCTTTTTATAGATCAACAAGAGGGGATATGGGGAGAACCTTTGATTGGAAATAATTATGAAATAGGTATTTATGTTGAATCAACTCGACTAGAACTTGGTGAACTACTAGCTCTCAAAAAACTTTTTGAACAAATAATTGATGCTTTATGCGATACTTATGCTATTCAAAGTTCATAATTCCCTATTTTATCCTAACATAGTCAAGATTTGTGCTATTTATCCCAAGGTATTGAAGTTATCTTTGTTCAGCAATTAAAACTAGGTGTTAGACTATCATGAAAGCATTATTTCGACTACTCGTTTTGTGTTTTTTTCTTTTAAATTTAGGTTTGGCATGGGCTAATCCACATGTAAAAGAAGAATGGTTTTCTATCAAATCGGATTTAACTTTAAAATCCGTACAACCAAGTAAAAAAGGAATACTTCCTAAAGGACATTGCGGTGATTTCTTGTGTTTTTGGCCAGACATAAGTAATTGATATTCAAAAAAAACAACTCATTTTTTTATTGCAAACTAATCACGTTAAGCGGGTTAGCTCGCTCGTGTATTGTTCAATTTTAATTAAAAAATATTTATGCATTTATTACCGAGAGAAACGGAAAAGTTGCTTTTGCATTTAGCTGGTGAATTAGCGAAGAAACGCAAAGCGAGAGGGTTAAAATTAAATTACCCCGAATCCATTGCTTATATCAGCAGTGAGCTTTTGGAAGCTGCACGTGATGGAAAAACAGTGGCTGAACTCATGCAATATGGTGCAACCCTGTTAACGCGTGAGGATGTAATGGAAGGCATTCCCGAAATGATTCACGATGTTCAAATTGAAGCTACTTTTCCTGATGGTACTAAGTTGGTAACGGTGCATAATCCTATTCGATAACCTTATTTCATAACCGAAGAATTAAAAACAATGGTACCAGGAGAATATTTTATTAAAGAAGAAGATATCATCTGTAATGAGGGCAGAGCAATCACAACTCTTACAGTTGTAAATAAAGGAGATAGGCCTATTCAGGTTGGTTCTCATTATCATTTTTTCGAAGTGAATAAAATGATGGAGTTTGATCGGGCAGCTGCTTTCGGCAAACGATTAAATATTATTGCAAGCACAGCGGTTCGCTTTGAACCAGGAGAAGAAAAAGAAGTTGATCTAGTAGTTTATGCAGGCGCACGTAAAATATACGGACACAATGACTTAGTAAATGGAGAGACAATTTCTGAAGAGGCAAAAAAAGCGGCTGTAAAAAGAGTTGAAAAGCAATACTTTAAAAATAAAGCTTTATGAGTTTAAAAGTAAATAGAGCCAATTATAGTGCCATTTTTGGTCCAACAGTTGGTGATCGCGTTCGATTAGGTGATACCGAAATTATCATAGAAATAGAGCAAGATTTCGCTAGTTATGGTGATGAAAGTAAATTTGGAGGAGGAAAAACAGTGCGTGATGGAATGATGCAATCTTCAAATCACTTGAGTCATGAAGGGGTATTGGATTTTGTTATCACGAGTGCTATTATTATGGATCACTGGGGAATTGTAAAAGGCGATATCGGAATAAAAGATGGAAAAATTGTAGGAGTAGGTCGAGCAGGAAATCCAGATACGATGGATGGAGTTAGCCCGAATATGATTATTGGCGCTTCTACAGAAGTACACGGAGGTGCGGGTTTTATTGTAACTGCGGGAGGAATTGACACGCATATTCACTATATCAGTCCTACACAAATTGAAACAGCGTTGTATAGTGGTGTTACCACGATGATTGGAGGTGGAACTGGTCCTGCGGATGGAACAAATGCCACAACAGTAACACCGGGAAAATGGAGCATGAAACGCATGATGCAAGCTGTTGATCACTTACCGATGAACTTTGGGTTCTTTGGCAAGGGAAACGTAGGAACAGAGGCTCCTATTATTGAACAAATTGAAGCTGGAGCACTAGGTGTTAAAATTCATGAAGACTGGGGAGCGACTCCAGCTACTATTGACAGGGCTTTATCCGTTGCGGACAAATACGATGTTCAAGTGGCAATTCATACGGATACCTTAAACGAAGGGGGATTCTTAGAAGATACAATGCAAGCCATTAATGGTCGTGTAATCCATACCTTTCACACCGAAGGGGCAGGAGGTGGACACGCACCAGATATCATCAAATCTGCGATGTACCCCAATGTTTTACCTGCATCGACGAATCCGACACGTCCATTTACCAAAAACACAATCGATGAACACTTAGATATGCTGATGGTTTGTCATCATTTGAGTAAAGACATCCCTGAAGATGTTGCTTTTGCAGATTCTCGTATTCGCCCAGAGACAATTGCCGCTGAAGATATCCTTCAAGATCAAGGTGTATTCAGTATTATGAGTTCCGATTCTCAAGCCATGGGACGCGTAGGAGAAGTTGTTACACGAACTTGGCAAACGGCTGATAAAATGAAAAAGCAATTAGGTAGTCTATCTCAAGATGAAGGCTCTGGTAATGATAATTTCCGCGCTAAACGCTATGTAGCCAAATATACCATTAACCCAGCAATAGCTCATGGTGTATCACAGTATATTGGATCAATAGAACCAGGTAAAATAGCCGATTTAGTGATTTGGAAGCCAGCCTTGTTTGGTGCAAAACCGGAGATGATAATCAAAGGAGGGATGATTGCCGCTTCAAAAATGGGTGATGCCAATGCTTCTATTCCAACACCGCAACCCATTATTTTGAGAACAATGTATGGTGGATTGGGAAAAGCTGTAACTCAAACGTGTTTTAATTTTGTTTCTCAAGTTTCATTAACCAAGGGAATTCAAGAAGAATATGGCGTTGCACGCACGTTGTTACCTGTAGTGAACTGTAGAAACATCTCCAAAGCTGATATGATTCACAATCACGCTACACCAGAAATAGAAGTTAATCCGGAGAATTATGAAGTGAGCATTGACGGCAAAAAAATTACCTGTCAACCCATAGACGAAGTTGCTCTAGGACAGCGTTATTTCCTCTTTTAAGCAAGCATAGAAACAACAAACAAATAAACCATTTACCTGAGAATACGGGGAAGGAAACAACCTTGTATTCTCTCTTTTTACTATCCATATGGTGATAACCCAAGTGATTCGAAATAGTACAGCGGTAGATGTACGACAAACGATCGACTATCTATATATCGAATGGTACCAAACTACGAAACGACTTCAGCGTCTAACAACGATGCAGGGAGAGGCCGTTGCTATTCGATTTTTGGGAAAAGGACAGGTGCTCAATGAAGGCGATATTCTTTTTGAGAGTGATGAAAAGGTAATTATGGTATCTATCTTGCCTTGTGAGGTTATTAGCCTACAGCTACAAACTAAAATTGAAATGGCCTTAATTGCCTATGAGATAGGTAATAAACACGTTCCTCTTTTTGTTGAAGATTATAGTTTATACATGCCTTATGAACGACCTATGTACAATTGGTTGAAACACCAAGGATATGCTCCTATAATCGAACAAAAGGCATTGCGCTTTCCCTTAAATGCCAATGTAGATTTTGATCAACACAAGAAATTTTCATTTACACTGCCCAAAAAGGGGCTGGTATTAAAAGTATAAATTATGCTGGAAGCATTTTTAGGAAGGTTATTGCACTTAGCAGACCCAACCTTGCCCATAGGAGGATACACACATTCGAATGGACTCGAAACCTATGTACAACAGGGATTGGTTTCTGATAAGGAGTCTGCGGATCAATATGTGCGTCATAACCTATGGTACAATTTAAAATACAATGATGCTGCTTTGATGAAATTAGCATATGACGCTACAGTGCTACATGATATCACTACACTGAGGGAGTTAGATCAGGAGTGTAATGCATTGAAAGCCCCACGCGAAATTCGTCAGGCTAGCCAAAAATTAGGTCTTCGCTTGTATAAAATATTTAGCCGTTATCAGCAAACACATCCCTTGGTTACTGCGTGGGAAACTTGTATCCAACAGAAAGAAGTTTACAGCCACTACTGCATAATGTATGGTCTTTTTGCTGCAGTGATGCAAATTCCACTAGTAGAAGCTATGCAGGCTTATTATTACAATGCGGCCATCGGAATGGTAACAAATGCAGTTAAGCTCGTTCCATTAGGGCAATTGGATGGTCAAGATATTTTATACTATTTACACGAAGATTTAGTACAACTTAGTGAAGAATCACTAAACATGGATCGCAATTTAATTGGTCTATGTACGATCGGTTTTGATATTCGCTGTATGCAACATGAGCGCTTATATTCAAGACTTTATTTATCCTAATAAACAGAGAATAACATGATGGAAAACAGAAAATACGTAAAAATAGGAGTGGGCGGACCTGTAGGATCAGGGAAAACTGCACTTTTAGAACGATTAAGCCGTCGTCTATTAAACGAATATGATCTAGCTGTGATCACCAACGATATCTATACCCGTGAGGATGCTGAGTTCATGGCTAAAAACAGTTTACTTCCAAGAGAACGCATTATTGGAGTAGAAACAGGTGGATGTCCACATACAGCCATTCGAGAAGATGCGAGTATGAACTTAGAAGCAGTAGAGGAATTAGCGAATCGCTTTCCAAACTTGGATTTGATTTTAATCGAAAGTGGCGGGGATAACCTATCCTCAACGTACAGTCCTGATTTGGCAGATATTACCATATTTGTGATTGATGTTGCGGAAGGAGAGAAAATTCCGAGAAAAGGAGGACCTGCCATTACCCGTTCAGACTTATTGTTAATTAATAAAATTGATCTTGCACCTTATGTTGGGGCAGATTTGAGCGTTATGGAAAACGATGCCAGACGCATGCGAAAAGGAGCGCCTTTCTTATTTTCAAACTTAAAAACAGGAGAAGGACTAGAAGAAATTGTAGGCTGGATTAAAAAATATGCTTTACTAGAAGATATCGATGAACCGAATTTAGTGCGATAGTATGATTTCTCATTTAAAAATAAAAGTTGAGCAACGTGAGGGTCAGTCTTATTTAAAAGATGCTTACGTTACTCAACCTTTTCGAATTGTTCCCGTTGGTCAATACAAACGAGATAAGGCGGCCTATTTGATGATTATGAGTTCGTCACCAGGATTATTAGACAATGATGATCATCAAATTGAAATTACCCTGGCTGAAGATACCAAGTTGCAACTGCAAACTCAAGCGTATCAACGTCTTTTTCACATGAAAAACAAGTCTACACAAACAACTGTAATTCACATGAAAAAGGGGAGTGCTTTTGCTTATGTTCCACATCCTGTAGTACCACAAAAATCGGCTACTTTTATCAGTCGAAATAGCGTGAATCTCCAAGCTGATTGTCATTTTTTACTTGCTGATATTATTACTTGCGGTCGAAAATTATCAGGAGAAGAATTCGAATACAATCACTTTCAAAATTTGACCGAACTCTATGTAGATGGAAAGCTTCAGCTCAAAGACAACGTCTTATTACAACCTGATTTAATGCCTATTCAAGGAATCGGCATTCTTGAGGGATTTACGCATCAAGGAACGCTGATTTACTACAATACAGCTCAAGTTAACGCTGTTGATTATATCGAATATTTTTTTGAGCAATATGCCGAAGTAGAAGGGATCGCCTTTGGAATTAGTGCATTAGAGGGGGATGGTTTTATCATTCGAGTATTGGGACAAGGCGCAGAAAAATTGTTCGGTATCTTTCAAGCAATCCAAGAAAAACTTTGGCGAGAACTCATGTTAAGCTAATATCCCCTAAAAACTAAAAAAGAAAATAATGAAAGCACTAATTATCCATTGTTTTAATGCCTTTTTTAAAGGATTTGGGCAAATTATGTTACAAGCCAATGCACTTACGGGAATTTTATTTTTAGGTGCAATCTATTATGATTCAACAGATATGGCACTAGCTGCCTCTTTGAGCAATGTTGTTGCGATTTTAACGGCTAAATTACTTCAATACGATAGAGCGGAAATAGAAAGTGGATTATATGGTTTTAATCCGTGTTTAATTGCTATAGCCTTGATGTTTTACTTTCACCCAAGTCTTTGGGTATACTTGCTAATTATCGCTTCTTCTGTGGGGTCAACCTTACTGATGCATTGGGCAACCAAACGCGAATTACCTGCTTATACCTTTCCTTTCATTATTTTTACTTGGATATCCTTATTCATATTGAGTATTCCCGATTTAGCCATTCGTTCTATTCCAGAACATTTTGTTGACATTCAAGAACTCGATGATTTTCTGATTCAAGGACATGCCTTTGGTCAAGTGCTCTTTCAAGGAAGCTTTGTCGCAGGAGTTGTTTTTTTCTTAGGCGTTTTTATTAGTCGCCCCATACAGGCGTTATATGGATTCGTTGCTGTGATTGTAAGTGTGTACATTTCCCACAGTAATCATGCTTCTAATGCCTTAATTAACGAGGGTGTTTTTAGCTTTAATGCAGTACTTTGTGGTATCGCAATGGGTGAAGATAAAGTACGCGCAGGGATGTATGTGTTAATTAGTGTGATTATCTCAACCTATTTTGATATCTTCATGATCCAATTCGGATGGACCACCTTAACCTTTCCTTTTGTATTCGCCATGTGGGTAATGTATCCCATTAAACGACTAGACAAATGGATTGTTAGTAAAATAGAAGAATTGGGATTAAATAGACTATGGAAGCAATTCGTTTCGTCCAATCAGGAATAAACGACTTTTTTCTATCTAATGGTATCGTTTTTTATAAACTTTGTTTTATTTTTTAGATTCAACATGTCAAAACCTTCTATTGAAATCATAAACAACTACCAGTATAAAAAGTTGTTTTTACCTCATTTAGCAGATAGCTATTTAAAAAATGACAGTAAAATACAAGTCTATCGCTTAGAAGATTATTTACGAGGTATACTAATGCCTGTTATTCCGTATCGTACTACGTTCAATTTTTTAATTTTATTGACGCAAGGCGATATGACGCAGTATTTAGATAGTGGTGCTTATACGTTGGCAAAGAATGAAATTATCAATGTAAAGAATGGCAATATTACAGCAACCTTATCCATTTCAGATGACATTCAAGGTTATTTTGTTGTTTATGAAAATGAAGTTATTACTGATATCTCTCTAGGGGCTACTGATTTAAAGTTTTTTACGATGAATCCCTACGTTAAATTAAACGATACCAATGCCAATTGGGTGAGCCGAACTTTAGATTTATTGGAGGAAGAAAGCTTGAGTGAACAACGCGACATTGAGATCTGTATCGCGTTGTTAGAAACAGTTCTCATGAAAGTTATTCGCGTCGATATGGAGAAGAAAACCCCTATGAGCAGACAATTGGATATCGCTTTTCGCTTTCGAGAGTTCGTGCAGAAATTTCATATCGATCACAAAAATGTACTGTTCTACGCGAATTTGCTCCATATTTCTGAGAATTACCTCAATAAATGCGTCAAAGAAGCGACCAATAAACCACCCAAGCAATGGATCAATGAAATAAGTATTTTACACAGCCAAATTTTATTGCAAGATAAAGCAAGAGACATTGCCGGTATTGCCTTTGAATTGAAATATAATTCACCTTCGTATTTTACGCGTTTGTTTAAGAAAACCACAGGATATTCACCTAGTGATTATCGTCGACATAAATTTAATTTATAGCGCAGATCACCTGAATATTTTTTCTATTTCTTGCATCATACTCTTTCATAGAATCCTATTTGTTTTAACAACACTTGAATGTAAAGATAATCGAGTCTTGGAGCATGAGCTCTGTTAATATGAACATCATACCAGATGTCAAAAGGAAATAAAAAAATAGAGGTATAGTTGAAAATGAAAGTAAAATAGAAACTATATTTGTAGGAGATGATTAGATTGAGGAAGTAAATTACGAAATTGTTCAACGAACGGAACCAACTTTAATTCTTCAGTGCAAAGTGGCTTGGTATGACCGTTGATCTTAGAGAAGCCTTTACTGAAGATTGCCTGTAACAAAAAGTAATTCAATTCGATATAATCCTAAAAATCGAGTTTTAATTTAGTATATAATCGCTATGAAAGCAGTAGGAAGTACAGTAGAGGAAATTTTATCTCAGATACCTGCAGAACGTGCAGAGGCTTTTAATAAACTTCATCAAACCATTGTAGACAATTTACCCGAAGGGTTTGAAGCATCTATTAGTTATGGAGGTTTAGGGTATGTAATTCCACATCGTTTATATCCTGCAGGGTATCACTGTAAACCAGCTGAACCACTGCCTTTTGCAGGACTGGCGTCTCAAAAAAATTCCATCAATTTTTACCACATGGGGATCTATTCTGATCCAGAACTGTTGAATTGGTTTGTGACTGAATATCCCAAACACAGCAAACAGAAACTAGATATGGGTAAAAGTTGTATTCGCTTTAAAAAATTAGAAGAAATACCGTATGATTTAATCGGAGCACTGATGCAAAAAATGAGTGCACAACAATGGATTGATCGTTATGAAAGTATTTTAAAAAAATAGAGTAGTTGTATCTACAGACAAAAAAAGAGCCTTTAAAAGGCTCTTTTTTATCTCGCTTTGTGTCATTCCTCTAAGATTGCAGAAGGGCTGTCTATTTAATCTACAGCGTTATACATCTACTTGCATCAAAGGAGCTTAACCCAGAATTTTCTTAAACCAATCTTTAGCCTTTTCATATTGTTCAACAAAGAACGAATCATGTTCTGCTTTGTTTTTTTCTACCACAGGGAGGATGTGTTCGTAATAAGTACCTTGTAAAAATTTACGCAGTAATCCTTCTCCTACAATAGGTTGATCATCATTTAGAGCATGTGCTGCTTTGAGCAGATGTCTAATATCATATTGAAGCGGAAAAATATCAGGTACTTGTTTATTTAGATTCAGCAATTGATATACGGCTTGTCTACCTGTTCGAACTGAGCTTTCCATGGTAAAAACAACGTCGTTATGGGTCTCCACAAATTGACCGACAAGACCTAAATTCAAACAACCTTGAGGCACAACTTGAGGGCGATCTCCTTGAGCACGAGGCATAAACATAGATGTTATGTAAGGCATATAAGCTGTTCGAACAATTGTATTTTCAACTACTTGATCGAGGTGGTCAAGGATACCTAAATGATAACATAATTCAGCCAAAATCTCATTTCCTGTACAGGCAGGCATTGTTTTCTTAACATAATTTCCTTCTTTATCCATAAACAAAGCATAGACCCACAAAACAAGGATATCATCGGGTTGCGTAGGGAAGTGCGGTTGACGATTACAAGTAAAACTCATCAACCACTTAGAGTCTGTAATTGTTATAATTCCGCCAGTAACCGTTTTTCCAGAATACGGATCATTAATACTAAGCTCTTTTAATTTGTCAATTAATGGTGAGGGCTTACAAGTTAAGGTAGCAGATTCCCATGAAGATTTGTCAATAGTAGAACAGAATTTCTCTGGATGTCCAAAAATTGGTGATTTGGCAGCCAAATTTTTCCACAAGGTCCATCCTGGGCTTTTTCCGCTTGCAGTAACATCTACCTTTTGAATAGGAACCGTATTATTGGTTCCATAAGCTGTATCTTCAGTCATAGATCCTGTTGTAATGACCACAAAATCCTGTTCATTCATTGGAATTCTCGTTTCTTTTCCATTTTGTTGAACCAGTAAACCTTTGACTATTTTCCCTTCCGTTGTACTGTGTAATTCAACATCTTGCACTAATGTATCTAATTGAATCTGTACACCTAATTCAACCAAATGCTTGCGAAGAGGAGTAACAAAAGTATCATATTGGTTGTATCGTGGGAAAACTAGAGCAGATAAATCTTTTAGTCCATCAATGGCATGCAAGAAACGATGCATGTATAGTTTAAACTCCAACAAACTATGCCAATTTTCAAAGGCAAACATCGTTCTCCATAGTGTCCAGAAGTTGCTTTCTAAAAAGGAAGGATTAAAGTATTGTTCAATGGTAATATCATCTAATTCTTCTTTCTTTTTTAACAAGAGTTTGATCAAGGCCATTTGGTCTTTTTTAGAAAGCCCAAACTTGCTAAAATCCTGAACTTCGCCGAGTTGATGAATAAATCGAGCTTTAGAATAGTTAGGATCATTATCGTTAATTAAACGGTATTCATCGAGTACGCTGTAAGGTTTTGGAAGTTCTAAGGCTGGTATATCTTGAAAAATATCCCATAAATTTTCATACGTCATATCCATTTCTCGTCCTCCGCGAATGATGTATCCCTCTTGGGCATTACCAGCTCCATCTAAAGACCCTCCATCAATGGATAATTGCTCTAGGAAGGTAATATTTGAGGCGGGAATACGACCATCGCGAATAAAGTAATACGCTGCGGACATACCAGCAATTCCGCTTCCTACGATATATACCTTACTTTGACTAAAATCTTTTCTTGGAAGACCAATATTGCGTTGGTAATTGCCTGGCTCATCTGCAAAAGGCATTGACCGTTGAGGCGTGTTAATTGGAGGTTCCGTATTGCCATTAGGAGCGTGATTCACTTGCCCATAAGCAGAGGATGACTCTAATACTTTATCAAATTTTCGAGTATCTACTTTCATTTTTTTTGGTTTTATTAATAGTATTTATCTTTAAAATTACATAAAAAACTCTCATTTTAGGTGTTAATAAATCAATAAATTACAATTAATTTAAAAACACAGTCGCAGTAAAAAGAGAATACTATTTAAAATAAAAAGAGCGTTTTTAGTTATAAAAACGCTCTTTTTTTCAACTTTACTTTTTATAAATTTGTGGTAGTAGGTATAAAATCGATAACTCTTACATAATCTGGAAATTGATTGAATACACATAAGTATTCTTGAATCAGTCTGATCATTTGATCGTAAGTCATCGTATAGGTAAAATAACCACAAATTTCAAGAGAGTATATACCGTGTACTTTTTGATAAATACTAACTTTTATGGGACAATCTGGTTCAAAATTAGTGAGATAAACACATAACATGGGTTAACTACAATATTTATAAATTTTAGTAAAAACAAAAAATATAAAAAACAAACTACCCTAATTGTTTTAAGAATCCAACTAAATCCGTTTGTGCATCTAATCCAAATTTTTGTTTTAAACGATACTTTGTCATTCGAACACTTTTAGCTTCAACATGCAATAGCGTGGCAATTTCTTTTGTCTCTAAATCAAGATAGAAATAAGCACAGTATTTCTGGTCTAAAGGTGTCAGTTTTTGTTGGGCATGAGCCGTGATATTTTTCAAAAACTGAGGGTGAACTTGCTCAATTCTAGCTTGTGTTTTTTCAAAACTCGTGGCTGTGATTTGCTCTTCGCGTAGTATTTGTTTGATATCTATATCTTGTGTACGATTTAAATTTTCTTTTACTTGTTTCAATACTTCGCTTTTATGTTGTAATTGCAGTTGACTAGCTAACATTACAGTTTCTAGCTGCTGTTGTTTTACTTCTAATAAATCTTGTTCTGCTTTTAATCGAGCTTGTTCCTCTTCTTGATACTTAACTTTAAGGTTTGCTTGATTATTTTCTGCTTCTAGTTGTTTTTCGCGAGCTAAGGAATACCGCAGATTATAGTGATACGAACGAAACATAAAAAATCCTCCTATGATACCTAAAGTGATTATACCCAATAAAAGCAATTTCTGTTTCTGTTTACTTTCTACGGTTTCTTGTAACATCTGTATTTCTTGCTCTTTCTTTTTTAATTCGAATTGAGCTTCTAAGCGATTTACTGTGGCGGCTGTTTCTTCGTTAAACAACAGGTTGCTATAGGAAGTAGCTTCTTGCTGGTAGGTTAACGCACGTTGATAGTCGCCTTTTTTAACTTGAAGGCTAACGAGTGAATTGATGATATTAATCAGGGTGTGATAGTAGGGCTTTTTCTTTTGAACGAGTAAGAGATAAGCCTTGGTAAGATAAGCTTCGGCTGTAGCTAAATCGTTGTCTTTCATGCTCAATTCACTGAGTATTCCATAACAACTAGCCAATGCCACATCATTGGTATTAGGGACGATGCGAATAGCTTCGTTTACATGTTCAATAATTGCTTGCTTAATCATTGGCTCTGTTGCATCATAATACTTGAGATAGTAACTAGCTTTGTTGTTGAGAATATATGCATAAGTATTAGCAACAACCTCTCCAGGATAAGCTTGATATAATTCAAGGGCTTGATCTAATGCTTGCATCATCTGATCTCTTTTACTTTTATCTCCTGTTTTTTAATATTGAAAAGAATAAACGACGGCCAGTGCACTATATGCATTAGCGACGATGTTCTTATTCTTTGCTTTTATAGCGTATTCTAAACTTTTATTCGCATAATTCAATGCTTGGGCTTCATCATTCCATTCTGTATATACCCCATAAAGTAAATAGTAAATTCGAGCCATTAAATCCGCTTCACTTTCTTGGCCATCAAGCTGATTTAGGGCTTTATGTAGCCATTGAATGGTCGCTTTATTGTCAAACAATATCGTATGTAACACTGCTTTTGCATAATAGGCATACGCCAATCCTATTGGATCTTTCTGTGTTTCGGCTGCTTCTAAAGCTTGATTGCTATACAATTGCGCCTGATCAAAATCTTCAATATTAGCATAAATATTGGCGAGTATCCAATTGGCTTTTACAACATCAATACTATGAGGATTTTGAGCTAAGACTAACGTTAAACAATCTTGGGCTAAGGTTATTGCCTCTTGATATTGTTCATTGATGCGATAGCGGTCAGATAATCGCAAGCCAATTGCCATTTGTTCACTAGGTTGTTTAGCTACCTGTAAACGTTGTTTCAGACTATCTTCATAGTTTGGCTGTGCGACTAGGGAAAACCCATAAAAAGCGAATAGAATAAAGTATATATATCGTTTCATTGCTACAAATGTATAAAAGCTGTCGTTGTTTTTATATGAATAGTTCTCATTTATGCATATGCTTTTTTATTTCAATACCTTGATTTATAAGCTATGACAAAAAGTTGTAGTCGTTTTGTAGTCATGTAAAAATTTCTTGTAGTTCTTATGTAGTAGATAATTTCTTTTTCAAGAGTAAAGGATAACTCACCTTTGCTTTGAATTAAAACCATAGCATTATGAATACTAAAACATTATCAATCGTTTCTTACCTTACTATCATTGGATGGTTAATTGCTTATTTTGGTGGTAAAGAAAATGCAGATGACTTATTAAAGTATCACCTGAAACAATCCTTAGGTTTATTTTTGGTGGGGCTAATCTTTAGCGTTGTCTTAGGTATTTTAATCTTTGTTCTGCCTAGTTCAATAGGGATACTATTGAGCTATATTAACTATATCTTTTGGATATTAGCAATTTTCGGAATAATCAATGCCGCTAATAGTGCTAAGAAATCAGTACCCTTAGTAGGGAAATTTTTTGAAGATAAATTCAATTTTATTGATTAACTAAGATTTCTAAATTCCTATTGAATGCAAATGAAAGACTTTAAGTACTTGCTAAAAGAGGAGAACAGTTATGCTATAAAAAAGAGAATTTCTGTTCTTCATCTTATTTTGTTCGCTTGGATTGGTATTGGACTCGCTTTGATCATCTATAGCAATTATCTTAAAACGGGACTAATTCTAACTTTTTTAGCAACTTTGTTGCTTGTTTTAGGGCGATTAAACCCTGCTAAAACGAAGCTTTTCCCCGAAACAAAGAGCCTGTCTGTTTCTACAGGTATAAGAGGAAAAAAACCTGTATTATATTCTTTTTCTTCGTGTAGATATATTGACTTACAAGTTATTAAGCTCTTTTTCGGTCTTCCAATTCACGCTACACTGTTTATGCATTGCGGCAAAGATGGAAATAGTGTACAGTACGAAATTGCTGCTTCTCTAAGTCCTAAAAAAATGAAAGCATTGAAAAGGGAATTAGAAGAGATTATTTATGCATCTACCTCCAATTAAATCCATCAATGAATGAAAAACAATTGTTTAATTTTTATCTTATTCGGTTTATTGTTCTCTATCATGTCTTGTGACTTAGGGAAAAAAAGCTATGCTGAAGAAGTTTTTGAAAAAGTAAAACTCAATAGCAATAAGATTCCCGATGGCTTTAAAATTCATTTCAAAGAAATACAAGCTCAGCTCAAAGCAGGGAGTTTGGTTCTAATTACTCCAGAAAATGAAGTGAAAAAAGTCAATGCAACAGAATATGTCAAAGGGCGTTATGTACCGATGTTTGATCAAGATATTGAAGCCATTAGAAATATCGAACCCAATGAAGAAACGCTGCTCATTTTAAAAGCAGCTTTAGATTTATTTTATTATGCTGATACTATTTACAAATTTGATTTTCCTCACATTGCTCGCATGATAGACGAGGGGAGACCCCAAGAAGAAATTGACAGGGCTATTGCGGATCTTGAAGCAAACAAAAATGAAATAGTAAAGGAGAAATATAACCGCGTTCACGATCTGATTATGCCTTATGCCGATAAACACGATGTAAAGTACAAGTTAATTGAAATGCCCAAACCCATTCGCTATAATTAAGATGAAATACTTTGTACAACAGGGAGATTGCTATGTAATGAAACCGCAATACAACTTAGCTATACTTGTTTTTTCGGGACTTTTAGGTTTTGCTTACGCAAGTTATCTCGTTGAATTTACGTTACTTGCCATTTCAATTCTTATAGTAGCGGTATTAACGCTGTGGTCGTTTATATCAAAAAAGATATACGTGGATATCAAGCGTAAATATATTTATGCAAAAATAGGATTTATACATCCAACTGCGCAAATTCCCTTAGATAAGATAGTACATTTTGAATTTCATATATTATCTCAAAACCTAATTCGAACAAATGCAGAATTGGTCTTGCGGTATAGTATTCCAGGAGGAGAAAAAACGGTCTTAATTGCCCAAGGCTTTACCAAGTCAACTATGGAGTCTATACTCAATGAATTACAAGAAATCATAGCGCTTACAAAAATACAGTAGATCCCCACAATATTGCTTATGGGCAATACAAAAGCTTATCCATTTTGGATGAGCTTTTTATTTATGGTTGCGATAGCTATTGCTATAGTTCTTTAAACCATGAGGATTAGCTGAATAAAACCTGATACGCCTGCACCTAAAATCAAAGTCCAAGAAATCCAGTCTTTAAACTCGTTGAGTTTGTGTTTTAAAAACAAGAGATGTAGCCCAATGTGCACAAGCGTAAAAATACTAAAGCCCATGATAAACGGTTGTGGATCCTCACTGTGATTCAAATACCATAATACTAAAACAAACAAGGGTAAATGAGCAAAAAGGAAGATCATATAGCCCACCTTATCACCTAAAGAAGCAAGTCCAGGAAAGATTCTCCATTCTTTACATCGAACGGCATCAATTTCGTGCATAATCATAAACGAAAGACTAAAGTAGAAAAAAAGACTATCCATCATAATGTAAATTAACGTGCTTAATAAGGAAGCAAATATAACGGTTTTCAATCTCTTCCCTTAAGAGATAACAAAAAATAGGAGGGGAAGATTACCGATCTCGAATAGACTTAATTCAAAAAAAAAGCAGAATAATTATTCTGCTTTTAGTTTTGCAATGATTTCTTGGTTTTGGTCCTCTAACAGTAGGATATCTTTTTCAATTTTAAAACTCTTTGTTTTCGCTAGTATTTCGACAAAATTTTGTTCAATTTCTAGATTTGGACAAGCCATTTGCGTTGAGGCAATTTGTTGAATGGTTAATGCATTATTATCCATTAGGTAGTTTGAATTAAAGTTATTACACCCTAAATTACCTGTAAGATTATTTTCTTTAGTAAACGATAATTTAGGAATAGCAGGGAAGTTCTTGTCTAACTCAACAGCTTGACCTTGTAACTCCTTTAAAATCCAAACAGAGGAAGTAAGATCTTTTGAGGATAATTCAGTTTCTGTTTGCTCTTGTTTTTGTTGTGCGACATTCTCTTTTTTGCTACTACACGATACCGCGATAATAGAAAAAGCCATAATTAAAGTGATTTTCTTCATTTTCTTTTTTTTAAGAAGCAATCGATACACAGTACAATTGCATTTTTAATTCTCAACAAAGTGACAACAACTACTAAAAACAAACAATGTATAAATGCGAATTTTTACTACAGATTTTACTCTAATCTATTGGATGTATTTTAACATATTTACGAGTATTTTGAATCTAATTTAATAAATAGTTGGTTTATTTTAGCCTTTTTTAATTTCTAAAGAAAATACTAGCACATACATGGATAAATTAAGTATAGAACATTTTCATCATAGAGAGACTAACAACTTATACATTAATTGCAAAAATTTAAATGAACTCATACAAGAAAGAGGAGAAACTATTTTTGAGCCTCATAAGTTGAGTTTTTATTGCATTCAGTTGTTCTCAAAAGGAAAGGGAAGATATACCGTTGATTTTAATTCTTTAGCTATCCACGAACAACAAGTATTGATTATTTCCAAAAATCAGATCGGTCAGTTTAATAAACCTATCGATTATGAATCCAACGTTTTAATATTTACAGAAGATTTTTTTTGTATCGATGAGCTTCACTTTCAGTTTTTTTATACTACAGATCTCTTTAATTTGTCTGCGCAATTAGCTGTTTTAACTGTAGAACGGCATTTTGAGGAACTGAAGCTATTATTTGATTTAATAAAGCGAGAGTTAGATAAGGCTAACTACATCAAAAAACAACAAGTCCTTAATAACTATTTATTCAACGTTTTACTACTACTAGAAGATTGTATTGATCAATCTGAATTAAAAAAACTCAATGTTTCACATGAGAGACACGTAGTCTCAAGCTTTAAAGCTTTAGTTAACAACAAATTAGACAAAAGCATAAGTATTAAAGATTACGCTGCTGAATTAAATTTGAATGTTAGAACGATTCAAAATGCCTTCAAGAAAGTTGAGAATAGAACACCTTACGATTGGATCTGTGAACGAATTATTATGGAAATTAAAAGGTGTTTACTGTATAAAAATATCACTATTAATGAAATTTCTATTTTTCTAGGTTTCAAAGAGCCTAATCACTTAACTGTTTTTTTTAAGAAACAAACGGGCATGACTCCCGTGTATTTTAAGAACAACTTCAAACATTAACCTTATTTATTGAAGATATGTAAATTTTGTTCGCAAATGTATAATAGTTGTTTCTATTCAATTGAATAATTTTGATGTTTAACCTTATGTACTATTTAGTAAATAACAAATCATACACAATAATACAACAAGAAAGTCACTTTGTTATAAATAGAAACGTGGGGACGAAGATTGTTAAATGATTAATACTATATTTTTAATAATTTACTAGGTATAACTTAATGCTTTTTTCAAAGCAAGTGACTTTTTAAAATAGCGAAACAACAAACAACAAATCTATTTTCAAAGTTATCCAACCTGTAGGATATCAAACAAAACAGTGTTAAGCCCTTAAGAGCATCTTTATTTAAAAATAAGGATGCTTTTTTATTAAGGGAGGTATATCAACATTTTTTAATGATTGATCTTTAAAGTTCTAGGAAGTTGTTGCATTAAATGAACTCTTTATAGACAACTTCTACATAACTTGGAAAATATAGTCACCAGTAGGTCAACTTTAAAACAACATCAATCACTTCGTTGTATGCGTTTAAAACAGGTGTAATTAGTTTTTAGTTAAATAAAAATCATACGTGTAAACGTTATAAGGTAAGATTTGTTTTGAAAAATAATTCGCTGTAAAGCTACCTACTAATAAGGGAATAAATAGTTGATAACCATTAGGAACTAAGTTACAAACTAAAATTAAAGCTGTTAAAGGTGCATAGATTGATGCAGATAAGGTTGCTGCAGCTCCAACCAATGCAAAATTTAAGGGAATAAGTTGTAAATCAAATTGAGCATTACAAATCTGTGCGAATAAAAGTCCTAAAAACGCTCCTGCTACAATACTTGGTGCAAATACACCGCCATCACCTCCAGCACCAAGAGTTAAAGATGCGGCCAAGGGTTTTAGTAATATTAGGATAGCTAAAGTATAGAATGTTATAGCTTGTGGATGGTATAAAATTTCTTTTAATCCATGGTAACTATCACCATACAAAGCAGGAAATATAAATATAAAAAGTCCCACAGAAATCGCACCAAGATTTACGCGTAAAAAATTATTATTTATGTTTCCAAATATTTTTTTCATACGAGTGGTTAATAAAGTGAAGTACACAGAAAGCAAACCACTCAATAACCCTAATATTAAAAATAGAGGTAGAGCATAACCATGCCATCCTTCGACAGGAAATGAAAGTAATGGTTTATAATCTAGGAGTAAAATAAACAGCCAAGCCAACAAAGCAGCTGTACCACAACTTAAAAACAAAGACTTACTTTTTTTTCTTGCTATAACTTCTATAGCAAATAGAAAACCTGCTAAAGGGCTTGCAAATAATAAGGCAACAGCAGCAGTAACACCAGAACAAATTAGTTCTTTTTTAAAAATATTAGCAGAAAAATGTTTGTTGTGTATCATATTTCCAACAGTAGCAGTAGCCACCACTGATGAAACTTCTATTCCAGTTGAACCACCTGAAGATACAGTTAAAAAACCATTGATTAAATGAGATGGAATTTTAAATGCAGGTAAGTGATCTTTTCGTTGATCTAGCGTTTTATAAATCTCTGTAATCCCTTTATTTTTACGCCCCTTAAAAAGTAGTTTCCTTAAAAAATAAATAGCTGTAATACCTATTGTAGGTAAAAAAACAAGAAATATTTTTTGCGTGCTTGATACAGTTTCAAAAATAAAATCTTCAACATGTTCCGTTGCTTGTTGTGTAATAAAAACTAGAATCAAACTGCAAAAACTAACAAGTGCAGAGGCTACTATTAATTTGAAGTAATTGTGATAAGTGATTTGCTTTCTAAGGTTCATCGTTTAATTCTTATGAGGTACTTTTAGCTATGATTTCTTTTAATATTGAGAGATATTGCCTACAAAAATAAAAAATAGAAAGTATATATAGCCTTGCGAAATAGTTTTTTAATCTAATTATTACAGACATTACATTTACTAGGCACGATAGCCAATTAATCTTTGTACAACGTTGAAAGAGGTTATTTTAGCATCTATTTTTTTAAGTTATTCGAGTAAACAACCAGTGTAATGATATTTATTAAAATATAAAAACCTATAAATTTACTAATTTATAGGTTTTCTTTTCTTTAAAGACTTTTTAAAACAGCGGCTAAATGAATATTAATAATTTAAATGAGCGATATAAGAGTGCATGAATCAATAAAAACATTTTTTGGGTGTCCTGTTTTTATTGAAAATAATTAATAGAATGATGGTTTATCTCCATAAACACCTGGTTTGTTTACGCCTACGCTTGCCTTTATATCTTGAATAGGGTTTTCGATAACATTTGTAATATATGCAGCTACTGCTTTTCTGGCTACTTCAGTTCCAATAAAAGGTTCACCTTTTTGAGTAGTTTCATAATCAGTTTCATCGTAATCAGTCAACCAAGATGGACGCACAATCGTATAATCTAAATTTGATTTTTCTATAAAATCAGCTGCTTTACTATAAGGTATTAGTTCAGAAGCGATCATTCTTTCATTCCACTGTCCAAACTTACCTGCTACTTCTTTGTAAATACCTAAAGAAGTGACAAATATTAATCTTTTTACATTGTTAGTCTGCATTGTTTCAACAATAGCTTGTGCCATTTTATCTACAGCTCCAGAGAGATTGGCATAGACAATATCTTGTCCTTTAATGGCCTTAAGTAAATCGTTTTGGTTTAATACATCACCTTCAATAATTGTAGCTGAGCCTTGAAGTTGATTTAGTGGAGTTATGTCTCTTGCGAATAATGTTAACTCGATACTCTTATTTTGGCTCAAAAATTCTATAGTGTGTTGTGCAATAGCTCCATTTGCACCTAATATTAATACTTTTGTATTCATTTTTTATTTGTTTAGAAAGCTATCGTTACTGTGTATAGCAACGATAGCCTGTTTATTAAAGATTTTCTTTGAAAAAAGGAATTAATTTATCTAATGCCAGACCAACAGGTTCAGGTTTGTCATACAGGTCGTAATGTGACCATCCTTCAATGACAACTAGTTCTTTTTTCTTGGAAGCAGCACGACGAACGATTTCAAAACCGTCTCTGTATGCTCCAAAACCACCAGGAATACCACCTACAATTACTAATAAGGGTTGAGTTAATAACTTTTCAGCCAGATTGTATGCATCCCAAGTGATTGCAGTTGCATTGTGTGAAAATAAAGTTTTGTTTACACCATTTTTACTTTCACCACGTGAAGTACGGTAGTATTTTGTAGCTTCTAAAAGGTCAATGTTAGCCTTGTCAGCCTCAGCTGCTTCAACAGTTGGATACAACCCTTGGTCAACTCGTAAAGCAGCACCTCTTGCCTCAGCAGTTCTTTGCTCAGCAATAGCTTCCAGGTTAGCAATTGGGTCACCAAACTCACGCATTACACGTCCATAATTGGCTCCTGTAAGTGTCGCAACAGCTTTGATACGACGTTCTTTCATCGTTGCATTGATAGAATAGCCACCAGCACCACAAATACCTAGTACTCCGATACGTTTTTCATCAACAAATGGAAGTGTTACTAGGTAATCACATGCATAACTGTAATCTTCTACACGGAATGAAGGATCTTCTAGAAATCTTGGTTCACCACCGCTTTCACCTTGAAAAGATGCATCAGGAACGAGTACTACAAATCCTGCATCAGCTAGGGCTTGTCCATATACATTGCCTGAAGTCTGTTCTTTGCAACTTCCAATAGGGTGGGTGCTGATAATAACTGGATATTTTTTGTTTTCATCAAAACCTGCAGGGAAAATCAAATCTGCTGCTATATCCCAATAAAGGGCTTTAAATTTTACTGACTTTTTCATTTTTTTATATTGTTATAAGGTTTGAGTGTTTTGTTAATTGTTTTTGAGTACCGTTTCAAAAAATGAAGAGATTTTATCAATAGCTTGATCTACATATACAGATATATCGTATAAATCAAAATGATTGGCTCCATCTACTATAAATAGTTCTTTTGTTTTACTAGCTGCATTTTCATAGAGAAAATCGCTATTCCATTTTGAAAGTGCATTGCTACCTACTACCACAAGTAAAGGCTGTGTAAGCAAGGTATCTATGCGATCAAATGCATGAAAAGCTATCAGTGCAGGTAAGTCCGTTAAAAGGTATTCACCTGTAGCGTTAGGGTGTTGTGCTCTTGGTGTTCTGTAATAATCATATCCATCTGTTGCTTCTTTACCCCAAGCTTCGTTTCTTTCGCCAACCCAGTTTAAATATACAGGAGTTGCTCCATTGGCTTCTGCAGTTCTTTGATTGTTTGCAGAAGTTAATGTTTCTAAAAGATTAACGGTTCCACCTTGTCCATTCCAACCTTTATGATACATTTCGCCAATATCAACACCACTTACCGTTGCCAAAGCCTTAATACGATGATCTTGTTTTGTAGCTGCCACAAAGTAACCACCACTGGCACAAATACCGATACCAACTATTTTGTTGTCATCTATATAAGGCAGGGTTGTTAAATAATCAACAGCAGCTCTGACATCTGCTACTCTGAAATTGGGGTTTTCCTGACAGCGTGGTGTGCCTTCACTATCACCTTGATAAGAAGCATCAAAGGCAAGAGTTACAAATCCTTTTAAGGACATTTTTTTTGCATAAATTCCAGCAGTTTGTTCTTTTACACCACCAGCAGGATGTCCTACTACAATAGCTGGGTATTTTTGATTTTTACTAAACCCTTCGGGGAAATTAATAATAGCAGACATCGTAATGTTAGTATTATAACTGTTTTTGAAATTGACTTTTTGCTGTGACATAATATTGAATATTTATGTTATTATCTTTTTACAGTACAAAATTAAGCTAGACAAAAGAGTGGAAACGAAAACGTATAACTCTAAAAATGAAACATTTTACGGATTTAAAGGGGGCATAAAAAAAGCAATCTTAAAGATTGCTTGTAAAATCAAACCAAATAATGAAGTTGGTTATTGATTGCGATTTAATGCTTTATTAAATATAGACGCTGTAATACATTGGCTGGCATCTTTTTTATATTTGATCTCTCTTTTCACTATGTGAACTATTTCCTTGTATAATGAACTTGCAAGATTTCTGATGTTAGCATTTTTTTCTCTTTCACAGAAAACACTGTGCTGAGATTTTCAGATTCGCCCAATATACCACCATTACCAACTAGTATGGGAATATAGTTAAAGATCAAATCTGTTACTAATTCTTGATCTAAAAAAAGATTATAAACTGCTGTACCACCTCCAACAAGAATTTCCTTAAAACCTTTATCTTTTAAATATTTCATTGCTTTCGCTGCAGAGTTTACAACTTTAAGATCATTGATAGAAGGGATTGATTCTGAAACCATAACTACTTCTGCATTAGGAAACACTTTTTTAGTGCTACCTGGTATTCTTTCTAAAACATCATACGTTTTTCTTCCAATAATAATATTTCCTATTTGGTTTGCATATTGGATAAAGAATAATAATGCCTCTCTTGGTTCATGATAATTTGTGTTATTCGTTAGCAACACCTTTCCATTAGCTGATATATTTGCTATTAATGTTACTTTCATCTTTTCTGTTTTTTTATACAATATTGATTCCCTTTATAAGCATTAAGTTATTGATTAAAGCTTGTCTTTAAAGAAGGAAGTTAACTGATTCACAGCTTCATTTACATAATTTTCAACGTCATATAAAGACATGTGGTTTGCACCTTCAATGATATACTTTCTTTTATCAGTAGTTGCTACGATGTTTAGTAAATCATCACTCATCCATGCACTTCCAGCTACGCTTCCTACAATAGCCAATAATGGTTGTGTAAAGAATGCTTCTGCTTTGTTATACGCATCATAAGAGATAATTTGAGTTAAGCTTCTAGCAGTGGCAAAACCTGGTGCTGTTGGATACTGGCAACGCTCAGTATGGTAGTATTCCCATGCTTCTCTTAGTTCTTCGTTAGGTGCATCTTCTTCTTTCATTGGAGCTAATGGGATAGTTTGGATTCCTTCTTTTATATCAGCAGTTCTTGCAGTAGATCCTGCGATTAAATAAGGAAGTGCATCTGTATCCTTCACATTATTTTCCCATCCGTTACGGAACATAGATCCGATATTTACTGCGCTTACCATGCCTACAGCTTTAATACGGTGATCGTTTATGGCAGCATTGGCAGTATAACCAGCTCCAGCACAAATTCCCATTGCTCCAATGTTTTCTGTATCTACATATGGAAGTGTAGTTAAATAATCAATCACTGCACTTACATCCTCTGTTCTGATGTAAGGATTCTCTAATTGACGAGGTTCGCCTGTACTTTCGCCCTGATAGGACGCATCGTAAGCGATGGTCAAAAATCCTTGATCAGCTAATTTCTTAGCATACAAACCAGCAGTTTGTTCTTTTACACCACCCCCTGGGTGTGAAACTACAATAACAGGATATTTTTTGTTTTCACTAAATCCTTCTGGGAAATTAATAATACCAGACATTGTGATATTGTCGTTATTACTGTTTTTGAAATTGACTTTTTGCTGTGACATAATATTTTGTTTATACCACAAATTACGTCAGAAAGAAAGGAGCAAACGAAAACATATTACGCCAAAAACTGAAACATTTTACAGATTTAAAGCGTATTCAAAAAACAACAACCTTAGAGATTGCTTATGAAAATTATATACTGAGGAAAATATGTTTATTGATTTCTGAATAACTTAGGAGAGATTCCTGTTTTCTGACGAAAGAATTTTGTGAAGTAAGTAGGGTAGTCAAAGCCTAAACTATATGCAATTTCACTCACAGAAAGTTTTGTATGTCTCAATTTATTTTTGGCAATTTGAATAATTCCTTCATGGATATGATCTAGGGGAGAAGTACCTGTGAAATGTTTAATTAGATCACCAAAGTAATTTGTAGATAAGTTTGCCTTTTTTGCAAAATACAGCACAGATGGAAGTTCGTTAATACCTTTAGGATTATTCAAAACCGCATCTAATTGTTCATAAAAATCAGCAACCACTTTATTATATACTTTGCTTCTAGCTTCAAACTGACGTTCATAATAGATTTGGGTATAGGAAAGAATAAGAGTTGTATAGGAAATTAATACTTCTTTAGAATAGTTTTCTTTTTGATACTCTTTATAGGATTTGGAAAACAAATCATATAAAGTATCTTTCTCCTCTGGAGTCAAGAATAAAGCTTCATGCCTATCATAGTTAGCAAAAGAGACATCCTTAATAGTTTTGCTTAAAAGCTTTTGATTTACAAAGATTGCATATCCAGAAAAGGGATGTTTTAAATCCCATTCTATTGTATTTCCAGGTTTATCAAGGAAAAGATAAGAATCTGACATACTTTCAATAGGTGATTGTACTTCGATCTGATCTTTTAAGGCCAATAAATAAAAGTCGATTTGAGTAGGAGGTGACTTTAATAAAATATCCGAATGTTCATTGTAGTGAATGATTTGTATTATATCACTATCCGAACCTTTTATATTGAGATACTTTAAAAAAGAGGGGATGTTGTATATTTTATCCATTTATCGCTATGATCTATTTTGTAAGAAGGTACAAAATTATACTATACTTAGTTTAACTCCTGAAATTTTTAACCTTAAAAATGAAACATTTTACGGTATACAATTTGAATTATAGAAAAACTAGCGCAATGATTCACCTTTAGGACGATATGTGACGTCTTGAATAATGTAGTTGTATTTCGAGCCCATATAAATATATGAAAGTATAATTAAACTATTCACGTACATCTAACTACTATTTAAACGGACAACAAAGATCTGTTAAAATAAACACAATGATGATAATTATTAAGTTCCATTTAATTAAGTTTATTTCCCTAAAGAGTGAAATAAATATAAAACCTAAAGAATAATTAACGATGAAGATACAATATCTCGAAGCTTTTCTTTTACTAGTGCCCCTTTGTTTCGGCCAAAATGCAAAGACAACACATATACATCTAGGCGATTTGATCGTTTTCGCTATGCTACGTTTCCTAGCTATAGAAGCTTAATAAAAAAGGATTTTGAAAAAATGTATGCCGCTATTGATGTTCCTGTGCTTTATATCATTGGTACCAATGACCTAATTGTTGAAGCAAAAGCAGAGGTTGAAAAACTAAATTCTTTGGGAAATAAAAACACAACTATCAAAGTTATGGATGGATTGGACCATTTCTTAACCACAGAAACAGAACTTATACAGAGTAAGGAGATCTATCATATTGATTCAAGCGCAAGTGATGCCATCATCCAATGGATTAAAGCGATTTAAAACTATTTGTTCCTCTTTCATTGTTGCACGTCATGATTGTTTGTGACTGCATTGGATGAACGATGCTTGTGTATTGTATATGTTTTTGTCATTTCACAGTGCATAATCAATGAAATAAAAATAAGAAATTATCATGAATATAAATATAGTATTGGTATTTTAGATTGATAAAGAATTGTTTTTTATATCTGCCAATTTATGATTTCTAAACTTATTGATTACATTCAGTTATATACACCTTTGACATTGAAAGAGCAAGCTTTCTTAAAGGAGGTTGTTGAGCTTCATTCTTTTACTAAACACGGAATTATTTTTCAGGAAGGGGATATTTCAGATGCTATTTATTTCGTATTAAAAGGCTGTGTCCGTTTGTTTTATACTGTTGAAGGGGTTGATAAAACAGCTTTTTTTTATACAGAAGGACAGTTTATCTGCGTGGGAGATAGTTATACGTTTAATAGGCCTGCGCAAGAAAATTATGAAGCATTAGAGCCCACTATTTTAGCTGTTTTTTCAAAAAAGTCAATTGAACAGCTTTTAAAGCAATCTATCACTTTTGAACAAATAGCTCGTATTGCGGTGGAAAATGAACTATTAACGGCTCAACGTTTGATAGCATCTTTTGTTACAAAGTCTGCAGAGCAAAGATATGTTGATTTGCTTGCTAATCAAGGCGATTTGTTTCTTCGTGTGCCTCAACACTATATTGCAACGTATTTAGGTGTTTCTCCTGAAACGTTAAGTAGAATCAAACAACGTATAGTTAAAGGGTAATTTCTTGACGATTGTCAAGGGTTTTAGTCTGGTATATCCTATAGTTTTGTTGTAGTAATAATTCGTAAGCGTTATGATAAATCAACAAATAAGAGTGTTAGTAGCAGGAGCTACGGGATATTTAGGAGGTTATATAGTAAGAGAATTGAAACGAAATGGTTATTGGGTACGTGTCTTAATTCGATCTGAAAATCAAAAAGATAAGGTACCTTTGGCGGATGAAATTGTGATAGGTGAAATAACTAGACCTGAAACGATAAAAGGGTGTACACTAACTATAGATTGGGTGTTTTCTACTGTGGGAATTACCAGACAGAAAGAGGGATTAACTTATATGGATGTAGATTATCAGGGAAATATAAACCTTCTTCAAGAAGCAGTAAAGACAAAAGTAAAGCGTTTTTTATATGTTTCAGCCATTCATGGAGATCAATTGAAACATTTAAAAATATTTCAAGCAAAAGAGGGATTTGTGGATCAATTAAAAGCATCTGGATTGGATTATCGCATTATTCGGCCTAATGGCTTCTTTTCGGATATGCTTGATTTCTTAACAATGGCTCAATCAGGTCGAGTTTATTTATTTGGTAAAGGTGAGAAGAAACTGAATCCAATTGATGGTGAAGACTTAGCGCAATTCTGTGTTGAAAAAATGCAAGGAACCGATAAAGAATGCGCAGTAGGAGGTCCCGATATTTTAAGTCAAAAAGAATTAGCGCAATTAGCACTAGATACTTTAGGAAAAAAAAGAAAAATTACGTGTTTGCCAGATTTTTTGCGTGTTCTTATTATAAAAGGGCTTCGTTTGTTTACAACATCAAAAACATATGGTCCTTATGAATTTTTCTTAACGGCAATGGCAAAGGATAATGTTGCTCAAAAATATGGAACAAAACACTTGAAAGACTTTTTTAGAGAGAAAACACAAGGACTGTAAGGGCAATAAAAGAGTTTTATATTGAACTTCGATCTTGATTAGTTCAAAAACACAGTAATTTTTAAACAAGCTAATTTTGCTTAAAAGTTTGTTCTAAACGCTAGATATTGTTTTATAGAGATTGGAGACTATTAGAAGAATCCGTTTTTTAGTATAATGCCTTTTCATAACAGTTAAACACTCCTTTTCTAAATTGTACTATACCTACTAAGGTGTATCCCTTCTTTAGATAGACTGCATTTGCAGTATTGTTTAGCGAGTAAGCATCAAAGCGGATAGAGGCGTATTTATTTGTCTTGGCATATTCTTCTGCATATTGTATCATTTGGCTTGATATACCTTTTCCTTGAGCGGTAGGTTTAACGAATAAACGATGAATAACTATAAATGGAGTAGGAGTACTCCAGTTCAGGTTATCGTATTCTATATCGTACTCTTCGTTTAAAACCATATAGGCTAAGATCTGTTCATTTTCTGTATAGATATAAGCTTGCTTCTTTTGAATGTCATTAGAGATAATATCTTCATTAGGATAAAATTCATCCCATTGATCAATACCTTGACTGAGCATATATTGTTTTACTTCTTCTAATACTTCTAAAGTTTGAAATAAGTCGGTAATATCAATTGGTTTTATCATTGCTTTTTACTTGTGTTGATTAGCTCAATAAAAGAAGAGATGAAAACACCTAATGCTTCTTTTGTTTGTGTATCTGTTACTTCATTATGCATGTTTGTTTTGCCTTTTACTCCGCGAATTAAGAGTGTTGTATCTGAAGTAAAAACAGCCATTAGTGTTTGCATAATGAGTTGTAGTTCTTCATGTCCCTTTTCTCCATTAGCTGATGCTGTAATTATCCCTAAAGGCTTATGCATAAAAGTAGGTGAAGATACACACCATTCTAAAGCATTCTTTAATCCACTCGGAATGCTAAATATATACTCAGGTGTAGAGATTAATACTCCGTCAGCTTGTAGAATTAGCTCTCTAAACTTAGTGATTTCAATAGGGGTACTCTCGTCAGTAAGCATAGGGTCAAAGTGAGGTAGCTCCTTTAGGCTGTCATAAACTGTGATGTTTAGTTCAGTTTTTACTTGTTGTTTAATGTAGTTAATCAATGTATGGTTAGAGGAATTAGCACTTGCACTTCCTATAATAGCAACTATGTTTTTCATTTGTAATAAATCTAATACAAAGCTAGTTAATTGTAACAAAAAAGTTGTTCTGATTAGATTGTAGATTGTTAAATATCTTTTTTATTATTATTCCTATTTTTTAATTGTTTTAATCATACAAATGTGATTTAATTAAAGCCTAAAATAGGGTGAATTTGAAAAAATGGTACTTTAAATTTCCCGAAATGCAATTTAATCATAAGAAGGTGTTTGAAATTATGCGAGAGTTAAATATTCGCAAAGGAAAAGAAAGCTGAAGAAGATAAAGCAAAGAGGGTGGAGCGAGAGCAGTTTGGTTGGTGGGGGATAATCTCCTTTATTGTGTTGTTATTAATGATTTTATTCTTTCTTAAAAAGAAGAAATTAATCTAGTGTATAAAAGTTAAAAAATAAAAACTGTACAAAAACTGTACAAAAATAGCCTACAAAAAAAACAACCACCTGATTGTCAGACGGTTGTTTTTAATTTCTGTGGAGTCGCCGAGAATCGAACTCGGGTCCAAACAAGCAATCAGAGAGCTTTCTACACGCTTAGTTTCAACTTGATTTTTCGATCAGCAGCTTGGTTTGAAACAACCACTACTGACTTAGTCTCTAAGATTTCGGAAGATGTCCGAGACACTAACCTTCCTAGGTTTATTTTACGGTTCCCCTCAACAAAGCGCCACAAACCAAGGCTCTTAAGGAGAATCTAGCTCTTCCACCTGGTGGAAACTAAGGCAATCTTACTATAATTCAGATTATGCAGCTAAAGCGTAATTATTTTCGCCGTTTAAAAAGTTCGTTGTCTGATATTTACGAGCAAAACAACAACGCTCGACGTGCTTACTGACTAATTCCACTCGCTGTCAAAACCGATCGACCCCTTGTACAATTAGTTTTAAGAGGTTGCAAAATTACAATTTTAAAATAAAGAATACAACCTTTAATGCTGAAAAATCTTGGCTTTTTTGGAATAACAGAGAAATACAGCTATATTTGCAAGAACCACCCTCAAAAAAACGAAACAACTAATTTATATAACATATTATGAAAATTGGCATTATTAAGGAACGTAAAAGTCCTCCTGATAGACGTGTTGTGTTTACTCCTGAAATTCTTGCAAAAGCGTTGCAAACGTATGATAAACTAGAAGCAGTAGTAGAGCCTTCAGCTATTAGAATCTTTCCTGACCAAGCTTATTCCGATAAAAACATTACACTAAGTGAAGATTTAACTGATTGCGATGTTTTAGTTGGAGTGAAAGAAGTTCCCGTAGAGGCTTTAATTCCAAACAAAACCTACTTTTTCTTCTCTCATACAATCAAAGAACAAGAATACAATAGGAATATTCTACAAACATGCTTAGCGAAAAACATTCGATTAATTGACCATGAAACACTTGTGGATCAAAACAATAAACGATTAATTGGATTCGGCCGTTATGCTGGAATTGTAGGAGCATATAACACACTGCGCGCTTTTGGTTTGAAGTATGAACTTTTTAACCTGAAGAAAGCAGAACACATGTTACATACTGAAGACCTTATTGCACAGTTGAAAAAGCAATATTTTCCGCCGATTAAAATTGCAGTAACCGGAAATGGAAAAGTTAGTCATGGTATCATGGAGATCTTAGCAGGAATGAAAGCAAAGAAAGTATCTATTGAGCACTTCTTAACTCAAAAATACGATGTTCCTGTATACACACAATTGGAAGTGATGGATTACTATAAACGCAAAGATGGAAAAGAAGCGTCTAAAGCCGATTTTTATGCAAATCCTGAGCAATATGAAAGTAACTTTGAACGCTTTACTAAAGTAACAGATGTTCTTATTACAGGACATTTCTTTAAACACGGATCGCCTAAGATCTTAACTCGTGACATGCTGAACGCTATAGATAACAAAATTCAAGTGATCGGCGATGTTTCTTGTGATGTAGATCACGGACCCATTGAAAGCACATTGAGAGCGTCTACAATTGCAGATCCTCTATATGGTTATCATCCAGGAAAACACGAAGAAGTAGCCTTTGATCATCCTGCTGCTATTACAGTAATGGCCATTGATAATTTGCCTTGTGAACTACCTAAAGATGCTAGTGAAGGATTTGGAGAAGTATTCTTAAACGTTATTTTACCCGCCTTTTTTGATGGGGATAAAGATCAAATCCTTGCACGTGCCACAGTTACACAAAATGGAAAGTTAACAGAGCGCTTTTCTTATTTACAAGATTACGTAGACAGCAAATAAAATAAATTGGCATACAGCCAACAAAAATTGTTAACAGTATGCCAAATTCAAATATTATTTGAAAAATTCACAATAAAATAGTTTTACTCCGTATATTTGTTGCGGAATTTACAATCTCAGAAGAAGACAAACTAAGAATAGTAAAGCAATCTGTTCTATCTTTTGCGAATTTTTATTTCAACCTTTGGTTTGAATGAAAAATAAGTAATAAATAGACGATTTTTCTTGAAAGGATCTAGTTGTTTGTGTGCATAGAATTGGAGTAGGGGCTTGGTTTAATTAAAAAAATCACAGCACAAACAACGAAATAAAAGCAACGCGAGAAGTGTAGGTTTTTTAAACAACAAGCCTATTATTTAATTGTTCAAAATAAAACTATGGAAGGTGAATTAACAAGCAAGGAGCTGCGTATTCAAAAAAAAATTAAAGATTCTGAAACTCACGTGTTCAGAACGGTATTTCCAGGACAAACCAACCACCATGGCACAATGTTCGGTGGAGCTGTTTTAGCTATCATGGATGAAATTGCCTTTATGACTGCTACTCGCTTTTGCCGTAAACCAATTGTAACTGTTTCTAGTGATAAAATCGACTTCAATCAACCTATTCCTGTAGGTACATTAGTTGAATTAATTGGAACAGTTGTACGCGTAGGTCGTACGAGTTTAGATGTTCGAGTAGACGTTTTCGTTGAAAGTATGTATAGAGAAGGTCGTGAGAAAGCAATTTCGGGTAACTTTACTCTTGTTGCGATTAACGAAAGTAAACGCCCTGTACCTGTAATGGATGAAATAGAAACCTTCTAAGGTTTTTTGGTAATAAAACTAAAAAGCTACTGTGCAAGCACAGTAGCTTTTTTTATATAATCAATTCATTTGCCGTACATCCCCCCTTATATTTAAATGGAACTATCCTTTAAATAGGATATACTGCCAGAATGAAGCTGATTACTTTTAAAATCACTTATAAGTTCTTCTCCTTCTAAAAACAGTGGAAAAAATAATATATCTAGGCTATTAACTAAGAAGAATGGGGCAGTAGGGCCTCCAATTTTGTATAATCAATCTCTAGTTCATTATCATACACTACCTGATCTAACGAATGGATATACAGTTGACTAAATTCTGTCTCATTCCTGTGGATTAATTTTAAAAACTCTGCCTCAAATTGTTCTTTCCTCACTCTTAAACTTATTGTTTGATCTCCACCTATATAATACAAGGGGTAGTTTAGACCAATTTGTTGAGACATATCACAAAGTAAATCATCCATATTCGTAATTGCCACAGTATAAATGTCTATGTGCGATCCGTAGATTTGAATGATATCTTGATATCTTGCTAAGATATCATTTGCTATGTCACAATTTGGATTCCACAGTACAACGAAAGAAGGCGTGTTTTTTTGTTCAATTTTAGCGTATAAATCCGCCGCAGTTAATCCTTCTGGTTTAATTTGTGCTTGCAAAAAACCTGCAAAGAATCCAAATGCCAATAAAAATATTTTTTTCATTACTTATAATTAATACGAAATAGGTATACTAAATGCATAGGTCGGTTTGCCTTGAAGAAATCATTGTCAATTGACAATATTTTTAACAATAGATGTATTTTGCTTTAGGGACGCTAAATATTTAGCTAATATACTTTAATTATTTAAAAATACAAGTTTACTACAGCATATTTTATCTTAAATTTTAGAAAACAACAAAGTAGACGATAAACATAATCAACAAAAAGAACTCAAATTGAGTAGATAAAAGGGAAGGAGTACTTCGTTAAATTTGTTAATTGATTCGATTTTCCTTATATTTAAAGAACTGATAATAGTTATCAACTCATACTAAATACCAAAAAATATGACGATAAAGAATGTTACCGTAGCTGGAAGCGGTGTTTTAGGCTATCAAATAGCCTTCCAGACAGCCTTTAAAGGATTTAATGTAACTGTATATGACATCAGTGATGAAGCTATTGAAAAGGCTAAAGCAAAGTTTGAGCTCTTAAGTAAGAAATACCAACAAGATTTAGGAGCTACGCCAGAGGAGTTAACACAAACCAAAGCAAACTTATCTTATTCAAGTGACCTACAAAAAGCGACAGCTCACGCAGATTTAATCATTGAAGCTGTACCAGAGAATCTCAAAATTAAAATTGGATTTTATAATGAGTTGGCAAAAGTAGCACCTAAACACACCATTTTTGCTACAAACTCATCCACTTTACTTCCAAGCCAAATAGCAGAAGCTACAAAGAGACCTAAACAATTTTTGGCATTGCATTTTGCCAATGAAATTGGAACGCATAATACAGCTGAAATTATGGGGCATGCGGACACAGACCCTGCAATTTTTGATCAAATCGTTCGTTTTGCGGAAGAAATAGGCATGATAGCGCTACCTCTACACAAAGAACAACCCGGATATATTTTAAATACGCTTTTGGTTCCTTTATTAGAAGCTGCAACCCATTTATTAGTTAACGAGGTAGCGGATGCACCTACAATTGATAAAACGTGGATGGTTGCGACAGGAGCCCCCATAGGTCCTTGTGGTATTCTCGATATTATTGGAATTACTACCGCGTATAACATTATTAAAATGACGGCAGACGCAACCAAAGATCCCGAAAAAGTTAAGACAGTTGAATATCTAAAAAGAGAATTTTTAGATAAGAATAAACTAGGAGTCGGAACGGGAGAAGGATTCTATACGTATCCCAACCCAGCTTTTAGAAAAGAGAATTTTCTAAAATAACCACGCTATTTTGACTGTAAAAAGCCTTGATAAATCTCAGTTTGTCAAGGCTTTTTTATATTAAAGTTTTACTTTAATTAATATTATGTAAAACACATAATTAAAGCTATTTACACATATTAAATATACGATTTAGTCATGCGATCATTACCAAGAAGATCTCGACGTAATTCACTATTTTTAAATCCAATAGCATCCAATAATTCAACCATTTCTTTTCCTAAGTATTGATTGATTTCATAGAATAACAATCCCTCTGAATTTAAATGTGTATAGGCCAATTGAGCAATCTTGCGGTAGAAGATCAACGGATCCTGATCTTCAACGAACAAGGCTGTATGGGGTTCATAATCCATTACATTGGGTTTGATTTCTACTTTTTCTAATTGGCGAATATAAGGGGGATTAGATACAATAATATCATATTTTTGTTTCAATTCTCCTACAGCTAGGATATCTTGTTGAATACAATCAACGGATACCTGCATAGCGGACGCATTTTCCTTAGCCACAGCTAGTGCATCTGCAGATACATCTAAAAGTGTAACTTTACTTTGAGGTAATTCTTTCGCTAAAGTTAATCCTATACAGCCGCTACCTGTACCTATATCTAAAATTTGAAGAGGGTGATCAGGGGAAACGGATTGAAGAATCCACTCTACCAATTCTTCCGTTTCAGGGCGTGGTATTAAGGTATGCTCATTGACTTTAAAGGTGTAACCATAAAAATAAGCTTTACCAAAAATATGCTGAACAGGCCTTTGTTGAATAAGATCTGCTAACACCTTCAACCATACTGCTTCTTTCGCAGTAGTTAATCCTGGATTCATAGCTAAATCCAAGCGTCTTTTCCCTTCGAGTTCTTCCAAACAAAATAGAAATAACTGTTGGGCTTCAAGCTCATCATAAATAGGAGTCAATTGAGCAATATATTGGTCTTGTAGTAATTTTATCAACATAGTTTAAACGCTAAAATCCCTAGTAGATTAGCTAAAAAGAATTAAATTTGTTCAAAGATACAGTTTTATCAATTTTGGAAAAAGACGAATACTATATTTCTCGATGCATACAACTGGCAAAACAAGGAACTTTTGCTGCTCTACCTAATCCATCTGTTGGAGCTGTGGTTGTACATAACGATAAGATCATAGGAGAGGGGTTTACCTCTGCTTATGGAGGCTCACATGCTGAAGTCAACGCTATTGGCCAGGTCAAAGATCAGGCGTTATTGAAAGAAAGTACCCTTTATGTTAGTTTAGAACCCTGTAGTCATTTTGGAAAAACACCTCCTTGCTGTGATTTAGTTATTGCCAAGCAAATTCCTCGTGTCGTTGTGGGTACGATTGATCCCTTCGCTAAAGTTTGTGGAATGGGGATCCAAAAGATGAAAGAGGCTGGTATTGAGGTAAAAGTTGGTGTTTTAGAAGAGGAGTGTCGAGAAAGCAATGTTCGCTTTTTTACTTTTCACCAAAAGAAGCGCCCCTATATCATCCTCAAATGGGCAGAAAGTCAAGATGGTTTTATTGCGCCTCTTCAGCGAGATATACAAGCACCTGTTTGGTTGTCTAATGCTTATGCGCAACAACTAGTACACCAATGGAGAAGTGAAGAAATGGCTTTTCTTGTAGGAACCCAAACGGTAATCG
This sequence comes from Myroides sp. WP-1, assembly GCF_014145635.1. Taxonomy (GTDB): domain Bacteria; phylum Bacteroidota; class Bacteroidia; order Flavobacteriales; family Flavobacteriaceae; genus Flavobacterium. The sequence continues at coordinate 314,444 of NZ_JACHTC010000001.1, forward strand.
ATGACAATCCTTCTTTGACTACGCGTTCTTGGTATGGCCAAAACCCTAAACGCATCTATATTGATCGAAAGGGCGTGATTACAGATGCCTATGCAATCAACAACCAAAATGATGCAACGATCTGTATTACAGCAAATAAAAACGCTAAATCAACCAAGCATATCACGTATTATTATGCTGATTTTGACTCAAATCTAGTGCAACAAATTTGCGCTATTTTATATGAACTTCAACTTTTATCTGTAGTGATAGAAGGAGGATCACAAACGATACAACACTTTATTACGGCGGATCTATGGGACGAAGCTCGTATTTTTAGTAGTGAAATACTGTTAGGAGAAGGAATTACCGCTCCGCATTTTAAACAGCAGTATGCCGCCACACATTTTACAATTGCCAATAATGAACTACGCATTTTACACGCCAAATAATGACGGAAGAAAAAGATTTTTATAAAACAATTAGTCAACCTACTGAAGAGGTGTTATACAAAGAAAAAAACAGCAAATTCTTTGGATATGCTTTCCCTATTAAAAAGGAAGAGGAGGTAAAAGAAATACTGGATCAAATTAAAAAAGTACACTACAATGCCCGTCATTGGTGTTATGCCTTTCAACTAGGTACTGATCCTGTATATTATCGAGCAAATGATGATGGAGAACCGAGTAACACAGCTGGAGCTCCCATTTACGGACAAATTCAATCCTATGATTTAACGGATGTGCTTATTGTTGTTGTTCGTTATTTTGGAGGAGTAAAACTCGGAGTAGGTGGTCTGATTACAGCTTATCGCGCTGCTGCACAAATGGCATTAGATGAAGCGGAAATTATCGAATGTACTATTGACAAAAAGTTTAAAGTGCGCTTTGATTACAAAGACATGAACAACGTAATGCGTGTTATTAAGGAGCGAAACCTCAATTTAGTACAACAAAAACTAGAAATGACGTGCGAAATTGAATTATCTATTCGAAAAAGCGAGTATCAACAAGCATTAGATGCTTTTGTTCCGTATTATGAGGTTAAAGTAATAGAGCCTTCTGCAGAAAATTATCATTCTTAGTAAACAAAAGCTATTACGTCTTTGAATAAAAAGGGGTATCTTATAAAAAGATAGCCCCCTCAAGTAATAATACAATAAAAAATAATAACTATCTTCTATTTATAACGAGTGATGTTCTACTTTCGTATAGCAACAAATCAATTTTTATTATCCCAAAGAAAAAACAAGCAAAGAAATAGCGCAACCCGCTAATATTAAGCCTATTATATTTTTAAATGAAAGCTTTTCTTTAAATAAACTATAGCCTAACAACGTTCCCAAAAAGATAACACCAAAGTTCATTCCCGCAAATACAATAGTTGGGTTAGAGGAGAAGTGTTGATGCGCTTTCATATAAAAAATTATATTGATAAAATTCAATCCACCAATAAAAATACCAGAAGCGAAATTGAGTCTCGATACTTTAAAAATATTCTTTTTATTACCAAAAGTATAAGTCAATAGACTCAAAAACAACGCTGTTGCAAAAACGTAAAACAGACTTTGCGTATAGGGAATCGCAGCATATAAAGCCAATTGCTTAAAGCAAATATCGATAATTCCAAAACCTAAAAATGTACTCAATAAGTAAAATGAGCTTTTTGTAGACGATTCAAACTGCGCTGTATTTCCTTTATTCAAAATAAAATATACCGAAAGTAAACCAAGTCCCAAAGCAACATAACGCATCGCATTTAATTCTTCTTTAAAAATAAAAATAGCAGCTATTATGGGAATTAATAAAGATAATCGCTGTGCAATATCTGTTTTAATTAAACCAGCGTATTGAATCGATCTAAACTGAGCAATAAATATTGAAGGTAACAAAACGCCCAAAGCCGAAATAACACCCCAAGGCATTGTGGTTGAAATTTGCGTAAAATCAACTTTAAAAATAAAAAAAGATAATACGGAAGTTACAACGTAGTTGAGAATAATAATTTCAAAGATATTAACGGAGAATCTTTTGATATACTTAAAAAATACACCAACTGAAACGCTACCAAGAATACTGCAAATTAAATAGATCATACGATTTTGAATAGAGCGTTACAAAAATAGAAATTTAAGGAAGATCCCAACTCGAAAGGGGGTTTTAATTTTTCTATTTTACATAATATTAATTATAATATAATTGATATATACTGAGAAGAAGGACTTCTCATTCATAAAAACATCCTTTAACTCACAAATACTCATCTACTGATAACCTTCAATTATTTCATAAAAAAAGCCACTGTTTGTACAGTAGCTTTTTGTTCATTCTTTTATAAAATCTTTTCGCTTGATCACCTGTAAATCTTTGCTTACAATAATTCCTAAGGTATCCGTTTTTATCGTGTGTGTTGCTGTTTGAACTTGTAATAATGCACTTACTTTATACGCTACAAATTGTTTAGAATCTGCCAATTTCTCTTTGGCGATAACTTCTTCTAATTCTTGTATCATTGGCGCTGCTTTTGCTTCGAGTTCGCTGTATTCTCGAACAGCCTTGTCAATTTCGTCTCTAACGTTTTTAATTGGATGAATTTTGTACAACAACATATACTGATTCACCGCATGTTGTTGTAGCTCAATAAAAGGCAAATATCCAATTTGTAATTCTTCGAGTAAATCTTGTCCTTTTAGCTGCAATCGATCTTTTTCTGTTAGGGTATCAATTCGAACAATCGTCAATTTATTTTCTTCCTTTTTTAAGTCAATTCCCAATTCGGACTCTACATATGGAGTTACCGCTTTGCGCATACGGTCAGGCAACGACTCTTGTAGAGCAAAAGACGACAAAACAACAAAACCAATAACAAGGAATAATACTCTTTTCATTTGATGTATAGACTATAAATTAGGGTGTAATTTACACCTTTTGCACTAATTATTAGCCTCCCTCCTGCCAATTATTACCTTTTTTACAGCACAGATACAACTTCTTTTACTGTTTGCTGAAATTGTAGTCGCTTAATGTTAGCATAAAAGCAATTAAGGCCTCTTTTTCTTCTTCGGTTAACGCCAATCTGTTTTGATTTTCTTTAAAAATAGGATCTAAATTGGCACTGTTAATCACTCCTTGATCCATATAGTCTAAAACTTCTTTCAGTGTTTGAAATTGTCCAAAACTACCATAAGGGGCTGTAAATTCAATATTTCTCAAAGAAGGTACACGAAAACTCATATAGTCGTTTAGATCACCTGTTACACGGGCTCTTCCAGCTTCATTAGTATCCCGGTTAATTGGAAAGCCAATGTTTCTAAAGGTTTGATCCGTAAATAATTCTCCGCTGTGACAATTGGCACAATGCACTTGAAATAAATAATATCCCTTGCGTTCTTGTTTTGTAAATTGCGCCTTATTTTGCTTGACCTGATCGTACTTACTTTCTGCTGAAATTAAAGTATATTCATACTGGGCAATACTTCGATAAATTCGCTCCGAAGTAATAGCTCCATCTCCAAAAGCTTTTTTAAACAGGCTTTGATAATCTTGATCTTCCTTTATTTTTCCAATTACCTCAAGCATAGAGGAATGCATTTCTTCAGGGGTAATTATCGGTACTATAACTTGCTTTTCCAATTGGCGTTTACTACCATCCCAATTATAAAATTGCATAAAAGCCAGGTTTTGAATTGGCGGTACATTGCGCAAGCCTATCTTTCCTTCTATTCCAACTCCTTGAGTTTCATGGTCGGCATATGCGGAAGCTTGTATGTGACAAGTGGCGCAAGCAATCGTATTATCTCGGCTTAAACGCGGATCAAAAAACAGCTTTTTCCCTAGTTCTACACCAAACTTCGTCGGTTGATTGTTGTAAAAAGCGGAATTAAGCGCAGGAAAATCAACAGGAATAATCAAATCTACTAAAGGATTATCTTCTATAGGTTCATAAGACTCGTCTGAACTACAAGAAACTAATCCCAAAGAAAAATATAAAATACTGATTTTTATAATTTTATATAATTTTTTCATAGCAAATGAAGGGAGTTGTTCCTACAAACAACTCCCTGTGGTATTTAATTTTTAACTTCCAAAATAGAAAACATCCCGCTTAAATCGCTTGTTCCATTTCCTCCTAAATTGTCAACAAACTTGGTCATCTGTACCGCCGTGTGAACATTAGGTGTTGCATTGTCCTCTGATCCTGTACCAGAACTTAGTGTAATGGTATTAGACTTTCCGCTTAACAAAGCATTAAAATCGGCTTTAATAACAATACGAGGTGATGATTTTCCTACTTGAGCTAAAACAGGTAAATCTAAAGTTACATCTCTATAAGCATCAACTCCTTGTACTAAAGCTCCTGTATCATCATCTTCTACTGTACTTCCTGTGTGAATTGATAAGGTTTTGTGATCTGCTTCATAAAATCCTTCAATTTTGGTAAAGCGGTAACCTGTTCCCCATTCCCACATCATTTCAGTATCATTCGCACCTGCTGCGGCATAAAAAACAGGAAATTTAGCTTCGTTAAGTACATTTAAATCACTTCTAACACCTAACCCAAACTTAATTTGTTTATATTCTCCTTTTGGGATATCGCGTAATACATAGCTTAAACTACTTACTTTCGCCTGATTGATTACGGTAGCTCCTTGATCTAAATCATTGATGTGGTACGGGATTTCTTTTCCGTCATTTTTTACTAAACGAATGTTGCTAATTACATATTTTGCTTCGCTAAAGTGATGTACTTGTCCCTCTACAGATGTGTTTACTGTTGCGATTGTTGAATTTGCATCTCCTAAAACAAGAGGCTTATCGCCAAATGTATTGGCAAACTCCAAGGTAACTTTATTAGCCACAGCCTTGTTGTCGTCACTTGAACAAGAAACAAGAGCTAATGTAAGAATGGATAAGGCGAAATATTTTGTTGCGTTTTTCATTTGTATTTTTCTTTATAAGATTTTGTTTAAAAATTTAATTTTAACGACGTAAAAAAGTTACGTCCCATTCTTGGTATATTGCCCCAATCGGCATATGTTGAGTAGTATTCATTGAGTAGATTCTCTGCTCCAATTTGTAAGGTAGACTTCACTCCTTTTACGTAAAAGTTATAGGCAATAGAAGCGTCCCAAATGGCATAAGAAGGTGTTAAACGTTCTCCATACTCCGGACTATAGTCCCGTTGTTTTCCATCCCCATGCACCATTGTTTGTACACTGAAATCGCGGTAGCTATAATGCAAAGAAGTTTGATAGCTAAAAGGGCGAATAAAAGGTAAATTTCCCTTGTCGTTATCTTGTCCTCGAGCATATGTTATGCTCCCTTTCCAATGTAAATCATCTAAAATATGGTAATGTCCTGTCAAGGAAAAATTGAATAGCGTTGCGTATGTTAATGAAGTATACCCCTTTACTCCTACAGATTGATAGTTCATCGGGCTTCCTAAACTCAGAATGCGCCCAATGATGTAATCTTGGATGTAGAAGTAATTCGCTTGTGCTACTAAGTCAAATCGCTTGCCTTTATATCCAATACTCGCTTTAATTTCATGTGATACCTCATTGTCCAGATCAGGATTTCCTATATAATCATAACGGTCATAACTATTGTAGATATAATATCCGTAAGCTTCTGAAACAGAAGGTGCTCGATGACCATATCCCAAACCGAAAACAAAATTAAATCGATCAATATCTAGCTGATAACTTGCATGTAAACTAGGTAATACTCGTGTTTTTTCTTGAGCTGCACCAGGGTGAAAAATCCAATTGAATTCAATGTACTTGGCTTTGTTGTAATTCACTCCCAATCCACCACCAAAAACAAGTTGACTATGGTCTGTAAGCTTTACTTCATTGTTTAGAGATAAGCCTGTATACGTCGTTGTTACCCAAGGCCATGTATAGGCAAACATGGTTTGCTTTTCGCGATCTTGCGGATACATACGCATTTCGGCAATCGATAGGTTTGTATAAGCATTCAATTGCAATTCAGAGGAATAAATCCCTTTTTTAAAATCCGCTTTAGATAGTAATCCATAAGTCGTACTCCAACCTGGCATGTCCATATGGACTAAATTTTCAGGGCGTGTGGTATCATCCATATAATGTTCAATAGCATTAAAATACGCTTTGGTATCCCAAAATTTAATCCACTTGTCTTCAAATAATTGCTTGTACGACAGCGAAGTAATAATTGCACGTGACAACCATAAATCCATCGGCAACGCTGGATAGCCCACATCTTTGGCTACATCGAAGATGGCATCAACACGTACAGCAGATAAGTCACTTGTTTTGTATGCTATCCCCAAAGATGTATTAAATTTTTTGTACTGTGAATATGCCACTTCTCGATTATTTCCATCCTTGTAGTTTTCTGCGGTGCGGTAAGCTATACTTGCATCAGTTACCCATTTTTTACTTGAAAAAGACAGATTTCCCAAATTGTACACTTGTTTATTATTGAATTCAAAACCACTTTGAATTGCCGCATTCCATTGATTATAAGGACTAAATACACTATTTTTTCGCTTTAAATCAATGCTTCCTGCGATGGTAGATCCGTGCATTCCTCCTTCTTGTCCAGATTGGATATTTATTGTCTCTAAGTTGTTACTTTCAACATAAGAGGTAATAGGATCCATTTTATCCGTACAAGCGCCAAAAATATGCATACCATCAATGGTTAATGTAGTGCGTTCTGTACTCATATTGTTCAATAGGGGTTCCCAGGCATACGCTCCTCGTTTAATGAAACTAATCTGCTCAGAAGATGCTAAAAATTCATCTACTGATACTGCCATTTTCAAATCTGTACGTATTTTTTCTTTCGCTTGTGCAAGCACGGCGATTTCATCTAAAACCGTCGAAAGACTATCTTCTGTTATCACTGGTTGCTGTGCAACAGCACTTAAAGCAACCAAACTAAATAAAATAGAAAAGATTCTCATACGCTTAAAAAAGGATATCTATAAACAATTCACTTTTTACTCCTGCGACACCTGGTGTAAAATCTGTAGGAACTTTTGTTCCTTTAACTAAGCGTCCTTTATCATTTTGTAGAATAAAATTCAAGGTCCAATTCCCCGTCATGGTATAGTTGACTACTCCGTAGTACAATTCATCAGCTCCTTGTACCAAATCTTTGTTATTTGGAGAGGAATGATTACCCATTGACGGCTCAGGCATACGCGGATCTAAAAACAGTTTATAATCCGTTACACTTGAATAAGCAAATTGCAATTGCGTTAAATCTGACTCTACTTTGTCACGGGTATTATTGTACTTAAAAATACCAGCAACCAATTGATTCTCGGCTACTTTTGGCTTAATTGGTGCAACAAGTGCAATGATATAACGCTCTTGATCGTTTCCGATAAAAGAAGTCATGTTTAAATTCATATTGCCTTGTGGAAGTACTGTAACCGGATGAACCTGTTTAAAATGTTGTCCTTCAACACTAAAATCGAAGATAACTTCCCATTGACCTGTTGTGCTTTCTTCTGTAAAAACACTATATCCCTTATAATAATGCTCTTGAGATTGATACTTGAGCTGATAACTATGAGGACAAGTTTCTTTCTCACCTGTTGCTTTTGTTTGAACAGGCAAAAAGGTAATCGCTGCGTCCTCTACTACTTGTTTAGTGCTTATTTGCACAAGATGCAAGCGCACTTCGTTATAACCTTTGTATAATTTTCCGTCTAATGCCTCCATATGGATACGATACGGACCTTGTTCAAATGAAATAACTTCTTTGAACTCGTGATTATCTGGTACAGTAGTATTTCCTTCAGATTCATAATCTGTTTTATCTATTGTACAAGCCGTAACAACAAGGAATGCTGATACGAAACAAATAAATTTTTTCATTGTTTGACTGGGGTGCCTTCATGCATTCAAAACGAACAAGTATGTCCCTTCACTATCACAAAAGACAGGGACTACATGTTGGATTAAATGGTACAAAAGGCCTCTAGTGCTATTAAACTATACATTTAATAGCCGCGGTTTACAAATAAGTGAATTGAATACAGGAGTGATTAGATCAAAAAGTAAAGCATAGCTAACTCTTACTTTAGGGGTTTTCCCAAAAGCAATCCATAGGTAACTTTCTCCAATAATTCCTCATTTTTAGCAAACAGGAGGTCGAAACAGTAGGGTAGAAAAAGAAAAGCTATAGTGGTCTTCAACACTTACCATCGGTTTGATGTAATACGTGTAATTAACCGTACAATTAATCACAGTTATAGCTTGATAATAAATTAATTGAATCTCTGCAGAGGCAAAATGGGTTCTGCCTTTATCGGTATCGGTATCAGAGGCATTTGCTAGTTCTTTGGTAAGATGACATTTCCCATTACATGCTAGTTCTGGTTTATCTTTATTTACACAAAGTTCATTTTTGATATAATCATATAACACGACGTACTCCACAACAGGCAATACCGGTTTGAAGAACATAAATAGAGATAATATGATTGTCGCAATTTTCACCTTACAAAGGTCTGTTATATTTTCAAAACAACAAAATTTGAGCATGTTTCTGTGAATTATTGGATTGAAAAAGTAAATAGTCTGGGTATTGTTATCGTCTTTTCTTTAGATTCTATCAAAAAAAAGGACCAGCAAAAAGCTGGTCCCTCTCAATCTAAAAAGTTATGCTAGTTCATGTTTCCATTCACTGCAAAGATTAAGAAAAAAGATTTTTAGTTGATTTTATTCTTAATTATTTGAAATAATAAACTCACTTCGTCTATTGGCTTGGTGTTCTGCTTCTGTACACTGAACCCCATTTCCACAGTTATTGGTCAACTGTGTTTCTCCATATCCCTTACCTACTAATCGGTTAGCATCAATTCCTCGACTTACCATCCATTGAATTGTTGACTGTGCTCGACGCTCAGATAATCTTAGGTTATATGCATCATTTCCTCTACTGTCTGTATGTGTATTGACTTTTAACGTTAGATGTGGATACTGTAATAATACTTCAACAATTTTCATCAATTCAATTTGAGCATCTGGACGAATATTTGATTGATCAAAATCAAAGTATATCGGTTCTAATTTCAATTTCTTGAACAAATCATCTCCCGATTCAATTTTCGTCCCATCAGGCTCCAATACTACATTATGGCGTTGTTGATGTTCTCGGTTAGTCTCCACAGTAAATTCACGCGTAAAATAACCCGTGTGCATAACGCGAATGCGGTATTGTTTTCCACAATCTAACTGATCGATGGTGTAATATCCTTCTTGATCAGTTAACACATGACCAATCGGATTTTGTTCCGCATCAAAGTAAATAACCTCTACTCCTTCAATTCCTTGCTGTGTTTCTTGATCAAGAATCAATCCATCAAGGGCTTGATAACACGGCGTTTCGACAAACAAATAAATATCATCTCCGCCTTGTCCTTCTTCGCTATTGGAGCTGACAAATCCCTTTTTAGTTGCGGTGTCAATGTACATTCCAAAATCGTCAAAAGCAGTATTGATATCTGGACCTAAATTGGTAGGCACACCCATTGTTCCATCTCGATTTATTTTGGCCTTAAACAGATCCAATCCCCCAAAACCGGGATGTCCATCACTCGAATAATACAACATATAATCACTGGAAATAAAAGGAAATGTTTCGCGACCTGCTGTATTAATTTGACTTCCTAAATTCTCGACCGAACCAAAGCGTCCTGATTCGTAAACACTCACTCGAAATAAATCTGATTGCCCTATAGTCCCCTGACGATCTGAAACGAAATACAACCATTGTTCATCGGGTGTTAAAGCTGGATGCGCAGTGTTGTATTGGTCGAGGTTGAAAGGCAGTTCTTCAACTGCTCCCCAAAGTCCATCTAACTGTTTACTAGCGCGATATATTTTCAACAGTGAGGTTTCCTCCTCATTGAATTGCGCGCGTTTATTACCTCGTGTAGATCCGTAGTTACTCGTAAAATACAACGTCTTTCCATCTTTAGTCACTACGGCAGTTCCCATATTGCGGTCACCTGATGTAATTTCTTTCGCAAACAATCTGGGCTCACTAAAAGCTCCATCTTCACTTATGGTTGACGTATACAATTTTGTATAGTTTTGATTGGTCCAATTGTGCACCTTGTTCTTCATCTCTTCACTGATACGCGCCGAGGTAAAAATCAATTGATTATCTACTAACGTAGCCCCATAATCTGAGTATTCGCTGTTGAGGGATAAGTTAATCTTACTGAAACGAGAGGCAACTAATGTTTTACGAACCAATTCATCATTTGTCATAAGTAATTGAGCTCTAGAATCTGATGATTTCAACGCCGCAAACTCTTGTAAAATAATATCCGCGCGTTCTACTTGATTCATCGCTTTGAGCGTTTGAGCATACCGATAGTAATACTCTGTATCAATGTTTGCTAAATTCTTATCTTGATAATTCCCTTGAAATAGCTCGTCATACCATTTATACGCTTCAACAAATTTTCCATTAAAGTAATAGGAATCTCCAAGTTTACTTAAGATTGACGTATTAATAAATCCTTTTTTAGCCATGTTTTCATACACTTTAATTGCATCGACATAGGCGAAATTTTCATATTCTCTATCCGCTTTTCGCTCTTTCCTGTTTTGTCCAAAGCCAATTACACTGGAAAACAAGAAAAAAAGCAATACGCTTGTATAGCAATATTTTCTTTTCATAATTGCTTGTTTTAGAAAAATCGAGGTGCGACTTTTCGTCTGTTATTTTTAAATAGCTCAAACTTCATGAAGATCTCATGAGAACCTGAATGATAGTTGGCCAACTTGCTTGTATCTGCATCATAGGTATAGCCGATAAATAATCCTTCACTTACCTGGAAACCAGCTAATCCACTAATTGAAGCATCCCAACGATAAGCGGCTCCAACGGTAAATTTTTCATGGAACAAGAAGTTTGCGGTTACATCTACTTGAAGCGGACTTCCTGTCATTACTTTGACTAAAGCAGCGGGTTTGAACTGAATATTGTGATTCAAATCAAATACATAACCTCCCATCAGATACACATGTGCTTTCTCTTTCATTACTTTATAATCGTTGTCATTATAAATATTACTCGACAAAATCATAGGTACTGAAATTCCAACATAGGCTTTATCTGAATATAGATAGGCTCCAGCTCCCACGTTTCCAGCAAACTTATTCTTGATATTATCTTCAGAAATGGGATCTGTACCGTCGTAAATGTGGAGTTTATTGTAGTCGACATCTAAAAGCGATCCTGTCCCCTTTAATCCAAAAGCAAGTTTATAGGAATAATTGAGCGCTACAGTGTAAGCGAAATCGATAGATAAACTATTTTCATCCATCACACCTAAATGATCATTCTTGAAGTGGATTCCCATTCCTACCCCATTATCTGTCAAAGGAGTAACTGCAGACAAATAAGCTGTTTTAGGAGCTCCTTCTAAGCCTACCCACTGTGTACGGTACAATCCAAAGAATTGCAAATGATCTACACTACCTGAATAAGCAGGGTTTATCGTTGCAGGATTATACATATATTGGGTGTATTGTGGGTCTTGCTGTGCATGGGCTTGAACGATACTCATCAAGCTTAAACTAGCTAATATAAAAGCTTTTACATTGTTTTTTCTTATCATTGCTTCCATCTTTAGTTCGTTTCAAGGTGTAAGTTCGCCGCCTTTTTAATCATGCGACTGCCATTCTCATCTTTGTACTCATAGCTAACTACATAGTAATAGGTACCACTAGGGAGTTTAGTTCCCTTGTCTACAGTTGCTTTCCCTTCAGAATAACCTGTAAAAACGTTTGTACTACCATTGCCAAGCGGATCATATCCCTTAGTTTCGTATACTCGCGTTCCCCAACGATTAAAAATTTCTACTTTGTTATTCGGATAATTCTGGATATTGTCAATGATGAAATAATCATTTTTTCCATCTCCATCTGGTGTCACTAAATTATAGATCACAACATCGCCGTCTAAAATCCAGTCTTTTTTAACTGTCGCAAGCGTAAAGAACCCATAGCCTTTTACAGTCGCAATGGTTGTTACTTCTTTAGCTGACATATCTACCACTCCTCCTTCATCAACCCAAATTTGCGCTTTTGGATCCCATCGCACAATATGCAAGTCTTCTTCTGGACGAACTAACACTTCTGGAGAAGTTGTTTCTTCATCCCAACTCAAGGTTAGCAATACATCACTTGCGTTATTTTCAGCTTTGTCTATTAACCAGTATTCTGTAGTATTTAAGTTTTTAATTACCCCTACAGTATTTGTACGAGCGTTGAAAAAATTTTCATCTTGATACCTATATTGTCCAATGAAAATATCCGTCTTTTCTTTTGGTGCAGAAATACGGGCATAACGATATTTTTCTTTGTTACCTGTTGGATAAGTGAAAATATCATTTCCTATTTTTTCTACAACCCCCTCAATATGAGAAGCATTGTCTGTATTAATAGCTTTCGCCCCCTTTTGAAAGGTAAACATACCATATGATACCTTTGTTATAGGGTTATAACTAGAATCAATTGCGACAATTCCATTTTGAAAATCTACTGTGCCATGTGCATCCAGGTTATTCTTTAAATCAAAAGCTACTTGACTAACTGGACTGTCAAACACAATATTGTAGAAAGAGGCAAACTGATTTCCTGCTATTTTTTTCGCTTCTAAAGGATCTCCTTCTGTTCTAAAGATGGTTGTTGAAGTTGTGCTGTTTGTTGTAATTCCATAAGCCCCATCATTGAGAAAATGCTGCAAATAAATCATTTTTCCATCATTTGTCACCTTCCCAGATTCCGTGTTTTCAAAGTTAACCCCCATGGATACAACATCATCTGATGACACAGAAAATATACCTTCATTGGTAAATTTAACCTGTGCCTGTGCATATATACTATTTGCTAATGCAAGAAATAAACACGCTTGTATTACTTTATTTTTCATCATTTTGAGTGAATAAAATTAATACTCTATTAAAATGCTAAACGCCTTTTAATCTTTTGTTTAAACAATGAGTTTAGCATACAACTAAACTCATTGTTTTGAAAACTATCTTAAAGTATAGTTTACATTGGTATTTTCTTGTGCGTATTTAATTGCCCAAGTAATTGTATTCGCATACATAATACTATTGTAAACCAATACTCCTCTATAATAGCTCTTGGCAATTGGAGTACCTCCTGCTGAAATAGCTGCTGGCCAAATATTTGAATGACTGCTTCTTGCATCTCCAGCTGTCCATCCTCCATCTCCAATAAACACATATCCCAATGAGCGGTGTTTCAAGAACCAAGCACGTGAGGCATCGTCTTCTACATGTGATAAACTTATGAACTCGTTGGAATATCCAGTTACGTAATACGAGTTGTTCACATCACTTCCTGCACTTCTTCCTCTAATATCTCCAAAAGGACCGTTTAGGATTGGATCATTTAGAGTTACCAATGGGTTGATATACGTTGATCTTGTACCAGAAATTGAGGTGCCTGAAGAATAGGAAATAGCATTCATTAAATCCACCGCTAAATTGTAAGAATTCTCTTGTGCATGGATCAATACTCCTTTTTTGTTTTTAACAAAGTCTTGTAAAACTTGGGTTGTCTGAGCATTTGGCAAATAATTATACCCAATTATTACAATGTCAATTTTATTGCTATTGATTAAATTTCGAAGGGCACTTCCTTGATTTGTACCACCATTGACAATGTTGATTTGATCAATTTTTACAGTTCCATTCGGTCCAAAGTTACCAGCAGCTTGTAAAATTACTCTAGATGCTTCTGTATTTGAAGCTGTACCTGCCTGATATGCACCGCCTCCGAGACCTAGAATATTCATTTTGCGGTATACAAACTCAATAGCTGCATTACAATTATTTCCACCCATTGTACTATTTGTCGTTAGGGTAAAATGGTGTAATCCTCCATTTAATGGCATACCATTTCCTCTTAGTATCACTTCCTGTAAACCAGCATTACTAAATGTTCCACTTGCAGTAAAGGATACCCCATTCACTGTATTCGTTGTAAGGGTATAATCTCCTACATACTCAACATTTACATTGATTGAAATAGTATTTGTTGCATTCATAGGGATATTCGGCGCGTAATCTCCTCTAACTATCAGTGAATTACAAACTAGATTATATGCAACTGGTTTTTTCTCCACTTCAATATTAAAAGTACATGGACTAACTAAGCCTGAGGTTTGATTCAAGGTATACGTATGAGTACCAGCAGCTGTTGGTGTTCCAATTGCACTTAACACTACTTCTTTACGCCCAAGTTCTTCAAATGAAAGTGGTCCTGATGAGAAGTAAACTCCTCCTACTGTATTGGTTTGTATGCTTGTGTCTCCAGTAGCTTCAACGTTTACAGTTAGTGTTACTGTATGAGCTGAGGTAACTGGTTCATCTTGTTTGAACACTCCATTTACCACTGCACTAGTACAATCTACAGTAAAACGTATTGGCTCAACAACTACCGGGATAACAGAACAATTCGTTGCTGTATTCGCATTAGCCGAAATATTAAATAAATCTGTACCTGAAGTTGTTGGTTTTCCTGTACCTAATAGCTCTACTGTTTGTATACCTGTTGTTGTAAAAGTACCTGAACCTGTAAACGAATATCCATTTACTGTATTTGTCGCTATATTCCAGTAACCAGTTGCGTTGACATTAACTTCAAGCTTCATCTTGTTTTCAGACTCAAGCTCTTTTCCTGCATAATATTTACCTTCTACTGTAATCTTAGAACAATTCAATACAAAGTCTACGGCAGCTTTTTCGACGAATACGTATTTATCCTTACACGTACTCTCTTTGCTGTTTAATGTGATTTTTAATAAATCTCCATTTTCCCCTGTATTGTACCCAACATTTGGCGTTCCTACACCTTCTAAAAGTAAAGTATAGTTACCTGATGAAGGGAATGTTCCTCTTGTCATGAAGTAATAGCCATTGGTTGTACTGGCAATAATTTCATACGTTCCCGCTTGTGTAACGGTTACAGGTATGGTTAGATAGTTGCTTGTATTGAGGTAAACTCCTTGTTTGTAAATTCCTTGTGGTGTAATATCCTGACACTGAATGGTTGTAATCTCAAACACTGCTGGTGGCGGTGTACCACAAATACTCAACCAATTGTCTTGTGCCACACTCCAATAGTTAAAACAACCTGTTGTTTTGTTGTAAATTAATAAACCATCCGTTTTTGTTCCTATGGCATCTCTTTGCTGTGTCGTTAATCGAGGGGTCAAAAATCCTTTGTTTGCACTCTCTAACTCAAGAATAGCTCCTAGACTCGGAACAGCTGTTGTTCCTGAAATAGTTCCATCCTTAATCTTTGTCATATTTGTTTGGGCGATACTGGAAAAAACTCCTAGAAATAGTATCAATACTAATGAAATCATTGATTTCATTCCCTTATATATAGTTGTATTATTATACATAATTTATCCTTTTAAAAAGTTAGTTTTTTTGCATTAAGTCCAAAATCAATCGCTCTAGTTGCTCTATTTTGTGCACCATTTCTTGATTTTGTTGTGCGGTTTGTGTTTGAAGCTCCTGATTGCTTCTTTCTAACTGTTTAATTTTTAATTCCTTTTCTTCTAACTCATTTTTTTGATCAATGATGTGTAGATACAATTCTTCTGTTTTTTCAAGTAATTGAATAGACAATTCCGAAATGTTTATCGCATACCCTTCATCTGACTTGGTTAATTCGTGAATCGGAGTGATTCCTGGTAAGTGTCGATTCTCTTTAATATATGCCTCAACAGCATCTAAGCTCTTGAAATCATACTCGTATTTTAGTGATGAATAACCATCAAAATAATGATCAAATACATAATCTGCATAGTAACTATTGATCGCAGAAATGCTTCCGTTTACTCTTAATCTTTCACCTGGAGCACCAGAAGGCTCGGTGAATCCAATTCCAACCCACCCTTTGGTATATATGTCTGCGGTATTTGAAGTAGCTACTTTTTGCGTTGTTGTATCGTACCAAGGGTGCTTGTTAATTGAGGCTAATTCAATCTTATGAATGCTCTTGTTCTCGTCTGTAAACAACAAACTATTTGTACTTGGATCAAATTCTAATTTGGTTAATGATTCTGCATCCCCAACTAAATCAGTTAATTTGAAGACACTGCTAACTCCTTCTTCATCAGTATATCTCAATACGTGATCTATGGGATCATACGTTAGTGTTGTTAATGTCTCATTTCCTTTTACTAGTACATTGATATCAATCGGATGTAACGTACCTTTTTCATCTTTATAAGTCAATGTGTACAAATCAAACTCCTGTCCGTGTTCATCAGTTTCTTTGGTAACTACATTTTCAAGACTTGTCAATGTTTCATACAGGCGTACAGCCTTACCTAAATCAATAACTTGCTTGTTGTCTTGATCATCGTAGTAGTAGAATTGATTATTCACAACATCATAGCTAACATTGCCATAAGTGTGTTCTAACTCTTTGATAATGTTCTCAATAAACTCGTTGTTATTTGTAATCTGATTGATGAAATCAATGTTATCTCCTAGTTTGGTGATGAACTCCTGATTCTCAACCAATTCCGTTACAAAAACATCATTATTTGCGATTACTTTTCCTAAGTCATCAATTGATACGCTAAACGCAGTTCCTTCTGTATCAACAATCGTTAAATAATCAGCGTTTACAGTAAAACTCGCAATCTTTGTATTGCCTAACAGATCCCAGCTAATAGTCACGGGTTGACCATTTTCGTTATAGTAAAAGAAAGAATTACTAACGGTATCAAAACCTACGTTTCCGTATTTTCCCTTTAACTCGTTGATAATGTTCTCAATAAAATCGTTGTTATTTGTAATCTGATTGATGAAATCAATGTTATCTCCTAGTTTGGTGATGAACTCCTGATTTTCAACCAATTCCGTTACAAAAACATCATTATTTGCGATTACTTTTCCTAGGTCGTCAATTGATACGCTAAACGCAGTTCCTTCTGTATCTACAATCGTCAAATAATCAGCGTTTACGCTAAAACTCGCAATCTTTGTATTGCCTAACAGATCCCAGCTAATAGTCACGGGTTGTTCATTTTCGTCATAGTAAAAGAAAGAATTACTAACAGTATCAAAACCAACGTTTCCGTATTTTCCTTTTAACTCTTTGATAATGTTCTCAATAAAATCGTTGTTGTTTGTAATCTGATTGATGAAATCAATGTTATCTCCTAGTTTGGTGATGAACTCCTGATTCTCAACCAATTCCGTTACAAAAACATCATTATTTGCGATTGCTTTTCCTAAGTCATCAATTGATACGCTAAACGCAGTTCCTTCTGTATCAACAATCGTTAAATAATCAGCGTTTACAGTAAAACTCGCAATCTTTGTATTGCCTAACAGATCCCAGCTAATAGTCACGGGTTGACCATTTTCGTTATAGTAAAAGAAAGAATTACTAACGGTATCAAAACCAACGTTTCCGTATTTTCCTTTTAACTCTTTGATAATGTTTTCAATAAACTCGTTGTTATTTGTAATCTGATTGATGAAATCAATGTTATCTCCTAGTTTGGTGATGAACTCCTGATTTTCAACTAACTCCGTTACAAAAACATCATTATTTGCGATTACTTTTCCTAAGTCATTAATTGATACGCTAAACGCAGTTCCTTCTGTATCTACAATCGTTAAATAATCAGCGTTTACAGTAAAACTCGCAATCTTCGTATTGCCTAACAGATCCCAGCTAATAGTCACGGGTTGACCATTTTCGTTATAGTAAAAGAAAGAATTACTAACGGTATCAAAACCAACGTTTCCGTATTTTCCTTTTAACTCGTTGATAATATTCTCAATGAATTCATTGTTGTTTGTAATCTGATTGATGAAATCAATGTTATCTCCTAGTTTGGTGATGAACTCCTGATTTTCAACTAACTCCGTCACAAAAACATCATTATTTGCGATTACTTTTCCTAAGTCGTCAATTGATACGCTAAACGCAGTTCCTTCTGTATCTACAATCATCAAATAATCAGCGTTAACAGTAAAACTCGCAATCTTCGTATTGCCTAACAGATCCCAGCTAATAGTCACGGGTTGTTCATTTTCGTCATAGTAAAAGAAAGAATTACTAACGGTATCAAAACCAACGTTTCCGTATTTTCCCTTTAACTCTTTGATAATGTTCTCAATAAACTCGTTGTTATTTGTAATCTGATTGATGAAATCAATGTTATCTCCTAGTTTGGTGATGAACTCCTGATTTTCAACTAATTCTGTTACAAAAACATCATTATTTGCGATTACTTTTCCTAAGTCATCAATTGATACGCTAAACGCAGTTCCTTCTGTATCTACAATCGTTAAATAATCAGCGTTTACAGTAAAACTCGCAATCTTTGTATTGCCTAACAGATCCCAGCTAATAGTCACGGGTTGACCATTTTCATCATAGTAAAAGAAAGAATTACTAACAGTATCAAAACCTACGTTTCCGTATTTTCCTTTTAACTCGTTGATAATGTTCTCAATAAACTCGTTGTTGTTTGTAATCTGATTGATGAAATCAATGTTATCTCCTAGTTTGGTGATGAACTCCTGATTTTCAACCAATTCCGTTACAAAAACATCATTATTTGCGATTACTTTTCCTAGGTCGTCAATTGATACGCTAAACGCAGTTCCTTCTGTATCTACAATCGTTAAATAATCAGCGTTTACGCTAAAACTCGCAATCTTCGTATTGCCTAACAGATCCCAGCTAATAGTCACGGGTTGACCATTTTCGTCATAGTAAAAGAAAGAATTACTAGCGGTATCAAAACCTACGTTTCCGTATTTTCCTTTTAACTCGTTGATAATGTTCTCAATAAACTCGTTGTTATTTGTAATCTGATTGATGAAATCAATGTTATCTCCTAGTTTGGTGATGAACTCCTGATTTTCAACTAACTCCGTTACAAAAACATCATTATTTGCGATTACTTTTCCTAAGTCATCAATTGATACGCTAAACGCAGTTCCTTCTGTATCTACAATCGTTAAATAATCAGCGTTTACACTAAAACTCGCAATCTTTGTATTTCCTAACAGATCCCAGCTAATAGTCACGGGTTGACCATTTTCGTCATAGTAAAAGAAAGAATTACTAACGGTATCAAAACCTACGTTTCCGTATTTTCCCTTTAACTCGTTGATAATATTCTCAATGAATTCATTGTTGTTTGTAATCTGATTGATGAAATCAATGTTATCTCCTAGTTTGGTGATGAACTCCTGATTCTCAACCAATTCCGTTACAAAAACATCATTATTTGCGATTTCGCTTATTGCAAGATAAATGCTGTGATTTTCTGTATCTGTGATAATTAACGATTCTTCGTTGTTTCTGTTTGGATTAGCACCAATTGTAAAGGTATTATTCATACGATCCGTTACAGTATCACCAGAAAGAAGAGGTGTCCAAGTATTATTTCGCCAATAATAGAATCCAGGCTTAATATTATTCTCACCTGTATGATAAATTAACAAACTTTCAATTTTTTCACCTTTGATCGGTTCAAAATTTGTCAAGTCTACAAGTTTAACTCTAGGGATCAGTACCCCTTTATGATCTGCAAGAATTTCTAATTGTGCTGAACTTGCAGCTCTCTCAGTACCAATACCAACTTGTGCCATTGCTGCACCACTAAACATAAGTGCAAATAGAGGAATTACTTTTCTTTTCATAATTTATAACTTTTGGGTATATAACATTTAAATATTATACTCCAACAAAGCTACAACCATTTAATATTTAATAACATTAAAAGAAAATTATTGCAAATAATAACATTTTATAACACAATTAATGATTTATAATTTCATAAATTATGTAAAAAAAACATTAAATAAAAAGTTAAGAGTATTATAAAATTTCGCAAATAATCATGTTACCTCACCTTAGACCTTACAAATTTGGATATAGCCATTCAGGTAGAAGTTGTGCTAATAATCGAATCGCAAAATGAGTATAAAAATTTTATTAAAATAAAATTAATTTTCCTCAGGTCACTTTTTGTGGATTTTAACACAAACTGAGAACTAGGAGCCCCAAAAAAGGGAGGTAAGCTCACAAAATAAAATAATTCGAGCAAAAAAGGCGTTATATCTTCTCATTACATGAAGAAAAGCTAATAAGTAGAAAATAATACACTTTTTGAAAATATTGCATAAGTAATTTACCTATACATGCATGTTAAGCGATTTACTTAGCCATTTTGACCTGTAAATTAGGCGAAAAGCAGAACAAATGAAATGCAAAAAAAAGAGGCAGAAACATGCGTTTCTACCTCTTACTATTTAAACAATTGATTTGTTCTATTATTTAGCTTCTAAAGCTTTTAATTTATCATTCATCTCAAGTGCTCTATAAATGTTTTTCAACGTATTGATTGCCTCATCATTTGTAGGATTAATAGCCAATACCTTTTCTAAATCATTCATTGCATCGCGATAAAGTGCTTTTTTCTCTTTTTGCAATTGCTCATATTTTTTATTATCAGCAGCAGACATTCCCAAGCTATTCATTTTGTTGGTAATTTCTTCGTCTGGTTGCAATTTAATGAAAGCCATGTTTAAGTATGCGTTCTCATTTTTAGGATTGATGCGAATTGCTTGCTCATAGTATTTTTTAGCATCTTCTACTTTACCTGCTTGGTAACTCGTAACACCTAAATTATACAATAAAACGTCGTCATTCGGGTTTTTAGATAAAGCTTCTTTTGCGATCTCCTCGTATTTCCCCATGTTGTTAGACTTTAAATACAGATCCATTTGTGTCAACATTAAGTTGGTATCATTAGGATTTGATTTTCTAGCCTCAATTACTGCTTTTTCAGCCTCGTCATATTGTCCTTCTTGGTAATAGATCAACGCTAAGTTTTTGATAATTTCAGGACGTTTAGAATCTTCTTTTACAAATTTAGGATCGCTGTGAGAACCTTGTTTCACAAGTACATCTCTCATCTTAGCATCTTTCCCAAAATTTTGTACCTCTCCTGTTGCTTTATCTACAGCAGTATAGTATGATTCATTTCCGTTGTATCCTAAATCAATCAACTCCTTATAATACGAAGTTGCAGTACCATAATCTTTTGAACTAATTGCTGTTGAAGCTGCATAGTATAAATAGATCGTATCTTGTTTATTGATATCGTACGCTTGCTTGAACTTTTTAGTAGCTCCTTTATAGTTTGATGAGTTATTATCCTCAATCGCTTTGTTGATTACTTTTGACGCAACAAGACCTAATTCTTCATTTGCTTGTTTAGCAAATTTATTATTCTTGTCAATCGCTTCAATTGCTTTATACGCACTTACCATTTTATCTACGTTAGCATCAAAATCTTGATTTTTCTCGATTTGTTGGTAAGCTAAGTTTGATTTTAAATAGTAATATTGAATTTTTTGCTCATTAGTTGCTGCTCCTAATACTGCTTCAACTGCGTTTAATGCTGTTGTAGCTTCAGTAACATTACCTTTTTTTACAGCTTTCTCAGCGTCTTTTAACTCTTTCTTTTGAGCCATAGATAGCCCAGAAATCATTAGGGCTGCCGCTAAATAAACATATTTTTTATTCATAACTCTGTCGTTTTTATTGTTTTATTCTTGATCTTGATCTTCTTCTGTTTCTTCGTTTACCTCTTCAGTAACATCCAATATGGTTCCATCAATTTCCACGAATTCTTGGTCTTGTTCATCTTCATCCTCCTCTTTCATCACCTTACAAACTGCAGCAATTGAATCATTTCCTTTGATGTTAATCAAACGAACCCCTTGTGTAGCACGTCCCATTACACGTAAATCAGATATACGCATGCGAATCGTTAAGCCTGATTTGTTGATAATCATTAAATCATCTGCATCAGTAACCACGTTAATTGAAACCAATAATCCAGTTTTATCACTGATATTCATGGTTTTAACACCTTTACCTCCACGGTTTGTTTCACGATACTCTTCTAAAGCAGAACGCTTCCCATATCCATTTTCAGAAACAACTAATATTTCGCTGTTCAAATCACTAACAGATACCATTCCGATTACTTCGTCTTTTTCATCTGCTAAAGTAATTCCGCGAACACCAGAAGCCGTTCTTCCCATTGGACGAGTTTTCTCCTCATCAAAGCGAACTAATTTACCCGATTTCACAGCAATTAGTACTTTACTCTTACCGTCTGTTAATTTTGCTTCTAGTAATTCATCATCTTCTTTGATGGTGATAGCATTAATTCCGTTTTGTCTCGGACGTGAATATTGTTCTAAAGGTGTTTTCTTCACTTGACCTTGCTTTGTCGCCATGATCACATAGTGATTATTGATGTACTCTTCATCTTTCAAATCTTGAGTACAAATAAACGCCTTCACTTTATCGTCATTCTCGATATTAATCAAGTTTTGAATTGCACGACCTTTACTTACTTTAGTACCTTCTGGAATTTCGTAAACTCTCATCCAGAAACACTTACCTTTTTGAGTAAAGAACAACATATACTGGTGGTTGGTAGCCACGTACATATGCTCTAAGAAATCTTGATCTCTTGTTCCTGCCGACTTTTGTCCTACTCCTCCTCTATTTTGAGTTTTGTATTCAGAAAGCGGTGTACGTTTGATATATCCAGCATGTGAAATAGTAATTACTACTTGTTCATCTGCAATAAGATCTGTAATACTCACATCTCCACCTGCATATTCAATGATTGAACGACGTTCATCACCAAATTTATTTTTTACTTCTGTCAATTCTTCTTTAATCAAGTTCATTCGCATTTCTTTGCTTGCTAATAACTCTCTTAAATGATTAATTAACGTCATAATCTCTTCGTATTCCGCGCGTAATTTATCTTGCTCCAGTCCAGTTAACTGACGTAGACGCATTTCGACAATAGCACGTGCTTGAATTTCTGACAGTGAGAAACGCTCAATTAATTTAGCTCTTGCTTCATCCGCATTGCTAGAAGAGCGAATCAAGGCAATTACTTCATCAATATTATCTGATGCAATAATTAATCCCTCTAAAATATGTGCGCGTTCTTCCGCTTTTCTCAATTCAAATTGCGTACGTCTAACTACCACATCGTGTCTGTGTTCAACGAAGTGATAAATTAACTCTTTAAGATTTAAAGTTTGTGGACGTCCGTCAACCAATGCGATATTATTCACACTGAACGACGATTGCAATTGTGTATATTTATAAAGTGTATTTAATACAATGTTTGGAATAGCATCGCGTTTTAAAACGTAAACGATACGCATTCCCTTGCGATCAGATTCATCACGAATAGTTGCAATACCCTCAATTTTCTTTTCGTTTACTGCTTCTGCCGTTTTCTTGATCATTTCGGCTTTGTTCACTTGGAACGGAATTTCCGTTACAATGATACACTCTCTTCCATCAACTTCTTCAAAACTGGCTTTTGCTCGCATAACAACACGACCACGACCTGTTTTGAATGCCTCTCTAACTCCTTCATAACCATAGATAATACCTCCTGTTGGAAAGTCAGGTGCTTTGATGTGATTCATCAATTCGTCAATCTCAATATCGTTATTGTCGATATAAGCTAATGTACCATCAATGACTTCTGAAAGGTTGTGTGGTGCCATGTTGGTCGCCATACCAACAGCAATACCTGAAGCACCATTAACCAATAACGTAGGAATACGCGTTGGCATTACTTTTGGTTCTTCTAAAGTATCGTCAAAGTTTAATTGAAAATCAACAGTTTCTTTATCGATATCGGCAAGAATCTCTTCAGACATCTTCTTCATTCTAGCCTCTGTATAACGCATTGCTGCGGGGCTATCTCCATCTACAGATCCAAAGTTACCTTGTCCATCTACAAGCAAATAACGCATGCTCCAATCTTGAGCCATACGCACCATGGCGTCATATACAGAACTATCACCGTGTGGGTGGTATTTACCCAAAACTTCCCCTACAATTCTGGCAGACTTTTTATGTGCTCTATTAGACATCACGCCTAACTCATACATACCAAATAACACTCTACGATGCACAGGTTTTAAGCCATCTCTAACATCGGGAAGTGCTCTAGACACAATCACAGACATTGAATAATCAATGTAGGCTGATTTCATCTGTTCCTCAATGTTAATAGGAATCAACTTTTCTCCTTCAGACATAAGTATATTAAATTTAAATTGTCATTATTAAACGTGCTAATATACAGATTTTATCGCGTTTTTCCATACTTAAAAGGCATGAAAAACACCTTTTTTTTAATAAATATTGTTTAAAAAAGAAATGTTCAACTCCAAGTGCTATATTGCCCTAGACCCCTACAAAAAAATCCCATCAAAAGTGATGGGATTTTTTGTTATAATCGATTGTGTATCTGTTTAAAATAATCAAAAGCCTTTGCTACGGATGTTCCATACCAGGAAAACATTTCTCCTTCAACAAAGATCGTTTTTCCGTGATGTGTAAAACGCCCTATTTCAAAAGCATCTTCTTCTTGAAAAGCATAGGGAACCGAAGGCAAAAAGACCAACTCAGGATCTCCTTGTATTCGAATCTTTTTAATCTCCACTTCGGGATAAGTCTCTACTCGATTCGCGTAGACATTCTCGAACTGATTTAAGGTCAACATTTCTTGTATAAACGTCCCTTCTCCAGCTACTGTATGTGGATCTTTTCCTACAAAGTACGCTACTTTATAACCGGGTTTACCGCTTACAAAATCCATCAAATCTCTTTGACCAAATTGTATTTTATCTATCCACTTACGCGCTTCTGTACGCTTATTAAACAATTGCCCTAAAGCTTCTATCATTTGAATATTTTGATCCATTGTACGGACATCTGAAAGCCATACGGGACAAATTCCCTGTAGTTGTTCAATTCCCTCAATAGTATTCTCGTCTACATTAGCAATAATAACGTCAGGATTCAACAACTTAATCTGTTCGACATCTACCTTTTTGGTTTCTCCAACTTTTGTCTTCGTTACTTTCAAGTGATATGGGTGTATACAAGCCGTTGTAATCCCCACTAATTCATCCTCAAGTCCCAAGTCAAAAAGCGTCGCTGTAAGCGATGGAACTAATGAAACAATGCGCTTTGGCGTATGTTCAAACTTGTGTTCACGACCAAGCTGATCCTTTAGTATTAGCATAATTTCTCTTTTAAAATCTCTTGCATTTCTCTTTGCATCTTCAAGGCTTCTTCTCTAGCTTTTTCTGCGAAATCTGCTTGATTTGATGCATATATAATCCCTCTTGAAGAATTGATCAACAACCCTACATTGTCTGCTAAACCATACTGACAAACTTCTTTTAAACTACCTCCTTGTGCACCTACACCAGGCACTAATAAGAAGCTATTAGGCACCACTTGACGGATATCTTTAAAATACTCTGCTTTTGTAGCTCCCACCACGTACATTAACTGATCTGCGTTTTTATATTGCTGGGAAGTTTGAATTACTTTTTTATACAGCGGTTCGCCTTCTATCATTTGTGTTTGAAAATCAAAAGCCCCTTCGTTTGAAGTCAACGCCAACAAAATAGTGTGTTTGTTCTCAAAAGCCAAAAAAGGTTCAACAGAATCTTTTCCCATATAAGGAGCAACAGTAACGCTGTCAAAAGCCATATCTTCAAAGAATGCTTTTGCATACATCGAAGCAGTGTTGCCAATGTCTCCTCGTTTTGCATCTGCAATGGTAAAAAGTGTGGGATAATTCTCTTTGATATAAGCAATCGTCTTTTTTAATGATTCCCACCCTTGTATTCCATAAGCTTCAAAAAACGCAATATTGGGTTTATAAGCTACGGCTAAATCATGAGTGGCATCAATAATAGCCTTGTTAAAACTAAAAATAGGATCCTCTTCTTCTAACAAAAAAGCGGGAATTTTAGTCAAATCAACGTCTAAACCTACACATAAAAATGATTGCTTACGCTGAATTTGCTCTAGGAGTTGTTGTGTTGTCATGCTTTACTATTTGAAAAAAACCACACTGCCTAGTGTGGTTTCTCTTTATCTTGCGGTTTAATAAACTTCGCTTTCTTTTAATTTCTCTGTATTACTTACCAACTGTAGTTCTTCTACAATTTTTTGAATCCCTCCATTCATAACACCATCTAAATCATATAGCGTTAATCCAATGCGGTGATCTGTAACACGTCCTTGTGGATAGTTATACGTTCTAATTTTTGCAGAACGGTCTCCACTACTTACCTGAGAATTACGTTTCTTCGCATCTTCTTCTTGCTTTTTCGCCAATTCCATTTCATATAAACGCGAACGCAATACAGATAAAGCTTTGTCTTTATTCTTGTGTTGTGACTTTTCATCCTGACATTGCGCTACTAATCCTGTAGGAATATGCGTCATACGCACTGCAGATTTAGTTGTATTTACCGACTGTCCTCCAGGTCCTGATGAACAGAATAAATCAATACGCACATCATTCATATCGATATGAACGTCAAACTCTTCTGCTTCTGGCAATACCATTACCGTAGCGGCCGAAGTGTGCACACGTCCTTGTGTTTCTGTCTGAGGTACGCGTTGTACACGGTGAACTCCAGCTTCAAACTTCAACGTTCCGTAAACATCTTCTCCTGTTACTTCGAAAATAATTTCTTTATAACCTCCGGAAGTTCCTTCGTTAACGTCTACTACAGAAGTTCTCCATCCTCTTGACTCACAGTACTTCGTATACATTCTGAACAAATCACCAGCAAAAATACTAGCCTCATCACCTCCAGTACCAGCGCGAACTTCAACCATTACGTTTTTCGCGTCTTCTGGATCTTTCGGGATCAAAAGAAACTTAATTTCCTCTTCCAATTCTGGTAAACGACCTTTCGCTTCATCCATCTGCATTTTGGCCATTTCAACCATTTCAGCATCGCTTCCATCGGCTAATATTTCATTAGCTTCGGCTATATTTCCTGTCAGATTTAAATACTCCGCGCGTTTTTCAACTAGCTGTTTTAAATCTTTGTATTCTTTGTTTAATTGAACATAGCGTTTCTGATCAGCAATAACATCTGGTTGAATAATCAAATCAGAGATTTCGTCAAAACGTTGTTTTATAATTTGTAATCTATCTATCATATCTTGAAAAGAGATAATTTAATTGGATTGCAAAGTTAAAAAAAAAGAGGAATATATCCGCATATTCCTCTTGATTTCGTGTATTTATCTCTATTTATTTTTTAATCTCTACTGCGATATCAACATCTGACCATGTTTTCCCTTCGTGCAAAGCATTACAAGCTTCATGTAAGGCATTGAATGCGTCTTTTGCTGTAAAATCTGCTAAAATATCAATTGACCCATTTAATTTCACTCCGTTTTCTGTTGCAACATAAGTAAATTCTTTTTCTTTTGTCACACCGTTTAACGTTAAGTTTACTAAAACTTTTCCGTCTTTAAATTCACCAAAGAAACCATTGATATTACCAACTAGTTTACTAAAAAAGTTCAAACGCAAAGTCTCATCTCTTGCAGGATCTCCAGTACTTGCAGAACTCGTTACAATAGCAAACTGAGCCCCTTTCAACCCTTCTTCTAATGTAGCAGCCTCTTGATTTACCTCAGCTAATTTTATCTCGTCGAATGTTCCTTTCACCCCTACTTTTGCAGGTGTTTTGAATGCAGTCCATTCTACAGTATACGTCAATTCTTTTTGTTTAGGCGCTTCTGTTGTTTGTTCTACTGCTTGCTCTGGTGCCGCAGGTGTATCTGTTGATTTTTTATCTCCACATGATATAGCAACGAAGCTTACTAAAGCCAAGGCTAAGATAGATTTTTTCATAATGTTTTTGAGTTTTGTTTTTTTTTCTTAAAGCAACTAAAGTACAAAAAGCATTTTACAATTCAGCTTCTTCAAAAATTAAAATTTCCTTAAAAAAGTTAAGAACTCTTCTTGCTTTATCCATCATATATCCAAGTCATTACCGTTTATTCGCAATTATAAAACACATTGTCAGTATTTCAACCATACGTGAAACTACGATAAAGCCTTAACAAAAAAAAGCAGTAAACGATGGTTTACTGCTTTCCTATCTTGAAGATCTAATTACTTAGTTTTTTACTGGGATCTGTTTTAAAATCTCTAAAACAAAGTTCCAGAATTTTTGTAGTGATTCGATGTTTGCACGTTCTGCAGGAGAGTGAGCTCCTTTGATTGTTGGCCCAAAAGAAATCATATCCATTGTCGGATAATGTGTTCCTAAGATTCCACATTCCAAACCTGCGTGACATGCCACAACATTAGGTTTCACTTGGTGTTGTTGCTCGTAAATATCTACAAGCACATCCAAAATTTCCGATTCAGGATTTGGACTCCATCCTGGGTATGAACCTGAGAATTCAACTTCACATCCCATCAATTCAAAAGCAGAGCGCAAGCCATTCGCTACGTCCATTTTAGATGACTCTACGGAAGAACGCGTTAAACACTTCACACTCAACTGTCCATTTCCTACTTCTACTTTGGCAATATTATTTGATGCCTCTACTAAATCATCAAAATCAGGACTCATACGGAATACACCATTATGAGCTGTATACATTGAGCGAACAAAGAAATACTGTGCCATGGATGGCATTACTTTTTTCGGAGTTTCAGCAGGATCTAATTTGTCAAAAATGATTTCTAAGTCAGGATCTACTGTATGTAATTCTGCTTTGATTTCCTCGACAATTTGAGTCATATCATACACAAACGCTTCGTCGTACATTTGAGCAATTACAACTGTTGCCACGCTTTCACGTGGAATAGCATTGCGCAAGCTTCCTCCTTTTATCGTCGCAATTTGCAGACCAAAATTATCAAAAGAATCAAACAATAGACGATTCATGATTTTATTGGCATTCCCCAATC
Source organism: Myroides sp. WP-1 (assembly GCF_014145635.1). Lineage (GTDB taxonomy): Bacteria > Bacteroidota > Bacteroidia > Flavobacteriales > Flavobacteriaceae > Flavobacterium. The sequence goes on from NZ_JACHTC010000001.1 coordinate 343,336, forward strand.
CTTTGTGGATATCCATTCCCGAATGTCCTCCATTCAATCCTTTTACAGTAATTCTATATCCTACTGCATTTTCTGGTGTATCTTCTTCATCGTATTCTGCAGTAGCAGTTACATCAATACCTCCAGCACATCCGATATCAATTTCATCGTCTTCTTCTGTATCAAGATTTAAAAGGATTTCTCCTTCTAACAATCCACCTTTTAAACCTTTAGCTCCTGTCATTCCCGTTTCTTCATCAATCGTGAATAAAGCTTCAATTGCCGGATGTGGAATATCCTTACTCTCTAGGATTGCCATAATAGTAGCAACTCCTAATCCGTTATCTGCACCTAAAGTTGTTCCTTTTGCACGCACCCAACCGTCTTCAACATACATTTCGATACCTTGAGTATCAAAATCAAAATCAGTGTCGTTGTTTTTTTGGTGAACCATATCCAAATGCGATTGCATAACAATCGTTTTTCTGTTCTCCATTCCCGCTGTAGCAGGTTTTTTGATGATTACGTTTCCTACTTCATCTTGGATTGTTTCTAGTCCTAATGACTTTCCGAAGTCTACCATAAACGCAATTACACGTTCTTCTTTTTTAGATGGACGCGGTACTGCATTTAAATCAGCAAACTTATTCCATACTTGTTTAGGTTCTAAGTTTCTTATTTCTTGGTTCATAATTTCAATATAGATTCTTATTATTCCTTGTTCTTCAAAGGTAAACTATTCTCTTTAAAAATGAGGCACTACATGCGATTTTGTTCCTAACGGTTCGTTTACTTCTCAAACAAACATAAAGTAAAACATCAAACAAAACAACCTAACTTACTTTAGGAGAGGTTATTGTAGTCCCTATACTTGCAAAAACGACACAAGCTACTGACAGCCATTGTACAATAGTTAAAGCTTCTCCCAAAAACAACAAACCACTTAATGCAGCGAAGGCAGGGTGTAAACTCGTTAAAATACTAAAGCTCTTAGCAGGAATGCGTTTCATTGCAACTAAGTCGAGCGTAAATGGCAAGGAGCTAGATAAAATAGCAACGGCTAATCCCAAAAAGAAATACGGCCATGTCAGGTGGATCAATCCTCCTGACGCAATACCAAAAGGGACAATAATCATAGCTGCAAACAAAGTTCCGATAGACACCGCGGTACGACCATCGATTAGCTGGGTTACTTTACTGCCCATAACAATATAACCTACCCAAAACATACCTGCCATAAATGCCATTCCCAACCCAAGTAAATCCACGTTATCGCTCTTCCAAGGTACAATTAATAAAATTCCAATACACGCCAATAAAGCCCACAGCACATCCAATACTCTTCTAGACAAAAACAACGCTAAAAGCAAAGGACCAACAAATTCAACCGTAACTCCCAATCCTAAAGGCACTCGTTCAATGGCAAAGTAAAAGAGTAAATTCATCCCCCCTATGCTACATCCGTATCCTAAACAGCAGAGCCATTGTTTTTTATTTAATGATTTTAGATTCGGTCTATTAATAAGTAGCAGTAAGATAGCTGATAGACCAATGCGCAAGGAACTTGCACCAGCTGGTCCTAAGACAGGAAACAGCCTTTTTGCTAATGACGCACCACCTTGAACACACATAATAGAGGTTAAAGCAGCCGAAATAGCAGTTCTTTTTTCACTCATTTCAAACGATTAAACACCTAAACATTACGCCTTACAAGGGCTAAAGTTTATATTTCTCGCAAAAGTACTGCTTCAAACCAACTATCGCAATGGAAAAAACGTATTTATTTTAGTAGAAAAGCGCATTATACACAAAAAAATCTAGGGTGTTCTAAAATTGGCGTGTTGCGTTGCTGTAAAGAAATCGCAAAAAATTTGATAGATTGGTTGATCGACTTGCGTGCCTTTAATCCCCAATTGAACATAAACCTGTGTGAGGTATAAAGTTAGTCGCTCTACCAACTCAACGCCAAAACGATGAATATCGTCTTCAAGTTTGGGTGAGACAACAGCACCTAGAGCCAATACTTGTTCTATTTGACTTGCATACTTCAACGTTTGTTGCCATGATTTTTCAATTTCCACTATTGCCTCTACTGACTTAGCGTGTATTACATGCTTTTGCGCCTCTTCCATGAAGTGATGGGCCATTCCTATATAATTAACCAGTAAAGTTAGATCAGCAAAAACGCGAAAGGGAATTTTCGTTACGATATCTTGCGTATAAAATGTATCATATACAAAGTGATGATCTGCAGGAATAGTCACCTGCTCGACTTGAAAAGAGAACGTTCCAGTTGCCTTCATTCCCATTGATTTCCAATTGGCAATAACCGTTACTTGATCTTGTGCTACAATGAACGAGCGAACCACAGGATTTCCCGTGTCATCTAACAACTGCTTTCCCTGTTTCAATACATGTGCATTGAGTGTAAAGTGACTCAAATAGGGAGCGCCCGTAGCATAGTGCCATATCCCATTTATTGTATAACTACCATCCTCTTGTTCATCCGCTGTTCCGCCAATCATACCACTTCCGCCAAAACAAGTGCGTTCCTTGCTAAACAGTTGCTTCGCGATTTTTGGTTGCATATTGCGAGAAAAATAATTAGCTCCGGAACACAAGGTCAACATCCAACCTAAACTCCCATCTATCTTCGCCCATTCGTACAAATGTGAGAGTCCTGTTACAAAATCACATCCCAATCCTCCATACGTTTTTGGCACCCAAATTTGCAGCCATCTTTTACTGTAAATATGTTCAATGACGGATTGCTGAATAGCTGTTGCTCCGTGCATAGCCTGTCTTAGTTCACTAACCTCTAACATAGCGCTCTTCTTTTAAGATTCGACTCCATTTCACATACCCTATAACGGCAATGGTAAACAAAAACAAAGTTAGCCCTGCATAGAGGTATAGATTTTTATGTAACATCAGCGGAATGGAAATCAAATTACTGATATTCAACAGAATCCAATTTTCGATTTTGCGTTTTGCCATTAGCCACATCCCTGCCCAAGCAAAAGCACTCACCAAGGAATCCCAAATAGGAACATCCGAATCTGTATAATGTGTGAGAAAAAACCAAAATAAACCAAATGTAAAGGTGACAATCCCTAAAACAATGAATTTCTCCTGAGAATTTGTTGTAGAAATATGCGCTTCTTCTTTTTGTTTACCGTATTTCCAAAAAAGCCATCCATAGATACTCATCACTAAATAGTAGAGATTGAGGGCAAATTCAGCATAGAGCTTAGCCACGATCATGACGTAAAGCGTCAACGATATACCAGCAATACCAAATAGATAGTTATTGGAATTATTTCTTGAAGCAAGTACGACTTGAATCATAGAAAAAATGACACCGAGCCATTCGGTCCACGTAGTTTGTTGTAAGATTTCCTGCATCATATTAACTTAACTAAAGTAAATGATGAGATGATAAATGGTTGATCCCTACGCTAGCATTACCTAGATCAGGTGCGGAAACAAGTTCCAGGGTATCATCTCAGCCACATCGAAATGTAGCACCCCTTTCAAGACGCAAAGTTGACATTTTTTTTTGACACAAAAAAATTTGATCACGCTTCCGCCTACCTTATGCAGTAAACAACAAAGAGACAACAACTTATATCAAATCGCTTGCAAACTCAATGCTCCGACGCGTTTCAATTTCACTCGTACTTCTTCCGTCCAAGGCAGACCTATACTCACTCGAATACAATTCTGAAACTGTCCTTGTACGGTAAACATTCGTCCTGGTGCAATACTAATTCCCTCTTTAATACATAAATCGTATAGTTTGAGTGTATTGACGTCTTCTTGAAATTCTACCCATAAGGACAATCCTCCTTCAGGACGAGTAACTTTTGTACCTTTAGGGAAATCATGGATAATTACAGCTAATATTTTTTGATAATTAGCGTATAAATTTTGTCTCAATTTGCGCAGGTGCTTCTCGTATTTTCCCGATTTCATAAAATTCGCTACTGCTTCTTGTACAATAGCAGGAGATGAAATGGCGTGAATGAGCTTTTGTTGCATCACCTGTTCTTGATATTTACCTGCGCTCACCCAACCTACCCGATATCCTGGCGCTAGTGTTTTAGAAATAGAACTACACCACAATACATTGCCTGTTGTATCAAAAGCTTTACAACACATGGGACGTTTTCCATTGAAATTTAAGTCGCCATATACGTCATCTTCAATTAATGGAATGTTGTGTTGCGCTAGTAACTCAACAATTTTTTTCTTATTTGCTGTTGGCATACAGCTTCCAAAAGGAGTATTATAATTGGAGATCAACAAACAGATATCAATGGTTGAACAAGCTTGTTCTAATGCATCGATCTTAACACCTGTAACGGGATCAGTTGGCAACTCCACTACGTTGAATCCTAAATCGAGTGCCAATTGAAATATACCTGGGTAACAAGGACTCTCAATCGCAACAGTATCTCCTGGTTTTCCCAATGCCAACAGACACAGAGATATCGCGTGTATACTGCCATTTGTTGTAACGATATCATCCTCTGTCAAATTTCCTCCCCAATGCAAAGAACGAGAGGCTATCATTCGCCTTAAATTGCTATTTCCTCTAACTGATTCATAATCCATCCCACCATATGTCAGCTGTTTCGTCGCCTGAATGAGTTCTTTTTTCATTTGAACACTTGGCAAAAACTCACCATAAAGCGAATTAAACGAGAACAACGTCAATGCTTCGTTCCCCATATGAGCGTATACCTTATTAATAATCTTCTTTGGAACATCAATATCCGCTAAAGGCGTTGGATTACTCGCTTGTGGTAGAGGCAAATCTGCGTAATTAACATGACTCACAAAATACCCCGATTGGGGAACAGCTAATACCAATGATTCCGATTCTAGTTCCAAATACACGCGTTTTGCAGTATTCATACTAATGTTGTGCGTCTTACACAATGCGCGAATCGAAGGTAAACGATCTCCTTTTTTTAGTACTCCTTTGCGGATTTGAGATCCAAGATTTTCTGCTAAACGCAAGTAGATGTATTTCTCATTCATATCGTAAACTGTAACCATTCAAATATACAAAACTGCGACTGTATTGGTTGTTAAATTCACCCTACTTTTGAAAAAAATAAATAACATGACTACAGCTACAGTAACACAGACCTCAAACGGATGGACAAACGGATTAATTGGTGTACTTTTATTTAGTGGATCTATGCCTGCTACAAAAGTTGCTGTATTGAGTTTAGATCCTGTTTTTGTAACCTTAGTACGCGCCTTAATTGCAGCTCTTCTTGCTGCACTCTTTTTATGTTATAACAAAGTTTCTATACCAACCAAAGTAGAATCAAAATCACTCATACTTGTTTCTATTGGTGCAGTGATTGGCTTTCCTCTTTTATCTTCTTTAGCCTTGCAGCATATGACTGCCGCAAGATCTTTGGTTTTTGTGGGAACGCTTCCCTTGAGTACAGCTATTTTTGCCGTTTTACGTGGCAAGGAAAAACCAAAGCCTCTTTTTTGGTTATTTGCTTTATTAGGTAGCGCACTTGTTGTAGGTTTTGCCTATGCCCAACATGCGACCAGTTCTCTTACAGGTGATTTACTCATGCTTGCCGCTATCATATTGTGTGGTTTGGCTTATGCAGAAGGTGCTGTTTTAACTAAAAATATGGGAGGTAGTCAAGTGATCTCTTGGGCTATCATCTACGCTCTACCGCTCTTGATTCCAGCAATCTTCTTTTTTATTCCTTCTAACCTACACCATTTGCAAACTGACACTTGGGTTAGCTTACTTTATTTGGGAACCATGAGTATGTTTACAGGATTTATCTTTTGGTATAAAGGATTAGCACAAGGCGGAATTGCCACTGTAGGACAACTTCAATTGCTTCAACCTTTCTTTGGTTTGGCACTTGCAGCTTTTTTCTTGAAAGAGCACATTTCACTAGGTATGCTCGCAGTTACCTTAGGTGTAGTTGGATGTGTAGCAGCTAGTAAAAAGTTTGCGTAAGCTGTTTCTGGGTATTCACTGACATCCCTCCTTCTTTCACTTCATTTTTTGAGCCAAATAAATAGCCAGTAACAAGAAGAAACAGATTAACCCTAAAACGATACCAAAGGCGAATGTGTAACTTTGTATTTTGACTAACGCAAAAAACACACTTCCTAAAGCAGCAACCCCAAAAGCGGAACCAATTTGTAACCCACAATTAACAATTCCAGAAGCTAAACCTGCAAACTGAATGGGAATTTGACTCAAACTAAGGCGCACAACTGAAGACAATGTCAGTCCCATACCGCAACCTATCACAAATAAATCAAACGCAAACAACAACGGGTGATAGTGATATAGTGTAGCCCACAGCAGAATAAAGCCCGCTACATACACCCAAAGGCCTACCGATAAAATTGCTTCGCGTATATAGTTACTCAATATTGAAGAACACAAAGACATTACAATAAAACCAACGCCGAAGGGAATAATTGCCTGGCCTGCTTCCATGCGTGTCCAATGCCATTCTTGTTGTAAAAAAATGCCAAAAACTAAATAAAACACACCACTAGCATAGTAGAGAAAACTAATAATGACTCCTATTTTTAACTTGCTAAATTGAAAAATATCAAAATCGATAAGTACACTTTTTGCTTGTTGTTTTCTCTTTTGTTCCAATCGAACAAACAAGTAGATCAATAAACAGGCACTCAATAGATAACCTCCTGTTTCCAGAGTAAAACCACGTTCAATAAGGGTAGTTAATGGATAAATAAAACTCATCAATCCCAAGCTAAGCAATAAAGTTCCTTGATAGTCGATCGAAGCTACTTGATTCACTTCTTGCTTAGGCAAAGCGACAAACCCTAAACCGAAAGCCAATAGCCCAACAGGAACATTGACTAAAAAGATAATTCTCCAACCCAAATCGAAGAGATTCCATTCGATGAGTAAAGCACCTAGAAATTGACCTAAAGCAGCGGCGATTCCAAAAGTAAAACTATACAAAGCCATTACCCATCGCTTTTCTTTATCATTGAATAATCCATGTACAATTGCTAATACTTGTGGAATCATAATAGCACCAGAGACCCCTTGTCCAATGCGTCCGATGATCAGTAACATTGCTGACTGTGCCACTCCACACAGTACCGAAAAGGAAATAAACCCTAAAAGCCCAAGTAGAAATATTTTTCTTCGTCCATATATATCACCTAATCGTCCACCGGATATTTGAAATACCGCATACGCACAGGTATAAAAAGAAACAATCATCTGCAATTCACTGTTTGTTGTTTTTAGCGATTGTTGCATCGAAGGCAATGCCAAATTGACAATGTAAAAATCGAGGGGAGATAAAATCGTCGCTAGGAGTAAAATAAACAGAATAACCCATTTGTCTTTTAAAATCATGTGTTTTGTTTTTTCGAAGGAGTCTATTATACAAGACCTTCAATTAATTTGTACAAAACTCCGAAAGCTTTCGCGTTTGGAAACAACGTCAAAAGAAGCATAAACAACGTCAAAAGAAGTATTCAGGAGCAACATAAGATTAAATTTGAATACCTTATTTATAATCAATATAAATACGTATTTTTACAAGCTAAAACATGCGTCTATGTTCCCGTCAACACAACAATCTATTTTCTCTTCGTCTACTTCTTCATTGCTTATAGAACAGCATCATATAGCAGGTCAGAACTACCAGATGGATATTTCGGTTATACAAACACCCCTTGCCCGAATCAAACATGGTATGTATACAGCTGAAGAGGAATTCTATCATGAGGTACTGCCAACAAAAGCATCCATCCTCAGTTGCAGTTGCCTATACGGAAGCAGTTTAACATTAAACCACGACAACCTCAATATACAACAACAAGGCTCCTTATTATTCCAAGAACAAGCAGTTCCGTATCAACATTTGATGCAACCAGATAAAAATAAAAAAGGAGAATTCTTGGAAATTGCAGTAGACCAAACTTTTATTACCACGTTATTCGCTGAAGAAAAAGATTATCTTGGGGAACTATTGGGAAAGAAATCATCTAAACTGAGTTTTAACCTAAATGTACAAAGCCTACAAGTACTGCATCAAATGATTGCCAATCCTTATCAAGGTAAGTTAGCTCAACATTATTTGGACAATAAAATTGAAGAGATGTACTTGCTGCAGTATGCGCATTGGTCTTATCAAAAAAAGCAACAATCCTCCCCACTTCACAAAAGAGACGAAGAAGCAATTCACGAGGTAAAACGCCTAATCACCACCCATTACAACACCAACTTCACTTTAACAGAACTTGCTCATAAAGTGGGGATTAACCAAACCAAATTAAAGCAAGGGTTTATGTATTTGTTTGGAACTACTACCTTTAAATACATACACGATTTACGCATGCAAAAGGCTTTAGAAATGATTCAAAGTCAAGCATATACCATTTATGAAATTGCAGAATTTGTCGGTTATAAACACAGCCATCACTTTACAACGGCTTTTAAAAAATACTACGGAAAAGTGCCTACACAGGTGAAGACCTAGCTATTTTCGTTACTATCCTATTCCCCTATTTGAATTCAAGCCTTTAAAGTTTTAACTCTTTTTAATATACCGATTGGTATTTTTATTTTACCTTTGATCAATCAAGTTGAAAAAAACAAGTGATAAGCAATGAGTAAAGCCGCTAAAACCAAACAGTTTATCATAGAAAAAACAGCTCCTTTGTTTAATACCAAAGGATATGCTGCTACTTCTATATCAGATCTCACAGCCTTAACAGGTTTAACTAAAGGTAGTATTTACGGTAATTTCAGCAATAAAGATGAAGTGGTTGTTGAAGCTTTCTTGTATAATGTAGCGATAATAAAAAGAGAAATCCACAAAGCACTTACTCAAGGTAGCAACCCTAAAGAGGCTTTACTTAATTTTGTAGATTTTTATCGCAACTATTGGGAGAAACTCATCGCTTCAGGAGGTTGTGCCTTACTAAATGCAGCGACAGAAGCAGATGATCATCTTCTGTTTCTCAAAGCCAGTGTACAGCATAATTTTACTCTGTGGATTAATCGTCTTGCAGGAGTTATTGAAGAAGGACAAAAAGAAGGTTTTTTCAAACCCAATATTAGTCCGACTGACTTTGCTTCCACTTTCGTCATGCTCGTTGAAGGAGGAATCTTACTCTCCCGATCTATGGGAAACAAGAAGTATCTCGACCTTGCACTGGATCAGATCACTCATATTATCAACAAGGAAATAAGCAACTAACTCTCTAAAGTCATTGGATTCGCATTTGAATGACTTTTTTTACCAGCAAAAATATACCGATCGGTATTTTATTAACCTAAAAGATTTGAATTATGAAAGATGTATTTATTGTAGCAGCCAAACGCACTCCAATTGGTGGTTTTCTTGGCAGTTTACAACCGTATCAAGCTCCAGCACTAGGGAGTTTAGTAACACAGGCTTTGTTAGCTGAATTGGCCTTGCCTCAAACGGCTATTGATAGTTTGTATATTGGAAATGGCGTTAGTGCTGGTTTGGGGCAAGCTCCGGCAAGACAAGTTGGAATCCTATCAGGCATTCCCAATACCACAGATGCCACAACCATCAACAAAGTATGTTCTTCGGGCTTAAAAGCCGTGTCATTAGGGGCGCAACAAATTCAATTGGGACAAGAACATGTAGTACTTGCAGGAGGAATAGAAAGCATGAGCAATGTTCCTTTCTATTCTTTTCATCGTCAGGCTCATAAATTGGGTGACTTAACGACCATTGACGGATTATTAAAAGATGGGTTAACTGATGCTTATGCCCATTGCCATATGGGAAATGCAGCAGAAATCGGCATTCGTCATTTCAATTTTACTCGGGAAGAGCTTGATCAATACGCACTCCGTTCGTATGATAAAGCACAACGAGCAACGGAAGCAGGAAAATTTAAAAATGAAATTGTTCCGATACCTTCCACTTCCACAAGTGTCTTAGACAAAGACGAGGATATTTACAAGGTAATTCCTGAAAAGCTACCTCAATTGCGCGCTGTTTTTGAAGAGGGAGGACGTTTAACTGCTGCGAATGCGAGTAACTTAAATGATGGAGCTGCAATACTTCTGCTGGCTTCTGCTGAGGCTGTTGAACAATACAAGTTAACGCCACTTGCTAGGATTATTTCTTATGCTGATGCGGCTCAAGATCCACTTTGGTTTACGACCGCTCCTGCCCTTGCTATTCCCAAAGCGATGGAGCGCGCAAAATTAAACCTGAGTGACATAGATCTATTCGAGGTCAATGAGGCTTATGCTTCTGTGCCTTTATCGATAAGTAAACTTTTAGATATTCCGATGGATCGCATGAATATTTATGGTGGTGCAGTAGCTTTAGGTCACCCCATTGGTGCTTCGGGTGCACGCATCTTAGTGACGCTCACTCATGCACTTCAACAAGAAAACAAACGCTATGGCGTCGCTGCCATTTGCAATGGCGGTGGCGGTGCTACAGCAATGGTTATTGAAAAAGTATAATAGAAATCACTAAAACAATGGAAAAATTTGACCTCGTAGTTATCGGATCAGGTCCTGGTGGCTATGTAGCTGCTATTCGAGCAGCTCAATTGGGATATAAAACAGCACTCATTGAAAAATACAATACATTGGGGGGAACGTGCACCAATGTTGGATGTATTCCTACCAAAGCGTTGTTAGACAGTACACATCACTATGCGGATATCTTAACGAAGTTTAGCAAACAAGGTATTGAAATTCAAGGGGTACACTTGAATTTCAGCCAGATGTATCAAAGAAAAGAAGAGGTCATTCAGAAGAACACCCAAGGGTTGACTTTTTTAATGCAAAAAAACAAGATTACTACGTTTTATGGGATCGCTTCTTTTACTAGTAATACCACGCTTACCGTAACAACATCAGAGGGAGAAGTAACGCAAATAGAAGCAACTAAAATCATTATTGCCACGGGGTCTAAGCCTGCTACTTTACCTGGTGTAGTACTAGATAAAAAGCGAATTATCTCCTCAACAGAGGCGTTAGCATTAAAAGAGCAACCTAAAAAATTGGTTATTATTGGTGGTGGCGTTATTGGGGTAGAAATGGCCTCAATCTTCAATCGAATTGGCAGTGAAGTTACTATTATTGAATATGCGCCTTCTTTACTACCTACCATGGATAGAGAATTGGGCAAAGCCTTACATAAAATACTAAAAAAGGAAAACATTGACATTCTATTAGAACAAAGTGTATATCAAGTTGAAAATCTAGGTGATCATGTAGCGTTAAAATTCAGAGATAACCAAGGCAAGGAACAACAAGTAGAGGCAGATTATGTACTCATGGCGGTAGGTCGACGTCCTTATACAACGGGTTTAGGTTTAGCCAATACCACTGTTACATTAGATTCAAGAGGTTTTATAGAAACCAATGCTCAATTGCAAACGAATGCTCCTACTATTTTTGCTATTGGAGACGTTATTGGAGGTGCAATGTTAGCACATAAAGCGGAGGAAGAAGCTGTTTTTGTAGTAGAGACCATCAATGGTCAAAAGCCTCATATCCAATACAATCACATTCCTAGTGTAGTCTATACTTGGCCAGAGGTCGCTTCTGTTGGAGCAACTGAAGAGGAGTTGAAACAAAAAAACATCGCTTATCAGGTTGGAAAATTTCCTTTTGCTGCCAATGCTCGTGCTCGTGCTTCAATGGATACGGAAGGATTTGTCAAAGTACTCGTAGATCCTAAATACGGTGAAGTACTCGGCGTTCATCTTATTGGTGCACGTGCAGCTGATCTAATAGCTCAAGCCGTAGTAGCCTTGGAATACGAGGTAACCGCTAAAGATATGTTCTCCCTCTCGTATGCACACCCCACTTTCTCAGAGGTTTTTAAAGATGCATATCGATTGGCTTTTGGCCAACCTTCAATTAATATTTAATATTTCACAACAAAAAAGCGCACCTTGCATGCAAAGTGCGCTTTTGACGTTAATTATATTCCCCTACCAAGTAGGAACTAGTAACCCCTCACTAGTTAATTTTGTGATTGAATTAATTCAGTGCATTCAAGATTGCAATAACCTCTTGTGTTGTTCCTGTTTTTAAATCTTGTGCCTTAATCTCAATCATTTGTTTTTTCTCTACCTTAATTTCTTTAATTGCATATACCACTTTATTGGTATTTGCATCTACTGAAATAAAGAAAACGTATCCTTCTAATCCAACAGGTACCCATCCGTAATGTTCCGTAAACACCTCTCCTAATTCTGAGTGATTTAAGAAGACATCCAAATGAGCTAACCCCTCCTCGTTCTTTACACCTAAGTAAACCCCTGCGTTTTCATAGTTATATCCTTGAGGAACTTTAACGAAAAACTGCGTCTTTTCACCTTCTTCACTGGCATATTTATCAATATTACTCCACCCTATTTCTGAAGGTAAGTCATTCCATCCATTCAAGAATAAGACATAGTTTTCATTGTTCTCGTCATTATCAAGAAAACCCATTTCTGTTTGGATGGGAATTTCTGTAAAAGTCAGATCGTCTTTTTCGTTTACATTGCCCTGCCAAAGCAACATATCTTCTTGAAATCCACGCGTATTTACAACAGGAACAACCATGTTAATTCCATAATTGGTCACTTGTTTGCCATTGACTTTAATGTCAAAATAGAACTCCCCTCCAGTAATAATAAAACCTCTATATCCTTCAACTGTAAGACGCCCATAATCATCTGTCTGGTAATCTACTCCTCCCCATTCATTTCTCTCTGGATAGATTCCCATAGTTGGGCGGTTGGCAAGTGCCATAACTCCTTTATCGTAGAGTTCAATAAACGTACACGTTACTGTGTCGCCTACTGTTAGTTCACCACCGCGTATATCTAAGTAGGCTACCTCTACTTTCACTCCTTTTTTACTCGTAAAGGCAAATCCTCTGTCTTCATTGAGCAACGCACTGATTTGCTGTTTTTCTCCTTCTAACACCTGTTTTCGTAAATTACTAAATTCAACTGCTGAAGGAATGCTGATTTCCTCTGGTGATGGACCAGGATTTGGCGTTGGACTACTGTCATCACTACTACAGGAGGTTACTCCAATAACGCCGAGCAACAATACAAATGCTGTAATGGTTTGAAATCTCTTTTTCATACTTTTTTGATTTTATTTTGATTTCAAAACTATTAAATAGTTTCTACAAAAACGAAACAATAGTATACCTTAAATAACTAAAACAACTATTAATTAAAAAATACGGTAATAAAATATGTTAAAAAACAAAATACACGCTAATAAAACATACCTTATAGGTATAAGTTCAAGCATTGCCATTTTTATCGAGTTAGTTCCTTTTCTTCTGCTTTAGTTATCTCATCTTTTTTCGCGATATTTGTAAACGAAGTTAACAGTGACATTACGTATAATTTTCACCCTTGATCATGACTAAAACTGAAAAAGTAAATTTTGTTCTTGAAACGTTAGACGCCCTATATCCGGAAATTCCGGTTCCCTTAGATCACAAAGATGCCTATACCCTATTAATAGCGGTACTGCTATCGGCACAATGTACAGATGAACGCGTAAATAAAATCACTCCAATTCTATTTGCAAAAGCTGATAATCCTTATGATATGGTCAAAATGACGGTAGAAGAGATTCAAGAAATCATTCGTCCTTGTGGTTTATCTCCTATGAAGAGTAAAGGCATTTATGGTTTATCTAAAATTTTAATTGAAGAACATGGTGGAGAAGTTCCCGCTGATATGGAAGCTTTAGAACGGCTACCTGCAGTTGGACACAAAACGGCTTCAGTAGTTATGGCACAAGCCTTTGATATTCCTGCATTTCCAGTAGACACACATATTCACCGCTTGTTGTATCGTTGGGGATTTTCCAATGGCAAAAGTGTGCAACAAACAGAAAAGGACGCGAAGCGTTTATTTCCCAAAGACAAGTGGAATAAATTGCATTTACAATTGGTATGGTATGGTCGTCAATATTCTCCAGCAAGAGCCTGGAAATTAGAACTCGATATTATTACAAGTGTTATTGGGCGTAAAACCGTACTCAATGAATACTATAAAAAACAAGAAAAAAAAGCATCGAAATAATCGATGCTTTTTTTTAATTTACTTTTGATGCTTTTAATTTTGTTTCCATAAAATCGCTTAAAGCTAATTGTGACCAAAATTTAGAATACGTCAACAACTTTTCTACCAATTCTGGTTGAGGTAACTTCATATCCTTTGCTTTCAAAAGAGTTTTGTAGTTTTTCTTCATAAAAAATCTTTTATATTCTCTTTTAAAACGTGCAAAGTGCGACTTTATTATAAACTTAATGAAATTTGTTTTTTATCTAACATTCTTCTCAAATTAATAATAGCATAGCGCATTCTACCCAAAGCTGTATTAATACTAACATCGGTTGCTTCTGCAATTTCCTTAAAACTCAAATCTTGATACAAGCGCATTCGAATCACTTCTTGTTGATCTTGAGGTAATTCTAATATTAAATGTTGTAAATCTTCGGTGATTTGATTCTGAATCAACAATTCTTCTATTGTATCACTATCATCTTTTAAGAAAGAGAAGAATGGCGTTTGTTCCGTATCATTGTGAATAACGGTGCGCTTTTCACGTCTATAATGGTCCATAATTAAATTATGAGCAATGCGCATAACCCAAGAAATGAACTTTCCTTCTTCGTTGTATTTTCCTGATTTAAGGGTATTAATTACTTTTATGAATGTATCTTGAAAGATGTCATTTGTCAGTTCAACATCGTCCAATTTACTAAAAATAAATCCAAAAATTTTTGCTTGATGTTTTTTAATTAAAATTTCAAGTGCTTGTTCATTGCCCTTTATATAATGCTGAACTAGCGTTGCATCTGGTAATTGAATTAACTCCATAACAAATTCCTTTTTATAGCGGTTCTATTCTGATCTAAAAAGTACTTTTGTTATATAGGCAATTGATTTTTTGTATTGAGTAAGACAAATATATATAAAAATATTTGTTAAAAACAAATTAATTAAAATTATTGTTAAATAACTTAATTTTTTATTGCATGACCAAAGCGTTTCATAAACAAAGATAAAAGCGTATTTTTGTGACTTAAACACAGGATTCTCATATGTCTAAAATAGATTTTTCGAAACTAGATCCCAAAAAGAATATCATAATCAAAGGTGCACATCTACACAACTTAAAGCATATTGATGTTGTGATTCCTAGAAATCAGATGGTTGTTATAACTGGACTTTCTGGTTCGGGGAAATCGTCTTTAGCTTTTGATACGTTATATGCTGAGGGTCAACGTCGCTATGTAGAGAGTTTATCTTCTTATGCTCGTCAATTTTTGGGTCGTATTGACAAACCCAAAGTAGAATATATCAAAGGGATTGCCCCTGCAATTGCAATTGAACAAAAGGTCAATACAACAAATGCTCGTTCAACAGTAGGTACTTCGACAGAAATTTACGATTATATCAAGTTGTTATACGCTCGTATTGGACGTACCTTCTCTCCTATTTCGGGGCAGGAAGTAAAGAAAGATACGGTAACGGATGTTACGTCTTTGATTCAAACACTTCCTCTTGATAGTAAGTGGCTTTTATTGGCACCTTTGTTTTTTGAAGAGGATCGATCGCTAGCGGAACATTTAGCCATTTTATTAAAACAGGGATATGCTCGTTTATGGGTTAAGGGTGAAATGGTGCGTTTGGATGAGTTTTTAAGTTTAGAAGCGGATATCATCAATCAATTTTCACTAACTGATGTCTTGTTAATTATCGATCGTATTGTTGTAAAAGATACAGATGAATTTTTTAATCGACTGGGAGATGCGGTGGAAACGGCTTTTTTTGAAGGAAAAGGCACTTGTTTTGTACGTGCTCTTGACGGTGATACGCAATATGAATTTAGCAATCGTTTTGAACTAGATGGTCTTACTTTTTTAGAACCCAATATTCATCTATTTAGTTTCAACAATCCCTATGGTGCTTGTCCAACCTGTGATGGATATGGTAATGTTATAGGTATTGATGAAGAACTTGTATTTCCCAATACAGGACTATCTGTTTACGAAAATGCGGTATTTCCTTGGCGTGGTGAATCTATGGGATGGTATCGAGATCAATTAATTCAACACGCTTATAAATTCGACTTCCCCATACATCGTCCAATTTTTCAACTAACACCTGAAGAAAAGGCGCTCCTATGGAAAGGAAATGAATTCTTTACTGGATTAGATGCTTTCTTTGAGGAATTAGAAGAAAAAAATTATAAAATTCAAAATCGCGTTCTACTTTCGAGATATAGAGGAAAGACAAAATGCCCTACCTGTAAGGGAAAACGCTTAAGAATAGAGGCAAATTATGTTAAGATTGGCGGTAAAACAGTTTCTGATCTTGTTGATATGCCTATCGACAAACTGGTACTCTACTTTAAAGAATTAGCCCTAAATAATTATGAGCAACAAGTTGCCAAACGCTTGTTGATTGAAATCAATAATCGCTTGGGATTCTTGCTCAATGTTGGTTTATCTTACCTCACTCTAAATCGAAATTCATCTACTTTATCGGGAGGAGAATCGCAACGTATTAATTTAGCTACTTCACTTGGCAGTAGCTTAGTAGGATCAATGTACATCCTGGATGAACCTAGCATTGGTTTACACCCCAAAGATGGTGAAAAACTCATCGACGTTCTCCAACAGCTCAAAGCTTTAGGTAATACTGTTATTATTGTTGAACACGATGAAGAAATCATGCAAGCAGCGGATCAAATCATAGATATTGGTCCGGAAGCAGGTACATTTGGTGGAGAGCTTGTTGCACAAGGAACACTGGCTGAGGTTTTAAAATCAGACTCTTTAACAGCGCAATACTTAAATGGCACAAGAGCTATTGAAGTACCCAAGAAAAGAAGACCTTATAAACATTATATCGATATTATTGGAGCGCGAGAACACAATTTAAAGAATATTGACGTTCGTTTTCCATTGGACTGTTTAACTGTAATTACTGGAGTTTCTGGAAGTGGAAAAAGTACGTTAGTTAAGCGCATTTTATTTCCTGCTCTGCAGAAAAAATTAACGGGATTAAGCGATAAACCCGGACAATTTACTTCATTAGAAGGAAAATTTGATCACATTAAACAAATCGAATATGTTGATCAAAACCCTATTGGAAGAAGTTCGCGATCAAATCCAGTAACTTATATCAAGGCTTATGATGAAATTAGAGATTTATATGCCAAACAAAATACATCGAAATTAAGAGGATATCAACCTAAACACTTTTCATTCAACGTCGATGGTGGTAGATGTGAGGTGTGTAAAGGAGAAGGAAGCGTTACTGTCGAAATGCAATTCATGGCGGATGTGCACTTAGCATGTGAAGCTTGTCATGGGAAGCGCTTTAAGAAAGAAGTATTGGAAGTTAACTTTGAAGGAAAAAATATCGACGATATCTTATCGATGACTATTGATGATGCTTTGGCTTTTTTCAAACAGTACAACCAAACGAAAATTGCCACACGTTTGCAACCTTTACAAGATGTGGGATTGGGATATGTTCAATTAGGACAGTCGTCTTCTACGCTTTCTGGAGGAGAAGCACAACGTATTAAATTGGCGTCTTTCCTCTTGGCGGGATCCACACGTGAAAAGGTACTTTTTGTCTTTGATGAACCAACTACAGGATTGCACTTTCACGACATTAAAAAACTTCTAACAGCTTTCAATGCCTTGATTGACAAAGGTCATTCTATCTTGGTAATTGAACACAATTTAGATCTGATTAAATGTGCCGATTACATTGTAGATATAGGTCCAGAAGGAGGTGAAAATGGAGGTCAATTGATCGCCTTTGGAACACCTGAAGAAATTGTGCAATGCGCTGCATCTAGTACAGGACAATACTTGAAGAATAAGCTGAAATAAACTCTTTTATTAGAAAGAAGAAAAGGGAAAGAGGAAAGAGGTGAATTCTCCAGACGCTATAAAAAATAAAGGACGAGTTACACTCGTCCTTTATTTTTTTATTTTATCTCACTTTGATTGGATTTGTTTTGAGGTTCGATGAATCTTCACTGCGTTTCGATTTTCACTTCGTTTTCAAAAATCTCCTCTATCCTCTTTCCTCTTTCCTCTTTATCTCACCAAGTTTATATTTGTTTTTGTGTTCGATGAATCTTCACTACGTTCCGATTTCCTCTTTCCTCTTTCCTCTTTCCTCTTTCCTCTTTCTTCTATCTTACTTATTTTCTTTCTTCCAAAAGACTCACCAAGCGCTCTGTCAGTCGCTTGCGGCCAAAGTACTGCAATCCCATAGCGTGTACTTTTAATTGATTATTTTGATACTGTTCAAAATACTGAAGTAAGATCTCGCGTATCTTATCCTTTTCGCTGTAAAGTGCATTTCGTCCGACGTTGGTTTGCTGAATAATTTCGAAAAAATCAGATTCCTCAGGACCAATAGCTAAAATAGGTCGTTCTGCTGCCATATATTCAAAGAGTTTTCCTGGAATAATAGCCTTTGTATCATCAGAATCTATTTCAACCAAGAGTAAAACTTGTGAAGCACGCATTTGTCTCAAGGCTTCTTCGTTATCCACATATCCTCTATTATCCGTACATTCCAAAAGTTTAAATTCATCTATTGTGCGGAGAACATCATCGCTAATCTTACCGATCAACTTCAATTCAAATGCATCGCGAAAGGCTTGATTTTCCCTTCTTAATTCACTTATGGCTTTCCATAATACACGCGGATTGCGATTAGAAAGAAAAGAACCAATATGTGCTAAAGTAAACTTTTCATCTAAAGGAATTTTTCCTAAATGACTTACATCATATCCATTGGTAATAATGGCAATGGGTTTATCCGTTTTAGTTTCAAATTCACTTCGTGTTGTTTTACTTGTTACAATTAGCTGATCGGCTGTATTTAACACCTCTTTTTCAAGTGCTAAATGCTTGTTTTTTGATTGATCTGATAGTTTAAGCTCCTTATGGTAACCAATTGTAGTCCAAGGATCTCTAAAATCAGCAATCCATTTAATATTTAATTTTTTCTTCAGAGCTAATCCAATCATATGAACACTATGCGGAGGTCCCGTTGTTATAATTGTATCGATATCTGGATGCTTTTCTAAATAGGAATAGAGATAGGAAACGGACGGTTTTACCCAACCAACACGTGCATCAGGAATAAACATATTTCCGCGAATCCACAGCAATAATTTATCCCATTTAGATTGATTTCTCTCTTGTGGAATCATTCCTGAACTCATCGTTTGAGCACGTTGTCCGCCTATTTTCTTTGCCAGCGAATAAGGTTCTTTTATTTTATGTCTCAAAATTGTCACCGCAGGATCGACCTCCATTTCTAACTTGGTATCAATCAAAGGGTAATTTGCTCCATCGGGAACGTATACAATAGGTTCTATGTCAAAATCGGGCAAGTACTTTACGAACTTCAACCAACGTTGTACGCCTGGTCCTCCAGCTGGTGGCCAATAATAACAAAGGATGAGTACTTTTTTCTTTTCTTTTTTCTTTTCCATTTCAAGTAATTGATCGCTTTTATTTTTCTTTTCTTTTTGTTCTTGTTAAGGCGATTGCCCCTACTGATAGCAACACAATTAGTATACTACTCGCTAAAGCAATTCTGCTTCCCGTTTTTACCACTTGTGGTTCAAAGCTAAATTCAATCGTGTGTTTTCCTTTTGGTAGAGTAATTGCGCGCAAAACATAATCTACGGCAAAAATAGGCACTTGCTGACCATCTACTTTTGCAATCCATCCTTGTGGATAATAAACCTCAGAAAATACAGCTAAACCATCATTAGTATTCACCGACTCGTATGTTAACTGGTTGGCTTTATAAGAAGTCAGTTTAATTGTTGCTAGTGAATCAACAACATAAGTATCTGCAAGCGATTGTTCAAAATCGCGTGTATTAAATAGGGCTGTTGTTTTGGTGTTAATTGTTTCCAAAGCTTTCATTTCTTGATCTGCCGTGGTTACTTTTTGAACGTTCGACACAAACCAAGCATTTCCGTTTGCTTCTGTATTAAGCATCGCTACGCTTCTACCCTCTTCATCTTCTTGAATAATATACTTTACATTCATCATATTAAAGACAGTCATTGGATTGTCTTTTAATTGATAGTCAGCTAATTGTTGAATTCTTCTAGGTTTTGCTGCGTGATATCCTCCTAACGAATGATGAAAATAAGAAGCTTTCGCACTGTTTAATCCTCCTTGGGCATCAAATACCCTAAAGTGCGTTGGATCGTTTAAAATTTGCTTATCTGCTTGTGTTATATCAAAAGGTTCCTCCATTTTTCGAGCAGCAACAAAAGATTCGTCATTAACGTATTTGCGATCTACCATCACTAGATCACCTACCAATAACAATCCGACGATAACTAGTGCATACATTTCTTTGATTTTGTCTTTGGCCAAAACAAATAATACTGCTGCTGTTGCCAAGATCAAAAGGAATGATCGAATTAAGTCACTTGTATACATAGCTTTGCGTTCTTCTATCAAAGCACGCACAAAACCAGGACCTACCTCTCCATACGCCATGCGATAGTAATCGTCATTTAATCCTGAGAAAGTAAGCATTCCTTTAATTAGAAAAAGTAAGATGATCAAACCTCCTGCAACTAAGCTCGTTTTCTTTAAGGCTTCTATCTTTTGTTTTTGTTCTAATCTAAAATAGTTATATAAACCAAGTATTGCTAGAACAGGAACACACATTTCTAAGATAACTTGAATGGAAGATACCGCTCTAAACTTATTGTACATCGGTACAAAATTGATAAAGAAATTCGTTACCAAGGCGAAGTTTTTCCCCCATGAAAGCACTAGTGCCAAAAGGGCTCCGATAAAGAAGATGTATTTGAGTTTTCGCTTTTCTGTAAACATTCCCAACACAAAAAGGAAAAAAACGACTGCTCCGATATACGCTGGTGCAGCAACAATTGGTTGATCGCCCCAATACGTTGGTGCTTGTTTACTCATTTCTTGTGCTTGTTGAGGGTTAGCACCCATCGATACAAAGTATTTCGAAATGGCATTATCTTTTTCTAATTTTTCATTATTAGCACCTCCTGTTAATCGTGGAGCGATTAAATTTAAGCTTTCAAAAACACCATAACTATACTCCGTGATATAGTCGTAACTCATCGCATTCGAAGATGCTTTTGGCGTTCCATCTGGTTCATAAGTTAGCTCACTAGCGCTGCGTGTACTGAATTTTGTATATTCGGCAGTAGCCATGATATTGGTTGCATTGGCTCCAATGCTCAGTATCCCTGCTCCAACTAAGATGGCGTATGCAATCCCTAAACCTTTCCAATCTTTTTCTTTCGCGTATTCCCATGTATAGACCACAGCTAAAACAAGCAAGAAAAGCAATAAGTAATACGTCATTTGAAAGTGATTTGCACTAATTTCAAGTGCTGCTGCAACAACAGTCAAAATACCACCTGCTACATATTTCTTTCGAAAGACTAATAAAACACCTGCCACAACCAAAGGCATATAAGCAATGGCATGTGCTTTAGCGTTGTGCCCAACTCCAAGGATAATAATTAAATACGTTGAAAAACCAAAAGCTAGAGATCCGATAAACGCCTTTAATGGACGGATTCCCAATACTAATAACAAGGCATAAAACCCAACAAAGTACAAGAATAAATAATCTGCAGGACGCGGTAAAAAGCGAATAGCCGTATCTAGGTGCTTCACAAAATTATAAGGATACTTTGCTCCTAACTGATAGGTGGGCATACCTCCAAAAGCGCTATTTGTCCAATAGGGCTCTTCGTTAAATTCTGTTCTAAAATTGTTTTGCTCTTTCGCCATCCCAGTATACTGTACAATATCAGATTGATAAATGACCTTATTCTGTAATACAGGTGAGAAATAGAGTAAAGCTACTACGATAAAACCGACTAACACCAATAGATGTGGCACATATTTTTTTACTGCATTCATGCTATAAAATTAACTTTGCTGTGATTGAATTCTGTTCAATTAGCTAAAGTAAGTAATTTTAAGGTTAGATGAGCCGTTTTGTTTTTGCGATTTTTGTGTTTTTGCGTTTTTTCACAAGACGAGAAAATAAGAAATAAAAAATGCCCCAAAAGTGACTTACTTATTGGGGCAGGTTTACTCTTTTTGAGTGTTTTAATTATTTCTTATCAACTTCTTCAAAGTCAATATACTCTCCAACAACTTTCGTTGAACGTGGAAATTTATCTTTTCCTGTTGATGTTTGATTATTGAAATTTGATTCTTCTTGAGTTGATCTATTTTGTTGATAAAAATCTTGCTGTTGCTGTTGAAAATTACGTTCTACTTTTTTTGCCATTTTGTAGACAAAAAGTGGAAATAAGTAGCGCATCGCAAATTTAAAAGCATAATAGATCACAACAATAATGACCAATGTTCTTAAAAAACTTCCAAATGATGCTATATCCATACTTTACCTTTTTTTCAAAAATAGCAATTATTTCAATCATCCAATACTGTGAATTCTTAAATAATTGATAAATTAAACCTAGTCGTGTTCAGCCTTCCACGCTTTGTATCCTCCAGCTAGTTCAACAACGTCAAATCCTGCTTTTTGCATCTTTTCCGCTGCTGCTGCACTACGCTTACCAGATTGACAGAAAATATATACAGGTTTCGTTTTGTCTAACGTACGAATTACTGTTTCAAAATCATCTGCTAAAAAATCAATATTTTTTGCGTTAGAAATTGTTCCTTCTTGGTATTCTTTTGGTGTACGCACATCGATTAACTGTACTTTTTTTGCTGTTATTTGCTTCTCAAATACAGTTGAATTTACTAATTCTTTTGCTTTAACTTCTTGAGCGTTAACCTTAAAAAAAGAAAGCATCACTAGCAATGCTGTTAAAATTATATTTTTCATGGTGTTTTTCTTCTAAATATTTTTAATCAAGTGACAAATATCAGTATTATTCAATTTTGTTCCTGTTACATTTGTTACAAATATACGAAAAATGGCTACCCCTCTGATACAAAAATACAACGTTCCAGGACCTCGATACACTAGTTATCCTACGGTTCCTTATTGGGATGAAACCACTTTTTCTCGTGAAAAGTGGCTAAAAAGCGTAAAGGAAACTTTTGACAAGACCAATACAAGTGAAGGTATTAGTCTTTACATTCACTTGCCGTATTGTGAGAGTTTATGCACTTTTTGTGGTTGTCAT
The DNA here is from genome assembly GCF_014145635.1 of Myroides sp. WP-1. GTDB lineage: Bacteria > Bacteroidota > Bacteroidia > Flavobacteriales > Flavobacteriaceae > Flavobacterium. The sequence continues at coordinate 366,569 of NZ_JACHTC010000001.1, forward strand.
AAACACATTACCAAACGCCATGAGGTTGAAGTACCCTATATTCAAGCGTTGTTAAAAGAGTGGAATCTCTACTGTGACCTTTTAGAGGATCAACCACGTATTAAAGAGATTCACTTAGGAGGTGGTACTCCAACTTTTTTTGAACCTAAACAGTTAGAAATCTTACTGACCGGTATATTAACCCGCGGTATAAAAGCAGAGAATTACGAATTCAGCTTTGAGGGTCACCCAAATAATACAACTAAAGAGCATTTACAAACTTTATTTAACCTCGGTTTTCGAAGAGTTAGTTTTGGCGTACAAGATTATAATCGCGAGATACAAAAAGCCATAAATCGTAATCAAACGTTTCACGATGTCGCTAAAGTAACTCTTTGGGCCAAGGAAATGGGCTATACCTCAATTTCTCATGATATTATTTTTGGATTGCCTTTTCAAAAAATAGAACATGTTATCGATACGATTGAAAAAACCAAATCACTTTCACCGGATCGATTAGCTTTTTATAGCTACGCGCATGTTCCTTGGATCAAGGGCAACGGGCAACGAGGTTTTAAAGATGAAGATGTACCGAAAGATGAAGAAAAGAGAAAGTTATACGAAGTAGGGAAAAATCTATTAGAGGAGAAAGGGTATAGTGAAATTGGAATGGATCACTTTGCATTAAAGACAGATAGCTTGTACAAAGCAATGAATACCAATGCTATTCATCGAAATTTCATGGGATACACTTCATCCAAAACGGATTTGATGATCGGGTTAGGTGTTTCGTCTATTAGTGACAGTTGGACCGCCTTTGCTCAAAACGAAAAGAACATCGAAGCGTATTATCGCTTACTAGAGCAAAATGAAATTCCTGTGGTAAAAGGACATATTTTAAGTGAAGAAGATTTGATTATTAGAAAACATATCCTAAATTTAATGTGTAATCTCAAAACAGATATTAGCAGTGATTTGGATTTGATTAACTTCACTCCCATTCTTGAAGAATTAAAAGAAATGGAAAAGGATCAATTAATTAACATCAAAGACCATGTCATTACTGTAAATAAAGTTGGACGAGCATTCGTTCGCAATATCTGTATGGCATTAGATTTGCGTTTACAGCGCAACAAACCAGAACGCGCTTTGTTTTCTATGACGATTTAATTTGAAAGATATGAATAAAAAATTTGAAAAAATAACCACCTATCTAGTCCTATTCCTATTGGTTTATGGTATCTATCAATTAGATATGGAACACCTTTGGTCTATTGAGATAAACTGGTTTTCATTTCTAGCTTTTGCAATCTTCTTGTGTTACTTGGTCTTTTCTTTAAAAAAGGCTGCCAAACAACAAGACTTACAGAAGGAAAAATAAAACAGAATACATGTAGTTGTCATTATACAGCTCCTTATCAATACAATAAAAAGCGATGGTCAATTAATTTCACCATCGCTTTTTATTTCTTCTCCGTTTAATATACACTCATTTTTTGACTTTTTTTGCTTATTTTCGTTCTGAAATTGAAGATAAATACCGCAACATGTTAGCGTCGAATGAGTTGCCCTTTTCTCGACAGGAAAGGAAAAGTCTCAAAACGCATACATCCTTAAAACTGGCGTTGTCTCCTTAGTATTTGAAAAATGAACAAAACAAACCGATCGTTTATTATTCCTGTTCTTTTTATAGGTTTTTTAGTTTGGCTCTTAGCTACTTTAGCTTTCCGTTTTGCAGGACAATTTTTCTTTATCACAGAATCTTCTACGGTTTTAGCTCTTCTTTATTTTATTCTAATTCCCTCCATGATTCTTCTCTCGTTATTTACATTTAAAAAATTCAATTTATCGGGATTTGAAAAAACAGCAGCTGGAATTCTACTGGTATTACCAGGTATGCTTATTGACACTTTTGTTATTCAATTTTTCGAAGATATCTTTCCCAATATGCCAAGCAGTAGAGCTGCGTCTTTTGGCTCTTGGTTGATGTGGGCTTATAGTCTGGTAATTTTATCGGCTATAATTAGTAGTGTGCAACAAAAAAAGTAATCTTTTAGATTTAAAACACAAACAAAAGGAGAGCTATCAAGCTCTCCTTTTGTTTGTGTTTTAGTACCATTCCATTAAGGAAATTCCGATACCTATTGTCGTTTGATTCCAATTATAGTCAATCAGAGATTCTCCATATCCATTATTGACAACGAAAAATGCTTTGAGGTTATTCTTAATTGGATACGTATACGTTAACTCGTGAAATCCTTTATATCGAGAATTAAAACGCATATTATTACGCGTCATAAAAGTGAGTACCTGGCCATTGTGTTCATAAGCCACCGTTAATTCTCCTTTTCCATAATACTCCGTAATGAGCGCATTATCGTCCGTCTTATTTTTTTCCGATAATCTTATCCAGGGCTTCAGCATAAAAGTCCACTGATTATATTCCATTCCCGCATGCATAATCACTCGATTCCAACTTCTTGAAGTAGGTTCACTCTTTCCGTTAGATTGATGGTTTAATGCAAAACCCGCCATTTTGAATTTGAAATTACCGATAGCAAGATCCAAAGGATAATTAAAGATAACTTCTGGTTCGTAGTTCAATTCTCTAAAAGGTCTAGAAACCTCTCCATTAAATACTTGCCAATTGGCTGTTTGTGTAAAAGCCAACCAAATATCACCTTTTCCAAACAATAAACCCTCAGTTACTTTAGTCTTAAAACTCAATTGAAAACGGGCCTCTACTCTATTGTAATCAACCGATTGAGGCTGTCCCATGTGTTCACTGTAACTAAAAGGCTGTTTGTTGGGTTTACTACTCCATCTTGCAGGCAAAAGATAAATAGGTTTATAGGGAGAAATGGTAAATGTTTTTCTCTTACTTGTTGGGGATAAATCCCATCGTTCCGTTAAAGAATGTACCACTGTATTTTCGAATAAATGGTCCTCCGATGGCGTTTGTCCATACGAAGTTCCAATCATCCCCAACAATGTGCTACCACAAATGAAATATGTTTTCCACTTCATCTTCTCAAATCTAATTTGATTTATCTTTTAACCGTTTATACAATGGAGCCTATCCATCAAAAAGCTACCTTAAAACAGGCTACTTTGTCCATCTTCATCAATAGTGACATCAGGTAAATTCTCTAGCTCATACGCTGTTGTCTCTTCCGCTTCTTCTACTTCTTCTTCATAAGGCAAAGACTCCAAATGATCAATTTGTTTTACTTTATCTGTTGTCAGTTGATTACCTAAAGCTTTAATTCCCCTAACAGCTATAAACTGCTCTAAATCAACAATTAAACTTTCTTTCTGAACTCCTTTAACCTTAGAAAAAACAACCTCTACTCTTGGTCGATAGTCCGTAGAAACCAATTCTAATTTTGAATTCTCGTGTTCTGAAATAAAGATTTCTTCTCTATTTTCATTTTCCACGATAAATCGCTTCACATAGTATCTTGTTTTCTCGCCATCAAAATAAATCGCTGAAATCGGTTTTGTTGGTTTCCATTTTTCCAAGACGATCATATCTTCCTCGAAATGGGTTGTCAATTCGGGAATAACCGTTTTCAGCTTACCACTTTGTGTGATAATCAGCAAGCGGTCTTCTGGTTTAAATTCACCTAACAATTCTCCTCTTCCTTCAACGTTTAATCGTCTAACAGTATCGTCATACCAAATTTTACGTGGACGCAAAGTAGATATTCCTTTTTCTTTCAGTTCAATTTTTTTAATCGCGTATTTTGTTACTAAGTTTCCTTTAGCGATACGACCTTTGATGAGCAATTCTGCAAAATCCAAATCAAATTTTAGCTTCTTCACATTACTCAATTGACGCAACAAGATGGTTACTACCTCTGCTTCACCATTTGGATTGGCAGAAAAATAAAGCACCTGAGAACCTGGATTACCTTGTGTCAAATCATATACTTTATCCCGTGTAATGCTCATCACATTAAAACGCTTGATATAAGAAGGTCCGGATTTTCCATCGCGGTAAATCAAATTGTAAATGGTGCGCTTGTCATTCTTTGCAAATACATCAATATGAATAATATCTTTACCGACAAATCGCTTTTCTTCTACTTTAGAAATCACCATAGAACCGTCGCGCAAAAAGACAATAATATCATCGATATCCGAACAATCGCAAACATATTCATCCTTGCGCAGCGAGGTACCAAAGAATCCTTCTTGTCTATTTACATAAAGCTTAGTATTTCTCAGTACTACTTTAGTAGCTTCAATCGTATCAAAACTTCTCAATTCAGTTTTGCGCTCTTTGCCTTTACCGTACTTTTCTTTTAAATTCGTAAAGTATTTAATCGCAAAGTCAACCAGATGGGCAAGGTTGTATTTTACTTGTTCGATTTCACCCTCTAGTGATTCGATTTGTTGATTGGCTTTATCAATATCAAAACGTGAAATACGCTTGATTCGAATTTCTGTCAATCGAACGATATCTTCTTGTGTTACAGCTCTTTTCAGATTAACTACAAAGGGTTTTAATCCTTCGTCAATAGCTGAAAGCACTCCTTCCCACGTTTCTTCTTCCTCAATAGCACGATAGATCCTATTTTCAATGAAAATGCGTTCTAACGATAGGAAATGCCATCTTTCTTCTAATTCGCCCAGTTCAATTTCAAGTTCTTGCTTGAGTAAATCAACTGTTTGGTGTGTAGAGCGTTTGAGCATTTCCGAAACGCCAATAAAGAGCGGTTTATTGTCTTGAATAATACAAGCCAACGGTGCGATTGATGTTTCACAAGCAGTAAACGCGTATAGAGCGTCAATCGTTTTATCGGGAGAAGTTCCTGCAGGCAAGTGAATGAGAATTTCAACACTCGCTGCGGTATTATCTTCAATTTTTCTAATTTTTAGTTTCCCTTTCTCATTTGCTTTTAACACACTATCAATCAATGATGTCGTTGTTGTTGAAAATGGAATTTGAGTAATGACTAAGGTATTCTTATCCAATTGAGAAATTCGTGCACGCACACGTACACGACCGCCTCTTAATCCATCATTATAGGCGGAAACATCGGCAATTCCCTCTGTTGGAAAATCGGGAAACAGGGTAAAAGGCTTTCCTTTTAATATTTTTATTGAGGCATCGATAAGTTCTAAAAAGTTGTGTGGCAACACTTTGGTTGACAACCCTACCGCAATTCCCTCCGCTCCTTGCGCTAATAACAAAGGAAACTTTACAGGTAAATTAATAGGTTCATTACGGCGACCATCATAAGAAGACTGCCAATGTGTAATTTTAGGTGAATACAACACTTCCAAGGCAAACTTACTCAGGCGGGCTTCGATATAACGCGAAGCAGCAGCCCCATCACCAGTAAGGATATTCCCCCAGTTTCCTTGCATGTCGATCAACAATTCCTTTTGCCCCAATTGCACCATAGCATCTCCAATACTCGCATCACCGTGTGGGTGATATTGCATGGTATGCCCCACAATATTAGCAACCTTGTTGTAACGACCATCATCTAACTCTTTCATCGAGTGCATAATACGACGTTGAACAGGCTTAAAACCATCTTCAATTGCCGGTACAGCACGCTCTAGGATTACATACGAAGCATAGTCCAAAAACCATTCTTTGTACATTCCTGTAACCTTGGTAATCGTCTCTTTTTCTTCTTCTTCCTGTAATTCAGTATGATCTTCTACAAAATCCCCATTTTCGAGGTTATTCGGTTGGATATCGTCCTTTAGGTTATTGTCATTCAAATTATCTTCCGTACTCATAGCTTATTCTTCTACAACATCAAGTTCAACTTTCAAATTATCGATAATAAATTCCTGTCTATCGGGTGTATTTTTACCCATATAGAATTCTAACATTTTTTCGATAGACATCGATTTATCAAGCATCACAGGATCAAGGCGTATACTTTCACCGATGAAATGCTGAAACTCATCTGGTGAAATTTCCCCTAATCCTTTAAATCGCGTGATTTCCGGTTTAGGTTTTAATTTTTCGATCGCTGCTACGCGCTCTTCATCACTATAACAATAGATGGTTTCTTTTTTGTTTCTCACACGGAAAAGCGGTGTTTGTAAAATATACAAATGCCCTTCTTTAATCAATTCCGGGAAAAACTGTAAGAAGAAAGTAATCAACAGCAGTCGGATGTGCATTCCATCGACATCGGCATCGGTTGCGATTACGATATTGTTGTAGCGCAAGCTTTCAAAATCTTCTTCAATATCTAAAGCAGCTTGCAATAGGTTGAACTCTTCATTTTCGTATACAATTTTTTTAGTCATTCCATACGAGTTCAAAGGTTTACCACGCAAACTAAATACAGCTTGAGTGTTGACATCTCTAGATTTTGTAATCGATCCTGATGCCGAGTCTCCCTCTGTAATAAAAAGAGTACTCTCTAAATATCTTGGGTTCTTGATGTCTGTCAAGTGTACGCGACAATCGCGTAACTTACGATTGTGCAAGCTCGCTTTCTTTGCGCGCTCTTTGGCAATTTTACGAATACCTGACAATTCTTTTCGCTCGCGTTCTGCTTGCAAAATTTTGCGCAACAACGCATCAGCAATATCTGGATTCTTGTGTAAATAATTGTCTAATTGCGTTTTAACGAAGTCATTGACAAATGTACGTACGGTAGGTAAATCCGGTCCCATATCAGTAGAACCTAGCTTTGTTTTGGTTTGCGATTCAAATACAGGTTCTTCTACCTTTACTGAAATAGCAGCAACAATAGATTTACGAATATCTGACGCTTCAAAGTTTTTGTTGTAAAACTCTTTTAACGTACGAACTAAGGCTTCTCTAAATGCACCTAAATGCGTTCCGCCTTGTGTTGTATTCTGTCCGTTAACAAATGAATAGTACTCTTCTGAATACTGAGTTTTACTATGTGTAATTGCCACCTCAATATCATCCCCAGATAAGTGAATGATTGGATACACTTGATCTTCTTCATCGATATTTTCATTCAACAAATCTTTTAATCCATTTTCTGAATAAAACTTTTCGCCGTTGAAAATGATCGTTAATCCTTTGTTTAGGTAACAGTAGTTTTTGAGCATACGCTCAATATACTCTTTGCGATACTTGTAATTTTTAAAAATTTTCTCATCCGCAACGAAAGAAACTTTCGTTCCTTTTCGCTTTGTTGTTTCGATTAACTCCTCTTCATTTACTAAGTTTCCCGCAGAGAAATCAGCTGCTTTTTGCTGATTATCACGAACTGAAACAACGCGGAAATAAGTAGACAAGGCATTCACTGCTTTTGTACCTACCCCATTTAGACCAACTGATTTTTTAAATGCTTTGGAGTCATACTTACCTCCTGTATTCATTTTCGATACTACATCGATTACTTTACCTAATGGAATACCACGTCCGAAATCACGTACGGTAATCATTTTGTCTTTTAATGTAACTTCAATAGTCTTTCCTGTGCCCATTACAAACTCATCAATACTATTGTCGATTACCTCTTTGATTAGGATATAAATCCCATCATCAGGAGACGATCCATCACCAAGCTTACCGATATACATACCCGGACGCATACGGATATGTTCTTTCCAATCTAAAGAACGAATATTGTCTTCAGTATATTGATTTTGATTCTGCATATAAATTGTTGGAATTTGTGCTAAAATACTACTATTTAAGGTAAAATAAAAATGATAAAAATTTGTAAATACCGTTTTTTCGCCTGTTAAACTTTCTATTCTTCAAGCTTTTTGATGGCATTTTTATCAATTTCTAAAGAAAACTCACCCGGTCTAATTCGTTTGCCAAAAAGCGAGGCGTAATTTTTGGTAAATTCAGCTCCAAAATACAAAATCATCGCTGAATAATAGACCCAAACTAACATAATAATAATAGATCCTGCAGCTCCGTATAAGGAAGATTTTGCCGTTGTTCCCAAATAAACGCCGATACCAAATTTACCAATCATAAACAATACTGCAGTAAAAGCAGCACCTACAAAAGCATCTTTCAATCGAAGTACTCCATTGGGCAAGGTCTTGAAAATTACAACAAATAAGAGCGTAATAATTAAAAAGACAATAACATTATTAATCACTTGTACGAAATAAATGGTTGATTCAGCAAAATAAGTGGTCAAATATTCAAAGAGAATACTTGCAAGTGAATTGATCAACAAACTAACTAGCAATAAAAACCCAACTGATCCGATCATGGCAAAAGAAAGCAATCTATTTTTCAATAAGCGAATCATGCTTTTTTCTGGTTTAGCCACAAACCCCCAGATGTAATTAATTGAACTTTGGATTTCGGCAAACACACCTGAAGCGGTAAACAATAGCATCGCAACACCAATAATAGTTGGCAATACCCCTGACCGATTGATGGTAACGTTGTTCATTGCATTTTCTACTTCTTTGGCCGTATTAGGCCCTACCAACTCACCTACTTGCTGATAGAAAAAAGCAGAAACGTCTTTTTCTTCCAAGAAAAATCCCGAAGCAGATACGATTAAAATAATTAAGGGAGGTAATGCAAAAATGGTGTAGTACGACAAAGCAGCGCTAAATGTAGTTGCTCGATCATCTAAAAAGTCTACGACTGAATTTTTGAATAAAAGTCCAATCTTCTTAAAAGGTATTCTTTGTATCATATCTATTTATAATGCCTAAATATTCCTTGATCATGTAAGGTCCATAAGGCCGCATTTTGATTTGTTCTTTTTAATCCCTGATTCACCCAAGTATTGCACGTATAAAATAAGCTATAACTCCCTTTAGCTTCATAAAATGCATCTGACAAACCATATCTGTGCGCTTTAATGGGTTTGTAGCGTTCTTGTTCTGTTTGAAAACTGGCATCGATATAGTTCACCAAGGCGAGGTACGCTTCTTTTGTCAATGTTAATTGAACGACATCTTCTCCTTGTTCAAAATAAGTGTAAGCTGTTACGTGCATTGCCGAATCACCTGTACCGGAAATTGCGCGTAAGGCGGTTGTCAAACTCAAATCACTCCATGTAGGGGTATCTAAATAAAACCCGCGATCACCCCATCCAAAAGCCAACCACTGTGCTCGATGTGAAGGCAGTTCTAATCTAGTTCGCCAATCTATCACGTCATTCACTACAGGCACAACAAAATCGGTATGGACACCGTTTGTGGACAGGAAGATAATTACCTCGTCTTCTGTCTGTTGACTCTTCTCCTTGTCTCCTACAACAGGTATCACAGATAGCAAGTAGAAAACCGCTACATATATCATAACAAATGTAAAAAAACACAAGGTAAACACTTTGAAAAAGTGTGCTATTTTTTTTAGCATATTCCAACCAATCAAAACTTAAATATACAAAAAAAGAGAGGTTTTTGTCGACCTCTCTTTTTTTGTTTTACTTGTTGTTATCCTTATACGTTAAAGCGGAAATGCATTACATCACCATCTTTTACGATATATTCTTTTCCTTCAACTCTTAGTTTTCCTGCTTCTTTTACTTTCGATTCAGAACCAAACGTCACATAATCGTCGTAAGCGATTACTTCTGCGCGAATGAATCCTTTTTCAAAGTCCGAGTGAATTACTCCTGCTGCTTGCGGTGCAGTATCACCAACGTTAATAGTCCAAGCTCTCACCTCTTTTACACCTGCAGTAAAATACGTTTGTAGATTTAGTAATTTATATGCTGAACGAATTAATTTTGACGACCCTGGTTCTTCTAATCCCAAATCTTCCAAGAACATTTGACGCTCCTCAAACGTTTCAAGCTCTGTGATATCTGCTTCTGTTCCAACAGCTAATACGATCACTTCAGCATTTTCGTCTTTTACAAGTTCTTTCACTTGTTCTACGTAGTCATTTCCGCTAACCGCTGCTCCTTCATCTACATTACACACATACAATACAGGTTTTGTTGTAATTAATTGGAATGCTTCTAGTAGCTCTTCTTCATCTTGATTTTTTGCTTCAACAATACGAGCTGATTTTCCAGCTAGCAATGTTTCTCTAATACGATCTAATAAATCTGCTTCTACTTGTGCTTCTTTATTTCCTGTTTTAGCTGCTTTTTTTACTTTTTCTAAACGTTTCTCTACCGTTTCCAAGTCTTTCAACTGCAATTCGATATCGATTGTTTCTTTATCGCGAATTGGATTTACTTTTCCATCAACGTGCACGATATTATCATTGTCAAAACAACGTAAAACGTGGATGATTGCATTACACTCGCGGATATTTCCTAAAAATTGGTTACCCAATCCTTCACCTTTACTTGCTCCTTTTACTAATCCAGCGATATCAACGATTTCTACTGTCGCTGGTAAAACGCGCTCTGGATTCACCAACTCTTCTAATTTTAATAAACGGGGATCTGGCACGTTTACAACTCCAACATTGGGTTCAATTGTACAGAATGGGAAGTTAGCACTTTGCGCTTTAGCGTTTGATAAACAATTGAATAGTGTTGATTTTCCAACATTAGGCAATCCTACAATACCTGCTTTCATATTTTTAGTAACTTATTGTCTTTTTATAATGGTTGCAAATATATTCAAATTTTACATAAATTCTTCTATTCTCTCCTACATTAAAAGATAGAACACCCTCAAATGCTATACTATTCTCACTTTTAGGGCTTAAATTTCTTAAATACAAGAAAGATTGTACTTTTGTTCTAGACAAAATCGATCATTTATGCTACTTGAATCCCTTGAAATAAAAGAAATAAAAAACAAACAATACCCTATGCATTTGCTTTTATTAGCGGATGAAACGGTAGAAGCAATTGAGCAATACCTTTATGACAGTCAGGTATACAGCGTGTGGAAAGACCAGGAGGAGCTTGCTGTTTTCTGTCTCTATACCCAAAGCTCTACTTGTTTAGAAATAAAAAACATAGCCGTCAGCACAGCTTATCAAAACCAGCATATTGGCAGTTTTTTGCTCAAAGCAATCAAACAACTTGCACAGCAACAAAACTACGAAACACTGCTTGTAGGAACATCTGATACGGGAGATGCTCAAATCCGCTTTTATGAACGCAATGGATTTGTACGTCACGAAATACGCAAAAATTTCTTTCTAGACCACTATCCTGAACCTATATTTGAAAATGGAAGACAAATGAAAGACATGATTGTATTGAAGCTTACCCTTTCTTAATCTAAAAAAGAGCCTTTTATTTCGTCAGATTACAATAAAAAAAAAGCTATCGCAGTGCGATAGCTTTTTTTTATATTACTAGAAACTGTTAATCTTCTTCGTCAGCAATTTCTAAATCCTTCAATGCATCTAATGAATCATCTGCAGGATCTACAAAATCATCTTCATCTTCGTCATCGAAGTTCTCGATACGATCGGCTAACTTAGTACTTACTTTAACTAGATAGATGGTGTCTTCTGTTCTCACTTCAACAGCCTCAACAGTTTCGTTTTTAATATTTTTAAAACGAATAATATCTGAATCGTCATAACCATCAGGAAACTTCTCCACTAAAAGTGTCAAAATTTCGTTTGTTAATTTCGCGTAATCAACAATTACTCTCTTCATTTTATATTTATTGCTTTATTTCGTTTTCAAATGTAATAGCTAAATCCTAATTAACAAATAAAATGCCAATTATTTTATCGAGATTTTTTCTATTCATTACTGACCTAAAATGTATGCAAACACTAATGGAGCCACAATTGTTGCATCTGATTCAATTACGTATTTCGGTGTATCTACATCTAATTTACCCCATGTGATCTTCTCGTTTGGCACTGCACCAGAGTAAGATCCATACGATGTAGTAGAATCAGAAATCTGACAGAAGTACGCCCAGAAAGGAACATCTTCCCACTCTAAGTCTTGATACATCATTGGCACAACACAGATAGGGAAATCTCCAGAGATACCTCCTGCAATTTGGAAGAATCCAACACCTTTTCCGCCTGAATTAGCACGGTACCACTCTGTTAAGTAGATCATGTACTCAATTCCTGATTTTACAGTATGTACGTTTAATTTTCCTTTGATTACGTTCGAAGTAAAGATATTACCACAAGTTGAATCTTCCCATCCTGGAACTACGATTGGCAAGTTTTTCTCAGCAGCAGCAACAATCCAAGAATCTTTAGGATCGATTTCATAGTATTGCTCCAATACACCTGAATTTACAACTTGATATAAGAATTCGTGTGGAAAATAACGTTCTCCTTTCGCTTCAGCAGCATGCCATACATCTTCTAAGTGTTTTTGTAAACGACGGAATGCTTCTTCTTCAGGAATACATGTATCTGTTACACGGTTATAGTGATTGTCTAACAATTCTCTTTCTTGCTCAGGCGTTAAATCTCTGTAGTTTGGCACGCGTTTGTAGTGCGAGTGAGCTACTAAGTTCATAACATCCTCTTCTAGGTTAGCCCCTGTACAAGAAATAAAGTGAACTTTATCTTGACGGATCATTTCAGCTAATGAAATACCTAATTCAGCAGTACTCATTGCACCTCCCATAGAGATTAACATTTTCCCACCTTCTGCTAAATGCAATTCGTATCCTTTTGCAGCATCTACTAATGCAGCTGCATTAAAGTGTCTATATTGATGCTCAATAAACTGACTAATTGGTCCTTTACTCATTTTATTAATCTTTTAATTTTATTGTTTATTTATTTCTGTTGTAACCTAATATTTCTAAAACTTCATCTGCTGTTTGTTGTTCAGAGAACAATTCAGATGCGATAATTCCGTTTTCATCCTTGTCAATTAGAATGTGTTTCGGCTGTGGAATCAAACAGTGGTGAATTCCGCCAAACCCTCCAATTGTATCTTGATAAGCTCCTGTATTAAAGAAACCAATATACAACGGTTTTTCTTTATTGTATTTTGGCAAATAAATCGCGTTCAAGTTTTGTTCTGAGTTGTAGTAGTCATCACTATCACACGTTAATCCACCCAACAAAATACGCTCGTAAGCATCATTCCAACGATTAATAGGCAACATAATAAATCTTTTGTTAATAGCCCAAGAATCAGGTAAAGTTGTAATGAAAGAAGAGTCAATCATATTCCATTTCTCTCTGTCATTTTGTTGTTTTTGGTATAGAATTTCGTAAATAGCTCCTCCACTCTCTCCAACGGTATAAGAACCGAACTCTGTAAAGATATTAGGTACATCCACCTCTGCTTCATCACAAACAATTTTAATTTGGTTGATGATTTCGTCTACCATGTATTGATAGTCAAATTCAAAAGCCAAAGAATCTTTGATTGGGAATCCACCGCCAATATTCAAACTATCAAGCGTTGGACATTCTTTTTTCAAGGTGATATACACTTTCAAACATTTCACCAACTCATTCCAGTAGTATGCCGTATCACGAATACCTGTATTAATGAAGAAGTGTAACATTTTTAATTCTACTTTTGGATTTTCTGCAATCTGCTTTCTGTAGAAAGGCAAAATACTCTTGTATCCAATCCCTAAACGAGAGGTATAAAATTCAAATTTTGGAGACTCCTCTGAAGCGATTCGAATACCAATTTTAAATTTCTTTTCAATCTGATCTTGCAATAATTCCAACTCTTCGTAATTATCGATAATTGGAATCGTTTTCTCGTGCTTATTATTGATCAGATTTGCAATATTATCAATGTATTGAGAACGCTTGAATCCGTTGCAAATAACAAATGTATCTTTGTTTATTTTTCCTGTTTCCAATAATTTCTCAACAATATTAACGTCAAATGCAGAAGATGTTTCTACGTGAATATCGTTTTTAAAAGCTTCATTTAACACATAAGAAAAGTGCGAGCTTTTTGTACAATAGCAGTAGTAGTAATTTCCTTTGTACTTGTTTTTCTCCATTGCTTTTCTGAACATCCCTTTTGCTTTAGCAATGTTGTCAGAAATTTTTGGAAGATAAGTAAATTTTAGTGGAGATCCGTATTTTTCAACCAATCCCATTAAATCAATATTGTGAAATTGAAGATTGTCTTTGTTTAATTTAAACTCCTCTTGAGGGAAATAAAAAGTTTGATTGATTAAATCAACGTATTTTGTGTTCATTTGAAAAGTCAATTTTAAAAGTTATTAATTATTTTAATCTAAACGGTAATGAAACCGCTTTTCAAACTCTAATATTGGCAAATACTATGGGTAGCTTATGTCGAAAACGAAAAGAATTCAACGCTTCCTTAAAATATTTAATCATTGTATATACAAAATTAGCCTTTTGTTTTCTGACAAAACGCTTGATGTTTCTCCGAGATGAGACACATAATCTAATATATAAAACATCTATTTTCACGAGGGCAAATGTAACAAAATATTAAATCCAAATCTTAAAAAGACATTTAAAAAAATCACTATTTTAAATAATCTTCAAATCCTTTAAGGATCAAATCCTTACTCACTTCCTGATCATAAAAAGCCGCTCCAATATTTGACAATAAAACCATTCGAATCTCGCCTGCTCTATTTTTTTTATCAAACTTCAACCACGTCAGGATTTCTTCTACATCCGCTTCGGAAAATATTTCCTTTCCATAAATATATTGAATTGATTCTTTGATTTCTTGATAAACTACCGAATTTAACCCTAAAATAACAGTTGATATATACGCTTCGATGATCATTCCAATTGCAATGGCTTCTCCGTGTAACATACGTTCTTTTATTGGATTTAACAAATAATAGCTTTCAATTGCATGTCCTATAGTATGTCCAAAGTTGAGTATTTTGCGCACTCCTGCTTCTTTTGGATCATCTTGTACTATTTGATTTTTAATTACAACAGAGTGGTAAATCAGCGTTTCAATGTCACCAAAATCAACTTGTGCGATATCTTTAAGGTGATTAAAATAGCTAAGATCGTAGATCAGTCCGTGTTTAAGCATTTCCGCATACCCTGATTTCAATTCTCGGGGATCTAACGTTTCAAGGTATACCGCATCAATAATCACCATTTTAGGCATTGTAAAAGAGCCTATGCAATTCTTTGCTCCTTGCAAGTCAATTCCTGTTTTCCCTCCTACTGAAGCATCCACCATCGCTAATAAGGTAGTAGGCACAACGAAACAATCAATTCCGCGCATATAAACAGAGGCTACGAATCCACCAAGATCAGACACTACACCACCTCCAACGGTAATCACGGCACTATGTCTATCCAATCCAAGATCAAGCATTGCTTCCCAAACTCCCTCACAGGTCGCTAGGTTTTTTGCCGGCTCTCCTGGTTCAATTTCGACAATTTCGAAAGGAATTGTTGTTGGTAAATGAGCCAAAAAGTGAGGTAAACACAGCTCATTACAAGTTGAATCGGTAAGAATCAGCAGTTTACTATATTGCTTTTCATTCAAATACGCTCCTAAAACCGCATAATTCTCAACGCCAAAATAAATGGGATAATCTGGTGTTTCTACTTTTATCATTTACTTTCTATTTATACACAAAGTAAAGGAGAAAAAATTGAATTAAAAGTAAAAGAGTAACTATATTTGCCTAACATTTATTATTACCAAATAATGAAAAACTTATTTAACAATACAGAAGTAGCATTCGCACTTAAGAATAATAAAGAGTTGAAGAGAGCTCATTTTTTATTCAAAATGATTAGCAAACCCGTTCTTGTAAAAATGGGATCATCATTAGCTAATTTTGCCATTAAAACCCATTTACCAGTTACAGGCTTAATCCGTTCGACGGTTTTCGACCATTTTTGTGGAGGAATTAACGAGGAGGACTGTTTAAGTGTAGTTGATAAGATGTATAATCAAGGTAGAGTTGCATCGGTGTTGGACTATTCTGTAGAGGGAAAAGAGACCGAGGAGCAATTTGACGCGGCATTAAACATGACAATCAAAACGATTGAATTGGCGAAAGGACGACCGGATGCGATTCCGTTTGCTGTTTTCAAACCAACTGGATTTGGACGTTTTGATATGTTTGTCAAAAAAGGAGAAGGAAAACCTTTTACAGCTGAAGAAGAAAAAGAATGGGAACGCATTGTTTATCGCTTCAACATGGCTTGTAAATTTGCTTATGATCACGATGTACTATTGTTGATTGACGCAGAACACAGCTGGATGCAAGATGCAGCAGATGCTATTGTACTAGAGATGATGCGCAAGTACAACAAGGAAAAAGCATTGATCTACAATACGGCACAAATGTATCGTTGGGATCGTTTACAATTCTTAAAAGATTTACACGTAATTGCTAAAGCAGAAGGATTTCACATTGGAATGAAAGTAGTTCGCGGAGCTTACATGGAAATTGAAAGAGAACGCGCGGCAGAAAAAGGATATCAATCACCGATTTGTGTTGACAAAAAAGCAACAGACATCAACTATGATGCGGGTGTTACTTTTATGCTAGAAAACATGGATTGTATGGCATTATTCGCTGGTACACACAACGAAAATAGTTCGAAATTGGTTATTGAATTAATGGAGAAACACCAAATTGCACATCACGACAAACGACTATTCTTTGGTCAGTTATATGGAATGAGTGACAATATTAGCTTTAACTTAGCCAAAGCAGATTACAATGTAGCAAAATACTTGCCATTTGGTCCTGTTCGCGATGTTATTCCATACTTAATTCGACGTGCTCAAGAGAACACTTCAGTTAAAGGTCAAACGAATCGCGAGTTGGATTTAATTGAAACTGAAATGAAAAGACGCAAACTTTAATTGCGCTATTTATAATAAAAAAAAGGGAACGTGAACGTTCCCTTTTTTTTATTCCTATTTTTAAAACTTATATCCCGCTCCAAGATTAAAGGCAAAGTTTTTATTTGACTCCGTATTCTTTAGCACATTTACTGCTCCAAAATAAACGCGTGTATCTAAAAACACACCAGAAGGAAAATCATAGCCTATACCTGTAGTAAAACCAAAATCTACTTTATTTACAACACTGCCTATATCACCTGTCTGACCATCTACTTTACCTTCCGTTTTTACTGCAAACGCAAATTGAGGACCAGCTTTAATATTGAATCCCTCAACTACGTATACTTTCAACATAAAAGGTATAGCTAAATAATTCATTGTTATTTTTCCAGAACTAGTTGTAAACGGAAATACTGGCTCTATATCACCTCCCATTGTTGTATAGAAAAACTCTCCTTGCAATGAAATTTGGTCAGCCACAAAATACTCTCCCATTATACCAATATGCATTCCGCTTTTTCCAACAACATCCACCGCATTTGTGATTGTAGTTCGGTTATATCCTGCTTTAAAACCAAAATACGATTGATTTTTAGAAGTTGATTTTTCTTCTTTAATCACTCCTGCTTCTTGTCCCATAACAGCTGTTAAAGACATAAATAAAGCACAAAGTGTAAGTGTAATTTTTTTCATGGTGTATACATTAATTTACCAGCAAAAATAGATTATTTTTATCTACTTTTTAAATTTCACTTTAATTAACAATAAAAAAATAAAACTTTAACTATAAGAAAAACAAAATATTATCATAATAAAAACAAAATTTAAAAATCACATACAATCTTTTATTTTGTTTGCATTTTTAAAATTTAAAACCTAATCCAAAACTCACATTATAGTTGTATTGTTCTCTTAGTTCTAATTCTTCGTTGTGAATGCTAACTAATCCAAAGTACCCTCGCAGATCGAAGTAAAAATTTGGTGATAGTTGAAATCCACCACCTAAAAGTAGACCAAAGTCATAAGGACTTGAATCTCCCCAACGCGAAGTTTTTATTCCATTTACTTCGTCTGTTGCTGCCACAAGTAAAGCTCCTTGCATTCCACCTTGAAGGTATAACTTATCGAGGTAGACTTTACCGATATAGGATAAAGCAAGATAGTTCATACTAATGCGGTCATTCTGTCTTGGATTAAAAAGTGTCCCATGATCTTTCAATCGAACACCTCTTTGAGTATAAATCAAATCAAGTTGATATGACACTTTCTCTTCCAAAAAACGTTCAAATGTAACTCCTGTATAAAAACCTCCTTTTTGTCTTGCGCTATTTTCTTTGCTGATTCTGGTGTGATTATATCCTCCTACAAATCCGAAATAAGATCTTTTTTTATTTATTTCCTCTACTTCATCATCAAAATCTTGGTATTCTCTACTCTCTTGAGCATAACAAAATGACGTGAATACCCCTGTGAAAATCAGGAAGATAAGCTTTCTCATCTGTACTTTTATTTGAATTTTTAACTCTTTTAAACAGCCAAAGTTATCTCTTATTTGCTAATTTATCCTTTTTTTATCATAAAAAAACGAAATTTTTATTAGACATCCACCTTTAAAAGACAAGTAAAATAAAGCAGGGAAGCTATGATTTGCCTTTCAATTAAATTACCTTTGCTTTTTAATTAAGTCATAATGATGAGAGAATTCCCCTCTATTTTGTTGTCTACTGATGCAATAGCTAGTGCTACTGCTTTATCGGTTGTGCATTCTAATATTTCTGTAGTTAATTACTTGCGCCATGCTGAAGTAGGTGATGATGAATTACACCCGGATGCTTTTGCCAGTTATTGTGTGGATTACTACTATAATACAGTGCAAAATGAGGGACTTGCTTCTTTCATCCACAAGACACAATGGGATTTAGATTTAATTGAAATTATTCAGGCTGGGTTATCAGCTATGGAAGCTGCTGAACATTTGGCTTACTTTGAGAAACAAATGCGTCAAATGAAGCTTTTTAGCAAGATTAAGCTTGGAAAGTTCTTGCAACAACCTTTAGACAAAGGACAGGAAACCGCTAAACTATTAGAGGACAAAAATTTCCCAACAGAGGACTTAACTGAACTAAATGCTGCCTGGCTTAAGCAACATCCAGATACACAAGTTGTTTCTATTGAAGAAATGCAAGAAATTATTACTGATTTTTTAGGCGCGTAATATTGTATAAGCGAACAAGTCAATTATCCTACTTTTTTACAAATTACGTCTATACTCATCTGGAGTAACGTGCAAGTATTTTTTAAAGAAACGCGTAAAGTATGAGCTATCTTTAAAGTTTAAGCGAAAAGCAATCTCGCTTGCAGATAAATTAGTAGTGATCAGCAAGCGTTTACTCTCTAGAAGAATTCGATCTCGAATCAAGTCGCCAGCCGACTTTCCTCTCATTTTACGGCAAATGCTGTTTAAGTAATTTGGCGTAACTAATAAGTATTTTGCATATTCTTTCGGAAACTTATATTCATAGAAATGGTTTTCGATTAACTGTTCAAATTGATCTATTAAGATGTTAGAATTGACACTTTCATTCTTTACTTCGTTTTTACGATCAATTTTTCTCTTACAGATTAATAATATCTCAAGTAAGTAAATACGAATCAAATTAATATCTCTATTTATTTCAATTTTTAATTCATGTACTATATTCTGAATGGCATGATCAATTCGATAGCCAGAACTATTGTGCTCTTGGATATTATGAGCTGTAAATCGATTAAAGAACGACAAATCTTGAATGAATTGATGGTTGGCAATAAACTTGGTTAGAAAGGCGGAAGTAAAATTAATGACATAACCTTTAACGTTTCGATTAAAACTCCAGCGATGTTCTTGAAAATTGCGAACAAAGCAGATATCTCCTTTTTTCACTTCGAATGCTTCTAAGTCGGCATAATAAACTCCCTCACCTTCTGTAATGTAAATCACTTTCAAAAAGTCTTGCTTACTCAACGCTTCTGTGTAAGAATTTCCCAACTGAAGCAGTTGATCAATTTCCATAAGCATAAAATCGTGTTTGTTTCCGTAATTGTCAAACAACGCATAATTATCAAATGTGTTATTTTTCATTTTATAGCAATTTTTTACATAAATTTAATAAAAATATTTTAAATAAAAGCTAATAAAATGTTTTTTAAATTTATTTTTAAGATAAATAAATATTTTAAACCTATTTTTAAAAATTGTATATACGCCACTTTTTTTGACTTTTTATAGTGCAATTCAATAGAAACACGTAGCTATCGTTGCTTCATCGCATTTCTATAAAAAAATAATTCAGCTGTTCTAAGGGGAGAACAGCTGAATCTCTTTCTTCTTAAAATAGATTTTAAAAAGATTTTTGTCACGACTATAGGTTAGTTGTATTTGCTACATCTCCACAATAATAAACTCACTTCGTCTATTAACTTGGTGTTCTGTTTCTGAACAACGAATACCATTACTACAGTGATTGAGTAATTGTGTTTCACCATAACCTTGTCCTGTTAATCGACTACGTTCAATTCCCTGTTCATTCATCCATTTGATCGTTGCTTGAACACGACGGTCGGATAAACTTAAGTTATATTGGTCATTTCCTCTACTATCTGTATGCGAGCGAACATCAATTTTCATTGTTGGATAGGCACGCATTACTTCTACAATTTTCATTAGTTCAATGGCAGCATCTCTTCGAATAATAGCCTGATCAAAATCAAAATAAATCGGTTGCAGTTGTAGTCGCTTGAATAGATCGTCATTAACTTGCAATGGTTTTTCTGTGCGTTCTAATCCTATATCGACTTTTTTAGCACCTGTTTCTTCTTTTATTGTAAAGGCAATTTCTACAGTGTTGTATGTTGGTTTTTCTGCCTTAATACGATACTTCACACCGCATTCTAAATCTACAATGCGATATTCTCCTTTGTTATTCGTTCGAATTGTGTCGCTGTGCTGATATAATGCATCAGAGATTACAATACTCGCATCAGCCAAAATTTCGTTGGTATCTAAATCGTATACTTTTCCTTCAAATGTTTGTTTGCATTGGGTCGGTGCGAATAAGTAGATATTATCAGTGCCTTTATCACTTGCTCGATTTGAACTGATAAATCCTTTTTTCTCTTCGATATCATAGAAGAATGCAAAATCATCCATACTACTATTAATAGGTTCTCCCATATTGATTACGGGACCAAAGCTTCCATTGGGAAACAGTTGAGAAACAAAAACATCCATTCCTCCTAACCCAGGATGTCCGTCAGAAGCAAAATATAATTTGTTGTCAGTGGAGATAAAGGGAAAGCTTTCTCTACCTTCTGTATTGATTGTTTTTCCTAAATTCTCTACTACTCCATACCCGCCATTGTTAAACAAGGCTACACGATATAGATCAGATTGGCCAATGGTTCCCTTTCGATCAGAGGCAAAATACAGCCATTTTTCATCCGGTGTTAAAGCAGGATGGGCAGTATTGAAATTATCCGAATTGATCGGCAATTCCTCTACTTGTCCCCACGACCCATCCGCTTGTTTAACAGCCTTATATATTTTTAGCGAAGAGTTGTGTGCTTTATTTTGTTTGCTTTTTCCACTAGGTTTACTATTGTTTCTAGTAAAGAACATGCTTTTACCATCTTTTGTAAAAACGGCCGTAGCATCATTGACATAGACATCATCACCTAAAGGAAAACGCTCTGGTGCAGCGAGTCCATTTTTATCAATAACAGAAGTATACAAACGCGTATAACTTTCATTGGTCCACGAGTGAATTTTATTTTTATTTTGTTGCGGAGTCTCCCTAGCGGAAGTAAACACAAGCTTACTTCCCAGTATCGTTGCTCCATAATCTGAATAGTCGCTATTGATATTAAGCAATCGAATATCATAGCGATTGGAAAGATTTTCAATCGCAGACAGATAAGTTCTGTCTTTATTGTATTCCATTACTCTTCCATCTTCTTTTTCAAGAAGTGCAAATTGATTCATCAATTCTTGCGATTTCTCATAATTTTGAACTGCTCTAAGTGTTTGACTGTATCGATAGTAGTATTCAGAGGGCAATTGCGCCAAATTTTTGTTGTCATACTTTCCTTCGAAAAGTTCTGTATACCATTTATTTGCTTCGACTAGTTTGCCATTGAAGTAATAAGCATCAGCAAGATTTTGCAACACCGAACTATTGACATAGCCATTTTCGGCCATACGCTCATAAATTTCAATAGCATTGATGTATGCAGTTTGATCAAAACTTTTATCGGCTTGTTTCTCTTTTCTAATTTGGCCATATCCTAGATTAACCACACCTAGAATTAGTGTGAGTACACCTATTTTTATCATTTGTTTCACCATAATGCTGATTTTTAGAAGAACCTCGGCGCAGCAACGCGTTTGAAGCTATTAAACAAACTAAAGCGCAGAAAGATTTCATGTGAGCCTGAATTGTAACGGGCTAACTTACTTGTTTCTGCATCATAACTATATCCTACAAAAATATTTTCCGATACCTGGAAGCCTGCCAATGCACTGACTGAAGCATCCCAACGATAAGCTGCCCCTAAGGTGAACTTGTCGAGGAAAATGAAGTTGGCACTAACATCTACTTGCAAAGGAGAACCTTGCTCCATTTTAATCATTGTAGCAGGTTTAAATTTCAGGTTTGGATTCAAGTCAAATACATAACCACCTGTTAAATACAAGTGCATTTTTTGACGAAGTGTTTGAACGTCATTATCATCATAACGCGTTCTTGTTAATAGATTAGGCGCTGACAATCCGACATAGGCTTTATCTGAATACAAAAACAATCCAGCGCCTATATTAGGTGTAAACTCATTTTTTATATCATCGGCTGACACAGGATCCGTTGGATTGTAAATATTTAATTTACTGTAATTGACATCCAGTAGATTGGCAGATCCTTTTAATCCAAAGGCCAATTTGTAGCGATAGTTTAAGTCAATGGCATAGGATAAATCTACTGATAACGTATTGTCATCCATCACCCCTAAATGGTCATTGGTGAAATTTACACCTAAACCGAGTCCTGATTCACCTAATGGAGTATTGACCGAGAGCGTTGCTGTTTTAGGTGCTCCTTCTAATCCCACCCATTGTGTGCGATATAATCCAAAGATATGTACTCCTTCTCTACTCCCAGCGTAAGCAGGATTTATATTAGAATGGTTATACATGTACTGGGTATATTGTGGATCTTGTTGACCATAAGTTTGCGTGATGCCCAACAAACCTAAGCTCACAAGCCATACATTTCGTGTTGATTTTTTTAGTCTCATTTGCTTCTGATTTAATTGGTCTCTAAATGTAAATTAGCTGCTTTTTTGATCATGCGACTTCCATTAGCATCTTTATACTCATAGGTCAGGATGTAATAGTATGTACCACTAGGCAACTTTTTCTTGCGATCTACTGTAATTTTTCCTTCTGAATATCCTCTAAATACATTTGTACTTCCATCACCTAAAGCATCGTAATTGGTTGTTTCAAACACTTTTACTCCCCAACGGTTGTATATTTCAACGCGATTATTAGGGTATTTCGCTATATTGTCAATAATGAAATAATCATTTTTACCATCACCATCAGGTGTCACTAAGTTATAGATCACAACATCGCCATCGAGAATCAAATCTTCTTTTACAGTTCCCAAAGTGAAGTAGCCAAAGTCTTTTATTTTTGTAGGTGTTGTTACTGTACGAGTAGACATGTCTACTACACCTCCTTCATCAACCCAAAGCTGTTGTTTTTCATCCCAACGAATAATGTGAAGATCACTTTCGGGATTAGTCATCATGGCAGATAACGTTGTGCGTTCATCCCATGTTAAACTCAAAATAACAGTTTCGTCTTGCTTTAAATTTCCTTCTAGTTTCCAATATTCATTGGTATTTACTTCTTTTACTACTCCGGTCTTGTTTTCACGTTCGGCAAAAAAAGGTGTATCTTTTAGTTTATACTCAGCAACTATGGCATCAAGAATATCTTGTGGAGCTCCAATACTTGCTGCTCTAAAATAAGTTTCATCTCCAATTGGGTATTCAAAGTATTCTTTTCCTATTTTTTCAACTTTACCCTCAGCATGAGAGCGATCACTAGTGTTGAAGGCTTGAGCGCCCTGCTGGAACGTCAACATTCCGTATGATGATTTGTGAATAGGATTAATAGATTCATCTATTTTTAGAATTCCCTCATCAAAGTTAAGAGTCCCGTAAACATCCATATTATTTTTCAAATCAAAAGCAACAACTGGAGTTTTACTACTTAGTTCAAGATCAAAAAATTCAGTAATAGCGTTTCCACTTATTACTTGTATTCCTTCATCCTGATTATGTCGACGAAAAACAACCGTACTGCTCTTCGCATTTTTTCCTTGTTTACTAAAGCTAAATTGCCCATCGTTATTAAAGTTTTGGAAAAAAAGGACTGTACCATCATTGACTACCTTCCCATTTTCGGTATTGGAAAAATCAAAATGTGTTGCAATCGTTTCATTAGGGGCGACAAACATGACTCCTGTATTGACAACGATATTTTGTTCACCATTCTGGGCGTGCACGACACAGCCCAAAAAACTGACAGCTAGACTTATACTATATGTTATCTTTTTCATTGTATGATTTTTTACCTATATTTTTAACGTAATTTACGCTATTTTTTTTTATAATTTTTTCAAAAATTAATTAACTTTCCAAAAAGACCATTCATTTCCATTAAAAATACATAGCATTTTTGACACCGTATCGAAAACCATAGTACCCGCCTGTGGGCTCAAAAGATTTAAATGAGGACTTTCCATTCTAGGTAAAACCATAGCTTTTGTGGTAGTTTCAAGCACTAAAACACCTTTTGCTGCTGATGTTCGACTTCCAATTACTGTTGGTGTTATCGCTGTATTTTCAGCATAGGCTTGTTGTATACTCAGGTCAACCTGTCCTTCGTGAATAGATAAGTCCACCCAACCAGGATTTGTTCCCTCTTTATAGTATTTGACTTTTTTATCTTTTGAATCAAAAATTAGTGTACCTCCAACGGGAGAGTCTACCTGATTTTCTTCAAGGATCCAGGGTAAGATAATTCCTCTTTTGTCACCTTCTTTAAAATCGAGGATCACGGTTTCGTTCTCTACCGTTTTTTTACCTACAGCTGTTTGTCCTAAAGCTGTTCCCATTCCCAAGATCAAGCAACATCCCAATCCTAATATGCTTTTATATTTTATATTAACCATAGCAATTTCATTTTAAGGTAGTGAAAAAAAGACAAGTTAATACTGCCTTTCTTCCACTTTGATTAACTATTCATCCACACAACCTTGGTCTAAACAGCCCCAAGTTATACCGTTAAACATTTTAAGACAGTGCATTGTTGTATCGTAAACCAACATTCCTGCTACTGGCGATAACTGCATGATTTGCGTTGTGGTTAAACGCGAAATCACCAATCCTTTTGTTTTAGACTCTAACACAATAAAAGCATTGCCTCTTGTTGGAATCCAGCTTTTATCAGGTCTATTCAATGTTGTTATAGCCAAGTAACCTGCTGAGTCTAGGATATCTCCATTATCACCTATCACAGGATCATAGTAACAAACTACACAGTAATCCATTTCCAATGAACCATAGGTATTTGAGGTAATTGCATTCAGACAGGCGTCATCCGATTCGTTGATTAAATCAAAATCGATAAACAACGGTGTTTCAATTTGTCCTTGTGAAGGATCCAATGGATCAACATCGACCATAACGAGATTGGCTTCTGTTGGCGCTTTTATCTTAAACGAAATTGTATGTTCTCCTGGTGGTAAAATAAAATCTTCAATCAAGATACTTCCTGCTTCAGCGGTATCCACTAAAACAGATCCTCCTAAGCTTATCGTCGAAGAGGTTAATGAATTATTGACATAACTAAACTCTTCATTGTAGTCCAATTCAAACAACATATCCTCTACGTTGAAGGCATTTGAATTTTTTACTTTTATGAATACAGTTACCACATCATTTTCGCTATAACATCCTTTATCTGCAGTTGTGCTCACCACTTCAATTGGTAAAGGCCTTACTGAAGGATCACCCGTTGCGATTGTTCTGGTTGGTTCACACCCAACTAATAGGCGATCACAACTTAGTAATTCTATGGTTCTTGGCGTTCCTGTTAATGGCTGATAGCTTAGTTTTCCACGATTTTCATAGGTGCCTGGTTGGGCATCTCGATCAAAAATAGCTCTAGCTCTAAACGTCAGCGTTGATGTTCCTGGTACGATTAAATTTTGGATATCCAAAGTACGTCCATGTTCATAGTTGTTTATTGTTGCCTGAGCAACAGCTTCTTCCTCAACAGCTAAAGATTCACCTACCCATTGCATTCCTACAGGTAATACATCAGAGAAATTCACTTGATAAGGCGCACAGTTTGTATTGCTGATACGGAAGGTATATACAGCTTCTTCACACAATAACATTTCTGGTGGTCCTTGTTTGGTAAAAATTAATCCTTCCTCATTTGGTGTTGGTGTTGGCGGTAAGCAATAGAATTCCATAGGACCTATTCCAATTCGCATTGTTCCAGAACCGTTTCTACCTGTGAATTTATGTACAACGTAAATTTTCTCTACCGGCACATCAAATTCTACATACATTCTCCCTTTAGGTGAGGCATAACTAGAAGAGGTATATCCTTTGGCTTTATTACCCGCAATTTTATACGAACTCTTCTTCGCCGTATAGCTAAGATTTGGCATAACGACACCATTACCACAAACACCGTACACTTCTACATCAGAAAAACGCCCTCCATAACGATCAATTTCAAAAATCTCAAAAGAGGTTGCTGCCGCACGTAAAGAAGCACCTTGTTTAAGGGTTACTTCTGTCACCATAGCATTGTCTCCCACTCCTCTACGTCTGTATTCACGAAGTGATTTCAGTGAAGATGGACGTGGATAGCGACTTCTCAAAGTTGCTGGTGATTCAATTGTTACTTTTACATCAGCTGTAAATCCATCTCCTAAATTATATGTATTAGAAGTTGCTCCTTTTGCCCAATTGTTTTTTGTAAATTCTAGTTTTTTTACTCCTTCAAAATCACAAGATTCACAGATTCCAGGTAGTGCTTTGGCTGCAAAAGTGAAATACATTTTTTGATCTTTCGGAAATTTGTAATTGACTTGATGTCCTTCATATAGGAAGTCCATCGGAACTACGCGATCCCATTGATTATTGGTCAATTTCGTTGGGGAATCCGCTACAAGTAAAAACACTTGCCAATTCGATCCATTGTATGGAAAATCATTTGTTGCTGCACGGACTAAAATACTTTGGTCAAAATTTGTATTTTCAACCATCCATATTCTACCACTCAGACGAGAATCCATTTCTCCACAAATTTGTTGATTTCCTGCAAAGGAATAACGCGTCAAAGCACCAGCATTATGTCCCCAAACAAGTGCTGATTTATCGTGAATGATATTTCCAAGTACTGGATCTAACCCAATTTTTGTACCTACACCCATGTGAACAATAGCGCCTAAATCGGTCGATTTTGCTTGATGGTTATATAAATCTGCATTGTCATCTCGAACTACTCCCGCCACATTGTGGTGAAAATTTCGATTTGCTGTAGCATTTCCATTCCATACTGACGTATTATCTGATAAGAGGTAATTGAAATTAGGACTTCCTGCTGTACCTAGTTTAATGGTAATTGCATATTTCAACCCTAGATAAGAGTTAATTCGCTCTTTTTCATTCGCTGTAAGTATGCCTTCATAAAGAATTACTTCAGGCATTACTCCTTGTAAATAGTAGGAACTAGAAGAACTTCCCAACCCTAACATCCCAGGACCATTCATCAATACGTTGTTGTATTTATGGGTAACAAATTCAGAGTGGCCACCATCAAATTCAAAGGTTACTCCTGTACCAACTTTCCAATGGTACCCTGCAATTGTTGTTGCTCCGGTATTAAATAAGCGACTCGGACTATTACTCAATCCTGTCGATCCAATACGTCCTAATCCGTCAATATTATTGGAACTTCCTCGATATACTCCAAATGCAGGTCGTCGGGCATTGGTTCCTGGAGATTGTTGACCAAAACCAATAAAATAAGATCTTGAAGTAGCAAAATTGTGATTGACTACTGCATAAAAGGCTACATCATCTGGTATTGCCTTAGACATAGCGGCTTTGTCTGTTATTAAATAATCTTTTTCACCTCTAAATAAAGGTGTTGGGTGATAATTAGTTCTTTCGTCTTGTTCTACATACTGAGGCGCCGAATTGTTAGATACTTTCTTGCGGTAGGTTGTTCCAATTCCTGAATAATCGGTCCAGTTCATGATTTCTCCACTACTCACCGTCAAAGTTTGTCTTTGAGAAGCATTTAGCCACATTCTCAATCCGTTAGTTACCCCACCTGGCGCTACAAATTCAGATGTAAAACCAATATAGTCTCCATCGTTAATTACAACATCTTTGATTTCTCCGTCAATGCTTTTGTAAATACGCGTTTGACTTGGCGTAAAATCAGGGGTATTACTCACTAGTAACCAGGTACCAATTCCTATCCTCGCATTAACAGTAAAAGAAGTTTGTCCTGTTGTTTTTGCTCGTAATTTGTAGTTGAACAAAGTAGTCAACTTCTCTTGTTTAACAACACCCGTAACGGGATCTGTATGGGTTTGCAACGTATAGTTCACGAAACTTGTTCCTGTATCATGGCTATAAGATTGCGTTCCTGTTAACCCATTCGCTCCGAGAATTAATGCGTGTTTATCTGTTAAAGCAGACTGGTTCTCTTTGTTCGTTTCTTTAAATTCCCCAAGTGAAATGGAAAGAGCAGGATCATCTGCACTCATGGCTTGCTTTTGAAGCAATCCACTGGCATCATCTCTTGCTATACCAAATATATCTTTGTTGTAAAGGGTATAACCTTGTTGAATTCCACTGTAAATTAATGTTCCATCAGATAAGATGTAGTTTGGCGTAGACGGATCTAAACTCACTCCGTATTTAATAGCGAAATGTGTATTGATTTTTCTTAACTCATCTGCACTTAAACTAACACCTGTTGTTCCAGCAGGACGAGATAAAACCACAACTTCCATCACTTCTCCGTAATAGTAATACGTGTTAGAAGATCCAGGGTCTGTACCTCCAATAATACTTTTAGTTGCTGTGGATGCCATAGCACGAGCTGCCATAGTTGTTGTACTGGCTAATCCATTTAAGTATTGACTTTGTGTGAGTGCTGAAGATCCAGTTTTATTTGGCATTACAGCAATTCCAATTCCATAGGCTTTACCTAAATGGCTATGGGTATATGAACCTCCTCTTGTTTCATGCCACAATTTTTGGGCATCATTTCCAGTACCTGCAATCCATCCATAGTTGTCTCCACTTGATGCACTATTGACCGTAAATACGGGAGCATATTTTAAAGACCCAGAGAATGAATCATTTTCCAAACGAGAAATCCATATCACATAATAAGATCGGTTGGGATCTACTTGATATGTACTGATAGATTCTAGCTTTCTCCTTCTACTATCCGTCTCAGCTGTTTCTTCATCATTGTAAAACTCTACTGCCGCGTGATAGTTCATGGCAGATTTAATATATCTCGGTGTAAATCCTGTTGAATTATAAAAGTGCCTAGCATTGATAGATTTATCCATCCAATTTGAAATACTAGCCCCGTCATTCACTTGGTTGTTCAGTAATACTTCATCCGCAGATAACCAATACTCAATGGTTACTCCTTGAACTCCTCCAGGCGTTTGTCCTTTAACCAACATAGAACTGAGAAGAATCAGTAGTATATATAGTTTTTTCATATAGCTGTTACATTTAATTCTTCCTGAAAATTGCTTTTCAGGAAGAAGTTAATTACTCTAGTTGATTATTTCTTTTCCATTAGTTTTTCTATAAGCTCTAAACGTTTTGCAACAGCTTCTTGTTCTTGTTTCAATTGATCAATTTGATTTTGTTGTTCAATCGTATGCAAGAATAATTCTTCTACTTTTTCTAATAATTCAACAGATAAATTGGTTAAGTCAAATCCATAACCTTTGTCATTTTTAGCCAAATCTCCAATTGGAGTTACACCTGGTAAGTGATGATTTTCTTTGACAAAGTTGGCAATGTCCTTCAAGCTATTAAACTCATAGGTCAATTTGATATCTGAACTTCCAGTAAAGTATTTTTCAAATACATAATCCGCATATACTGCATTGGTTGTGAAATACTTTCCTGTTGTTACTACGTCTCCAGCAACATATAATTTTGCTGTTGGTTCTGTACTAGGAATTTCATTCGCCCCGATCGCTATCGTACCCATTTGGAAAATATTTTGGGTATTCAATGTTGCGATCGTTGTTGACCCTTGAACCAACCAAGGAGATGTAGATAGTACAGAAGGGTTAGCCCATCCTGGTACATTATTTCCATCTGTCACTAACACTTGGTTAGCAGCAGGTGAGGCAGCTAAATCTTCAGGAAGAATCGTTCCATTTTTAATATGAGTTGTTGTGATTCCTCCATCTGCTACTTTAATTGTTGATTCTTTCAACAAAGCAGCTGTTCCGTCAGTAACCGTGATTGAAGCATCTGATCCTAGGTTTTTCCCATCCGTAACTTTAGTTGCATCTACATCTGGCGTACCTGGCACCCATGATGTGCCATCAAATACAAGGGCTTGCCCATTGGTAACTGTTGCAGCTGATACAGGGTTTCCTTGAATTTTAGCTAAATGGGTTGTGCCAATTGGACCTGTAACATCACCTGCTAAATCTGCCGTAACACCAATATTAAGCTCCTCTAATGTGCCGTCTGTTTTAATGTAAAAGTATTTTTGTGAGGTTGAATTGTAAACCATATTACCATACTTTCCATCCAATTGACTAATCATCTCAGTAATAAACTTTTGATTACTAGCAATCTCTTCTACATTCAAGGCAACGGTATTACCCTCAGAATCCGTAATCGTCAACTGATCGTTCACCAAAGTGAAGCTTTCGTTGGTTGTATTAAAGTCTGTCCAATCGATCTCTTCTTTGGTTCCGTCTGTTTTAATGTGGTAGAATTTCTTATCTGTTACATTATAGAAAACGTTTCCGTATTTACCAGCTAACTTATTAACGATGTTGTTGATCAACGTTTCGTTTTCTGTCAACTTGGTGATGAACTTCGTATTGCTCGCGATTTCTTCTACGTTTAAAGCAACGGTATTACCCTCAGAATCTGTAATCGTCAACTGATCGTTCACCAAAGTGAAGCTTTCGTTGGTTGTATTGAAATCTGTCCAATCGATCTCTTCTTTGGTTCCGTCAGTTTTAATGTGGTAGAATTTCTTATCTGTTACATTATAGAAAACGTTTCCGTATTTACCAGCTAACTTGTTGACGATGTTGTTAATCAACGTTTCGTTTTCTGTCAACTTAGTGATGAACTTCGTATTGCTCGCGATTTCTTCTACGTTCAAGGCAACGGTGTTACCATCAGAATCTGTGATCGTCAACTGATCGTTCACTAAAGTGAAGCTTTCGTTGGTTGTATTAAAGTCTGTCCAATCGATCTCTTCTTGAGTGCCGTCAGTTTTGATGTGGTAGAATTTCTTCTCTGTTACATTGTAAACAACGTTACCGTATTTACCCGTTAATTTATTAACGATGTTGTTGATCAAGTTTTCGTTTTCAGTCAACTTGGTGATGAACTTCGTATTGCTCGCGATTTCTTCTACGTTCAAGGCAACGGTATTACCTTCAGAATCCGTAATCGTCAACTGATCGTTCACTAAAGTGAAGCTTTCGTTGGTTGTATTGAAATCTGTCCAATCGATCTCTTCTTGAGTGCCGTCTGTTTTAATGTGGTAGAATTTCTTCTCTGTTACATTATAAACGACGTTACCGTATTTACCCGTTAATTTATTAACGATGTTGTTGATCAAGTTTTCGTTTTCAGTCAACTTGGTGATGAACTTCGTATTGCTCGCGATTTCTTCTACGTTTAAGGCAACGGTGTTACCATCAGAATCCGTGATGGTCAACTGATCGTTCACTAAAGTGAAACTTTCGTTGGTTGTATTAAAGTCTGTCCAATCGATCTCTTCTTGAGTGCCGTCAGTTTTAATGTGGTAGAATTTCTTCTCTGTTACATTGTAAACTACGTTTCCGTATTTACCAGCTAACTTGTTAACGATGTTGTTAATCAACGTTTCGTTTTCTGTCAACTTAGTGATGAACTTCGTATTGCTCGCGATTTCTTCTACGTTTAAGGCAACGGTGTTTCCATCAGAATCCGTGATGGTCAACTGATCGTTCACTAAAGTGAAGCTTTCGTTGGTTGTATTGAAATCTGTCCAATCGATCTCTTCTTGAGTTCCGTCTGTTTTGATGTGGTAGAATTTCTTCTCTGTCACATTATAAACGACGTTACCATATTTACCAGCTAACTTATTAACGATGTTGTTAATCAACGTTTCGTTTTCTGTTAACTTGGTGATGAACTTCGTATTGCTCGCGATTTCTTCTACGTTTAAAGCAACGGTATTACCATCAGAATCCGTGATCGTCAACTGATCATTCACCAAAGTGAAGCTTTCGTTGGTTGTATTAAAGTCTGTCCAATCAATTTCTTCTTGAGTGCCGTCTGTTTTGATGTGGTAGAATTTCTTCTCTGTTACATTGTAAACTACGTTTCCGTATTTACCAGCTAACTTGTTGACGATGTTGTTAATCAACGTTTCGTTTTCTGTCAACTTGGTGATGAACTTCGTATTGCTCGCGATTTCTTCTACGTTTAAAGCAACGGTATTACCATCAGAATCCGTGATGGTCAATTGATCATTCACCAAAGTGAAGCTTTCGTTGGTTGTATTGAAATCTGTCCAATCGATCTCTTCTTGAGTTCCGTCTGTTTTGATGTGGTAGAATTTCTTCTCTGTTACATTGTAAACTACGTTTCCGTATTTACCAGCTAACTTGTTGACGATGTTGTTAATCAACGTTTCGTTTTCTGTCAACTTGGTGATGAACTTCGTATTGCTCGCGATTTCTTCTACGTTTAAAGCAACGGTATTACCATCAGAATCCGTGATGGTCAATTGATCGTTCACCAAAGTGAAGCTTTCGTTGGTTGTATTGAAATCAGCCCAATCGATAAGCTCTTGAGTACCGTCTTCTTTGATGTGATAGAATTTCTTCTCTGTTACATTGTAAACTACGTTTCCGTATTTGCCTTTTAACTTATTGACGATATTAGTGATCAACGACATATTATTTGTCAATTCAGTCACAAACTTCGTGTTATTAGCTATTTCAGTTACATCTAATTCAACCGTGTTTCCATCTGAATCGGTAATTGTCAACATATCGTTCACTAAAGTGAAGCTTTCGTTGGTTGTATTGAAATCAGCCCAATCGATAAGCTCTTGAGTACCGTCTTCTTTGATGTGGTAGAATTTCTTCTCTGTTACATT